>NZ_MPZX01000001.1:0-1533108 GCF_002020305.1 Thioclava sp. F36-6 | reverse complement strand
TGGCGCGGTTGACGGGGCTCGAACCCGCGACCCCCGGCGTGACAGGCCGGTACTCTAACCAACTGAGCTACAACCGCTCGCATCATCTGCCCGGATCGCCGTCCGAGCGTGGGGAGGGTATTACGCGGGCGACCTGCCCCCGTCAAGCGGCCTGAGAGCAAAAAACCGACGAATTTTCACCTGCCGTTCGGGCAAGCAAATCGCGGCTCCTCAGTGCGCGCCCGCGACCCTTATTTATCGCGCCCGCACGCGCCCCGATGAGATGCGCTTTCTGCTTCCTCTTGGCAGAAATATCCCGGGGGAAACCGAAGGTCGGGGGCAGAGCCCCCTCTTCAACGGCTGCAATCACCGCTCCGGCGCGGGAATGAACTCCGCATCGTCGGCAGGCGGCAGCTGGAAACGGCCATGCGCCCAGTCGCCCGCGCGCCATGCCTCTTTTGCGGCGTCGATCTTGTCGCGCGACGAGGCCACGAAATTCCACCAGAGATAGCGCGGACCGCCCATGGTTGCGCCACCCAACACGATCAGCCGCGCTCCCTGCCCGCCCGCCTTGAGCGACACCCGGTCGCCGGGGCGGAAGACCAGCATCCGGCCTTCCTCATAGGTTTCGCCCGCCACGGTGACAGAGCCCTGCAGCACATAGACGCCGCGATCTTCGTGATTGTCGGGCAGCGGGAGCTGCGCGCCCGGATCGAGATTCGCATCGGCGTAGAACATCTCGGAGGGCAGATCGATCGGCGCATGCGCGCCCCAGGCATCGCCAAGCACGAGCCGAACGGTCTTGCCCTCGGCCTGCAGTTCGGGAAGGGCCTCGGCGCCCACATGTTTGAACGCCGCCTGCCCCTCTTCCTGTTCCTCGGGCAGCGCGACCCAGGTCTGGATGCCCGCGAGATGCTGGCCGGTGTCGCGGACCTTGCCGTCGGTGCGCTCGGAATGGGTGATGCCATAGCCCGCATTCATCCAGTTCACCGCGCCCGGCGTGATCCATTGATCGGTGCCCAGCGAATCGCGGTGATGCAGGCGGCCTTGCAGAAGGTAGGTCACGGTCGCGAGGCCGATATGCGGATGCGGGCGGATGTCGATGCCGCGTTGGCCCGAGAGGAATTCGACCGGGCCGATCTGGTCGAAGAAGATGAAGGGGCCGATCATCTGCCGCGCGGCGGACGGGAGCGCGCGGCGCACCTCGAATCCGCCAAGGTCACGCGCCCGCGGCGCGATGACGGTTTCAATGGCGTCGACGGCGTCGCCAATCGGAATTTCGGGGTCGAGGGCGGGGTTCCAGCTCATTGAGGCGCTCCTTTCCTGTGGTTGAGGGAAAGGTAGCATCGTGGCGCGCATATCATAGAGCCATGCGCGAACAGAGTCTGAGCGCGGCCGCGCAACGAGACACAAGCCTTTAATATCGTTAGACTTCGGAGGGAATGGTGGGCGGTGAGGGGCTCGAACCCCCGACATCTTCGGTGTAAACGAAGCGCTCTACCAACTGAGCTAACCGCCCCCGGCCCTTCCTCTAGCCTCGCCTTGCGCGGGGATCAAGACCTCAGATGCCCTCGCGCATCCGCACCTTGCGGGTCGAGGAGAGTTTCATCCCCGGCGCGGTCAGCCGCGCCTCCGGCCCGACCCAGGCATAGGCCAGCAGACAGGGGTCGAGATCGGCAGTGGTGATGCGGTGTTCGTGATCGGGACGGTTCAGGATCAGCGAGCCCGGCGCATGCACGGCAGTGTCATTCTCCGACCACGGGCCCGCGACCGAGATATAGCTCTCCTCGATCTCCTTATGGCTGTGCTGCGGATAGGTCGTGCGCGGCGCAAACAGGACGAATCCCAGCACCAGCCGATCGGAAGCCACCGGTCCGCGCGGCCCCAGCACCTCGCAATAGGCGTATTTGCGCGCCAGCGCCTTCGGCACTTTCTCGTAGCCATATTCCCAAGTCAGCTGCCCCGTCACGCGCGAGAGCGCCCGCGCCATTCCCGCGACCGCGCCGCGCTCGCCCAGATCGAGCGCCCGCGACAGATGTGCTGTCACCGGTTTCGGCTGCGGCTGGCGCGGCGTCACCGGGGGATTGGTGTCGATGATCTGCGAGAGCGTATCGCGCACCCGTTTGCGATGGCTGCGGATCAGGCGGCTGCCGCCTGCCGAGCCGTGCCGGTAGAGCGTGTCGAATTCCCGCAGCAGATACAGCCAGTCCGGGCAATCGGAGACGCGCAGCACCTCGTCGGGCCGGGCGTCGGACATCGGCGTGGTCTCGGTCATCGCATCCTCCGCATCTTGCGCATGGGGCGCGCATCTCTGGCGTGCTGTCTGGCCCATAATCTGACGCCGCAGGGCGCAGAAAACTAACCGGAAAACGACAAAGGCGCGTCTATTCAAGACGCGCCTTCGTAGGAAGATGGTGGGCGATGAGGGATTTGAACCCCCGACATCATCGATGTGAACGATGCGCTCTACCACTGAGCTAATCGCCCTCCGTGGCGGGCTTTTAGCGCCCCTCTTCTGGCTCCGCAAGAGGGTTTTCGTCGAAATCTCCACCGTCCTGCGCGGGGTAATCTCCACCCGCATTCGTCTCTGCCGCGACCGCTTCGAGCATGCCCGAGGGGCGGCGCAGTTTGACCACGAGGATCTCGTCGCCGTTCTTCTCGAACTGGCGGTTGATCTTCAGCTTGCCGAGCGGCGGGATGCTGAGTTCCTCGCCTTCCGAGAGCGCCTCGCCCAGAACCTTGAGGACCGATTCCGACATGGCCTTCGCCTCGCCGCGCTTCACGCCGGCCTCGACCATCACCCGATCCACGAAGCTCCTCTTGCGCACTAGCCCCTTCGCCTCGCTCGGCTCAGGCGCCGGATCAGGTGTGGCGGGCGTGAGCGTCGCGGCGGAGGCCGGAGGCGCCTCGGGTGTCGCGACGGGAGGCTTGCGGGTCGATTTCGGTTTCTGGCTCTTGGCCATGGCGGCTCCTTTTTTGATCGCAATACGAAGAGGTTAAGGGCAAACCTGGTCAAATGCAAAAACGCCCGCCGCGATGTGCGACGGGCGTTCTCGATTTCAATTCGAAGGCGATCAGTGCGCGGTTGCGCCCTGCCCGTCCGATTTGGCCGCGGCGGCGGCAGCGGCTGCTGCCTCTTCGGCCTCCTCGTCCCAATCGACCGGCTCGGGCTGGCGAACCAGCGCGCGGGCGAGGACTTCGCGAACGTGGGTGACCGGCACGATCTCCAGCCCCTCCTTCACGTTGTCCGGGATATCCGCGAGGTCTTTTTCATTCTCCTCGGGGATGAAGACGGTCGTGATCCCGCCGCGCAGCGCTGCGAGCAGTTTCTCCTTCAGGCCGCCGATCGGCATCGCGTTCCCGCGCAGGGAGACTTCGCCGGTCATGGCGATATCCTTGCGCACCGGGATCCCGGTCAGCACCGACACGATGGAGGTCACCATCGCCAGACCCGCAGAGGGCCCGTCTTTCGGCGTCGCACCATCCGGGACGTGGACGTGGATGTCCCACTTCTCGAAGCGCGGCGGCTTGATGCCGAATTGCGGCGCGACCGAGCGGACGTAGCTGGACGCCGCGTCGATCGATTCCTTCATCACGTCGCCCAGCTTGCCGGTGGTCTTCATCCGACCTTTACCCGGCAGGCGCAGCGCTTCGATCTGCAGCAGGTCGCCGCCCACGGAGGTCCAGGCAAGGCCGGTCACGACGCCCACCTGATCTTCCTTCTCGGCCAGACCGTAGCGGAACTTCTTGACGCCCAGGTAATCGCCCACCTTCGCCTCATCGACGGTGATGTGCTTGGTCGCACCCTTCGACTTGATGATCTCGGTCACTGCTTTCCGGGCGAGCTTCGCGATATCACGCTCGAGGTTCCGCACGCCCGCCTCGCGGGTGTAGTAGCGGATCACGTCGGTCAGCGCGCCGTCGGTCAGTTCGAACTCGTTCTTCTTGAGCCCGTGACCCTTGATCTGCTTCGGGATCAGGTGCTGCTTGGCGATCTCGGCCTTCTCGTCCTCGGTGTAGCCCGCGAGCGGAATGATCTCCATCCGGTCCAGAAGCGGGCCCGGCATGTTGTAGGAGTTCGCCGTCGTCAGGAACATCACGTTCGAGAGGTCGTATTCCACTTCGAGATAGTGGTCCACGAAGGTCGCGTTCTGCTCGGGGTCGAGCACTTCAAGCATTGCCGAAGCCGGGTCGCCACGGAAGTCCTGACCCATCTTGTCGATCTCGTCGAGCAGGATGAGCGGGTTCGTGGTTTTCGCCTTCTTCAGCGCCTGAATGATCTTGCCGGGCATCGAGCCGATATAGGTCCGACGGTGGCCGCGGATCTCGGATTCGTCGCGCACGCCGCCGAGCGAGATGCGGATGAATTCGCGCCCCGTTGCCTTCGCGACAGACCGGCCGAGCGAGGTTTTACCCACGCCGGGCGGACCCACGAGGCACATGATCGGGCCTTTCAGCTTGGCCGAGCGCGCCTGCACCGCGAGATATTCGACGATGCGTTCCTTGACCTTCTCGAGACCGTAGTGATCGGCATCGAGCACGGCCTCGGCCTTGCTGAGGTCTTTCTTCACGCGGGATTTGGTGCCCCACGGGATCGACAGCATCCAGTCGAGATAGTTGCGCACGACGGTGGCTTCCGCCGACATCGGCGACATCGACTTGAGCTTCTTCAGCTCGGCCTCGGCCTTTTCTTTGGCCTCTTTCGAGAGTTTGGTGTTCTCGATGCGCTCTTCGAGCTCGAGGATCTCGTTCTGGCCGTCTTCGCCATCGCCGAGTTCCTTCTGAATGGCCTTCATCTGCTCATTCAGGTAGTACTCGCGCTGGGTCTTCTCCATCTGCGTCTTCACGCGGGATTTGATCTTCTTCTCCACCTGGAGAACCGAGACCTCACCCTGCATGAGACCGTAGACCCGCTCCAGCCGTTCGGAGACGTCGAGCGTTTCCAGAAGCTCCTGCTTCTGGGCCACTTCCAGCCCCAGATGGCCCGAAACGAGATCGGCCAGCTTGTCAGCTTCGGTCGCATCGGCCACGGCCGACAGCGCCTCTTCGGGGATGTTCTTCTTGATCTTCGCGTAGCGCTCGAACTCCTCGGCGACCGAGCGCAGCAGAGCGCGGATCGTCTCCACGTCGCCTTCGGTCTCGATCAGCGGTTCGGCATTCGCTTCGAAATAGTCCTCATTCTCGACGAAATCGGTGATGCGCACGCGGCTCTTGCCCTCGACCAGCACCTTCACGGTGCCATCGGGCAGTTTCAGCAGTTGCAGCACGTTGGCGAGCACGCCAACGCGGAAGATCCCGTCCGTATCGGGGTCGTCTTGCGACGGATCGACCTGGCTTGCGAGCAAGATCTGACGATCCTCCGCCATCACCTCTTCCAGTGCGCGCACGGATTTCTCGCGCCCGACGAAGAGCGGCACGATCATGTGGGGGAAAACCACGATGTCGCGCAGCGGCAGGACCGGATGGGTGACAGAGCTAAATTCGGTCATCGGCGTTCCTCTCTTGGCAGGAGGGTCCGGCCCCGTTTTCGGCGACCACGTCCCTCCCCTGTTCAACCCAATATCTAGGAGCCGTGAAGCATCCATTCAACTAGGGCATGTCACTCACCCGTCACAATGCGTGGCCCCGGGACAGGCCGCAAGAGGCGATCTCGCTGCCGTGAGCGGTTCGTGCGCGCGCGTGATCGAATGTGTAGCCGCTCACCGCGGCAGGATCATCTCGGCCATCAAGCCGCCAAGCCGTTCGGATCGCCCGAGTTTCAGCGATCCACCGTGGCGACGCAGGATGTCGGCGGTGATCGAAAGACCCAGTCCGACGCCCTGCCCGCGATCCTGATTGCGCGCCGGGTCGAGCCGGGTAAATGGCCGGATCGCCTCCTCGCGGCGTTCGGGCGGGATGCCCGGCCCGTCATCATGCACCGCGATTCGCCACCCCGTGCGCGCGATAGAGACGGTGATTTCCGCGCGCGTGCCGTAGCGGACCGCGTTGCCGATCAGATTCGCCAAGGCGCGTTTGAGGGCATCGGGGCGGAAGGTCGCCTCCTCCTCGCTGTCACAATCGACCAGCGTCACATCGCGCCCCATCCGCCGCATATCCTCCACCACGCCTGCAACGAAGCCGCAGATCGGCAGCGTCTCCGGCTCGCCATGCGACGCCCCGTCGCGCGAGAACTCGAGAAACGCATCGACAAGGCGCCCCATCTCGTCGACGTCGCGCTCCATCGCGCGAACCTCGTCATTCTCCTCCATCATCGACAGCCCGAGCCGCAGACGCGTCAGCGGCGTGCGCAGATCGTGGCTGACCCCCGAGAGCATCAGCGTGCGCTGTTCGATCTGGCGCTCGATCCGGTTGCGCATATCGAGGAAAGCGCGGCCCGCGGCGCGCACCTCCGTCGCCCCCGAGACGCGATAATTCAAGTTGCGCCCCTTGCCGAATTCCTCCGCCGCATGGCTCAGCCTGCGGATCGGACGCAGCTGATTGCGCAGGAAGATATAGGCGATCAGCGTCATCAGAATGGAAACAAAGACCATCAGAACGAGCAATTGGTGCGGATTTGAGGCCGACACCCGGCTGCGCGCGAAGGTCACCGCGAGCGGCCCGTTCGGCGTCTCCTGCACCACCCGCACGGAATTGGTGTTGTTGTCGAGATCGATGGAGCGGATCTGCGACAGGTTGGCCCGCAGCGTCGAAATCACCACGATTCCGGTCAGATCGAAGAAACTGCGGGTATCGCCCCGCTGCGAGGCAAGATTCGTGGGCGCCGGGAATTGCGAGGCGAAGTTCAGCGTCTTGTCGAGCACGTCGAGCCGTTCGCGCGCGACCTCTGCCGTCGGCGCATTGGTCGCGACCTGATCGAGCAGAGCGATCTCGCGCACCATCCCTTCGGTCATCTGCTGCGTGACGCGTTCGAAATGGCGCTGAATGAAGACGACCGAGACCACGAGCTGGATCGTTACCACCGGCAGAATCAGGATCAGCGCGGCCCGCCCATAAAGCCCGCGCGGCATCATCTGTTTCAGCCAGCGAAATTTCATGCCAGAACCCTAACGATGGCCGCGATGGAGGGAAAGATGGAAGAATTGCAGCCCGGCTTGCGTCGGATCGTGGCTCCGAACCCGTCCCCCATGACTTATACCGGCACCTGCACCTATGTCATCGGCACAGGCGAGGTCGCGGTGGTCGATCCCGGCCCCGCCGATCCTGCCCATCTGCAGGCGCTGCTCGACGCGCTCGCACCGGGTGAACGTGTCAGCCATATCCCCGTCACCCATGCGCATCTCGACCATTCCCCCGGCGCACGGCTCTTGGCCGAGGCCACGGGCGCGCCCATCCTCGCCTTCGGCCCGCCCGAAGCCGGGCGCGCACCTGTAATGGCGGAACTCGCGGCGCGCGGCCATGCGGGCGGCGGCGAAGGCGTCGATCACGCGTTCGACCCCGACATCCTCATTGAGGACGGCGAGACGCTAAGCCATGGCGACTGGTCGCTCACCGCGCTGCACACGCCCGGCCATTTCTGCAACCATCTGAGCTTCGCGCTCGGCGACGCTCTTCTGACCGGCGATGTCGTGATGGGCTGGTCCTCGACGCTGATTTCGCCGCCCGACGGCGATTTGGGCGACTATTACCGCTCGCTCGCGCGGATCGAGGCGCAGAGCCCACGCATCCTCTATCCCGGCCACGGCGACCCGGTGACTGACCCTCAGACCCTGATCGCGAGTCAGCGCGCGCATCGCGACGCCCGCACCGAGCAGATCCGAAGCGCCCTCGCCGAGCGCCCCGCCACCCCGCAGGGCCTCACCCGCGCGATCTACACCGACGTGCCCGCAGCCCTCCTGCCCGCGGCCGAACGCAACGTCTTCGCGCATCTCGTTGAAATGTCAGTGCAAAACCAAGTCATCGCCGCGCCCGACCTGCGCCCAGAGGCGCTATTTTCGCTGACGTGACGAAAGCCTGAATTTTTTCGCCAGAACCCTCTGGACATCCCAATTCGAGATTCATATACACCCTCACATGTTCCGGCGTAGCTCAGCGGTAGAGCAGTTGACTGTTAATCAATTGGTCGTAGGTTCGATCCCTACCGCCGGAGCCATCTTCCCCTCTAGGGTGTTGATTTAGCTACCAAAAGCCTTTCATGGCTTCGTAGGTGTGGCATACGGGCGTTCCATCACCCGAGTTTTGCGTAGGTCCGTCGAAACAAGGGCGACGCAAGACCATGCACGGCCAACCGCATCTCTCCCGTCGCGGCACTGCCTATCAATGGCGCCGTCGAATCCGGGTGTTTTCCACAAAATTCGTTGACCTGAAGCTCTCCTTGGGGACGACGGATCGCCGTGTGGCGACTATCTTAGCACGCAAGATTAGTGCGGAGAGCGACACATTTATGGACCGCATCATCAGGACCGAGATTTCCCCCCAAGAGGCGCGCGTCTGGCTGGCGGATGTAATCAAGCGCGAGCGGGCGAAGATCGAAAAGCTGCAATTGCTGCGCCGGTTCGACACCCTCGATCCGCTTGATGATGTGCGCCGCGTCAAAACGCTCTCCTCTTGTCGTATCGTGCCTATCCATGCGCGCCTGATCGAGATCGGGTTTCTCGACCATGTCGCGAAAATGAAGCGTGCCGGGCACCCTGATCTGTTTCCGGACCTTCGGGAGCCCAAGAGCGGGAAGCACGGCAAGAAACTCGGGCGCCGGATGAGACAGATCATCGATGACACGCTGGGTGCCGGCGGCGCGGCACTATCTTTCCACAGCTTCCGCCACTACGTTCAGAACGCGCTCGAACACGCGGCAATCGACGACAAGATCATTCGCGACATCGTGGGCCATGAAGGGCGCGATATTCACGAGAAGACTTACCACAAACCGACCCCACCCAACCTGATGCGCCCGGCGATCGATGCTCTGCCACTTTGGGTATGACGGGGATGTGTCAGGCGTTTTTTGGGCGGAAAGCTGACATTCGCTGCGCTCCTGCCGAATGTCGGCTCTCTACCGTCAACGCCATCTCGTTCTTCTGGCTGCGACGCGGTTATTCGCTGCGTGGTGCGCAAATCGCCGGAAGCACCGGGACGATCGTCACGACATCAACCAAGAAAGCATTCATGGGCTGTAAGAAAGCTCCGCAAAGCACTCGACGGAGCGCACAGACGGTGGCCGCCCTTCACTCTTTGGGCATTACATTCGCTCCCCGATAGCTCCGGCCATGCAGCGAAAGAGGGTTACGGAGAAAAGCAGCGCAAGCGTCGGAAATGCGGTGCGCATCACTAGCTCACGGGGCCTGAGTCCGATCACCGCTCTTTGCGACGCCTGACGGACACGATGCAGTCGGAATGATCGGGGTGCAAGGCGGGCAAGTCACGCCCGAGCACATCGACCGCACCGACATGACGGAGCGCTCCGCTGACCGCGACCTCGCCGTCGATAAAGCGTTTGCGCTTGCCATGGCCGCTCGCGATGCAATTCCACGAACCGCCTCCGTCAGCGGACGCAAAGCGCGGCGGATCATGCGGCGCTTGACGACCGGCCGTATGAGTGACGTGTTGTTTGCCAAGGGCGGGCTGCTGCACCGACGGGGCATGCGTGACCTTTCCGCCCGTCGAACTGGTCATCATCACGCCAACCGGGCGCGGCTTCGGGCGCGGCACCATCACCGGCACGGCCTGCGGCGTGGCTGTGGGCACTTGGCCGGGCACCATCTGCGGCGAGGCGACCGGCGTTGCGACCTTGCTCGGCGCCAGCACCGGCGTGGATTGTCGCATCGGCGTCGGAACGGCATAGGGCGCCTGTTGGGGGATCGCCTGCGGCGTGGGCTGCGGAACCCGGCCGTAGCCGCCGAATGTTTGCCCCGGGTTCGCCTGCACGATGATCGAGGCGGGCACTCGGCCATAGCCGCCAAAGGTCGTGGGCGGGTTCGGCACCACGATGATAATGGGCATCCCCTGCCCGGTGAAGGACGGCGTCGCAATCGGCTGAATGGTCGGCACCGGAGAGACACCGGTGACGGTCGTAGGCGGCAGCGGCTGGATAACGTAGGGCAACTGGCCCGTTCCGGTGAAGGACGGGGTCTGCAAAGCCTGAGGCGGGTTCACCGGGCCGACGCCCGTCAGCACAGTTTGCGGCACAGGCTTGATCACAGTCGGCAACTGCCCCGTGCCGGTGAAGGACGGTGTCTGCAAAGGTTGAGCCGGGTTCACCGGGCCGACACCGGTCAAGACGGGTTGCGGCACAGGCTTGATCACGATCGGCAACTGACCGGTGCCGACGATCGGCGTGCCCGGCTGTCCCTGCACGGTCGAAACCGGGCCATACCCTGTAGTGACCGTCGGCTTTGTAGGAACGACATTGATGATCGCGGGAACGGTGGGAAGGGTTGGTTGAGTGCCCGTCGTCGGAAGCTGTGTCGTCGTCGGGATCGTCCCCGGTGTTCCCGTGCCGGTGCCGGTGCCGCTCGGCCCGCAATCTGCCGCCCCGTGCTTGTTTCCCACACCATTGCAGAACCCGAAGTGATTGCCTTCACCGAAGGCAGACACCGCTGGAAGCGTGAACAGGACGACAGTCAGAGCAAGAGACGGTTTACGCATGAGATCACCAGCTTTTCGTCAGACCAAGATAGAAGGCAGGATCGCCCGCACCGGTGGACGGCCCGTCGGTCAAGGGCGCTGCCACATAGCTTCGCACGAACACCCCCGCCGGGAATTCGGCATCGACCCCGAGGCCGAGGGACGCGAAGGTTTCTTCTCCCAACTCGTCCATCGAGGGATTGTTGTTCTTCACATAGCCAAGATCGAGGAAGCCGAAAGGCCGAACGCGCCGGACCTGCCCCGCACTCGGGAAGAGGTCGCGACCGACTTCGATCGTTGCGGACGCGCCGCTGTCCCCTTGCGCCTCCGCGAACCGGTAGCCGCGTTCATCCTCGCGTCCGCCGATATAGAATTCCTCGATGCTCGGCAGGCGATCGGGGGAGTATTGCCCCCACAGCTCGGCGCGCACGGCGCTTTCTGGGCCGAACCATGCGACCGGGTGCTGGTAACCGAACCCGACGCGCAGGTGCGAGAAATGCTTGTCGCCGTCATCGAAGCCCGCGGCATCCGATGTACGCTCGCCGACAGAGAGGTTCAGTGCATATTCATAGGCCCCGCCGCCCGGAAGCGCTTTGCCGAATATCCAGGAAGCCCCGACGACATCGACCGCGCTGTCGAATTTCGTGCCAGAGACATCCACGTTGGATTCGACCCGCTTCGCCTCGAGAAGCGCATAGCCATAGGTATCCACATCGCGCAGGACCGGATAGCCGAAGGCGAGCATGGCCGTGTTGCCCTCGATGTCGGTGGACAGAAGCGTGCCACGCGCATCCCGGCGTGCGGTGACCGAGCCCAGATAGACCTCGCCGAACCCACCGCCCCCGCCAAGGGGCATGCGATAGGCGAGAGCGCCCCAGACGCTGTCGCCACCGCCATCGAATTCGGACGAGCCGGACAGCTCGAACCGCAACCGGTCGCCCGGGGTCAGCGCGCTCAGGAATTCCTGATGGACGCTCAGGATCGCGCTTTCGCCGAAATCGCGCGAGGGGTGATCGAGGCTCACATATCCCGAGGCCCGATCCTCCGGCGTCGTGATGACGCGGACCCGTGCGGCGGAGGCGCCTTCCGGATAGTCGACCTCTGCCGTGGCCGAGACCGCTTCGATATCCTCCACGAGCATGATCGCGCGCTCGAATTCCTTCTGGGTGACGGCGCGGCGCCCGACGATCGGCTCCACATAGCTTCGGATCAGGCGATAGGTCGGCTCATCCACCCCTTCGATAGACACATCGCCGATCTGCCCCTCGTCGACCACGAGCGTCTGACCATCATCTGCGACGAACACTTCGGCGAGGAAATACCCGTCCTCGCGATACATGATCTCGAGCGTCTGAGCGAGATCCTCGGCCGTAACGGTCCCGGTGCGTTGCACGACGACCTGCGCGGCATATCCGAGGATTTCCGCCGTATCGTAAACGGTTACCCCGGTGAGGTTGAATTGGGTGCCTTGCGCAGAAACAGGAGCCGCGGCCAGCGCCAGAGCGAGGCTCAGCGCGATTGGTTTCACTCGAAAAATACCCACGGAAACATCCTGAAAAACCGCTCGATCACAAATAGTTTACCCAAGGTCAGTCGCTTGTCTAGCCTGAACCGTTCTCGCTTAGGTTGTGCGTGACATCTGAGCCGCACGGCGCACCTCGCCCGGCGCCGATCACGCAAGTTCCTGTCTTCCCAGATACAATGCCCCCGGATAACGTAAGGTAAGCTTTGATTTCGGGAGAGGCTGAGTTGGAAGGTTCTGCGATCCGGGACATTCGGCGCCGCTTGGGCATCACCCAGATCGAACTGGGCGAAAGGCTCGGGGTCGATCAGGGCACGGTGAGCCGCTGGGAGCGCCAAGTGGAAAATCCGCGCCCCGCAACGCTCGCGCGTCTGAGATCACTTCTCGAGCGCGATGAGGAGCGGCGAGCCTTCAACAGAAGCCTCGCGATTGTGCGGTGTGACCTGCGCCCCGCTTCACTCCTCGATCACAACCTGCGGCTTGTCGAAATTTCGGCCTCCGGCAAGAAAGCCTTCACCGATCGCGGACAGGATCCCTTCAAGCTCATGGGGACGTCCTTCGAGACCTACTCCAATCGCATCGGGGCGCCGCATCTTCGGGATCACCTGCTGGAATCCGGTTTTCTCGACGGGGCGGCGCTTCTGTTCAGCTTTACGGTGAATGCGCGCGGAAACGGAAACGTCACGATCTGGGAGCCCCTGACGGAGGACGGACAGTTTATCGGGGCGCTCAACTACATCACCTCTTTCTTCAACTTCCCCGCCAATGACGAGTTCACGATCGAGAAGATCGGCTTCGTCGCGACCGACAATCCCGGAACCTTTCATGTCACCCATGCGGGTCAGCGCGCCCATCTGATTGACGGCGCATCCTTATACTGACGGGGACCGGGGCGGCCGCAGCGCTTGGATGATCGGCCCCTCGCTGCGCAATTCATCGCACCCGCCAAAACGCATATTTCCGCCCTCCCACCGATCACCGCTTCGTGATCAAATGCCAAGAATGACGACGGCGCACGACCTTAGCGGGAGCGGCCACCCTCTTGCTTTTGGCACCACGCCACTTCCGTCACCCCTTGCGCAACGCATTCAGAGAGGTCCTCAAAATGAACAAGCTCGTTCTCAGCGCCATGCTCGTCTTCGCGCTTTCGGCATGTCAGGAAGAGGAAGACAAGACCGAGGAGACCGGCTCGGCGACTACCTCGACGACGCAGAGCGCGGAGCCCGCAAAGGAAGATACCGCGACGGCAGATGACGGCGGCGGCGCGATGGATGCGGCCCCGAAAGCCGCAGCGCAGGAGCCTGCTGCGACGCAAGCGGCGACCTCGTCCGAAGTCAGCCAAGAGGCAATAGATGCCTGCATCGACGCGGTGCGCGCGGCGCAAGGCGCGATGGGCGGCACGGTTTTGAGCACCGAGTTCTCCGAGGCGAATTCGCTTGTCATGCTGAAAAGCGCCGACAATGCCGAATGGCGTTGCCTCGTCTCGAATGACGGCAGCAACCCGAGCGTGGAACAGGTCAGCGCTTCGGCGTCCACGGAAGACAGCGCCACGGCCGACGACGGTGGCGGTGCGATGGACGGTGCACCTGCGGAAGATCCGGCGACGGCGGATGATGGCGGCGGTGCGATGGATGGCGCGCCGCAGGAAAGCGGCATGCCGTCCGTCGGTAGTCCGACCGATCTGACCGATTTCGTCGGCGCGCCTGCGGGTCAGGCAGAGGGCGGACTTCAGGCCCTTGGCTTCGAGTCTATTCGATCGGAAGGCCTGACGACCTTCTGGTTCAACCGGGCGACCGGTGCCTGCGCGAAGATCACGACCTCCGACGGGAAATTCGCTGAAATCACGATGCTTCCTGCGGAAGATTGCTGAAGTCGCAAGGGGTGAGACCAACGAGATGACGCTCTGTCGGATCCTCATCGGCCTCTTCGTGCTCCTCTGGATCGCGGCGCTGTTGCTGCTTGCAATCGGCACGTTTGGCTGGTTCGGACAGGAGCGCGATCCACTTTCTGGCGTCTTTCTGATGCCGCTTGGCCTGCCGTGGAACATGATCGTTCCCGTGTCGGAAAGTGCAGCCGCCCTCTGGGCGGTTGTTGCGCCCGGCGTAAACCTCGTCGTGCTTGTTATCGTTTGCAGAGCGCTACGCCGTCGTCACTGAGCGGCCCGAACCACCACGTCTTTCTGTTTATGTGCGTCGGCGCGTCCCGGAAAACGGCACCGCCTTGCCCTTAGGTCAACAGATTCTCCCAAAACGCATATTTTCGCCCTCCCCAAACTCACGTCCGCGTGATCTGATTTGCTAAAGCATGGTCTAAAAAGAAATTTTCAGCCCACACGTCGCTCACCCCGATCGGGAACGAGCGGAATTGTGCGAGCGCGCGTGGTCCATTCTAAGGCCGCGCGGCCTGTCCGAACCGAGAGGAGACACGTCATGTTTCAAGCGCCCCCATTCCAGCACGCGCTTCGCGCCGCCTCAGCCGCTGCGCTCTGTGCGTTTTCCCTCGCGCTCGGCGCGCCCCAAGCGACTGCGCAGGAGAGCGTGCCGATCAGCTTCCCGCGCGGGCAGTCGGGCGTGACCATCAACGGCGCAGTGATCGGTAGGGACTACATCGACTATGTGCTGCGCGGGAACGCCGGCCAACGGATGAATGTCGACCTGACGGTCACGGGCACGAATGGCAACGGTATCGCCTATTTCAACATCCTACCCGCGGGAATGGACTACAATGGTCTGTTCGTTGGCTCGAATGAAGGCAACTCGGCCAGCGTGATCCTCCCCGAAACCCGTGACTGGGCGATCCGCGTCTACCTGATGGGCAATGACAGGGATACCGGAAAGACGGTCGGCTTCACGATCAATGTCTCGATCACCGGGAAAGGCAGCGGCGGCTCGACCTCGAGCGGCAGTCAGAGTGGCGGGATGCTTCCCGTAGAGGATTTCTTCGTCGTGACGCTCCGCACGCCGGGCGACACGCTCAATATCCGCAACGCACCGCGCCCCAGCGGTCGCCTGCTGGGCAAGCTGCCAAACGGCACAGTCGTTCGCAATGTCGGCGGCTGCACGATGTCGGACGGTCGGCAATGGTGCAAGGTTCAGGACTCGCGCGGGGGCGTTCAGGGTTGGGTCGCAGCCCGTTTCCTGCGCCTTCCCGGACCGGGTGGCGCAGAGAACAGCGCAACCGCTGACGATGGCGGCGGGGCGATGGCGGGCAGCGGGTCGGCAGACATCCGAGTGCGGTTTGCGCCCGGTTCGAGCGGCGCGGAGCTGTCCGGTCAGCTGCTTCCGCAGAGATCGCAGCGATATATCCTCGGCGCGGCTAACGGGCAAAATCTCTATTTCCGGCTCGCCGCGAACGGGCCCGGGATGACTTACGTGATCTACAACCCGGACGGGTCCGTCCTGCTCGACGAAATGCCGGCAGCGCAGGAATACCGTGGCCAACTCTTTCAGTCGGGCGACCACATCATCGACGTCTACAACACGGCTAACGGCGCGCAATCCTACACGGTCATCTTTGGGATCGACTGACATCTGAACTGCACTCTCGACCTCAACGGAAAGGAAGAAGACATGCCCAGACTGATCGGAATCATGGCCGGGCTCGGTGCGCTCACTGCACTCTCGGCCTGTGTCGAGAGCACAGGCGGATCGGCAGCCCAGATGCCGGTCGCGCCCGGCAGCACGCCTTTCATCACCAGTATGTCTCCGGATGTCAGCCAGGCAGCGATCGACTCCTGCCGGTCGGCCCTGGCGGCTCAGACGGCGGGTGGCGTGACCGTTGTCGGTGGAGAGACGTCGCAGGCCGCGACGGCCATCTACATGCGGGTCGGCGCAAACGGGGCTCCGTGGCGCTGTCTCGTCGGTGCGGATGGAAGCAACCCGCAAACCATGTTCATGGGCAGCGAAGGCTACCTCTGATCGGCACCGACCTTCGGGGGCGGCGTATGGCCTCTGCCCCGAAAGCCTCGACACGTGGAGACAGCCTTGTTCAACGCTCTCAGCACACCGGTCAAATACGCAATCATTGGCTGCATCGCCCTGATCATCGGGTGGTTCATTTCACGCACCCTGGGCTTCGGAGGCACATCTTGGTGGTCCTCCGCTCTCGCCGGGGCCGTGGGCGGCTACATCGGCGGAATGCTCCGGGAGAGACGGGGGAAATCCTGATCGGGGTCGAGACCCGCTCGTCTGACGCGAGAGATTTCACAGCAATCTTAGGAATCCAGTGATGAAACAGAGACTAATTATGGCCTTCGTGGCTACCGCTTTCGCAGCGCCTGCCTTCGCGCAGCAAGGGCCCGCAAATGCGGTCGGCGCCGGAATGGGGCTGATCATCGGCATCCTGATTGCCGTCGTCGTCGGCGGGCTCGTCGGCTGGCTTGCGAGCCTGCTCGTGAAGGGGACGGGCTCCGGTATCGGGCTCGACATTCTGATCGGGATCGGCGGCTCGATCCTCGCGAGCGTTCTGCTCCGGCTGTTCGGAATTCAGATCGCGAGCGCGCTCGGCTCGCTGATCGTAATGTTCCTCGGAGCGGTGCTACTGCTGCTGATCGTGAAGATGATCCGAAAGGCTTGAGCCCTGCGATGTCGCCCGAACTCACCGACGACCAACCTGGAGGGAGAAGACCCATGAAGACCACTGTGACCATCGCGGCCCTGTTCGCGGCCTCGGCAGTGCTCGCAGGCTGCGTCGAGACAGGCAGCTCGGACCCGGCGCTCAGCGGCACCGATGCCCAGTTCGACACCATGACCGGCCCCTGTATCGCGCAGGCTGCGACCCTCACCGGCACCAGCGCGGGTTCGGTCGCCATCCTCGATCGTATCCAGACCGGCGGCGGCCCGATCCTGACCCTCATGGCGGGCGGGAGCAAATACACCTGCCGCTTTGAAGCGAACGGCAGCGTCACAGTCTTCAGCGAATACGCGAACTGACGCGCCGCCTGCGGCCTCACCTCCCTCATAGCGGGGCCGCAGCCAAGATTTTCCAACCGCGCATTGATCTGAACTGGCGCACAAACTGTCGAAGGAGACAAACATGAAGACGAAACTGATCTGGACCTGTGCCGCGGCCCTTCCGCTTGCCGCCTGCGTGGAGACCGGCGACACGAGCATGCCCGAGCAAGGTCGCCCAGCGGTCGGCAGCGAATACGACCTCTCCTCCTTCGAGGGCGCTCGCGCGGGTCAGGCCGAAGGCGGGATCATGGCGCTCGGCTATGAGCGCATTCGCTCCGAAGGGCTAACCTCGTGGTATTTCAATCGCTCCACTGGCGCCTGCGCACGCATCACGACCTCGGACGGTCGTTACTCCGACGTGACCATGCTGCCGGCTGAGGATTGCTGACGGACGCTACGGTTTCCCGGTCAGTAGGCTCGTGAGAAGTCTGCATTCGCGCTACGCCGCTTTTTGCAGAGCTGCCTCAGTGCCGGTTTTGAACTGTGTGTTCCTGAAAGACAGATGCGGGGCTGCACATCGTGCTGCCCCGAGCTCATAAATCCTATCACGTGAAGCTTTCGTGGGAGGGCAGCTTCCGAGCGATATTGATTGGGGACCGAACGTCCTGTTTTGATTGGAAATAGCAGACATTGGTTGGGGCTAGGGCCTACGACAGCAAAGGGCTGACCGCGACGCTCTGATGGAAATCGGCAGGAAACGGACGTCCGCTTCGCCAGACACGACCGGCAGCGACGCAGGCTCGCTGCCGGTCGCGGCGCGCGCCCGGATCACCGGTCCCGTGCCCTCTGCCAATGCGTCACGATGGTGACGACGCGACTTCTCAGGCGGTGTGAGAGGCATCCGGAAACATACATCTCGTTGATTACGATCAAAGAGGAATCCCTCCTCCTATGTTCTTCTTGCTTCGACGCGAAGGCGTCAACACGGAGGAGGATATGGAAATGCGTAATTCAATGTTCACGAACAAGTCTCGCGTATCGCTCGTCGCTCTTGCTGCGGCATTGGGACTTGCGATCGCATGGCAAGCACCGATCACCGGTCCGTTCAGCTTCGCGGCCAATGCACAGGAGTCCGGCGGCCAAGGGACCGGCAAGGGGAATCAAGGCGGTCAGGGTCAGGGCAGCAAAGGCGCCCAGACCGGACAATCTCAGGGTCAGGGCCAAGGCGGGCCGGGCGAAGATTCCGACGGCAAGGGGCCGCAAGCAGGCGCGCCCTCCTCCTCCGGCGGCGGCAAGCCGACTTGGTCGCAGGAAGGGATTCCTGAAGTCGAACTGGGGCGCCTGAACGTCGCGCGCTCGCCGGAACATGTGCTCGATCAGGCCTATGAAGAAGCGCTCGCATCGATTTCGCCTGAGATGGTTTCGTTCTACAACCTTTCGCTCGACCAGGCGATCGAGGAGCTCTCCCTGAACTGGGACAACGTGAGCTTCATCGACTCCCCGTTGCAGAACCTCGGCCT
The DNA here is from genome assembly GCF_002020305.1 of Thioclava sp. F36-6. Classification (NCBI taxonomy): domain Bacteria; kingdom Pseudomonadati; phylum Pseudomonadota; class Alphaproteobacteria; order Rhodobacterales; family Paracoccaceae; genus Thioclava; species Thioclava sp. F36-6. The sequence goes on along the minus strand of NZ_MPZX01000001.1, from coordinate 1,514,635 downwards.
TCTGCAGGCGACGCTTGAGGGGTCGACCCCGCTGTCTAGCCTCGGCGTCTCGAATGATGCCGACACGCTCGCGGCGATCTTCCTCGGCGCGGCTTCGGACAAGACCGTTCCGATCACGACCGATACGGTGATCGCCGTCACGCAGATCCTCGGGGTGCCGGTCACGGGGGCTGCGGCCGCGTCTCTTGCCGCAGATGCCGAGGCAGTGCGCATCGCGATCCTCGCCGGTCATGGCTGATCGCATCTGACGAACATCGACCCGGACCCGCCTCTGGCGCGGGGTCCGGGTCAAGACGACCAACATCTCATAACAAGGAGGCAGTCATGACACGCAAGACTGCAAAGAGCGCAACTGCCGTGGCAGGAATTGCGCTGATCGCTGGGCTGGGGCTCACCGTGCAGCCCGGCCCGAGCTTCGGGACATTCCATCTTGTCGTGCCAAGCGCCCTTGCGCAGGATAGCGGCACGCATACCGATGGCGATCACACGGATGGTGGCCAACAGAAGGGCAAGACCGGAGAGGCCGGGCATGGCTCGAGCAGCGGCGGCCATGAGGACGACGGCTCGCATGAGGACAGCGGTGGCCATGGCGGCGCCAGCGGGTCTTCCGGGCAGGGTCAGGGCGGCCCGGGCGCAGATTCCGAGGGCAAGGGCCCGCAAGCCGGCACCCCGTCCGGCACCCGCCGCACCAAGCCGGTCTGGTCCAAGGAGGGCATCCCGGAGGTCGAGCTCGGGCGGCTGAACGTGGCCCGTTCGCCCGATCACGTGCTGCAGCGCGCCTATGAGGAAGCGCTGGCGACGATTTCGCCGACCATGGTCTCGTTCTACAACCTGCCGCTCGATCATGCGATCGACCAGCTGTCGCTGAACTGGGACAACGTCTCCTTCATAGACTCGCCGCTGCAGAACCTCGCCCTTCTCAAGGACGCGCTGGATGGCAGCTCGGCGCTTTCCAGTCTCGGAGTGACGAACAACACCGCAACGCTGGAGGCGATCTTCCTCGGCACGGCCTCGGACAAAACGGTGCCGATCACGGCGGCCACGGTAACGGCGGTGACGACCATTCTTGGCCAGCCGGTGACGGGCGCGGCGGCGACCAGCCTCGCCGCGCAAGCCGAAGCAGTGCGTATCGCGGTTCTCGCAGGTCACGACGGCTGAGACCCTATGGAACCGAAGCAACACTCTGCCCTTGCGTGAAGCGGGGGCAGAAGTTTCTTCTTCAACGCGCGCAGCCAGAGATCCATTATGTCGCGGAACAGGACCATCCGGTCAGGCGGATGGATGAGGCGGACGGAGAGTCATCGAAATGGTTTTTTCAATCAAGCGGGCCGCAGCCTGCGCCCTTGTCTTCAGTCTTGCAATTCCGGCGGTAGCCGCGGCGCAGGACTCGGCCAGTTTCTTCAAGGTCGGCACGGCGAGTGTCACTTACGGACCTTACGTGCGCTTCGGGCTCGGGGCAGCAAACACCCGACCGTCCGACGAGCACTGGCTGCCGCCCGGCTACCCGTCCGATCCGCGAATCGATTTCAACCTGAGCAACGACACGACTGGCTTCGGCGAGATCGCCTTCGGCTATGACTGGATGAACGGCTTCCGCGGCGATGTCAGCTTCCTCACGACTGGCGCCGCCCATACCACCGGTCCGCACACAACCAGCGGAGACCATGCCGACATCACCGCGGCTTCGGTTTCGACCAGCGCGGTGATGGGTAACCTCTACTATTCCCCGTTCGAGCAGATGGGCGTCAATTCCCGCCTGCATCCCTTCGTCGTGGCGGGGCTTGGTTACGCGAACAACAAGGTCAGCGACTGGACGCGGACGAACCCCGCATCGGACACCGAAAACCGCACCTTCTCGGGCGACACCCATGGCGATTTCGCCTATTCGCTCGGCATCGGCATGGCCTACCAGCTGACGCCTCCCGGCAAGCACCCGGCGATCCTCGAGATGTCCTATCGCTATTACAGCTTCGGGACCGCGAAGGGTGGCAGCACGCCGGTGACCGGTGGCGATGAGCCGGTTGCTCCGCTGAGCTTCGAAAACGACGCCCATGTGCTCTCGATTAGTCTGCGCATCCCGCTGCAGCGGCTCTGAGGCGGACTTGGACGTTACAAAATCGCTGACGGCCCGATAGACGAACGCTGACATTCGCTGCCGTCAGCGTTCGTCGGCTCTGGGCCGTTCGCGACGGGTCCGTAGGTCTGGGCGGTGCGCGGCCGTTCGCTTCGTTCGGTCCCTATTCCTGCTATGCGCCCAAGTATTCGCTTGCTACCGACCTTAGCGGCAACTGCGAAACCACACAAAAGCGTCAGTAGTCGTCTTAGGCTTCATCGACCGGAGCGACTTACTGCGACCGACCTCGTGCACCAGCTTCAACCGGTCATTTCAGCGCGTCACGATCCCGTCCGCCGGGCTGAAGCGCGGCTTGGCGAATTGCTCTTGATGCCATAGCGGGTAGATCAGCGGCGGGCGGCTCACTTGGTCCAGGCGGGCTAGGTCGTCAGCCGAGAGCCTTACTTCGAGCGCGCGGAAATTGCGCTCGAACTGCTCCACCGTGCTGCCGCCCACCACCAGCGAAGCGACGCCCGGACGCGTAAGCAGCCATGCCAGCGCGATCTGAGCGGCCTCGACGCCATGCGCCTCGCCCAATTCGTTGAGCACATCGACGATCTGCCACAGCCGTTCCTGATCCCGGATCGGCGGCTCGGTCCAGCCCTTGGCCTGACGGCTCCCCTCCGCCACCGGATTGTCGCGGGTGTGTTTGCCCGACAGCAGCCCTGCGGCAAGCGGGCTCCAGACGGTCGCGCCGACGCCCTGATCGACCGCGATCGGCAGCAGCTCATATTCAGCCTCGCGCGCCTCGAGCGTGTAGTGGATCTGCTGGGTGACGAAGCGCGCCCGACCCGGCTTGTCCGAGGCCATGAGCGATTTCATCACCTGCCAGCCGGTATAGTTCGAGCAGCCCGCATAGCGGATCTTGCCCTGATCGATCAGCGTCTGCAGGGCTTCAAGCGTTTCCTCGACCGGGGTTTGGCCGTCCCATTCGTGGATGTGGTAGATGTCGATGTGATCGGTGCGCAGGCGCTTCAGGCTACGCTCGCATTCACGGATCAGATGCCAGCGGCTCGCGCCCTCGCCATTGGGGCCATCATCGATCGGCATCCGGGCTTTTGACGAGATCAGCACCTTGTCGCGGCGACCTTCCAGCGCCTCGCCCACGATCTCTTCGGCCGTGCCGGTGGAATACATGTTCGCCGTGTCGATCAGGTTCACCCCGTGGTCGATCACGCAATCGAACAGATCGCGCGCCTCGGCCACGCCCTGACTGCCGACCATCGCGAATGGACCCTCGCCACCGAAGGTAAAAGTCCCCATCGCGAGGGCCGAAACCTTCAGCCCGCTCCGTCCCAGCGTATTGTAGTGCATGCCCTCTCCTATGCGCCAAAAGCGGCGCTTGTCTCTTCGATGAGGATGCAGGCGACGGTGCCGCCCGCGTCCTGAATGCCTTTGGATTTCTCGCCAAACGCGGCAGCCTTGCCGTGCTGGGCTTCCATCTCCTTGGTCGCCTCCAACGCCTCTTTCGCAGCTTGGGCCGCCGCGCGTGATGCCTCGGCGGGCGATGCGCCTGCCTGCGCCTGCGCGGCGATGGTCTCGGCCATCGGGTGCAGCACGTCGAGCACGGTCTTGTCGCCCAGCTGCGCCTTACCGCGCTGCGCGATCCCGTCGCGGAACGCCGCCCAGAAATCGGCGAGCGCCGTGGTATCCATCACGTCCACACCGTCGAGCGCCTTCGCGCCGCGCAGGAAGCCCGTCGCCATCAGTGTGCCCATGGTCGAGGGGGCAGCTTTCGCGATCGCAGCGCCTGCGGTTTTCATTCCGTCCGCCAGCGTCTCGGGCGTCTTCTCCTCAAGCGCGGTCGCCGCTGCGGCAAAGCCCTTCGCCATGGTCAGGCCCAGATCGCTGTCTCCGACCTTGCCGTCGAGCTCGATCAGCGCCTGCTTCTCGGCGGCGAACCGGTCCCGGTAACGGTTGAACAGGTCCGGCAGTGCCTTCGCATCCATCGTCATGGCAACCCTCACTTCGCGATATGTTTGAAGAACGGCGTCGTCGCGCCGCGAGCGATCAGCGGTTTCAACTCGTCATCGAGATGCAGCACCGAGATCGAGGCGCCCGCCATCTCCATCGAGGTCGCGAATTCGCCGATCCAGACCTGCGCGACGCTCACGTTGCGCTCTGCGAACAGCTGCGAGATGCGACGGTAGAAGATGTAGAGCTCTTCCATCGGCGTCGCGCCCAACCCGTTGACGATGATCGCCACCTCGTCGCCTGCCGCGTAGTCCTGCTCGGCGAAGATGCGCTCCATCATTTCGTCCACGACGGCATCCGCGGGCTCGAGCGTCTTGCGGGTGATCCCCGGCTCGCCATGGATGCCCATGCCGATTTCCATCTCGTCCTCGCCAAGCGTGAAGCTGGGCTTGCCGACCTCGGGAACGATACAGGGCGTCAGCGCCACGCCCATGGTGCGGGTGCGCGCCTTCGCCTTCTCGGTCAGGCGCACGACTTCGGCGAGCGGCTTCATCTCGGCGGCAGCGGCACCCGCGACCTTGTAGAGGAAGACGATCCCGGCCACGCCGCGGCGCTTGTGCTCTTCGCCCGGCTTGGAGGAGGCGACATCATCGTTGCCGACCACGGTGGCGGTCTCGATATCGTCGACCTCGGCCAATTCCCCGGCGAGGTCGAAATTCATGATGTCGCCGCTGTAGTTGCCGTAGAGATAGAGGACACCCGCCCCCTGATCGACATGCTTGGTCACTTCGAGGATCTGGTCCGAGCTGGGCGACTGGAACACCCCGCCAACGCCCGCACCGTCGAGCATCCCATCGCCGACATAGCCAAGGAATAGCGGTAGGTGGCCGGAGCCGCCCCCCGTCACGATCCCGACCTTGCCGGGGACCGGGTTGGCCGTCACGAAGCAATGCAGATCGTCCGCGACATGGGTCACTTCCGGATGGGCGGCGTAAATCCCCTCCAGCATCTCTTCGACGAAATCTTCGGGTTTGTTGAGAAATTTCTTCATCGGATCACTCTGCTTTGCGTTGCTTGGGTTTTTGCTTGCGGCGCACGAAGAAGGCCGCTGCGAGAAGGATGAACGCGCCCACGACGAGGCGCTGCCAGGTGCTGGGGATTCCCACCAGAACCAGGGTGTTGCTGACGACGGTGATCAGGAGAACACCGGCCACGGTGCCCAGCACCGAACCCGTGCCGCCGGTGATCCGCGCCCCGCCCAGAACGACGGCGGCGATCACTTCGATCTCGGTGCCGACCAGATCGAACGGGTTGGCCATGCGGGTCGCGCTGACATGGATGATGCCTGCAAGCCCCGCGAGGGCGCCCGCGAAGGCGAAGACGAAGACATGCACCACGCGCTGGCCATAGCCGAGCCGTGCCGCGACCTCCGGGTTGCCGCCGGTGGCGAAGATCGCCCGGCCCATCAGCGTGCGGTCGAACAGGAACCACGCCAGCCCGACGACCACGGGGAAGATCAGGAAATAGGCGGGCAGATCGACCGTCACGCCATTTGCGCCCTGAAACTGGTAGAGCGCGGCCTTGCCGAAGGCGGTCATCTGCGGCGGAAGCTCCATCAGCCACACCGTGCCGACGAAAGCCAGCAGGATCCCGCGGAACAGGTATTGCGTCCCGATCGTCACGATCAGCGAGGGCACGCGCAGACCGTGAACCAAAAGGCCGTTCACCGCCCCCAGAAGCGCCCCGGCCACGACGGCAATCGCGATGATCGCGGCCATCGGCAGATCGGGCGCCACGGTAATCACGAATTTCGTCAGCGAATACATCGTCAGCGCCGCGATCGCGGTGAAGGAGACGTCGATCCCCCCTGCCGCAAGAATGGCAAAGACGCCGAGCGCGAAGAGCCCGGTCACCACGCTCGCGCGGCCCATGTCGATGAGCGAGCCCGGCTGAAGGAAGTTGGGGTTGATGATCGACACCGCCACGCAGATCACGACCAAGATGGTCAGCGTCACCATCTCGGGTCGGCGTCGGAGGGTCTCCCAAATCGTCAGTTTGTCCTCGGGACGTTTGGGCGTTGATCGGTCATTCATCTCTTGCACCATGGTCATCAGGCAGCCTCGTTCGCCGAGCCGAGCATCGATTGGTAAATACGGTTCTCGTCGGTGGTCGCGGCGTCGAGTTCGTCGACGAGGCGACCGCGGTTCATCACGAGGATCCGGTCGCAGTTCTGCAGCAGTTCAGGCAGGTCGTCGGAGACGATGATCAGCCCGATCCCGCGCTCCGCCATCGCCTGGATCGCGCGGTAGATCGTGTCCTTGGAGCCGACATCGACGCCGACCGTCGGGCCGTGCAGCACCAGCAGTTTCGGCTCGATGCTGAGCCACCGGCCGATCAGCACACGTTGTTGGTTGCCGCCAGACAAAGCCGACACCGGCAGATCGATATTGCCGGTATTGAGGTTCATCGCCTCGGAAATCTTGCTCGCCGCCTCGCGGCCTTTGCGCTTGTCGACGATGCCGCCGCGACCGCGCAGCCGGTCGAGGATCAGCGTCACCTCGTTCTGGTAGATCGATTTCTGCAGGAACAGACCCTCGGAGAGGCGGTCCTCGGGGACATAGCCGATGCCGCGCGCAATCGCGTCCGCGGGAGAGTCGAGATGCACCCGCGCGCCCGAAATCTCGAAATGACCGGAACTCAGCGGCTGGTGGCCAGCCAGCGCGAGGGCGACCTCGTTGCGCCCGGAATCCGAGAGCCCGGTAATCCCCAGCACCTCGCCCGCTTTCAGCGAAAAGGCGACATCTTCAAAGGCCGCACCGGAGCTCGCGCCCTCGACGCGAAGCACTTCCTCGGCCTGCGGCGTGCCCTTGCGATAGCGCATCGTGTCCAGCTCGCGCCCGGTCATCAGATGCGACAGCTCGGCACGCGAATAGTCCGCGATCGGGCCCTGCGAGATACATTCGCCGTCACGGAAGATGATCGCCTGCCCGCCGATGCGGTAGCACTCCTCCAGCTTGTGGGTGACGAACAGCACCGCCACGTCGCGTTCGAGCAACTTGCCGACCAGCTCGATCAGCGCGTCGACCTCGTGCCGGGTGAGCGAGGTGGTCGGCTCGTCCATGATCACCAGCCGCGCATCGGCGGCGATAGCGCGCGCGATGGCGACGCGCTGACGGATCGCAAGCGGCAGATCCCCCACCATCGTGCCGAGGAGTTTCGCCGTCGGCTCCAGCCCGACATTGCGGATCGCCTCGCGGGCGGTTTCGCGCAGCCGGCGGCGGTTCAACAGACGCATCAAGCGCCCGTTGCCGCTTACCAGCTGGTCGCCAAGCGCGACGTTTTCCACGACGGAGAGGTTCGGCAGCAGGGAGAGGTCCTGATAGACCGTCTCGATCCCCGCTTCGAGTGACTGGATCGGCGACAACTCGTTATGCGCCTGCCCGTCCAGAACGATCTCCCCCTCGCTGGGCGCGTGGGCGCCCGAAATAATCTTGATGAAGGTGCTCTTGCCGCAGCCATTCTCGCCCAGCAGGTGATAGGCGACGCCTGTATCGATCGTCACATCGACGCCACGCAGCGCGTGAACACCGCCAAAGCGCTTATGGATGCCGCGCAGCTCCAGAAAATGTCCGTCTGACATCTGATTGCTCCCCCCTGAACACCGGTCGCTTCCATCCCATGCGCCAAAGCTCCTCCAGCCTGGGCACGGGCGGTCTGACAGTCGGTCGGGGCTGCCCCCGACCGACCAGTTTTTTCACGTCTTAGAAAAGGGTCTCTTTGTAGGTGTCCTTGTCGACGAGAACCATGCCGTTGCCCACGACCAGTACGCCGTCACCTGCGCCGGGGCGCACGCTGACACTGTGGTAGCCGTCGACTCCCAGATCCATGCCGTCGGTGATCTCCTCACCTGCGAGAATCTTCGTAGCCAGCGAGTTCATCGCCATGCCGGCCTTCTGGGGATCCCAGAACCCGATCGCGGTGATTGCTCCGCTGTCGAGATAGGCCGCCGAAGGGTTCGGCAGACCGGTGCCCACGAGGCAGACCTTACCGGCCAGACCCGCTTCTTCGATCGCGCGACCGACGCCGAGCACGTCATTGCCCGCCGAGGTCTGGAAGCCCTTGATATCCGGATGCTTGCGCAGGATTTCCTTGGCTTTCTCATAGGTGCCCTGGGCGTCGTCGAAGCTTTCGTTGTTCGGATCGACGAGTTCCATATCCGGGTATTTCTTCGCGTTCTCCTCGCCCGCGCCGACCCATTGCATATGGGTGCGGCTGCCCAGCGAGCCGACGAAGGTCGTCCACTTGCCCTTGCCGTCCATGCACTTGGCCAGACGCTCGTTCAGGGCCGCACCGTATTCGGCGTTATCGAAGGCTTCGACATCGGCCATGGTGTTCTTCTGGTTATCGGCCTCATGGGTCACGACGACGATGCCGCGATCCATCGCGCGCTTGAGCACGCCTTCGAGGATCGCCGGATCCATCGGCACGACGGCCAGCGCATCGACGCCACGCGCCACGAGATCCTGAACGATCTGCAGCTGCTGCGCGGAATCCGCCGTGGCAGGGCCGACTTGCTCGATCTTCATGTCGGAATGTTCCTGCGCGTATTTCTCGACGCCGGTCTTCATCCGGTCGAACCACGGAATGCCGCTGATCTTGACGACCGTGGTGATCGACTTGCCCTCTTGCGCCGCGACCCCTTGCGCACCGGCCAGCATCGCTGCTGTTGTCGCGGCCAACAGGCCGATTTTAAGTCCTTTGAATGCCATGATGATCTCCTCCCTGGATTACATTCTTCGGCTCAGTTTTTCGGAGCGCGCGCCGCGCGCCCCAGCGAAAAGCGTGTGATGAACTGGTCGACCAGCTCGAAGCGGTTCACCGCGAGGAAGCACAGCAGCAGCGCGCCCCAGGCGAAATCCCGCACGAAATTCGAGAACCCGACGAAGTTCAGCAGACTCGACAGGAGCTGCAGAGTGATCGCCGAAAGCACCACGTTGACGACCCGGCCATACCCGCCATCAGGACGCACCCCCGCCATCACCGCGACAAGGATCGCGATCAGCAGGTAGGAGGTGCCGTAGTCCCATTTCACGTTGATGTTGCGTGCCGCGATGATCACCCCGGCAAGCCCGGCCATCAGTCCTGACAGTGCGTAGGTGGTGATCAGGATGCGGTCGCGGTTGAAGCCGCTGAAGAGCGCCGCTTTCGGGTTTGCCCCGGTGAGCATCAGCTTCATCCCATAGGGCGTAAACCGCAGCACGCCCCCCAAGATCAAAGCCGCGCCGAGGAAGATCAGGAAGCTCGCTGGCACTCCGAAAATCAGGCCGTTGCCCAGATCATAGAGCGCGGGCGGCGACCCGATCATGACCGAGCGCCCTTCCGAGAACACGACCGCCGCACCGGTAAAGGCCATCTGGGTGCCCAAGGTGCACAGGATCGGCGTGATCTCGAAGCGCGAGATCAGAAACCCGTTCAGCGCGCCCCCCAGCATGCCGATCAGCAGGCAGCCCCCAGCGAAAGTGATGGTGAACAGCACCGGGGCCTCGTCCACCGGGAAAATCGAAAGAGCCACAAGCCCCGAGGCCACCCCCGAAAGGTTCGCCAGCGCGATCCCCGACAGGTCGATCCCGCCATTGCCTGAGCACATCGCGAGCATCACGCCGATGGCGAGCAACCCGATCTCGGGCACTTGGTTCGCCATCGACTGCAAATTGTAGATCGAAAGGTAATTGCCGCCGGATGCCGCGCCGCCGACTGCGAGAAGCAGCACGATGAGCACGGACAACACAAACAGATTCCCGTCCAGTTTCGACATCTCCTCCCCCGTGTCGTTTACTGAATAATTATCTTATTTACTAAATTGCTACTATTATGTTTACTAAAGTCAACCCCGTTTGTTCACTAGCCCCTCTCGGCGCGTGAGATTAAAAGGACCGTGCGTTCCGCCCATGTGCGGCATAGACAAATCGCGATGAAATGAAGGTGGGATGAGCGAGACCATGGAAGTTCAGCCGAAAAAACCGGTCACTTTACGCGAAGTTGCCGGGCATGCGGGGGTCTCCGCTGCCACCGTGTCGTTGGTTCTGAACGATAAGGGCGATATCTCAGAGGCCACCCGCGCCCGCGTCCTGCAGGCAGTGGAAGCACTGAACTACACGCCGCGTTCGAATCGGCCACGGCAGGAAGCCACAAACACGATCCGCTTCCTGAAAATTGCACGGCACGGCCAGACGGTGAACCGCGACCACAACCACTTCATCTCGGATTATATCGACGGCATGTCCTTCGAGGCGCTGCGGCGCGACTACGCCTTGCAGGTCGTAAGCTACGAGCAGGAATCTCTTCAGCAGATGCTGTCCGATCTGGAGGGGACGGAGCCGCGCGGGATCGTCGTACTCGGCACTGAACTGTCGCGCGAGGATATCGAGACGATCATTGAATACGCGCCGCTCCCCACGGTGCTCATCGACACCTACCACCCGTTCCTGAAGGCGAATTTCGTCGACATGGACAACGATCAACTCGTCCACGACGCGCTCTCACATCTGATCGCGCGAGGCTTCCGCAAGATCGGCTATGTCGGGAGCTACAGCGAGGTGATGAACTTCCGACTGCGTCAAAGGGCATTCCAGACTGCGGCCGCGGCACTCGGATTGCAGGGCGAGGATGCGCAGGAACTTTCAGTGATGTCGACGCTGGAGGGGGCCTATAAAGAGACCCTGACTCAATTGCGCGGCCGGCCCGTCGCGGATGCCTATTTCTGCGCGAACGACATAATCGCCTTCGGCTTCGTCCGGGCCTTGCGCGAATTGGGCCACAGAGTGCCGGAGGATGTTTCGGTCGTGGGCTTCGACAACCTGCCCACCTCGAGCGTCTTCGACCCGCCCCTGACCTCGGTCGACGTGCCGAAAGCGCGCATCGGCGCAATGGCGATCCGCCTGCTCGACGACCTCATAGCGGCGGACGACCGCGACCAATCTCCCGTCAAGGTTCTGATGACGGGGGAACTGGTCGTGCGCGACAGCGTCGCAAAGGCACAAGACAGGAAGCGCTAACCGCGTATGCTTCTGCTATCGTGCAGCCAGAGGACGGGCATCAACTTCGGTAATTGCCGCGCGTAGCGGAAACCTGCCGCGTTCGGAAAGGTTGCTTCAGACCAGTGGGCGACACTCACTGGTCATGGGAAACGTTCGGCTGGGCGCCCGTGGTTCAAATGCCCATCGTCGAAGGGCTTTCCAGCCGACAGATTTGACGACGGGCATGGGCGGTGAACGGTCATTCGTTGCGCCATAGATGAACGACTGCTCCGTAGGCTCCAGACTCGTTAATTTTCAAAGCCAGAAGATGACAGATGCGGCGAGGGCTACGGCGGACCGAAAGACCTTCGGGCACCTGTCGTAGCGGGTCGCAACGCGGCGCCTGTCGTATTTGATGGGCTTGCCTCGGGACTTCCGGCCCGGGATGAAGGGCTTGATGCCCTTGTCCTGCAAGGCTTCACGATACCAGTCGGCGTCATAGCCCCGATCGGCCAACAGCCATTCGGCCACGGGCAGGCTGCTCAGCAGGGCCGCCGCACCGGTGTAGTCGCTGATCTGGCTGGCTGTCACGAAGAACTTGATCGGGCGGCCGTTCGCGTCCGTGACGGCATGCAACTTGGTGTTCATGCCAACCGGTCTCAGGAAAACGATCCCCCGGATCGTTTTCTGATCTTCGAACTCCGCCCAATCAGCCTGCCACGCCCCCCTTTTTCAACCGCAGGCTCGAAGCCGTACGGTGAGCCATGAGATACTTGCGCAGGCTCACTCGAACGCATGGCGTTCGCCTGCTCACATCGATCATCACTGTCTTCCGGTCGGCGGCCTCGGAAGCAAGCCCCTCCATCATCCGGGCGAAAATACCCCGTTCGTGGCTTCTCTCGGACCAGTGGCGTTCAGCCACTCACCTCCAGCGCTTCCATCGGTTGTAGAGGGTCTTCGGCGGGCCATACTCTGGCGGCGCATCGGACCAACGCAAGCCATTACGATTAATGAAGATTATTCCGCTCATGACCCGCCGGTCATCGACCCGCGGTTGAAAAAAAGGGGGGGGGGGGGCGTGGCAGGCCGAAGCGCATGAAGCTCCATGACGAGGTTCTGCCAATGAGAGAGCCAGACTCGGCCCGTTCAGCGTCGAGCGCCTATTTGCGGGCGAAACAGCTTAGCATTTTTATCGGGAATTATTGACCCAAGTGTTTTTGTCGGTTATTCGACGGACGAACAGACAAGCAGGAACATCATGACCCGTATTTCACGCATCATTCCCGCGTTCATCGTGCTGGCCTGTGCGCCGGCCCTTGCCGTGGCAGATGAGGCCGTTCCCACGATCACCCTGACAGACGGGGTCATCGCTCCGCAAACGATCGACCTGCCAGCAGACACCGGGGTGACGCTCACCGTTTCCAATACCGGCAAGACAGCCGCCGAGTTCGAAAGCAAGCGCCTGCGTATCGAGAAGATCATCGCGCCGGGCCAGACCGAGACGATCGACCTTCCGGCGCTACCTGCTGGCAACTACCCCTTCGTCGAGGAATTCCATGAGGATCTCGACACCGCCAAGGGCACGATCGTCGTCAAGTAATCCATCTTCCACCCGCAGGAGAATGTCATGGACGGACAGATCATCTTCATCCTGTGGCGCGAGAGCGTCGAGGCGCTGCTCGTCATCGGCATTCTCGCGGGCTGGCTCGCGCATGAAGGCGCCGGACGTCGGGCGGCGCGCTTCCTTTGGGGGGGCGTGCTGACGGGCCTCGCGCTGGCGCTAACCTTCGCACTAACGCTGTTGGGCTTCTCGAAGCTTTTGTCGGCAGATGTCCGGCAGGACTTGATGACGGTGATGGTCTTCGTTGCGGCCGGGCTGATCGTGCAGATGGTGGTCTGGATGCGCGGCCATGGCCGCACGCTGAAACGCGACCTCGAGGCCGGGCTGAAAGCTGCCGCGATACGCCAAAGCTGGTGGGCGGTCTTCATCCTCGCGATGGCGGCGGTGGCGCGCGAAGGCTCGGAAACGGTGGTCTTCCTCTACGGCTCGCTCGCGGCTGCGAAGCAGAGCGAGATGGCAGGGGTTCTGGCCTCGATCGCCGTGGGCGTGGCTGCCGCGGGTGCAAGCTATGCGGCGCTGCGGGCCGGGGCGCGATTTATGCCGTGGCGCGGCTTCTTCCGTGTGTCCGAGGTCATGCTGCTGCTTCTGGGCGCGGCGCTTTTCACCACCGGTGTGGATGATCTCGTCTCGGCAGGTATCCTGCCCTTCGGCGCGCCGCTCTGGGATATGAGCGCGGTGCTCGATGACGGCGGCCGTATTGGCGGGCTGATCTCGGCGCTGACCGGCTATCGCGCCGCGCCGGACGCCGCGACGCTGGGCGGCTGGATCGTCTACTGGGCAACGGTCGCAGGTATCCTGCGCTGGCAGAGCCGCAGCCTGCAGGCCCGTCTGGCCTGAGGCCCCTCCTTACAATTCAAATTTTTTTGCCCCGGCCGGGATTATTCCCGCGCCGGGGTCGTCTTCTTCCCTACAGGACCCAATTCCGAGAGGAGAGGAAGATGAAACGATTTCTGCTGACCACTGCCGTTTTGCTGGCCGCGAGCATTGCGCAAGCCGATCCCGCCAGTGTCACCGACACCGCCAAGGGGCCAACGCTGGTCGATTCCGCGGGCATGACGCTCTACACTTTCGCGAAGGACAGCGAGGGCATGTCCGCTTGCAACGGTCCTTGCGCCACCAACTGGCCGCCGCTGATGGCCACCGCCGAAGATCAGGCGATGGGCGACTGGAGCGTAATCACCCGCGACGACGGCACGAAGCAATGGGCATATAAGGGCCAACCGCTGTATACTTGGAAGAACGACATGAAACCGGGCGACGTGACCGGCGATGGCGTCGCCAATGGCGCCTGGAAGGTCGCCCAGCCCTGACGCAATCTCCGGGCGGCGTCCCATCGAGGCCGCCCGGTCGAACAAGGCCCGCCCATGTGACCCTTCGCACCCGCCATCTGATCGAGGCGCAGATCCCCGCGCTGCGCCGCTTCGCCTTCGCGCTGACCCGCGAGCGCGATGCGGCGGATGATCTGGTGCAGGACTGCCTCGCGCGGGCGCTGACGCGCTGGCACCTGCTGCGCTCGGAGGACAAGCTGCGGGCCTGGTTGTTTCGCATTTTGCGCAACCTCTACCACGACGCGCATCGTCATCGCGCGCGGCGCCCCGAGGCGGGCGCCGTCGATCCCGACGATCTCGCCGGGACGACGGCCGATGCCGAGACGGTCGTGTTTCTCGGCGATGTGCTGGGGGCCCTGGCGCGCCTCCCGATCGAGCAGCAGGAGGTATTGCTTTTGGTCGGTGTCGAGGATTTCAGCTATGAGGCGGTCGCCCGGATCCTCGGCCTGCCCAAGGGCACGGTCATGTCGCGCCTTGCCCGCGGACGAGAGGCGCTGCGCGAGATGACCGGCCATGACCGCCCCGACCGCCCGCGCCGTCCCCATCTGCGGAGGCTCAAATGACAGATCCCCATGTCGAGGCCAACATGCTGAACGAGGCGGAGCTGCACGCCTATCTCGATGATCGGCTCCCGCCCGAGGCCCGCGCCCGGGTGCAGATGAAGCTCGCGGCGGACCCCGCGCTGGCGCAGCGGCTCTCCGCGATGCGCGCCGATCGCGACGCCCTGCGCGCGGCCCTCGCGCCGATTCACGCCGCGCCTATCCCGGCGCGGCTGCGCATCGACCCGCCGAACCGACCGGGCTGGACACGGATGGCGGCCGCTTTTGCGCTCTTTGCCGCAGGGCTTGGCGCCGGTTGGGGGCTGGCTCGTCAGGATGGGAGCGCCCCACCGACCGCCCCACTGAGAGAGCTCGCCCGCGAGGCTCAGGTCGCCCATGCGGTCTACACGGTGGAGGTCGTCCATCCGGTCGAAGTGGCCGCACGGGAGCGCGATCACCTGATGGCCTGGCTGACGAAACGGCTCGACCGCAAGCTGGTCGCCCCGGACCTCTCGGCGCAAGGCTACAGCCTCGTGGGCGGGCGCCTGCTGCCCGCCGATCAAGGCCCCGCCGCGCAGCTGATGTATGAAACCCAAGCGGGGGCGCGGCTGACGCTCTATGTCACGGCGCTGTCCACCGGAGAAACCGCGTTTCGCCTCACCGAGGGAGCGGATGGTGTGGCGAGTCTGATCTGGGTGGATCGGGGCTACGGCTTCGCCTTGTCCGCACCTTTGAGCGGCACCGCGCTCTGGCCGATGGCCGAGGCGGCCTACCGGCAACTCGCCTTCAGCCAATGATTTTCCTACGCTGTGGCGTCCTTCGGAGCGCGCCGTTGATCTGGCTCAATGTCCGGCACTCATCAAAGGTGTATCGACGCCAAAACAAACGCGTGGAGGCGACTATGACCAAACTTTCTCTTTTCACTGCATGTCTCGCACCCCTCGCCCCGGCAGTCGCTTTCGCCGATGCTCCGGGCGGCTACGCAGAGGGCTATTACGGGCATCCGATGATGTGGGGCGAAGGCTACGGCTTCTTCGGTGTCGGCATGATGGTTGTGTTCTGGGGCGTGCTCATCGTCCTCGCCGTGCTTGCCGTACGCTGGTTGATGGAGCGCGGACCGGGACGGAGCCAGAGCACCGCCCTCGACATTCTCAAGGAACGCCTTGCGAAGGGAGAAATCGATCCCGAGGAATATCAGGCCCGCCGAAAAGCGCTCGAAGAATGATCGGGCTGCGCTCGGAGATCAGACTCGGGGAACATTCGAGAGCCGTCGGGCGCGATCTCCCGAGCGCCAAGCTGGCCCCTTCCCATGACCGCTTGGATCAGGTCCCCGATCCGAAGACCGAGAGGGGTCGCTTGGACCGCGAGGCCATTTCAAGCTATTCATGAGCCCATGCTCGCCATCCTCGCAGACAGAACCTATCGCCATCTCTTCGCCGCGCAGATCGTAGCGCTTCTGGGCACCGGGCTCGCCACGGTGGCGCTCGGGCTGCTGGCCTATGATCTGGCGGGGGACAATGCGGGGATGGTGCTGGGCACGGTCTTCACGATCAAGATGGTCGCTTATGTCGGCATCGCGCCGGTGGCAGGCGCCTTCGCCGACTGGGTGAACCGGCGGGCGCTGCTCGTTACGCTCGACCTCGTCCGGGCCTGCGCAGCACTGGCGCTGCCTTTCGTAACCGAGGTCTGGCAAGTCTATGTGCTGATCTTCGTGCTGCAATCGGCCTCCGCCGCCTTCACCCCGACATTTCAGGCGACGCTGCCGGAGGTGCTGCCGGAAGAAGAGCGCTACACCCGCGCGCTTTCCCTGTCCCGACTGGCCTATGACCTTGAGAATATCGTCAGTCCCACGCTCGCGGCGCTGCTGCTCGCGGTGATGAGCTATAACAGCCTGTTTCTCGGCACGGTCGCGGGGTTTGCGGGCTCGGCCCTGCTGGTTGTGTCGGTGATGCTTCCCAATCCGCAGGCGGCAACCCGGCGCGGCATCTACGACCGGACCACACGCGGCATCCGGATCTATCTTGCGACGCCACGGCTGCGAGGACTTCTGGCAGTGAACCTCGCCGCGGCGGCTGCAGGCGCGATGGTGCTGGTGAATTCGGTCGTGCTGGTGCGCGGCGGGCTCAACCTCGCGGACAGCGATCTGGCCTGGACGATGTTCGCCTTTGGGGCGGGGTCGATGCTGGCGGCGCTCGGCCTGCCGCGCCTGCTCGAGAGCGTGCCGGATCGCCCGGTGATGCTGTCCGGTGCAGCGGTGATGATCGGCACGCTCCTCGGCCTTGCCGTAGCGATCTCGGCCATCGGGCTGAGCTGGCCTCTGCTGCTCGCGGCATGGCTGACGACGGGCTTGGGCTATTCGGCAGTGCTGACACCGTCGGGTCGCTTGCTGCGACGGTCCTCGCACTCCGAGGATCGACCGGCCCTCTTCGCCGCGCAATTTGCGCTGAGCCATGCCTGCTGGCTGATGACCTATCCACTCTCCGGCTGGCTGATGACTGAGTTTGGCGCGGTCACTGCGCTTCTCGGGCTCGCAGGGTTGGCGACGTTCGGCCTGATCGTGGCGCTGCGAGTCTGGCCCTCCGGCGATCCGGTCACGCTGGAACATAGCCACGACAATCTTTCGCCTGATCATCCGCATCTTCAGGGCCATCGCACGCATCGCCATCCGCTGGTGATCGACGACCTTCACCCGTATTGGGGCACCCGGTTCTGAGGCTCAGGCGGTCCCGAGCGGCAGTCGCACGAGACCGCACCGACGACCAGACAGAGTCTTCGCGGCAGATCGAAAATTTCAGGGTAACATTTTCACCGTGCAGCAATCGGTCTTCTGCCGCAGGAATTATTAACGGCCACTTTGGGCCGTTCGCAGCACCTGAAGGGAAGGACGGAAAGCTGACATTCGCTGCGCTTCTGCCGAATGTCGGTTTTCTGCTGTTCAGCGACATCTCGTTCTTCTGGCTGCGACGTGGTCAAGCACCTCAACTTGCCGCGTGATCGGGGCTTGCGCGGGCCCACTGGGGCCGCGGTCCCCTCACACCGTGACACTCTCTTCCGGCTTGTGTCGCCTCGTAGCCATTCTGATCCTCCGTTTTCCTAAACATACCGGCGGACCACTTGATTGGGGGAGGATCAAAGGACGCATTCGCGCTGTTCCAAACCGCCCTGCCCATGCGATGCTGACGCCAAGATGCGGATCGCGAGCCTCAACACCCAAAACATGCGCCTGCTGCCGAACCGGGAGCTGGGGCGGCTGCATGGGGCTTGGGACAGCGACGACCCCGAGGACCCGCGCCTCGATCCGATCGACCGGCGGCTGACGGCGGAACTGCTCGCCGGGATCGACGCCGATCTGGTCGCGCTGCAGGAGGTGTTCGACCTCGCGACGCTGGAGCACTTCCACGCGTGCTACCTGCTGCCCACCGGCACGCGGCCCTATCCCGAGCGGGTCTGCCTGCCGGGCAATGACGGGCGCGGGCTCGATTTGGCGGTGCTGTCGCGCCGCGCGTTGGAAGCGGTGCGCAGCCATGCCGCTCTGACGCCGGGCGATCTGGGGCTGGAGTTGCCCGAGGGCGTCGACCCCGAGATGCCGGTCTTCCGCCGCGATTGCCTGATGGTCGAAGTGGGCGCACTGACGCTGTTCGTGACGCATTTCAAATCGCCCTACCCCGACGAGGCCGCCGCCTGGCGCACCCGGCACCTCGAGGCGCTGGCGACGCGGGCGCTGATCGAGCAGCACTTCGACGATGCGGCCAAAGCGCTCTGGCTGATCCTTGGCGATCTCAACGAACCCGACGACCCCGAGCTGCCCCTGCCCCGCGCGACCGCGCCGCTTGAACACGGGTTCAGCGTGGATCTGATGGCACGGATGCCCCGGTCCGAACGTTGGACCTATTATGATCCGCATTCGGGGCGCTACCATTGCCCCGATGTGCTGCTCGCCTCGCCTGCGCTGGCCGCGCGCTACCCCGATGCGGTGCCGCGTATCCTGCGCAAAGGGCTGGGCACCGAGGCCGCCCGCTATCAAGGCGAGCACCTGCCCGGCATCGGCCGCCACCGCCCCCATGCGAGCGATCACGCGGCCGTCGCGATCGACCTGCCGGGGCTGTGAGCGCGGCTAGAGCTCGAAGCTCTGATGCAGCTCGGGCATCACCACCTTCGCCGGGTCGAGCCCTTTCGCGAAGGCCTCCATCGACTTTTTCTCACCATGCACGAGGAAGATCTTTTCCGGGTGGCGGGTGCGGGCCAGCCAGCGTTTCAGGTCGCTCTGATCGGCATGGGCGGAGAAGCCGTTGATCGTGTGGATCTGCGCACGCACCGGGATCTCCTCGCCGAAAAGCTTCACGTGCTTCGCCCCGTCCACGATGATCCGCGCGAGCGTCCCTTCGGCGGCATAGCCCACGAAGATCACTGCACTTTCTTGCCGCGCGAGGTGGTGGCGCAGGTGATGGCGCACCCGCCCGCCCGTGCACATCCCCGAGCCCGCCATGATGACCGCGCCCGAGCGGATCTCGTTGAGCGCGATCGAGTCCTGCGTCTCGCGGGTGAAATGCAGCTCGGGCAGCTGGAAAGGATCGTGCCCTTTCTGGATGATCTTGGCCAGTTCCGGGCGCAACGCCTCGTCATGGCGCGCGAAGATCCGGGTCGCGGAAATCGCCATCGGGGAGTCGAGGAACACCCGCAGCGATTTCTCGATCTCGCCCGAGGCCATCCCCTCGCGCAGGAACCACAACAGCTCCTGCACGCGCTCCAGCGCGAAGGTTGGGATGATGACATTGCCGCCCCGCCCCGTGGTCGCGCGGATCGCGGCGAGGAATTCCGCGATTGAGGCCTCGAGCCCGCGATGGTCGCGCTCGCCATAAGTGGTTTCCATAACCACGACATCTGCATCCTCTGGCGGGTCGGCATCGTTGAGAAGCGGGCGATTGTCGGGGCCCAGATCGCCCGAGAACAGAACCTTTCGGGTGCGGCCATGCTCGGTCAGGTCAAGCCGGATCGAAGCCGAGCCGAGGATATGGCCCGCGTCGAAAAAGGTCGCCTCGATCCCGTCGAATAGCGAAAGCGTCTTGCGATAGGTGGCGTTGCGCCCGAACCGATCGACCGCGTCGAGCGCATCCATCGTGTCGTAAAGCGCCTCATGCGACCCGCCGCGCCGCCCATGGCGGTGATGATGGCGCGCCTCCTCCTCTTGCAGATGCGCCGCGTCGAGCATCACCAGTCGCGCCAGATCGCGCGTGGCCGAGGTCGCGATGATCTCGCCCTTGAAGCCGCGCTTGAC
This sequence comes from Thioclava sp. F36-6, assembly GCF_002020305.1. Classification (NCBI taxonomy): domain Bacteria; kingdom Pseudomonadati; phylum Pseudomonadota; class Alphaproteobacteria; order Rhodobacterales; family Paracoccaceae; genus Thioclava; species Thioclava sp. F36-6. The sequence continues at coordinate 1,494,829 of NZ_MPZX01000001.1, read as the reverse complement.
CAGAAGCGGCAGCCGCCCGCAGTGATCGAGATGGGCATGGGTCAGCAGCACCATGTCGATCTCGGAGGGCTCGAAGCCGAATTTCGCGGCATTGTCCTCGGTCAGTTCCGAGCGCCCCTGGAACATGCCGCAATCGATCAGGATCTTGCGCCCCGCGCATTCGACGAGATGGCAGGACCCCGTCACCTCATGCGCGGCACCGTGAAATGAAATCTTCATCCTCTCCTCCCATTGGTTCGTCGATATTGCGACCGAACTGCGCATACCAACGCCCGATATCCTCCCAGATCTCATCGGCGGTTTCGGCATACCAGAACAGGTCGCGGTCCTCGGGGTCGATCACCCCCTCCTCCACAAGGAAATCCGGATCGAAGACCCGGCTCCAATAGTCGCGCCCAACAAGGATCACCGGCAACGGGCGGATCTTGCGGGTCTGGATCAACGTGAGCGTCTCGAACAGCTCGTCGAGCGTGCCATAGCCGCCCGGAAACACCACGAGCGCCCGCGCGCGCATCAGGAAATGCAGCTTGCGCAGCGCGAAATAGCGGAAGCGGAAGCACAGGCCGGGCGTGATATAGGGGTTGGGGAATTGCTCGTGCGGGAGCGTGATATTGAGCCCCACCGTGCGCGCGCCCGCATCATGGGCGCCGCGATTGGCGGCCTCCATCATCCCCGGCCCGCCGCCGGTGACGATCACCAGACGGTTGCCATGCGTGCCCTCGCGCGCACCGACGATCTGGCCGAAAGCGCGGGCGACGTCGTAATAGCGGCTTTTCGCGACGATGCGCCTGGCGATCTCGACGCGGCGGGTCAGATCGTCATTGCCGGGGTCGGCGGCGCTGCCGGCCTCCAGCTCGGCCAGCTTCTCGCGCGCGGCCTGCGGTTCGGGGATGCGGGTGCCGCCGAAGACCACGATCGAATGGGCGATGCCCTGTTCGCGCAGCAGCGTCTCGGCCTTCTGGTAATCGAGCTGCAGGCGCGGGCCGCGCATCTCGTCGCGGTTGAGGAAATCGACATCCTCATCGGCCTGCAGGTAGTTCGGATGCGCCATGATCTCGCGGATCAGATCGGGGGCGCGGACATCCTCGTGGCCGGGCTTGGGCTGGCACCACGGCAGATCGACCTCGCGCGCCACGTCATCGGCGGGCCGGGGCTTGGCACGCCCCTCTTCCATTGTCTCCGACATCGGCTCCTCCTCGATTACCGAACCGGCAGGCTTGCGGTGGCAAGCTTGACGATCTCCTCGGCGCAGGCAAGTCGAACCTTGCGAAACAAGTCCACGGTGAAAATCCTCGCACCCTCCGTGTCGCCAGAAAGTGGCAAAAGTGGACGGCTTCTACGCCGCCCGCGGCCGGAGCATCCCGCCGCTACCGTGGCCGACTATTGCTCCGCCGTTCTCACGCAGCGTTCTCACAAAAACAGATGTCAGCTTAGGGCCGACCGCTACCCGCTCGGTGGCCTGGGCGGAGAGCCGACCTTCGCTGCGCGTCTCTCGAAAGTCCGCTCACGAGAAAAACGAGACTTTCCCACCATCATAAGACCTGCGACCAAGAGGTTGAACATTCGTCAACTGTTGGCCGCTATCCATGTCTGGTCCATCGGCCAAGCTCTGGAAAGCCGGGGCACGCCGAGATGACCGTAGATTAGAGACAACTGCCAGCCTGCCTCGGACGGCGAGCGCTTTTTCTGATGCGTGAGATAAAGGGCCGCGGCCAATCCTGTGCGATCTGCACCGGCTTTGCAGTGGACCAGCAAGGGTTTCGGCGCGGCGGCCATGGCGGCTTCTAACGCGGCGATGCGCGCGGGGCTCAGGACCTCGTGATCGGACATTTTAAAGTCGATCAGCGTCAGCCCCAGCCGCTGCGCCGCGGCTTTCTCTTCGTCGTACCATGCCTGTCCCGGATGGGCTCCGCGCAGGTTGAGAACCGATCGGATGCCGTCCTTTTCCTTGTAGGATTTCAGCCGCTCGGCCGTCGGCTGGTTCGAGCGGTAGAATTCGCCGGCCACCACGGTGTGGAAATTTCCAGTCACCTGAAGATATCCGAAATAGAGCACCAGCGCCGCGAGCGTGCCGAGCAATACGGTGCCCACGATCTGCGCGATTTTACGGAGTTTCATTGCCTCTGCCTCCCTCTGCGACCCCGCGAAGCGGGGCCGCGATCCGATCGTTTCGGGATCAATCCGCCTGTTCGGCGCCACCGGCGTCTTTCTTGACGCCCTGCGTCACCGCGGCAAAGCCCGGAAGCTGCAGGCTCACCTCGACCTGTTTTGCCGATTGCGCGGTGGTGTAGATCGAGTTCGGGTTCGCCCGCAGATGCCCCGGCTTGCCGCTGTCATCGACATGGATGCGGGCCGAGCCATTGGCGGGAACGGTCACGTCGGGGTGCAGGATATAGGCCTCCTTCGCACCGCTATCGGCGTCGGTGATCGTGTTGAAGAGGGTGAAGCCGCTCAGCGGTTTGGCACCGTCATTGACCAGCTGGATCTCGAGGTGATCTGGCGCGTCCGTATGGGTCGCGGGGTCGACATTGTTCTCGACCAATAGCTCTCCGATATGGAACGGCGCGGCAGTTCCCCCGGGCTGGATCGGGCTTTGCGCCACCACCGGGTCCTTGTCGGCCAGATCGTTCTGCCCGTCGCCATCGGTGTCGGGGTTCTGCGGATCGGTGTGCAGCAGAGGCTCTGCCATGTCGGGCACGCCATCCTTGTCGGTATCGGTCTGCGCGGCCTGGGCGCCGCCAGCGGCGAGCATCAGCAGCACGGTGAGGGTGGAAAGGGTCTTGTTCATCGTCAGGTCTCCTTGGTCAGACGATCGGCACGGATCGGACGCAGCAGGACGAGCCCGCCGAGGCCGAGGGTGAAGAGAATGAGGAACCAGGCATCGCCCTTCTTGTCGGCCCAGATCGGCCCGAGCGCTTTGCCGGTGTAGATGTCCTTGATTCCGAGCACCGCGAAGGTGAAGCGCTCGTAATGCTTGGTCACGGACGAGACCTCGATCCCGTTGCGGATGGTCTCGTAGGTGGCGAAGCCCTGCTTGATCCTGGTCTGCTCGGCCTTCGGGATCGAAAGCTGCGCGAAGACGCCGCCCGCGACCTGATTGTCGGGGTCCATCGTGTCGCCGATCTGCGGTGCCACCAGCACCACCAGCAGCCACAGCGCGAAGGCGTAGAGCAGCCCGCTCGCCGGGCTTTTGAGCCAGAGGCTGAGGCCGAAGCCCACCGCGAAGATCGCGCTGAGATAGAGCGTCGAGGCCCCCCAGGTGATCGCGAGGCGCATCAGGTCTTTCGCCCCGATGCCGATGCCCGAACCAAGCGCGAGCACTACGGCGCAAAGCGCGAAGACGAAGGCCAGCGCGGTCGCCATCAACCCGGCCCCGCCTAGCAGCTTCGCGGCAAGGAACTGCCAGTTTGAAAGCGGGCGCGTCAGGATCAGCGCCAGCGTCTGGCGCCCGCGCTCTTCGACGGCGGCGCGGTAACCCGCGATCAGCGCAATCACTGCGCCCATGATCTCGATCTGCTCGATCGTGCCGCGCATCAGCTTGAGCGGGTAGAATTCGGGCGCTGCGATCGAACCGAGGCTTTTGCCGAGCGCCAGCAGTTGCTGTTTCGCGGCCATGTAGGTGGCCACATCGGTGCGCATCGCGACCGTCCCGGTGATCAGCGAGATCAGCGCGGCTGCGACGAGCGCCAGGGTCGCGGCCAGCAGGAAACGGTCGCGCAGCGCGATCCGTGCGTCCTTGAGCGCAATGGGGGGAATAGCGGAGAGATCAGGCATCGGGGCCTCCCTTCGTCATGTCGAGCTTGAGGCAGCCGCGCAGCGCATAGAGGCCGGAGCCCGCAGCGAAGAGCATCATCACGACCAGCGGGGGCACCGCGCCGCGCGGCGGCAGGCCGTCGGGCAGATAGCCCATCAGCTCCGCGCCGAGATACTTGTAGGCTTCGGCCAGCGAGAACGGCCCGAGCAGGTTTGCGGAGAGGTCGAAGATCGTGGATTGCGGGGCGGGTGCGAGGGCCGATATCGGGTTGATCGCAGCGGTGGGCAGGATGTTCCCGGTCAGCGCAGGCCAGACGAAGGTCAGCACCAGCCACACGACCGTCGGCACCATCAGCCCCACGGTTTCGCTGCGCGCCCGCGCCGAAGCGCCGATCGCAATCAGCCCGAAGGTCATCATGTAGAGCCAACCCAATGTGAAGAACGCAGCCAGCCGCGCCCAATCCCCTGCGGCGAGATGCACCGAAGGCAGGATGGCGAGGGTTGCAGCCCCCACCACACCCGCAAGCGCCGCGAGACCGCCGACGGCCAGCGCCAGCGCCGAGACCTTACCGCGGGCGTAATCGAGGCGCTCCAGCGGGCGCGCGCCGATCAGCGGCAGCACCCCGGCCCGGCGGTCGGTCTCGACCATGCGGTAGCCGATCACGATGGCCGAGAAGGCGCCGATCAGGCTGATATAGATCGTGAGATTGCGCAGCAGCGCCAGCGGCGAGCCCTGCGTGACCGGGTTCGGCGGCACCGGCTTGCCATTGGCTTCGAACCAATGCGTGGCGCTCGCGTAGATCGCGTCGACCGTCGAGGTCGCGGACCAGCCCAGATAGGCCGAGACCAGCACCAGCGCGGCGAACAAAGCGGCCACCAGCGCGATCGTCCGCTCGCGCGCAAGCGCGGCGAGCGCGTGGCGGCGTAAGATCGTGGAGGGTGTCATGCCGCGACCTCGCGATCCGGCACCACCGAGAGGTAAAGCTCCTCGAGGGCCTCTTCCGAGCCGTAGCGCGCGTTGACCGTCTCGATCGTGTCGTGGAAGACCAGCTGGCCATGCGACAGCACGCCGATGGAGGAACAGGACCGCGCCACCTCGCTCAGCAGGTGGGTGTTCATGAAGATCGTCATGCCCTGCGCGTTCAGCCGCTCGAGCACCTCGCGCAGTTGGCGTACCCCCATCGGGTCCAGCCCCGAGGTCGGTTCGTCGAGGAACAGGACCTGCGGGCGATGCACGATGGCCTGCGCGAGCCCGACCCGCTGGCGCATCCCTTTCGAGAAGGTCGCGATCCGGCGGTCGGCGAGATCGGTGATGCCGAGAAACTCCATCACCTCCTCGACGCGGTCGCGGGCGTCCTCGATCCGCGAGAGGGCCGCGAAGAAGCGCAGGTTCTCGCGCGTGGTGAGCGTATCGTAGAGGCGGACGTTCTCGGGCAGGTAGCCGATGGCACGGCGCAGCGCGATCCGGTTATGCGCGAGGTCGCAGCCGGCGACGCTCGCCGTGCCGCCGCTGGGCTCCATAAGCGTCGTCAGAAGCCGGATCGTCGTCGTCTTGCCCGCACCGTTGTGACCGAGAAATCCGAAGATCTCGCCACGGCCAATGTCGAGGTCGAGCGGCTGGAGCGCGGTGAAATCGCCGTAGCGCAGGGTAAGCCCCCGCGTGCTGACGGCCGGTGTGTCTGTTTGCATCTCTGGGCACCTCCTTTTGATGTTGAAAGGAACTTGCCCGCCGCGTTCCGGATCGAATTCGCCCGTTTCTTACAAATCCGTGAGAAGCTGGGTTTCTCGCTTGGCCGGAACGAAAAACCCTCCGCCCCGGACGGTCGGGACGAAGGGCCACGCGGCGTACGATCTGGAAAGGGAGTCAGACGCGCCTGCGTTTCACAGTCATCGCGGCGACGGTGATCGCGATGACGGTAAGGAAGCCGAGGCTGGTGGGAATGGTGCCGAAGCCCAGCCCGCCATACTCGGTAGGCTGCGAGAGAAGATCGCCGAAGGACGCGCCCAGCGGGCGGGTGAAGATATAGCACAGCCAGAACGCCCAGAGCCCGTCGAGCTTGAGCGCGGCATATCCCGAAGCGAGCGACGCGATGATCAGCCCGAAGAGGATGCCGGTCGCGAGATAGCCGATGCCGAACTGCTCCGAGATCAGATCGCCCAGCGCCGTGCCGAGCGCGAAGGTGAACAGGATCGCGAGCCAGTAGAACCCTTCGCGCCGGGCCGTGTAGACCTCATGGATCGAGAGCGTGCGCTCGGAGGCGAACCACGCCGCAAAGGTCGCGCCCAGCAGGATCGTGAACCCGATCGTCGAGTCGATCAGCGGAATCCCGAGATTGTCGGTCATGTTGTCGGTGATCAGCGTCCCCACGATCGAGATCAGCACCACCGCCGACCAGTAGACCGCGGGCACATAACGGCGCTGCGCGAATTGCCAGCGGATCACGAGGGCGAGGATCACGGTCATCAGGATCGTCGTCGCGGTCAGGCCGAGGCCCAGATTGACGGCCAGAAAGTCGGCCGCCGTCTCGCCCATCGTCACCGCCATCAGTTTGATGAGCCAGAAGCCCGGCGTGACCTCGGGAACGCGGCTGACCGGATTGGTCAACTCTTCGTCGGGGTAGATGAAAGTCTGTTGGTAGCTCATGATGCGCCTCAGTTGTTCAGCATTGCCAGCGCCTGCGCCGAGAAGGCATCGGCGCGGGTGTCGTCATCCGCGTTGCAGCGCTCGAGCGCTTTCGCCTGAAGATCGGAGACCGCTTGCGACGCGGTTTTGCCGCCGAGCGTATCTCGCACTTGCCCGATCATCGCCTCGCAGGGCAGCGCGTGGCCGGTCTTGTCGGTCACCGCGATGCCCGCGACTTTCTGCACGGCCCCGACTTCCGAGGGCACCGGATCGGCAAGCGCGGTCTGCAGCCCGTCAAGGCTCTGCATCACGCTCTTCGCGTCCGGCGACTTCGTGCGCAGGGCGGCGAAAGCCTTGTCCGCCGCCCCGTCGATCACGCCCCAGGCCGAAGGATCGGCCTTGCGCAGCTTGGCCGCGTTCTTGTCCCAAAGGGTCTCCAGATCGGTGATGCGTTTCTCTGCGGCGGTGAACTCGCCTTTCTTGGCAAGCGTCTGGGTATCGCTCACGATCGTCTCGTAAGGGCTCATATCGCCGAGGCTTGCAGCTTGCGGCGCGGAAGCGCCCGGCGCTCCCGTACTCATGGCCATTTCGACCATTGAAAATGACGCGACCGGCACCGCGATCAGCGCGGCGGAGAGAAGCAGGTTTCGCATAAGGTCCTCATTGCTTGCGATGCATCCACATCGATGCCGCCAGCAATCCCCTGCGGAAGGACGAAGCGTTTTGCTCCCGTCTTACGAATTTGTAAGAAATCGCACAGACCTTGCGGAGCCGCCCGTGACAATCCCGGTCCGTTATCGAAGGATGGTGCGATGAAAATCCTGATTGCCGAAGACGATGCCGAAACCGGAGACTACCTGCGCAAGGGGCTGACCGGAGAAGGGCATGCCGTCGACCTGCTCCGCGACGGGCGCGAGGCGCTGACGCAAGCGACCGCGCAGAGCTACGACCTCTTCATATTCGACCGGATGATGCCGAGTCTCGACGGGCTGGCCTTGCTGAAGGCACTGCGCGCGGCGCAGATCGCCACGCCCGCCATTCTGCTGACCGCGATGGGCAGCGTCGAGGATCGCGTCGCCGGGCTGCGCGCGGGGGCCGACGACTACATGGTCAAGCCCTTCGCCTTCGTGGAGCTGCTTGCACGGATCGATACGATTGCGCGCCGCCCTGCCCTCAAGGCAGAGGTGACCGAACTGGTGCAGGGCGATCTGCGGCTCGACCTTCTCGCCCGCGAGGCGTGGCGCGACGGCCAGTGCATCGAATTGCAGCCGCGTGAATTCATGCTCCTGAAGCACTTCATGGAACGTCCCGGCCGGGTCCAGACCAAGACGATCCTGCTGGAAGCGATCTGGGACATCCATTTCGATCCGAAAAGCAGCGTCGTCGAGACCCATATCAGCCGTCTGCGCGGCAAGATCGACAAGCCTTACGCCACCCCCTACCTAACCACGCTGCACGGGATCGGCTACGTGTTCGAGGCCTCGTGATGCGTGCGTTCACTTGGTCGATGCGCTTCGCCATCGCGATCTCCACGGTCTTCGCATTCGCGGCACTCGTCGCGGGCGGCGTGTCCTATGTGCTGCAATCCAAGGAAATGAGCCTCCGCCTCGAGGGCGAGGTCCGCGCCGATACCGAGGCGCTCGCCCTCTCCGCCCGAGGCGCCGACATGCAGGACCTGAGCGAGCAGATCACAGCGCGGATGACGACGAGCCGCGACGGCGCGAATATCGTGGCCTTCGCGCCGGCCGATGGCTCTGACGCACTTGGCAATGTCCGCGTCGCCGCCTCGTTCGAAGGTACGCGACACCTCGAACCGGGGGCCGGCCTGACGCTGCTCGACCCACCCGGTGCGAATGTCCCCGAAGGTTACGTCACCTATGGAATGCAGCTTCCGTCAGGCTGGCTGATGACGGGGCGCGACGATGCGTGGCTGCGCGAACAGGGCGAAATCCTCGCCACAAGCTTCGGCTGGGGGCTCGGGCTCGCGCTTCTGCTGTCGATCAGTTTTGCGGTATTCATCGCGCGGCGAAACGAGGCCCGCATCGACCGGATGGAGCAGGTCCTTCACGCGGTCGGCGAGGGCCGCCACGGGTTGCGCATCCGCGACGAAGGCGATGACGACGTGGCGCGTCTGGCGCAAAGCGTGGATGAGGCGCTCGACCAGTTGGAGGCGGGGATCGCGTCGATCCGTCAGGTCTCGACCGATGTCGCCCATGACCTGCGCGCGCCGCTCGCCCGACTGCGACTGCGGCTCGAGCCGGTGGCATTGGATGCGTCCTTGCCGCTGACGCAGCGCGGCGAGATCGGGAAAGCGCTGAACGATCTCGATCAGGTCTCGGAAACCTTCGACGCGATCCTGCGCCTGTCCCGCATGCAGGCCGGAATGGTCGAGATCACGCGTGTGCCCGTCAATCTCACGCAGCTCTGCCAGGATGTCGCGGAAATGCTTGGCGCGGGGGCGGAGGATGCAGGGCAGGAATTGGCGCTCGATCTGCCGGAGAGCATTTCCATCGAGGGCGACCGCGAGCTTCTGTTTCAGGCGCTCGTGAACCTCGTGGACAACGCGCTTCGCTACAGCCCGTCCCCGGCACGGGTCTCGATTGGCGTTCATGAGGCAAGCCAGCATGTCGTGTTGAGCGTGGCAGATAACGGCCCCGGTATCCCGGACCGCGACTTGGCGCGGGTGCGCGAACGTTTCGTCCGCCTCGACCAGAGCCGCAACACCCAAGGCAGCGGTTTGGGTCTGAGCCTCGTCGACGCCATCGCGCAGATACACGGGGGCGAGCTGCGCCTGAAAAATCTCGAACGTGGCCTGCGGGTGGAGATGCGCTTTCCGACGTTGTGATGGGTGAAATGTGCCACGCAAATGACGCTCCACCAGCGACGGGACAAACGCGGGTGTAATGCACGCATTCACGCATTTCTCGGTGAGCTCGCCCGACCCATGACTTTCGCGGCTGGGACACGGTTTCGCGAGCTTTCTTTCCCGTCTTCGCCGCCGCCACACCTTCAGATCACCCCACGACCGCAAGGCAGGGTCTTTGCCGGAAACCTCAGGGGCAGCACAGGGCCAGACGCGGGAGGAATGAGACATGATTTCAGGACTGATGGGAGCCATCGCGGGCTTTATCACCCATGCGATCAGTTCCATGGGCTATGCCGGTATCGCTGCGCTGATGGCGATCGAATCCGCCTGTATCCCGCTCCCATCGGAAGTGATCATGCCCTTCTCGGGCTATCTCGCCTCGAAAGGTCAGTTCTCGCTGTTACTCGTCGCCACCGTTGGCGCAATCGGCTGCAATATCGGGTCGACCCTCGCCTATTTCATTGGTGCTTACGGCGGTCGACGCGCCGTCGAACGTTGGGGGCGATACATTTTGCTCAGCCAATCGGATCTGGACCGGGCCGATCGCTGGTTCTCCCGCTATGGCAGCGCCGCGGTCTTCGTCTCGAGGCTCTTGCCGCTGGTGCGGACCTTCATCTCCCTCCCGGCCGGCATCGCTCGGATGCCGTTCTGGAAGTTCCAGATTTACACCTTCTTCGGATCTTGGCCCTGGTGCCTCGTCCTCGCCTATGTCGGCCTCAAGCTCGGCCAAGCGTGGGACCAAAGTCCGGCCCTGCGCAACACGATGCACGCCCTGAATGGCGTGGTGCTCGTTGCGATCCTGATCGGGGTCGGCTTCTACGTCCGACGCTTTTTCAAAAGTCGTGAGGCGTAACTGTTCGGTGCAGCCGCGTAGTCCAGCGAACTGACGCGATGCCCGCAGGACCGACCGAGGGTGTCGCAGCCACAGTTATCGTAGCCTTCTGAACCTGTCCTCCAGCGCCAATCATGCCGAACCCCATGGGCGGCATTTGACCCGGATCGTCCATTGAATTGTCGCCCTTGTCCCAGAGCGACACCGTCACGCAGGACCTACATCAGTCCAAACTGCAAGGCGATGGCAACGGCCTCCGCGATGGTCCGTGCCCCGAGTTTGCGGCGGAGATTGGCGCTGTGTAGATCAACTGTCGGAATGGCGATGTCGAGATCATTGGCGAGTTGGTCCCGCCTGCGGCCTTGGATAATTCCCTGAAGAACGTCCCGCTCGCGTGGCGTGAGCCGCATCTTCTCACGTGGGGCCGCGATCAGATTTCGTATTCCATCCTCTTCGTCACTCGTCGCGATAACCCAGACTTTCCGGCCCCCGTCAGTTCGCGGCAGGAGGTTCAACCTCAGTTTCGGTATAATTCGCCCGTCAGTCGCGCGCATTTGAGGTAGGTCGAGCGCGCCTGCCTGGCTCTTCACCGCATCTGTCGACCGTCCGATGGCTTGGCGCAAAACCCCGTGCATCGACCCGCGTGACCGTAATTTCCGTTCGAAGTCGAGCACCAGAAGCGGATGAAGATCGAGCAGCAGCTCGGCTTTCCCGTTCATCCGCACGAGCCGCCCTTCGTGGTCGAGCTCGAAGATCGGGGCGTCATCAAGCAGGCTGCAGTCGGGCGCGGTGACCTGCTGGATACTGGCGCGATGCAGCTCCCGACGGATCTTGTGCAGCCGTCCCAGATCCTGGACATGCAAACCGAGAGTCTCCACCTCGGGATCGGTGAAATCGCCCCCGCGCTTGCCTTTGTGGAAGGCCGTGGCGACCAGACCGTCGCGCGTGCTCTGCATCATCGCGAGACACCAGTAGCGATCGACACCGTTCTTCACGATGAAATCGTTATACATTTCGCTGCGCTCGAATTCCTGAGCGCTCACGTGGTTCGACAAACGAAACAGGCCTGTGCCGCACTTATCCGGCGTACCGTGCGCCAACCACGGATCGTGACCCTCGAACGAATTGTAATCGAGATTGGCATCCGCCTGCGTTCCGGCGGTGATTTCCCGATAATCGCCGGGATGGAGCCAGATGAAGACAGCCGACGGGATGCCGATCACCTGCGCGAGCATGTTTGGCAGCGCGGTGAATAGCTCGTCATCGAGCGCGGCATCATAAATTTCGTGATGCGATATGAAACGTGGCATCGTGTCAGTTCAGCCGGCGCGGTCGGGTCAAATCTAAAATTGCGTGCGTTTCTCGGAAAACGACGCGCCGCGGATCGAAACTCGGCATGGCCCCCCCAAAACTCTTCAAATCAAAGCCAACCGGACCGCCGAGCAATGCGCCGAGAAAAACACTGAAGCTAAAATGCTCACCGATTAACATGCGACATAGATGCCGAATTTCGTTCAAAAATCAAGCTTTAGGGACAAAGCGCAATCAACCGAGTTCGTCGTGTAGAGCGCGACATTCGACCGGGTGCGCCGCGCGCTGCAGGTGATCCGGGGCGTTTGACCAAGGATTTTCGCTCGTTTCAATTCGAGGCTCAGCCCGAGGCTCGCGGTCCGGTCCCGACGGTGCACCCCGACGATCGGAAAGGCGGCGTCGTAGCGGCGCTCCCCGTAGCTGAGCGACAGCCCCCCACGAACTCCGTCGAAAAGCGGTCGGTCAAAGCCCACGCGCAACTCAGCGCCGGAATAGCGATGGTAATCCTTTCGCGGCAAGGCGCGTTCCAGCCGCAGGCCATAGCTCAGGGCGCTACGTTGCCCCAATCTCGTTCGGCGCGCGAGGTCCACGAAATATCTCGGGCCCGTCAGGTAGGGCTTCTCGCTGTAGCTGGCATACTCGCCGTCCAGCCGGAAAACCGTGCGCCCGCCCCCTGCGGACCGCCACACTTTCGCGAACCGCACTCCGCGTGTGAGGTTGTCCGACGTGATATCCTGCGACCCGCCGCCATAGCGCCGGTCGCGCAAAAACGCCTCGACCGACCAAGGCGCACCCCCACCGAGATGCTCGTAGCGCAGGGCGAGCCCGGGTTCCGAATAGCGCAAAATCGCGGTGTGATACCAAGCCCCCGCATAGGAGGCGCGCAGGCGGAGGCGATGCCCCGGGCGCGGCTGAACGAACCAGTCAAGGTTCGCGCCATAGCCGAGCCCGACCCCGGAGGTCTCGTTGCCGCCATCATTTATCAGAAACGTGCCGAAATCGGTCACCAGATACCGTTCAGAGGCGACGTGATCGACATTGCTGCTCGGCAAGATCGAGGCCGTGGCGGAAAAGCGAAACGGATGCGCCCGATCCAACGCCTGCCATGCCGCGAGAAGCGCCGCTTCGTGCTTTGGATCCTTGGCGAGCGCGTAACGCAGGAACGCTTCGTTGCGGCGAACGGAGCCAAGCTTGGTGAAGCTCTGCTCCAACCCGGTCTGCGCCGGGGCAAATTCCGGATGGCGCGCCGCGATTTCTCCGAAAATCAGAAGCGCCCGCCCCGGTTTGCCCTGCGCGAGCTGCGCATTCGCCACGCCGAGCCAATCCGAAACCGTCTGTTCCGCAAAGCTGCGCGACGGTGAGAGCAGACAGACGACAAGCGCGAAGGCGAGCCAGATCAGGAGGAAGGAAGAACGGTATCGCATCGCGCTTGTCGTTTGCCTCTCGGCGAGACGGAAAGAGACCGGGCGCAGAACGCCCGGCCTGTGCAGGAAAAGCCCCGCCTTAGTTCTCGGTAGCGTAATAATTGCCGTCGACGTTCTGGACGTCAGAGCCGTCGGTCATCGTCCCGGAGATATCGCCCACCGCAGTCAGCGTGCCCGCGTCGTCATAGAAACTGCCGGTCATATCCAGAGCGAAGTCGGCGCCCGCAGAGGAGCCATCCGACATCGTACCCGTCGCGGTCGCGCTCATGTCCGAGCTCGAAACCGTGCCCGCAACGTCGAGCGAGCCTGTCACATCGGCTTCCTTGGTCAGGACGTCGCCGCTATAGATGCCGAAATTGGACCCTTTGCCGGTCAGCGTCCCCGCGTCGAAATCGACATCCATCGCCAGTTCCCCCATCACGGTCGTGGTCGGGTCGTCGGGATTGACGTTGCTCACGCCCATATAGCCCGACATCGACGCCTGCCCCGTCGGCACGGTCGTCGTCAGGTCGCCCGTACCGATCCTGTCCGCGTAGTCGGAATAGGTTGCTTCGACGTTTTGCGCCTCTGCCGAGGTCAGCGCCGCGGAGGACCCGTTGCTGCTGTTACATGCGGCCAGCGCAAGACAGGCGGCTGACGCCGCGAGCGCGAATTTGAATGTCATAAGAATACCCCGATTTATTGGTGTTTTGTCACGGCCCAAACACTCGAACCGATCACGCGCATTTCACGTCACAGTCCCCCGCGCGCGCAATCTATGAGAAACTATAGGGTTCAGCGCGATCTTGGCTTGGCCGCCGCGAAATCGTTCAGCGTAATGCAGCAAGCTGCGCCAATGCTTCAGGAACAGACAAACGCGAAAGAGCCTTTTGACAGCCTCAAGCTCCACAATAGTCATGCAGTGATCCAACTGTTAATGGGGCCGAAGCATCATCCAAAGTCGACGAGAACATCCGGAAGCCGAACCGAGATAAACAATTCGAAGCTGACCTTCGCCGCTCAGCCCATAGATGTCCGCTATGGGCCGAGATTTTCCCTCTCGCCAAAGGGGGAGCATGGATATTAGCTGCACCCGGCACGAATGGCCGGTCCCATGCTCAGACAGTTTCGGCAGTCCGCCGCATGACGTGCCTTCCCTGATCACCATGCAAGCGGGCGGAGCAGGCGTAAACTCGGCGAGCAATCTTCTTCGTCCGCTTCTCATAAAATGCTAGAATTCGCTGTGTCCCCAAGGATTTCGACGGGGGCGAAGGAAATCTGGACTGCAGGGAGCGAGGCTCGGCGATGGAAGCGACAACGGAACGACATCACATCGTCGGCGGCGGTATCGCGGGCCTTGCCACGGCGGTCTTTCTGCTACGCGACGCGGGCGTGGATGGCGCGGCGATCCATGTCTACGAACAACTCGGCACCGCGGGCGGTTCGCTGGACGGATCGGGCGATGGCGAGGACGGCTATCTCGTCCGCGGCGGCCGGATGTTCGAGGAGCATTTCGCCTGCACGTTCGATCTGCTCGGCTCGATCCCCTCGGCGGACGATCCCGCCACCTCGGCAGCACAGGACATCTTCGCCTTCAACCGCATGGTGCCCGGCTCGGCCAATTGCCGCATCGTGCGCGACGGCAAACCGGCAGAGGACCGCTTTGACCTCACGCTCACGGCGCAGGACATCGTGGATATCAACCGCCTGATCCTGCATCGCGAAAGCACACTCGGAGCTCAGACGATCGAGGACTGGTTCCAGCCCACGTTTCTCGCCAGCAACTTCTGGCTGATGTGGTCGACGATGTTCTCCTTCCAACCATGGCATTCCGTGGTCGAGATGCGGCGCTACCTGCGACGGTTCATCCATCTCTTTCCCGGTTTCACCCGGATCGCCGGCATTCTGCGCACGCGCTACAATCAGTATGATTCCCTTATCGCACCAATCGTGAGCTGGCTGCGCGACCGAGGCATGCAAATCGTCACCGGAACGCAGGTCGTCGACGTGCGGATTGAGGGCTCGCGGCAAGACCGCCGCGTCAGTGCGCTGGTTTTCGCCAGTGGCCAGGAAGTGCCGGTAGCCGAGACCGACAGGGTCTATCTCACGCTAGGGTCGATGACCGATGGCTCGGTGACGGGGGCCAACGATCGCGCGCCCAGCCGCGATGACCACGAGGGCGGTGCCTGGACGCTGTGGCGAAAGCTGGCGGCGGAGCATGAGGGCTTCGGCCGCCCGGAGGTGTTCTGCGGCGAGACTGACAAAACCGCGTGGCATTCCTTCACGGTCACGCTCGACAGCGCCGATTTCTTCGAGTTCATGGAGGATTTCACCGGCAACCGCACGGGCACGGGCGGGCTGGTGACCTTCGCGGATTCGGGCTGGACGCTCTCGATCGTGCTCTTTCACCAACCCCATTTCCGCGGCCAGAAACACGGCACCTATGTCTTCTGGGGATATGGCCTGCGCGGAGATCGTCCCGGCGATTTCACCAAAAAGCCGATGTGGGAGGCGACCGGCGACGAGATCTTAACCGAGCTGTTCGGCCATATGGGCCTGACGCCCGAACAGCAGGGCTGGTTCAAGACCGCCCGCGTAATCCCCTGCCGGATGCCGTTCATCACCAGCCAGTTCATGCCGCGTCAGCCCGGGGATCGCCCCGACACCCGGCCCAGCGGTGCCAGCAACTTCGCGATCATCGGGCAGTTCTGCGAACTCCCGCGCGATTGCGTCTTCACGGTGGAATATTCCGTCCGCTCGGCCCGGGCCGCGGTTGCGAGCCTGACGGGACGGATCACACCTCCCCCGCCGGTTGCACGTACGGACCTCGACCCCAAAGTGCTCTTCAACGCCGCGCGGGTGCTGATGGGCATGTAGCCCTTCAGAACGTGCGGCCTGTGACCGATGCCGGCACGGTCTGCTACAGCCGTCGACGACGCGCTGACCGGAACGGCGACGCGGCTCAGGAGGCGAGCTTTTTCTCGGCTGCGAAGGGGCTGAGGCCCAGCCATTTCTGCATCGAGGCCACCACGTCTCGGGACCCGATAAAGTCGAGCTTGCGGGCGGCCTTCGATACGGTCGTGAGGCCCATCCAGATCTCTGTCATCGTGCGCAGATCCGTCGTGACGAAGAGGTCCACATCGAAGCCCGGATCGACCTGACACAGATCGACATCGCCGTTCGCCTCCACGATCAGCCACCACGAGGATTTCGACGCCGCGAGCTCGGGGAAGTGGAAATTCAGCACAGTCCGGCCCGGAGGAAGCGGGGAAGGATCGAGATTGCGGCGCATGTCCCACATCAGCAGTGACACATCGAGCCGCTCCAGGGATGGTTTGGATTCCACCCATTTCTGCCCCCAGATGCCGAAGGCTTCGACAAGCGGCAGCAGATCTTTCCCGGCATCGGTCAGAAGGTAGTCGACGGCTTGCGTGCCCGCGACCGGGTGTCTCTCGACGATTCCTGCCGCTTCCAGTTCCCGCAGGCGCTGCGCAAGCAGTGTGCGAGACATGCGCGGGACACCTCGCCTGATATCGTTGAAGCGGGTCGAGCCAGCCACGAGTTCGCGCACGAGGACCATCGTCCATCGGGTGCAGAGGATTTCAGCGGCCATCGCGACCGGGCAAAACTGGAAATAGCTGGCGTTGGACATCGGAGATCTCCTCCATGGCTTTTTCCAGCATAGCGCAAATTGCGCTTCTTGTATCCAACTCTATGCGCTCACCCTGTGCCCGGGCGGGCCGGTCCAGTTTCGCCACTGGTTTGAGACTCGCGGCGCGCTCATCCTTTCAGAACCGCAAACAATCGAACGCGGCAGACGCGCGAGGGGTGGATCGCGTCGCTGTGCGCCATGATCTCACAGGGAGAAAGAAATGTCGGATATCATTGAAATGAACGGGCTGGACGGCACGCGCAAGAAGATCACCGGCGCGGACCGGGAGGCCCTTGGAGCCGCTCTGCGCGGCAAGGCCCTGATCGAGGGAGATGAGGGCTATGACACCGCGCGATCGATCTGGAACGGGATGATCGATCGCAAACCGGGGCTCGTCGTGCATGCGATGGGAGCCAGCGACATTCAGGCTGCGGTCGCCTTTGCCAAGGATAAAGGGCTTCGGATGGCCGTTCGGTCCGGCGGCCACCAGATTGCCGGTCTCGCAGTCGAGGACGGCTCGCTGATGCTGGACCTGTCGGGCATGCGCTCGGTTCACGTCGATCCTGAGGCCGGAACCGTCCGGGCCGAGCCGGGCGCGACACTGGGCGATGTCGATCGCGAGTCGCAGGTGCATGGGCTTGCCGTGCCTGTCGGCGTGAACTCGACAACCGGGATCGCGGGGCTGACACTTGGCGGCGGCTTCGGCTGGATCACCCGGAAATACGGGATGACGGTCGACAACCTCTTGTCGGCCGACGTGGTGCTGGCCGATGGGCGCTGCGTCAAGGCGTCGAAGACGGAGCATCCGGACCTTTTCTGGGCGCTGTGCGGCGGGGGCGGGAATTTCGGGGTGGTGTCCTCCTTCGAATTCCAGGGCCACGCCATCGGCACCGAGGTTCTGTCCGGTCTCGTCATCCATCCCTTCGCGGAGGCGGCCACTCTGCTGCCGAAATTCCAGGAGATATGCGACAAGGCGCCGGACGAGCTGACGGTCTGGTCGGTCCTGCGCAAGGCGCCGCCCCTGCCCTTCCTGCCGGAAGACTGGCATGGACGAGAGGTGCTGATCTTCGCGGCCTGTTACGTCGGCGACATGGCCAAGGGCGAAGAGGCGATGCGCGAGCTGCGCGCCCTCGGCACGCCCATTGTCGATGTGATCGGCCCGCATCCCTTCACCGGCTGGCAGGCGGCCTTCGATCCGCTGCTGACGCCCGGCGCGCGCAATTACTGGAAGAGCCGGGACTTCCTGAAGCTCGGGTCCGGCACGATGGAGGCGATACTCGGCGCGGTCGAGGAGCTTCCCGATCCGCAATGCGAGATCTTCATCGCCCATGTCGGCGGCGCGATGGCCCGCGTCCCGTCGGACGCGACCGCCTATCCGCAGCGCGACAGCCACTTCACCATGAACGTTCACACCCGCTGGGACGACCCCGCGAAGGACAAGGCCTGCATCGCGTGGGCGCGCGATCTGTTCAACGCAACGGCAACGGATGCGGCGCCCAGTGTCTACGTGAACTTCCTGCCAGCGGATGACGCGGATCGCCTTGCCGAGGCCTATGGCGGCAACCTCAACCGGCTGCAGGAGATCAAGGCGCGCTACGACCCTACGAACCTCTTCCGGGTCAATCACAACATCCAGCCGCAGCGTGTGCAGCAGGCCGCGCAATGAGCCCTCATCCCGGGCGCGACCCAGCGCCCGGGGTCAAAGCAGCAAACACTTCGGATAGCGAACAAGGAGCAAGAGCGATGGAACAGACCCTCTACGACCGGCTGGGCGGAAAGCCCGGGATCAAGGCGCTCGTCGACGATGTCCTCGAGGCGCATATGGTAAACCCCGCAATCAGCGCCCGTTTCCTGCCATACCGCGAAAGACCGGACGACCTGAAAGACGCCAAGGCCCAACTCTGCGCTTTCTTCGGCGCAGGCAGTGGCGGCCCCGAGCAATATACCGGGCGCGACATGGTGGCGGCGCATCGGGGCATGAATATCAGCACCGGAGAATACATGGCCGCAATCGACGACATCATGTCGGTCCTCGCCGCGCATGAGATCGACGAGATGACCCGCAAGGACGTGCTGATGATCGGCTACTCTCTCAAGGGCGACATTACGAACCAATGAACGTGTCGGACGGGGTGGCTGTGTCGTCAATAGTCGGACGCAGCTATGGGAACCTCGCTGCCTTTTACGCTTCGGTTAGTCGGCACTGACACTCGGCGTGCCAAGCTCAGGCGACCGATACCTCGAAGTATTGGTATTTCGACTCCAATTCGACTGGCACCTTCTGGCTGGCCGGAGCTAATCTCGAGATGAGATAAGAACACTTGGTGAACGCAGCTAAACCAACCCTTCTGTCAAGCCGAGCGATTTTTCGGCTCGATAGCGTGATCGGACTACCGAAAATACCTTGCCGCGCCGAAATCGAACACCCATCCTTAGGACATCCAACTGTGGCAAAAACCACGGGACTACGCAGAAAATACTTAACGACTTCAACTATTTAAGACTGAATCCAAGACAGCCCCGTTCCCTACCGCCGGGGCCAAATCTCTCGCAAGAGACTGACTTCAAAGAGAAAAGCCCAGAGTTCGCTCCGGGCTTTCTTTTTTCACTTCCCGATAGCACAAACGCGGCACGCTCCAAGGCACATTTGCGGCACGGACCGACGGAGCCGCGCCGGGGGCTTACTGCGCGTCGCGCGCCGCCTGCACCGCTTGCATCCGCTCGGGCCATGTCGATCGGATGAAGCCCAGGATATCGAGGATCTGCGCGTCGCTCAGCGTCCCACCGAAACCGGGCATCCCGCTCGGGAAGTCGGCAACCCCGCGCGCGGCCAGCGCATCCGCCCCGCCCTGTTTGACGTAATCGAACAGCAACGCGGTCTCGTGGTGCCATGTGTGGCCGGTTTCGTCGTGCGGCGGGGCGGGCAGAACGCCATCGGGCCCCGCCTCGCGCCAATCGGGCTGCCCTTCGAGATTGGCACCGTGGCAGCTCGCGCAGTTCTGCGCATAAAGAGCCTTGCCCGCCGTGATGTCGCGCCCGTCGAGCAGACTGGCGGCTTGCGCGCCCCCTGCCCCGAGCGCGATCACGACAGCCAGACCTACGGCTTCAATTCGCATCGCCGCTTACTCCCGATACTCGTCGTGGCACTCCTTACAGGTCACGCCGAGCTTGACGAGAGCAGGTCGAAGCGCCTGCCGGGACTCGATCGGCTTCGAGAGCGAACCGGCCGCTTCCTCCAACGCCTGCGCCTGACCGCGGAAGTCATGGAATTCGTCCCAGATCGACGGATGGGCCTCGGATTTCGGGTCCTGCGCCTCGGGCTCGAAAAGCACCGGAATCTGTCCCGCTTCCGCTTCGATCCGGGTGATCGCGCGCCGGACCTTCTCGGCTTCGAAGTCTCTCTCCCCTTTCGCCATCGTGCTGAGAAGCTTCATCTCGGTCCCGAGCCGCTTCATGCCTTCCATCCGAGCGAGAACCTGCGGGTCCTCCACCCCGCCATGCGCGAGCGCCATCGGCGCCCAGCCGAGCAGGAAAAGGGTCGTCATCAGGGGTTGTTTCACAGTCACTCCTTTCAACGTCATCTCAGGTCACCTCGATCCAGGACGACATCCCCGCCGCCGCATGGGCGAGCATGTGGCAATGCAAAAGCCATTTGCCCGGATTGTCGGCAGTGAACGCGATCTCGTGGCTGCGTCCGGCGAAGGTCAGCACCGTGTCGCGCATCGGGCCTAGGCGTCCATCCTCAAGCACCTCGCGGAAATGCATCCCGTGCAGGTGCATCGCATGCGGGAACGCGGTGTCGTTGACGAAGCGCAGCCGCACCGGCTCGCCCCGTGACAGCTGCGCAAATGGCGTATCCCCCGGCCCCGCCTTGCCGGCGAGCGTCCAGAAATTGCCGCTCTGCATCAGCCCCTGCATCTGGTTGCGCGACATCCGCCCCATCGCGCCGCCTTCGATCTTCATCTCCAGCGGGCGGGCCTGCGTCAGATCGGTCGGGGCCATGTTCGGATTGGGCGGCAAAGGCGCAGGCGCGTCGCGCCGCGAGCGGCTTACCTCGCCGGAAATCTCGAACGCGACCTGGCTGTGCCATTGGTCGTCATTGCCCAACCGCTCGATCGCCGCCTGAGACCCGTCGCCAGTCACATCGACGATCAGATCGACGCGTTGCGCGGGCGCGAGGACCAGTTCTTCGGGAACGGGCTCCGGCGCGGGCAGCGGCATCCCGTCCAGCGCCACCTGCCAGCCCGAGAGCCCGGTCAGTCGCAGCACGAAAATCCGCGCATTGGCGGCGTTGATCAGGCGCAACCGCAACCGCTCATGCCGTTTCGCCTTCAGGGTCAGGGCGTAATGCCCGTTGGTCCCGACCAGATTGCCGAAGCGCCCACCGTGGCTGAGGTCCATCGGATGGGTGAAATCCGGCTCCAGCTGCGCGGTGTCGGGATCGAGCAGCCAATCGTCGAGCAGCAGCACCTCGTCGCGATCGACATCCGGCGCGTCGGGTTCCTCGATGATCAGCGCACCGGAGAGGCCGCGCGCGACCTGCTCCATCGAATTCGTATGCGCGTGATACCAATAGGTGCCCGCATCCGGCGCGACGAAATCATAGTCGAAGGTCTGGCCGGGCGGCACGGCGTCCTGCGTCAGCCCCGCCACGCCATCCATCGCATTGTCGATGCGAATGCCGTGCCAATGCACCGAACTGGGCACGTCGAGCTTGTTGACGAAGCGCCGTTGCAGGCGCGCGCCCTGCGGCACCCGCAGCTGCGGCCCCGGCAGCGTGCCGTCATAGGACCAGACCTCGGTCTGCGGATAGCCCTCGGGGGCAATCTGGGCCATGGCGCGCTGCGCGGTCAACGGCGTCGGGGCGGTTGCCGCGTTTCCGATGCGCGCCGTCAGCGCCGTGGCCCCCATTCCGGCAAGGACCGCGCGGCGGGTCAGTTGGAAATTCTGCATCTCACTCGATCCCGTTCGCGCGCTGCAATTCGCGCACATAAGTGACGATATTGGCGACATCGCCACGGGTCAGGCCCTCCTGCGGGGGCATGTTGCCGAACTTCCAGTGATGCGCGCGCACGCCCGCCTGAACGGCGGCCTGGAAGGCCATGTCGCCGTGATGGGACGGCTCGTAGATTTTGTGCACGAGGGGCGGGCCGAAGCCCATTTTTCCGGTGGCATTCGCGCCGTGACAGGCCGCACAGGTCGCGTCAAAAGCGCGTTTGCCCATCTGGGCCTGTTCGGAGAGCGTGTTCGGCAAGGAGACAGCGACGAGCGGATCGCCTTTGGCAGGCGTGGCCGCCTCTGCCTCACTCGCGGTGTCGGGCTGCATCACGAGCCAACCGCCCGCAGCGAGGGCCGCGACGACGGCGGCAGAGAGAATATAGCGTTTCATAGAGTATCCTGTTCGATCATGCGCCCGGGCTCGGGACGCGACAGATAAGCCCCCTCAGGGGCCAGCGACGGTGTGATCGATCAGATACGCGGTGGCGGAAGGTCGAGCTGGGGCTCATGCGCCAATGGCGCGGGCGTCTCCGCAGGCAGGAGCGTCACGGACAGGTCCGCCCGGCTCAGCGAGAATTCCGGCGCGAAGTCCAGCGTGGCCGAGACCATCATCTGCGCATGGGGGCAGGTCTTGTCCTGCATCGGCCCCGCATCGTGATGGCTGTCAGGGCAAGCCGCACAATCGCTGACGGTGATTGCGTCCATCGCATCCATCGCACGCGCATGGGTCATCGCGGCAGCGGGCGCGCCCAACTGCGAAAGACCGATCAAACAGACCAGCCCGATCATGACGATATGCAGCGCTTTGCGCATGGCTCTCCCGGTTCTCCCTGCCCTCTATCTGGTGGGCTCTGGCGCGGCTGTCAATTCCCGCGCTGCCCCATCAGGTCGTCGAGGATCGCACAATCGGGGGCATCGTCGCCATGACATTGCGCGATCAGCCGCTGGAGTTGCGCCTCCAATGCACTGAGAGAAGCGATCTTTTCTCGCACCGCTTCGAGGTTTTGCTGTGCGAGCGCACGCACATCGCGGCTCGCCCGCCCCTCATCGGCGCTCAAGCTGAGCAGGCGACGGCATTCCTCGAGCGAGAACCCGAGGTGCCGCGCCTGCGCCAGAAGCCGCAGCTGCTCTACGCAAGCCTCCGAGAAATCGCGATAGCCATTCGCCCGCCGGTCGGGCGTGACGAGGCCAATCTCCTCGTAATAGCGGATTGTCTTGACCGGCAGCCCGGTCTGCGTCGCGGCGGTTCCGATATTCATCTGCATAGGCCTCCTGCGCTTGGTATATAAACCTTCCAGTCACTGGAAGCAAAAGTCACGCTCACGTGAGGGCTGCTGGAACATAGGGACGCGGGACCGGGTTTGGGAAAAAGATCGGTTATACTCTTGACCCTCCAGCAGCTGGAAGCCCTATCTGATCGGGCGAAGTTGCCGAAAGGATGAACGGATGACATCGCAGCACGCCCACCACGAGACCCACGACACGCAGGAAACGACGGACGCGATCACGCGTGACCCAGTCTGCGGAATGACGGTCGACCCGAATGCCGACAAGCCCAGTGCCGAGCATGACGGCCATCTCTACCACTTCTGTTCGCAAGGCTGTCACGACAAGTTCGTGGCCAAGCCGAATGACTACATCAAGGCGACCGACCCGGTCTGCGGGATGTCGGTCGAGCGCGCGACGGCGAAATATATGGCCAAGCTCGACGGCGAGCGGTTCTATTTCTGCTCCGAGGGCTGTCAGCACAAGTTCGAGGCCCGGCCCGAGGATTATCTGGGCGTTCGTCCCGCTGCCAAGGCAATGCCCGAAGGCACGCAATATACATGCCCGATGCATCCCGAGATCGTCGAGGACAAGCCCGGCGACTGCCCGAAATGCGGCATGGCGCTGGAGCCGATGAGCCCCAGTGCCGATAGCGGCCCGAACCCCGAGCTGGTCGATTTCCGGCGCAGGCTGTGGATCATGGGGCCTCTGGCGGCTGCGGTCTTTGTGCTGGAAATGGGCGCGCATGTCGGGCTGCCCTTCGCGGAGTGGATCGGGCCGAAAGCCTACCTCTGGCTGCAATTCGCGCTGGCGACCCCGGTTCTGTGGTTCGCGCGGCCCTTCTTCGTGCGCGGCTGGAAATCGGTGGTGAATGTCTCGCCCAACATGTGGACGCTGATCGCGTTGGGTACGCTCGCGGCCTATCTGTTCTCGCTCGCGGGGCTTCTGGTGCCGGGTATCTTCCCCGCCGAGATGCTCAACGAGCACGGGCTGCCGCCGGTCTATTTCGAAGCCTCGGCGGTGATCCTCGTGCTGGTTCTGGTCGGGCAGATCATGGAGCTGACGGCACGCGAGAAAACCGGTGACGCGATCCGCGCGCTGATGGACCTCGCGCCGAAAACCGCGCGCCGCGTGGGCGAAAACGGCGAGGAAGACGTGCCGCTCGATCAGGTGCAGACGGGCGATAAGCTGCGCGTGCGCCCGGGCGAGACCGTGCCGGTGGACGGCGTGGTCACGGAAGGTTCCTCTGCCATCGACGAGAGCATGATCACCGGCGAGCCGGTCCCGGTGGAGAAAACCCAGGGCGACGCGGTCACCGGCGGCACGCTGAACAAGCAGGGCAGCTTCGTGATGGAAGCGCAGGCCGTGGGGTCGGAAACCACCCTTTCGCGCATCGTCGAGATGGTCGGCAAGGCGCAACGCTCGCGCGCCCCGATCCAGGGGCTGGCGGATCGGGTGTCGCTTTACTTCGTGCCTGCCGTGGTGATCTGCGCTATCCTCGCCTTCATCGCATGGCTGGCCTTCGGCCCCTCGCCCGCATTGGGCTATGCGACCGTGGCCGCCGTCTCCGTCCTCATCATCGCCTGCCCCTGCGCGCTGGGTCTCGCCACGCCGATGTCGGTGATGGTCGGCACCGGGCGCGGCGCAAGCGCAGGCGTGCTGATCCGCGACGCCGAGGCGCTGGAACGCTTCGCCAAGGTAGACACGCTGATCGTCGACAAGACCGGCACGCTGACCGAAGGCAAGCCCGCGCTGACCGATGTGATCGCGAACGGGGCCTCGGAGGACGAGGTCAAATCCCTCGCCGCCGCGCTGGAACGCGGATCGGAACACCCGCTTGCCGAGGCCATCGTGCAAGGGGCCGAAGATGCGCCCAAACTGGACGCCGAAGGCTTCGAGGCGGTCACCGGCAAGGGTGTCACCGGTCGCGTCGAGGGTGCGCAGATCGCGCTCGGCAACGCGGCGCTGATGGAGCAGATCGGCGCGAATGTCTCCGCTCAGTCCGACACGGTCGAGCGTCTGCAATCGGACGGCAAAACCGCGATGTATCTCGCCCGCGACGGCAAGGTGATCGGGGTGATCGCGGTGGCCGACCGGATCAAGGAGACCACGGCGGACGCAATCCGCGCGCTCCACGACGAGGGGCTGCGGATCGTCATGGCCACGGGCGACAGCGAGGGCACCGCAAGGGCCGTCGCACGCGAGCTGGGCATCGACGAGGTTCATGCCGGGGTCTCGCCCGAGGACAAGGCCGCACTGGTCGAGAAACTGCGCAAGGACGGCGTCTCCATCGCGATGGCCGGTGACGGGGTGAACGACGCACCCGCACTCGCCGCTGCCGATGTCGGCATCGCCATGGGCACCGGCGCGGATGTCGCGGTGGAGAGCGCAGGGCTCACGCTGGTCAAGGGCGACCTGACCGGCATCGTCCGCGCGCGCCGTCTGGCCGAAGGCGTGATGCGCAACATCCGCCAGAACCTGTTCTTCGCCTTCGCCTACAACACCGCGGGCGTGCCGATCGCGGCGGGTGTGCTGTACCCCGTCTTCGGCGTGCTGCTCTCGCCGGTGATCGCGGCGCTCGCGATGAGCTTCTCGTCGGTGTCGGTGATCGGGAACGCGTTGCGGCTGCGGAGGCTGAAGCTGTGACATCGGCGCGCAAAGATGACAGAGTTACGCAAAACTCCGGAGGACTCATGACACGTTTTCTTACCATTCTCGCCCTCGTGGCGTTGCCCGCCGTCAGCTACGCGCACGGAGATGGCAGCGCGGATGGGAGCGCGCATGACATGATGTCGGGCGATCACATGATGATGGACGACGCGGACATGGGCGACCATGAGCATATGGGCAACGAAGAGGACATGCCCGCACATGACGACCACATGATGTCCGACGACGCTCATGCCGACGGGCAGATGCCGATGACCTCGAGCGCGCAGATGCCCGGCATGCAATCCGGGGACACGGGCGCGATCACCGAGCCGGGCCAGTCCGCCTTCGCGGCCATTCAGGAGATCGTCGCCTATCTGCTCGCCGATCCCGACACGGATTGGAACCGCGTCAATATCGAGGGTCTGCGCCAGCATCTGATCGACATGAACAACGTCACCCTGCGCGCCAAGGTCAAAGAGAGTGACATCGAAGGTGGCGCCCGCTTCGAGGCGACCTCGGACGACCCCGAGGTCACCGCGTCCATCCGTGCGATGGTGCCTGCCCACGTCGCGACGATGAACGGGGTCGAGGGCTGGAAGATGAGCGCCGAGGAAATCCCCGGCGGCAGCGCGCTGACCGTGACCGGCGCGGATCCGCAGAAGATCCGCGCGCTCGGCTTCATCGGCATCCTGACGGTCGGCGCGCACCATCAGCCGCACCATCTGGCGATGGCGAAGGGCGAGATGATGATGGGGCATTGAGGTCTGGACCGACGTCACTCGAACAAGCGAGTTTCGCTACCTTTGTGACGAATGGCCGCGATGGGCCTTTAATTGCCTCATCGGCGAAAGGGCGGAAAGCTGGGGCTCGTCGACGAAACTCGGCGGCCCCGACCTGCGGCTTACGCTGCGACCTGTAACATCTTCGGCGTCAGCAACTGGCGACCAGCGGAGCTTTTCCGGTCTCCGCCGTTTCCCGAGACTGCAGCTCCCCCGTGCCGCCTACGCACGCGGCTCCCTTGTCGTGACGGATCAGGATGATCGCCGGGTTGCCGATCGCTTCCGCCCGGATCGTCGCGGCGAGCGCGCCAAGCTGGCAGGTCGCGATCCTCTGACGGTCGGTCGAAATATCCGAGACGATCTCGACCTCGGAGACAGCCGGGACACCCGCCGCGATAAGGTTCGCCTCGATCACGGGCGCCTGCCGCACGCCCATATAAAGCGCGAGCGTCGTGCCCGGGCGTGTGGATGCCCCCCAATCGGGCGTGTCGTCGCCCGCGCGACACATGCCGGTAGCGAAGACCACGCGGTCGGTGGCGCCGCGTTCCGTCAGCGACCGGCCAAGCGCGGCCCCTGCCGCGGAAGCCGCGGTGACCCCGGGCACGATTTCGACCGGGATACCGTTCGCGCGCGCGGCGGCGAGTTCTTCGGTGGCCCGTCCGAAGAGGCCCGGATCGCCGCTTTTCAGCCGCACGACCCGCTTACCCTGCAGCGCTGCCGCCACGATCACCGCGTCGATCCGCTCCTGCGGCCAGGCGCATGCGCCGACGGCTTTTCCGACATAGACAAGCTCGGCATCCCTGCGCGCCAGCTCTAGAACCTCCGGATCGACGAGGCGATCGTAGAAGACGATATCGGCTTGGCTCAGACGCTGAGCCGCCCGAAGCGTCAGCAGATCCCGTGCACCCGGGCCCGCGCCGACAAGTGCGATCGCGCCCGGTTTCGCGCGACCGGGTGCGGATCGGGTCGGGGTCACGGCCTTCGGCGAGACGCCTGCCAAAGCGAGCCGCCAGTCGTGGAAAACCTCGCTCATGAAAGCCAGAATCCCCGGCTTGCGGGCGCGAAGCGCGGCGTCGCTCGGGGCAAACGGGGATGCGGCAGAGAGCTTCATGATCATCTTCCTTTCAAGCGGCGCGCGCGCTGTGTCGGCGTGCCCAGAGATCGGCGGCGCGCGCGCGGGGCTGTGCGATTCCGGCGGTGTCGAGCGCCAGCTCTGCCGTGCCGAGAACGATTTCGGTAGCGAAGGGATCGTCGATCTCGCCCGACCAGAGGCGCCCCAGATCGGCGGGATCGGGGGTTTCGTCGGCAAGGCGGCGGGTCGCGTCGAGGCGCTCGGGCGCTTGCGCCGTCCAGGCTTGCCCCGACCGCAGGCCGAAGAGCGCGATGTCTTTGCCGGGATGGCGCTCGAACTCGCCGCCACCACCCTTGATTACCGTCATCGCCTCCAGCCCCAGAAGCGCGCAGGCATCGGATTGCAGCTCGCGATAGGGCGGATGGAAAACACCCTGAACGGAGGCCCGCGCGCCGCCCGGATTGAGAACGCGCAGCACGGTATTGACCGCCGAGCGCAGCCCCAGAACCTCGCGCAGCCGCAGCAGATCGAGCGCGCGCGGCGCGAAATTCTCCAGCGGCAGATAGGCTATCTTGTCACGCGCCAGCAGCGCGGCGGCGTCTGCCATATCTGTCGCCACGGCAATCCCTGCGTTGCCAAGCGCATCGCGCACCGAGGCCACGGGCGATTGATGAGAGTTCCAGCCGTGGAGCAGAACCGGCTCCCCCGCCATCGCGACCAGCCGCGCGGACAGCAGAAACCACGGCAAGCCCCGCGAACGCC
This sequence comes from Thioclava sp. F36-6, assembly GCF_002020305.1. Taxonomy (NCBI): domain Bacteria; kingdom Pseudomonadati; phylum Pseudomonadota; class Alphaproteobacteria; order Rhodobacterales; family Paracoccaceae; genus Thioclava; species Thioclava sp. F36-6. Next base: position 1,466,860 of record NZ_MPZX01000001.1, on the reverse strand, counting down.
CCGCCGCATAGCTCGGCCAGTCGAGCGCGGGCGCGGGGCCGGTCCAATCCGGCAGGGTCTCACGGATCGCTTCGGCGAAACCGGCGATCTCGGCGGCGCTTTCACCGCGATAGCGCATCAGCATCAAAAGCGCGCCGACGGCTTCGGGGGCCGCCTCGCCGCGCAAGATCTGGCCCATCGCGTCGCGGGCCTCGTCGCGCGTCAGCGACCGTGCCCGGCCCGGACCGCGGCCCATCGCGTGGATATAGGGGGCGAGGCTCATTCGGCGGCCTCGCGGGGTTGGGCGCTCGCCAGCAGCGCCGCGAGTTCCGGTCGGCAGGAGCCGCAATTCGTGCCCGCTTGCAGGGCCGCGCCAATCGCCTCGACGGAGGCCAGCCCCTGATCGGCAATCGCGGCGAGGATCGTGTTCACGCCGACATCGAAACAAGCGCAGACAATCGCACCCGGATCGGGCTGATCGGCGCCCGCGCGGCCTGCGAGCAAGCTCGGCTGATCGGTCTCGCCCAGCAGCGCCGCGACATGGCCGCGCGACACCGCGACCGGCTCGGGCGCGGCGAAGAGAACAGCCGACACGCGGCCGTCAACCATCAGCGCGATCCGCGCGAGCCCCCTGCCCGCGTCGCTCATGGTGACCGCCTCGGCCTCGGGTAGAGCGAAGAGGTCGCGCGCGAAGGCCTCCCAATCCGCAGGCGCCTCACGCCCGGCCAGCTCGATCCGCCAGCCGCTCTTGCTGCGCGCCTTCGCCCAGTAACCGGTGCGCGGGGTCACGTCCTGCACGCTCGCCGCAAAGCCGAACCACGCAGCCTGATAAGGCGAGATCTGGACCGCGCAGCCCTTGCTTTCGGGCTGGCCCGAGACGGGATCGACATGGGCGGCGACCAGCGCATCGACGCGTCCATCGGAGGCGGTCTCGCCCGTCCAGTGCATCGGTGCGAAGACCGAACCGGGTTGCATCCGGGTGCTTTCCAGTACGCGCAGGACGGCGCGGCCATTGGCATTCGACACCTCGGCCAACCCCGCCGCGCGCAGCCCCAGCCTCAGGGCATCCGCAGGGTGAATTTCCAGATAGGGCTCGGCCATGTGCAGGCTCAGGCGCGGCGATTTCGCGGTACGCGTCATCGTGTGCCAATGATCGCGCACGCGGCCCGTGTTGAAGCGGAAAGGCGCGTCCGGGCTCAGCGCGGTTTGCGGCGCACACGGCGTGATCGGCAGCATCCGCCCCTTGCGGTCGGGCGTGTAGAACCCGCCATCGGCGAAGAACCGGCCGCCTTTCTTGGCAGGACCTTGGGGCCAGACAAACGGCGCGAGCGCCTCATAGTCCGCATTCGCGATCGACTTGTAGTCAGAGATGTCGAAATCGAGCCCAAACCGTCCTGCGACCTCGGACAGCGCCGCGTATTCGCGAAAGATCGCCGCCGGGCCGTCATAGGCGAAATCCTCTGCCCAGCCCATTTTCGCGGCCACGTCGCAGATGATCTTCCAGTCGTGACGGGCCTGACCGGGCGCAGGCAGAACGGCGCGCTGACGCGAGATGCAGCGCTCGGAATTGGTGACGGTGCCGTCCTTCTCACCCCATCCGGTCGCGGGCAGGATCACATCGGCCAGCTTCGCGGTATCGGTGTCGGCGGTGATATCCGAGACCACCACGAAATCGCAGCCCGCGATGGCGTCGCGCACACGGTCGGCCTCGGGCATCGAGACGGCAGGATTGGTGCAGATGATCCAGAGCGCCTTGATCCGTCCGTCCTCGACCGCGCGGAACATGTCGACTGCCTTGAGGCCCGAACCGGGCGCCATCGCGGGGCTGGCCCAGAAGCCCTGCACCGCGTCGCGATGGTCCGCGTTCTCGATATCGAGGTGACAGGCGAGCATATTCGCCAAGCCCCCCACCTCACGCCCGCCCATCGCATTGGGCTGACCCGTGACCGAGAACGGCCCCGCGCCGGGTTTGCCGATGCGGCCCGTGGCGAGGTGGCAGTTGATGATCGCGTTGACCTTGTCTGTGCCGGAGCTGGATTGGTTCACGCCTTGGGAATAGATCGTGACGACGCGCTCGGCACCGATCCAGAGCCGCGTGAATTCCGCGAGATCGGCGGCGCTGAGCCCAGTCGCGACCGGATCGCTTTCCTGCGCCGCCGCGAGCGCGTCGTCAAACCCGCTGACATGGGCCGCGACGTAATCACGATCCACCGCGCCCTGCGCGGCGATCTCGGCCAGCAGCGCGTTGAACAGTGCCGCATCCGCCCCCGGCGCCACGGCCAGATGCAGATCGGCGATATCGCAGGTTGCGGTGCGGCGCGGATCGACGACCACGACGCGCATCTCGGGCCGCGCCTTCTTTGCAGCCGCGATCCGCTGAAAGAGCACCGGATGGCACCAAGCGAGGTTCGACCCCACGAGCACGATGACGTCGGCCTGATCGAAATCCTCGTATTGCCCCGGCACGGTATCGGTGCCAAAGGCGCGCTTGTGCCCCGCCACCGACGAGGCCATACAGAGCCGCGAATTCGTGTCGATATTGCCCGAACCAATGAAGCCCTTCATCAGCTTGTTGGCGACGTAATAGTCTTCGGTCAGAAGCTGGCCGGAGACGTAGAACGCCACGCTATCGGGACCGTGCTCAGTGATTGCCGCCTTGAACCTATCGGCCACCAGATCGAGCGCTGCGTCCCACTTCGTCTCCTGCCCTTTCACGACCGGGGCCAGAAGGCGCCCCTCCAGATCAACCGTCTCCCCCAGTGCCGAGCCTTTCGAGCACAGCTTGCCCGCATTGGCGGGATGGGACTTGTCGCCCCGGATTTCCATGCCGCCCGCGCCGTCGGGCGAAGCGAGAACGCCACAGCCGACGCCGCAATAGGGGCAAGTGGTGCAAATGGTCGGAGCAGCGCGCGTCATCGTTCCACTCCGGTCAGGCGGCGCTTTGCGCAGCGAGCTTGCTTGCGTCGATCAGCAAACGCCCCGCATCGACGCGCAGGTCATAGGTCGGCACCTGCCCCTCGTCGGCACCCTGCGCTTCACCCGTCTCGAGGCTGAACACCCAGTTATGCAGCGGGCAGGTCACCTTGTGGCCATGCACGATCCCCTCGGACAGCGGCCCGCCCTTGTGCGGGCAGCGATCCGAGAGGGCGAAAACGGCATCATCGGCGGTGCGGAACACCGCGACACAGCCCATTTTGGTCTTGATGACGCGCGCGCCCTGCACCGGAATGTCGTCGAGGGCTCCGATATCGATCCAGCTCATTCCGCAGCCTCCTTCGTGAGATCGGCGAGCGGGCTCCAGGCGCGCTCGTAGTGAGGGGTCGCGCGTTCGGCCCATGGGTCTTTCTGATAGACGGATTGGGAGATATCGAAGCGCTCGATCAGCGCCGCGCGATTTTCGAGATCGTCCACGACCTGCGCGATGATCCACTCCAACCCGCCGGTCTTGGCGATCCATTTATAGGGCCGGTCGAGGTAATTCGCGCTCTCGCGATAGAGCTGCAGGAAAGCCACCGAGATATCGATTACCTCCTGTTCGGTCGCGACCTTGGCCAGCGGCTCGGTCTCTTTCAGCTCCATGCCGGCCGCGCCGCCGACGCTGATCTCGAAGCCCGAGTCGACGCAGACCACGCCCAGATCCTTGCAGGTGGCTTCGGCGCAATTGCGCGGGCAACCCGTCACCGCCATCTTGAATTTGTGCGGCGTCCACGAGCCCCAGAGCCGCTTTTCCAGCTTGATCCCGAGCCCGGTCGAATCCTGCGTCCCGAAGCGGCACCAATCGGTGCCCACGCAGGTCTTCACCGTGCGCAGACCCTTCGTATAGGCATGCCCCGAGACCATCCCGGCCGCGTTCAGATCCGCCCAGATATGCGGCAGGTCCTCTTTCTTGATGCCAAGCAAGTCGATGCGCTGACCGCCCGTGACCTTGACCGTCGCGTCGTATTTCTTCGCAGCCTCGGCAATTGCCAGAAGCTCCTCGGGGGAGGTCATGCCGCCCCACATGCGCGGCATCACGCTATAGGTGCCGTCCTTCTGGATATTGGCGTGGTTGCGCTCGTTCACGAAGCGGCTTTGCGGATCGTCTTGATATTCCAGCGGCCAATCGGCCAGCAGGTAATAGTTCAGCGCCGGGCGGCAGACATGGCAGCCATTGGGCGTCTTCCAGCCCAGCTCCTGCATCACCGCCGGTTGCGATTTCAACTCTTTCGCCTTGATTAGACGGCGCACATCCTCATGCGGGTGATCGGTGCAGGCGCAGATCGGTTTCGCGGTGGGCAGGACGAAATCATCGCCCAACGTGACCGCCAGAACTTGCTCCACCAGCCCCGAACAGGTGCCGCACGACGCGCTGGCTTTGGTGGTGGCCTTGATCGCGTCGAGCGAAGTCGCGCCCGCTTCGATCGCGGCCACGATCTGACCTTTGCATACGCCGTTGCAGCCGCAGATTTCTGCGTCAGCCGGTAAGGCTGCAACGGCCGCCATAGGGTCCACCGAGGCGCCCCCTTGGAAGGCCGGGCCGAAGATTAGCGTCTCGCGCATCTCCGAGATGTCGGTGCCGTCCTTGATCAGCCCGTAGAACCAATTGCCGTCGGCCACATCGCCATACATCACCGCGCCGATGACGCGGTCGCCCTCCAGCACGAGGCGCTTGTAGACACCGCGCGCGGGATCGCGGAAGACGATGTCTTCGCGCCCTTCCCCTTCCGCGAAATCGCCTGCCGAGAACAGGTCGCAGCCGGTGACCTTCAGCTTGGTCGAGACCTCGCGGGGGATGTATTCGCTGGCCTCCCCGGTCAGCGTTTGCGCCGCGACCTTCGCCTGATCGTAGAGCGGCGCGACAAGACCGAAGATCTGCCCGTCGAACTCCACGCATTCGCCAAGCGACAGGATATCCGGGTCGGACGTGTGCATCTGCGCATCGACCTGAATGCCACGCCCAGTCTCGAGCCCGGCCTCCTTGGCCAAGGCAACCGAGGGACGGATGCCCACGGCCATGACCAGCAAGTCGCAGGGCAGCTCGGTGCCGTCATCCAGCTTCAGCGCCCGCAGCTTGCCATCTTCACCCAAAATCTCCTTGGAATTCGCCGAACAGCAGACTTCGATCCCGCGATCGGTCAGCGCACGGCGCAGCAGGTAGCCCGCCGCCTCGTCGAGTTGGCGCTCCATCAGGTGGCCCATGATATGCACGACCGTCACATCCATACCGCGCAGACGCAGACCCGCCGCAGCTTCCAGCCCCAAAAGACCGCCGCCGATCACCACGGCGCGGGCGCCGGGGCGCGCCGCCTCGATCATCCGGTTGGTGTCGTCGAGATCACGATAGGCGATCACGCCGTCAAGATCATGGCCCGGCAGCGGGATGATGAACGGGTTCGAGCCGGTGGCGATGACCAGCTTGTCATAGGCCACCTCGCCCTGCTCACCGATCACCACCTTGCGATCGCGGTCGATCCCCACGACCTTTTCGCCGAAGCGGCAGGTCACGCCATGGGTGTCATACCAAGCTTCGTCATGGGTGACGATTTCCGCATAGCTCTTCTCGCCCGACAGCACCGGGCTGAGCATGATGCGGTTGTAGTTGCCCCGCGGCTCCGCGTTGAAAAGGGTGACATCCCATGCGCCGGGCGCGGCTTCGAACAGATGCTCGAGCATCCGACCCGAGGCCATGCCAGCACCGATAACGACCAGTTTCTGCATCTTGGTCACTCCTCAAAGATACCAGGCGACGATATGCGCGATCTCGCCATCGCGATGGATCGGCAGCGCGACCATCGAGCTATAGCCGGCCGCGATCTGCGCGCCGCCGATCACCAGCGGCAGGCCTGTACCCAGCACCTTGCCGATCGGGCCCTGCCAGTCCTGCGCCCGCTTGGGGTTGTCCTCGTTCCAAAGCGCGCCTTCGCGCTCGCACAGGCCATCCACCAGAACCGCGCCGCCGTCGCGACCCACACGGGCCTCGCGGGCGTCCCAAATTTCGAAACGGCGTGCGATCGGCGTGCCACGGGCCGACAGCAGCGTCGCCACATAGTTCTGATCGCCCGGCACCGGGATCGGCAGGCCGAGGCCCGTGGTCAGCCCGGCCGCGCCTGCGCTTTCCGAGCGGATGAAACGATAGCCCGACCCCAGATCGCGCATCAGCATCGGGGTCTGCGCGGCCCAGACACCGCCCGGCAGGCCCTGCCCTTTCGGGAAATGCGTATGCTTCGAGACCCATTCGAAATGCTTGGCCGCACCATAATATCCGTCGTCGAGCATCAGGAGCCCGTCGCGCTCGGCCCAGACCTCGATCGCGCCCGTGGTCGTCTCGTCATCGCCACACAGCACGACCAGAACGGCCTTGAGCGTCTCGCCATCAAAAACCGGCAGCGCCACAGCCGAGGTCAGCCCCGCCTCTTTCGCGGCCTCGGTGCGCTGGAAATAGGAGCCGTCGAACCCTTTCAGGACGACCGGGCGCCCTTCGGCCCAAGCTTTGCCCGGCAGGCCCTCGCCATGAGCGAAACTGGTGCGGACCGAGGCTTCCTCGAACGCCGTAAGCGCGCCGTAATCGCCCGCGGCATGGACCAGACGGTCGCCTTCGGGCACCCAGACTTCGCTGACGCCGATAAAGGCGCGTGCGGGGGTTGCGGTTGCAGTTGCAGCGTCCATCACGCGGCCTCCGATTTCTTGGGCGTGTGGCCCTGTTCATATTCTTCGAGGAAGTTCAGAACCTGCTCGCGATAGAGGTAGTAGTCCGGGTGTTCGAGCAGCGCCTTGCGGGTGCGCGGGCGCGGCAGGTCGACTTCCATCACCTTGCCGATCGTGGCGCGCGGACCGTTGGTCATCATCACGACGCGGTCGGCCAGCAGGATTGCCTCGTCCACGTCATGGGTGACGCAAACGGCGGTGACCTTGGTGCGGCTCCACACCTCCATCAGCACTTCCTGCAGCTCCCAGCGGGTGAGGCTGTCGAGCATCCCGAAGGGCTCGTCGAGCAGCAGCAATTTCGGCGAAAGCGCGAAGGCGCGCGCGATACCGACGCGCTGGCGCATCCCGTTCGACATGTCCGAGGCGGGCTTGTCCATCGCATCGCCCAGCCCCACGCGCTCAAGGTAATAGTCGATCACGTCCTGACGCTCGGCGCGGGATGCCTTGGGATAGACCTTGTCCACGCCCACGGCGACGTTTTCACGCGCCGAGAGCCACGGGAACAGCGAGGGCGCCTGGAACACCACCGCGCGTTCGGGATCGGCGCCCTTCACCTCGAACCCGTCGAGCTTGATGCCGCCTTTCGATACGTCGTTGAGCCCCGCCGTCATCGTCAGCACGGTCGATTTCCCGCAGCCCGAATGGCCGATCAGCGAGACGAACTCGCCCTTCTTCAGGGTGAGGTTGAAATCCTCCACCACCGTCAACGGCCCTTTCGGGGTCGGGTAGATCTTATGGAGCTGCGAATATTCGAGATACTTGTCTTCGAGCGCCGAGCGCGCGGCGTCCGACACCGCCTTGGGCAGCGCGTGCAGCGGCGTGACATCGGGCAGCTTGCGCGAGCCTTCGGCCTTGGCCTGCATGCCCACATCCATCAGGTAATTGGTGACGGCGGCGCGCAGACGCTTGAAGCCCTCGTCATGGTTCATCGCGCCCCGGTCACGCGGACGCGGAATGGTGACCTTGAACTCTTCGCCCAGGGTGCCGTCAGGGTTCAGCGCGATGATCCGGTCGGCCAGAACGATCGCCTCGTCCACGTCATTGGTGATCAGTACGCAGGTCTTCTTGTCCTGCTCCCAGATATGCTCGATCTCGTCGGCGAGGTTGCCCCGCGTCAGCGCATCGAGCGCCGAGAGCGGCTCGTCGAGCAGCAGCACTTCGGGGTTCATCGCGAGCGCGCGGGCCACGTTGACCCGCTGGCGCATGCCTCCCGACAGCTCCGCCGGACGGCGGCTCGCGGCGTGGCTGAGGCCCACCATCTTCACGTAGTGGTCGACCTTCTCCTGACGCTCTTTCTTCGACAGGCCCGGGAAGATCGTCTCAACCGCGAGAGCCACGTTCTGATCCACCGTCAGCCACGGCATCAGCGAGTAGTTCTGGAAGATCACGCCGCGCTCCGGACCGGGGCCGGTGACCGGCGCGCCCTTGAACAGGACCTCGCCCTTGGAGGGCATCTCAAGCCCCGCCATCAGGTTGATCAGGGTGGTCTTGCCGGTGCCGGAGAAGCCCAAGAGCACGAGGAACTCGCCCTCTTTCACGCTCAGGTCGATGCCGTTGAGCACGTCGCTGCGCGCGGAGCCTTCGCCAAAGCTTTTCGAGACGGATTTGAATTCAAGAATGCTCATGAGGGTCACCGGTTATTCGAGAAGGTGAACATCGACTGGATCGCGAACATGAGGCGATCGAGGATGAAGCCGATGATGCCGATGGTGAACACGGCCACCATGATCCGCGCGAGGCTTTCCGAGGAGCCGTTCTGGAATTCGTCCCAGACGAATTTGCCCAAGCCCGGGTTCTGCGCGAGCATTTCCGCCGCGATCAGCACCATCCAGCCCACGCCGAGCGACAGGCGCAGACCGGTGAAGATCAGCGGCAGCGCCGAGGGCAGCACCAGCTTGGTGATCTTGGTCCAGGTGCCCATCTTCAGCACTTTCGAGACGTTCACGAGGTCCTTGTCGATCGACGCCACGCCAAGGGCCGTGTTGATGATCGTCGGCCAGAGCGAGCACAGCGTCACCGTGATCGCCGAGACGAGGAAGGACTTGGAGAACATCCCGTCGCTCGTCGTGTAGACAGCCGAGACGATCATCGTCACGATCGGCAGCCACGCGAGCGGCGAGACCGGCTTGAAGATCTGGATCAGCGGGTTCATCGCGGCATTCGCGGTTTTCGACAGGCCCGCCATGATGCCCAGCGGCACCGCGACGATCGTGCCGAGCGCGAAGCCGAAGAACACCGTCTTGATCGAGGTCCAGATCTGATCGAAATAGGTCGGCGCCCCGGTATAGTCGCGGTATTTCACCCGGTCGGCCTTGCCTGCCGCCACCAGCTTGTCGTTGCGGACGTCCTGACGCTCGTAGAAGGCGGCGGCCTTCTCGCGCTCGCGCAGGTGGTCGGCATAGAGAACCTCCGCCTGCTCCCAGACCTGCGCCGGGCCGGGGATGACGCCGAGCGAGGTTTCCACTTTCGGGGCCAGAACCGCCCAGACGGCGAGGAAGGCGATGATCGCCACCACCGGCACGCCGAGAAGCTGCCAGATCTCTTTCATCTGGGCCTTGGGATTATCGCCGGCCGCAGCGCGAAGAACCGGCGTGACCCAGCTCAGGCCGAGCACCTTGAACCAGCCATCGGCCTTGTTGATGCGGGTGAAGAGACGTTCGCGGCGGGCCTCGCGGGCCTGCTGTGCAGTCAGGGCGTCAGGATCGATGGCGGTCATGGCTTGGCGTCCTTGGGGGAATGTAGAGAGGAAAGGACGGGCGAGACCTCGGCGGCCCCGCCCGCAAGTCAGGGGAGTTACCCTTCGACCTTGTTGCCGACGACTTTCTGGCCCGATTTCAGACCGATCGGCAGGCTGTCGATATACGCGTTGGGAGTGCGGCCGTCATACTCGACACCGTCGATGATGTCGGAGGTGGGCTCACGATACCCATCGGTATCCCAAGGGAAATCCGCCTTGTCCGCGATACCTTCATCGACCAGCATCTGGGCGGCCTGCAGGTAGATCTCGGGCTTGTAGACGGACTTTGCGACCTCGTCATACCAGTCGTCGCTCTGGCTCTCGGGGATCTGGCCCCAGCGGCGCATCTGGCTGAGATACCAGACCGCATCCGAGTAGTAGGGATAGGTCGCGTAGTAGCGGAAGAAGACGTTGAAGTCGGGAACGTCGCGCTTGTCGCCCTTCTCATACTCAAACGTGCCGGTCATCGAGTTCGCGATCACCTCGGCATCCGCACCCACATATTCCGAGCGCGCCAGAATCTCGACCGCCTCGGGGCGGTTGGCGTTGTCGTTCTCATCGAGCCACATCGCCGCACGGATCAGCGCCTTGGTCAGCGCGAGCGTGGTGTTCGGGTTTTCCTCGGCGAATTCGGCGGTGATGCCGAAGACCTTCTCGGGGTTGTTCTTCCAGATCTCGTAATCGGTGATCACCGGCACGCCGATGCCTTTGAACACGGCCTGCTGGTTCCACGGCTCGCCCACGCAATAGCCGTAGATGGTGCCGGCCTCGAGGGTCGCGGGCATCTGCGGCGGGGGCGTCACGGACAGCAGCACATCGGCGCCGATCTGGCCCGACACGTCATCGGGCGAATAGTAGCCCGGCTCCAGACCGCCCGCGGCCAGCCAGTAGCGCAACTCGTAATTATGGGTCGAGACCGGGAACACCATGCCCATATTGAAGGGCTTGCCCTCGGCGCGGTAGCTCTCGACGACCGGCTTGAGCGCCGAGGCCGAAATCGGGTGCACCGGCTTGCCGTCATCGCCTACGGGGATGTTCTTCTTCATCTCGTCCCAGACCTCGTTCGACACGGTGATGCCGTTGCCGTTCAGGTCCATCGAGAAGGGTGTGATGACATGCGCCTTAGTGCCGAAGCCGATGGTCGCGGCCAGCGGCTGACCGGCCAGCATATGTGCCCCGTCCAGTTCGCCGTCGATCACGCGGTCGAGCAGAACCTTCCAGTTCGCCTGCGGCTCGAGCGTGACGAAGAGGCCCTCATCCTCGAAATAGCCCTTCTCATAGGCCACCGCGAGCGGCGCCATATCGGTGAGCTTGATGAAGCCGAATTTCAGCTCGTCCTTCTCGACATCGAGCATTTCCGCCAGCGCGGGGCTGACAAGGCAGGTGGTGGTGGCAATGGCTGCCAGAAGCTTTTTCATCGTTACGGTCCCTGTTGCATCGTCATGTGCGTCAAAAACGAAAAAGCCGCCCGACCCGAGCGCGCCACTTCCAAGGGAGGAGGAAGATCGGCGATCAGGGTCGAACGGCTTTGTTCGGAGCCTCACAGCGATGCGAGGCGGAATATGTTGGAAATCGAAACGCCCTTGCTTCGATAGGACCAGAAAACGACCTTTGCACCCGCAGCGTCAACAATTGGGTTTCATGCTGCGCCTGCGAAGAGACGATTTTCTGCAGCGCGCTTAGAAAATGCTCACGAAACCGTCATGAATTCGCGAAAGGATCAAAAATCCAGCCATCGAAGAACGCATCGCTCGGCAGAATCACCTGGCCCTGAACGGCCGGAATGGCACCCGGAGCGGTCAGCGCGCCTTCGATCTTGTCGCGCGCCTCGGGCAGATCCGCCCCCAGATCGGCGAGATTGCGGGTGTAGAGATCGGTCCGGCAGATCGCACGCGCCGAGGCCATCGCCTCCTCGCGCGACAGCCCCAGTCTTGTGGCGAGCCTTGCAGCCACGAGGGCACCCTGCGAGGCCCAGGGGTAGCCCGCCGCGCCGGTCTGGAAGCTCATGTAGCCCGGCACGTTCCGCATCTCGCCCCGTGGCGAGATCACGAGATTGCCGGTCAACGTCCGTTCTATCAGTTCCGGCGGCAGGTCGAGATAGTCGCGCCGAGCAAGCAGCTCAGCCGCCGTCAGAAGGTTGCGCTCATGTCCAAGCCATCGCCCAGCCTGCCACACCGCCCGCATCAACCGCCGCGTCAGCCCCGGCTCGGCTTCTGCCCAGTCGTGGCGCACGGCCAAAACCTTCTCCGGCGCGTTGGCGCGGATCGCCGTGCCGGGCAGCAGCATTTCACCGACCCGGTTCTCCACCGCGATAGAGCCCCAGGGCGCCCCCACGCAGAACACATCGATCTCGTCCGCCGCCAAGGCCTCCGCCATCAAAGGCGGCGGGACGGTGTGAACGTCGAGATCCTGCGGCGCGCTCAACCCGATTGCACCCAACCAGTGATACAGAAGCTCCGCGTGCATCGAGAACGGGAACGGCACGCCGATGCGCAGACGGCCCGACGCGCCCGCGATCAGAGCCTCGCCCGCCGCGCGCGCATCCGCGAAATCGAACCCGTAGCCCTGCGCCCGCATTCGATCGGCCAGCGCACGCGACACGCCGATCGAATTGCCGTTATGCGACAGGATCTGCAGGATATCGATGCGCGTGTTGAACCCGCCCAGACCCAATGCGGCGGCAATCGGCATCGGAAACAGCATATGCGCCGCCTCGAGCCGCCCCAACATCAGTTGATCGCGCAAGGTCGACCAGCTCGGCGCGGCATTGAGTGTCAGCGCGAGCCCCTCTTCCTCGGCGAAACCGATCTCGCGCGCAATGATCAGCGGCGCCGCATCGACGAGCGGGATATATCCGACCGAAATCGGCACACCGCTCATGACAGGAGCCCCGCGGCCGTCACCAGCGCATGGGCGACATCCGCGACCCGCCTGCCCTGATCCATCGCCGTCCTGCGAAGCAGCGCGTAGGCCGCGTCCTCGTCGATCCCGCGCGCCTTCATCAACAGACCCTTCGCGCGATCGATCACCTTGCGCTCTTCGAGCGCGCGCCGGGTTGTCTCCAGCTCGGTGCGCATCCGCTGCACCATGTTGAAGCGCGCAATCGCGGCATCCATGATCGGCTTGATGCGATCCGCGCGCAGCCCGTCGACCACATAGGCGGAGACGCCCGCATCGATCGCGGCCTTCGTCGCCCCGTCATCCGAACGATCGACGAACATCGCCACCGGACGCTCCAACGGCCCCGAAGCCAGCGTCAGCTCTTCGAGCATGTCCCGCGAGGGGCTCGCCATATCGACCAGAACGATATCCGGGTTCATCTCGGAAATCCGCCGCGCGAGACCGGTCGTCTCCGGGATCACGGTGATCTCAAAGGAGCCCGCTTCGCGCAGACTGTCCTCGATGAGCCCCGCGCGCTCCGGGTCGGTTTCAATCACGATGATGGATAGGGCTTCGGGCATCGATCACATTCGTTTTCCGTTACGACCGGCATAGAGCCGGCAGCCAAACATGCGAAGCGCGGACATATATTGGACAAGCTCCAATTCACGGCTGACGGATTGGCGGTCAGCTTTTGAGCTTCATGCCTGAATTTTGTGCGGTCCGTGGCGAATGCCGGCCACTCCAATAACATGTGCCCCCGCGCGGCCCGATGGCCTTCGAAGTCGGGCCGTCGCTATCAGGACGCTCCTAGGCGACCTCCCACAAAGGGCTCCGACTGACCCGCCTTGCAAAAAAGCGAAGCGGCAGGAGTTTCCCCCTGCCGCTCCACGTCCCGGCACGTCGTGTGGCGAGCATCGGCCGGTTCGCGTGGAACCTCACATCGCTCAGCCTTCATGCCGGGAATTCCGGTCCTGATCTTCGCGAAGACCTATTTCTGGGCGCTGCGCGACGCTGTGCTTTCCCCGTTCGCAGCTCTCTCTTCGGACAGAGTCCGGAAGAATTGAGGCCAGGCGAGGGCGGCATGGCCCTTGTTGTTCGCGATGTCATTCGTCTGGGGCGTCTTACCCTTGGGCAGTTTTTCGATAGCCATGTTCGGCCCTCCATTTTACCCGCGAGGGATACTCGCGGAATTCCTCTGGATGACCGAAATTTCGGTCAGTTTCGCTCGTGTCTCGGCGGTGCCTCCAAGGATGAGGCGCGATGCGGCGTCCGTCCGGTCCCGAGCCGTCGGGGCTTTCGGGGGCAGATCACGGAAGACGCCGTCGAAGTCGTGTTTGCGGGGCATAGTCCCGCTCTGGTCGCGAAATCCGGTCTGAAGACCGGCGACGGAACCGCATCAGCTGGTGCCAGATTGCAGGCGGTCTCACGACCGTCGCGTCCGGTTCCGAATTCTCAGGTAACGGCCTGTCTGTCTTCGCGCAGAGAGAGACCTGCGCGCGCAAGGGCCGAGATGTGGACGAAGATATCCCGTCTGCAGAATAGATCAGCCAAGCTCAGTCATTTCAGTAGGAAGACCGGAGCCGGCAGAGAAGAGAAATTACAGATGAGACGAGCGTAGTCCGGTATACCTAAGTGACCGCGGCCCCTTTTGCAAAGGAAATCAGCAGCGAGCGAACGGCACGCACGGCCACGTCTTTCCGAGCGCGCAATTTATATCTCGTACAATCAAGCCGTTGCGCGAAAATTCCGGTGCCGAAACGCAATTTCCTCGTAATTTGGGCGCAAATCCCTTATGTCTGCACTCGCATATCTTAATTCTCGGACCCTGTTCCTCCCGGCTCAGCGACGATCTTGAGCTTTGTCGGGCCGCAGCTTTTCAAAGGCGGCAGTAAGGAAAAGGAGCTTCCCATCGGCCCATGGTGCCGTGACGCCGTTCGAGCAGACCAACCCATTCAGCCCTGCTACCGGGATGAACTTGGTCGATACCGCAATTTCTGCCCCTCGCGACCTCCACGAGAGCTTCGCATGTCAGAGGGGCCGGACCGTGATCCGCGCGCATTGACGCTGACGCCTCGCGATCCGCTCGGGATACCAAACCGGCGCGCCCTCGCGCGCAGACCTAATTCACCGCATAGAAACGGCTTAGTCCGCACTATGCCTCCGTGATCGCGCGACCGTTCAAATCGGAGCCGTCACGACCGCTTAGAAAGATACGAACCTTGATCGAAATTTACTGGGGCAAACCCATCTCCCTCGTCGTGTCGCCGGACGGCGACGTCAAAACCTTCAGCACCATCGAACAGGTGCATTACTGGCTGCGCGAGAAATGGCCGGTCACTGATACCGCACAGATCTGTGCAATTGACCGCGTCGAAGCGGCCATGGAATGTCTGGGCACCGTGGGCGACGCGCGCAGCGCATTCCTCGGGGCCGCGACCACCGCCGGCTTTTCACCATTCGAAACGATGGATCACCCGATTGCAGCCTGATCATACAGCACATACGGCGTCTCGCGCGCGACGCGGACGGGCCGGCTCGGTCCCGAGGTTCGAAGGTCTACGCTCGAAACTCTTTGACGGGGCCTTCGGAGTGTGGACGGCACTGCAAGCGCCGATGATCCCGATCCTCGCGCTGGCGCGGCGCCCCCGGCTCGTGCGCGCCGCCGTGCGGGTCTGGACCGGCGGGGTCTTCGCGCTCGCACGCGGGATCCTGCGATTGCGCGTGCGCGAGCAAGGGCTCGAGAACAAGCATCTCGACAGCCCCTGCATCTATGTCTGCAACCACCAATCCACATGGGAGACGCTGGCCTTCAACCAGCTCGTGCCCGATGTCTGCATCATCGCGAAACGCGAATTGCGGCGCATCCCGATTTTCGGCTGGTTCCTCGAACATTCGCCGATGATCCTGATCGACCGCAGCGGCGGCGGGCGTGCCCTCGCCGGGATGATCACCCAGGCGCGCGAAGAGGCTGCCAAAGGCCGCTCGATCCTGATCTTCCCCGAAGGCACGCGGGTCGGCGTGACCGATCGCTGCGAATTCCAGCCGGGCCTGATCGCGCTTTATCGCAAGCTCGGCCTGCCGATTGTACCGGTCGCGCATAACGCGGGCCATGTCTGGCGCAGGGACGTGAAGACCGGTGGCACGATCACCGTCGCCTATTTCCCGGCGATCCCGCCCGGGCTTCCGGGCGCCGAGGTGAGCGCGCAGGTCGAAGAACTTCTCAATGTCGAGAAAGACCGCCTGCCCTCCTGCACTGCTCTGAGCGACAACGCAAAATAGGTGGCGCCCTTTTGGCAGTGGGCCGCCCTCGCCTCTTGTGGTGCGGCCCCGCTGGCCCCGTCCCTATCGAGCTTCGAATTTCCGACCGCGACACATCCCGAACATATTGATATCGGCGACACGCAGGCCGATCAGGCATTTCTCACGCGGCGATGAAGTTCTAGGATCGAAATCCTGTTGGACGCGCGGCCCCCACCGCTATGCATGAAGGTTTTTCCATGGCCACCAAACCGATGTTGCACCCGCGCAATCAACACCGGGCGGGGTACGACTTTGAGCGCCTGATCGTGCAAACCCCGGAGCTGGAGGCATTTACCACAAGAAACCCGCGCGGTCGGATGACGATCGATTTTGCGGACGTGGACGCGGTCCGCATGCTCAACCGGGCACTCTTGCGGACGCATTACGACATCGATTTCTGGGATATTCCGACCACTTATCTGTGCCCTCCGATCCCCGGCCGTGTCGATTACATTCACTATCTCGCGGATCTTCTGGCCGAGTGTAACGATCATGAGATCCCGCACGGCCCCGAGATCAAGGCGCTGGACATCGGGACCGGCGCCAGCCTCGTCTACCCGCTGACCGGACAGCATGAATATGGCTGGGAGTTCACCGGCGTCGATATCGATCCGGTGTCGATCAATTCGGCGGCGGAGATTTGCGACTGCAACGGTCTGAACATCGAGCTCAGACGCCAGTCCGATCCGGAGGACATCTTCGACGGCGTGATCGGTCCCGACGACATCTTCCATGTCACCCTGTGCAATCCGCCGTTTCATGCGTCCATTGAGCAGGCGGACAAAGGCACCCAGCGCAAGTGGCGGAATTTGGGGAAAGGCAACTCGAAGAAACTCAACTTCGGCGGCCAGAACGCCGAACTCTGGTGCCCCGGTGGCGAGATCGGCTTCATCGCCAGAATGATCGAGCAAAGCACAGGTTTCGCCGATCAATGCCTGTGGTTTACCTCTCTGGTGTCGAAGAAAGACAACCTGCAGCCAATTTCCAGACTGCTGCGCAAAGCGAGGGTTGCCGAGTCCAGGGTCGTCGAAATGGCGCAGGGGCAGAAGACAAGCCGGTTCATAGCCTGGACCTATTACCCCGAAGCACAGCGATCCCTATAGGGGGACCGGGTTCGTCGACAGGACGCAAGGGGTGGCGCCTGCTCAAGAGCGACGGGCGCATTCGAAAGGACTTCGGATCACGTCGCGCTCTCGGCGCATCGCGCGAATGCCGCGAACATTTGTCTGGATCGCGGCCGAAGCCAGCGTCGCCCGCGCCCTGCGCGACGACCTGACCGCCCGCGGTCATCCGAAGGAATGGCTGAAGGCGGCAGGATACTGGATCGCCGGACAGGCCGACGGCTCGGCCAAGGACCTGTGAGAGGCGCAGGGCCGCGCGGGGAATTCCGCCGCGGGCCCGAAACCGGGCCCACCGAGAGCGTCAGGTGCGCGCGATACTCAAGCCGCAGGCCGCCGCCAGCTCTCGCGGTGGTACGCGCTGTCCCAGAACCGCCACTCATGCCAGCAGCTGCGGGCGAAGGCGCGGTGCATCCGCTGGCGAGCGGCCTCATCGGCCTTCGCGCCCAGCCTGTCGGTCAGGTCCAGCATCCGTTCCACGCTCTGATCGAAGGCCTCGCCCGAATAGGTCGCGATCCAGGCGGCATAGGGGTTCTCAGCCCCGCTGACCTGCGCAATTTCCCGGCCGATATCGCGATAAATCCAGAAGCAGGGCAACAGGGCCGCCACCGCCTCGGGGAAATCACCTGTCGTGGCACTGCGCATGAGGAAGGACACGTAGTGATCGCAGGCGGCAGAGGGCTCGATCTTCGCGAAATCGTCGGCCGAGACGCCGAACAGCCCCATGTAATGCGCGTGCAATTCCCGCTCGACCGCGATCGCGCCGGCCGCCGAACCTGAGAGCTGCGCGACGGTCGGTGCATCGGGGGCTTTCGCGGCGGCGAGCGCGAGCGCACGGGCGAAGCCTTCGAGGTAATGCGCGTCCTGAATGATGTAGCCTTGGAACGTTTCCGGATCGAGGCGCCCCTCCGCCAATTCGCGATTGAAGGGCATGTCATGAATCTGGCGCCGCAGCAGCGCGGTCGCCTGCGCGAGGTCTTGGGTGAAGCTCATTGGCTGTCCTCCTGAAAAGCGTGGAAATGGTGCACCGGTCCGTGGCCCGCCCCGACGGACAGCCTGTCTGCCCCTGCAATCGCGGCGCTCAGATAAGCCTTCGCGCGGCGTGTCGCGTCCGGAAGCGAAAGCCCCGCACCCAGCCAAGTCGCCAGCGCCGAGGACAGGGTGCAGCCCGTGCCGTGGGTGTTGCGCGTCGCAATGCGCGGTGCGTCGAGGCGGAGTTCCTCTTGCTCGGTGACCAGCAGGTCCGGGCTTTGTTCGCCCCTCAGATGCCCGCCCTTCAGCAGCACCGCACGCGGCCCGAGCGCGCGCAGCGCATGGGCCTGATCGCGCATCTCCTCAAGCGTCGTCGCCTCGGCGCAGCCCAAGAGATCAGCGGCCTCGGGCAAGTTCGGCGTGATCAGATCGGCGCGCGGCAGGAGAGCGCGCAGCGCGGTCACCGCCGCCTCTGCCAGTAGCCGATCGCCGGCTTTCGCGACCATCACTGGGTCGAGCACTACCGGACACTCGAGCCCGGTCAGCCCCTCGGCCACGGTCTCGATGATCGCGGCATCGCCCAGCATCCCGATCTTGATCGCGTCGATCCGAATGTCATCGCGCAGCGAGGCCATCTGCGCCGCGATCAGGCCGGTGTCGCACAGGCTGACCGCCTGCACGCCGCGCGTATTCTGAGCGGTCAGAGCCGTGATCACGCTCATCGCGTAGCCGCCATTGGCGGAAATGGCTTTGATGTCGGCCTGAATGCCCGCCCCGCCCGATGGGTCGGAGCCTGCAATGGTGAGGATATTGGGGATCATATGTCGCTCCATGCGTTGCGCAGGGTTCGGGTGGCGCGCGCCATGTCAGGCGCGCGCGAGATGGCGGAAATCACGGCAAGACCGGCACCGCCCGCCGCGCGGATTGCGGGTGCATCGGTGGCGGTGATCCCGCCGATCGCGACACAGGGAAGGTCCGTGCGTGCGACGATCGCGGCAAAGCCCGCATGGCCGATCGGGGCGGCGTGGTCGGGCTTCGAGCCGGTCGCGTGGATCGGGCCGACACCGAGATAGTCCACGCCCGCGGGCACAACGGCGATCTGTGCCTCGGTCTCTATCGAGAGGCCAAGGATCGTGTCGGGCCCGATCCTGCGGCGGATCGCGGCGGGATCGCCATCGCTTTGGCCGATATGGAGGCCAGCGGCGCCGATCTCGATGGCCACGGCGACCCGGTCATTCACGATCAGCGGGACGTCATAGGGGGCGAGCGCCGCGATCAGCGTTCGGGCGAGTGCTGCGAACTCCGCATCGGGGAGCGTCTTGTCGCGCAGCTGCACCCAGCCCGCGCCGCCCTCAGCCGCAGCGATAGCCTGCGCGATCACGGGCTGCGGGGCGTCCGGGTCGGTGACGAAACAGATGGGCGGGATCATGCGGGTTCGATCCGCGCACCGGCGCTCAGCGCCTCGGCGTCTATGTCATGGAGCGCATCGAGGAAGGCGACCTGAAAGCTGCCCGGGCCTTGGGCGGTCGCGCCTGCGCGCTCTCCCGCAAGCCCGAAATAAGCGAGGGCCGCGATCACCGCCTCGAACCGGGGCTGGCCCGCCAGATACGCCGCCACCACACCAGTTAGCGAACAGCCCAAAGCGGTGACGCGCGGCATCATCGCATGGCCATTCGCAACCCGCGCGGCGCGCTCCCCATCGGTCACGAAATCGACCGCGCCGGTCACCGCGACCACCGCCCCGCTATGGCGCGCCAAGGCGCGCGCGGCGCCTTCAGCCGTCTCGACACTCTCGGTGGCATCCGCCCCTTTCCCCGCGCCGGCCTCGCCCGCAAGCGCAAGGATCTCCGACGCGTTGCCGCGGATCACCGTCGGACGCAGTTCCACCAGCCGCGTCCCCAACGCGCGCCGATAATCCGTCGCGCCGACCGCGACAGGATCCAGCACCCACGGAATATCCTTGGCGCTGGCGGCCGTGGCGGCCGCCTCCATCGCCTCCGCCCATGGCGGCGACACCGTGCCGATATTGATACTCAGCGCCTGCGCGAGACCGGCGAACTCGGCCACCTCCTCGCGCGCATGAACCATCGCGGGCGAAGCGCCGGATGCGAGCAGCACATTCGCCATCACATTCATCGCGACATAGTTGGTGATGTTATGAACGAGCGGCGCAGTCTGCCGCATCGACGTGAGATATTTTCCGGGGTCTTCCATCGCACTCTCCTTGGCTGCGGGCAGCGAGAGGAGTGCGAGGGGGCAAAAGGCGGGACTGCGCCTGACCGTCTCACGCGCCTCCCTCCGCCGGCATTATCCGGTTCAGGTTCTAAGGGTTCGTCTCAGCCCGGTTTCCCGAGCGCCCCTGTCGCTTCGCCCAAAGAGGTGACACCGTCGGAGCCGTCCGTCAAGCGGTGTGACGACAAGCGGGGGCCTCGATGGTTCGCGTCTGTCCGATCGCGCGATCTTGGCGATCTATCCGGCGCGCCGCCCTTGCAGAGCCCTGCCCCATCCTTTAGAGGCCCGCTCAACCGGTCGCAGCCTACCCGGTCATCAAAACAAGGGTTCAAATATGAAGACTCTCGTCATCTGCTCGGGCGGACTCGATTCCGTATCGCTCGCCCATATCGTCGCCGCTGAGGGTAATCTCACGCGGCTCGTCTCCTTCGACTACGGCCAACGGCACCGCAAGGAGCTTGATTACGCCGCCGCCGCCGCGCGCCGTCTTGGCGTGCCGCATCATCTCATCGACATGCACCCCATCGGGGCCGCGCTGACCGGATCGGCGCTGACCGACGATATCGACGTGCCCGACGGGCATTACGCCGAAGAGACGATGCGCATCACCGTCGTGCCGAACCGCAACGCGATCATGCTCGCCATCGGCTTCGGTGTGGCCGCCGCAAATGGCGACGAAGCGGTGGCGACCGCGGTGCATGGGGGTGATCACTTCATCTATCCCGATTGCCGTCCTGCCTTCACCGAGGCCTTCGATGCGATGCAGCGTATGGCGCTCGACGGATATGCCGATGTGCGACTGGAGACGCCTTTCGTGCATCGCTCCAAGGCCGACATCGTGGCCGAGGGCGCGAAACAAGGCACGCCGTTCGCCGAGACGTGGTCGTGCTACAAAGGTGGCGATGTGCATTGCGGGCGCTGCGGCACCTGCGTCGAGCGGCGCGAGGCGTTCCATCTTGCGGGTGTCGAAGACCCGACCGTCTATGCCGATCCCGATTTCTGGGCCAAGGCCGTCGCCGAGAAGGAGGCCCGCTGATGTTCCGCATCCGCAAGGAATTCCACTTCTCCGCCTCGCACCAACTCTCGCATCTGCCCGAAGATCATCAATGCGCACGGCTGCACGGGCATAATTACATCGTGGTCGTCGAACTGGCCGCCGCGACGCTCGATGAGAACGGGTTCGTGCGCGACTATCACGATCTGAAACCGCTCAAGACCTATATCGACGACACCTTCGATCACCGGCACCTGAACGACGTGATGGACGTGCCCTCGACCGCCGAGAACATGGCCAAGCATTTCTACGATTGGTGCAAGGCGCGCTGGCCCGAGACCAGCGCGGCGCTGGTCAGCGAGACGCCCAAGACCTGGGTGGAATACCGTCCATGACGACGCTGCGCATCGCCGAGATTTTCGGCCCGACCATTCAGGGCGAAGGCGCGCTGATCGGCGAGCCCACGCTTTTCGTGCGCGCGGGCGGCTGCGATTACCGCTGTTCGTGGTGCGACAGCCTCCACGCGGTGGACAGCGCCTATCGCCACACATGGGCACCGATGAGTTCCGAGGAAGTCTGGGCAGAGCTGCGCCGCCTGTCGGGCGACCGGCCACTGACGATCTCGCTCAGCGGCGGAAACCCGGCCATCCAGGATTTCGGACCGCTGATCGCGCTCGGGCGAGCCGCTGGCTACCGCTTCGCCTGCGAGACGCAGGGGTCTGTCGCGCGGCCTTGGTTCGGCGATCTGGATACGCTGGTGCTGTCGCCGAAGCCGCCTTCGAGCGGAGAGCAGGTCGATTGGGACGCCTTTGCCGATTGCGTGGCAGCCGGACGCTCGGCCCGCAGCACCGTGATGAAGATCGTGATCTTCGACCGCGCGGATTACGACTGGGCCAAGTCTGTCCATGCCCGCCACCCGGATCTGCCGCTCTATCTTCAGCCGGGCAATCCCGAGGTCGACCCGGAGGTTCCGGTCGATCCGCAGGGTCTGGCCGACCGGCTTGGCTGGCTGACGGACACCGCTATGGCGGACAACTGGTTCGCGCCCCGTATTCTGCCGCAGCTGCATGTTCTGATCTGGGGCAACAAGCGCGGCGTTTGATCCGCCTAGGGTCGGACGCCCCGAACATCACTCGGGCGCGACCCGCGTCACGCAGCGGTGCGGTT
Source organism: Thioclava sp. F36-6 (assembly GCF_002020305.1). Lineage (NCBI taxonomy): Bacteria > Pseudomonadati > Pseudomonadota > Alphaproteobacteria > Rhodobacterales > Paracoccaceae > Thioclava > Thioclava sp. F36-6. The sequence goes on along the minus strand of NZ_MPZX01000001.1, from coordinate 1,444,794 downwards.
CGCGAAACTCGTGACGCGACGCACCATTTCGTCGAAATCGAATGGCTTCAACAGAACTTCAGTATCCGTAAGCGTCGTGGCCGTTGCCGCTTCCTCGTCATATCCGGTCATGAACATCACTCTGAGATCTTCTCGCGCCTCTCGCGCCCGGGCTGCGAGTTCCCGGCCCGTCATGCCGCCCGGCAAGCCGATATCCGTCAGGAGAAGCGTCACCTCGGGCTGGTCCTGTAGCACCTGAAGCCCGGCCGCTGCATGGGCCGCCTGGTAGACCGTGAAGCCCGCCTCTTCCAACGCCTCCACGACGACGAAACGCACGATTGCCTCATCGTCGACAACGAGGATCGTGTGTCCGCCCCCTGTGGCGGGCTCCTCGCTTAAAGGCAGGTCCACCTCGGCGCGCGCGACCGTCTCGAGCGAGCGCGGGAGGAAAATGTTCACGGTCGTCCCCTTGCCCAGTTCGGAGTCGATCGTCGCGCATCCGCCGCTTTGGCGCGCGAACCCGTAGACCATCGAAAGCCCGAGGCCGGTGCCCTTCTCGCTGGGCTTCGTCGTGAAATAGGGATCGAAGGCTTTCGAAATTTCCTCCGAAGTCATTCCCGTTCCGGTGTCGTGCACGGACAGACGCAGGTAGTCGCCGGGCGGAAGCTCCGAGTTCTCGGTCTCGATGACCTCGTTGGTCGTGCTGATCGTGATCGTGCCACCATCGGGCATCGCATCGCGCGAATTGATGCAGAGATTGAGAAGCGCGCTCTCAAGCTGGTTCGGGTCGACCATCGCGGGCCAGGCCTCTGCGTCGTCCTCCGCCCTTACCAGAATATGCGGCCCGATGGAGTGCCGCATCAGGTCCTCCATACTGCGGACCAGGTGCGGCACGTCGGTCGGCTTGGGCATCAGCGACTGCTGACGCGAGAAGGCGAGCAAACGCTGTGTGACGCTGGCGGCCCGCTCGGTCGACGCTTGCGCGGCTTCGAGATAGCGCAGGATTTCCTCGCGACGCCCGTCTTCGAGCCGCTTTGCGACGAAGTCGAGCGACCCGGAAATCGCCGTGAGGAGATTGTTGAAATCGTGGGCGAGCCCTCCGGTCAACTGCCCGACGGCCTCCATTTTCTGGGCCTGCCGGAGCTCTCCCTCCCGCTGCATGAGCTTCGCGGTCTGCTCTTCGACGCGCTGCTCAAGGGTTTCATTCAGCTTGGACAGCTCGGCCGCCGCCTTGTCGCGCTCTTCGAGAATGGCGCGCCGGTCATCGAGATCCATCAGAACGCCTGCGAAGATGCGCGGCGTTTCGGCCTCCATCCGGCCATTGGCTTCGACCCAGTGATACAGCCCGTCGGCCCGCTTGACGCGAAACTGATATGCATACGGCGTCGTCTGCTGCGTGGCGCGATCGATCGCCGCCATGAGGCCTGGCTTGTCATCCTCATGTACGTTCACGACAATCTGCTCGATGGTCAGGCCTTCGGCCCCCTGCGCAGGATCGAGCCCCATGCTGCGCGAGAATTCTTCATCGAGATCGAAGGTTTCGCTGTCGAGATACCAGACCCAAGTGCCAAGGATCGCCCCGGCGGACAGCGCGCGTGCGATATGACGCGCGTTCTTTTCCGCGCGGCGCTGGCTTTCCCGTAGTTCGCGCTCTTTGCGTTTACGTTCGGTGATATCGCGAAACAGAACCGCGACCTGCGCTTTCGCGGCGGGCTCCACTCGCGTCGCGGAGACCTCGACGTGGCGCCCAACCTCGACGAATTCGCGCTCGAACCGCAGGGGCTCCCCGGTTCTGAGCACTTCGCCGTAGATTTTGACCCACTCGCCCCCGTCTTGTGGGGCGACATCGTAAACGGTCTTACCGACGATATCGTCGATCCCGGTATGTCTTTCGTAACCGGAATTGGCTTCGATATGGACATAGTCGCTGAGGGGACCTCTGGGCCCGTCGATGAACTGGATGACGCAGAATCCGTCATCGATCAGCTCCATCAGGGCCTTGTAGCCGGCATCGGGAGCCGCGTCGTCCTCAGTTCCGCGCGCATCACGCCGGAAAGCTTCTTGCCAGGTCACATAAGATCCAATGCAGGTTAATGCGTCTCCACCACGCATCACAAGTATAGCTTTTCCTTAATCTTACAAACATGTTTCGGTCACATAAAAAATGGTGGACGAATTGCCGCGAGAAAAATTATCTATAAAGCATGACAGAGACACCCCATGAAACACATTCGCAGCGCATCGCGCGGATACTTTCGGATCGCATCATTTCCGGAGAAATACCGCCCGGCGCCCGGCTGAGACAGGACCATATCGCGAGCGAGTTCGGCGCGAGCCACGTCCCGGTGCGCGAAGCCTTTCGCGAATTGCAAGCGCGCGGATTGGCCGAGAGCGAAGCGCGCCGCGGCTTTCGCGTGACCGAGTTCGACGTGGCCGAACTGCGCGAAGTGGCGGAGATGCGCGCCAGCCTCGAACCCTTGGCGCTGCGCCATGCAGCTCCGAACATGACACGCGCAATTCTCCAAAAAGCTGAACAGGTTACGCGGATTGGAGACAGCGCTAGAACCGTCCGTGATTGGGAGGCCGCGAACCGTCAATTCCACCAGTTGATCCTGACACCCTGCGGGATGCCACGACTTCTCGAGACGATCGACAATCTGCAGACGACCAGCGCACGCTTCCTTTTCGCCGCCTGGCGCCGCGACTGGGAAGCCCGCTCGGACCATGACCACCGGATCATCATTACCGCCCTCCACAAGGGACAGACAGACCTGGCCTGCGCAACCTTGGCACGCCATGTCGGCTGGATAGGAAAACGCAAGTCATCGATAAAAAATGCCGAAGCACACGAGACTTACGTGATTTCTGGCTAATTATCTATAAATTCAATTGATAGCTCCGGATGTGCCTGCATAGTCATAGATAGAAATTCCAACTATCGACTGAGGACAGGTTCAATGACGGTTTTCGACACTTCCCAGAAGCTCACTCACACTCTCTGGCGCGGCCTTGGCGTCGCGCTTTGCGGCGCTGCCCTGATCACACTCGGCGCGAAGCTTCAGGTGCCTTTCTGGCCCGTGCCGATGACTTTGCACACGCTTGCGGTCTTCTTCATAGCAGCGAGCGTCGGCCCCAGAATGGCGGCTGCCGCAATGGCCACCTATCTCATGATGGGCGCTATGGGAGCGCCGGTCTTCTCGGGCACACCCGAGCGCGGCATCGGACTGGCCTACATGATGGGACCAACCGGGGGCTACCTGCTGGGCTTTCTGCTGGCGGCGCCCATGATCAGCGTGCTCGCACAAGGTCGAGGCTGGCTCGGCAGAGCGCTGGCGATGCTTGCAGGGCTGATCGTGGTCTATGCCGCGGGCCTCGCCTGGCTCGCCAATTTCGTGCCCGCGTCAAAACTTCTCGCAACCGGCGTCGTGCCGTTCGTTCCCGGGGATCTGGTCAAGATCGCAATTGCCAGCGGTCTCGCAACAGGCCTCACTCGCCTGAAGGAGCGCGCGTAATCATGGCGGGAGGCATCAGAAACGATTGGAGCATGGCGCAGGCGAAAGCGATCCACGACCTGCCCTTCCCCGAGCTTCTTCACCGGGCGCAAACGGTTCACCGCGCCCATTTCGACCCGAGCGCGATCGAAACCGCGAGCCTGCTGTCGATCAAGACCGGCGGCTGCCCGGAAGATTGCGGGTATTGCTCCCAATCCGCGCATTACGAGACCGGCGTGAAAGCCACCAAGCTGATGAAGACCGAAGAGGTTCTGAGCGCGGCACGACGCGCGAAGGCCTCAGGTGCGCAACGGTTCTGCATGGGCGCGGCGTGGCGCAGCCCGAAGGATCGCGACATGGATGCGCTGTGCGAGATGGTGCGCGGCGTCTCCGATCTGGGGCTGGAGACCTGCATGACGTTGGGCATGCTCTCGCCGCAGCAGGTCGAGAAGCTGAAGGCGGCGGGGCTGGATTTCTACAACCACAACATCGACACGTCGCCGGACTATTACCAGGAGATCGCGACGACCCGCACCATGGAGGATCGACTCGATACGGTCGAAAATGTGCGCAAAGGCGGCATTCGGGTCTGTTGCGGTGGGATCTTGGGCATGGGCGAGGCCGAGGCGGATCGGATCGCCATGCTGGTGACGCTCGCCACCCTGCCCGCGCACCCGGACAGCGTGCCGATCAACCTCTGGAACGAGATCGACGGCGTGCCGGTGCAAAAGAATGCCGAGCCGGTCGACCCTTTCGCGCTGGTGCGGGTCGTCGCACTTGCGCGGATCCTGATGCCCGCGTCGGTCGTGCGGCTCTCGGCAGGCCGCACCGGGATGAGCGACGCGTGGCAGGCGCTGTGCTTCCTCGCGGGCGCGAACTCGATTTTCGTGGGCGATCAGCTTCTGACCACGGACAACCCCGCAGCCTGGAGAGATCAGGACCTGTTAGCGCGGCTGGGCATGCACGTAGCCCCCGCGAAGCCGCGTGTCGAGTCGGCACCCGTGGCCTGAGCGCGCGACCGTCTCGGGCAACTCGCCCGAGACGGCTAACGGACGCGTCCCGCGGGTTCACAGTCGGGTCATCGCTGACCTTCCGCCTCGGCAACATGGCCTTTGACCTTCAGGAAACTGTCCGGCGTCACCGATATCGAGTCGATGCCGAACTCCACCAGCCTGCGGGCGAATTCCGGGTAGTTCGATGGCGCCTGACCGCAGAGCCCGACCTTCGCGCCGACACCATGCGCTCTTTCGATGACGCTCCGGATCATCCACTGAACGGCGGCATGACGTTCGTCGAACAGAGGCGCGAGCCGGTCGCTGTCGCGGTCAATGCCTAGGGTCAGCTGCGTCAGATCGTTCGACCCGATGGAGAAGCCGTCGAAGCGCTTGGCGAACTCCTCGGCGAGGATGACGTTCGAGGGCACTTCGCACATCACGTAGATCTGCAGCCCGTTGGCGCCGCGCACCAGCCCTTCCTCGGCCATCACCGCCAAGACGCGGTCGGCCTCTTCGGGCGTGCGGCAGAACGGAACCATCACCAGCACATTGTCGAAGCCTGCCTCTTCGCGCAGCCGCCGGATCGCCCGGCATTCGAGCCGGAACCCCTCGACATAGGCGGGATCGTAATAGCGCGAGGCGCCGCGCCAGCCGATCATCGGGTTGGATTCCACCGGCTCGAATTGCCGCCCGCCCAAGAGGTCGGCATATTCGTTCGTCTTGAAATCGCTCAGCCGCAGGATCATCGGGTTCGGATAGGCCACGGCGGCGATCCGGGAAAGGCCAAGCGCCAGCTGATCGACGAAATACTCGGCCTTGTCCTCGTATCCCCTTGTGAGCGTTTCGATTTCCTCCCGCACGTCCGTCTCCCGGATATCAGAGAAATGCAGCAGCGCCATCGGATGGACCCGGATCGTGTTCGAGATCACGAATTCCATCCGCGCCAGACCGACACCGTCGATCGGCAGCCGCCACCAGCGCGCGGCGATGGCTGGGTTGGCGAGGTTGAGCATGACCTTGGTCTTGGTCTCCGGCACCGCATCGAGGTTCAAATCTTCGACCGTGAACTCGGCAAATCCGTCATAGACCAGACCTTCGTCCCCTTCGGCACAGCAGACGGTCACCTCCTGCTCGTCATGCAGCACATGGGTGGCATCGCCACAGCCGACGATGGCGGGCACGCCCAATTCGCGGCTGACGATGGCGGCGTGGCTGGTTCTGCCCCCGTGATCGGTGATGATGGCAGAGGCTCGTTTCATGACAGGCACCCAGTCGGGGTCCGTCGTCGAGGTGACGAGGACCGAGCCTTCCACGAAATCGTCGATATCCTTGACGTCTTCGATCAGGCAGACCCGCCCGGTCGCGATCTGCTCGCCGACCGACAGACCGCTGACGACGACCGGACCATGCGCGCCGATGGTATAGCGCCGCAGTGACCCGGCAGAGACCCGCGACTGCACCGTTTCAGGGCGCGCCTGCACGATGAACAGCTTCCCCGTCACACCGTCCTTGGCCCATTCCATATCCATCGGCTGGCCGTAATGCGCTTCGATGGTCGCCGCCTGCTGCGCGAGGTCGAGCACCTCGTCATCCGACAGGACGAACCTCCCGCGTTCGGCTTTCGATGTCGGCACGTTGCGCACCGGGTTCGGGGCGTCCGGCCCGGCATAGATCATCTTGATCTCTTTCGCCCCGAGCTTCTTCTCGATGATCGGCTTGACGCCCGCCTTGCCAAGGAAGGGCTTGTAGACCTGAAACTCGTCCGGCGTGACCGCGCCCTGCACGACGTTTTCGCCCAAGCCCCAGGCAGCGCTGATCAGCACGACCTTGTCGAAGCCGGTTTCGGTGTCGATCGAGAACATGACGCCCGACCCGCCGATATCGGAGCGCACCATCTGCTGGACGCCCACGGAGAGCGCGACATCGAGGTGATTGAACCCTCTGAGCTTGCGGTAGGTGATCGCGCGGTCGGTGAAGAGCGAGGCATAGCACTTGCGGCAGGCGGTCAGAAGCTCCTCTTCGCCCGAGACGTTCAGATAGGTCTCTTGCTGACCGGCAAAGCTGGCATCGGGAAGGTCTTCGGCCGTGGCGCTCGAGCGTACGGCGACGGAGACCTCGGGCACCCCTGCCCGCTTCGACAGATCGCGGTAAGCCTCTCGGATCGCAGCCTCGGTCGAGTCGGGCCAGTCCCCGGCCACAATGGTGTCGCGAATGCTCTGCCCCGCGACGTGAAGGCTGATCTTGTCGGCATCGTAATCCGCGAGATAGCCCGCGATGGCCTCGGTCAGATTGTTCTCGTCAAGGAACATCCGATAGGCGTCGGAGGTGGTGGCGAAGCCCGGCGGAACCTGAATGCCCTTGGCGCCAAGCTCCTGCACCATCTCGCCAAGCGAAGAGTTCTTGCCGCCCACAAGCGCGACATCCTCGCGGCGTAAGCTATCGAAAGGAATGACTTCTTTCTTCGTGGCCATGAGCTCGCCTCCCCTGTTTGCACCTGCGGGCACTTTATCGCAGGGGCGCATTTCGACCTTGATCTCCGTCAACGCGGGCCCGCTTGTCCCACAGGCCCCAATCCGTTCTGGACAGCGCCAGATTTTCCTGCGATCAAATCTGCGATGGTGTCCGGCCCCAAAGGGTCGGCTGAAAAGGGAACACGGTGCGGGCGATGCCCAACTCCGTGACTGCCCCCGCAACTGTAAGCGGCGAGCGCCACCGGAAACGCCACTGACCTGCAAAGGTTGGGAAGGTCCGGTGAAGCTACGACCCGCGAGTCAGGAGACCTGCCATCTCGGATGCGCGCCTAGCGCATCTCGGTCACCTTAAACCCGGGCGGGGTGCCCTGGGACGGAGAGACGAGAGATGGACCAGATCGGACCTCGCATATCGCCGTGCCGCGACCACTCCCGCCCTTTTGCGCGGAGGGCGCGATGCTTTTGGAACGAACGCTTTCACTGCTACAACTCGATATAGGACCGATCTCGCCGCTGCGTGCGCGTGAGTTGGGGACGCTCGGCTACATGGAATGGCTCGGTACGCTGCCGGGCGACATGCCCTATGCGAAGGCGACGATCGTCGCCCATATGCAGGCCTATCCGCACTCGCTGATCTCGCCCGCGGTGGAGGTGTTCTGCGAACTCCTGCTGGAGTCGCTGACCCCGCAGCCTTTCGCCTTGCCGATCGAGATGCCTCCACCGGTGCGGCGCGGCGGTGCTCGCGCCCGACGCGGCCTCTGACCCGTTTCTCGTCTTGCGGTCGCATGCTGCGGCCCGGCCGAGGACCATTGCAGCAGGAAACGGCACTCCGTTTCCTGTGAGGCTCGGCTTTTCCAAACGATGGTCATGGATGAACTGAGAGGATCTCTCCATGAATGACAACAAACTGACCCGTCTGCTCGACGCGCGCCCGGTGATCTGCGCCGAGGGCTTCCTGTTCGAACTGGAACGACGCGGCTATCTGACCGCCGGGGAATTCGTGCCCGAGGTGGCGCTCGAATACCCGCAGGCGCTGCGCAATCTGCATGTCGATTTCCAGCGCGCTGGCAGCGATATCGTCGAGGCCTTCACCTATAACGGCCACCGCGAGAAGATGCGCGTGATCGGCAAGGAAGACCTGCTGGAGCCGCTCAACCGTGCGGCGCTGAAGATCGCGCGCGAGGTTGCCAATGCGAAGACCGGCAACCTGATGGCGGGCAATATCTCGAACACGAATATCTGGGACCCCACCGATCCGGCGCGACAGGCCGAGGTGCGTGCGATGTTCGACGAGATGATCGGCTGGGCGGTCGAGGAAGGCGCGGATATCATTATCGGCGAGACCTTCTACTACGCGGGCGAGGCGCTCTGTGCGCTCGAGGCCGCGAAGGCGTCAGGTCTGCCGGTGGTGCTGACGCTGGCGCCGATGGCGGGCAACGAGATGATGGACGGGGTCGGCATCGTCGAGACCTGCCAGCAGCTCGAACAGGCGGGCGCCGATGTCGTCGGGCTGAACTGCTTCCGCGGGCCGCAGACAATGATGCCGTGGCTGCGCAAGGTGCGCGCGGCGGTAAGCTGCCATGTCGGCGCCCTGCCCGTGCCCTACCGGACCACGAAGGCGGAGCCCACCTTCTTCAACCTCTCCGATCACAACGGCTGCACCTGCCCCTCGCCGCACGGTCGAACCTTCCCGACCGCGCTCGATCCGCTGGCCTGCAACCGCTACGAGATCGGCGCCTTCGCACGCGAGGCGCAGGCGATCGGGGTGAATTACCTCGGCGTGTGCTGCGGGGCGAGCCCGATGCATATCCGCGAAATGGCCGAGGCCGTGGGCCGCGAGACCGAGGCCAGCCGCTTCTCGGAGCGCATGGAGAACCACTTCATGTATGGCCAGAACGCCCGCCTCCCGGCGCATATCCGGGCGCTTGGCGACGGAGCCTGAGGCTTGACGCAGCCCTGTCGCGCGAGAGTTTCGCGCGGCGGGGCAATCTATATATTGACACCACCACCCCTCACCGCCCAATATGATGTTGCTTTGGTTCCTGCGAGTCACTCCGCAGGCGAAGAGGGAAGCCGGTGAGATTCCGGCGCTGCCCCCGCAACTGTAAGCGGCGAGCCTTAGGTCCGAACGTCACTGGTGCAATGCGCCGGGAAGACGGACCCAGAGGCGCTCGAGCCGCGAGCCAGGAGACCTGCCAGAGCAGATAGACGACGACCGCGGCGGAGGGCCCGGGCGCGTGGCAGTGTGCTGTTCCGCCCTGCCCACGAGCCTAGTCCCGCGCTGCCGACAGCAAACAAAGGGACAGGAAAATGACCATCACCGTCTACGCGAAACCGGCCTGCGTGCAATGCACCGCAACGACCCGCGCGCTCGATGCCAAGGGGATCGATTACAACGTGATTGACCTGACCGAGGATGCCGCCGCGATGGAGATGGTGCAGGACCTCGGCTACCGTCAGGCCCCGGTCGTGATCGCGAACGAGGATCACTGGGCGGGCTTTCGCCCCGACATGATCAACCGGCTGGCTTGAGACCTAGCCGCGATGGGACAGGCAAAGCTGATCTATTACTCCTCGGCGTCGGGAAACACGCAGCGCTTCGTGGAGCGGCTGGGCCTGCCCGCGCTGCGCCTGCCCGTTTCGGCTGAGGCTCCGATGCCGACCCCGCCCGGCCCCTATGTCCTGATCTGCCCGAGCTACGCCGACGGCAAGGGGCGCGGCGCGGTTGCGAAACCGGTCATCGCCTTTCTCAACGACCCCACCCGCCGCGCGGGCCTGTGCGGCGTCATCGCCAGCGGCAATCGCAATTTCGGCGCACTCTTCGCCTGCGCGGGCGATCTGCTGGCGCGCAAATGCAATATCCCCGTGCTTTACCGGTTCGAGTTGGCAGGCACGGACAGTGACATCGCCCGCGTGCGCGCGGGTCTCGAAACCTTCTGGAGGCAGGAATGCTCGATAGCGACGTGACACCGAGCGGGGCCATGGCCTCGGAATTCGCGGGGCTTGATCACCACGCGCTCAATGCGATGCTCAACCTCTATGACGCGGAGGGCAATATCCGCTTCGACGCCGACCGGATGGCCGCGCGGCAATATTTCCTGCGCCACGTGAATCAGAACACGGTGTTCTTCCATTCGCTGGACGAAAAGCTCGGCTATCTGGTGGAGGAAGGCTATTACGACGCCGCCGTGCTCGATCAGTATTCGCGCAACTTCCAGCGCGCGATCTGGGACGCGGCCTTTGCCGCCAAGTTCCGCTTTCCGACCTTCCTCGGCGCGTTCAAGTACTACACCTCCTATACGCTGAAGACCCGTGACGGGCAGCGGTATCTCGAACGCTACGAGGACCGCGTCGTGATGGTGGCGCTGACGCTCGCGCGCGGCGACGAGGCGCTGGCGATGCGCCTGATGGAGGAGATGCTGGCGGGCCGCTTCCAGCCCGCGACGCCGACCTTCCTCAATGCGGGCAAAAAGGCGCGCGGCGAATTCGTGTCGTGTTTCCTGCTGCGGCTGGAAGACAACATGGAAAGCATCGGGCGCGGCATCAACTCGGCGCTGCAACTGTCGAAACGCGGCGGCGGCGTGGCGCTGATGCTGACCAATATCCGCGAATACGGCGCGCCGATCAAAGGGATCGAGAACCAGTCCTCGGGCGTGATCCCGGTGATGAAGCTGCTCGAAGACAGTTTCAGCTATGCCAACCAGCTGGGCGCGCGTCAGGGCGCGGGCGCGGTCTATCTGCACGCCCATCACCCCGATATCCTGCGCTTCCTCGACACCAAGCGCGAGAATGCCGACGAGAAAATCCGGATCAAGACGCTGAGCCTCGGCGTGGTGATCCCCGATATCACCTTCGAGCTCGCGAAGAAGAACGAGGAGATGTATCTCTTCTCGCCCCATGACGTGGAGCGGGTCTATGGCTGCGCCTTCTCGGAGATTTCCGTCACCGAGAAATACCACGAGATGGTCGACGACGCGCGCATCCGCAAACGCAAGATCAACGCCCGCGCCTTCTTCCAGACGCTCGCCGAGATTCAGTTCGAAAGCGGCTATCCCTACATCATGTTCGAGGACACGGTGAACCGCGCCAACCCGATCGCGGGGCGGATCACCATGTCGAACCTGTGTTCGGAGATTCTGCAGGTGGCCGAGCCTTCGGAATTCGATGAGGATCTGGGCTATGCGCGGATGGGCACGGATATCTCGTGCAATCTGGGCTCGCTCAACATCGCGAAGGTGATGGATGGCGGCGATCTGGGCGCGAGCGTCGGGGCCGCGATCCGCGCGCTCTCGGCAGTGTCGGAGATGAGCGCGATCAACGCCGTCCCCTCGATCCGCAAGGGCAACGAGGAAAGCCACGCGATCGGACTGGGCCAGATGAACCTGCACGGCTTCCTCGCCCGCGAGCGCATCCATTATGGCAGCCCCGAGGGGATTGAGTTCACCTCCGTCTATTTCGCCGCCGTGGCCTATCACGCGCTGGCGGAATCGAACCGGCTGGCGACCGAACATGGCCGCAGCTTCAAGGGTTTCGAGGCCTCGGCCTATGCCGATGGCAGCTTCTTCGAGAAATACGTGACCCGCGACTGGCTGCCTGAAAGCGACACCGTCATCGCCCTGTTCGACCGCTTCGGAATCACCCTGCCCTCGCGCGCCGACTGGGCAGCCCTGCGTGACCGGGTGATGGACACCGGCCTGTGGAACCGCAACCTGCAGGCCGTGCCGCCCACCGGCTCGATCAGCTATATCAACAACGCCACCGCCTCGATCCACCCGATCACCGCGAAGATCGAGATCCGCAAGGAAGGCAAGATCGGTAGGGTCTATTACCCCGCGCCCTATATGACGAACGACAATCTGGAGTTCTACCGCGACGCCTATCAGATCGGCCCCGAGGCGATCATCGACACCTATGCGGCGGCGACCGAACATGTCGATCAGGGCCTGTCGCTGACGCTGTTCTTCCCCGCCGAGGCCACGACCCGCGACATCAACCGCGCCCAGATCTACGCCTGGCGGCGCGGCATCAAGACCATCTATTACATCCGCCTGCGCCAAGCGGCCCTTGAGGGGACCGAGGTGCAGGGCTGCGTATCCTGTTCCCTGTGAGGCCCGCCATGAAAGATCTGCACACGCCCCGCCCCGTTCCGCGCGCCGTCAACTGGAACCGCCTTCAGGACGACAAGGACCTCGAAGTCTGGAACCGGCTCACGTCGAATTTCTGGCTGCCCGAGAAGGTGCCGCTGTCGAATGACATTCAAAGCTGGTCACAGCTGACCGAGGACGAACAGACTCTGACGATCCGGGTCTTCACCGGGCTGACGCTGCTGGACACGATCCAGAACACGGTCGGCGCGCCCGCGCTGATGGCGGATGCGGCCACGCCCCATGAGGAAGCCGTGCTGTCCAACATCGCCTTCATGGAGGCTGTGCACGCGCGCAGTTATTCGTCTGTCTTCTCGACTTTGTGCAACACCGCAGAGGTCGACGAGGCCTTCCGCTGGTCGCAAGAAAACCCGCATCTGCAGGCCAAGTCGCGGCTGATCCTTGACGAATATGACGCGACCGGGAGCCCGCTCAAACGCAAGGTCGCGAGCGTCTTTCTGGAAAGCTTCCTGTTCTATTCGGGCTTCTACCTGCCGATGCACTGGTCGAGCCGCGCACGCCTGACCAACACCGCCGACCTGATCCGCCTGATCATCCGCGACGAGGCGATCCACGGCTATTACATCGGCTACAAGTTCCAGCGCGCGCTGGAGCATGTGACCGAGGCCGAGCGCGCCGAGATCAAGGATTTCGCCTTCTCGCTGATGTTCGACCTCTATGACATCGAGGGCCGCTACACCGAGCAACTCTATGACGGTCTGGGCCTGACCGAAGACGTGAAGCACTTCCTGCACTACAACGCCAACAAGGCGCTGCAGAACCTCGGCTACGAGGCGCTGTTCCCTGACGAGGCCACCCGTGTGAACCCCGCGATCCTCTCCGCCCTCTCGCCCGGATCGGACGAGAACCACGACTTCTTCTCGGGCTCGGGATCGAGCTACGTGATCGGCAAGGCGGTCGCGACCGAGGACGAGGACTGGGAGTTCTGAACCCGCCGCCGCCCGCGCCTCAGACGGGGCGCGGGTCGGTATCAGACGGCGCTGTCTCGCCGCCCGATTTCAGCGTGGCGATGAACCGCTTGGTGCGCTCGCGCTCGGGCGCATCGAAGACCTGCCGCGCCGGGCCGGTCTCGACCACACCGCCGCTTTCCAGCACCACCACGGTCTCGGCGATTTGCGAGGCCAGCCGCAGGTCGTGCGTCGCCATCACCATCGTTGTGCCCTCGCGGGCAAGCTGCGCCAGAACGTCCACGACTTCGGCGGCCAGTTCCGGATCGAGCGCCGAGGTCGGCTCGTCGCAGAGCAGCACCTTGGGCGACGGCGCCAGCGCGCGCGCAATCGCGATCCGCTGCTGCTGACCGCCCGAAAGCGTCGCGGGCCAAGCATCGGCCTTATGCGCCATGCCGACCTTTTCGAGCAGCGACATCGCCCGCTCGCGTGCCTTCGCGGCAGGCCAGTTCTGCACGGTCACAAGGCTTTCCATTACGTTCTCGATCGCGGTGCGATGCGGGAAGAGCTGGAAATTCTGGAACACCATGCCGGTCTGCTGGCGGATGCTCTGGATCTGGGCGCGCGAAAGCTTGCCGCCTTCGCTCAGCGTCACCGAGGCGTCGCCGATGGCGAGCGTGCCGCTCGTGGGCACCTCCAGCAGGTTGATCGTGCGCAAGAGCGTGCTCTTGCCGCCGCCCGAGGGGCCGATCAACGCGGTCACGGAGCCCTCTGGCAGAGACAGCGAAATCCCCGACAGGACCTCGTTCTCGCCGAACCGCTTGGTGATGTTGGACAGCTCGATCATGTGCGTTCCTCCAGAAAGCCGCCATATTGGCCGAGGCGCCGTTCGAGCCGCCCCTGCAGCGCCGACAGGACCGAGCAGAGCGCGAGATAGATCAGCGCCGCCTCGACATAGAGGACGAGAGGTTCATAGGTGGTCGCGACGATCCGCTGCGCCGCTTGAAACAGTTCAGGCACGGTGATCGCGGCGGCGAGCGACGTATCCTTCACCAGCGAGATGAAGCTGTTCGACAGCGGCGGCACCGCGACGCGCGAGGCCTGCGGCACGATGGTGCGGGTCATCGTCTGCCGCCAGTTCATGCCGATGGAATAGGATGCCTCCCACTGCCCCTTGGACACCGAAGACAGCGCCGCGCGCAGGATCTCGGACGTGTAGGCGCCGACATTCAGCGTGAAGCCGATCAGCCCCGCCACGAAAGCGTCGAGCGTGATCCCGAGGCTCGGCAGCCCGTAGAAGATCAGGAACAGCTGCACCAGAAGCGGCGTGCCCCGGATCACCCAGACATAGAACCGCACGATCCACACCAGCGGGCGCGGACCGAAGAGCCGGATCACCGCGCAGAGCAGCCCGAGCGCAAGGCCCAGCGTGAAGGTGATAAGCGTCAGCGGGATCGTGAAGGTCACCGTCGCCTGCAAAAGCGGCACGAGCGACGACCACATCAGGGGCAACCAGTCAGCCATAGCGGATCCTTTCTGCAAGCCTCACGCGCGCCTCCGGGCCGAACCCCGAGGCGCGCGCGGCTCTACATGCGCCTTACTTCGAGACGTCCTCGCCGAAATATTCCTGCGAGATCTTCTGATACGTGCCGTCAGCCTTCATCTCGTCGAGCGCCTTGTTGATCGCAGCGAGCAGCTCGGGCTGCTCCTTGGCGATGATCACGCCGGAATAGTTCGCATCCGGCTGCGTCGCGGCCAGTTTCACCGGGGCATCCGGCTTGTGCTTCTTGAAATCGAGGAAGGACAGGCTGTCATTCACCGTCGCGTCCGCGCGGTTCTGCAAGACGAGCGCGATCGACTGGTCGAACCCGTTCGTTCCGATCAGTTCGGCGCCGTGATCGGAAGCGATCTTGCCGAAATTGCTCGACAGGGTCTGCGCGGCGGTCTTGCCTTTCAGATCGTCGAAGCTGCTGATGTCGGTCTCGCCTTCGCGCACGATCAGCGCCGCTTTCGACGCGATATAAGGCTGGGAGAAATCGTATTTCTTCTTGCGCGCATCGGTGATGCCCACCTCGTTGATCACCGCGTCGTAGCGGTCGGCGTCGAGCCCTGCGATCAGACCGTCCCAGCGGCCTTCGAGGAACTTCACCTTCACGCCCAGCTTCTCGCCGATGGCGCGGGCGATGGCGACGTCGAAGCCGGTCAGCTCGCCGGACTCGTCGTGGTAGGTGAAGGGCGGATAGGTGCCTTCGGTGCCGACGCGGAAGACGCCGTCTTTCTGGATGTCGGCGAGGCTCGCGGCCTGGGCTGCGGGCGCCACGATCCCGGCAAGGGCTGCGATGGCGATGAGGGTGCGAATGGGTTTCATGCGAGATACCTCCGATAGGTCGAAGACGCCGCGCTGTGGCGGGTCGGAATAACAGGCGCCTTACCTAGTAATGCGGCAAGGCGAAGTCGATGCGGCAGGCAAACATATGATAAAATTAGTCTTTTATTCCCTCTCGCGAGGCGGGAGCGGAACGAATTCCAGCACCGTGTCGCGCGGTGGAAAGCCTGTTCCACGGCGTGCGGGCGCGGCGAAACACTGTCATCCGACATAGGGTTGCGCGCCTCCCCGATCTTGCGAAAAGGCGCGCTCTGCACCGGCATCGCGCTACGCTTCCGCCCCGGCGGGTTGCCTGCCCAATCGCCGCGTCAGCGCGGTCTCCAACAGGCTCAGCGCGTCGTAGACGAGCACCGCGAACAGCCCCACGATCACGCCGCCTTGCAACACGAAGGCGGTGTTGCTGGTCAGAAGCCCCGCGATGATCACTTCGCCCAAGGTCCGCGCGGCCACGGTGGAGCCGACGGTCGCGGTGCCGATGGCGATCACGACCGACAGCCGGATGCCCGTCAGGATCACCGGCAAGGCCAGCGGCAACTCCACCCGGATCAGCCGTTGCCCGCGGGTCAGGCCGATGCCGCGGGCGGCCTCCATCGTGGCGGGCGGCACGGTCGAAAGGCCCGCGATGGCCGTCTCGAAGATCGGCAGCAACCCGTAGAGGAACAGCGCCACCAGCGTCGGCCCGGCCCCGAAACCGAGCGCGGGCACCGCCAGCGCCAGCACCGCCACGGGCGGGAAGGTCTGCCCGATATTGGTGATCGTGCGCGACAGCGGCAGGAAGGCCGCGCCCGCAGGTCGCGTCACGAGGATGGCAAGGCCCACCGCGACGAGCGTCGCCAGCCCGGAGGCCAGCGCCACGAGCCCCAGATGGCTCAGCGAGAGCGACAGGATCGAGGCGCGCTCGTAGATCACCGGGCCGCCCGCCGGGGCGAAGGGCGCAAAGACCGGCGCGAACCAATGCGGGCGCAGAACCAGCGCCAGAAGCAGCCCCACGCAGGCGGCTCGGATCATGCCGCTACGGCTCATGCCAACTCCGCCGCGCGGGCACGGATCGTTGCCAGCGTGACCCGGCCAAGCGGGGTATCGCCATCGGCCACCGGCAGCGCCTCGCAGCCGCGCCAGAGGCACAGGGACAGCGCATCGCGCAGGCTGGTCTCGGGCGTAATAGGTTCGCCCTCGGCGGCGCCCTCTTCCAGCACGTCGGAAACCGGGATCAGCGACAACAGCCGCAGCGGGCGGTCCACGCCGCCCACCATCTGCGCCACGAAATCGGTGGCGGGCGCGGCGATGATCTCGGCGGGCGTGCCATGTTGCAGCAGCTTGCCGCCATCCATCACCGCTACCCGGTCGCCCAGATGGATCGCCTCTTCCATGTCATGCGTCACGAGCACGATGGTCGAACCGAGCTGCCGCTGGATATGCCGCAGATCGGCTTGCGCCCGGGCCCGGATGATCGGGTCGAGCGCGCCGAAGGGCTCGTCCATCAGCAGCAGATCGGGCCGCGAGGCGAGAGCGCGCGCCACGCCCACGCGCTGTTGCTGGCCGCCCGACAGCTCCGCCGGGTAGCGGTCGCGAAACTGCGCGGGCTCCATCGAGAACAGGTCCAGCAACTCGTCGACCCGGGCGCGCGTCTTGTCCTTGGACCAGCCGAGCAGCTTGGGCACCGCGCCGATATTGCCCGCGATCGTGTAATGCGGGAACAGCCCGTCGCCCTGAATGACATAGCCGATCCGGCGGCGCAGCTCGTGCTTGGCCAGCGCGGCGGTGGATTCGCCATTGATCCGCACCTCGCCCGAGCTGGGTTCGATCAGCCGGTTGATCATCCGCAGTAGCGTGGTCTTGCCCGAGCCGGACGTACCCACGATCACCGTGATCGTGCCGGTCTCAACCGTCATCGAGACGTGGTCGACCGCTGCGGTGTCCTCATAGAGCTTCGTGATCTCGTCGATTTCGATCATTCTTCACGCTCCGTTCGAGGGGTCGTCAGTTCGACGAGGATGTCCATCGCGATGGCCGAGATCAGCGCCAGCGCGACAGTGGGCAATGCGCCCAACAAGATCAGGTCACCCGCCGTCTGGTTCAGACCCTGAAAGACGAATGTGCCATAGCCGCCGCCGCCGATCAGCCCGGCGATCACCGCCAGCCCGATATTCTGCACCAGCACGATGCGCAGCCCCGCCAGCACGACCGGCAGGCCCAGCGGCAGCTCCACCCGGGTCAGGCGCTGACGCCATGTCATCCCCATCCCCCGCGCGGCCTCGAGCGTGGCGGCGGGCGCGGTGCGCAGCCCGGCCAGCACATTGGCGACCACCGGCAGCAGCGAATAGAGGGTCAGCGCGAGGAAGGCCGGCGCGAAGCCGATCCCGGCGATGCCGATCGCGCGGGCGCCGGGGATGACGCCGCTCAGCCAGCTCAGCACCGGGATCATGATCCCGAACATCGCGAGCGAGGGGATCGTTTGAAGGAAGCTCAGCACCGGCAGCAAAGCGCGGCGCAGCCCGGCGTTGCGGTGGGACATCACGCCGAGCGGCAGGCCGATCACCGCCGCCGCCAGAAGCGAGCCGAAGGCAAGGCCCAGATGGCGCAGGCTGGCGCTGTAGAACGCATCCTTGCGACTCGCGAATTCCTGCGCGATGGACAGATCGCTCAGCGCGCCCGACCACAGCAGGGCCGCCACCAGCGCGAGCACCAGAACCAACAGCCCCGCCCGCGCTGCAGGCCCCGGCGACAGCGCGCTCAGCGCATCGGCCATCATCAGCGCGAAGACCACCAGCAGGAACCAGAAGCCCGCCGCCGGAGAGACGCGGGCATACTCTCCCGCCTCTGCAAGCAGGGAAGACGCGCCGAGAACCAGTAGCCAGACCAGCCCCGCAAGGCCAAGCGCAGCCCCCGCGATGCGCAGATACGGCCGCGCGGCGGGCAGCCCCAAGGCAAGCCCCAGCAGCATCAGCGCGATCCCCGGCCCCGTGATCTGCGGCGCGGCTAAGGTCCAGAGCGCCTTGCCCTCACCGGCGACGATCCGGTTCGCCGCCAAGGTCATGAAGGGCGCGAAGATCGCGGCCAGACCCAGCACCGCGAACAGCACGCCGGGCGGCGACAGCCCCGCCATCGCGGAGCCTGTGCCCGCCCGTTTGCGCGCCGCCGCAGTCAGTTCAGCACTCCGATCTGCGTCAGGTAGTCCTTCGCGACCGCCTCGGCGGGCTCACCGCCGACCTGAATACGACCGTTGAGCTTTTGCAGCGTCTGCATGTCGAGCTTGTCGAAGATCGGGTTCAGCACCTCGGGGATCTTCGGGTATTCCTTCAGCACCGCGTCGCGCACGATCGGGGTGGGCTCGTAGACCGGCTGCACGCCCTTGTCGTCTTCCATCACGACGAGCCCCGCCGCGCCGACACCGCCATCGGTGCCATAGGCCATCGCCGCGTTCACGCCCGAGGTGCCGCGCGCCGCTGCCTGAATGGTCGCCGCCGTGTCACCGCCCGACAGAACCACGGTCTGATCGGGGCTCAGCTTGAACCCGTAGGCCTTCTGCATCGCGGGCAGCACGGCGGGGGACGAGACGAACTCGGTCGAGGCCGCGAGCTTCACGTCGCCGCCATTCGACACCCATTTGCCGAAATCGGACATGGTAGTGAGGTCGTTCTCCTTGGCCAGATCGCCGGTCACGGCAATCGCCCAGGTGTTGTTGGCCGGCGCGGAGTCGAGCCAGGTGATATCGTTCTGCTTGTCGAGTTCGGCGGCGCGGTCATGGGCCTTTGTCGCATCCTTCCAGATGTCGCTATCGGCCTCGTTGAAGAAATAGGCCGCATTGCCGGTATATTCGGGATAGATGTCGATCTGGCCCGCGAGGATCGCCTTGCGCACGACCTGCGTGCCGCCCAGCTGCAGCCGCCGTTCCACCGGCATTCCGGCATTTTCCAGCGATAGCGCGATGATATTGCCCAAGAGACCGCCTTCGGTGTCGATCTTGGAGGAGACGGTAATATCGGCCTGCGCGGCGGAGGCGAGCGCGCCCCCGAAGACCGCAGCGGCCACGATGAGAGAATATTTCATGGCTGGTCTGGCTCCCTGACTGATGTCTGTGCGTGTCTCGAGACGTGATCCTGCCTGAGGTAGGGCCCGCGCCGCGCCCGCCAAGCCTCCCCCGACCCACCAGCCGCATGCGACGCCCCGGCCCGGCCACGCGGCCTTTCAGGGGGTGCGTCACATTTGCGCTAGCCCGACGCGCCAAGGTTTGCATAAGTAGTCAAAAGACATGCGCGAAGAGGGACGTCATGGTTGGAATTGGAACGGGCCTCGCACGGCTCGCGATGGTGGCGGTGCCGAGCGCACTTGGTGTGGCGGCGATTGTTTTTGCGGGCGATCTGAAATCTCTACCCAGCCCGAGCGAGGCGAACCGACCGGCGACGCTGGTGCGGGTGATCACGCTCGCCCCGATCGAGATGATCCCGCGCGTCACCGGCTATGGCACGGTCGCGCCGGTGCGCGAATGGCGCGCCGTTGCCCGGATCGAGGGGGAAATCCGCGACATCTCCAAGCCGCTCGCGCCGGGCGATATCGTGGCCAAGGACACGCCGCTTTTCACCATCGACGACAGCGATCTGAAACTGCAGCGCGCCAGTCTCGAGGCGCAGGTCGCGGCCTCCAAGGTCAAGGATGAGACGGTGCGCACGAGCCTCGAGCTGGCGCGCTCCGACCTTGCGCTGGCCCAGGACGAGCTCGACCGCCAGAAGACGCTGCACGATCTGGGCCGGATCACCCAGCCCCAGCTCGACGCGGCGCGCCGCCAGCAGCTGACCGCGCAGACCAAGGTGACCGATCTCGAAAGCCAGCTGAAGCTGAACGAGGCCGAACGCGAGGTGCTCGATACGCAGGCGGCGACGATCGACCGGTCCATTGAGCTCTCGACGATCTCGGCGCCGTTTGAGCTGCGGGTCAATTCGCTGGACGCGGATCTGGGGCAATATGTCAATCGCGGTCAGGTTCTGCTGAGTGGCGAAGGCGTCGCGGCCGTCGACATCTCGGCGCAATTCCCGATCGGGCGAATGGGGCCCCTGCTCCGGCTCGCGGGCGACGGCACCAAAGTGACCGATCTAAAGGCGCGCGTCACCCTGCCCGAGCCCGAGCATCCCATTGTCTGGAAGGCCAAGGTCGAGCGGATGGGCGAGGCGATCGACGAGACCACGCAAAGCGCGCCCGTCGTGGTGCGCGTCGACGATCCGCTGGGTCAGGCACAGGCGGGCGAGCGCCCGCCCCTGCGGCGCAACATGGTGGTGGCGGTGGAACTCGCCGCACCGAAGCAGAGCCTGCTCGTCGTGCCCGCCGAGGCGGTCGCGGGCGGCACCGCGATGGTGGTGTCCGAGGATGGTACGCTGGAGAAGCGCGCGGTGAAGACCAGCTTCGTCTCGGGCGATCTGGCTGTGATCGCGCAGGGCCTCAAGGCGGGCGACAAGCTGGTCGTCACCGACCCTTCGATCGCCGTGCCGGGCATGACGGTAAAGGCGACCGAGGATGAGGCGCGCAAGGCCGAGATCGCCGCCGAGGCGCTCGGCCAGACGGCCACCAGCCCGCAACCGGGCAGCGGTGGCGGCGGCGGAGGTGGCGGCGGCGGCAAGGGCGCCGCGCCCGAAGGCGACGCCGCACCGAGCGGAGACAGCGCCGCCAAGCCCGCGGGAGATGCGCAATGATCGCGCTTTTTGCTGGTCATCGCACGGCGGCCAATATCGCGATGATCGCGATTGCGGGGCTCGGGCTGATGGCGCTGCCGAGCCTGCAGCGCGACACTTTCCCGGCGACCCCGCCCTCGGATGTCTCGGTCCGCATCACCTATCCCGGCGCCGCGCCTTCGGAGGTCGAGACCGGCATCTGCACCGTGACCGATCCGGTCCTGACGCGGGTCGAGAACCTTGCGAAACTGACATGCCTCGCGCGCGACAACAGCGCCCAGATCACCGCCGAGATGATCGAGGGCGCGGACATGACGCGCTTCTACAACGACATCAAGGATGCGGTGGACGGGATCAATTCCTTCCCCGACAAGGCCGACGATCCGGTGGTGCAGATCGTCGAGCGCACCGCCTCGGTCTCGTCGGTGGCGGTGACCGGGCCGGACGATCCGGCGGTGCTCTACGCCTATGCCCAGAGCTTCGCCGATCAGCTGCGCGCCGATCCCGCGATCTCGCTGGTCTCGGTGAACGGCTTCTCCGACCGCGAGATCGCGATCGAGTTCGACCGCGCCGCGCTGGAGCGCTTTGGGCTCGACATGGGCTCCGTCGGTGCGACGCTGGCGCGCTACAGCCTCGACATGCCCGCAGGCTCGCTCGAGGGGCGCTCGGGCGAGGTGGCGATCCGCTTCCTCGGCGAGAGGCGCACGCCCGCCGAGCTTGCGCAGATCCCGATTGCGGGCAGTGCGGCGGGCGGCGAGGTACGGCTGGGCGATGTCGCGACGATCCGCGAAGGCTTCGCCGATCCGTCGCAGGCCACCTATTTCGACGGCAAGCGCGCCGCCATCGTCTCGGTCCAGAAGACCGCCTCGCAGGATGCGCTGCGGGTGCGCGCCGCACTCGATCGCGAGATGGCACAGGCGCAGGCCGAGGCGCCGGGCAATATCCAGCTCGCGATCTCGGCGGATTCCACGCGCAACATCGTCGAGCGCCTGCGCATCATCGGGGTCAACGGGCTGCAGGGCCTGATCCTCGTGCTCGTCGCGATGTGGCTGTTCTTCGGGCTGCGCATGTCCTTCTGGGTCGCGATGGGTCTGCCGATCAGCTTCCTCGGCGCGATCTTCGCGATGCAGATGCTGGGCTACACGATCAACATGATGACGATGGTGGCGCTGCTGGTCGCCACGGGTCTGTTGATGGACGATGCGATCGTGATCTCGGAAAACATCGTGCGCAGGCGACAAACGGGAGAGCCCGCCCGTGTCGCCGCCGTCAAAGGCACGATGCAGGTCTTTCCCGGCGTTCTGGCGTCTTTCCTGACCACGGCGATGGTAATCGGGCCGCTCAGTTTCCTGACCGGCAATATCGGCGCGCTGCTGAAATACATCCCGATCGTGCTGCTGATCACGCTGACGGTCAGCCTGATCGAGGCCTTCCTGATCCTGCCCGCCCATATGCGCCACTCGCTGAAACACGACATGCGCCCCGGCCCCGTGCAACGCGCGGTCAACGGCGTCTTCGAGCGGCTGCGCGACCGTGTCATCGTCCCGCTTGCCGGGGTCGCTCTTCGCTGGCGCTATCTGACGCTTGGGCTTGCGATCTTGCTCGTGTCGCTCTCGGTCGCGCCCTTCACCGGGGGCTTCCTGAAATACCAGAGCTTCCCGACGCTGGAGAGCGACACGGTCGAGGCGCGGCTTCTGCTGCCCGCGGGCGCGCCGCTCTCGCTGACCGAGG
This sequence comes from Thioclava sp. F36-6, assembly GCF_002020305.1. Taxonomy (NCBI): domain Bacteria; kingdom Pseudomonadati; phylum Pseudomonadota; class Alphaproteobacteria; order Rhodobacterales; family Paracoccaceae; genus Thioclava; species Thioclava sp. F36-6. The sequence goes on along the minus strand of NZ_MPZX01000001.1, from coordinate 1,422,026 downwards.
CGCGGGTGAGCAAGGTCGTCAAGGCGCTCAAGGAGATGGATGCCGAGCTGAGCCCCGCTCAGCCGGACGGCCAGCCCCTCGTCCGAAGCTACACGATCACCTATGGCAGCAATGCCGACAGCCCGACCACGGGGCCGAACATGGCCACTGTGAGCGCCTCGCTGCTGCCCGCAGGGACGCGCACCACCGATGTCGGCACGGTGCTCGACCGCTGGAAGCAGCTGGTCGGCAAGATGCCCGACATGGCCGCCTTCCGGATCACCGACAAGGAGCGCGGTGCGGGAGGCAAGCCGATCGATCTGCTCGTCACCGGCCCGGATCTTGGCGAACTGGCAACCACCGCGCGCGAGCTGCGCCGCTTCTTCCGCGGCTTCGACGGGGTGCGCGATGTGACCTTCGATCTGCAGCCGGGCAAGCCCGAGCTGGTGGTGCGGATGAAACCGGCGGTGGCGAACCTGCTGGGCGTGACGCCTGCTGCGCTGGCGGGTGAGCTACGCGCGGCCTTCCGTGGCGACAGCGCCGTCAGCTTCGCCGATGCGCGCGGTCAGGTCGATATCGTGGCCCGGCTCGCGCCCTCCGAGCGGCGCGCTATCGGCGATGTTCTGGCACTGCGGGTGCCCGGCAAGAACGGCGCGCTGGTGCCGCTCTCGGCGGTGGCCACGGTCAGCGAGACCCGCGGCTACACCACGATCACCCATGTGAACGGGCAGCGCGCGGTCTCGGTGCAGGGCACGATCGACCCGACGCGGGCCAATTCGCGCGAGCTGATGGCGGCGATGCGGGCCGATTACCTGCCCGAACTGGCGCAGAAGCGTCCCGACGTGAAGGTGCAGGTTCTGGGCGAGGAACAGGACACCGCGACCACCGGCGCGTCGCTCGTGCGTTTCATGACGGCGGGGGCGGTCGGGGTCTACCTGCTGCTGGCCTTCTACATGGGCAGCTTCATCCGCCCCGTCGCGGTGATCGCGACGATCCCGCTCAGCCTGATCGGCGTGATGTGGGGGCATGTGCTGCTTGGGCTGCCGCTCTCGCTGCCGAGCCTCGTGGGGCTCGCGACGCTGGCAGGCGTGGTGGTGAACGACGCGATCCTGCTCGACGCGTTCATCGGCGAGCGACGTGCGACCGGCACCCCGATGCTCGAGGCCGGAAAGGAGGCCGTGCGCGACCGCTTCCGCGCGATCTTCCTGACCTCGCTGACGACGGTGGTCGGGCTCGGCCCGCTTTTGCTGGAGACCTCGACGCAGGCGCAATTCCTGCGCCCGATCGTGGCGAGCCTCGCCTTCGGTCTGAGCGCGGCGACGGTGCTGTCGCTCTTCGTGACCCCGGCTATCCTCGCCGTGCTCGAGGATTTCGGCATCCGTACCGCCGATCCCGAGCCCGAGGAGACCGACCCCTCGGTCGAGCACCCCGCCGACGCCCTGCGCGTCTGACCGAGGTCTTCGCCCGATCTGGTTCGGAGAGCGTCGGCCTGACGCTCTCCGACTAAAGGCTATCCCGCCGCTGCGGCTTTGTGACGTCACACCCCCTTGCAATCCGCGCCTTGGTGCCCGGACTATCGCTGTGATTGCCAGGGAAGACGCGACACCCGACGGGCGCGCGCGGTACTCCGCAAATGCGACGGAAATTGAGGAGGAGACTACCCATGAAAGAGATCGGAATGCTGCTGGACGGGGCCTCCGCCCCTGCCGCCTCGGGCGCAAGTTTCGACCGGATCGATCCGGTGACCGGCGAGGTCGCCACCCGCGCCGCCGCGGCGGGACGTGACGATGTCGAGGCGGTCGTGGCTTCTGCCGCGCGCGCCTTTCCCGGCTGGTCCGCGACCGGGCCGAACGGGCGGCGCAAGATCCTGTCGAAAGCCGCCGATGTAATGGAGGCTAGAGCCGACGACTTCATTCAGGCGATGATCACCGAGACCGGCGCGACCGGGCCCTGGGCCGGATTCAACGTCCATCTCGCGGCCGGCATGATCCGCGAGGCTGCGGCGATGACCACCCAGATCGGCGGCGAGATCATCCCCTCCGACAAGCCCGGCACGATGGCGATGGGCGTTGCGCGCGCCAAGGGCGTCTGCCTCGGCATCGCGCCGTGGAACGCGCCCGTCATCCTCGGCACGCGCGCGGTCGCGATGGCGCTTGCCTGCGGCAATACCGTGGTGCTGAAAGCGTCCGAGATGTGCCCCGCGACGCATCGCCTGATCGGGGAATGTTTCGCTGAAGCCGGACTGCCCGAGGGCGCGCTCAATGTGGTGACCAACGCCCCAGAGGACGCGGCCGATGTCGTCGAGGCGCTGATCGCGCATCCCGCGGTCAAGCATGTGAATTTCACCGGCTCCTCCGCCGTCGGCCGGATCATCGGGCGGCTTGCGGGCGAGCATCTGAAGCCCTCGCTGCTGGAGCTGGGTGGCAAGGCGCCGCTGATCGTGCTCGACGATGCCGATCTCGACGGGGCGGTGAATGCCGCGATTTTCGGCGCCTTCATGAACCAGGGCCAGATCTGCATGTCGACCGAGCGAATCATCGTCGACGAGAAAGTGGCCGACACCTTCGTCGAAAAGCTCGCCGCACGCGCCAGTGCCCTGCCCGCGGGCGATCCGCGTGGCGAGGTGGCGCTGGGGGCGCTTGTCTCCGAAGCGGCGGCCGAGAAGATGGACGCCCTGATTGCCGATGCCACCGGGAAAGGCGCGAAACTGGTCGCCGGCGGTTCGCGCGAGGGGACGATCGTTGCGGCGACGCTGCTCGACGGGGTGTCGGAAGGCATGCGCATCTATGCCGAGGAGAGCTTCGGCCCGGTGAAATCGATCATCCGCGTGAAGGGCGACGAAGAGGCGCTGAAAGTGGCCAATGACACCGAATACGGGCTGTCGAGCGCGATCTTTAGCGCCGATGTCTCGCGCGCGATGGCCCTGGCGAACCGGCTCGAGACCGGGATCTGCCATATCAACGGCCCGACGGTGGGCGACGAGCCGCAGATGCCCTTCGGCGGGGTCAAGGCCTCGGGCTACGGGCGGTTCGGCGGGCGCGCGGCCATTGCCGAATTTACCGATCTACGCTGGATCACCGTCGAGGACCCGAAACAGCATTACCCGATCTGAGTCGGGCTCTCAGAGGGTCGAAATAGCAAGGAGCCGACCCCGATGGGCCGGCTCCTTTCAATGTCGGATCACCGCAGAGGCGGCCCGCTCGGATCAATCCGTTTTCGGTTTGGGGTAGACCGGCAAATGCGGGATCAGAACGTGATCGGGCTGGTCGATCGCGAAGAGGAAGGCCCGCGCGACATCGTCGGGGCGCAGCGCGTCGGGCTTTGCCTCGTCGAAGAACGGCGTGTCGACCATGCCCGGATGCAGGCAGGTGACGCGACCGCCCGCCTCGCCAAGCTCCTCACCGAGATTGTCGGCATAGCCGCGGATGAACCATTTGGTCGCCGAATAGACCGAGCCGAACATCGCGCCCTGCGACGCCTTCGAGCCGGTCAGCACCATATGCCCCTTGGAGGCGCGCAGATGCGGCAGGGTGAATTTCGCGGTGTAGGTCACGGCGAGGCAGTTCACCTCGATCATCTTCTGGAAGCTCTCGACCGATCCGGCCTCGGTCCCGCGCGCCGAAGCGCCGACGCCCGCATTGGCCAGTACCACGTCGAGACGACCGTAATGCTCGACCGCACGCGCGACCATGCGTTCCTGAGCGTCGGGGTCGGTGACGTCGGTGGGCAGCGCAAGGGCGTTGTCTGCGCCCAGATCTTTGACGAGCGCTTCGAGTTTCTCCTCGGACCGTGCGGCCAGCGCCACCTTGTGACCCGCTTCGACCGCATGGCGCGCGCAGCTCTCGCCGATCCCGGTGGAGGCGCCGGTGATGAGAATGATTTTCGACATGCCAGCCTCTCTGAATTGATGTGGAACGAAAAAGGCGCCACCCGGACTGGGCGGCGCCTCTCGATATCAGCCCAGCAGGGCCAGCACTTCTTTCGCAGCCGCCTCGGACGACGCCGGGTTCTGGCCGGTCACCAGACGCCCGTCGGCCACCGCATGGGGCTGCCAGTCGTCGACGCTCTCGAATTTCGCGCCCAGCTCGCGCAGGCGGGTTTCCAGAAGGAACGGCACCGCGTCGGCAAGACCCACGCCGCGTTCCTCGCTATCGGTGAAGGCCGAAACCTTGCGGCCTTTCACGATGGAGTCGCCGTTCTTGTCCTTCACCTTGTCGAAGGCTGCGGGGCCGTGGCAGACCGAGGCGACGATCTTGCCGCCATCCCAGGCGGTGCTGATCGCTTTCGCGGAGATATCGCTCTCGGCGAGATCATACATCGCACCGTGGCCGCCGGGGATGTAGAGCGCATCATAGGAAGTGATATCCTCGTCCTCGATCCGCGCGGGGTTTTCCAGAACCGCTTTGGCGTCGGCGTCATCCCGGAAGCGGGTGACCGAAGCCGGCGCGTCGTCGCCGGTCACGTCGGAATTCGGGTCGATCGGGATCGAACGACCGCCGATGGTGGCCACTTTCACCTCGTGGCCTGCATCGAGAAAGGCGTAATACGGGGTCGCCAGTTCCTCGTACCAGACGCCGGTCGGTTTGCCGGTGTCGCCAAGGGCATCAGCTGCGGTCGAAAGAATAAGAATACGTGCCATGGGTTTGGCCTCCTTCGTTGTGCGTTTCAGGGCATTTCCGGTCCTGTTCGTCTCGGGCCGTCAACGCGTCCCAACAGAGATAGGTTGCGTTCACTGATCGAGAAATTGATGCAGTCAACGTCAGAAATCGATATTCTGGAGACATGACACCCGACGTATCGCTTTTGCGCGTGTTCCATGCGGTCATGGAAGAACGCAATGTCACCGCCGCCGCCCAACGGCTCGGCCAATCCCAGAGCACCGTGAGCGCGGCGCTGTCACGTCTGCGTGCGGCGCTGGGTGACGAGCTGTTTCTGCGCGCCCGCTACGGCGTGGAGCCGACCGAGAAGGCGCTCGAGATCGCGCCCGACATCGCCGCCGGGCTGGAGCGGCTGGAACAGGCCTTCCGCGCCGCAGAGCCCTTCGATCCCGCGCGCACCACGCGCCGCTTCCGGCTGTTGCTGGGACCCTATGCCGAGATCGTTCTCGCGCCGGAACTTGCGGCGGCCTTTGCCGACAGGGCCCCGTCGGCCCGTCTCGAAATCTCGCCGATCGGGCCCGATCTGGACCCCCGCGCGCTTGCCGGGCGGGCCTTCGATCTGGCGGTCGGGCGGTTTGACGCCCCGCCCGAGGATCTCGTGGTCTCGGACCTGTTCGAGGACGGGTTCCGCTGCATCGTCGCGCCACAGGCGTTACCCGAGGGCGCGTCGCTCGACCGGAACCTCTATGAGACGTTGCCGCATGTGGTCGTCGCCCCGCCCGGCAAGTGGCGCACCGGGGTTCATAAGCGCACCGAGGCGACGGGGCTGCACCGGAATACGGCCGTCGTGGTCACGCATTTCCTGACCGCCGCGCCCGCAGTCGCGCGTCTGGGCGGCATCGCCACGGTGCCCGCGCGGGTGGCCGCGATGACCGCCGGACCTTATGGCTTGCGCGATGTTCCCGTGCCGATAGACCTCGGCACCTTCCCCAGCCAGATTGCCTGGCACCCGCATCTGCGCCGAGATCAGGGCCATGTCTGGCTGCGCGAGCTGATCCGCGAATTGGTCGCCGAGTTCACGACGCCGGGCTGACGGCTGCGCAAAGGCGTACCTCTAGGTGACCCGTCCGCGTTCCTTGAACGCAGGGGTATCCCAGGCCCGCTCGGCTATCACATCGCCGAGGATTTCGGCGGCGCGGGTCACGTCGGCCTCATCGAGATAAAGCGGCGTGAAGCCGAAACGCATCGCATCGGGCGCGCGGAAATCTCCGATCACCCCGCGCGCGATCAGGGCCTGAACCACTGCGTAGCTCTCTGCGAAACCGAACGAGACCTGACTGCCCCGTGCCTCCGCGTCGCGCGGGCTGAACAGCTTGAGGTCTGGGCAGCGCGCCTCGACCTCGCGGATGAAGAGTTCCGACAGCTCTACGGAGCGTGCCCGCACCTCCTCCATCGTCAGCCCGTCCCAGACTTTGAGCGCCTCTTCGAGCGCGGTCATCTGCAGGACCGGCGGCGTGCCGACGCGCATCCGCTCGACCGCGCGGCCGGGGCGATAGTCGAGATCGAAGGCGAAGGGCGCCTCATGGCCGAGCCAGCCGCTAAGCGCGGGGCGCACTGTCTCGGCAATATCGGGGCGGACATAGATGAAAGCCGGGGCGCCGGGGCCGCCATTGAGATATTTATAGGTGCAACCGACCGCGAATTCGGCTCCGTTCGCCGTCATGTCGACCGGCACCGCGCCCGCGCTATGGGCGAGATCCCAGATCATGACCGCCCCGACCGCGTGGGCTTTGCGGGTGATCGCCTCGAAATCGTGCATCCGTCCCGTGCGGTAATCGACCTGCGTCAGCATCACCACCGCCACCTCTTCGGTGATCGCGTCCGCCACATCTTCCGGGGCCGGCGTGCGCAGCTCGTGCCCGCGAGCCAGCGAGCGGATCAGCCCGTCCGCCATGTAGAGATCGGTCGGAAAATTGCCGTTGTCCGACAGGATCACCTTGCGATCGGGGCGCATCTCGAGGGCCGAGGCCAGCGCTTGATAGACCTTGATCGAGAGCGTATCGCCCAGCACGACCGAGCCCTCCGGCGCGCCGATCAGCCGACCGATCCTATTGCCGACGCGGGCGGGCTGATCCATCCAATGCGCCTCGTTCCAGCCCCGGATGAGCATCTGCCCCCATTCGTCGCGCGCGCAGCTCTCCAGCCGCTCCGCCACGCCGCGCGGCAACGGCCCGAGCGAGTTCCCGTCGAGATAGATCACCCCCTCGGGCAGATCGAAAAGATGCTTTCTCGGCAGGTTCGGCATGGTCGTATTCCTCTTGTTCTCAAGGCTCGAAAGCGAGTCTCGAAACCCGGCAATCGGCTGATGGATCACGAAAGTTTCGGCTCCGGCGCACGCTACCCGCGCAACCATGCCCTCGCAATATCCCGCGCTATATGCTCTGTCTCCGGACAGGACGCAAAACGAGCGGGAGGGAACATGGAAGACCTGAGCGGGATCGACTGGGAAGACGCTTTCGAGAACGGCGGCTATATCGAGAATGGCAGCAGCTATCCCGATCTCTGGGCCGAGCGCGCCGCAGAATTCCGGTCGCGCCATTCCAATCGGATGAGCGAAACTGCCTATGGCGAAGCGCCCCGCGAAAAGATCGACATCTTCCGCCCCGAAAGCGCGTCCAAGGGGCTCGTGGTCTTCGTCCATGGCGGCTACTGGCTGAAATTCAGCAAGGACATGTGGTCCCATCTGGCAGAGGGCGCGCTGTCGCAGGGCTGGACCGTCGCCCTGCCCGGCTACACGCTCGCCCCCGAGAACAGCATTCCCGGCATCGCGCAGCAGATCGCGCGGGCCATCGATCACGCAGCGGGGCTGGTGGAGGGGCCAATCCATCTCGTCGGCCATTCCGCAGGCGGGCATTTGGTGACGCGCTCGGTGTCCGAGGGCAGCGCGCTGTCCGACGAAACCGCAGCGCGCATCCGGCGGGTGATCTCGGTGAGCGGCGTGCATGATCTGCGCCCGCTGCAGATGCATTCGATGAACGCGCGGCTGGGGATCACGCCCGAGATTGCCGCGAGCGAGAGCCCCGCCCTTCTGAAACTGCGCCCCGGCGTGAAAGTCACCGTCTGGGTCGGCGCGGCGGAGCGTCCGGAATTCCTGCGTCAGTCGTCCTTGCTGGCCGAGCACTGGCCCTCGGCAGATCTGGTCGCGGCCTACGGGCGGCACCATTTCGACGTGATCGAGGAGCTGTCCGACCCGTCCAGCGCGCTGGTCACGGCGCTTCTGAGCACGGATTAAGAAAGCGTCACCCGCCGCCAAAACCGCCTCACCGATCCACACATCAGCTTCACGTTCGCGCGCTCGGGCTTTGCTGCGCTTGCATTCTAACCGGCCTTAGGGTCTCAAAAGAGTGCATCTGTGCACCAAAGCGTCTTGCGAGTGTCGAACATGAGCGATGCCAAGAACACCTACGAACACAGCGTTCCCTTCTTCTGGCCGATGGCTGCGGCGATGGAATGGCAGAAGATCGGGCTCGACGCGGTCGAGAAAGGGCTGACCTATCTCGACGAGGCGGCGAAGATCACGCACCCGCCCGATCCGAAATGGGCCACCAAGAACGACGTTCTGCTCGATCTCGACACGATGCGGCTACGCGATTTCGGCGGCACGGGCGGCGGCATTCCGGTGATCGTCGATGCGCCCTATGCCGGGCATTCCTCGACCATCGCGGATTACGCAAAGGGCCAGAGCCTGATCGAGACGCTTCTGGATGCAGGGCTGGGGCGAGTACTCTGCACCGACTGGAAAAGCGCGACGCCCGAGATGCGCGATTTCGACATCGACAAATACCTCGCCGAGATCAATGTCGCAGTCGATGAGCTCGGCGGGCGGGTGATGCTGGTGGGGCTGTGTCAGGGCGGCTGGATGTCGGCGATGTATGCCGCGCGCTTCCCCGAGAAAGTCGCAGGCCTCGTGCTGGCGGGCTCGCCCATCGACACCGATGCCGGGCACGGCCCGATCCGCAAGCTCGCCCATGAGATGCCCCTTTCGGCCTATCAGGAGATGGTCGAGGCCGGTGAGGGCCGGATGCCGGGGCGGTTCATGCTCACCGGCTGGAAGAACATGCATGCCGATCAGCAGTATTTCGGCAAGTTCGTCGATCTCTACGAGCATATCGACGACCGCAATTTCATGAAACGCACCGAGCGGTTCGAGAGCTGGTACGAGAACCCGATCGACCTGCCGGGGCGCTATTACCTGCAGGCGATTGACCTGCTGTTCAAACAGAACCTGTTTGCCAAGGGCGAGTTCGTGGGCCTCGGGCGCAAGCTCGATCTGGGCGCGATCACCTGCCCGGCCTTCCTGCTTGCGGGCAAGGCGGATGACATCACCACGCGCGAACAGGTCTTCGCGGCCGAGACGCTGCTCGGCACGCCGCGCAAGAATATCGTGAGCCGCCTCGTCGAGGGCGGTCATATCGGCCTCTTCATGGGCAGCCACACTCTCTCGAATGTCTGGCCGGAAATCGGTCAGTGGCTCGGCAAGCTCGGGGCCAAAGCTGGAGACACGAACAATGGATCAGACCGTCGCTGAACCGATGACGCAGGATGTGCCGGAAACGGACCGCAAGACAGGTCTGAGCGCGGCAGAGGCGGCACAGAGGCTCGAGCGATACGGTCCCAATGCGCTCCAAAGCGACGAGAAAACCCTTCTGCAGCGGATCGCGGGCTATTTCTGGGGGCCGATCCCGTGGCTGATCGAACTGGCGGCGCTGTTGTCGCTCGTGCTGCGCGACTGGTCCGACTTCGCGGTGATCTTCGTGATGCTGCTGCTCAACGCCGCCGTGGGTTTCAAGGAAGAGAGCAAGGCGAGTTCGGCCATCGCGGCGCTCAAGGCGCAGCTGGCCCCGAGCGCCCGCGTGAAACGGGACGGGCAATGGCAGGAGATCGCCGCGCGCGATCTCGTGCCGGGCGATATCGTGCGGCTGTCGATCGGCCAGATCGTCCCGGCTGATCTGACGCTCTTCGAGGGCAAATATCTCTCCATCGACGAGGCGGCGCTGACGGGCGAGTCGCTGCCCGTCGACAAGGCCGTCGGTGACAGCGCCTATTCCGGCTCGGTCGTGAAGCTGGGCGAGATGACGGGCGAGGTCACCGCGACCGGGATGGAGACCTATTTCGGCCACACGGCCTCGCTCGTGCAGAGCACGAATGGCAAATCGCATTTCCAGAAAGCCGTGATGCAGATCGGGAATTTCCTGATTGCGGCGGCGCTGGTTCTGGTGGCGATGATCGTGATCGTCTCGTTTCAGCGGCACAACCCGCCGCTCGAGGTGATTCAGTTCGCGCTGATCCTGACGGTGGCCGCGATCCCGGTCGCGCTGCCCACGGTTCTGTCGGTGACGATGGCGGTGGGCGCCGAGCGGCTTGCGCGGATGAAGGCGATCGTCTCGCGGCTGGTCTCGATCGAGGAACTGGCGGGCGTCGATGTGCTGTGCTCGGACAAGACCGGGACGCTGACGCTGAACGAGCTGACCGTCGAGGACCCGCGCCCGGCAGAGGGCATCGCGGTCGACGATCTGCTGCGCGCGTCGGCGCTGGCCTGCGACCGCGACGCGCCCGATGCGATCGACAAGGCGGTGCTGGCGGCGGCGGAGGGCATTGCGCTCGACGCTATCGAGACGCTCAGCTTCACCCCCTTCGATCCGGTCAGCAAACGCAGCGAGGCGGAGGTCCGGCACGAGGCCGATCACTGGCAGGTCGCGAAGGGCGCGCCGCAGGTGATCGTGGAGCTTGCAGCCCTCGCAGATGACGCGCGCAAGGCGGTGGAGGACGAGGTCGAAACCCTCGCGCAGCAAGGCTACCGCGCGCTCGGGGCCGCACAGAAGCGCGCCGGGCAGGATTGGGAATTCCTCGGTCTGCTGCCGATCATCGACCCGCCGCGCCCGGATGCGGCCAGCACCATCGCTGAGGCCCGCAACATGGGGATCGACGTCAAGATTATCACCGGCGACCACGAGGCCATTGCGCGTCAAATCGCGGGCAAGCTCGATCTCGGGCAGAAAATCTACCCGGCGGGCCAGTTGCTCGATGGCGACCCGGCGACGGTGGAGGCCAATGTCCGCGCCGCCGACGGCTTCGCGCGCGTCCTGCCCGAGCACAAGTTCCGCATCGTCGAGGTGTTGCAGGCCGGGCATTCCATCGTCGCGATGACCGGGGACGGGGTGAACGACGCCCCTGCCCTGCGCAAGGCCGATGCCGGGATTGCGGTGAGCGGGGCCACCGATGCCGCGCGCGCCGCCGCCGATCTGGTGCTGACCGACAAGGGGCTGTCGATCATCACTACGGCGATCGAGGAAGCGCGCCGGATCTTCGAGCGGATGACGAGCTACGCGACCTTCCGCGTGGCCGAGACGATCCGTGTGCTCTTGTTCATGACGCTCTCGATCCTGATCTTCGATTTCTACCCCGTCACCGCGATCATGATCGTGCTGCTGGCGGTGCTCAACGATTTCCCGATCATGATGATCGCCTATGACAATGTCTCGGTCTCGCCACGCCCGGTGCGCTGGGACATGCGGCGCGTGCTGACGGTGGCCGCGACGCTGGGCGTGACCGGGGTGATCGAGACCTTCGTACTGTTCTGGTTCGTCGATGCCTATCTCGGCCTGCCGCGCAACGAGATCCAGACGATCATCTTCCTCAAGCTCCTCGTCTCGGGGCATATGACGCTGTTCGTCACGCGCCACCAAAGCTGGTTCTGGCGGCGGCCCTTCCCGGCGCTGCGGCTGTTCGCGACGACCGAGGCCACGCAATTTCTGGGCACGCTGATTGCGGTTTACGGGCTCTTCGTGACGCCGATCGGCTGGGGGCCCGCGCTGCTGGTCTGGCTCTATTGTCTCGTCTGGCTACCGCTTGAGGGGGCGATGGCCTTGCTCATACGCGCGCTTTATGATCGCAGAGCACAGGCGCGCGGGCACTAAGCCCCTCACGGCGCGCGCAGGAGGCACATGACGGACGACGCGCAAGAGGCACAGGACACGCCAGCGGGCAAGTTTGGACGCGGATTGCCGGTGGGCATCTGGGCGCTGGGGTTCGTATCGCTCTTCATGGATATCTCCTCCGAGATGATCCACGCGCTGCTGCCGGTCTATCTGATGACCGGGCTCGGCGCGACGGCGCTGGCGGTGGGCGTGATCGAAGGGATCGCAGAGGCCACCGCCGCGATCACCAAGGTCTTCTCGGGCGCGCTGTCGGACCGCATCGGACGACGCAAGGAGCTGGCCGCGCTCGGCTACGGGCTCGCGGCCGTGACGAAACCGATCTTTCCGCTCGCCCCGACATTCGACTGGCTGGTGGCTGCGCGCTTCATCGACCGGGTGGGCAAAGGCATCCGGGGTGCGCCGCGCGACGCGCTGATCGCCGACCTCGCGCCGGGCAAGATGCGCGGTGCGGCTTTCGGGTTGCGGCAATCGCTCGACACGGTGGGCGCGTTCCTCGGGCCGCTCGCCGCGATCGGGCTGATGTGGCTGTTCTCGGATGATTTCCGCTCGGTCTTCTGGGTCGCGGTGATCCCCGCCTTCCTGTCGCTCGGGCTGATCCTGTTCGTCGTGAAAGAGCCCGCCCATCCCCGCACGCAACGCCGCGTGCGCAACCCGCTCGCCCGTTCGGAACTCAAGCTCCTGGGCCCTATGTTCTGGTGGGTCGTGGTGGTCGCGACGCTCTTCACCCTCGCCCGGTTCAGCGAGGCCTTCCTGATCCTGCGCGCCAATGACGACGGCATCCCGGTGATGCTCGTGCCGCTGGTTCTGGTGGGGATGAACGCGGTCTATGCGCTGATCGCCTATCCGGTGGGCGCGCTGTCCGATCGGGTCGGGCGCGTCGGGCTGCTGCTGGTCGGGCTGGGGCTGTTGATCGCGGCGGACCTGACGCTGGCGCTGGTCGGCGGGATCGGCGGGCTTGCGGTCGGCGTGCTGCTCTGGGGGATGCATATGGGCTTCACCCAGGGGCTGCTCGCCGCGCTGGTAGCCGAAGCGGTCCCGGCAGAGCTGCGCGGCACCGCCTTCGGCATGTTCAACCTCGTGACCGGCGTGGGGCTTCTGATTGCAAGCGTGCTTGCCGGGGCGCTCTGGGAAATCGGCGGCGCGCAATGGACGTTCCTGGCGGGCGCGGGTTTTGCGACGACGGCGGCGCTGAGCCTGTTGCCGCTGCGCGCGCGGTTCAACGGCACGCATAAACCCAAGGACGCGGGCTGACGCAGAGAGCGCCGCGCGGAGACCCCGCGCGACGCTTAAAGCTTGAGACGTCTCAGGCGGTCGCCTCGACCTCCAGTTCCAGCTCCTCGATCATCGCATCGCGCATGACGAATTTCTGCGGCTTGCCCGAGACCGTCAGCGGCAGGCTGTCCTTGAACCGGATCACCGCCGGAACCTTGAAATGCGCGATCTCGTCGCGGCAGAACGCGCGGATAGCGTCTTCGGTCAGCTCGGCGCCGTTGCGCGGCACGATCCACGCGGCGACGATCTCGCCGAACTTGTGATCCGGGATGCCGAAGACCTGCGCCTGACTGATATCGGGATGGGTGTAGAGGAACTCCTCGACCTCGCGCGGATAGACGTTCTCGCCGCCGCGTACGATCATGTCCTTCACCCGGCCCGTGATGTTGCAATAGCCCTCGCTGTCGATCCGGGCGAGATCGCCCGTATGCATCCAGCCGTCGGCATCGAGCGCCTCATCGGTGCGCTCGGGCTCGCCCCAATAGCCGCACATGACCGAGTAGCCGCGCGTCAGCAACTCGCCCTGCTCGCCCACATTGGCAAGCGAGCCATCCTCGCGCACGATCTTCACTTCGAGATGCGGCTGCACCTGACCCACCGAGGACACGCGTTTTTCCAAAGGCGTATCGGTGGCCGACTGGAAGGAGACCGGCGCGGTCTCGGTCATCCCGTAGGCGATGGTTACTTCCGACATGTGCATTTTCGACTGCACCTGCTTCATCACCTCGATCGGACAGGGCGCGCCCGCCATGATGCCGGTGCGCAGCGAGGACAGATCGTGGTTCGCGAAATCGGGATGCTCCAGGATCGCGACGAACATGGTCGGCACGCCGTAAAGCGCGGTGCAGCGCTCGGCGGCGACGCATTCCAGCACGCTCTGGGGATCGAAGCCTTCGCTCGGCACGACGATGGTGGCGCCCTTGGTGACGCAGCCCAGCGTGCCCATCACCATGCCGAAACAGTGGTAGAACGGCACCGGGATGCAGACGCGGTCCGCTTCGGTCGCCAGCATCGCGTGGGTCACGAAATGCGCGTTGTTGACGATGTTGCGATGGGTCAGCGTCGCGCCTTTCGGCGACCCGGTCGTGCCGGAGGTGAACTGGATGTTGATCGGCTCGTTCGGGTCCAGCCGAGCGGTGATCGGATCGAGCGCGCTACGGTCCTGCGCCTTGCCCAGCGCCTCCACATCCGAGAAACGATGGCATCCGGGATGCTGGGTCTCGCCAATCGTGATGATGTCGCGCAGGTCGGGCAGTTTCATGGTTTCCAGCTGGCCGGGCTCACTCTTCGCAAGCTCCGGCAGCAGGCGCTGGATCATCGACAGGTAATCCGAGCTCTTGAAGGTCTCCGCCAGCACCAGCCCCCGGCAACCTGTCTTGCGCAGCGCGAATTCCAGCTCGTGCAGGCGATAGGCCGGGTTGATGTTCACGAGGATCACCCCGATCCGCGCCGTCGCGAATTGCGTCAGCAGCCATTCCGAGCGGTTGGGCGACCAGATGCCAAGCCGGTCGCCATGCCGAAGCCCGAGCGCGAGCAGCCCCGAGGCAAGCCGGTCGACCCGTGCCGCGAACTCGGCCCAGGTCCAGCGGATGCCTTCCGAGGTGAAGATGGCAGCCTCGCGATCGGGCCAACGCGCGGCGGTGCGCTTCAGCACGGCCGGGATCGTATCCTCGATCAACGGGGTATCGGTCGGCCCGGCGACATGGGCCAGACCGCGTTTCGGGGCCACACCGAGTTCCGGGTGCGGGTTCGTCTCGCTATGCATGATTTCCTCCTCTGACACCCCATCGCCGGCACGTCGGGCCAACGATCCTCCATGGGGGCGCTCATATTAAATGAACGATGGTTCATTTAATGCAACCCCAAAGCGTCAAGACAAGGAATTCCTGCCCTGCTCGCGAAACCGTGTTCGAGACGGCGATCGCCGCGGAGCCCAGCAAAACCTGACGACTCGCCGCGTTTCTGCTATAATTGAACGATGTCGAATCTTCTGGGGAGGAGAGAGAATGCGACCGGAACTCACGACGCGCCGCCGCGCTTTGCGTCTTGCGTTCGAGCGTTACATCGAGGCGGACAGAGCGTGGCGAGACGCGCTTGTGGCCTTGAACGACTGGTTTCCGCCGAGCGCGGACCGTCGTCCGGGAATGATCGGAAATCCGGGTTCACCGATACGGCGGCTCTATGACGCGCGCAGCCGGGCGCTGGTGCGCCTCGAGGTCACGCAGGTCAAGCTGGCCACCGCGAAACAACGGCTGGCAGAGCGCCGCGCGCGCGAACTGCCGCCCGTGTTTCTGATCGGGCCGCCCTGCTGACAGCAATGCGCCGCGTCTAGGCGACGTCCCTTCAAAGTCACGGTGGACGCGTGTTTCCTCCGCCGGGGGTGCTTGTCATTTCCCCAAGGCTGACGCAGCTTCGCAACGGGCAGCACCGGACTTGCAACGGTGCGGCGAGTCACGGCTCGCGCCTATAGCCCCGATACGCCCCTTCTCTGGAGAGCTTCATGAGCAGTTTCGTCACGATCACCCACGAGGATTGCCTCGGTCACGACACCGGGCCTCATCATCGCGAGCGTCCGTGGCGGCTCGAGACGGTGCGCGGACTGATCGACGAGATGGAGCTGCCCGTCATCGAGGCGCGCGAGGCCAGCGACGAGGATCTCCTGCTGGGGCATGATCCGGCCTATCTCGAAGCGCTCGAAGAGGTCTTCGCGCGGCAAGAGCATGCCGATCTCGACTCGGACACCCATGTCTCGCCGGGCTCGCGCCGTGCAAGCCGTCTGGGCGCGGGCGGTGCCTTGCAGGCGGTCGATCTTGTTCTTTCGGGCGAGGCCAAGCGCGTCTTCGTCGCGACCCGCCCGCCGGGGCACCATGCGACGCGGACGCGGGCGATGGGGTTCTGCATCTATGGCAATACCGGGCTTGCGGCGCTCCATGCGCTCGAACGGCATGGCCTGTCGCGCGTCGCGGTGCTCGATTTCGACGTGCATCACGGCAATGGCACGCAGGATATTCTCTGGGACGAGCCGCGCAGCCTGTTCATCTCGTCGCATCAGGAGCCCAAGTCGCTCTGGCCGGGCACCGGGGCGCGCTCGGAGACCGGGGCGCATGACAACGTGCTCAACCTGCCGCTGGCCAGTGGGAGCGGCGGCTCCGAGATGAAGGTCGCGTGGGAGGACGGGCTGGCGCGGCTCGAGGCCTTCAAGCCGGAGCTGATCATCGTCTCCGCCGGGTTCGACGCGCATCGCGAGGACGATATCTCCGGACTGCTCTGGACCGCGGGCGATTACTGGTGGCTGACCAACGCGATCCGGGGCGTCGCGCGCCGTTGTTGCGAGGGTCGCATCGTCTCCTGTCTGGAGGGCGGCTACAACCCGACCGCGCTCGCGGAAGGCGCCGCCGCCCATCTCGAGGCCTTGGCGCGCTGATATCCCGGGACGCGACAGGCCGGGCCCGATCCGCTCCCCCCTAAAGACAAAGGCAGGCACGAGATGGCACGTAACCGCTACTATTCCGGCCCGGTCAGCGACCATTTCGACGGCGAGCGGTTTCACCCGCATGGACAGCCCTCTACCGATCGCTCCTTTCGCGACATTCTCAAATGGCACCGCGAGGGGCAGCGGGCGCGCTGGCCCAAGCATGTCCCTGTCGAGCCGAACGTCCCGCCCGAGCGCAGCGACACGGCGCGGCTGACCATGGTCGGGCATGCCTCGGTGCTCATTCAGGTCGCGGGGCTAAACCTGCTGACCGATCCGGTCTGGTCGGAGCGCGCGAGCCCGCTGCGCTTTGCCGGGCCCCGGCGCGTCACCGCGCCCGGTGTCGCCTTCGACACTCTCCCGCCGATCGACGCGGTTCTGATCAGCCATAACCATTACGACCATCTCGACACCGTCACTCTACGGAAGCTGCATAAGCGCCACCGCCCGAAGATGATTATGCCGCTGGGCACGGATGCGACGGTGCGAAAAGCGGTGCGCGACGCGCAGATCGAAACCGGGGATTGGCACGACCGGATCGCGCTGGCCCCCGGCATCTCGGTTACGCTGACGCCTGCGAACCACTGGTCGGCGCGCGGTCTCGGCGACCGACGCATGGCGCTCTGGAGCGGGTTCTGGATCGACACGCCGCAGAGCCGGATCTGGTTCGCGGGCGATACCGGTTATGGCGACGGGGCGCTTTTTCGCGATATCCGCGCCCGGCACGGCGCGCCGGACATCGCGGTGATCCCGATCGGCGCCTATGAACCGCGCTGGTTCATGCAGCCCCAGCATGTCGCGCCCGAGGAGGCCGTGCGCATCTTCACCGATATCGGCCCCACGCAGGCGCTTGGCTGTCATTGGGGGACGTTCCAGCTGACCGACGAGCCGCGCGAGGAACCGCCCGCCCTGCTGGGTCGTAGCCTCGCAGCCTCGGGGATCGCGGCGGAGCGCTTCCTCCCCTTCGCCCCGGGCGAGGTCTATCTGGCACCTTCCACGACCTGAGCGCATTGCCCTGACGTGACGCAGGGTCACGTCAGCGTTGACGGAGTCTCGCTCCCTAAATATAAAACTGACGTCAGTTTCATATTTGGAGCGGAAACGTGAAGCCCTCTCTCGCAAATGCGTCACAGGACGCCGCCGTGTTCTCTTTCCCGGAGCATCTTGCCACGACCAGCGCCGGACGCCCGAAGGGAGAGCGCACCCGCGCCCAGCTTCAGATCGCCGCCTGCAAGGTGCTTCAGGACGGCGGGCCGCAGGGCCTGACCGTGGCGGAAATCTGCAAGGAAGCCGGCGTCTCGAACGGCACGTTTTACCTTTACTTCAAGGATCGTAACGCCCTGCTCGACAGCCTGTTGCGCGACTTCGTGGCCTTCCTCCAACTGGCGATGCGCGCGGCGAGCGAGCGCGAAGGCCATGATGCGCCGCGCGCGGCGACCCGCGCCTATCTCCGTCTGTTCGAGCGAAATAGCGGGTTGATGCGCAGCTTGATCCACCCGACCGACGGCTTCCCCGAGGCGCAGGCGGCGTTTCAGACGCTGAACCGGGAGTGGATCGAGGCGGTGGTCGCCTCCGTGGAACGCAGGCAGCGGCATGAGGGCAAGACGGCGCCCCCACGCGACGAATTGCTGCGCCGCGCCTATGCGCTGGGGGGCATGGTCGATCAATACCTCTCCAACCTTCTGCTTGCGAAGGACCCCGCCGTGATCGAGATATCGCAGGATCGCGATGCGGTGCTGGAGACGCTTTCGCTGCTCTGGGACCGGGGGATGACGGCATGAGCACAATTCCCGGCGCCGAGACACTCTCCCGCGCGGAGCTGCAGCCCGAGATCGAACGCCGCTGGCAGGCTCAGCGCGCCCATGTCGCCGCGCATTCTGCCTTCTACCAGGGGCTCTGGCAGGGGCGCAGACCGCCCGAGGACCTGCGCGACCTGCCCGAATTGCCGCTCTCCGACAAATCGCAACTGCGGATTTCGCAGGCCGAGCATCCGCCTTTCGGCGACTACCTCGCCGCCACGCGCAGCACCGCCAACCGCCTGCATCGGACGTCTGGCACCACCGGTCAGGCGATGAACCTCGCCCTCTCGGCCCGCGACGCGTTGGTGACGCAGGAGGTCGGCGGGCGCTGTCACCGCTCTGCGGGGCTGACGGCGGAGCATACGGTGGTGCATTGCCTGAATTACCAGATGTGGATGGGCGGGCTTACCGATCACATGACGCTGGAGGCGACGGGCGCGCTGGTCGTGCCCTTCGGCGTCGGCTCGACCGAGCTGCTGATCCAGACGATCCGCGAGGTCGGCATCACCGCGATTTCCTGCACGCCCTCCTATCCGTCCGTGCTCGAACGGGTCATCGCCGAGAAACACCCCGGACTGACGCCGCGCGATCTGGGCCTCAAGCTGGGTCTGTTCGGCGGCGAGCCCGGCCTTGACGACCCCGCCTTCCGCGCCCGCCTGCGCGAGACCTGGGGGATGGAGCCGCGCAACGCGAATTACGGCGTCTCGGATGTCTTCTCGAATTTCGCGGCGGAATGCCCGCATGACACGAAGCTGCATTTCATGGCCGCCGACGTGCTGCATCCCGAACTGATCGACCCCGATACCGACGCGCCGATCCCGCTGAAGGCCGGGGCGAGCGGCGAATTGGTTCTGACCCATCTTGTGCGCGACTGCCAGCCGCTGGTGCGGTTCCGCACGGGCGACATCATCACCATCGGCGAGACCGAGCCCTGCGCCTGCGGCTGCACCGGGTTTCGTTTCTCGGTCGTCGGGCGCTCCGATGACATGGTGGTCGTGCGGGGCCTGAACATGTTCCCCTCGATGGTCGCCGCCGTGCTCAACGAGATCCCCGAGCTGTCGGGCGACTACCGCATCACGCTCGACACGCCGCCGCCCTATGACACCCTGCCCGTCAGCGCCGAACTGGCGGAAGGCGAGCACGCCACGCCCGATCTTGCGCGCAAGGTGGAACAGCGGATCAAGTCGAAACTGGGTGCAACGGCGAGCGTCACCCTGCTCCCCGCCCACAGCTTCCCGCGCACCGAGGGCAAGACCAAACGCGTCATCCGGAGTTTCCAATGAGCCATTTCAGCTACGACACCGTCCTGAGCCAGCTGGGCGCCAAGGGCGTGCGCACCATTACCCTCAACCGCCCCGAACGCCTCAACGCGATGAACCGTCAGCTGGTCGTCGATGCCGCGCGCGCATTCGAGGACGCCAATGCCGACCCGGCCACCAAGGTGATCATCTTCACCGGCGCGGGCAAAGCGTTTTGTGCGGGCGACGACCGCAAGGCCCATACCCATCCCGAGACCGAGGAAGAGGCGCGCGAGATCGTGCACGCGATCCAGCGCGCGACCCATGCGATTACGCTCGGCGCGAAGCCGGTGGTCGGCGCGATCAACGGCTGGGCCGTCGGCGGCGGCTTGGAATGGGCGATCAATTGCGACTTCCCGATCTGGGCCGAAAGCGCCAAGGGCTTCTTCCCCGAGGTCTCGCTGAACCTTTTCGTCACCGGGGCCGTCACCTCGCTCCTGCCCGCGCTGGTCGGGCTGAACAAGGCGCGCGAGATGCTGATCTTCGGCGACCGGTATTCGGCGAAGGACATGGGCGAGATCGGCGTGGCGTGGAAGGTGGTTGACGATGCCGCGCTGATGGCGGTGGCCGTCCAGACCGCCGAGCGCCTCGCCGACCTCCCCGTCCTGTCGGTCCGCGCGATGAAACGCGTTCTAAATCACGCCGCGGTGCCGGACCTGCACCGGGCGCTGCAGCTCGAGACCGATGCCACGGTCGCGGGTTTCCTCGACCCGGAGACGACGCGGCGCGTGACCGAGTTCTGATCTGCGCGGGCAGAAGCTTTTTCAAACTCCGTCACTTATTGGGATTGCTTGCTTGTGGTGACCGGAACGAAGGGTCAGATTGAGGTCGGCGGACATCCGTGTGCCGCGCCCCGGTTGCGGGGCAACCGCACGGCGGAAAGAGAGGGATGACATGAGCTGGTCCTATTCAATCGGCAAGATCGGCGGCACGGTTCTCAGGGTGCATGTCACCTTCGTTCTGCTGATCATCTGGATCACCGCCTCGGCCTGGGCGGCGGACGGACCGCAGGCCGCACTGGTGAACATGCTCTTCATCCTGTCGGTCTTCGCCTGTGTCGTGCTGCACGAATTCGGCCATGCGACGATGGCGGCCCGGTTCGGCGTGCGCACCCCCGACATCACCCTTCTGCCGATCGGCGGACTGGCGCGGCTGGAGCGGATTCCGGAAAACCCCAAGCAGGAAATCCTGATCGCGGTGGCGGGCCCTGCGGTCAATGTGGTGATCTTCCTGATCCTGACGATCTTTCTTGGCGGCAGCGGCTGGCTGAGCGATCTGCAATCGCTCGACAATCCGGGCCAGAGTTTCTGGGGCCGGCTCGCGCTGGTCAACGCGCTTCTCGTGGCATTCAACCTGATCCCGGCTTTCCCGATGGATGGCGGGCGGGTGTTTCGCGCCGTGCTTGCACTGTTCATGGACCGGGTGAAAGCCACGCAGGTCGCGGCGCGCACCGGGCAGGTCATCGCCGTGCTCTTCGCCTATTGGGGGCTGACGAGCGGCAACCCGATCCTCGTGCTGATCGCGGCGTTCATCTTCTTCGCGGCCGGGGCGGAAAGCTCGGATGCGGCGATGCGTGGTCTGGCCCATCGTTCGGCCGCGCGTGACGCGGTCATCACCTCCTTCGTGTCGCTCACGCCCGACGATACGCTCGACACAGCCGCTCAGGCGATCCTGCACAGCTCGCAATCGGAGTTCCCCGTGCTCACACCGGACGGGCAATTCGTCGGCTTCGTCACCCGCGAGAGCGTGCTGGCCCGGCCCGACCCCGAATTCCGCCAGCGCCCCGTTTCCGAGATCATGTTCGACAATGTGCCCGTCGTGTCGCTGAAGACGGGGATGGACGATGTGCTCGACGCGTTCGCGAAAGGGCGTATTCCGGCCGTGGCGGTGATCGGCAAGACCGGCAATTTCGTGGGCTTCATCAATCGCGAGAATATCGGCGAGTGGTTCATCCTCGCCCGTGGTAGCTAAGAGGGGCGCTCGCTCCCGGCCCTAGAGATAGACCGACAGCCCCCGCCAGCCCGCCAGCACCGCCGAAATCGCCATGACAACGATGGCGAGAGAGCGATACTGCGTGTTGTCGAGCCGCGCGAAGGCAGCCGTGCCCGCCCATGTCCCCAGAGCCAGCGCGGGCACCGAGACCAGCGTCAGCCAGAGCGCATCGCCATTCACCGCGCCCGCCCAGATCAGTCCCGGCGT
Source organism: Thioclava sp. F36-6 (assembly GCF_002020305.1). NCBI lineage: Bacteria > Pseudomonadati > Pseudomonadota > Alphaproteobacteria > Rhodobacterales > Paracoccaceae > Thioclava > Thioclava sp. F36-6. The sequence continues at coordinate 1,400,411 of NZ_MPZX01000001.1, read as the reverse complement.
GGCCAGCAGCGAGGCCACGAAGAAGAACAGAAGCAAAGAGGCCCGCGTCTGCACCGCCGTGGTGCCCGCGCCCAGATAATAGGCCACCGCAGGCGGCCCCGGCATCGCGGCCAGTCCGGAAAACGCTCCCGAGGCCACGCCCGCCAACAGCGCGAGCCCACCATGGGGATGCGGGCGCGCAGGCTTGTAGCGCAATAGCAGCGCCAGCCCCGCCAGCACGGCGAGCGCGATCATCACCCGCGCGGCGTCGGCGCTGACGGCGGTGAGCGCGAATATCCCCACCGGCGTACCCACAATCGCGCCCAGCGACAGCCGCGCGAGCGAGGGTTTGTGCACATGCCCGTGCAGGGTGAAAAGATCGCGGCACCCGACCACGACCTGCAGCAGCACCGCCAGCGTCACCGCCTCGATCGGCGGCACCATCAGCGAGACGATCGGCACTGCGGCCAGCGCGAAACCGAACCCCGCGATGCCGCGCAGGAAGGCTGAGAAGAACACCGCCGTAATGACCAGCAGGGTCGTCGTGCTCAACATCCGGTCACGTCGCGGCCTGCGCGATGCGCGCCGCACAGCCTGCCGCGCAGAAGGCGACCAGCCCCTCGACGGACCCCTGCGCATCGGACTGCGAGGCCAGCGCCGCGATCCGCCATTCCGAGGTCAGGAAGGCCAGAAGGGCTGCGACCGAATAGACGAACCCTTCGGCGACGACCGCCCGGCTGACCTTGGGATGCAGCGCGCAGATCTCATCCATGAAACGCTGCGCGGTCGGGTCGAACAGATCGGTCGAAATATCCGCCCAAGCCGGATCGGCCGAGACCATCGCCACAAGCCGCGCATAGGCCAGCCATTGCGGATCGCTGCCCGCCGCCTTCGCCAGATAGGGCCGGAAGAAACAGCCGAGGATCGCGGTCAGATCGAGCGCCCCCTGCCCCTTCGCCTGCGCCAAAGCCTCCAGACGCAGACGCGCCAGCTCCTCGGCGCGCCGCTCTACCACTTCGCGAAACAGCGCTTCTTTCGAGCCCCCGTGATGGTTCACCAGACCCAGCGGCACCTCGGCCAGCGCGGCGATGTCGCGCACCTTCGCGCCTTCGAATCCGTCCCGCGCAAACACCGTTTCCGCCGCATCGAGAATCCGTGAACGACTCGCGAGAGAGCGCTTCGAGGGCGCTCTAAGTCGTTGTTTCTCGGTCGTCTTTTTCGTCATCAGATCGGGGCTTGCTTATTTTGAACAATGGTTCAATTTAAGAATGTCTGGGAGGAGACGCAACATGACAAATACGAGGGGCACGTTCGCCCTGATCGGCGCGGGCCCGATGGGTCTGGCCGCGGCCAAGGTGCTGGGCGAACAGGGAGTGGACTATCAGGGCTTCGAGCTGCACAGCGATGTGGGCGGGCTCTGGGATATCGAGGGCGCGCATTCGACGATGTATGAAAGCGCGCATCTGATTTCCTCGAAACGGATGACGGAATTCACCGATTTTCCGATGCGCGAGGAGGTGGCGGAATATCCCAGCCACCGCGAGATGGCGCAGTATTTCCGCGATTTCGCCGATCATTTCGACATTCGCCGCCATTACCGTTTCGGCGCCGAGGTGACGAAGCTCGAGCCGCTGGGCGGCGATGGCGAAGGCTGGCGGGTCAGCTGGCGCGATGCCGAAGGCGAGCATTCCGAGATTTATGCAGGCGTTCTGATCGCCAATGGCACGCTTTCCGAGCCGAACATGCCGGAGTTCCCCGGCCAGTTCGACGGCGAGCTGATCCATTCCTCGGCCTATCGCGACCCCTCGCAATTCACCAGCAAACGCGTGCTCGTCGTGGGCGCGGGCAATTCCGGCTGCGACATCGCGGTGGACGCGATCCATCACGGCAAAAGCTGCGATCTCTCGATGCGGCGCGGCTATTACTTCGTGCCGAAATACGTCTTCGGCAAACCCGCCGACACGCTGGGCGGCGCGATCAAGCTGCCGATGTGGCTCAAGCGCAAGATCGACGGCGCGCTGCTGAAATGGTTCGTCGGCGATCCGCAGAAATACGGGTTTCCCAAGCCCGATTACAAGCTCTACGAGAGCCATCCGATCGTGAACTCGCTGGTGCTGTTCCACGCAGGCCACGGCGATCTGAAAGTGCGCCCGGATATCGAACGGCTCGACGGCAAAACGGTGCATTTCAAGGATGGCACGCAGGCCGCGTATGACATGATCCTCGCGGCCACCGGCTACAAGCTGCATTACCCATTCATCGCGCCCGAGCTGCTGAACTGGCAGGGCGATGCGCCGCATCTGTACCTGAACGCGATGCACCCGAAGCGCGACGATCTCTTCGTGCTGGGAATGCTGGAGGCGAGCGGGCTTGGCTGGCAGGGCCGCCACGAGCAGGCCGAGATGGTGGCGCGCTACATTCGCGGGCTGCGCGACGGCGCCGAGGCCGCGAAGCGCCTGCAGGCGAAGAAGGCCGAAGGGTTCGAGCGAGCGACCGGCGGCATGGCCTATCTCAAGCTCGCGCGGATGGCCTATTACGTGGACAAGGCGACCTATCGCAAGGCGGTCACCGGCTGGATCAAGGCGCTCGGCGGGAAGGCCACGGCATGACGGGGCTCGACGCGGTTCGGCTCAATTTCAGCCCCGGCGCCCTGCATCTGCTCAACGCGATCCTCGGCATCGTCATGTTCTCGGTCGCGATCGACCTATCCCCGCGCGACTTCCGCCCGCTGGTGCGGAGGCCCTGGGCGCTGATCGTGGGGTTCACGTCGCAATTTCTGGTGCTGCCCGCGCTGACCTTCGGGCTGGTGCTGGCGTTGCAGCCCAGCCCCTCGATCGCGCTGGGGCTGATCCTCGTCGCGGCCTGCCCGGGCGGGAATGTCTCGAACTTCTTCACCCATCGGGCGGGCGGGAACACCGCGCTCTCGGTCTCGCTGACCGCCTTCGCCACGGTGGCGGCGATCGTGCTGACGCCGCTCAATATCGCGTTCTGGGGCAGCCTTTACGCACCGACACGCGCGCTGCTGCACGAGACCCATATCGACCCGGTGAGCGTGGCGATCACCGTGGGCGTCATGCTGCTCTTGCCGCTGATCGCCGGGATTGCGCTGAACCATTACCGCTACGATCTGACCACGCGCCTTCGCGATCCGCTGAAATGGATCTCGATGGCGATTTTCGTGGCCTTCGTGGCGCTCTCGCTCAGCGCCAATTGGCAGTATTTCGTGCAATTCGTCGGGCTGATCGCGGGGATGGTGGTGCTGCACAACGCGCTGGCCTTCGCGGGCGGCTATGGCACCGCGACGCTGGCGCGGCTGTCGCCCTTCGACCGGCGCGCGATCACCATCGAGACGGGCATCCAGAATTCGGGCCTCGGCCTCGTGCTGATCTTCGCCTTCTTCGGAGGCCTGGGCGGCATGGCAATCGTCGCGGCCTTCTGGGGCATCTGGCACATCATCGCGGGCTTCGCGATCTCGACCATCATGAGACGAAAGGAGGCCGCGCGATGACCCGGATCCTGATTACCGGAGCGGGCGGCATGATCGGCCGCGTACTCACCGCCGAACTGTCTGAGAGCGGCCACGAGGTTATCGCGACCGATCTGGCATGTCCCGACACCCTGCCCGAAGCCGTGCGCTTCGTGGCGATGGATGTGACCACCGACGCCCCCGCCAAGGTCATCGCGCGCGAGCGGCCCGAGGTGATCGTGCATCTCGCCTCCATCGTGACCCCCGGCCCCGGCATGGGGCGCGAGCTGGCCTATAAGGTCGATGTGGAGGGCACCCGCAAGGTGCTGGAGGCGGCGCATTCGGTCGGGGTTCGGCGGCTCGTCGTCACCTCCTCGGGCGCGGCCTATGGCTATCACGCCGACAATCCCGTGCCGCTGCGCGAGAGCGACCCTGTGCGCGGCAATCCCGAGTTCGCCTATGCCGATCACAAGCGGCAGGTCGAGGAGATGCTGGCCGAGGCGCGCGACACCCACCCTGCCCTCGAGCAGGTCGTGCTGCGGGTGGGTACGGTTCTGGGCAAGGGCACCGACAACCAGATCACCGCGCTTTTCCGCAAGCCGCGCCTGCTCGCGCTGAGAGGCTGCGAGAGCCCCTTCGTCTTCATCTGGACCCGCGATCTCGCGCGCATCCTGATCCGCGCCGCGACCGATGGCCCGCCGGGCATCTTCAACGTGGCGGGCGACGGCGCTTTGGGCGTCACCGATCTGGCGCGACGTCTGCGCAAACCGGTGCGCCGCCTGCCCGCGCTTGGCATCAAGGCCGCGCTCGCCCTCGCCCATCCGCTGGGGCTGAGCCGCTACGGGCCAGAGCAGGTGCGCTTCCTGCAATACCGCCCCGTGCTGGCCAATGACGCGCTGAAGGAGGTCTTCGGCTACACGCCCGAGCTGACCAGCGCCGAGGTCTTCGATCTCTGGGCCCGCGAGGCCGGGCTATGAGCGCGCGGGTTGCGGTAATCTCGGGCGGCGCCGGGGGGCTTGGGCAGGCGCTCTCGGCGGGGCTGCGCGCCGAAGGCTGGCAGGTCGTGCTGCTCGACCGGGATATCTCAAGTCTGACGGCCAAGCCGAACGAGGATGCCATCGCCTGCGATCTGACCGATCCGGCGCAGCTTGCCAGCGCCTGCAAAGAAATCCTGACGCGTCGTCCCCGCATCGACCTTGTGATCTACAACGCAGGCGTCACCCAGATCGGGCCGTACTCCGAGCTGACCGAGGCCGCGCATCGCAAGGTCTTCGAGATCAACTATTTCGCGGCGACCGCGATGGCGCGGCATTTCCTCGCCCCCCTGCGGGAAAGCCACGGCACGCATCTGGCGATTTCCTCAGTCGCGGGGTTCTCGCCGCTCTACCACCGCACGGCCTATGCGGCGTCGAAACACGCGCTCGAAGGTTTCTTCAAATCGCTGCGCTCGGAGGAGGCCCCTCACGGCGTGCGCGTGCAGATCGCGGCGCCGTCTTTCGTGGCGACCAATCTCGACCGGGCCGAGCGGCAATCCGACGGCATCGCGCGCCCCGGAGCGGCCGCCGACGGGGTGGATTACATGACGCCCGAGGCTGCCGCACAGGTGACCCTCGCCGGGCTCAAGCGAGGCCGCCCGATGATCCCGGTGGGCCGCGTCGCGCGGCTCGCGTGGTGGATCAACCGCGCCTCGCCCCGGCTGTTCCAGCGGCTCATGGAGCGCAACATCGCGAAGGGCCAATCCTGAGGCCGAACACAGTGACCTTTCGCTAGAGATCGAGAAAAATCGCGCCCGACTTGATCGAGCGCATTGAAGCGATGCGCCCCCTCAGCGCTAATCTGGCTCCGACCCTGTGAAGGTCGGAGGCCCGTGATGCGATCACTCTCATCGATAGTTTCCCGTACCCCGGTGGATGGGTGCGACCGAATGCTCCACCTCGGGCGCGTTGACTCCATTTGCGCGAATGCGCATATGCGAATGTAGAAATGGAGGCACCGATGATCGTGACTGTTCTTTCCGCGCTTGCCGAACCCACCCGGCTGGGGGCGATGCAGCTTTTGCATGACGGGGGCGAGCATTGCGCCTGCGAATTGATGGCGCGTCTCAATGCCACCCAGTCGCGCATGTCGCGCCATATGGGCGTGCTGAAAGCCGCCGGGCTGGTGGTCGACCGGCGCGATGCGCAATGGGTTCGGTATCGGGTGAACCCCGACCTCTCCCCGGAAATCCAGCAGATCCTGAGCGCGGTCATGAAAGCCAGCGCCAAGACGGAAAGGACCGCGGCATGAGTGTGACACAGCATGAAACCTCGCATGGCGGGATGCCCGGCTGGGCGTGGAGCGTGGTCGTCGCGGCAGGCCTCGTCGCGTGGTGGGTGGTTTACCACCAGCTCCCGGCCCTCTCCGAATGGATCGTCTCGCTGCTGCCGGTCGCCCGCGACACCCATACCGGCGAGGCGCTGGCCTTCTTCTTCTACGACGTGCCGAAAGTGATGATGCTGCTCACCCTGATCGTCTTCGCGATGGGGGTCGTGCGCAGCTTCTTCAGCCCGGAAAAGACCCGCGCCCTTCTCTCGGGCAAGCGCGAGGGCGTCGGCAACGTGATGGCGGCGGGCTTGGGCGTGTTGACCCCGTTCTGCTCCTGCTCGGCGGTGCCGCTTTTCATCGGCTTCGTCTCCGCGGGCATCCCGCTGGGCGTCACCTTCTCCTTCCTGATCGCAGCCCCGATGGTCAACGAAGTGGCGCTGATCCTGCTAGTCGGCCTCGTCGGCTGGTCCGTGGCGCTGGTCTATCTCGCCTTCGGCCTCGCCATCGCGATCGTCGCGGGCTGGGTGATCGGCAGACTCCATGTCGAGGGCTGGCTGCAGGACTGGGTGCGCGACATCCATTCCGGCGCGACCACGCCGGGCGCAGTCGAGAGCGACGATCTGAGCATGACCGACCGCTATCGTCTGGGCCTCGAGGCCGTACGCGAGATCTTCGCCAAGGTCTGGATCTGGATCATCGTCGGGATCGCCATGGGCGCGCTGATCCACGGCTATGTGCCGCAAGATCTGATGGTGCGCATCATGGGCTCGGGCACGTGGTGGTCGGTGCCGACCGCGGTACTGATGGGCGTGCCGATGTACACCAACGCCGCCGGCGTCATCCCGATCGTCGAGGCGCTTCTGGGTAAGGGCGCGGCGCTCGGCACGGTTCTGGCTTTCATGATGTCGGTGATCGCGCTGTCGATGCCCGAGATGATCATCCTGCGTCAGGTCCTGAAACTGCGCCTGATCGCGGTGTTCATCGGGGTCGTCGCCAGCGGCATCCTCGCCGTCGGCTTCCTGTTCAACGCATTGTTCTAAGGAGAAAAGACATGAAGGACGTCAAGGTTTACGGCCCCGGCTGCAAGCGCTGCGAAAAGACCGAGGAGATGGTCAAGGAAGCGGCCGCCAAGCTCGGCATCGAGGTGTCGGTCGAGAAGGTGACCGATCCCCGCGCCATCGCCATGGCGGGCGTGATGTCGACCCCCGGTGTCTCGGTCGACGGGAAGCTCGTCCACACGGGCGGCCTGCCGGATAGCGGAAAGCTCGAGGGTTGGCTGTCGGCCTGAGGGGCCACTTAACCCTCCCGAAAAAGAAGACCCCGCGCCGGGTGGCGCGGGGCGAATTCGTGGGTGGCGTCCGTCACGGGACCGGCTGACCGAGCCCGGCCTCGTAGAGGCGGAACCACGTCTCCCTGTCGATCTGAACCTTGAGCGCATCGGAAAGCTTCGCGATCCGCTCGAGATTGTTCGTCCCCATCACCGGGATGATCCGCGCCGGATGGGCGAGCAGGAAAGCGGTCGCGACAGCCGCGCGATCGACACCCTGCGTCTGCGCGATCTCATCGAGAACGCTCTGCACCCGACCCTCGCCCGTCATCAGCGCGCCGCCGCCCAGAGGCGACCACGCCATTACGGGCTGCGCCTGCCGCTGGTGGAAGGCCAGATCGCCGTTGGTGAAGGGCTGCAGACAGCCAAGGCTGATTTCGATCTGGTTCGTCACCAGCGGCGTCTTCATCCCCGATTGCAGCAGCTCCCAATCCCACGGGCGGAAGTTTGACACGCCGACCGCGCGCACCTTGCCCGAGGCGACCAGATCATCGAGCACCGCCCCTGTCTCGTGATGGTCCATCAGCGGATCGGGGCGGTGGATCAGCAGCAGGTCGATCCGGTCGGTGGCCAATTCCCGCAGCGAAGCCTCGACCGAGGCTTCGATATGCGCGCGCGAGGTGTCGTAATGCTTCACCTTGCGATGCGCATGACGGCCCGCCGAGACGATGATGTCGCATTTCGTGACGATCTCCATCTGATCGCGCAGCGACGGGTCTTCGCGCATCGCCGCGCCGAAGACCCCCTCCGCCGTGTAGCCGCCATAGATATCGGCATGATCGAACGTGGTGATCCCCTGCGCCAGACAGGCGTCGATCTTGGCGCGCACATGGGCGGACGAGGTGTCGGCATCGTCGGCGAGCCGCCACATGCCATAGACGATCCGGCTGAGCGCGACATCCGAGGTAAGGTCGATCTTTTCCATTAGCGGCGTTTCCCTTCTGCGAGCGGTGTTGAGGGCAGCCCCATAGATTTCGGGCAGCGAGACCGTGTCGATATGCGGATAGTCCTACAAGATGAAGGTGCGAATGCCCATCTAGCGGTAGTCCTCGAGCTTCGAGAGCACCTGATCGGGTGAGCCCACCAGCGCCGCGCGGACAGCCCGCGCGCCCCACCCCGGTTCAAAGGTTCGGCGCGACATAGCCGTTCTCATCCGCACTGCAGTCATGCGTCTCTCCCTCGCGATTTCTCTTCGACTTAGCTTAGGTAAACAACCTGCTTGATTGCGCACCGGCCTGCCGATCTATCATCAGGTTTCCGAGTTGCTGTATCGAGATATCGCAGCGGAACCCGAAAGGCGCGGTGCAGCGCTCGATCGAGACCGGCGAGGCCGTGCACTTCCCCGCACAGCCTTGGCGGCGCGTGGCCTGAAGGCTCAGGGGTGAGGCCGGACCATGGCCTGGCCGCCTCTGCTCTGGGCGTGCGACACTGCGACGCTGAGTCACCCCTCAAGCGTTTGACGCGGATCAATTCTCGGCTCACCCTCGTGTGATACGAGCTTGAGTGATGACCCGACCCCAACGCGCCTCCAGAGCCTTTGACGGCAAGATCGACCGCGGCCCGCGCCTGCACGCGCCGCGCTTCGCTGGATTGCGCCGCGCGCAATCGGCGCTGCTGACCGCGCTCGTCGCGATCCTGCTGCAGGTCGTCCTACTGACCGATCATCTGGGCGCGGCCGCCATCGCCGCCACCGGCCGGGCCGCGCCCGGCGCGCAGATGGGGCTGCTGCAGATCTGTACCGGCGAGGGAATCGTCTACATGACCCCGCAGGGCGAAACGGTCGCCGCGCCGGATGGGGCCGCGCCCCTGCCCGGCCATACCGCGCCCACGGGTCAGGTCCACAGCCAATGCGCAGTCTGCGGCTCGGCCTCGGTCTGCGCGTTTGAGGCCCCCGACACCATCGTCACCCCGGCCCGTCTCGACCGCGAGATCGCCCCGCTCCACGCGTCCCTTGAGCGGCTCTCACTCCCGGTGCAGACCGCGCCCCGTTTCCGGCATGCCCGCGCCCCTCCTGTCGTCTGAGTTCGTCCCTGCACGTCGATCCGGACGTGCCTTTTTACAAACCAGACACATGGCTCGCGACTGCGCCCGTCTCTCGATGGCGGTGCGTTGCGATATGACAGGATGATCCCGATGAAACGACGCGACTTTCTTCTGACCTCTTCAACCGGCCTCGCGCTGGTGGCCTCCGGCGCCGCTGCCGAGGATATGAAACCGATGGACGGCATGCCGATGTCGCCGATGGACTGGACCGACCAGAACGGGCTGACCCGCTTTCTCAAGACCGACACCGCACCGCTCGAGAACGAGTTCGAGAAATACCCCCGCTGCCCCTATTGCGGCATGATGCGGCAGATGTTCAGCCAGACGCGCCACCTGATCGTCTATGACAACGACACGGTCGACGGCACCTGCTCGCTGCATTGCGCGGCGATCAGCCTCGCGCTGAACATGGATGCGGGTCCGAAGACGATCTACGCGGGCGATGCGGGGGCCACCGCCAAGGTCAAGCCGCTCGCGGTGGTCGATGACATGACCTACGTGATCGACACGAAAAAGCCCGGCACGATGACGGGCACGTCGAAATACGCCTATGCCGATCCGGCCAAGGCGGACGCGGCGGCCAAGGACGGGGGCAAGCTGGCGAGCTTCGACGAGGCGCTGGTCATGGCCTATGCCGATATGGCGCGCGACACGATCAACATCCGCAAACGCCGCGCCGAGCGCCGCGCCCGCGCCGGTCAGTGATCGCCTCAAGGCGGGGCCCGCGCGGCCCCGTCCTTTCCGAATACGTTTCAAGGAGTTGCAAGACGATGTGCAACCATCCCTGCCATCACGGGGGCACGCCCGCACGCCCCCCGTCGCGCCCGACGCGGCGCCAGATGCTCCAACGCGCGGCGGGCCTCGCCGCTGCCCTCTCGCTCGGCCCGGGGCTGAGTGCTGCGCGTGCCGATGCGCCCACACTCGACCTGCCCCCGCCCGGCCCCGGCGACACCTGCCCGGTCTGCGGCATGTTCGTCTACAAATACCCCGAATGGGTCACCACGGTGCTCTACGCGGATGGCTATGCCGATCATTTCGACGGTGCCAAGGACTACTTCAAATACATGTTCGACATGGAGAAATACGCCCTTGGCCGCAAAGCCGACCAGATCACCGGCATGGGCGTGACCGAGTATTACGGGCTCAAGCTGATCGACGCGCGCGAGGCGCTTTATGTCGTGGGTTCGGACGTTCTGGGCCCGATGGGGCACGAGCTGGTGCCGCTGATGAACGCGGTCGATGCGCAGGATTTCATGCGCGACCACAAGGGCCAGAAGCTGTTGCGCCATGACGAGGTCACACCGGAGCTGATCGACGCGCTCGATCAGGGCGGCCCGTTCTGATGCGACGCTCGAGCTATGTTTTTGCGGCGCTCGGTTGCCTGACGCTGCTGCTGGCGGTGGAGCTATATTACCCCGTCTTCGCGCGCCCCCATCGTGATGGGCGTCTGCTCGAAGAGCGCACACTGGTCGCGCGGCTGGGGCTGACCGATCCGGCACTGTTTACCGAGGCGCGCTATACCCGGAACCCCAGCCTCGCCGATCTGAACACGCCGTTTCAGGACCACCCGGGCAGCTTCGACCACTTCCCCTCCGGCACCTTCGTGCCGCCCCCCGCCACGCCCGGCAAGGGCTGGCTCCTGTTCCAACCCGAGGCCGCGAAATGACCCCATTCCTGCGCCGCCAGCGCGCGCTGGCCGATTTCACCCTCGCCGCTCTCGCCCGCCGCAAAGGCAAGAATATCGCCCTGATCGCGGTCTATTCCGTGGTGGTCTTCGTGCTCGCCTCGGCGATGTTCTTCGCCGCAAGCCTGCGGTTCGAGACCACGACCGTGCTCGAAGGCGCGCCCGAGATCACCGTGCAGAAGATCACGCTGGGCCGTCAGGACCTGATCGACGGCTCGGTCGCGGACGAGATCGCGGCGATCCGCGGTGTGACCGAGGCCCATCCCCGGCTCTGGGGCTATTATTACGACCGGATCAATGGCGCGAATTACACCGTCATGGTGCCCAACGACCCCGGGATGATGACCGACCCCGGTCAGATCGCGATTGGCGAGGGCATCCCCCGCGCACGCGGCCTCGAATGGGCGGGCGCGCCGGTTTTCCTGTCGCGCTATGAGGGCGATCTGAAGAAATTCGACGTCGCCAAGACCTTCAGCCGCGACTCCGCGCTGATGACCTCGGACCTGATGCTGATGAACGAGGCTGATTTCCGCGACTTCTTCGACATACCCAAAGGCCGCTACACCGATGTCGTGGCCCGCGTGCGCAACCCCAACGAGGTCGCTACCATCGTCCAGAAAGGCTCGAACGCGCTGCCGCAGATGCGCTTCGTCACCCGCGCCGATATCGCGCGCACCTATCAGAAGCTCTTCGACTGGCGCGAGGGGCTGCTGACGGCGCTGGCCTTCGCGGGCATCCTCGCCTTCGTCATTTTCGCCGCCGAAAAAGCCAGCGGGCTCTCGGCCGAGGAAGCGCGCGAGATCGGCATCCTCAAGGCGGTGGGCTGGAATACGCGCGACGTGATCGCGATGAAGATGTGGGAAGGCGGGCTGATCTCGCTCGCGGCTTTCCTGATCGGCACCGTCGCGGGCTTCGCCCATGTATTCTTCTTCGGCGCCCCGCTCTTCGCGCCGATCCTGAAGGGCTGGGCGGTGATCTATCCCGATTTCCCGCTGAGCCCGCATGTGGACGGGCTGCAATTGCTGACGCTCGCGCTGCTGACCACCCTGCCCTATATCGCCGCGACCGTGGTGCCGATCTGGCGCACGGCCTCGGCCGATCCCGATGCCGTAATGCGCTGAGGAGGCCCCCATGATCACTCTGCAATCCGTGACCAAGACCTATAATGCGGGCCGCCCCAATGCGGTGACCGCGCTGGACGGGATCGACCTGAGCATCGAGGGCCGGGCCGTCACCGTGCTCAAGGGGCCGTCGGGCTCGGGGAAATCCTCGCTGCTGTCGGTCGTCGCCTGTATGGCGCGGCCTTCCACGGGCCGCGTCAGCCTCGATGGCGAGGTCGTCTCGGGCCTGCCCGAGCACTTCCAGACCGAACTGCGGCGCGAGCGGTTCGGCTTCATCTTCCAGCGGTTCAACCTCGTGCGCGGCCTGACCGTGCTGGAAAACGTGATGCTGCCCGCCGCGCCGCTGGGCCAGCACTTCGGAGAGCTCCGCGCGCGGGCGATGGACCGGATCGAGGCGCTGGGTCTGGGGCCGCGCGCCCAGACCCGGATCGAGTTGCTCTCGGGCGGCGAGGCGCAGCGCGCAGCGATTGCGCGGGCGCTCATCAACGATCCGCCGATCCTGATCGCGGATGAGCCCACGGCCAATCTCGACAGCGCGCTCTCCGAGACCTTCCTGCAGATCGTCGCCGAGGAGAAAGCGCGCGGGCGCACCGTCATCATGTCGAGCCACGACCCACGTGTCTGGGGCGCGGACTGCGTCGACCGGGTGGTTTCGATGCGTGACGGGCGGATCGAGGACGCGCCTGCCCAGCAGGAGCCGCAGCCATGATCTTTCAAACGCCGATCATGGCGCTGTTGCTGGTGGCGGGTCTGGCCGCGCTGACGGCCCTCTGGGCGGGTGGCTTCGCCGTCACCGTGCTGCGCCGCTGGGACCTGACGGACATGGGCGCACGCCAGCTGCGCATGGAGCGCATGACCGAGCTCGTCTCGACCCTCTTCGCCGCTGTCATGCTGGCCGAGCTCGCCGCGCTTTTGCTGTTTGTTTTCAATGCCGACCGGATGTCGTCGCTATTCGTCGGCGCGATGTGTGCGGTCGGCACGCTCAACGTGAACGATTACGGCTTCCCCGCGCTCTATCTCAAGATCGGGGTGTTCTTCGCCGCCGTGATCTGGCTGATCCTCGACCGGGCCGACAGGCTGGGCCGGGACTACCCGCTGACCCGCGTGAAATACGCGGCCCTCCTCGCGATCACGCCGCTGATCCTTGCCGATGGCGCGGTCGAGCTGAGCTATTTCCTCGACATGCAGACCGATGTGATCACCTCGTGCTGCTCGAAACTGTTCACGCCGAACAATCCCAATCTCGCGAACCAGATGGCGGGCGTCGGCGAGGCGCAGGCGCTCTGGCTGCTTGGCCTCACCGCGCTGATCGCCTTGGCTGCGGGGATCGCCGCGTTGATCCGCAAGCGCGGCTACGGGCTTTACGCGCTGGCCTCGGCGCTGGTGTTCGGGATGGGGCTGACCGCGATTGTCGCCACGATCTCGCTCTATATTTATGAAAACCCCAACCATCATTGCCCGTTCTGCATCCTCAAGCCCGAATACGGCTATGTCGGCTACGCGCTGTATGTGCCGCTGTTTCTTGCCACCGCAGCCGGGCTTGGGGCGGGCGCGCTCAGCCCGTTTCAAAAGCGCGCCTCCCTGGCGGGGCCGCTGCCGAGCTTGATGCGGCGGCTGCTGATCTGGTCGATGGCCGGGTTCGCCGTGTACGGGATCGTCTGCCTGATCGTGATCTGGCGCTCGCATCTGATCCTCTTCGGGTAAGCTGTCCGCGATGCGGGCGGCCCCGATTTGGACCAGTGTCGCGCCGGGCTATGTCGTAAGGCATCCGCGCCGGGCGCGGGAACGCGAACTGGAGGAGGACAGACCATGAGCAAGGCACAGGCGGTAATTATCGGAGTGGGCGACGGGCTTTCAGCCGCAGTGGCGCGGGAGCTTGCGCCCGATTATGACCTGACTCTCGCGGCCCGCAGCGCCGAGAAGATGCAGGCGCTGGCCAAGGAAACCGGCGCGCGTATGGTGCAGCTGGACGCAACCGACGAGGCCGCGATCGCCGATCTGTTCGACGCCCTGCCCGCGCCGCCGCGCGTCGTCGTCTACAACCCCTCGGGACGCGTGCGCGGCCCGGTGGCGGAACTCGATGCCACCGAGGTTCGCGCCGCCGTCGAGATCACCGCGATTGGGGCGTTTCTGACCGGCAAACACGCCGCGCGACGGATGCTCGAAGCCGAGCCCGCCGAGGGCACTCGCGGCACGATCCTCTTCACCGGGGCCTCCGCCGGGGTGAAAGGGTTCGCACGCTCCGCACCCTTCGCGATGGGCAAATTCGCACAGCGCGGACTGGCCGAGAGCATGGCACGCGAATTGCACCCGCAAGGCATCCACGTCACCTGGGTGAACATCGACGGCATGATCCTCAATCCGGGCCGCAGCGAGGCGCCCGACAAGCCCGGCTCGATGCTATGCCCTGCGGCGATAGCGAAGACCTATCGCCAGCTGATCGAGCAGGATCGCAGCACCTGGACGAACGAGATCACGCTGCGCCCCTGGGTCGAGACGTTCTGAGGCGACGGGCGCTCAGCGCCCCTTGCCCGCCTCCAGCGCCGCAGCCCGCATCGCCGAGAGCGACTGGCGCGGGGTCAGCGCCTCGGGCGAGATCACGAGGTCCAGCACCGCGCCGGTCTCGGACGCCCGCGCCCGTTCGAACGCGGCGGCGAAATCCTCCGTCCGCTCAACCCGCTCGCCGTGGAAGCCATAGGCCTTCGCGAGCGCCGCGAAATCCGGGTTCACCGCCATCGAAGTGCCCGACACGCGGGTCGGATAATTGCGCTCCTGATGGGCACGGATCGTGCCGTAAATCCCGTTATTGAGGATCAGGATGATCGGCTGCGCGCCCGCCTGCGCGGCGGTGGCAAGCTCCTGCGAGGTCATCTGGAAATCGCCATCGCCCGCGAAACAGACCACCGTTCTCTCGGGCTGCGCCACCTTGGCAGCGATGGCCGCCGGCACCCCGTAGCCCATCGCGCCCGATTGCGGCGCAAGCAGCGTGGCGTTAGGCCCGAAGCGGAAGAACCGCCCCGGCCAGACCGCGAAATTGCCCGCCCCGTTGGTCAGGATCATGTCTTCGGGCAACTCGTCGCGCAGATAGGCGCAGACCTTGCCCATATCGACCGGCGAGGGCAGATCGGGCAGATCGAAGCCGGCCTCATAGGCCGCGCGGCCCTCGGCCCGCCAGTCGGCCCAGTCACCTTTGACCGGCTCCAGCGCGCCAAGAGCTGCGGCAAAGGCGTTCGGCCCGGCATGGATGCCCAGTTCGGGACGGTAGATCTTGCCGATCTCCAGATCCGAGCCGTGGACATGGATCAGCCGCTGCGCGGGCTGCGGCACATCGAGCAGCGTGTAGCCCTCGGTCGTGTTCTCGCCAAACCGCGCATTGATCGCGAGGATCACGTCGGCCTCGCGCATCAGACGCTTCACATGCGGCGCCATTCCGACACCCGCATCGCCGCAGAAGACGGGCGAGTTATTGTCGAACTGGTCCTGATAGCGAAATACCGAAAGCACCGGGATATCAGAGACTTCCGCGAAGGACTTAATGTGCGCAGTGCCGTCCCCGCGCCAGTTGCACCCGCCATAGAGGATCAGCGGACGCTTGGCCCCGGCCAGCATCTCGCGCAACTCGCCCATCACCGCCGGATCGGGCTGAGGCTCGGTGATCCGGACGGGCGCGCCAAGCGGCGCGGCCTCGGTCATCGACGTCAGCATATCCTCGGGCAGCGCGACCACGACCGGGCCGGGCCGCCCGCTGACAGCCATCGTCCAGGCGCGGGAGAGAATTTCGGGGATGCGCTCAACCCGGTCGATCTCGACGGCCCATTTCGCCATGGTGCCGAAGACCGCCTTGTAATCGAGCTCCTGAAACGCCTCGCGGCCCTTCATATCGGTGCCGACCTGCCCCACGAACAGGATCATCGGCGCGGAGTCCTGCATCGCGGTATGCACCCCGATCGCGGCATTGGTGGCCCCGGGGCCGCGCGTGACCATGCAGATGCCGGGCTCCCCGGTCAGCTTGCCGTAAGCGGCAGCCATGAAGCTCGCCCCGCCTTCCTGACGACACAGCACGAAATCCAGCGTGCCTTGCGTGTCATACAGCGCGTCGAGCACCGCGAGATAGCTCTCGCCCGGCACCCCGAATGCCTTGCGCGCACCAAGCCCCACGAGGCTTTCGACCAGAACCTGACCACCGTTTCTCATGCGCGCGCCTCTCTCCCGTTTGCGGCTCCGCGCGATGACGCGGATCTTGCGAGAGGCGTAGCACGCGCCAAATCGGAGCGCACCCCCGGCAGGTCGCGAGCGCGCCAGATCACCCAGCGAGATAGGTCCGGAACCACGCGATCATGCGTTCCTCGGCCAGCTTGGCAGCGGCCTCGTCGTAGCGCGGCGTCGTGTCGTTGTGAAAACCGTGGTTCACGCCCGGATAGATATAGGCCTCGTAGCGCTTATCGTTCTCCTCGAGCGCCTTCTGGAACTCCGGCCACATCGCGTTGATCCGCTGGTCGAGCGCTGCGAGCTGGATCATCAGCGGCGCTTCGATCATCGCGACCTGCGCAGAGTCGGGGGCGGCCCCGTAGAACGGCACGCCCGCGCCCATCTCGGGATACGCCACGGCAAGCTTGTTCACCACGCCCCCGCCATAGCAGAATCCGGTCGCGCCGACCTTGCCATTCGTGCCGTCGAGCGTCTGGAGATACTCGAACCCGGCGAAGAAATCGTTGAGCAACGCGCCCTGATCGAGGCTGCGCTGCATCGTGCGTCCCTCGTCATCATTGCCCGGATATCCGCCGAGCGAGGACAGCCCATCGGGGCCCATCGCCACGAAGCCCGCCTTGGCGAGGCGGCGCACCACGTCGCGAATATAGGGGTTCAGGCCGCGATTCTCATGCACGACGAGGATCGCTGCAGGCGGATTGTCCGGATCGATCTGCGTCGGGCGCACGAGATAGGCGGTAATCTCGCCGGTGCCGTTTGGGCTGTCATAGGTGATGTCCTCGCCCAGAATGTCGGGATCGTCCTCGGCCACCTGCTGGGCCAGCGCATAATCGGGCGCAAGCGCCCCGAGGATCGCCAGAGCGGTCACGCCGCCCACCGCCCATTTCCCCGCCCGATCGAGAAATTCCCGTTTCGAGATCTTGCCATGGACATAGTAATCGTAAAGATCGAGAAGTTCCTGGTCGAAATCGGCCGCCGTCAAGCGACGCGCATGGGCTGGATCGGTCATGGTGAATCCTCCTCCTGAGACCGGGAAGCATATCACGAACGAGTGATTTTCCGTCGCATTATCGACGCGCATTTCATGCGAGGCGCCCTCCTCACGCCGCGGCTGATCTAGCGTGCCGCGTCGCATCACAAACCAAATATTCTCAATAGACCTTGGGTTGCATCTTGCAATTACGTTACGTTTATAGGTTGTTAAACCTATTGGCCCCGCCCCGCTGTAACGTGTCATCTCGAGGAGCCCCGAATTGAAAACTTTTCGCCCTGTCATCGGTATCGTTTTAGTCGCGGGCGCGCTTTGGGTGATCGTCGGAGAGCAGATGTCGGGCGTGAGCGCCGATGCCGTCGTCAATGCGCCCGTGGTCACGGTGCGCAGCAGCACCGCCGGCAAACTCTCGATGCCGAAACGACCGCTCGGTGCCCATGTCGACAAGGGCGAGCGGCTGGCCACCGTCGATGATATCCTCTCGGACACGACGCGGCTCGAAGATTTGCGAATGGAGCTGGCGAATGCCGAGGCGAATGTCGCGCGGATCAAAAGCGACCTCGCCGCCAAACGCACGCAACGCGACGCCTATAGCGCGCGCACTAAGCTCTATCGCACGCATCGCATCGCCGAGATCGAGACGAAGCTGAAATTTGCCCGCGCGCGGCTCGACCGGCTGCAGCCCGATGCGCAAAGCACGGAGACGAGTGCCACGCAAGTGGCGCAGCCCGCCCCTGCCGCCCCGGCGGAGAATGGCCCCGTGACGCAAGCGCGCGAGGACGTGGCGCTGCTCGAAAACGCGCTCGATGCCGCCAAGTCCGGCGTCTATCTGGGCGACGGCTATAACGACGCCCCAAGCTCCGAACAGCGCGGTGCGCTTCTCGATGAGGAGATCGCCTCGCTCGACGCGGACCTCACCGAGGCCCAAGCCCGCGTCAAGACGCTCGACGCGCGCCGGGCGAAGGAACAGACGCGGGTGAACACACTGAGCTCGAGCCAGGTGACATCGCCCGCGAACGGGATCTACTGGGAAACCCTGCAGGCGGATGGCGTGACGGTGCAGCGCGGCGATCCGATCATGTCGCTCGTCGATTGCGACGTCTCGCTGGTGACCGCCTCGGTGAGCGAAGGCGTCTACAACAACCTCAAGGTGGGCGATTCCGCGACCTTCAAGCTGGCCTCGCGCGACAAGATCTACGACGCGACGATCGCGCGGCTCGCCGGCAGCGGCGCGGCGCGCGTCTACCAGACCCTTGCCATCGCGCCGAGCCAGAAACATCTCGAGCGCTACGATGTGACGCTTCTCGTTCCGGACCTGAAATCCGATGCCGATCTCGACTGTCCCGTGGGGCGCACCGGGCGGGTGTTCTTCGAGCACCGCCCCCTCGACTTCCTGCGCTGAGGGCGGGGCGGCATGTTCTTCTATCCGCAACTGGGAGAGCTTGGCTCGGCGGCGATGCAGCTCATCCTCGTGGTGGGTATCACAGCCATTCTGCCGAGCTTCGTCAATTCGCGGCGCAACTGGCACCGGGCCGTCTTGCTGGGGATCAGCGCGGTGCTCGCGCTGCGCTATATCTGGTGGCGCGGAACCGAGACCCTCGCCCCGCCGGGCCTGACGCTGGATGTTCTGGCGAGTTGGTCTCTCTACGCGCTCGAAGTCTTCACCCTGATCGGCTCGCTCAGCGCCTTTCTGGTTCTGTCGCGGATCAAGTTGCGCAGCGAGGAAGCGGACAAATACGCCAATCTCCCAACGGAGAAAGAGCCGCTCGTCGCGATCCTGATCGCTACCTATAACGAGGATCGCGACGTTCTCGAACGCACCATCGTGGGCGCGAAATTCCTGCGCCATCGCAACAAGATGATCATGGTCTGCGACGACAGCCGCCGCGACTGGCTGCGCGATTTCTGCGAGACCAAGGGCGTGCGCTACATGCGCCGGGCCGATAACGAAGGGCAGAAGGCGGGCAATATCAACCACGCGCTGGACCGGCTGGCCGAGGAAGAGGTGCAGCCCGATTTCGTGGCGATCCTCGATGCGGATTTCGTACCCCATCGCGGCTTCATTTCCCGCACGCTGGCGCTGTTCCACAACCCCGAGGTGGGCCTTGTGCAAACGCCGCAACACTTCTTCAACTCCGACCCGATCCAGCACAATTTCCGGCTCGACAGCTCCTACCCCGACGAGCAGCGCTTCTTCTTCGACCAGATGCAGCCCGCGCGCGACGGCTGGGGGATCGCTTTTTGCTGCGGCACCTCCTCGGTCTGCCGTTGGAGCGCGCTGCGCGAGATCGGCGGCTTCAACACCGAGAGCGTGACCGAGGATTTCATGCTGACGCTGGCGTTGCAAAACGCAGGCTGGCGCACCGTCTATCTGGCCGAGCCGCTGACCGAAGGCCTCGCCCCCGAAGGGCTCAAGGAATACATCACCCAGCGCGCCCGCTGGTGTCTCGGCCTGATGCAGATCGCGCGCTCCTCGCTTGGCCCGTTCTCGAAAAGCAATCTACGCCTGCGCGACCGGTGGAGCGTCATCGACTCGATCTTCTACTGGACCACGACCTTCCCCTTCCGGATCGCGGCGATCTGCTACCCGCTGCTCTACTGGTATTTCAACATCACGGTGGTGAATGCGGGCCTCGCGGATGTGCTGAGCTATTTCGGGGTCTATTACCTGTGGAGCCTGATGATACTGAACATGCTCAGCCGCGGCATGGTCGTACCGCTCCTGAACGACGTGAGCCAGTTGATCGGCGCGATCCCGATCGCCCGCGCCGCCTTCACCGGTTTGCTGCGGCCCCATGGCCACCCGTTTTCGGTGACGGCGAAAGGCGGGGATCGGTCGAAGGTCGTCGTGCAATGGCGGATCATGATGCCGTTCCTGATCCTGTTTTTCCTGACGCTGGGCGGCCTTCTGATCGGGATCGTCTGGGACCGCTTCGCCTATTACGACGCGGGCGACGGCAAATGGGTGATCCTGTTCTGGACGATCTATAACCTGTTCCTGCTGGCCGCGACCTGCCGTGCCTGCGTCGAGCTGCCCCGGCGCGAAATCCATGTGGCCGACAAGCCCGAGCGGATTTCCTTCGTCTCCGACGGCACGGAATACTGGGTCTGGATGACCTCTTTCACGATGGACACGGTGCGCCTGCGCGGCCTGACCCTGCCGGAACAGACCCGCGGAATGCTTACGATCGACCAGATCACCGACCCGATCGAATGCTACGTCATCGCGAAGACCCGCGACGGCGCGCGCCTCCAACTTCTGCCGACCGAGGAGCAGCGCGAAGAACTGTTCGTGCGCTTCTATGCCGAAGGGGACGAGCCGGGCGTCAGCCATGTTCGCCCCGGCGCGCTTCTGCACGACATCTACCGCCGCTTCTTGCCGAAATTCTCCTCGGACGAGTGAGCCGCGGGGCGTGCGATTAATAGGTATTGATGGAGATGCCGACGAAGGCTTCCTTGGCCAACGCACGCCACCCCGCCCGGATCGAGACCGGCCCGCCGTCGATTTTCTGGGTCACCGCGATGGTACGCTCGGAATAGGTGTCGCTCCCGCCTGCGGAGAGCTCTAGCCCCAGCCCGGAGCGGTTCCCGGCCTGAAACACCGCAAACCAGTCCTGATCGATCGTGTTGTATTGCCCCAGCATGAAGACATGCCCGAAGCTGGTCGGCGTATACCGCTCCAGCCCCACGCGCGCGCCGAGTCGCCAGTTATCGTCCGCCAAGGTGCGCCCGATGCTGGGGCCGAGCTTCAGCGTGCCGATTCCCTCGAGCGCGAAGTCCCGCGTCACGGCCGCGCCGGTCGACCATCCGCCATCGTAGTCAGAGAAATTCGCGCTGAAGCTCACTTTCCCGCGCGACATCGAAAAGACCGTGTCGGAGGTATTCTGCGCCGCGTCGAACTGCACAAACGCGCCATCCGCGCGGGCTTGCGAGCCCGCCCCCAGTGACAGTGCCAGACAGGTCGCGATCGCGACGCTTACTCCTTGAATCTTTTGCATATTACGTGTCCTGTAAGCCTGTGCCCGAGACCTTTGCGGCCCCTCGATCTGCTATTTGGTTTTTGCGGAAAGACCCGTCGATCGAGCCCTCGCAGCCCCGTGCCCCGGGAGCTTGTTCCTTCGAGTGTTTGACATCGCTTTACGCTTTGCAAGCCATCCTTCCGGTCCGCGAAAAAATTTACCTTGAAATGGGCCCGCACCACTTTCTCGCCGTATTTACTCAGTAACCATGATTTAAATCGGACCCCTTCTACAATTAACGTAGGATTGAAGCGAAGATGACCATTCGTCGACATCACAATCTCGGAGGCATTTTCCTACGCACCGCTCTGGCGATGGTGCTCGTCGTGGCAGCGACGGCCGTCTTCGTCGCCAAGGTCGTGTCGGATCAGGCCCATGAATTTCAGACAGCCATTGAACACAAACTTGTCCTGAGAGGCTCGGATGCGATCGCGCTCAGCTTCAACACGGCCCTGATGCGCGAATGGGACAGTATGCATGCCGTTGCGCGAAGCATCGGCACCGCGTCGCAAGACGACATCAACAAGTTCATGGACGCCGTCGCCCGCACCGGGGGCCAGGTCGCTTGGGCAGGCTTCGCCGCGCCCGATGGCACGATCATCTCCGGCTCGAACGGCTATGAGGTCGGCAAGAATGTCAGCTCCAAGCGGTGGTTCCGCGATGGTATCCGCGTGCCGTCGGTCGACTCGATCACCGAGACGGCCACCAATGCGTTGACCGGCAAGATGGAGCAATTCCTGAACCTCTCGACCCCCGTGAAGGGCGCGAACGGCCAGAAGATCGGCGTCCTGGTCTACCGCGTGCGGATCGCATGGGTGCGTAGCTTCCTGTTCGAGGCGAGCAAGGAGCTTGGCATCGACGTGGTCGTGCAGGACATCAACGGCGATCCCGTCATCGACACCCGTCACGAAAGCACGCCCCTGCCCAAAAGCCTGACCTCGAGCGCGAGCCTGCGCAGCAAGTCTTCCGGCGTCTTCCACCTTGTCGACGGCAAGGACGGCGGGACCTATGCCTTTGCGCCGGATTTCGTCTGGAACAAACTGCCCAACTTCGGCTGGCGCGTCTTCGCGGTTCTGCGCCGCGACAACATCTCGAACGATCTGCCGGTTTTGACGCAGGTGACGCTGGCGACGGTCGCAGCCGCGGCGCTGTGCCTGCTGGGCGTGACGCTGGTGTTCCTCAAGCTGCTGCTGCGCCCGGTCGAGCGGCTGGCAGAGGATGCCAAGAGCATCGCGAACGGCAAATACGTCTTCCCCGAGGAAGCGACGAGTTCTCAGGAAGCCGCCTCGCTGTCGAGCGCGCTCGCGATCATCCAGAGCAAGCTCACCCCGCAGCGCAGCGAGCGGCCGCCACGGTCGACACCTGAGGCGACACCTGAACCGCATTCGTGATCTGGGCCAGATCTGGAAACGAGACAAAAAGGGGCGCATCGGCGCCCCTTTTTCATTGGGGCAACGCGTCTAGAGCGGCAGCCCCGTCAGCCGCGCCACCAGTTCGGCGGTGTTGCGCGCGCCGAGTTTCGCCTGCAGCCGCGCGCGATGGGCCTCTGCGGTGCGCGGCGACAGCTCCAGCACCCGCGCGATCTCCTTGTTGGTCTGCCCCTCGGCCAGAAGGGCTGCCACCTGCCGCTCGCGCGCGGTCAGATCGACGACGGGCCGCAATTCCGACAGATCGGCAAAGCTCCAAACAGCACGCGCGAAGGGATCGTCGGGCGTCAGCGATTGCCCCCGCACCCGGCACCAGAAGAGCGACCCGTCGCGGCGCTGCATGATCCGCTCATCGGCATAGCGCCCGGTCTCGCGCATTCGCCGCAACCCGATCTCCCCGATGCGCAGAAACTCCTCCTGCGACGGGTAGAGCACCGCGAGCGAGCGCTGCGGCAGCTCGTCTTCGCGATAGCCGAAACTCTCGCAAAACCGCGCGTTGCACCGCTCGATCACCCGGTCGCGGGTGACCGCCAGCCCGACCGGCGCATGCTCGAACGCCAGCAGCGCCATCTCATCGCTGTCCAGCAGATCCTGCTCCATCCACTTCTCCCGATAGCGTAGTTCTACGAATAGAGGTCGTGCCGCCCCTGCGCTAGTCTCCCCCGCAACGGAGGATCATTGGGAGGAGACCCGCATGGACGCGAAGATCGTCGGCTGGGGCCATACGAAATTCGGCAAGCTGGAGGGGCGCACGCTCGAGGATCTGGTTCTCGATGCGGGCGGCGGCGCGCTGGAGCACGCAGGGATCGACCCGGCGGAGATCGACGGCATCTGGCTGGGGCATTTCAATTCCGGGCTGGTGCCGGATGGGTTCGCAAGCTCGCTGGCGCTGGGGATCGACGACAGGCTGCGCTTCACGCCCGCGACCCGCGTGGAGAACGCCTGCGCGTCGGGCTCGGCTGCGATCTATGCCGCGCGCGATGCGATCCGTTCGGGCCGGGTGAAGGCCGCGCTGGTGATCGGGGCCGAGAAGATGACCGCGAAGGACACCGCAGGCGTCACCGAGGCGCTGGCCGGGGCGTCCTACCAGATGGAGGAAGCGGGCGTTTCCTTCCCGCAGATTTTCGCACGTTTCGCGCAGGCCTATTATCAGGCGCATGGCGACCGTTCCGCGGCACTCGCCCGGATCGCCGCGAAGAACCACCACAACGCGCTCGCCAATCCGCTCGCGCAGATGCGCAAGGATGTGGGGTTCAAGTTCTGTAACACGGTCAGCGACAAGAACCCGATGATCGCCCCGCCCCTGCGGATGACCGATTGCTCGCTGATCTCCGATGGCGCTGCTGCGCTGGTCATGGTTGCCGACGACCGCGCGGGCGATTTCGCCAATTCCATCGGTTTCCGCGCCGCCGAGCAGGTCAATGACTACCTGCCGATGTCGCGCCGCGATCTGCTGGCTTTCGAGGGCCCGGCAGAGGCGTTCCGCCGCGCCTATGCTTCGGCGGGCGTGGGGGTCGATGATCTCTCCTTCGCCGAGGTCCATGACTGTTTCACCATCGCGGAATTGCTCGTCTACGAGGCGATGGGGCTTGTGCCGCAAGGCTCCGGTGCGCGGGCCATCGACGAGGGGTTGGTACTGCGCGACGGGCGGCTTCCGGTGAATATCTCGGGCGGGTTGAAGGCCAAGGGCCATCCCGTGGGCGCGACCGGCGTGTCGATGCATGTGCTGGCCGCGATGCAGCTCACCGGTCAGGCGGGCGAGATGCAGCTGCCCGGCCCGGAACTGGGCTGCGTCTTCAACATGGGCGGCTCGGGCGTCGCGAATTACTGCTCGATCCTCGAAGTGGAGCGCGCGGCATGAACCCGGCGGAGTGGCTGATCCGCAGTGCGGTCCGCACCCCCGACGCCCCCGCGCTGCTGCAGGGCGAGGAGTTGCGCGCCACCTATGCGGAGTTCGCCGACCGCGCCGCCCGGATCGGGGCTGGGCTGGTGGCGAAAGGGATCGCTCCGGGCGACCGCGTGGCGCTATTCGCCAAGAATTGCGCCGAATATCTCGAAGCGATCTATGGCATCTGGTTCGCGGGCGCGGTGGCGGTACCGATCAACGGCAAGCTGCACCCGCGCGAGGCCACATGGATCATCGAGGCTTCCGAGGCGAAGCTGGCCTTCACCGGCGGCCCGGAAAACGATCTGGGCGTCGAGACGGTGGACCTGAAAGGCCCGGCCTATGCCGATCTTCTGCGCCATGACCCGATGCCCGCCCCGGTCGAGATCGCGGAAAGCGAGACGGTCTGGCTGTTCTACACCTCCGGCACGACCGGGCGGCCCAAGGGCGTGTGCATCACCTCGGCCAATGTGCAGGCGATGTGTCTGGGCTATTTCTCGGATGTCGACAGCGTCGAACCGCAAGACGCGATCCTCTACGCCGCACCGATGTCGCATGGCGCGGGGCTTTACAATTTCGTCCACGTGATGCGCGGCGCGCGCCATGTGGTGCCGCGCTCGGGCGGGTTCGAGGCCGACGAAATCCTCGATCTCGCGCCGAAGCTGCAACATGTGTCGATGTTCGCCGCCCCCACGATGATCCGCCGTCTGGTGGACCGCGCCCGCACCACGGGGCGGACCGGCGAGGGCATCAAGACCATCGTCTATGGCGGCGGGCCGATGTATGTCGCCGATATCATCGACGCGGTCGAGGTGATGGGCCCACGCTTCGTCCAGATTTACGGCCAAGGCGAGAGCCCGATGACGATCACAGCCCTGTCGCGCGAGCTGGTGGCGGACCGAACCCATCCGCGCTGGCGCGAGCGGCTGGCCTCGGTCGGTCAAGCACATAGCCCGGTCTCGGTGCGCATCGCCGACAGCGAAGGCCGCCCCCTGCCCGCTGGCGAAACCGGCGAGATCCTCGTGCGCGGAGCCGCCGTGATGGCGGGCTACTGGCAGAACTCCGAGGCGAGCGCGAAGGCGCTGCGCGAAGGCTGGCTCTGGACCGGCGATCTGGGCACGATGGATGCGGACGGCTTCGTCACGCTGCAGGACCGCTCCAAGGACGTCATCATCTCGGGCGGCACGAATATCTATCCCCGCGAGGTCGAGGAGGCGCTGCTCCTGCACCCTTCGGTCCACGAGGTTGCGGTGGTCGGTAAGCCCGATCCGGAATGGGGTGAGAGCGTCGTGGCCTTCGTCACGCCTGCGCCGGGGTCCGAGATCGACCCCGCCGCCCTCGATCAGCATTGCTGCGAGCAGATCGCGCGGTTCAAGCGCCCCAAGGCGTATCGCGTGATCGCGCAGCTTCCCAAGAACAATTACGGCAAGGTCCTCAAGACCGAGCTGCGCAAGAAAGTGACGGAGGAGGACTAATGTCGCGACTGGATGGAAAGACGGCTCTGGTAACGGGTTCGGTGCAAGGCATTGGCCTTGCGATCGCGAAGGCGCTGGCCGAGGCGGGCGCGCGCATCGCGCTGCATGGGATTGCCGATGCGGCGCAGGTCGCCGAGGCGACAGCGGTGCTGGAGGCGGCGGGCGCGCCGGAGGTAAAGTTCTTCGACGCCGACATGGCCGATCCGGCGCAGATCGACGCGATGATGGATGCGGTCGCGGACTGGGGCGGCGCGGATATCCTCGTGAACAACGCGGGCATCCAGCGCACGGCGAGCCTTGCCGAGGCCACGCCCGAAATCTGGAACGCCATTCTCGCGGTGAACCTGTCGGGCGCGTTCCACACGATGCGCCGCGCGATGCCGGGCATGGCCGAGAGCGGTTATGGCCGTGTCGTGAACATCGCCTCGGTGCATGGGCTCGTGGCTTCTGCCAACAAGGCGCCCTATGTCGCCTCGAAATTCGGTCTCGTCGGCATGAGCCGGGTGGCGGCGCTGGAATATGCGCAGGCGGGCACGCGCGAAGCGGGCGGCGTCACCGTCAACTGCATCTGCCCGGGCTGGACCGAGACCGACATTCTCGGGCCTCAGATCGCGGAGCGCGCGGCGGCGCATGGCGGCGACCGGGCGGCGGGGATCGCGGATCTTCTGGCGGAGAAACAGCCCACCCGGCGCCTCTCGGACCCCTCCGAGATCGGGGCGCTCGCGCTGTGGCTCTGTGCGCCAATCGCGCACAACGTGACCGGCACCTCGATCCCGGTCGATGGGGGTTGGACCACGCAATAAGGCTCGGAGGTGAGAAAGGGGCGGCGGGTTGACCACCGCCGCCCCTTCCTTCGAACCGGCGCAGGCACCTCGGGGGAGGTGTGATGCCTGCGCTAGGGGGTGCGGTCTCAGTCCGAGATCGCACCCTCGTCATCGCGGCGCTCATGCATCCGCGCTTTCACGAAGCGGCTCAGGAACAGCGGCAGGATGAAGCCCACGATCGCCACGGTCCACAGACCGATCGCCAGCGGGCTGCCGACCAGCGTCCAGTAATCGCCGTTCGAGATCGTGACGGCCCGGCGCAGGTTGTTCTCCATCGTGTTGCCCAGAAGCGTCCCGAGAATGATCGGCACCAGCGGCACGTCGAGCTTGCGCAGCAGCCAGCCCATCACACCGAATCCGATCATCACCAGCAGATCGAAGCTGGAGCCGGAAATCCCGTAGATCCCCACGAAGGACACCATCGCGACGATCGGCATCAGGATGCGCGGCGGGATCATCAGCACGCGGGTGAAGATGCCCACCATCGGGATGTTCATCGCGAGCAGCATGAAGTTGGCGATAAACAGCGCCGCGATCAGGCCCCAGACCACGTCGGGGTTGTTCTGGAACAGAAGCGGGCCGGGCGTGATGTTGAGCGACAGAAGCACCGCCAGCAGCACCGCCGTGGTGCCCGAGCCCGGCACGCCGAGCGCCAGCATCGGCACCAGCGCGCCACCGGCTGCCGCGTTGTTGCCTGCCTCGGGGGCGGCCACACCACGCGGATCGCCCGTGCCGAAGGTGTTCTTGCGGTCTACCAGCTTCTTTTCCATCGAGTAGGAGATGAAGGAGCCCAGCGACGCCCCTGCCCCCGGCAGCACGCCGGCGACGAAACCCAAGAGCGACGAGCGCAGCATCGTCGGCGTCGTTTCTTTCACCATCTTCCACGGCGGCGTGATGCGCCCGACCGAGACCTTGTGGCCCGCGCCAGTGGCCGAACCGTGGCGGTGCTCAAGGAAGATGAACACTTCCGACAGCGCGAAGAGGCCGACGATGGCGACGAGGAAATCGAGACCGTCATAGAGGTGCACCTCGCCGAAGGTTAGACGCGGTACGCCGGTCTGCGTGTCCACCCCGATCACCGACAGGCCGAGGCCCAGCATCGCGGCGAAAGCCGATTTCGCCTGATTGGTCGAGGAGACCCCACCCAGCGTCGCGAAAGCGAGTGCGAAGAGGGCGAAATATTCCGCCGGCCCGAAAAGCAGCGCGAATTTCACCAGTTGCGGCGCCAACAGGATCAGGCCCCAGGTGGCGATGAAAGCACCGACGAAGCTCGCGATACCCGAGAGCGACAGCGCCTCGCCCGCAAGGCCCTTCTTGGCCATCGGATAGCCGTCGAGACAGGTCATCATCGCGGGCTCGTCGCCCGGAATATTGAGCAGGATCGAACTGATCCGCCCGCCATACATCGCCCCGTAATAGACTGAAGTCAGCAGGATCAGCGAGGGCGTGGCCCCCAGCCCCAGCGTGAAGGCCAGCGGGATCAGGATCGCGACGCCGTTGGACGGCCCGAGGCCGGGCAGCGCGCCCATCATGGTCCCGAGGAACGTGCCCAGCAGGGCGAGCAGCAGGTTCTCGAAGGTCAGAGCGGTGTGAAAACCGTCTGCGAGTGACATTAAGGTGTCCATCATTTCACCTCAGAAGCCGAAGGGGCCGCTGGCGAGCGAGAGGCCCAGAACCAGCTTGAAAATTACGTAGATACCGATCGAGGTGGCGACGCCGACGACGATGGATTGAAGCGGCCCTGTCCCCAGCCGCCATGTCAGGTAGGCGCTGGCAAAAGCGGTCGCGATCAGGAAGCCCACGACGGGCAGGAACTCGGCATAGAGGATCATCACCACAACGGCGGCGAGGATTTCGGCGAGCCGCGAGAGGCTCGGCCAGACCGGGTCGGGATCGGGGCGCAGCAAGATCACGAGCGAGGCCAGCCCGAGGATCACCGCGATCACCAGCGGGAAGGTTTTCGGCCCCACCGCATCCGACAGGAAACTTTCTTGGATTTGCAGCGTCGCCCAGCCGTAGAACAGCGCAAGGCACAGGCCGACGGCGCCGAAGATGCGATCACTCATGATCCCCTCCCTTGGTATGAAGGCGCGGCGGCGCTCGAAAGCCCGCCGCGCGCATGGGTTGTCTCGCTTACTTGATGATGCCGATCTGGCGCGAGATGTCCTGAATCTGCTGGACCGAGTTCTGCACGAAGCTCTCGAATTCAGCGCCCTGCAGGTCGAGCGGGGCCAGACCGTTGGCCGCCATCACCTGCTTCCACTCGTCGGAGGCATAGAGCTGGCCGACCTTATCGACCCAAGCCTGGTAAGCCTCGTCGGACATGCCGCCCGGAGCGTAGAAGCCGCGCCAGTTCGCGCCGATCGCGTCCACGCCCTGCTCTTTCGCGGTCGGGAATTCCGAGAATTCGCCGTCCAGACGCTCGGGCGCCAGCACCGCGATCACGCGGATATCGCCGGAGTCGACGAAGCCCTTGGCTTCCGACAGATCGCCGGTGAAGGCCTGCACGGAGCCCGCCAGAAGCTGGGTCACCGCTTCGCCGCCACCGTCGAAGGCGATGTATTTGACCTTGCGCACATCATCGATGCCGTAAGCGTCAGCCGCGATCAGCACTTTGAGGTGATCCCAGCCACCCACGGCCGAGCCGCCCGCGACGGAGACCGAATTCGGATCGGCCTTGATCTTGTCGAGCAGTTCGGGAAGCGTCTGGATTTCGCTGTCGGCTGCGACGGCAATCACGCCGTAATCCGCGCCGATCGAGCCGACCCAGCGGACCTGATCCATCGAGTTGCCCGGATAGGCGCCTTGCGCCAGACGGGTCGCGGTCGCCGAGGAAGCCGCGACGATCAGGTTGTCGTCGTCATTGCGCTTGTTCACCACTTCGGCGAAGGCCACGCCACCGCCGCCACCGGCGAGGTTCACGACCTGCATGGTCGAGTCGATGAGACCCAGATCCTGCATGGTTTTGCCGACCTGACGGCAGGTGAAGTCCCAGCCGCCGCCGGGGTTCGCGGGTGCGATACATTCCTGCGCCGAGGCGCCGGTCGCAACGGTGAGTGCCGCGACGGCAATCGCCGCGCGCATGAGTTTAAAAGCCATGGTATATCCTCCACTGTCCGCCCGTTGCCTCCCGCAGCGGGCTATCTGCCGGGTTTTACCGCTTGAACCTGTCACGAACCTGTCACAGGTTCAGAGGCGCATGAGGGAGGAAGAATGCGGCTCTTGCTTGTCGAAGATGCCGAGGAGCTGGCCGAGGCCACGCAGCGCAGGCTTGCGCGCTCGGGCATGGCCTGCGATCTCGCCGCCACCGTCGAGGAAGCGCGCGACTTTCTGGCGGTGCAGGCCTATGACGCGGTGATCCTCGACATCAACCTGCCCGATGGCAGCGGCACCGACCTTCTGCGCGAGATGCGCGCGCAGGCCGCCACGATGCCGGTGCTGATGCTGACCGCGCAATTCTCGGTCGATGACAAGATCTCCGCCTTCGAGCTCGGGGCGGACGACTACCTCGTAAAACCCTTTGATCATCGAGAGTTGGAGGCAAGACTTCATGCGATCGGGCGACGGCAGACCACGGATCGCTCTGCCGATCTCGAACTCGGCCATCTGCGCTATAACGCGACAGCAGGCAGCGCCACGGTCGGGGATCAGGCGCTGAAACTGACGGGGCGCGAATTCGCGCTGCTGGGAATTCTGATGCGCAATGCGGGGCAAGTGATGTCGAAGGATCGGCTGCACGAGGGGCTCTACGCCTTCGACGATGCGGTGCCGGGCGACAATGCGATCGAGCTTTATATCGCGCGGCTGCGCAAGAAGCTGACCGGCAGCGGGGTCGAGATCGAAACCCTGCGCGGACGCGGCTATCGTCTGGCGGCACGGGATGGCGATGTCTGACGGCGCTCTCCCCCGCGAAACCGGCCTTTCCGCCACGCGCTCGCTGACCGCGCGGCTCGTGACCGGGCTGTCGGGGCTGATGATCGTCGGCGGGTTGATCCTCGCGCTGGCGGCCTTCGCCTATGGGCGCGCGGCCGCGCGGGATGCCTTCGACCGGCTGCTGGTCGGCGCCGCCAATGACATCGCCGCCTCGATCTCGATCCGCGACGGCGCGCCGGTGGTCGATCTGCCGGTCTCGGCGTTTGAGCTACTCGCCCTCGCGCCCGATGACCGTATCGCCTATCAGGTGAGCGGCCCGAAAGGCGCGGTGCTGACGGGCTACGAGGACCTGCCCCGCCCCGACACGACCGCCCAGGACTCGGAGCTTTACGACGCGCGCTTCAAGGGAGAGCCCGCACGCTACATCCGGGTCACGCGCCGTTTCGCGGAGCGCCAGTTCTCCGGCACGGTGGAGGTAATCGTGGGCCAGACCTTGCGGGCCCGCACCCAGCTTGCGCTCAGCATCACCCGCAACGCGCTTGGCGGGCTGGCGGTCGGCGGCATCGCCATGCTCGCCTTCGCGATCATCATCGTGCATAGCGCGCTGCGCCCGCTGGAGCGGCTGGCCCATCGCATCTCGGAACGCGACCCGCAGGACCTCACCCCGATCCGCGCCGCCGTGCCGCGCGAGGTCGATGTGATGGTGCAGGCGACGAACGGGTTCATG
The DNA here is from genome assembly GCF_002020305.1 of Thioclava sp. F36-6. Taxonomy (NCBI): domain Bacteria; kingdom Pseudomonadati; phylum Pseudomonadota; class Alphaproteobacteria; order Rhodobacterales; family Paracoccaceae; genus Thioclava; species Thioclava sp. F36-6. The sequence continues at coordinate 1,369,057 of NZ_MPZX01000001.1, read as the reverse complement.
GGGCGGCTGGACCGGCAATTCGCGACGATGAAAAGCCTGATCTCGGACACCGCGCATCAGCTGCGCACCCCGGTTGCGGCCCTGCGCGCGCAATCCGACCTCGCCGCCGAAGAGGACGACCCAGCCCGGCGCGACCAGATCGTCGCGAAGATTCATTCCGGCACAGTGCGGCTGAGCCGCCTGCTCGATCAGATGCTGTCGCGGGCGCTTGTGATCCACCGCGCCGACAGTGCGCGGCGCGAGCGGGTCGATCTGCGCAACATCGCCTTGGATATCTTCGAGGAAGGCGATCACGCCACCCTCGCGCCGGGCAGCGAAATCCGGCTGGAGATCGCCGAGGCGGAGGTACCCGTGCTGGCCGATGAGCTTTCGCTGTCGGAGGCGGCGAAGAACCTGCTGGGCAATGCGCTGTCGCATGGCGAGGCCCCGGTCACCATCGGTGCGAACATGCGCGACGGGCGCGCCCGGCTCTGGGTGCGCGACGCAGGCCCCGGCCCCACGCCCGAGCTGCGCGCGCGTCTGGGCGAGCGTTTCGCGCCGGGACATTCGGACACGCGTCGGCGCGGTGCGAGCAGCGGGCTGGGCCTCGCCATCGCGCAATCGGTTGCGGAAACCTATGGCGGCACGCTCGAGATGGAGAGCGATACGACAGGCTTCACCATCGCGATCACCCTGCCCCAGGCGGAGGAGACAACATGATCCGCGCGCTCCTGACCCTGACGCTCTGGCTGGGCCTGAGCTCCGCCCTCGCAGCCGCCGAGCCCGAGGCCGTCCGCGCCTTCGGCCCCGATCAGCCCGCGCGGCAAATCACCCTGCGCACCACGACCGACGTCAACATCCTCGCCCCCGCGATCGAGGCGTTTCTGGACACCCAGCCCGGCCTCGCGATCCGGTTCGAGCAATGGGGTTCGAACGACCTCTACGATATTTCCGAGGCCGATTGCGCGTCCGGCAAACCCGGCGCCGATCTGGTGATCAGCTCGGGCGTGCAGCATGTCGTGAAGCTGGTGAACGACAATTGCGCGGCCACATGGGTCTCGCCCGAGACCACGGCGCTGCCGAAGGACCTGCGTTGGCGCGATCAGGTCTGGGGCATCTCGCGCGAGCCTGCGGTGATGATCTACAACCGCGCGCTGGTCCCGCCTGAGGATGTGCCGCGCACGCGCTTCGATCTGGTGGACCTGCTGCGGCCCGCGCAATCGCCCTACATCGGCAAGGTCGCGACCTATGACATCGCGGATTCCGGGCTCGGGTTCCTGTTCGCTTTCCTCGACAGTCAGGAGGCCAGCACCTTCGGCGCACTGACCGAGGCCTTCGCGCGCTCCGGCGCGGTCGCCACCTGCTGCTCGGCCGAGATCATCGATGGCGTCGCGGGCGGGCGCTACCTGATCGCCTATAATATCCTCGGCTCCTATGCGGCGCAGGCCGCGCGCGACAATCCCGATCTGGGGATCATCGCGCCCGCCGATTACACGCTGGTTCTGTCGCGCGCAGCCTATCTGCCGGGGCGCGAGCCCAACCCGACCGCCGCGAAGCTGCTGGATTTCCTGCTCTCGCCAGCGGGTCAGAGGGCGCTGGCGAAGACCAAGCTGATCGACCCGATCACGCGCGACGGTGGCGGCAGCGACAGCGACGAGACGCTGGCCCTGCAACGCCTCATCGCTCTTGGCCCGCCGCTATTGGTTGCCACCGACACGATGAAAACCGCGCGTTTCCTCGAACGCTGGCGGGATATCTTCGCGCAATAGCGTTGGCCTAGCTCGCCAGCGCGCCGAACTTGCCACCACAGAACAGAAGCGGCCGGGCCTCCAGATCGCGCTCGATTTCGACGACCTTGCCGATGAAGAGCGTGTGATCGCCCGCCTCAACCTCCTGCGCGACCTCGGTCACGAAAACGCAGGCAGCCCCCGGCACGACGGGCATCCCGGCGCGCTCGATGAAGGGGTCGTTATGCGCCGGATCGTGGCGGCCCGCGAAATGCATCGCCAGCCCCTCCATCTCGTGATTGAGCACCGAGACCGCGTAGCGCCCGGAAGCGCGCACCTTCTCGCGGAGCTTGCAATTGTGATCGAGCGAAATGGTTATCAGCGGCGGGTCGAGAGAGACCGACATGAAGGCATTGGCCGTCATTCCGTGATCGCCATCTTCGGTGCGCGTCGAAATCACCGTCACGCCGGTTGCGAAACTGCCGCAAGCGTCGCGCAGATCGCGCGGATCAATTCCGGACATCGAATTCCTCCCCAAATCTCATATCCTGTGTCAGAAGCGCGCCGGACATCAGCGCGGCGGCATCGGTCGAGCCCTGAAGGGCCACGGCCTCGCGCGCGCGGCCCTCGGCGTGCAGGCCCCGGATGCGCGTGGACGAGATCACCTCGCCGCCTTCGCACAGCACCGCGGGCGCCAACGTCACGTCGAAGCGTTCGGCCAATGTGGTCACGCAGCCCGCCTGTTTCGCGCCGAAGCGGAAATCCGCGCCGACATGGATGCGGGCCGGGTTGATCCGTGCCAGATCGTCCAGAAAGGCCTGCGGGCTGCGCGCCGCGTAACTTTTGCAAAACGACGCCAGCACGATGTAATCCGGCCCGAGCCGCGCGATCCGCGCGAGTTTCTCCGACACCGGCGACAATTGCTTGGCGCGCCCGAAGAACACTTTCGGCGGCGGATCGAAGGTCCAGACGACCGACGCCACGCCTGCCGCCCGCGCCTCGGCCACGGCGCGCGAGATCAGCGCCTGATGGCCGCGATGGACGCCGTCGAACGCGCCGATGGTGAGGACGCTCGCGGGCAGCGCGATCTGATCGTCGCGCAGCACCTGCGTCTTCATCCCTGTGAAATCCAAACTCATGGGGCTCCTCCTTCCCCGGGGTCGTGGGCTGCGCGAGGATCCCGCGCAGCCCCTTCAGTCTCAGGCCTGGAACCCGCCCTTGAGGCGGTTCACGTCCCAGGGGTTCACGAGGTCTTTCGACACCCAGCCGTCGAGGTCGTATTCGCTCATGAAATTGTCGACGAGGCCGCGCATCATATCCAACTCGCCCGTGGCCTGAGCGGTGAACATGGTCTCCATGCGGATCGCTTCGTAATTGCCCGCATAGTTGCTTTCATACAGCTCGTGACGGCCGCCGAATTCCGAGCCGATCGCGTCCCAAAGAAGCTTCAGCAGCTTCACCCGGTCGACCGCGACCATCCCGTTCGAGCCGCGCACGAAGCGGTCGAGATAGGGGCGCACGTCTTCCGATTGGAAATCGAGCGTCGAGGACGGCAGGTAGATCAGACCCGAGGCGACGTGGCGCTCGATCAGCTCCTTGATCCGGGAATAGGCCATCGGCGCGAAGACACGGTAGGCCATCGCCGAGGACGATTTCGGCGCGAGATAGCCATCGGTGCCGACCCAGTCATCGGGGTTCATGACCATCGCGTCCGAGAGGCCCCAGAACAAGTTGCGCCAGCCGATCACCTCGCCCACCGCCGTTTGCGGCCCGCGGAAGCCGCCTGCCCCGGTCGCATCGAGCGCCTTGGAGAACAGACCCGCGATGAAGTCGAGCTTCACCGCAAGACGGGTGCAGCCATGCAGCGTGAAGCGCGGCGCGAAGCCGGACGCCGGGAAGAAGCCGTTCACCTTCTCGATATCGCCATAGAGGAACAGGTTCTCCCACGGCACGAGCACCTTGTCGAAGACGAGGATCGCGTCGTTCTCATCGAGGCGCGAGGACAGCGGATAGTCGAAAGGCGTGCCCATGACGGCGGCGTTGAGCTCGTAAGACGCGCGCGAGATCAGCTTCACGCCGGGGCTGTCCATCGGCGCGGTGAAGGTCAGCGCGAACTTCTTGTCTTTGATCGGGACGCCGTAATAGCCGATGAAGTTGTAATGCGTCAGCGCCGAGCCGGTCGCGACGACCTTGGCGCCAGACACCACGATCCCCGCATCGGTTTCCTTCTCGACCTGCATGAACACGTCGCCGGTCTCCTCAGCCGGCAGATGACGGTCGATCGGCGGGTTGATGATCGCGTGGTTCCAGTAGTCGAGACGCTCCTGCGACTTGGCATACCAGTTCTTCGCGTTCTGCTCGTATTCTCCGTAATAGCCGGAATTCGCGCCCAGCGTGCCAAGGAATGCCGCCTTGTAATCCGGCGCGCGCCCCATCCAGCCATTGGCGACGCGCTGCGTCTCGGCGATGGCGTCGCGGCCCGCGATCAGGTCTTCCTTCGTCTTCGCGCCCTTGAAGAACGGGTGCGTCCAGCCGCCAGAGCCAGTATCGGTGGGACGCCCGATCGTGTCCTTCTCGGCATGCAGCTTGTCATACCAGCGCGCCACCATGCGCGACGAGTTGCGGAAGGCCGGGTGCTTGGTCACATCCTTGACGCGCTCGCCATGGACATAGATCTCGCGGGCGTCCTGCAGGCTCGCGAGATATTCGTCACCGGTATAGGGGGTCGTGACGCCGCTTTGGGCGTCTTTCACTTGGTCTTTCATGGTTCCTCCTCCATCAGGTCGGATGAACGAAAGACATGTCCGACCTGTCCCCTTCACGGTGCCGGAGCCGGGCTGATACCGAAAGGTATCGACAAATACCGCGACTTTTTCCGGCAATGCCGGAATTCTGAGGCCCGAAATCACCGCGGGAGGGTCCAGATGAAGACATTACGCAAGGTGGGGGAGCTTTTGCGCCAGTTCACCGCCGCTCAGCCGGAGCATTCGGTCACGGATCTGTCGCGCGCGATCGGCAATTCCGTGAGCGGCACGCATGATCTCGTGAACGGTCTGGCCCGAATCGGATTGCTGCGAAAGGTCGAACGCGGGCGCTATCGGCTGGGTCCGCTGGTCGCGACGCTGAACCGCGCGCTGGAGGATAGCTCCGCGCTGACGGAGGCCGCGCGGCCCGTGCTGGCGGCGCTCTGGCGCGACTATGGCGAGACGCTGCACCTGACCCTGCACGATCACGGACGGCTTCTGGTGCTCGACGCGCTGGAAGGCACGCAAGCGCTGCGGGTCTCGCGCGAGGCGCTGGGGTCGTGGATCGCGCTGCATGACAGCCCGCCGGGGATGCTGCATCTGGCGCAGTTCTCCCCGGCCCAGCTTGATGAATATCTCGACCGGCACACGCGGCCCGGCTCGCGGCTGGAGGATCGCGCACGCTTGCGCGCGGAGCTGGACGCGCTCGCACGCGACGGGTTCAACGCGGGCGCGCCGAAGGACGAGGCGGATGTGATCTGCGTCTCGGCGCTGATCCGCGACCACATCGGCCAGCCCGTAGCCGTGCTGGTCATCTCGGTCCCCCGCTCGCGCCACGAGGTGCAGCCGCGCGCCTTCCGCAATATCGCCCTGGGCGCCGCGCGGACGATTTCCGAACGCCTGGGGTATGAACTTCGGCCAAACTGAACCTTTGAGGTATTACAGGATACCGCGCACCCGTCTGGCCCAAGCCGCGTGCGCCATGCAAATCTCCCTTATCGAATTGAAGGCGCCGCCCGGAGGAGGGCCGCCCGCCGCATCCGAGGAGGAGACTTATGCGCAACGTAACCGTGGATAATGTGACCGATGTGGTCATCGACTCGCTGGGCCAGCACGCCACGCTCGAGCCGCGCCAGCGCGAGATCATGGAAAGCCTGATCAAGCATCTGCACGGGTTCTGCAAAGACGTGAACCTGACCCATGACGAATTTCTCTATGCCTGCGACTATCTGGGCCGCGCCGGTGCGCTGTGCTCGGACAAGCGTCAGGAATTCATCCTGCTGGGCGACATTCTCGGCGTCGAAGTTCTGGTCGACATGCTCTCGAACCCGATCTCGGGCGACGAGACCGTCTCGACCGTGCTCGGGCCGTTCTTCCGCGAGAACGCTCCGGTGATGCCGAAAGGCGCCTCGACCGTTCAGAAGAACTTCGAGGGTCAGGAAACCGTCTATGTCGAGGGCTATATCCGCGACAACAAGGGCAACCCGATCCCCGGCGCGATCATCGACGTCTGGGAAGACGCGCCGAACGGTCTTTACGAGAACCACGACCCCGATCAGCCCGAATACAACCTGCGCGGCCGCTTCGAGAGCGACGAGAACGGGCATTACGCCTTCGTCGCGATCCGCCCCGTGCCCTACCCGATCCCCGGCGACGAGACCGCGGGCGAGCTGATCCGCTACATGGGCCACCACTGCATGCGTCCGGGCCATATCCACATGATGGTCACGCGCGAGGGCTACCGCCCGCTGATCTCGCAGATCTACGACGCCGATAGCGACTATCTCGACAGCGACTCGGTCTTCGCCGTGAAAGAGGACCTGATCGGCAAGTTCGAGAAGGCGCCCGAAGGTTCGGACACCGATCTGGTCCTGCGCTTCGACTTCACGCTGGGCAATCAGGCTCAGGCGATGGCCGCGGAATGATCCGAGTGGCGTAAAGAGTTCCCGGCGCCGCACGCGCGGCGCCGGATTTACCTTGAAGACCAATGACATATTTCGAAGGACAGAGCCGATGACTACGCCCGGCGTTGCGAAACTCGCAGATCATTTTCAGGGCGCGGACGCCCATGCGGGTCGCCAGATCGCGAAGATCGAGACGATGATCGTCGATTGCCCGACGACCCGGCGTCACAAGCTGTCCAACACGGAAATCAACTTCCAGTCCTATGTGATCGTGCGTGCCGAACTGGCCGACGGATCGGTCGGTTGGGGCGAGGCTTCGACGCTGGGCGGCCCCCGCTGGGCCGAAGAGAGCGTCGAGGCGATGAAGGCCAATATCGACACGTATCTGGCCCCGGCGCTGGCGGGTGCGAATGCGCTCGATTTCGAGCTGAATGCCGCCAAGATGGCCAAGGCCGCGAGCCGTAACAACGCCGCGCGCGCCGCGGTGGATGCCGCGCTCTACGATGCCGCCGGGCACTCGCTCGACCTGCCGGTCGCGGTCCTGATGGGGGGTGCGGTGCGCGACAAGATCGAGGTGATCTGGGCGCTGGCCTCGGGCGATGCCGATCAGGAGATTGAGGAAGCCAACCGCAAGTTCGACGCGCGCGAGCATCGCCGCTTCAAGATCAAGCTGGGCTTCAACACACCCGATCAGGACATGATCCGCCTACGCAAGATCGTCTCGGCGCTGGAGGGCAAAGCCACCGAGATCATCGTCGACGTCAATCAGGGCTGGACCGAGGCAGTCGCGATCCGCTACCTGCCGCAGCTGGCCGAGATGGGCGTGTCGTTGATCGAACAGCCGCTCCGCCCCGGTCTGATCGCCGCGACTGCCCGCGTGGCCGCGCGCGCCGCGATCCCGATCATGGTGGACGAAGCCGCTTTCACCGGCCCCGATATTATCGCCAACGGCATCGCTGCAGCCGGTTCCGTCTATTCGCTGAAACTTGTGAAATCGGGTGGTCTGAATGAAATCAAGCGCGCCGCCGGGATCGCGCAGGCTTGCGGGATGGAGCTGTATGGCGGCTGCCTGATCGAGAGCGGCATCGGCGCCGCGGCGCATCTTGCCGTGTTCTCCACCCTGCCCCGGCTCGAATGGGGCTGCGAGCATTTCGGCCCGAAGATCCTGAAAACGGACCTCACCGGCGGCGAGATCCGCTTCGCAGATTTCCACGTCCATTGCCCAACCGGCCCCGGCCTCGGGATCACGGTGAACGAGGACGTGCTGGCCTCCGTCGCGCGGAAGGGCTAAACCGATGCCGATCCTGCACTGGTCCCCGCGCTCGCCTTACGTCCGCAAAGCGATGGTCGCGCTGCATGAGAAAGGTCTGGCCGATCAAGTCGAGACCGTGCGCACCCATGCCGATCCGATGATCCCGCATGAGGGGCTGATGGCGATCAACCCGCTGTCGAAGATCCCGACGCTGGAGCTGGAGGACGGCCGCGTGCTGTTCGACAGCCATGTGGTCTGCGAATGGGCCGATCTGGAAAGCGCGGACGGCCCGCAGCTTTTCCCCGCCGATCCCGCCGCGCGGCTCGAGGCCGAGCGCGACGAGGCGCAGGGAACAGGGCTCTTGGATGTGGCGCTGCCATGGCTTGTGGAGCTGAAGATGCGGCCCGAGGAACAGCGGTCCGAGCAGATGCTCGCCGTCTACCGGACCAAGATGAACCGGGTTGCGGATTGGCTCGAAGACCACGCCCCGCGCCTGACCGAGCGGCCCTTCGACATCGGTCATCTGAGCATCGGCGTCGCGTTGTGCTATCTCGATTTCCGCTTCGAGGGTGAGGGCTGGCGCGAGGGCCGTCCGGCGCTGGCGCAGTGGCACGCACGCTTTGCCGAACGCCCGTCGGTGCAGGCCACGACCTTCCGCGACGACCCGCGCCCGACTTAACGTATCACTTCAACTTCGCGCCACAACCTACTGTTTGCGCGCGAATTTCCGCGTGACTTCCAGAAAGTGCATCACCTGCGGCGCGCGATTGTCGAGCCGCGCATGCACGGTCAGCCCGGTCCCCGGATTATAGCCCTTATAGGGCCGGAAGATCACGCCGGGGCGCTGCGTACGCGAAACAGATTGCGGCACCACCGCGATCCCCACGCCGACCGAGACGAGGCTGATCGCGGACTGGAAATCCTGCGCGAGATCGACGGCCTTCGGCTTGAACCCTTCCCGCGCGCAGATATCCAGCACGACATCGGCATAGCTGGGCCGGGGCTTGCGCGGATAGAGCACGAAGGTCTTATCTGCGAGGTCGGCGAAATGGATCTCGGCGCGGGTGCCGAGGTCGGAATTGTCGGGCAGCGCGAGGATCAGCGGCTCGGTGCAGAGCGGCTCGCGGCGGAACTCCTCGTCATCGAGGATCGGCCGCGCCACCGCAATGTCGATCTCGCGGCTCACAAGCGCAGTGTGCAGCTCGGCATTGTTCATCGCCGAGAGCTGCAGCTCGACCTCCGGGTAGAAGGATCGGTAGGATTTGATCAGCGTCGGCAGCACCCCATGCGAGGCCGATCCGACAAAGGCGATCCGCAGCCGCCCGCCCGCACCGGAACCCACCATCTTCGTCTCGCGATAGGCCGCATCCAGCCGTTCGAGCAATTGCCGCGCGTGATCCTGCAACACCTCGCCCGCCTGCGTCAGCCGGATCTGGCTGCGCGAGCGGTCGAAGAGCTGCACCTCCAGCTCGGCCTCCAGCGCCGCGATCTGGCGCGACAGCGGCGGCTGCGCGATATCGAGCCGGTTCGCCGCGCGTCCGAAATGCAATTCCTCGGCCACCGCGAGGAAATATTTGAGCCGCTTGAAGTCCATTCACACGCCTCCTCCCGTTGATACCATATAGGTCATAACGGAACCCTCCTCACTATCGCAAAAGGTATTGGATAATGCCGGGCACGAATGAGGGCTCGCGCCCGGCCGGGGAGGATCAGAAGACCTTCAGGAAACGCAGCTCCGCGACCACGTCGTTGCGGAACCCGCCATCGCTGTTCACGTCCTTCGCCAGCATCCCCTGCACCTGGACGGTCGGGGTGACGAAAGTATTGGCGTAGAGGCGGATCTGATCGCGCTCGGTGCGCTGGCCGGTATCGGTGCCGCCCACCTTGATCTTGCCGCCGCGCTGCGAGGACAGACCGAAGGACACGGAGGTTTTCTGCCCGAATTGCTTGCGCAGATAGGCCTGAACCTGCGTGGCGGGGCTGCGCTCGATCTTCTGGCCGCTCTCCGTGTGGTCCATCGTGACCGCCACATCGGCCATCGCGTCGAAATAGAGCCCCTGCCCGAGCCCCTGAATGAACCCGATCTGCGGCGTCAGCGTCCACGTCCCCGAGCCCGCGCTGACCTTCGCCGCGTCATACCGCCCCGTGGGCGCGGTCACGAAGGCGGTCACGCCCAGCGTGGTTCCGGTCTCGGGGTTCGCCGGCTGTACCGGCCAGACCGAGAAGCCCAGCGTCAGATCGCCCACGCCCGATTTGGTCGGCATGTCTCCACCGCCGATCCGCGCGGTGTCGAAATTCACGATCGGCAACACCGCCTGATAGAGCGCAGGCATCCCGAAGGCTTCGGAATAATGCAGCCCGCGCAGGACCATCACATTCACCTTGGCCTTGCTGTCGGGCACCTTCGTCCCGCCAAGCTCGAACGTATCGGCGCTCTGGTGCTGCAGATAGAGCAGCCCGATATTCGTGCCGGGCGGCAGGATGTTGTAATCCCCCGGGGCCACGTCGATGGCATGGGCCGGCAATGCGGCAAGCGACATCAGCGCGCTCAAAGCGAGCGCGGCGCGTTTCAGTTTCATGGATTTCCTCCCTTCGCGTTTCTCTGGTCCGGTCGCTCCGGGCGTAAGGGCTCCTCTTCCCCTACCCGGTCCGGCTTTCCGCGCGCCGTTGGGACCGACGCGCGGAAAGGATCTGTCAGGCGCTCTCCTTCAGCAGGCCGCGTTCGCGCGCCATGGTCATTGCGGTGTCCTGGATCATGTCTTCCTGACCGCCGATCATCTTCTTGCGGCCCAGTTCGACAAGGATATCGCGCGCCGGGATGCCGAAGCGCTCGCCTGCGCGTTTCGCGGGCAGCAGGAAGGTCGAATAGACCCCGGCAAAGCCCAGCGTCAGCGCCTCGCGGTCGGCGCGGACAACGTGATCCATGAACGGGACCACGACATCCTCGGCCAAATCCATCAGCGCGAAGGTGTCGGAGCCGGTCTCGATCTCCATCCGGTCACAGACTGCGGCCAGCACCTCGATCGGCGCATTGCCGGCGCCCGCGCCCAGCCCCGCCAGCGAGGCGTCGATCCGCGTCGCGCCCGCACCGATGGCGGCGATGGAGTTCGCGATACCGAGACCGAGATTGTGGTGACCGTGGAAGCCGATCTCGGTTTCCGATTTCAGCGCATCGCGCATCATCGCGATCGCATGGGTGACCTCATGCGTCAGCATCGCGCCCGCCGAGTCCGTGACATAGACGGTGTTGGCGCCATAGCTCTCCATCAGGAGCGCCTGTTCGGTCAGCCCTTCGGCCGAATTCAGATGCGACATCATCAAAAAGCCCGACGCATCCATCCCGAGCTTGCGCGCGAAGGCGATATGCTGCGGCGAGGTGTCGGCCTCGGTGCAATGGGTCGCGACATGGACCGAACGCGCGCCGCACTGATAGGCCTCTTCCAGCTCTTTCATCGTGCCGAGACCGGGGATCAGCAGCACCGAAATTACCGCCTGCTTCACCACCTCGGCGACCGCCGAGATATATTGCGCGTTGGACGCCAGCGCGCGGCCATGCTGGATCGAGTTGCCACCCAGACCCGCGCCATGGGTGACCTGCATGTAAGGCACGCCCGCCGCATCGAGACCCTTGGCGATCTTCACCATCATCTCGACCGGGATCTGCTCGCGCTTGGCATGCATCCCGTCGCGCAGGGACATGTCGTGCAGCTTGACCTTGCGGCCCTCGAGGCCGGATTTCACTTTCTGTTGGATCACGCTCTCTGAGGTCATTGTGCCGGCTCCAGTTTCTTGAGTTCCATCGACCCGTCGAGGATCCGCTCGGCGAACATCTCGGCGGTGCGTGCCGCCGCCGCCGTCATGATGTCGAGATTGCCCGCATAGGTCGGCAGGTAGTCGCCAAGCCCTGCGACCTCCATGAAGACCGCGACGCGATTGCCGTCGAAATCGGGGCCGTTCACCAGCTTGTAGCCGGGGACGTATTTCTGGACCTGCGCGATCATCTCCTTGACGGATTTGGTGATCGCCTCCCTGTCCGGCTCGCCATCGACTTCGCAATAGATCGTGTTGCGCATGATCATCGGCGGGTCGGCGGGGTTGATGATCGCGAGCGCCTTGCCCTTCTTCGCACCGCCCACCTTCTCGATCGCGTTCGAGGTGGTGAAGGTGAATTCATCAAGGTTCGCCCGCGTGCCCGGCCCGATGGATTTCGAGCTGAGCGAGGCGATGATCTCGGCATATTCGACCGTCTGCACCGCGCCCACGGCGGAAACGATCGGGATCGTCGCCTGACCCGCGCAGGAGATCATGTTGACGTTCATCGGCGTCGCTTTCGCCAGATCGCCGAGGTTCACCGGCGGCACGCATAAGGGGCCGATCGCGGCAGGCGTCAGGTCGACCATGAACACGCCCAGCTCATTGAGCTTGCGCGAGTTTTCCGCATGGACATAGGCCGAGGTCGCGTCAAAAGCGATCTGGATACCGTCTGCCTCGACATGGGGCAGCAGCCCGTCGACGCCTTCATGGGTGACCTTCAACCCCTTCTCCTTCGCGCGCTTGAGCCCGTCGGAATTGGGGTCGATGCCCACCATCCAGACCGGCTCCAACACGTCCGAGCGCAGCAGCTTGAACATCAGGTCAGTGCCGATATTGCCCGACCCGATCAGGGCACATTTGATCTTGTTCATCTTGAACCTCCTTGGCTCGGGATCACTCGGTGAAACTCACCGTGATCGAGCCCATCTCGTAAAATCTCGCGGTGATGGAATCGCCGGGTTTGACGGCCACGGCGGCGGTGATCGCGCCGGCCATCACGAAGCTGCCCGAAGGTAGAACCTCGCCCATGTCATCGAGAACGCCGACCAGCATCGCGATCGCCTCGGCCGGGTGGCCCAGCACCTCGGCGCCCGCACCGATCTGGGCGATCTCGCCGTTATGTTCGAGCACCACGCCCACGGTCCGCAGATCGAGCGCATCGGGGCGGATCATCCGCCCGCCCGGCACGAAGCGCGCCGAGCTGGAATTGTCGGCCAGCACCGATTCCAGGTCGAACTTGAACCCGGTGAAGCGCGAGTCGATGACCTCCAGCGCGGGCTGGACGTAATCGGTGGCGGCCAGCACCTCGTCGCGCGTGACCTTGCCCGACAGCTCCTTGTTGGTGACAAAGGCGATCTCGGCCTCGACCCGCGGGTGGATCATGTCACTGACGGTAATCTTCGAGTTCGCCGGACGCTCCATCGCATCGGTCAGAAAGCCCACGCCGGGGGTCGAGACCCCCATCTGCGCCATCTTCGGCTTCGAGGTCAGGCCCGCTTTCCAGCCGATCACGCGCTCGCCCTTCTTCTCCAGATTGCGCCGCAGCGCGGTCTGGACGCGGTAAGCGTCGGCGATGCTCAGATCGGGGTAATCCTCGGTCAGCTTGCGGATCGGCACCGCGTAGCGCTGCGCGGTCTCGACGCGCTCGGCCATGCGGATGATCGTTTCCTCATCGACGGTTTTCGGTTGATCGAGGCTCATACCATCGCCCTCCCGGCAAAACGCATCTCGCACGAGCCGATGCCCGCGATCTCGCAAGTGAAATGATCGCCATCCGTGACGGCCAGCAGCGGCGCCTGCGCGCCCGACAGGATGATCTCACCGGCCTTCAGCGGGATCCCCAGACGGCCCAGAGTGTTGGCAAGCCACGCGACCGCCATCACCGGCGAGCCCTGCACCGCAGCCCCGGCCCCGGTGGCGACGACTTCGCCGTTCTTCTCGATCACCATGCCCGCGAGGCTCAGGTCCAGATCGCGCGGATCGGCCTTGGCCTCGCCCAGCACGAACACGCCGCAGGACGCATTGTCCGCCACGGTGTCCTGAATCTTGATCTGCCAATCCTCGAAGCGCGTGTCGACGATCTCGAAACAGGGCGTCACATACTCGGTGGCGCGGATCACATCCGTCACGGTCACGCCCGGCCCGATCAGGTCTTCCTTCAGGCGGAAGGCCAGCTCGCCCTCCAAACGCGGCTGCATCAGCTTGCTGAGGTCGATCGCCGCGCCATCCTCAAACAGCATCCGCTTCGTCACCTGCCCGAAATCGGGCTGATAGACGCCAAGCGCGTCCTGAATGGCGCGGCTCGTCAGGCCGATCTTCTTGCCGACGACCGCGTCGCCCGCCTCCAGACGCCGCTCCAGCATCCGCAACTGGATGCGATAGGCGTCCTCGATGTCGCTCTCGGGTTCGAGCGCGCTGATTTTCTGGGTCGGTCGGCCCGAGCGCAGCGCGTCATACAGCGCATCGCCCAAGCTCTCGATCTTGGTGCTGTCCAGCATATGTCCTCCGTCGCGGCCCTCATCTGCGTCGGTCTCGTGGAACCGATACGGGCTGCCTCCGGATCAAGGCTAAGACGGCGGCGCGATACGCTCCAATACTTTGACGGGCCGGGCTTGATACGGGTTTTGCATCGCGCCCCGATGCGGCATCATGCAAAAACGGTATCGCGTGCGGGATGCAAAAGCATTGGAGCGTATCGGCCGGGTTGCCTAGCTTGTCGCCCAAGAGGTGGCTCACGGGAGGACGATATGACCACGCATAAGCTCTTCATCGACGGCGAATACCGCGCCGCGCAATCGGGCAAGACCTTCGATAAGATTTCCCCCTCGACCGGCAAGAAGATCGCCGATGTGCATGAGGCACTGGCCGAGGATGTGAATGACGCGGTGGAGGCGGCACAGGCGGCGCTGAAAGGCCCCTGGGGCAAGATGCCGAAGGCGCAGCGCTGCGATCTGTTGATGAAGCTCGCCGACGCGATCGACGCGCGCAAGGCCGATTTCATGGAAGCGGAAGTACAGGACACCGGCCACACCCGCGGTTTCGCCGAGAAGGTCGAGATCCCGCGCGGCGCGGCGAACTTCCGGATCTTCGCGGAGATGCTGAAGAACACGGGCGGCGAGTATTTCCACATGGATACGCCCGACGGCACGGGCGCGGCCAATCTCGAACTGCATCGCCCGAAAGGGGTTATCGGGGTGATCTCGCCCTGGAACGCGCCGTTCCTGCTGATGACGTGGAAAGTCGGTCCGGCGCTGGCTTGTGGCAATACGGTCGTCGTGAAACCCTCCGAGGAAAGCCCCGCCACCGCGACCCTGCTGGGCGAGGTGATGAACGAGGTGGGCATCCCGAAAGGCGTCTATAACGTGATCCACGGCTTCGGGCCGGAAAGCGCGGGCGAGTTGTTGACCCAGCATCCGGGCGTCAACGGCATCACCTTCACCGGCGAGACCCGCACCGGCGAGGCGATCATGAAACAGGCCGCGGTGGGGCTGCGCGATGTGTCGTTCGAGCTGGGCGGCAAGAACCCTGCTATCGTCTTTGCCGATGCGGATATGGACAAGGCGATCGAGGTCACGATGCGCTCGTGTTTCGCCAATACCGGGCAGGTCTGTCTGGGCACCGAGCGGATTTATGTCGAACGCCCCGTCTTCGAGGAATTCGTCAGCCGTCTGAAAGCGGGCGCGGAAGCTCTGATCCAGGGCGGCCCGGACACCGACGGCGCGACCATCGGCCCGCTGATCTCGGCCGAGCATCGCGAAAAGGTGCTGAGCTATTACAAAAACGCCGCCGATCTGGGCGCTCAGATCATCACCGGCGGCGGCGTTCCCGACTTCCCCGAAGGCGACTATCGCAACGGGGGCTTCTTCGTCGAGCCCACGATCTGGACCGGTCTGCCCGAGGACAGCCCCATCGTGCGCGAGGAAATCTTCGGCCCCTGCTGCCACATCCAGCCCTTCGACAGCGAAGACGAGGTGATCGCGATGGCCAATGACACCAATTACGGGCTGTCGGCCACGATCCTCACCGAAAACCTCAGCCGCGCGCATCGCGTCGGCGGGCAGATGGAGGCCGGTCTCGTCTGGGTCAATTCGTGGTTCCTTCGTGATCTGCGCACGGCCTTCGGAGGCTCGAAATCCTCCGGGATCGGGCGCGAAGGCGGGGTGCATTCGCTCGAATTCTACACCGAGCGGACGAACCTCTGCCTCAAGCTGTGAGCGTCCTCCCTCGTCTCAAGGCTTGTGCGCGCGTCCCGGCTTGCCCGGGGCGCGCGTTCGCGTAACTGTGGACGCGGAAAGGGATTGCCATGAACCTGCGCCAGCTTCGCTATTTCATCGCCGTGGCCGAGGAGCTGCATTTCGGTCGCGCGGCCGAACGGCTGCATGTCTCCCAGCCCCCGATCACCCGCCAGATTCAGGCACTTGAGGAACAGCTCGGCGCGCAGCTCTTCAACCGCACGCCGCGCGGCGTGGAGCTGACGCAGGCGGGCGCGCTGTTTCTCGATGAGGCGCGCAACATCGCGGCGTTGCTCGATCAGGCGGCGGACCGGGTGCACCGGGCGTCCGAGGGCGGGCTTGGCCGGATCGACATCGCGATCTTCGGCACCGCGATCCTCAGCTTCATCCCGCGCATCATTCTCGAATTCAAACGCCGCTACCCGGATGTGAAAGTGGTGATGCATGCGCTCGACAAGCTGGCGCAGATCGAGGGGCTGCAGAACCGCTCGATCGATCTGGGCTTCAACCGGATGCTGACGCCGGTGCCGGGACTTGTGATCGAGGAGCTGGCCTCGGAGCCACTCTATATCGTCGTGCCCGATCCGGGGCCTTTCGCGGATCGCGAGAGCGTCGCGCTGTCGGAACTGGCGCGCGAACCGATGATGCTGTTTCCCGCCAGCCGCGCGCAGGGGTTCGTCGAAAAGGTCACCGGGCTGTGCCACGAGGCAGGCTTCGCGCCCAATGTCGCGCAGGTCGTGGGCGACGGCTTCACCGCGATGGCGCTGGTGGCGGCGGGGTTCGGCGTCTCGGTCGTCCCGCAATCGATCACATCGGTCATCATGGAGGGCGTGAAATGCCTGCCGATCAGTGATGTGAGCGAGACCGCGCGGGTCGATATCTCCTGCATCTCGCGAGAGGGTGACACGTCCCCGATCGTCGCGAACTTCCTAGAAGTCGCACGCAGTTTAAGTCAATAAATTCCGCCACTTGAAAAACGTTCTTCATGCGACAGACCGGACGCGATCCGGGTACTGCATCATGCCATTTGACGGGTTTGCTCTTACCCGGAGCGATGCGCCTTCGGTATCGAAACCCGGACTAAATGGTATTTGATCGTATCGCCGTTTCTGCCCCAATCTCGTTCCACGGACACGCCGAGGAGGCCCCGACACGCGGGGAATGAGGGCGCGTCCCGGGATAGAGGAGCAGTCATGCCGGTAATCCAGATCAACCTTATGGAAGGCCGCACCGAGGCGCAGAAAGAAGCGCTGATGCGCGAGGTCACGCGCGCGGCGGTCGAGACGCTGGGCGTCAAGCCGCAGGCCGTTCGGATCATGCTCAACGAGCTGCGCTCGGGCCATTACGCGGTCGCGGGCGAGCCGAAATATGCCGAAGCGAGCGAGCAACCCGCCGCCGCCTCGAACGGCACAGCCCCGACCAACGGCCACGAGAAGGCCCCCGCAAACTGACCGCATTCACCTTATCGAGCTTTAGGGAGGACACCATGAGCTTTCAGGAACAGATCCACGATATCGCGCAGCTTGCCTGCATCGAACTCTTCACCCCCAAATTCGAGGAAAGCTTCTGGTTCTTCCACGATGTTCTGGGCATGACCCCCACCGAGGATGACGGCAAATCCTGCTACCTGCGCGGCTACGAGGACCGCTATCACCACTCGCTGAAGCTGACGCGCTCGGACAAGGCCGGGATCGGCATGGTCGGTTGGCGCGCCTCCTCGCCGCAGGCGCTGGAGCGTCGCGTGGCCGTGCTAGAGGCCTCCGACAATCCGGGGAAATGGGTCGAGGGCCACAAGGGCTACGGCCGCGCCTATGAATTCACCACGCCGGACGGTCACAAGCAGCACCTGTTCTGGGAGGTCGAGTATTACGAGGCCCCGGCAGAGCTGAAATCGAAGCTGCTCTCGCGCGCCCAGAAACGCCCGCTGCGCGGGGTGCCGGTGCGTCGTCTCGACCACGTCAACCTGCTCTGCTCGGACGTGACCAAGAACGGTAAGTTCCTGCAGGACAATCTCGGCTTCCTCAAGCGTGAGAACGTGGTCTTCGGTGGCTCGGACGAGCTGGCGGCGTGGTTCTCGGTCAGCCCGCTCGTGCACGAGGTCGCCTTCACCAAGGATCAGGCTGGCCCCGGCAACCGTCTGCACCATGTCGCCTTCTGGTATGGCAATCAGGGTCAGATGCTCGACCTTGCCGATATCTTGCAGGAATACGATGTCACGATCGAAGCGGGCCCGGCCAAGCACGGCGTCTCTCAGGCCTATTTCATGTATGTCTACGAGCCCGGCGGCAACCGCATCGAGCTGTTCGGCGACACCGGCTACCTGATCTTCGATCCGGACTGGAAGACGCTGACCTGGGACGAGAGCAACTTCTTCAACGGCGGCGGCGTCTGGTTCGGCGGCGAGCTTCCGCAGGACTTCTTCGTCTATGGCACGCCCATCGTCGAGGCCGCGATGGCCGACGCGGAGACCAAGGACGAAGTGGCCGAGCCGGCCGAGTAATACCTCTCCGCGATTTCGGAGACTGGCCATCCCCTCGGGGGTGGCCTTTTTGGTTTTTGGTGCGGAAAGGGCCGCGCCCGACCTCGGGTGGGCGCTGTACGCGCTCTGAGGCTTGGCGCTTTATCTCGCAAGCCCGTAGACCGGTTATACCCGCGACGCCTTCGCCAATGCGCCCTCCCGGGGGGAGGTCGGGCGCGGCCCGGGGCTGGTCGCCCCGCGCCAGTAGATCCCGGCGCCACCTCCGCATCAGGTATCACCCGGGTAATCCCCGATACCTCCGCGGTATGTTTTCCTTCCCCCGTCCCGCGCGCTACAACCTCCCGCAAAGAGGAGGCTTTCATGCACGCACTGACCCATGACGGGGTGACGCTCCACATTCTCGACGAAGGCCCGCGCGACGGGCGCGTGGTGATGTTCGGCAATTCGCTCGGCAGCGATCTGCGGCTCTGGGAGGCGCTGATCCCGCATCTGCCCGAGGGACTGCGGCTGATCCGCTTCGACAAGCGCGGGCATGGGCTGAGCGATTGCCCGCCCGGCCCCTACAGCATCGAGGACCTCTCGGGCGATGCCGCCGCGATCTGCGATGCGCTCGGGCTTCGGGATGTGACCTTTATCGGCCTCTCGATCGGCGGGCTGATCGGGCAGAGCCTCGCCGCGCGACGTCCTGATCTTCTGCGCGCGCTCGTCCTGATGGACACCGCCGCCAAGATCGGCACGCCCGAGATGTGGAACGAGCGGATCGCCAATGTGCGCCGCGACGGGATCGCGAGCATCTCCGACGCGATCCTCGCACGCTGGTTCGCGCCCGGTTTCGCCGAGGCCCACCCGGCGGAGTTCGCGCTCTGCCGCAACATGCTCGAACGTGGGCCCGACGAGGGCTATGCGGGCTGCTGCGCGGCGATTGCCGGGGCCGATCAGACCGAGGCGACACGGGCGCTGACACTGCCGGTGATGGCGATGACGGGTGCGGATGACGCCTCGACCCCGCCCGATCTGGTGCGCGCCACGGCAGAGCTGTGCGGCGCCGCGTTCCACGAGATCGCGAATGCGGGCCACCTGCCCTGTTACGAGCAGCCCGAGGCGGTCGCGGCGCTGCTGAAGGATTTCTTGCACAAGACCTGAGCCAAGCAGGGCGCGCGCCGGTCCGTGGGATGGCGCGCGCGACTTTTCCGCTTTAGCGATTGATGCCAGCCACGCCCCTCCATCATTGAGGCGGCGCGCCCGGCTGCAGATGCGCCAGCCCGTCGGAACGGACCGGCGCGCGCCCTGCGCCTTCGGCGCGTACCGGGCGCAGCTCTCTACACCGCCTCCAGCGCCACGGCGATGCCTTGACCCACGCCGATGCACATCGTGGCAAGTGCCCGTTGGCCCTTGCGGCGCACCAGTTCCAGCGCTGCCGTGCCGGTGATCCGCGCGCCCGACATGCCCAAGGGATGGCCAAGCGCGATCGCGCCGCCATTGGGGTTCACGCGGGCATCGTCATCCGCAATGCCGAGATCGCGTAGCGTGGCGAGACCTTGGCTCGCAAAGGCCTCGTTCAGCTCGATCACGTCGAAGGCGTCCTGCGTCAGCCCCAGCCGCGCCATCAGCTTCTTCGACGCAGGCGCGGGCCCGAAGCCCATGATCCGCGGCGGCACGCCAGCTGCGGCCCCGCCGGAGATCTTCACCAGCGGCGTCAGCCCGTGTTTGCGCACGGCATCCTCGGAGGCGATGATCAGCGCCGCCGCGCCATCATTCACGCCGGACGCATTGCCTGCCGTGACCGTGCCGTCAGGCCGCACGATGGGCCGCAGCTTGGTCAGCGCGTCCAGCGTGGTGCCGGGGCGCGGATGTTCGTCAGTGTCGACCACGACCGGCTCGCCCTTGCGCTGCGGGATCGTGACCGGGGTGATTTCCTCGGCCAGACGGCCCTCTTCCATCGCCTTCGCGGCACTTGCTTGCGAGCGCAGCGCGAAGGCGTCCTGATCTTCGCGGCTCACGCCGAAATCATCGGCCACGTTCTCCGCCGTCTCGGGCATCGAGTCGACGCCATGAGCGTCTTTCATCAGCTTGTTCACGAAGCGCCAGCCGATGGTCGTGTCATAGACCGCATTGGCGCGGCTATAGGCGGCCTCGGCCTTGGGCATCACGAAGGGCGCGCGCGACATGCTCTCGACGCCGCCCGCGATCATCAGATCGGCCTCGCCCGCCTTGATCGCGCGCGCGGCAGTGACGATGGCATCCATCCCAGAGCCGCAGAGCCGGTTGATCGTCGTCCCCGGCACATTCACCGGCAGACCCGCGAGCAGCGCCGACATGCGGGCCACGTTGCGGTTGTCTTCGCCCGCCTGATTGGCGCAGCCGAAGATCACATCCTCGACCGCTTCCCAATCGACGCCCGTGTTGCGCGCCATCAGGGCTTTCAGCGGGATCGCCCCCAGATCGTCGGCACGGACAGGCGCCAGCGCGCCGCCGAAACGGCCGATCGGGGTTCGGATATAGTCGCAGATATAAGCGTCACGCATCGGCCAACTCCTCGGGACAGATCAGATCACCCACCTCGCCCTCGACATGGAGGGTCGCACCGGTGACGGATTGCAGCTCCTCCATCGAGATCGCGGGGAGCTTTTCGCGTAGGACGAAGCGGCCATCCACGACGTCCACCACGGCGAGCGACGTATAGACGCGGGTCACGCAGCCCACACCGGTCAGCGGGAAGGTGCAGCTCTCGACCAGCTTCGGCTGGCCCTTCTTGGTGACGTGATCGGTGATGACAGCCACGCGCTTGGCGCCATGCACGAGGTCCATCGCCCCGCCCACAGCCGGCACGCCTTTCGGCCCGGTCGACCAGTTCGCCAGATCGCCGCTTTCGGCGACTTGGTAAGCGCCGAGTATCGCCACGTCGAGATGCCCGCCGCGCACCATCGCGAAGCTGTCGGCATGGTGGAAAAACGCGGTGCCGGGTTTCAGCGTGATCGCCTTTTTCCCGGCATTGATCAGGTCCCAGTCCTCCTGACCGGGCTCGGGCGCGCGGCCGAAGCCGAGCACGCCGTTTTCCGTGTGAAAGATCGCCTCGCGGCCCTCGGGCTGGAAGCGCGCGACCATCTCGGGAAAGCCGATCCCGAGGTTCACATAGGCGCCGTCCTCGATGTCCTGGGCGGCGCGCCAGGCGATCTGTGCATTGCTCAGTTTCTGGGTCATGGGTGATGGGCTCCGGCGCGGTTCAACTCTTCTTCCTGGGCGGGGTTGGCGACCTCGACGATCGCATCCACGAAGATGCCCGGGGTGACGATGACTTCCGGGTCGATCTCGCCCGGCTCAACTGCCTTGGTCACCTGAACGACGACCTTTTCTGCCGCCGTCGCCATCAGCGGCGAGAAGTTGCGCGCGGCCATCCGGTAGGTCAGGTTGCCAAGCGCGTCACCCTGCTCGGCCTTGATCAGCGCGTGATCGGCCTTGAGCCAGCGCTCCATCACGTAGTCGCGGCCATCGAATTGCTGCACCGGCTTGCCCTCGGCCAGATCGGTGCCAACGGAAGTCGGCGTGAAGAAGCCCGGAATGCCCGCGCCGCCTGCGCGGATACGTTCGGCCAGCGTGCCTTGGGGCACCAGTTCCAGCTCGATCTCACCCGCCAGATAGCGTTCGGTGAACACCGTCGGATCGGCCGAGCGCGGGAAGGAGCAGATCATCTTCTTGACCATACCCTGCTCGATCATCGCGGCGATACCGACATGGCCATTGCCCGCGTTGTTGTTAATCACAGTCAGCCCCTTGGGCGATCCGGTTTCGAGAAAGCGGTCGATCAGGGCGTGGATCAGTTCGATCGGGGCCCCCGAGCCGCCAAAGCCGCCGATCATAACCGTGGCGCCGTCTTGAATATCGGCCACGGCCTCGGTCAGCGAGGAAAGTCTCTTGTCCATTTGCGGTCCTCCTGAGGCCTCGGATTTAGACCTGCGTGGGACGGCTTTCCATGGATTTCGTGCGCATCTTGACATTTGTTCGCATCGCGCGAAAACCTGTTCGCATGTTGAACAAACCGACCGATTTCATCGCCTCTTTCGCGAAAGGCCTGCGCGTCATCGAATGTTTCGGGGCCGAGACGCCGCGGCTCTCGATTGCCGAGGTGGCGCAGGCCACCGGCTTCGACCGGGCCACCGCGCGGCGCTGCCTGCTGACGCTGAACGCGGAGGGCTACGCGGAATATGACGGCAAGTTCTTCACGCTGACGCCGAAGGTCTTGCGGCTCGGGATGGGGGCGCTGGCCTCGCTGCCGCTGCCGCAGATCGTGCAGCCGTGGCTCGATCAGCTGACGGATCGGATCGGGCAAAGCTGCTCGGTCTCGATCCTCGACGGCACCGAGATCGTCTATCTCGCGCGGGCCGCCCAGCGGCGGGTGATGTCGATCGGGCTGATGCCGGGGTCGCGGCTGCCCGCGCATTGCACCTCGATGGGACGCGTGTTGCTGGCCGCCCTGCCCCCGGAGGAGGCCCGCGCCGCCGTGGAGGCCTCGGACCTGACGCCGCGCACGGCCTATAGCCTCACCGATCCGGGCGAGATCCTCGCGCGCATAGATCAGGTGCGCCGCGACGGCTATGCGGTGATCGATCAGGAGGTGGAGATCGGGCTGCGCTCCATCGCGGTGCCGCTTTACGACATGCATGGGCGGGTCGTGGCCGCGCTCAATACCGGGATGGCGGCGAGCGCCGATCCGGCGGAGACGCTGATCGAGACCTATCTGCCGGAACTCACGCGGGTACAGACGGGGCTACGGCGGGTGCTGCGCTGAGCCTCACCCCGCCACGGTGATCTCGGTGTCCCATTGCGCGCAGAGCGCCATGAGCGCATCCGGCAAGGGCTTATCGATGAAAACCCGGTCGATATCGGAGAGCGAGGCGAGCCGCACCGGGGCGGAGCGTTCCAGCTTCGACGCGTCGGTCACCAGAAAGCTCTGCCGCGCCTGCCGCAGGATCCGGCGGCTCACGCGCACTTCGGCCAGATCGTAATCGAGCATGTCGCCGTCGGCATCGAGCGCGGAGGTCCCGATCACCGCGAAATCGGCTTTGAACTCGCCCATGAAATCCGCCGTCAGGTCGCCCACCAGCCCGCCATCCGAGCGGCGTAGGTTGCCGCCCGCGACGAGGATATCGCAGCTCTCGTTGGCCAGCAGGATATTGGCGACGTTGATGTTATTCGTGACCACGGTGATGTTGCGGTGATGCAGAAGCTCGCGCGCCACCGCCTCGGTCGTGGTGCCCAGCGTCAGCACGATGGAGCTGTTATCCGGGATCGCCTGCGCGCAGGCCCGCCCGATCGCCGCCTTTGCCGCCTCGTTCATCCGGCGGCGTTCTTCATAGGCGAAATTCACCACGCCGGTGCGGATCACCGCGCCGCCATGCACGCGCTCCAGATGGCCCGCTTCGGAGAGCTCCGTCAGGTCGCGCCGGATCGTCTGGACCGAGACATTGAAGCGTTCGGCCAAGGCTTCGACCACGACGCGGCCCTCGTCGCGCGCGATCTCGAGAATTTCGGACTGTCGGAAATTGAGCGCCATCCTGCCCCCCTTTTGGGCCTTGCTGACACAGGTTACCGACAAAGTCATGTCTTGGCAGTGTTTTTGTGTGAAATCACCGGGGACGCTGTGGCGCGGTCAGTTCAGGCTCAGCCTCTCGATCCGGGCACGGATCGCGCTGTCGGTATCGTCGCTGTCGCCCGACAGCGCCAGCCCCACAAGCTGCGTCGGCTGGCCTCCGAAAGCGCGCTGGTAGTCGCGCGCCAGATCGACGCTCTCGGAATGCGATCCGGTTCCCGCCGGGCGTAGCACCACCGTCTTGCCGCGCGCGCCGAGATAGGGCGAGGGCAGCAGCGCCCCGCGCCCATGCTTGCCGCCCCAGACATACATCAGAACGCGCGCTTCCTTCACCGCCAGAAGCTTGCGGATGCTGGCCCCTTCATTGGCGCGGGCGACGGCCTCGGGCATGAAGACGAAATAAAGTGACAGGTCTCGATCATCCCCGCCCTTGCGGTCGAGCGGCGTCGGCGGAACGCTCTGGCTGACCGACCACTGCCACGCGGCCTTGCGCGTGCCCCAATCGGACTGCGGCAACGCCCGCCAGATCAGCGACACCGAGCCGTCCGAGCGCATCGCGACGCCATTAGCCGATTGCTGCCAATCATTCGAGGAGAACAGCGAAAACCTCTGCTCGGTCCAGCCGCCGAAAATCGAGGCCGGGGCGAGGCTCGGCATCAGCGCAGCGCAAAGGCTTGATACGAGAAAGGCGATCGACAGACGGCGCATGGCACTCTCCTCTTGCTTGGGTGACAGGGCTACGCAAAGGACCGCCGCGCCGGATCACTCGGCTCGGGTCGCGCGCTCAGACCCACGACCGTCACTGAAGGCTGTCGAGGCGCAGCACCGCTTTCAGATCCTCCATCGTGGCGCGGACGATGTCGGCATTCTCGCTCAGCCCATCGCAAATCCCGAGTGCCGCCTGATCCTCGCAAAATCGCGGCAGGAGGCGGGCGCTGGAGGCGCAGACACTGGCGACATTCCCGAGCGTGTGCAGCGCCGCGCGGAGTTTCGCGATTTCGTCCTCGGTGAAATCGGCCCGGCTGCCGCCGACCGTGTTGGCACTCACATTCATGGCGACCCCCGTTTTGCCCAGTCCCGCGGGGTCAGAATTATCACGGAAACTTACATGTCAGATACGTCAAATCGTTATTGGACCGTCAGATATGATCGAAGTTCTGTGCGTAGGGTCACGCAATTGCGTTTTGCAAAGCCTCTCTGAGCGAGTCGGAGGAGAAGGGTTTCTGGACGACCGTGCAGGGCGGGTAGATTGCCAGCAGGTCAGGCGCAGACCCGTAGCCCGTGGCCAGCACGAAGGGCACGCCCATCTTGTGCAATCGTTCGGCAACCGGCACGGATTGCTCGTCCCCGAGATTGACGTCGAGCACTGCGAAATCGGGTCGCGCGCCCTCCAGCCATGTCAGCGCGCCTTCCACCGAGGAGGTGATCTTGACGTCGCGCGCGCCCAGATCCTCCAGCACGCCGGCGGCATCCATCGCGATGATGAGCGTGTCTTCCAGCACCAGCCCCTGCCCCGACAGGCGGAAGGCGCCGCCGGTCTGCGCGGCGGGTGCGGCCGCAACGTCTCCCTCCGTGCCAGGCTGATCGATCAGCTCCGCGATCGTGGTCGGCGGGATGCGGAATTGCGCCTCCACCCCGGTCATCTTGTAGGAAATCTCGGCATCGCCGCGCAGCTCGTGCGGGATCGAGTTCTCGATGATGATCGACCCGAAGCCGCGCCGTTTCGGCGGGGTGACGGGCGGACCGCCGCGCTCTTTCCAGTCGATCAGCAGCCCCCCGCTGTGATCGGTGGAGAGCGCGATCTCGACGCGCCCGCCGCTGTCGCACAGCCCGCCATATTTGATCGAATTCGTCGCCATCTCGTGCAGCACGAGCGCGAGCGTCGTATAGGCCTGTGGCGAGATCAGCGCATCGGGCCCGGTGATGATGACGCGCTCGGCCTTGCGATCGGCATAGGCCGCGAATTCACACGAAATCAGCCCATGCAGCGAGGCAGGCTCCCAATGCTCGGCGGTAAGCTGGTCATGCGCCCGCGCCAGCGCCTGAATGCGCCCGTCGAGATTGTCGGTGAACTCTTCGAGCGAGCGCGCCGAGCTGCGCGACTGCGCCAGCAGCCCGCGCATCAGGTTGAGGATATTGCGCACCCGGTGGTTCAGCTCCGAGATCAGCAGTTCCTGATGCTCCTGCGCGCGCTTGCGCTCGGCCGAGGTCGCGTCGGTGATCTTGAGGAAGATCTCCAGCAGCACCGTGCGCAGAAGCTCCGCTGCGTGGCATTGCTGGTTCGTCCAGGGGGCCGAGCGCCCGGTGACCGTCTCGCGCCAGACCTCGAAGCTCTTGCGTGGGGTGAGCCGCACGCCGTTCGGGCCAAGCTGCGCGGGTTTCGTGGGATCGCCCGCCCATTCGACCGTGTCCGCGATCTGGCGGCGGAACAGCACGAGATAGTCGCGCGGCCGTTTCGAGATCGGAATGGCGAGCAGCCCTGCGGCCCGTTCGGGAAAATCGCGGGCCGGTTCGTGGGCGCGCCCCAGCTGATCGGTCGCGAAGGTCGAAGACCCGATCGACCGGTCCAGCATGCGCGCGATCCCCGCGAATTCCTCCTTGGTCGGCGTCGTCCCGGTCGCGCTGAATTCCTCGTTCTCATAAAGGACGAGCCCGTCATGCGGGATCACCAGACGGATTTCGTCGGAGACGGCCATCAGGCTTTCCGACAGCGCCTTGCCATCGGCCATATGCCCCATCAGCGTGCGCTGCAGGCTGGCCGTATCGGATTGCGCCTTCTTGCGCTCGTCATCCTCGAACTTGCTGAGTTCATAGGAAAACATATGGGCATACATTTCGATCGCGGTGCGCAGCTCGTAGTCGATGTAGCGCGGTTGACTATGGTGGCATGCGAACAGCCCCCACAGCTCGCCGTCGCGCATGATCGAGACCGACATCGACGCGCCGACGCCCATGTTGCGCAGGTATTCGATATGGATCGGCGAGACCGCCCGCGTCACCGCCAGAGACATATCGAGCGGCTGCCCGTTCAGATCGACGCCCGGCAGCACCGGCGCACCGGGATCGTCCACATCCGCGATCAGCCGCAGAAGCGCGCGTTTATACAGCGCCCGCGCCTGCACCGGGATATCGCTGGCAGGGAAGCGCAACCCGTCATAGAGGCGCTGCTGGTCCTTTCGGGTCTCGGCGATGACCTTGCCCGACTGATCGGGCTGGAACTGGTAGATCATCACGCTGTCGAAGCCCGAGAGCGCCTGCAGCCCCATCGCCGCATCACGCGCAAGCCGCTCCAGCCCCCGGTCGCGGCGCAGGCGCGCGATCTGCGGATACACATCGGTCATCACATCGCGCCCGCGCGTTTCCAGCTTCGGCTCGAATTCGACGACCAGATACGGCCCCGAGGCATGGAGCGAGACGTCGAAACTCTTCCCATTTGCTTTCAGCACCACACCGAACAGCCGCACCGCCGTCTCGCCGCCCTCTGCCGTGCGCAGGCTCGCGCGGATCCGGTCGAACCCGTCCGAGACGATCAGATCGGCCAGCGGGCGGCCAAGCGCCTCCTCATAGGACATGCCGAGGATCTCCTCGAGATTGGTCGAGGCATGCTGCACGATCCAGTCGCTCGAGAGCGCCAGAAGCGCGCCGTAGCTCTGGACCCGGCCCAGTTGGTGGATCGGCTCGCGGTCGCAATCGGTCAAATCGACGGGGCGCTGGCTCGGTGCTGGGCTGGTATCGGACGTCACGTCGGCTCCTTGGGCGTCAAATCGGTGGCTGTCGCGATCCTGCCGGGCCGCGGATGGTCAATGGAATTGGAGGCAAGCGCCGGTGCGAGAGCGTCGGACTTTGTGCCCGCACCCTGCGCCTGCACGGCCTGCGCGAAAAGATAAAAACCCCGCGTCGCATCGGCGACGACACGGGCTGCGCGCGGGTCTGCGGGGCTCAGCGCATCGAGCGTCGCGCAATGCCGTTTCCACAGCGCCCCGGCGGCGGGGGCCTGAAAATAAAGCGGTTTGGCCTCGGTCGGGGTCTCGGCGAAGAGTTTGCGGTCGATCACCTGCGTCCCGAGCCGCGAGCCCAGCACGAGATAGTCGACCGCCAGCGGGTCAAGCAGGCCCTGCCTGGAAATCATGTCCGGCACCGGGCGCACAGGACGGCCCAGCCGCGCCAGATCCCGGTCGAGCCGGTCGAGCAAATCGCTCAGCAATCCCGCGCAGAGCGCGCCGGGAGCCGCATGGCGCGCCAAGACGCCAAGCCCTTCGGCCTGCGCTGCGAGAAACCAACCCAGCTTCTGCTCCGGGGCCGCGAAGAACCTGGAGAATTGCGCCTCCCCCGCCTCATGCGCGGCGGCGGTCTCGTGTCTCAGGATTTGTCGGAAGGACACCGCATGCGAAGGCGCGGGCCTGTGAATCTTGGTCATTACAAACCCGTCTGCGGCGTGTCGTAGAAACTGGAATATCTTTAACGCCGGACCTCGGCAAAGGTTTCTTTATGGGAACCAGAATAGCAGATTCCGGTTCGCGCGCGCGGGAATTCGCAGTGCGCAGGGCCACGCGGTCCGCTCTCCGATGCGCCCTCTCCGCCCTTCTGGCCGCCCCCCGCAGGCAATGCTTTCGACCATTAACCTCAAATTAACCTCGCTTGCGCGACGGTTAACGCGAGGTCAACCAAGCGCGCGCCCCGTCGCCTCCCGACCTCGCGAACCGAGTGAAGGAGTGGGATTGTGATCATCAGCGGCGCATCGCTCGACATTCTGATGCTGACCCCGTGGTTTCCGAACCGTCCCGACGGCTGGCCGAGCCGCTTCGTCGCCGACAGCGCGCGGGCGCTCGCGCGGCAGGGTCTCCGCGTCCGGGTCGGCGTGTTGCGTGGGCGGACGCCTGCGGGCACGGCGCGGCTCGCATCGCCCGAGCATCGCGGCGAGATCGAGGCGGCGCGCTTCCCCGAGATCGAGGAGATCCGGCTCGCGCGCTACCCGACCTTGCCGGGCGGGCTCATGCGCAAGCTGACCAATCGTACGCTCGACCGGGCGCTCACGGCGCTGGCGGACGAGATGATCGCCGCGCGCCGTCCCGATGTGATCCTGGTACAGACAGAGACCCTCGCACCAGCCGCGCAGTCGCTGGCCGCGCGGCTGGGACTGCCTGTGGTCGGCGTGCTGCACGGCGAGAACAGCAATTGGCGGTATCTTTGGACCAATGGGCAGGCCGAGCGGTTTCGGGACGCCTTGGGCGGGCTCGACCGGCTTGTGGTGGTGGGCGAACCGCTGCGCCGCTTCGCGACCGATCTGTCCGGGCGTGGGGATCATATCGAGGTGGTCTGGAACGGGGTCGATCCCGCGCCCGACCGTCCGCCCCCGCAGCTACCGGACGAGGCTCCCCTGCGGCTGGTGAGCGTCGCCAATCTGCATCCCGCAAAGGGGGTGAACCTGCTGATCGCGGCGCTCGGACGGTTTGCGCGCGAGGGGGACGCACGATGGCATCTGACGATCATCGGCGACGGGCCCGAGCGTGCCAATCTCGCTGCCCAGATCGCGCGGCAGAGGCTTGCGGATCGGGTCACCCTCGCCGGTCGGAAACCACATGAAGATGTGCTCGCAAGCCTCAGACAAAGCGACATTTTCGTATTGCCGTCGTGGCGGGAGGCGTTCGGGATCGTTTATCTCGAGGCGATGGCCGCTGGCGCGCTCTGCATCGGCGTCGAGGGCCAAGGCCCGGCGCAATTCCTGCGCCACGGCGAGACCGGTTTTCTGGTCGCGCCGCGCTCGGTCGGGGCGCTGGTCGAGACGCTGCGCCCCCTGGTGACCGGACCGCGTGCCGAGTGGCGCCAGATCGCGCGCGCCGGCACCCGGTTCGCCCGCGATCATACCAGCTGGGACGCCCATGCGCGCGCACTGTCCGAAGTGCTGCACACCGCATGCGCCCGCGTCGCCCCTTACCCGCAGGAGGCCCGCCTTGTTGGTTGAACCTGCCCGCCCCGAAGCCCGTCCCGGCCCCGCACTCGCGGTGCTGATCGAGCCCGCGCCCTACATGGTCGCGATGACCGCCGCGCTGGCAGCGCGCTGGCCTGCGGGCCTGACCGTTCGCTATGTCTCGGCGGCGGCCACGCAGAGCTGGGCGAACATAGCGCCCGAAACCGTCCTGCCCGCGAAGCGTCTTTCTGCCCTCGTCACGCTCTGGCGCGAGATCCGCAGCACGCGACCCGACGTCATTTTCGTCGCCGGTTGGGCACAAATCCCCGTGCTGGCCGCGATCGTCCTAGGCAAACTCTCTGGCGCGCGGATCATCGCGCTGAGCGACACATGGATCAGCCCCGCCCGCGGGGTGCGCGCGGTGCTCAAGCGTCGAATCCTCGCGATGATCGACGGGTTCTGCCCGGCAGGCCAGCGCGCTGCCGACTATCTTCGCGACCAAGGCGTGCCGCCCGAGAAGATCTTACCCGGACGGATGAGTTCGGACACCGCCGCCATCGCGCGCCACGTTCGCACCCTCGGCCCTGACGGGCGGCAGAAGATGCGCGCGCGGCTCGGGATCGCAGCCGATGCGCCGGTTCTGATGTTCCTCGGAAGGCTCGCCTCAGAGAAAGGGCTGGACCTGCTGCTGGACGCTTTCGCGCAGCTCAACGCCGTTCAGGCGCGTTTGATCGTGGCGGGCGACGGGCCGCTTGGCGAGACACTGGCGAAGGCGGCCGCACGCGATCCCCGTATCCTGTGGCGCGGGCGGCTCGAAGGGGCGGCGCTGCGCGATCACCTCGCCGCCGCGGATTGCCTTGTCCTGCCGAGCCGCGCCGAACCGTTCGGGCTGGTGATCGGCGAGGCGCTCGCTGCGGGCTGCGGTGTCGTGGCAAGCGGGGCCTGCGGCGCGGTGCCCGACCTGCTGGGCGGGCGCGAGGCCGGGCTGATCGTGCCGCCGGGCGACGCCGGCGCATTGCACGCCGCGCTGGCCCGCGTCTGCGCCGATCCCTATCTGCGCGCCCGGATGCGGGCCGATGCGCCTGCGGCCATCGCAGGCTGGTCGAGCGCGGATTGGGCAAGCCAGCTCTGCACGCTGGCCGAGCGGGTGACGCACGACGCCCCGAAAACCGTGCGCGAGGCCAGCTCCGCGCCCGCGCCCAACCGCAAGGCGGAACGCGCATGAGGCTCGCGATCCGCAAACGCGGCCTGTTGCTGGGCCTCGGCATCGCCGCAACCGCCGCGCCGAGCGTCATCTATGTCAACATGATCTTCGGACCCGGCGCGCGTTGGGCGGTGATGGGGGGGCTGGTCCTCGCGCTTCTGCTCAATGGGCGGTTGTGGCGCAAGATACCGGGCGACGGGATGTATTTCCGGCTGGCGCTGCTGGGCTTGGCGGCGCTGTCTGCGCTGTGGTCGAGCGTTCCGCATCTGAGCGGGCCGAAAGCCGCGACCTACGCGTTGACCGCGCTGGCCTTCGCCTCGGCGGGCGCTGCCTGGGCACAGCACACGCGGCGGCGCGATCTCTTTGCGATCCTCTGGCCGCTGCTGGCGCTGGTGCTGTTCGCCGGCATCGGGGGGCTGCGTTCGGGCTTCGGCACGGTCGAGATGAACGCGGATATCTCGCTCTATCGGGGGCTGAGCGCCAATTCCAACTTCCTCGCCCTGATGATCGTGACCGTCGCGCCACTGCCGCTGTGGCGGCTCGCCCAGCGCCGGATCGGGCGACAGAGACGGCTGTTCTGGCGGGCCGTGGCACTGATCCTGACGGTGCTGGTGCTGATGAGCCTGTCGCGGGCGAGCCTGCTGTCGCTCACGGCACTCATCGCGGCTTTTCTTCTGGGACGCGGCTTCAAGCGGCTGGCGATTGCGGCGGCAACGCTCGGGGCAGTGCTGTCGCTTCTGTGGCTCTATTTCCCGGACCGGGCGGAGACGCTGACACAGCGCTATCTCTTCAAGGCCTCCGCACAGACCGAGACCCTGATCGCCTCGCGCGCCGAGACATGGGCCGCCACGCTCGAGGGTGCGCGCGCGGGCGGAATGTTCGGGCTGGGCTTCGGCGTCTCCGACGGGTTCGACGACTACGCGCTGTCGGCGAGTGCGTCGCACTATGGGCGCGAGAAGACCAATTCGGCGCTGGCGCTGATCGAAGAGGTCGGGCTTGCGGGGGCGGCGCTCTTCACCGGAATGCTGCTCCTGATCACGCGCGGCGCGGTTCTCGCGGCCCGGCATGCGCGCCGCCGCAGCGACCGGGTGCTGATGGCGCTATTGCTGGGCTATCTCGCGGCACTCTTCACCCATGCGCAGTTCGAGGCATGGCTGCTCTCGCCCGGAGGCGCCGCCACCCCCGCCTTCTGGACTGCGCTGGGGATGACGACCGCGCTGGCCAAACGCATTCGCACCCGGCTCAAGCCCGCGCGGCTCAGCCCGAGCGTGGCAGGCGCGATCGAAGCCGTCCGGGTACGCTTCCCCCAAGCTGCGGTGCGCTCCAATGCCTGATGCCATGCCCTTCTCCGTCCCGCCGCAACCGGGCCCCTCCTCCCGGCAAGGTCCCTTCCGGCCGATCGCCACGCAGGACCTGTCTCGCTTCCCCCGCCCGGTGATCGCGGGCAATCGCGGCTTTGGCTGGCGTGTGGCGTGGTATCTGGTCAATGCGCTCTTCTTCCAATCGGCGCTTCTCGCCCTGATCCCCTCGCGGGCGAAAGCGGCGATCCTGCGCGGGTTCGGGGCGAAAGTGGGCCCCGGCCTCGTCTGCAAGCCACGCGTCACGATCAAATACCCGTGGCTACTGGAGATCGGCGCGCATGTCTGGTTGGGCGAGCGCGTGTGGATCGACAACCCCGGCCCGGTGCGGATCGGCGCACATGTCTGCATCAGCCAAGGGGTGCGCATCGTCACCGGCAGCCATGACTGGGCGCGCGGCGATTTCCGCTTCTTCGCGCGGCCCATCGAGATCGGCGACAGCGCATGGGTCACGGCGCATCGCGTCCTGCGCCCCGGCGCCATCGTGCCGCCGCGTGTCGTCGTTTTGGGCGATGTCAGCGCCGGAGACGGGCGCGGCCCGCGCGCGGCATCGGATGGCGTATCGTCGGAAGGAGCTGTCCGATGAGCGTCTCCGTATTGTCCCCCCGGTCTTTGCCCTCCTCCTCACCACAAACACCTCCGTCGCGTGCGATGCGCAATGGGGCTATCGCATGGGGACAGATCGCAGGCGGGCTGGTCGCGCGGTTTCTGAGCACCCGCTTTGCGCTCACCGCTTTGGGGATCGAAGCGATGGGCGCCTATCTCGCAGCTCTTGCCCTGGCTCTGATCGCGAGCATTGTGACCGGCGCCCTGCAAAGCACGACGCTGCGGGCGCTCTCCCTTGCGCCGCTGGCTCAGCGCCCGCGTCTCTTCAACGCGCTGATCGGGCTGCATCTGCGCATCGCGCTCGGCGTGGCGGGAATCGGTGCGCTTCTTGGTCCGCACGCGCTGTCGGGGCTGTTCGATCTGCCCCCCGCGCTGGCGGATCAGGCCCAGGTCGCCTTCTTCTGCGTTCTGGCGGCGAGCGTCGCCGCGATCGCGCTTGCGCCCTATGAGGCCGCATTGCAGGCACACGAGCGCTTCGGGCTGTTCGCAGCGCTCGATCTGGCGCGGGCGGTGGCGCTGATCCCGGTGGCCTATCTTCTGATCGGGCAGACTACGCCGCCACTTGCCGCTTTCGCCGCGCTTTCCGCCGGGCTGAGCCTGAGCGCCACGCTTGCCGGGGCGTGGCGGGCGCGCCAATCCCTGCCCGAGACGCAGCTGCATCTGCGCTGGATCCTGAACATCCGCCCTGCGCGCGGTCAGGCCGCGCTCCTGTCGTGGTCGGTTCTCGGCGGGTTGGCGGCGAGTGCGCGGGCGCAGGGCATGGTTCTTCTGATGGCGGCGCTGGGCGGTCCCGTCGCGAGTGCGGCCTATGGGCTGGGCAACCAACTCCCCGCCGCTTTACGCCAATTCGCCGAAGCCACGCGTCAGGTTCTGGCCCCGCGCATCTATGCCAATCATGCCGCAAGAGGCTCTGACGGCAGCATTACCGGCGCGCTGGTCGCCAGCCGGATCGCTGCGCTGATCGCGTTCGGGGCGGCGATCCCGATGG
Organism: Thioclava sp. F36-6; assembly: GCF_002020305.1. Classification (NCBI taxonomy): domain Bacteria; kingdom Pseudomonadati; phylum Pseudomonadota; class Alphaproteobacteria; order Rhodobacterales; family Paracoccaceae; genus Thioclava; species Thioclava sp. F36-6. The sequence continues at coordinate 1,335,276 of NZ_MPZX01000001.1, read as the reverse complement.
CGGTGAACGCCCCGGCGCTGCTGACGCTCTGGCTGGGGCGCAGCAGCCCCGAGATGGTGCTGGTGGTGCGGCTGATGCTGGCGGCACTCGCGCTCGATCAGCTGAGCGCGGGCTTGGGCCTGGCCTTTCTCGCGCGCGGTCGCATCGCGTGGATGCAGGGCTGGGGCGCGGCGCTGGCGGTGATGAGCCTGCCCGCCGCCTTCATCGCCGGTCGGACGAGTGGCGAAATCGGCGCAGCCCTCTGGGTCGCCCTCGCCGTCACTGCGGCGATCGCCGCGCTACGGATTATGCTTCTGACTCGCCTCTCCCCCGGCACCGCCACACGCTGGGCGCACGAGACCCTGATCCCGGTGCTGGCGAGCGCGCTGCCCGTGGCGCTTGGCGCGGCGCTGGTGCAGGGACTGTTGCCCGAAGGTGCGGCGCGGCTGGCGCTAAGCCTCGGGCTCTGCGCGGCACTCTGGCTCGGGGCAAGCTGGCGGCTGGGGCTGAGCGCGCCGGAACGCGCGCGGCTGACCGCCCTGCTGCGACGCCGCCCGGCGGAGGGTCTGACATGAGCGTGCCACCAAAAAAACCGCGCGCCGTGCTCGCCCATGCGATCTGGGGGCGCGGCGGAGCGGAGGCCGCGGCCGCCTGGGCCCTCGTGGCGCTGCGCGAGCGGTTCGATCTGACCCTCGTCACGCGTGGCGGCTTCGATTGCGACGCGCTCAACGCGCTGGCGGGCACCGATCTCTCTCCCGGCGACCTACGGGTGCTCACCCTTCCCGCGCGAAGCCGCATCGGCACGCTTGAGGCCGCGCGGTTCAACCGGGCGCTGACAGCGCTCGGGCGGGACTACGATCTACGGGTCTCGCTGTCTGGCACCCGCCGCTGGAATGCGCCCGCGCTGCATCTGCTCTCTGCCCGCGACTGGCATCCCGCGCTGGCAGGGCAAACGGGCGCGCGCGCGCAGCTCCTGCGCCGCGTGATCGACGGCCCCGCCCTGCGCCCGCGCCCCGATGACACCGTGATCGCCAATTCGCATTGGCTGGCGGCGGCGAGTGCCCCGCTTTGCCCCGGCCGGGTCCGCGTGATCGCCCCGCCGGTGGCGCTGGCCGCCGTCCCCGGCCCAATCCGCGACTGGGCGGCGCGGCGGGAGGATGTGCTCGTCTTCGGGCGGATCGCACCGGAAAAACGGATCGAGCGGGCCATCGCCATCGTCGCGCGCGCTCGTGCCCAAGGGTTTCGCGGCAGGCTCGTGATCGCCGGGCCCGACGGGCCGCCCGATTACACGGCCCGGATCCGCGCGCTGATCGCAGGGCAAAATTGGATCGAACGGCTGCCCCCTCAGAGCGGTGCCGCGAAAGCCGCGCTTTTGGGATCGCTGCGCTACGGGCTGAATTGCTGCGAGGTGGAGGCCTTCGGCATCGCCACCGCCGAGATGGCCGCGAGCGGGATGATCCCTCTGGTGCCGCGCGGAACCGGGCAGGACGAGATCGTCTCCGCCCCGGACTGCCGCTTCTCGGACGAGGCAGAGGCTGCGCGCCGCCTGCTGGCCCTGTCGCGCGACCCGGACCTGCAATCCCGGCTCAGCGCCGCCGTGCAGGCCGACGTCGCGCGCTTCGCCCCTGCCCGGTTCACCGCCGCCCTCGCGACCGCGGCTGCGGACCATCTCTCTGCCGACCCGACGCCCCAACCGGAGTTCTCCCATGACTTCTCCCCCGCCTGAGATCACCGTTCTGCATGTCGTGCCGGACCTGCGCCGCAGTGCCGGTGGAATCGCCGCCAATGCGCCCGCTCTGGCGGAGGCGCTTGCGGCGCAGGGCATCGCGAGCCGCTTTCTGACCCGTGCCTTCGACCCGGACGCGGAGATCGCCGAGCGCTGCCTGCGCGTCGCGCCCACGCAAGGTCCGAACGTCGCGCAGCTCGCGCGGGCGATGGCCGGGATGCGCGCGCAAGTGCGGGCCGGCGCGCGGTTCGTGGTGCATAGCCATGGACTGTGGGACCCGCTGAACCATGCGGGGCTGCGCCTCGCGTCCGATCTGGGGCTGGGCCGGATCGTCAGCCCGCACGGGATGCTGCTGCCATGGGCGCGGGCGCATAAGCGGCGCAAGAAAGACCTCGCGTGGCACCTGTATCAGCGCCGCGATCTGGCGCGGGTCGAGCTGTTGCACGTCACTTCACAGGCCGAGGCGGAGGCGGTCGCAAGCCACTGCCGCGGCGCACAGATCGCGCAGATTCCGCTGGGGATCGCCTTGCCACCGGAGGGTACACCGACCCGGACGCGCAGCCCGAATGGGCGCAAACGCCTCCTGTTTCTCGGGCGGCTGCACCGGGTGAAGAACCTCGACACGCTGATCCGCGCCTTCGCCGCCTGCGCGCCGCGCGATTGGGAGCTGCGGATCGCAGGCCCCGACGAGGACGGCCTGACCCCGGCGCTTAGCGCGCGCACCGCCGAGCGGGGTGCAGCAGAACGCATCACCCTCGCAGGGCCGGTCTGGGGTGCTGCGAAACAGGCGGAAATCGCTGCGGCAGATGCGCTGATCCTGCCGAGCCATACAGAGAATTTCGGCACTGTGGTGGCCGAAGCGCTGGCCGCCGCACGTCCCGTGATCGCCACGACCGGAAGCCCATGGGCGGAACTGGCCGAGGCGGGCTGCGGCTGGTGGGTCGCGCCTGATCTGGCGGGCTTGGGCGGCGCGATTGCGGCGCTTGGCGCCACCACCGCGGCCGAGCGCGCAGCGATGGGCGCGCGCGGGCGGGCGCTTGTGGCCCGGGCCTATCTCTGGCCGCAGGTCGGGGCGCAGATGGCGGCGCTTTATAGGCAGGCCGCGGCCCTGCATGCGGAGGCTGCACGAAACACCCGCGCAGCAGCGCCGCAAGACCCCAAGCGTATCGCCAGCCTCATCGGGAGGGCGGGCGAATGAGCCTAATGCTGCGCCACCGGATCGACCGGCTGATGAGCTATCACCTCGCCGAACGGCTACCCCAGCAGGGCCTTGCGCTGGCACGGGGCAACGGGCTCAACGCCTATTGGTTTCGCGAGACGCTGAATTTCGGCGATCTGCTGACGCCCGCGATCCTGCGCCATCACGGTTTCACCCCGGTCCATGCCTATCCCGACCGCGCCCAGTTGACCGCGACCGGATCGGTGCTCGAACATCTCAGCGAGACCTATCGCGGCACGATCCTCGGCTCCGGGTTCATCGATGCGCGCAGCAGACGGCGCTTCACCGGGGCGCGGATCGTGGGGCTGCGCGGCGCGCTGAGCCGGGACCGGGTCGAAGGGCTGGGCCATAGCGTGACCCTCGGCGATCCCGGACTTTACGCGACGCGGCTTCTCGTTGGAGGGACCGAGAAACGGCCCGCCCTGCCCGCGCCGACCCATGCCTTCGGGTTTGTGGCCCATCACGCCCATCTCGACGCGCCGGAATTCGCAGCGTTGAAAGCGCGGCACGGGGCGGCGATCCGGGTGATCTCGCCCGCCGCGCCGCCGGCGCAGGTGATCGCGCAGATCGCCACATGCGAACGCATCGCCTCGGCCTCGCTGCACGGGCTGATCGCGGCGGATGCGCTTGGCCTGCCCGCAATCTGGCTGGCTGCGCCGGGGCTGATCGGCGGGCGGTTCAAATTCGACGATTACGCCAGCGCGGTGGCCCGGCACGTCTGGACCCCCGTCGCGCTTACAGGCTCGGAAAGCCTCGCCGATCTGTGCGCCCTCGCGAGCTGCGCCCCGCAAGATGCTATCGACGGCGCGATCGCCGGACTGGCCCGCGCCTTTACCCAATTCGCCGAGGAGGTCGCCTTCGCATGACCGCGCTTTCGCCAAGGATGGACCGCACGCCCCGCCTCTGTACGCCCAGCGCCGGGCCCGACCGCTGCGCCGATCTGAGCGTGGTGATCCCGCTGCATGACAAGGCGCCCTTCATCGCGCGCACGCTCGCCTCGATCGAGGCGCAAAGGCCTGCGCCCGCCGAAGTGGTGGTGATCGACGACGGCTCCAGCGACGAGGGCGCCGCACTCGTGGAGCGGATCGCCGCGCGTTCGCCGCTTACCATTCGGTTGATCCGGCAGGACAATCGCGGTGTGAGTGCCGCGCGCAATGCAGGGATGCGGGCGGCTCGGCGCGACTGGATCGCCTTTCTCGATGCCGATGACACCTATCTGCCCGGTGCTCTGGACGCGTTCGAGCGCGCGAGGCGGGCGATCCCGGGGGCGGAGGTGATTTTTGGCGAGGTGTGCCATGCGGGGCTAGATAGTCTGTCCGCGCCTGAGCTTGCCGAGGCCCCGGTGCTTTTCCTGAGCGATTACTTCGCGCATCTGGTTCGGGGCGGGCCAGAGGTTACCGCCTCCTCGGTGATGATCCGCCGCGGCGCGCTTATCCGCGCGGGCGGATTTCCCGAAGGCGTCACGGTCGGCGAGGACAGCGACACGTGGTTTCGGCTGGGCTGCGAGGCGCGGTTTGCCTATCTCCCCGCCGCCGTCGCCCGCTACCACATCGAAGACGGCGCGAGCGGCTGGCGCGCGCATCAAGGCGAGGTGCCGCATTGGCATCAGACCTTCGCGGACTGGATCGCGCGCGGACGTATCGCTTTGCCGCGACGGCGGAGCGCGGCGCGGTTTCACGCCTATTCCTGCCTGCATGCGGTGATCTGGCAGGCGAATGCGGGCCATCGGGACTTGGCACTCGCGCGGCTGGCGCAGGTGGATTGGCAGGTCGCGCCGAAAGCGCTCTGGACGAAGGCGCTGGTGATCACGCTTGCGCCTTGGCTGCTGACCGCGTGGTTGCGACTGAAACCTCGGAGGGCTGCGCGATGAACGGGGGGGAGCTGGAGCTGTCCCGTGCGATCCTCGCGCAAGTCGACGCCCTTGCCGGAGATTTGCAGGTGCTGGCGGAGGCGCCGGGCCCTGCGGCCCTGCAGCAGGCGCGCACGGGCTGCGCCTTGCTCGCGCATCACCTCGCGCAGGGAGAGGCCGCGCAGGGCTTCACGGCTTTGGCGGGATGGCTGAAGCTGACATATGGTGCCGCGCGGCTGTCCGAGACAGCGGCGGGCTGCGACACGACGCTCGCCGCACGCTGGCATGACAGGCTCAGCCCGGTGCTGTCCGAAGCAGCCAGCACCACGCTCATGCAAGGCTTGGCACACCTGACCGAGACGCTGGCCCGACCGCCCGGTCATGCGCTGCGGGTGCTGTTCATCGGGGATTGCCTGATCTGGGACATCGCGACCCAGCTCCAGATCGCGGCGGCGGCGGAGGGCATCGCGATCACGCCGCATCTCTGCGCCCAGCGCGACGGGGCAGAATTGCGCCGCGCGCTGGAGCGGGCTGGCCCGGTCGATCTGCTCTTCTACGCACCCTTCGGTTTCGGCTTCGCGCAAAGCTATACGCGCGCCCTTGCGCCCAGTGCCCTCCTGCGCCCGATGGCGCGCGACCTGCCCGGCTTGCGCGCCGCATTGGATGAGGTGGAGATGACGCTATCCCACCTCCTCGCTGGGACCGATGCCCCGATTTACCTGCACGACGTCTCGGGCACGCGGCAGGCTTCGGGTTGGCGCGGTGCGGTGACGGATCGCATCGGCGCGCGGAGGCGGGCCCGCGTGGCGGCGTGGCTGAACGCAAGGCTCGACGCGCTGGCGCAGCGGGCGGCGCGCCCGGTTCTGCGCATCCCGGAGGCTGCAGAGGCGCATCGTCTGGGAGCGGCGGCGGGGCGCGTTCTCTTCGAGGCGGGCGATCTGCACCCGACGGCGCTTGCGGCCTCTCTTGCATCCGGCCCCTATCTGCGCGCCTGCCGTGCGGCGCATCAGCTGTCGCGGCGCAAGCTGGTGGTGAGCGATCTCGACAACACGCTCTGGGCCGGTGAGATCGGCGAGGGTCCGATCACCCATCACCACGACCGTCAGGCCCTGCTGATGCGTTTGAAAGCGCGCGGGGTACTGCTTGCGGTGGCCTCGAAGAACGATCCGGCGAATGTCAGTTGGCGGGGTGCCGCACTGCGGGCCTCCGATTTCGTCGCGTGCGAGATCGACTGGGCGCCGAAGGCGGGCAATATCGCGAAGATCGCGGCGCGGCTGAACCTCGCGCCCGAGAGCTTCGTCTTTCTCGACGATCGCGCCGATGAGCGTGCGCTGGCCGAAGCCGGGTGTCCGGGGCTGCTGGCGCTTGACCCGAACGCGCCGGAGACGTGGCAACTGTTGGACGACTGGGCCGTTCAGCGCGCCGCGTTTGCGGGTTCCGACCGCACCACGCTCTATCAGGCGCGGGCGGCGCGGCAGGCCTATGTCGCCACGCCTTCCGAAGACCCCGGTGCCGCCTATCGCCAGCTTGGACTGCGGGTCGCGATCCGCACCGCCAAACGGCGCGATCTGCCCCGGGTGGGTGAGTTGATCGCGCGCACCAATCAGTTCAACACGACGCAGGTTCCGATCTCGGCCAAGGAGCTATCCCATCCTTCCCGCCGCGTTCTGATCGCCGAAGCGCGTGACAGGTTCGGGTCGATGGGGATCGTGAGCGCGCTCGTGATCGCGGATGGAGCCGAGGCGAGTGAAATCACCCAGTTCGTTCTCAGTTGCCGGGCCTTCGACTACGGGATCGAGACGGCGCTGTTGCAGACCGCGCTGGCGGCACGCCCGGGACGCCGTCCCTTGCACGGACGGATCAACGAGAGCCCCCTCAATGCGCCCTGCCGCGACGTCTATGCCGCGAACGGCTTCAAGCTGCAGGACGGGATCTGGACGGCGGAGGAGCCACGGCCCGATCTGATCCCCGATTGGCTGACCCTCGACATCGCGCCCGACCTGCGCGCGATCCCCGCACAGGCCTCGGCATGAGCGCGGGTCTGCCCTATCGGCGCGACATTCAGGTGCTGCGCGCGCTCGCCGTGGGGATGGTGGTGCTCTATCACGCGGACCTTCCCCTCGCGGGCGGCTATCTCGGGGTCGACATCTTCTTTGTGATCTCGGGCTACCTGATCACCGGGATGATCGCGCGCGCGCTGGCGGAGGGGCGGTTTTCCTTGCGCACATTCTACCTGTCGCGCGCCAAACGCCTGCTGCCTGCGGCCTTTGCCGTCTATCTCGCAACCGCTGTGGCCGCGCTCTGGCTGCTGTCGCAAGCCGAGATGGCGCGGTTCCTCGACACGCTCGGGGCGGCGTTGAGCTTCATCTCGAATATCGCGCTATGGCGGAGCGTGAATTACTTCACCGCAGGCGCGCAGCTGAACCCGCTTCTGCATAGCTGGTCGCTGTCGCTGGAGGAGCAGTTCTACCTCGTCACGCCCCTCGCCATGCTGATTACGCCGCGCAGGCATTGGCCGAAGCTGCTGATCGGCGCACTGACGGTCAGCCTCGCCGCCTGCCTCGTCTTGGCCCCGCGCAGCCCGGTTGCGAGCTTTTTCCTGTTGCCGACGCGGGCGTGGGAGCTGATGGCCGGGGCAGTGGTGATGCTGTTCGAGCCGCAGATCGCAAAGCGTGCCGGACACTGGCTGCGCCTGCTCAGCCCCGTGGCGCTGGCCGTATTGCTGGCGGTCTGCACTGTCGCGCCGGGTGCGGGCTGGGGCTCGGTACATCCGGGGCTGGACGCGGTGATCGTGGTCGGGGCCACGGCGCTTGTGATCGCGGCGCGGCCCGCCTGGATGAATGGCGGCCATTGGGTGATGCGACCGCTGCTGTGGCTCGGCGGGATTTCCTATGCGCTCTACCTCGTGCATTGGCCGCTTTTCGCGCTGACGCGCAACGCGTGGCTGGATGCGCCTTTGCCGCTCTGGCTGCGGCTGAGTCTGATCGTGCTCTCGCTGGGGCTCGCTCATCTCCTGCATTTCGGGATCGAACGGCCGCTGCATCGCGCGCCGCTGCCCTCTTGGCCGCGCGCGGCGGGGCTGGCGCTTGGCGGGACGGCGGCGCTGTGGCTGATAGCCCTCGCCCTGCCCGGCTTGCGCACGCCTCCGCGCGACTACCTCGCCCTCGGGGCCGCGAATACCGGGATCGCGCCGGGCTGCGACTTCACCGGGGCGTTCGAGTCGGAGGCGCTGTGCACGACAGGCCCGCACCCGACCACGTTCCTATGGGGCGACAGCTACGCGATGCAGCTGGCCGCGACCCTGCCGCCCGAGATCGGCCCCATCGCGCAGGCCACGAAATCCGCCTGCGCGCCGGTGCTCGGACTGTCCCAGATACAGCCGGAGGTCGGTCAGGATGCCATCTGGGGCGAAGGCTGCATCCGCTCGAACGCCGCAATCATCGCCTATCTGCAAGCCCATCCCGAGATCACCCGCGTCGTCATCTCCAGCCCCGTCGCACAGATCCTCGGCTCTGAACCGCAGGGCCTCGCGATGGAGCGCGGTCGGATCATCCCCGTGGCGATGAGTTTCCCCCGAGGCCGCGCCGCCTTGCACGCGGCTGTGCAGGCCATCGCCCGCCCCGACCGTCAGATCGTCGTGGTCAGCCCGCCCCCGTCCGTCGGCACGAATTTTTTCGCTTGTCGCGAACGGGCGGAGAGCGGGCTTCTCAGCTTTGGCCCCCGCGCGCGTTGCGAGATGCGGCAGACGGAGGCACGGGCCTATCGCGCGCAGGCCTTCGCGGCGCTCGACGGGCTGGAGGCGATTGCGGGGGTCAGGGTTCTGGACCTGATCGGCATTCTCTGCCCGGATGATACCTGCCCGTTAGAGGAAGCCGGCACGCCGCTTTACCGCGATGCGGGCCATCTGAGCATCCAAGGCGCGCGGGCCTTGGGCGCACGCGACGCGTTGGGATTTCGCACGCTGTTCGGTCTGGACGAAAAACTCACGCGGCTGGAGAAATGAAAAACCCGGCCACACAGGGCCGGGTTCGTTCAGATCGCGATGGGCGCGCTCAGCTCAGGCCGAGCTTCTTCAGCCGGTTCTCGCGCAGCCGGGCGAAATCATCGCCCGCGTGATAGCTCGAGCGGGTCAGCGGCGTGGCGGACACCATCAGGAAGCCCTTGCCGTAAGCCGCTTTCTCGTAATCGCGGAACTCGTCCGGGGTCACGAAACGCATCACCGCGTGGTGCTTCGGCGTCGGCTGCAGATACTGACCGATGGTCAGGAAATCGACATCGGCCGAGCGCATGTCATCCATCACCTGACGGACCTGCGGGGCCTCTTCGCCCAGACCCACCATGATGCCCGATTTGGTGAACATCGACGGGTCCAGCTCTTTCACGCGCTGCAGCAGACGCAGCGAGTGGAAGTAGCGCGCGCCGGGGCGCACACCGGGATAGAGGCCCGGCACGGTTTCGAGATTGTGGTTGAACACATCGGGGCGCGCCTCGACGACTTTCTCCAGCGCGGCGGGTTCGCATTTGAGAAAGTCCGGCGTCAGGATCTCGATCGTGGTGTCGGGCGAGCGGTGGCGGATCGCGCGGATCGTCTGGGCGAAATGCTCCGCCCCGCCATCGTCCAGATCGTCGCGGTCGACCGAGGTGATCACGACGTGGTTCAGGCCCAGCGTCTCGACCGCATGGGCGACGCGGCCCGGCTCGAACACGTCGAGCGCGTCCGGGCGACCGGTGGCCACGTTGCAGAAGGAACAGCCACGGGTACAGATCTCGCCCATGATCATCATGGTGGCGTGACCCTGGCTCCAGCATTCGCCGACATTCGGGCAGCCTGCCTCTTCGCAGACGGTGACCAGCTTGTTGGTCTTCAGAATGTCGCGCGTCTTCTTGTAACCTTCCGAGACCGGCGCTTTCACGCGGATCCAATCGGGTTTCTTGGGCTGGGCATTGTCGGCGCGATGCGCCTTTTCGGGGTGGCGTTCACCGGGCATCTTGAGATCGCGCATGATCCATCCTTTCGGAGTGCGGTTGATCGTCACATAAGCCGATTGCGTGTCGGATGCAAATGCGCAAGCCCGAAGGCAGCCTTGCACATCGCGCGCGGCTGACCTGCGCGTAAGCGGCGGTCAGGATCACCATCAAGACAAAGACTGCAAAGTCGCGCGGCGGATGCTGCATCTGCAAAGTCAGCGATTGTGACCGAAAGGGACATCCGCTAGTCAGGACATTCTCCAAAACGCAACCTCCCCAACCGACAAAGGAGACCTCCCATGCTTCCCGGTTCGAAACTGCCCGAAGTGACCTTCCACACCCGCGTGCGCGATGACAGCATCGAGGGGCCGAACCCCTTCCGTTGGGAGGACAAGACCACCTCGGATTACTTCGCGGGCAAGCGCGTGGTGCTGTTTGCACTGCCCGGCGCCTTCACCCCCACCTGCTCGACCTACCAACTGCCCGGTTTCGAGAAGGGATTCGACGATTTCGCCGAGCAGGGAATCGACGAGATCTACTGCCTGTCGGTCAACGACGCCTTCGTGATGAACCAGTGGGCCAAGGCGCAGGGCCTCGAGAACGTCAAGGTGATCCCCGATGGTTCGGGCGAGTTCACCCGCCGCGTCGGCATGCTCGTGCGCAAGGACAATCTGGGCTTCGGTCTGCGGTCGTGGCGCTATGCGGCCGTCGTCAATGACGGCGTGGTCGAAGCCTGGTTCGAGGAGCCCGGCCTTGAAGACAACCACGGCGCGGATCCCTATGGCGTGTCCTCGCCCGAGACCGTCATGAACTGGCTGGTTGACGCCAAGGCCGAAGCGGCGGCGTGATCCTATGCCGGCCCGTAATCGGGCCGGCTACCAACGGATCGGGGCGCACGGCGATCAGAAGCGTCTGCGCGCCTGCGCGACCAGCCCCTCGCCCGCTTTTTGCAAGACCTGCGCGAGCGGGTCGAACCACGCCTCGGCATCGGAAACTTCGCGGGCACGGACCAGCCTTACGGTCCGTGCCGGCTCCTCGTCGAACCGGCTGAGCGCGAGCGTCGGGAACGCGCGAGTTTCCTGCAGACTCGCGATCTCGGGTACCAGCGTCAGCCCCATCGCCTGTCCGGCCAGCGCGCAAAGCGTGGTCAGCGAGGACGCCCCCAGATCGATGCGCTGCGCCGCCCGCGTCAGCCCACACAGCGCCAGCGCCTGATCGGCAAGGCAATGCCCCTCATCGAGCAGCAAGAGCTGATCCGGGTCGATCGCCTGCGGGCTGAGGCCGCGCACCATGGTCAACTGATCCGGCGTCCCGGCCAGCAGGAAGCGATCCTCGAACAGCGGTGTCTCGAACAGTTCGGGCGCGGGCGTCGCGATGATCGCAGCATCGAGGCGCCCCTCGGCGATCTCGGCCAGCAGCGACTCGGTCGTGGCCTCGCGCAGCCGCAGCCCCCCTTGCGCGCGCAGCCCCGCGAGGGACGCAGGCAGCAGATAGGGCGCGATGGTCGGGATCACACCGAGATTGACCTGCCCCAGCCCACGCCGCGCCTCGGACTGCAGATCGCGCAACTCGCCCGCGACCCGCTCGGCGGTCTCCAGCACCCGCCGCCCGGCTCGCGTCAGCCGCACATCGCGCGGGCGGCGCTCGACCAGCGGCTGGCCCACCTGCTCCTCAAGCTCACGGATTTGCACCGAGAGCGCGGGCTGGCTGACATGGACGATCTCAGCGGCGCGCGAGAAAGAGCGCGCCTGACCGAGCGCCCGCAGATAGGTGAGTTGGCGAAGCGTGATGTTCATAATTTTCGATTATCGCCACGCGAAAAAATATACAACTTTGTATTATATCATTTTCGCATGGGTCGCTCATGCCAAGAAGAGAACTCTTGAGAGTGCGCGCCATGCCCGGCGGGACGCGGACCAGCGACAAAAGGAAAGGGCGCGAGAAAATTTCACGCCCTTTCTTGCATTTTATCAGAGTCTTGCGAAGCAAAGCTAAGGTAACACCTTAACTTTAACGGACTGTTAGGCATTGAGGATTTGGCCGCGTGAGAGCGTCCGGATCGCTCTAGCAGAACGCCCGGACCGAAGCTCACCCAATCATCGGACTGGCCCCGCCATAGGTGTCGTCGTAATGCCGCTTGAGACGTTGCAGCGCGATGCGCAGGACGATCTTGCCCGAGCGCGCCGACCAGCCCAGCCGCTTCTCCGCGGTCTCCAGCCCTTCGAGGAAGCAGCAGCAGCGCAGCGCCATGTCGCCCAGTCCCGGCCCCAGATCGCGCAGCGCCAGCGCCACCCGCTCGCGCGCGGTGTCGGAGCCGCCGCCCATCGCCAGCTCGGGGCGATACTGCCCGCGCCCGCCGCCGCCGGTCAGGAACCGTTCCCAGTTCTGCCCCACGCGCGGGCCCATCTGCGCCAGCTCGAAATCCTCGCGCAGACGCTCCCCTGCGGCGACGAGATCGGCGCCGAGGAACGGCCGCCCCTGTTTGTCACGCCGCCGCGCCAGCACCGCGAGCGGGCTTTCCGCCAGATTGGCGCGCACCCGGCGCTGATGCCCGTCCGCGTCGGCACGCGTCTCGTGGATGAACTCGCCATGCTGGGCGGCGAAGGGATTGGCGGCGGTCTCGCCGCGTGCTGCGGCCTCTTCCTCCAGCACGCGTTTCAGCGCCGCGCGCCCCGCCTGCGTGATCTCGTAGCTGGTGACGCGGCCCGCATGGGCGACCTCGATCCAGTCCTTGAGCGCGAAAGCCTGCGCCACCGCGCGCTCCAGCACGGCCGTGCGCACCGTGCCGCGCAGCACCACGGCCTTGTCCATCTCGCGCCCCACGATCAGGAGCGCACCCGGCTCGGCCAGGCGGCGCAGAATGCGGCGCGTCTCGCGGCGCAGCTGGTCTTCATCGGCGGGCGTCTCAGAGGGGCGGAAAGCAGCGGTCATGGGCGTGTCCTTTTGGAGCACGGTCGTCATCGGAGCCTCGGGATAATTGGCAGCGCCCGGTCCGGCCGCGCGGCCAAGACGTTCGAGCGCCTCATCGACCAGCGGATCCTCCCGCCGCGCCTCGATCCGGCGCACACGGCGCAGGATGGTCGAGGCCGCGCACCCTTCCGCCCGTGCCAGTGCCCGTATCGGAACGCCTTCTTCGACATGGCGCAGATAGAGTCGGGCATGTTCGGGCAGCCAGGCGGGAAGCTCCGCCGGGGCCGGTGCGATCGAAGTCATATTGTCCCCCAGATTGCGCCGCGAAACGCGCGACGAGTCCGTCCGGTAACAACCGTGAGTTGCTTTGGTTACCCGTTCGTTAATAAACGGGACGCCAGCAAGAATTCCTTAAACTTCCTAAACAAAGCTTTGCGGGGCGCGCGCTTGAGGGCGAATTTGCGCAACACCGCCTGAGGCTGGGTAACGCTCGGGATCTCACCTCAAGGGAGTTTCCGATGACCTTCGCATTTCGCCAAAAGCCCACGCCCGACGTCCACGCCCCGTCGCCCTTGCGCCTCGTCGATCCGACCGAAGCCGACAGCGTCGCCCCTGATCCCGATCCTGTCACCGCCGTGGCGAAACTGCGCCGCCCGCGCCTGTTGATCCGCGCGGCCCGGCACGGGCTGAGCGATTACAGCCGCAAGCGCGACCTCAAGCGGGTGCTGCGAATGAGCGAGCTACCGCGTCCGGGAACGGCCCTGCGCGCGTTGATGGCCGAGGAAGCGGCGCTCGATCAGGCGCGGCGCGCGGGCGAGGCGACCTATTCGGTCGCCCGCCATATCGAGCTGCTGATCGCGCTTCTGGCGGAGGCGCGGCTGGCGCCGCAGCCCTCTGAGGAGCGCGCGGGTGCCCCGTCGCTCAGCGCGACTTGAAGAGCGAGCCGAGAACCCCGCGCACGATCGTCTGGCCCGTCTTGGTGCCTAGCTGACGCGCAAGGCTCTTGCCGAAGGTCTCGAGGATCGTATCGGACCGGCGCGAGGACGTTTTGCGCGCTGGTTTCGACTTCGCCGTCGGATCGTAGCGCCTTGCATTGTTGAAATTGTCGAAGCCTTCATCGAGCTCGGAGCGGCCCGCAGCGGTCTTGGCCGCTTTCTCGCGCGCCTCGGCCTCCGCGGCCTCGCGCGCGGCCAGTTCGGCACGCTTGGCGAGAATCTCCTGCGCCGACTCGCGATCCACGGGCGTGTCGTATTTGTCGCCCAGACCGCTTGAAGCGATCACCGCGGCGCGCTCGGTATCGCTGAGCGGGCCGAGGCGCGACTGCGGCGGGCGGATCAACGTGCGCTCGACCATACCCGGCACGCCCTTCTTTTCGAGGAAGGAGGTCACCGCTTCGCCGGTGCCGACCTCCTTGATCGCGATCTCGGTGTCGAAGCTCGGATTGGCGCGGTAGTTCTCGGCGGCGCGGTGCAGGTCGCGCTGATCCTTCGCGGTGAAGGCGCGCAACGCGTGCTGCACGCGGTTGCCAAGCTGGCTGAGAATGCCATCGGGCACGTCGCCGGGGTTCTGCGTGATGAAGAACACCCCCACCCCTTTCGAGCGGATCAGCCGCGCCACCTGCTCCACCTTGTCGACCAGCGCCTTGGGCGCGTCGTCGAACAGCAGATGCGCCTCGTCGAAGAAGAAGACCAGCTTCGGCTTGTCGGGATTGCCGACCTCGGGCAGCTCCTCGAACAGTTCCGAGAGCAGCCACAGCAGGAAGGTCGCGTAAAGCTGCGGGCTGCCCATCAGCTTGTCGGCGGCGAGGATGTTGATCTGGCCCATGCCGTTTTCGTCGATCTGGATCAGGTCGGCGAGGTCCAGCGCGGGTTCACCGAAGAATTGCGCCCCGCCCTGATTTTCCAGCACCAGCAGGTCGCGCTGGATCGCGCCGATCGTCGAGGTGCCGACATTGCCGTATTCGAGCGCGATCTCGTCCGCGCGCTCGCCGATATGGCGCAGCATCGCGCGCAGGTCGTCGAGGTCGAGCAGCGCCAGCCCCTCCCTGTCGGCGATGTGGAAGGCGATGTTGAGCGCGCCTTCCTGCGCCTCGGTCAGCCCCAGAAGACGGCTCAGCAACAGCGGCCCCATCTCGGAGACGGTCGTGCGCACCGGATGGCCCTTCTCGCCGAACATGTCCCAGAAGACCGTCGGATAGGCGCGGTATTGCAGATCGAAACCGATGGTCTGCGAGCGCTCCATGAAGGCGTTGTGCAGCTTGGCCTCAGCCGAGCCAGTCGCCGCGATGCCCGACAGATCGCCCTTCACATCGGCCATGAAGACCGGCACGCCCGCCTGCGAAAAGCCCTCCGCGAGGATCTGCAGCGTCACCGTCTTGCCGGTACCGGTCGCGCCCGCAACCAGCCCGTGACGGTTGCCGTATTGAAGCTTCAACTCCTGCGGGCTTGCGTAGCCTTCCCCACCGCCCCCAACGAACACACCCTCTTCGGTCAGAACACCGGTCATCTTGCCCTCGCCAAACAAATTTCGGCTCCGACAATACTACCTTAACCCTTTTGCGCCAGTGTGATCCTGCCCCCGGAGTGCGCTTTTGCGCGGATGGGGGCGCTTCCTCCCTGTTGAACTGGCCGCGCCACGCTTGGCGCGGTCTTTTTCTTCTGTGCCAAGGGATTGCGTTCCGGAGTTCATCGCCTCACCGCCTGTCACACTTCCTCAACTTTGCCTGTTGACCTGTGAAAAATTACGGCCTAGCGTACCGGCAATGACGAAGTCGGCCAGTCCGACAGGGGGAAAAGGAAGGGGTCCTGAACGGGCCCCTTTCGCTTGGAAAGCCCAGCTTTCGCGCCCCCGGAACACCCGATCCAGCCTGCGCGAGACGCGACTGAATCGCCCCCGCTCTTTCCGCGAAATCCCCCGCCTGGCCCGGCTCTTATGCAGGCCGTCGAACCGCTCACGAAACTGTGGCAGTTTGCCGCCGATCCGTGAGCGCCGCTGCGGAATTCGCGACTGACAGGGGCGCAGCCCCGTGTTAAGCCTTCGCCCAATACGTTTCAGGAGAAGAGTAATATGTCTCAACTGACGAAACCGCTCGCCCTCGCTCTGGCCCTCGGCCTTGCAAGCGGGGCGTGGGCGCAAGATACCACCTCGAGCGACACGACCACGACCCCTTCGGCGGATGCGACCGCGGGCGCGACCACCGATGGCGCGGCGACCCCGGCGGCGGATGCGGGCGCAGACGCGACCAGCACCGATCAGGCGCCCGACGCCACCGCGAACGGTGCTGACGCCACGCCGACGATGCCCGGCGCCGATCAGCAGGCCCAGAAGCCGCAGGAGCCGCAGACCTACATCAAGGCCACCTACGAAGACTGGCAGCTGCAATGCGCCAAGTCGCCCGACGGTAAGGATCCCTGCCAGATGTATCAGGTGATCAAGGACCAGAATGGCGGCAACGTGGCCGACATCTCGGTGATCGGCCTGCCCGATGGCAGCCAGGCCGCAGCCGGTCTGACCGTGATGGTGCCGATGCAGACCCTGCTGTCGCAGAACCTCGTGATGCAGGTCGATGGCGGCAAGGCAATGGTCTACCCCTATTCCTTCTGCGACCCGCGCATGATGGGCTGCTTCGCGCGCTTCGGCGTCGGCAAGGCCGAACTCGAGTCGCTCAAGAAGGGCAGCAAGGCGACGATCACGATCACGCCGCTGGCCAACCCGCAGCAGAAGGTGAAAGCGGATATCTCGCTCAAGGGCTTCACCAAAGCCTTCGACGAAACCGTGAAAACCAACAAGGAAAACGGCGTTCAGCAGTAAGCTGAATAGATGAGCTTCGGCTCGCAACCGTTTGAAATTAAAGACGCCGCGCCCCAACCGGGCGCGGCGTTTTCATATCGTACGCAAGGCCAGAACCGCGTTGAGCCCGCCGAAAGCGAAGGCGTTCGTCAGCGCAGCGCCGACCTGCGCCTTGCGGGCCGTGTTGGGCACATAATCCAGATCGCAGTCGGGATCGGAGGTGGCGTAGTTCGCCGTCGGCGCGATTACCCCGTCGCCAAGCGCCATGAGGCAGGCGATCAGCTCCACCGCCCCCGTGCCGCCGATGCAATGGCCGTGTAGCGCCTTGGTCGAAGAGACCGCGACGTGATCGGCCACCGGGCCGAGCGCCGCGCGGATCGCAGCGGTCTCGATCCGGTCGTTGGCCGCCGTCCCGGTGCCGTGGGCGTTGATGTAGCCGACCTCTTCAGGCGCCATACCTGCGTCGCTCAACGCGCCGGTGATCGCCGCGCTCGCACCTTCAAGCGACGGCATCACGATGTCGCTCGCATCGGAATTCATCGCGAAGCCCGCAATCTCGGCCAAGGGCTGCGCGCCACGCGCCTCGGCGCTTTCCAGCGTCTCGATCACGAAGACGCCCGCGCCCTCGCCCTGCACCATGCCGTTCCGATCTGCCGAGAACGGCCGACAGCCATCGGGCGACATCACTCGCAGCCCTTCCCATGCTTTCAGCCCGCCGAAATTGAGCATCGCTTCCGAGCCGCCCGCGAGCATCCCCTCGGCCATGCCCGAACGCACCATCTGGAACGCGAGGCCGATGGCGTGGTTGGAGCTGGCGCAGGCAGTGGCGACGGCAAAGCTCGGCCCCTGCAGCCCGTAGCGGATCGAGAGGTGCGAGGGCGCGGCATTGGCCATCAGCTTGGGCACCGTGAGCGGATGCACCCGGTTCTTTTGATCTGCAAAAACAGCGCGATAGGCGTTATTCGCGGTCGTGTGCCCACCGCCTGCAGACCCGATGATACAGCCCCAGCGGGCGGGATCGGGGGCTGTCTCCAGCCCCGCCTGCGCCATCGCCTCCGCGCCGGAGATCAGCGCGTATTGGGTGAAGGGGTCGTATTGCGCGAGCTGCGCCGAGGTGAAGCGGGCAGATGCGTCATAGTCGCGGATCTGACCGCCGATGCAGATGCTCAGCCGCTCTACATCCTGGAAGCTGAGCGGGCCGATGCCGATGCGCCCCTCCGCCATGGCCGCCTTGGTTGCCGCAACGCCCTCGCCGAGCGCGTTGATCGTGCCTGCGCCCGTGATGACGACGCGCCGCATCAGGCGACGGCGGTCGAAGGCTTGCCGCCCGAGACGAGACGCTCCACCGCGCCGACGATCGCGCCGACCGAAGACATGTCGAATTGCGAGGCGGCGGGTTCGTTGGCATTGAAGGGCACCGAAACATCGAAGGCTTCTTCGATGGCGAAGATCACTTCGACGAGGCCGAGGCTATCGAGCCCCAATTCGTCGAGCGTCATCTCGGGCGAAAGTTCGGAGGGCTCACGAAGGGCTTCGCGGGCGATGATCGAGAAAACCTGGTCTTGCACGTCTGGCCTCATATCTGGGGTTACTCCGTGCCGCCTTTTTGCGTGAGTTTCGTAACAGTTTCTCGAAGCTCGGCCATTTGCGCAAACAATCTCGGCAATCTGCGGACAGATTTGTTGATCTCGAGTTGCGTTTCCATCTTCACCGCCGGGCTCCCCCAGATGGTACGGCCTTTGGGGACGTTGGTATAGATATTGGTGCCGCCCGCCGCGATGACGTCGTCGCCCACGGTGATGTTGTCCGAGACGCCGCATTGCCCTGCCAGCACCACGCGGTGCCCGATCCGAGTCGAGCCCGCGATACCGACCTGACCGCAGAGCAGGCAATCCTCGCCCACCTGCACGTTGTGACCGATATGGACCATGTTATCGAGCTTGCTGCCCGAGCCGATGGCGGTTGCGCGCACCGTGCCGCGGTCGATACAGGCGTTGGCGCCGATCTCGACATCGTCGCCGATCTCGACCGTGCCGAGCGAATGGATGCGGAACCATTTCTGCTCGGTGATCTCTTCGCGCTGCTCCAGCGTGTGGCGGATTTCCTCGACCCCCGAAGGATCGGGCGTCACGAAGGAGAACCCGTCCGAGCCGATCACCGCGCCGGGCTGACAGACTAGCCGGTCGCCGATCAGCACCCGCGCCCCGATCCGTGCGCCGGGATAGATCAGCGCATCAGAGCCGATCTGCGCGCCCTCCGCGATGGTCACCTGCCCCACGATCCGCGCGTTCGGGCCGATCTTCACCTCCTTGCCGATCACGGTGAAGGGGCCGATGGCCGCATCCTTGCCAATGATGGCGGTCGGGTCGATCACACAGGTCGGGTGGATGCCGGGCTCGACATTGGGGCCGGGATCGAAGGCTTTCGACAGCCCCGCCATGGCGAGACGCGGGCGGGTCACGAAGACCGCCGCCTCCAGCCCGAGCGCGCGCCAGTCCGCGCCTTCCCACAGAAGCGCCGCGCGGGCCTTACCCTCGCGCAGCCCTTCGGCGTATTTCTCGCTCATCGCGAGGGCGATCTGGTCGGGACCCGCCGTCGCAGGCTCGGACGCGCCGGTCACCTCGATCGACAGGTCGCCTTCGGCGCGGGCGTTAAGCGCCTGCGCGATATGCTCGATTGTCTGGGACATGGCCGATCCTCTCATGGTCGTTTGGGGGCGCGCTTAACCGCCCCCTTTGCCAGAGATTTAGCTATCCTGCGTGCCCAATTCCACCCCGGCCTTTTGCAAGGCGTTGAAGAGGATCGCGTCACGCCCATATACGTCGCGGCGATACTCGACTTGCCCCGACGCGGTCGGCCAGGCGGTGAAGTAAGTCAGATGGACCGGGACGTGCTTTTCCAGCGGCACGACGGTTTCGCGCCCCGAATTGAGGATGCGCTTGAACTCAGCCTCGGGATTGTCGCTTTGCGCGCCCAGAAGCGTGTAGGCCAGATCGAAGGGGTCGCCGACACGCACGCAGCCATGGCTGAAGGCCCGCGTCTCTTTCTTGAAGAGCGATTTCGAGGGCGTGTCGTGCAGGTAGATGTTCCAGCGGTTCGGGAACAGGAATTTCACCAGCCCCAGCGCGTTGCGGTTCGACGGCGGCTGCTTCATCGCGAAGGGGAAGTTGCTCGCATTATAAGCGGCGAAATTCACCGCAGAGCGCGGCACGACGCGGCCACGGCTGTCGATCAGTTGCAACTGGCTCGCCGCGTTCGGATTGCGCTGCATCTGCGGCAGGTATTCCTTGGTCACGATCGAGCGCGGCACATGCCAGGCCGGGTTGATCACCATCCGCTCCATCTCGTCGGAAAACTCCGGCGTGCGGCGGTCCGAGCTGTTCTGCCCGACCACCGTCACAGAGCGGAACGTGGTCTTGCCATTGTCGATGACGCGGACCGAGAAATCGGTGATATTGACCCAGACGTAACGGCCCGAGAAATCGATGCCGTTCATCCAGCGCAGACGCTCCATCGCGACGAGGATGGCTTTCATCCGCGCCTCGGGGCTCTTGTTGATCTCGCCCAGCGTGCTGGGCCCGGCCACGCCATCGGTCGCGAGCCCCTGATCGGTCTGATAGGCCTGCACGGCCTTCTGCATCTCGGCGTCATAGGTCGCGCTGGCAGAGCGGCCCAAATAGCCCATCCGCTGCAACCGGTCGCGCAGCGCCACGACGTCCGGCCCGCTGTCGCCGGGCTCGAGCTTGGTGCCGGGCACCGTCGGCCCCCAGCCGCCCGCTTCGATCTGATGCTCCAGATCGAGGCGCGCCTTCACCAGCTGCGCATATTGCGGCATCTGGGGCGCCAGCTCGCGCAGGAACAGCGCCGGGTTGGTCGCGGCGGCGAAGGCCGTCATCCGGGCTTCGGGATCGGCGCGTTTGGGTTCGCGCTTGATATCGGAGATGACGCTATGCGGGTCGAGCACGCCATGCGACAGGTCATGGGCGTAATCGAGGAAAATCTGGCTCATCTTCACTTCGAGCAGACCGCGCTGACGCTCGGACTGGACGGCGGCGAAGGCGACACGCAGCCCCTCGGGGTCGTAATGCGCGGTGGGCAGCCCCTGCATTGCCGACAGATCGAGCGCGCGCATGAAAGCCGCGCGGCGGCCCGCATCCTCGGCGGCGGTCCAGATCGGCCGGTAATCGCGGGCGGCATAGAAGGCCGCCAGAGCGGGATTGTCAGCGGCAGCCTCGGCCACGGCCTGGGTGAAGCCCGAAAGCTCGACGCCAGCCAGCGGCGACATGGCCCCTTGGGCAGCAATCTGGGCAGTGCCTTGCGCCTGAGCGCCGGCGGCGAGCGTAGCTAGCGCGAAGGCCAGCCCTATCTTACGGAAATTGCACGTCATAGCGTCTAAACCCCTGCCCGGACCCATCGTTCCAGATGTTCCAAACTTACCTGCATCTGTCCAGCGAAGCGTTGCCTGCGCGCAACGAACTGAGCGGACCCGCCCGGAACGATGCAGGGGCGCAACAGCGCCTTTCCGCCGCCTCCCACCCCGCACGCACACCGCTCCCACAAGGACGTGAGCGTATTTTTACTACCGGCAGGCGAAATTTTGCCGACATACCCCAACATGGCAAAGATGCATCAGTTCCGTTCTTTATCGATTAATCTGTCTATGCCATAAGGAGTAAGAAGTTTGGGTCTACCATCCCTCAACCGCCCGAAACAGGGCGGGAAAATCGAGAGACAGGCGAACACAGGAACTTGCTATGACGACGATTTCCCGGCGCGGCCTTCTGGGCGCATTTGCTGCGACCATGGTGACGGCAGCCCCCACCATGAGTAACGCTTTCGGTCTACTCAAGGGCGCAGGGGACATCCGACGGATCAAGATGTATAACGGTCGTACCGGCGAGACGCTCGACACCGTTTACTGGATCGAAGGCGAGTATATCCCCGACGCGCTGAAGGAAATCACCTACTTCGCCCGCGACTGGCGCACCAACCAGCTGAAAAACATCGACGCGCGCACCGTGGATATCGCGGCGGCAGCGCACAACCTGATGGACTCGCGCGAACCCTACATGCTGCTGTCGGGCTACCGCTCGCCCAAGACCAACGCCATGCTGCGCTCCCGCTCGAAAGGCGTCGCGAAGAACTCGCTGCACATGCAGGGTCTGGCGATGGACCTGCGGCTGAAGTCGCGCTCGGTCAGCCAGATGTACAAGGCGGCGGCCGCCTGCCACGCCGGCGGCGTTGGCAAATACTCGCGCTCGAACTTCGTGCACATGGATTGCGGCCCGGTGCGGCACTGGGGCTCCTGAGCCTCGCGCTCCTCGTCTGACCGACCCGAACGCCGCTTTCCCGAGCGGCGTTTTTCTTTGCCTGCCCTGCCGGGGGTTGCCCCAAACCGCAGACAGAAAAAGGCCCCGCATGGGGGGCCTCGATCAGTCGTGCGTAGAGACGCTCAGTCGAGCACCCGGCCCTGCTGGCGGAAATAGGCCTCTGCCTCGGGGGTCAGATCGACCTTCTCATAGCCCGAGACCATGGGGCGCACATGCTGGCGGAAGCCGTGGCCGATGGTGAGAAGGTAGACATGGACCACCACGAAGCTCGCGATGGCGAATGCCGCGAGGACGTGGAAATTCGCGATGATCTCCAGCCAGAACGAGCCGCCGTCGAGGTGATCCCAGAACCCGTAGCTGAGATAGGCCAGCCCCGAGATCCAGATCGCCGGGAAGAGCATCATCTTGAGCGCGAAATAGGCGGCCGCCTGCAGCGGGTTGTGCCGCCGCTCGTAGCTTTTCACATAGGGATGTTTCTCGCCCTTGAAGACACCGTAGGCGTAGAAGCGGCCGACCTCCCACATGCCCTGCATGCGCGGGATGAACTGCTTGTAGCCGCCCGTGGTGAACAGCCAGAAGGTCGCGAAGGCCCAGAGCAGCAGGAGCGCCAGCGCGACGACCGTATGGATCAGCACCGCCGCCCCGAAGGGCAGGATCGGATGCAGCCCCAGAAGCCGTGCGCCGGTGAAGAACAGCAGCAGTATCGAGCCAACCTGGCTCCAGTGCCAGAGCCGGTTGAAGCGCGAATAGACCTTTACGCAATGCTCAGCCATGGTGGCCTCCATTCTTCTTGCCGCGGTTAATCAGGCGCAGCGCGCCATGACCCAAGGCCCCCAGAAGCGCCATCAGGAACATCGCGAGCCCCAGCTTGCCGCCGAAATTGATTTCCGAGCCGGGAACGTAGATCCCCGCCAGATCGGCCATCCTACCACCCTGCGTGTGGCAGCTTTCGCATTGCAGCGCATCGTCGGCGGGCGCGACCATATGGGTGATCGGCCAGTACATGTAGGTATGGACGAAATCGAACTCGCCCGAATACTCCACGCCGGCATAGTCCATGCCCGCCTTGAGGGATTTCTCCCAGTCGTAATAGGACCAGAGCGCCGTGCCGTTACCGGGGCCATATACGTTGTTATAGGCCAGCACATTGCGCTGCGTGTCATAGGCCTGCGTGCCGACCATCCGCTTGAAGGGGAAGATGCGGCTGTCGGGCTGACCGGGATTGCCACCGATCTTGTTGATCTCGACCACCTGCGTCGGGTCGATCTCTTCCTCCGGCAGGGTGAAGGTCATCTCGCCGTTGGACCATGCGTAATAGGGCGTGACGTTCTCGCCCCATTCGAAATTGCCCTTCTTCGACATGTAGGTGTGCAGGTGCTTGCCGTCGGATTGGGTGAAGCCCTCTTCGGTGATCGGCTTGCCGTTCTCGTCGAGCTTGCCCGCCGTGGACCAGTCCCAGACGGTCTTGGTCGCCACCCCGCCCCGCGCGAAGCTGGGGATGTGGCAGGTCTGGCAGGCCACCGTGTCGGTGTGATCGTTGAGCTTCGCCGCGATCAGCGGGTTCGGCCCTTCATGCGGGCTGTCGGTGTGGCACGACTGGCAGGCGGCCGCATCATGGGCGGTGCCCGCCATGCGATCGGGATGCGGGTCGATCACGTCGGTCTCGTAGCGCGAGCCCTCGAAGACGTGCTTGTCCGAGACGTGGCAGGTCTCGCAGGTGAAGTTCTGACCGTCGGGCGACATATGGACATCGACGTCGCGCGGCGGGTTGAACAGTGCCGAGCTGAGATCGCCATGCTTCACGTTGTCGCCGCCACCGCCGTAGAAGTGGCAGTTGCCGCAATTGTCGCGACCGGGCGGTGCGCCCACCGATTGCGCGGCCTCGGCCAGATCGACGGGCCAGGCGGCCGCGCCGGTGATCGTCTTCGCGCCCGCGGCCACCGGTTCCAGCGGCGGCTCGCCCGCGAGGTTATCCTGTTTGGTATATTGGCCGGATTTGTCGTGACAGACGAGGCAGTCGACCTTGGTCGGATCGTCGGGCATCGGCTCGCGCACGTCCGTCCAGCCATAACCCGTGTGGCACGATGTGCAGCGCACCTCGTTCGAGGCGACATTGCCGCAAAACGCATTCATCTCATGCGCTTTGCCGAGCGTCTGGCCCGTGGCCTCGTTCTGGTATTCCCAAGTCCAGTGAACCGAATGCATCACCTGATTGGAGGCTTCAGTGTGGCACGACAGGCAGGCTTCCGTCACCTCGGAGCCCGACGCGAACGGCCCTTTGAGCTGATCGAATTTCGAGTGGTCGGCGGTGAGCTCTTTCACCGGATCGCTCATATGGGCGGCCTTCGACGCGCCTTGTGCGACGGGTGTCGATTGCGCGCCGATTGCGGGCGTCTCCTCCCCGGCGGCCTCCTGCGCGTAGGCGGGAAGCTGGCCCAAAATCACGGCTGAGACGAGCGCCGTGATCCGCAATGCACTCTGTGTCATCGATGCTCCGACTGGCTCACTACTGGTTACTCACATTGCTTAGCGCGATCGCGTTGATCACGGGGATGCGACATTTCGTGAGTTTTGCGTGACTTACTGTCGCATCGGTTTTGGCACGCGCGGAGGCGCGGCACGCATCACGCAGCCCTGATCTGCCGTGAGCGGCGCGGCGAGGAACGAAGCGCTGCCGCCCCGCGCTGAGCCTCACCGGGCGCGGACATCCCCGGTCCCGGCCCTCAAATCGATTTCACAGGAGAGTTTCATGCAGCGCGCAACCCGCTTCGTTCTTCCCGCCGCCCTCGCCCTTGCCCTCGGCTCGGGCGCGGCATTCGCCGCCTCCTCGAGCAACGACGGCTCGAAAACCGAATGG
This sequence comes from Thioclava sp. F36-6, assembly GCF_002020305.1. Lineage (NCBI taxonomy): Bacteria > Pseudomonadati > Pseudomonadota > Alphaproteobacteria > Rhodobacterales > Paracoccaceae > Thioclava > Thioclava sp. F36-6. The sequence continues at coordinate 1,310,649 of NZ_MPZX01000001.1, read as the reverse complement.
ATCAATCCGGTCGTGAAGGATTACGGCAAGATGCACCCCGTGCCCGATGGCGCGCTCAGCCCCGATCCGAACAAGGACTGGAAGATCGTCTTCGACGTGGGCGGCGACAAGACGATGGACGGCGGCGTGAACGCAGCGCTCTGGCATGTCGCGCGCGCGGTCAACATCTACGGCAATGCGGGCGTCGACAAAGCGCATCGCAAATTCGCGGTGGTGCTGCATGGCTCGGCGACCCCGCTCGCTCTTTCGCCCGAGGCGTATAAGGATAAGTTCGGCAAGGACGATCCCGACACCAAGCTGAAGCAGGAACTCGCGGATGCGGGCGTCACGCTTTACGTCTGCGGGCAGGCACTGGCCGATCACGGCTTCACCGAAGATCAGGTCGGGCCGAATGTCGATGTAGCGCTGTCGGCACTGGCGGCGGTCCCGGTGCTGGAGAGCCAAGGCTATCAGCTCTTCCCGATGTAATCGCGCCTCTCAGGTGGACAAGAAAAAACGCGGGCAGCTTGCGCTGCCCGCGTTTCTTTTTGCTTGGCGGAGCGAGGCCCTAAGGCCCCTGCCCCTCGGCTTACATGCTACCGGCGCCCATACCCATCCGGCTTGCCAGATCGGCCAGCACCCAGACGGTGCCCGCAGCCATCAGGATGATGAGCAGGAAGGTGAAGAGCACCAGATACAGGTCCGGACGCGCCTCTTTCGAGAAATCGAGGTGCATGAAGGCCCAGAACTGGATGATCAGCTGCGCGATGCCGAGGATGCCCACGATCGACCATGCGAGGCCCGTCGAGAACACGCTACCCGCGACGATCACGACGCCTGCGAGCGTCAAGACCACCGAGAGCGCGAAGCCCCAGACATAGCGCGCCATGTCGTGCTTGTACTCAGCCGAGTCCATGCCGACGTCGGAGTTGATATAATCCATCACAGCACCCCCATCAGGTAGACTTTCGTGAAGAGCGCGATCCAGACGATGTCCAGCATGTGCCAGAACAGGCCCAGACGCACGAGACGCGACTTGATCAGGTCGTTCATCCCGAAGGTCTTCATCTGAACCATCAGCAGGATGCCCCAGATGATACCCGAGGTGACGTGCAGACCGTGCAGACCCACCAGCGAGTAATAGGCGGTCAGGAAGCCCGACACTTGCGGCGTGTTGCCCTCGGTCCAGAACTCGTGGAATTCGTAGAGTTCGATCCCGAGGAAGATCGCGCCAAGCGCCAGCGTCACGACGAGCCAGCCCACCGTGCGCTTCATCGACGCGCCGTATTTCATTCCCAGCGTGCAGATACCGAAGGTGAAGGTGGAGATCAGCAGCGCCATCGTCTCGATGGTCGGCAGGCCGAGGCTGAACAGCTCATGCGGGCTCGGCCCGTTCGCGATGCCGTGCCATTCGGCATCGGCGTAGTTGGCGATCATCAGCGAGAAGGCGATGAGGTCCGACATCAGGAAGATCCAGAAGCCGAAGATCACCGTGCCCGTCTTGTCGTGATGGCCGTGATCGTGGGAGGCAGCGTGCGCTGCCCCCGTGTTGCTCATAGTTGCACTCATACCTGCGTCTCCATGATCAGGCCGCGGTTCTTGGTGGTGAACTCATCGTCGAGCCGGATTTGCGGCGTGGTTTCGACGAGGCGCTTGTGGGCTTCATAGCCCTCACGCAGTTCTTCCGCGGTGACGGTTTCTTCCCAGTCGGTGTCGTAGGAGCGGATCAGCACCAGCACCCACATGGCCACGAAGCCCACCGCAGCGATCAGCCACATCTGGAAGATCATGGCGAAAGCGAAGAGGGTCGCGACGAGGCCCACCAGGAACGGCATGCCGGTCGGTTTCGGCAGGTGGATGTCGACGAACTCGGTCGGATCCATGACCCGCTTGCCCGCTTCCTTCGCATCGACCCACGGCTCGCGCGAGGTCATCGCCGGGATGGTGGAGAAGTCGTATTCCGGCACCGGGCAGCCCAGCGACCATTCGATACCACGACCGTCCCAGGGATCGCCCGCCGGCACCATCAGGCTCTCACGGTTCTTGACCGAGACCCAGACCTGAATGATCTGCGCGGTCAGACCCGCCAGCACGCACAGCGCGCCGAGCATCGCGATTACCAGCCACGGGAAGTAGGCCGGCTCGGTGAAGAAGGCCATGCGGCGCGGTGCGCCCATCAGACCGATCGCATAGAGCGGCATGAAGGCCCCGTAGAAGCCGATCATCCACAGCCAGAAGCTGCGACGGCCCCATTTCTCGTCCAGGCGGAAGCCGAAGCAAAGCGGGAACCAGTAGTTCACGGCCGCGAACATACCGAACAGCAGGCCCGGGATGAGCATGTTGTGGAAGTGCGCCACCAGGAACAGCGAGTTGTGGGTCGCGAAGTCGATCGTCGGGTTGGCGAGCATGACGCCCGTGATCCCGCCGATCACGAAGGTGAAGATGAAGCCGGTGGAGAACAGCATCGCGGTCGAGAACCGCAGCTTGCCGCGCCACATGGTCAGCATCCAGTTGAAGACCTTCACACCGGTCGGCACACCGATCGTCATCGTCGCGATGCCGAAGATGGCGTTGAGGTGGGCGGTCTGACCCATGGTGAAGAAGTGGTGCACCCAGACGGTGAAGGACAGCACTGCGATGGCAATGGTGGCCCAGACGAGCGAGGTGTAGCCGTAGATCTTCTTGCCCGAGAAGGTCGGGATGACTTCCGAGAACACGCCGAAGGCCGGCAGGATCAGGATGTAGACTTCCGGGTGACCGAACAGCCAGAACATGTTGGCGAAGTTCATCATGTTCCCGCCTTGGGTGGCGGTGAAGAAGTGGAAGCCTGCCTGACGGTCAAGCGCCAGCATCAGCGAGGCCACGGTCAGCGGCATCATCGCGAAGATCATCAGGATTGCGGTGCAGAGCGTCGCCCAGGCGAAGATCGACATGTCGAACAGCTTCATGCCGGGGGCACGCTGCTTGTAGATCGTCACGAGGAAGTTGATGCCCGAAAGCGTCGAGCCAACCGAAGTCAGGCCCAGCGACCAGATCCAGTAATCCACGCCCTCGTTGGGCGACAGCTTGATGCCCGTATAAGGCGGGTAAGCGGTCCAACCGCCGGTCTCGAAGTGACCGACGACGAGCGAGGCCATCACGAGTGCCGCGCCGCCGATCGACAGCCAGAGCGAGACCGCGTTCATGAAGGGGAACTCCATGTCGCGCGCACCGATCTGGAGCGGCATGACGACGTTGATGACGCCGGTCAGGAAGGGCATCGCCACGAAGAAGATCATGATCGTGCCGTGGGTCGAGAACAGCTCGGCGTGGTGTTCGACCGACAGGAAGCCCGGTGCGGGCGAAACCTGCTGGGCGCGCATCACGACCGCCTCGAGAACGCCGCGGATCAGCATGATCAGCGCCAGAACGATGTAGATGACACCGATCTTCTTGTGATCGAGCGTGGTGATCCAGTTCGACCAGAGCGGTTTCCACCAACCTTTGACGGTCAGGAGCACCATGACCGCGAGCGCGCCGAGGACGACGATGCCGCCCGCGCCTGCTGCGATCCCGGTGGACAGAGACGGATCCGTGAAGAAGGGAACGATGAAGATATCGTTCCAGTCGAGACTACCAAGAATACTCATTGAGCGTCCCCTTGATGTTGGTTTTGCGAGACATGCAGCTCTTCGCGGATCGCGTCGTCGATCTTCTTCTGCTCGGGTGCATGGTCAGGAAGGATTGCTGCGCCACCGTCGGTCAGCATGTCAGGGTTCATCGCCACCTTGTCCCAATAGCCGGCTTCCGGCGGCTCGAAGAGCTCGGGGCCCGACCAGGTCGCGGTCTTCTTGAACGCCTTCTCGAGCTGGGCGAAGGGGTGCTTGGGCTCTTGCAGGAACGCGTCGAACTGATCCTGGCTCACCACGTCGACCTCAAACTTGTTGAGCGGGAAAGCCGCGCCGTTGAACTGGCTGTTGAAGCCATAGGTCTGCGACGGATCTTCCGAGGTGGTCAGGTTCATCTTCGTCTTCATGCCGGGCATCGCATAGATCTGACCTGCGAGACGCGGGATCCAGAAGCTCTGCATCGCGCCGGTTGCGGTCAGGTCGAACTCGACGGGGGTGTTCTCGGGCAGGACCAACCGGTTCACGGCGGCGACCTTGCCGGGATAGATGAACATCCATTTCCATTCGGACCCGATGACCTTCACATGCATCGGCTCTTTGCCCGTTGCCTTGTAGGGGTCTTCGCCCATCACGTGGCCCCAGGTGAGCCAGCCGACGATAAGGAAGGTGAGCGTGGCACCGCCCCAGATCACGACTTCGGCGGCAACCGAGTGCGACCAGGTCGGGTCATATTTGCCTTTCCCACCCTGACGGCGATAGCGCATCGCAATCCACGGCGTGCCGATCAGGATCGGCAGGGAAATGGGCAGCATCCAAAGGAAGAAGCTGATCAGGTGAGCGCGTTCTCCGGCCGCCACCGGGCCGAGCGGGGTCATCACCCCGTTCTCCGCGCAACCTGACAGCCATGCAGCCGCAACGGTCAACAGGACCGGGGCAGCGAGGCGGCTGGGCCGCTTGTAGATTTTTTCAAACAACACGGAAATACCTTTCCTATTCCCTCTTCTTGGCGCGGGGGCATAGGGGTCTCTCGGGGGAGGCCGCGAGGGCTCCCGTCCCGCGCGATGCCTCCCACTCTAGGGCAGCGCCCGCGAGGTCAATCGGTGTTGACAAATTGTCGCAGGAACGAGCGTAACCGACTGAAAATCATGCACAAATGTCATCACACACCTGCGACGCACGAAAAAATAACCAATAAATAAAGGGGGTTGGTCTTGAACGGGCGCACCCGAATACAGGGGTAAACGGGCTCATCTCTCGCGCTTGTGATGGGGCGGTGAGCGATCCGTGAGCAAAATGAGCAACTTAGCCGATCACGGACGCTTGAGGTCACGCGGTGCGTGAGGGGTGTTATCCGCTCAGGCTCCCGCCTCGCCCCACGTTGGCGGGAACGGGCAGCGCCCTCCCCCGGCGCATGACAAACCAACGCCGCGGAAACCCCGCGGCGCGCTGTCAGAAAGGGTTACCGGAAAGGAGCAGTCAGAGCGCCGCGGCTCGGCGCAGCGCCGGGAGCGACGAGATCCGCACACGCCCGCCGGCAATCCGGAACAGGCCCTGATCGCGCAGGCGGCGGATCGTCTTGTTCGTATGCACGAGCGACAGCCCAAGCGAGTCCGCCACGACCTGTTGGGCGAAGGGGAACGGCGCGCTGTCCTTCTCGATCAACCCGACCGACTCGGCACGCTCCCATGCGTGCATCACGAACCACGCGATCCCCTCATTGGCGTTGCGCTGCCCGACCGAGGCCAGCCAGCCCGACAGCCGCGTCAGTTCACGCGTCATCAGCCACACGAGCGTCGTGGTGCGGTCGGGACCATCTGGCAGAGGCTGATGCAGATCGGCGGGATCGAAGCTCGACAGCATCATCGGCGTGAGCGCCTCGTAATAGCTCGCCCCCGGACCGTAGAGCACGCTCGTCAGCCCGCAGAGATCGCCCGGATAGACCAGCGCTTCGACTTGCCTGCGCCCGTCTTCGAGCAGCGTATAGCGCATGGCGATCCCGCGCTCGACCCGCACGATCAATGGCGTGGACTCGGGCAAAAGCGCCGCCCCCGCGGGAATGGCGCGTTGCGATTGGGACAGCTCCGCCAGATAGGCGAGGTCAGGTTTTCGAGACAGGTTTTCCAAGCTTGCTCGGTTCCGTTTTGTTGATTTCTGCGAAGAAACCAGCATCTGCCGCGAAAGCGCTGAGCGCGCTACGTCATAGGACATTGATGCAGGTTTTTTTGGATATTCCTCGGCGTCACCCGGCGGAAAAACGCTTTTCGCTTATATGAAAAGCTTTAGGAATCACTGTCAGACGACAGCGTTACTGAGGAATTCCGCCACTCTCCTGCGCGACTATAAATAGTAGCGCGGTGGCCCGGCCCCGAGCTCGACGACTCCTATATCGGCAAGCCGTTCGAGATCGGGCAATTCGAGAATCCCCTGCGCCCATCTTACGAGCCCCTCGGACCTCAGACGGGCAAGTGTCTTGTTGGTGTGAACGAGCGATAGCCCGAGCGCATCCGCGAGATCCTGCTGCCGCACCGGGAACGGCATCTTGCCGTCGCGCACCAGCCCGGTCTGCGATCCGCGCTCGAACAGAGTGACGAAGGCCCATGCGAGCGCTTCACGTGCAGAGCGCTGCCCGACCGTCACCAGCGCCTCGCTCAGGAAATGCTCCTCGCGCGCGACCTGCCATGTCAGCATCATCGCACGCTGCGGCATCTTCGAGAAAAGCTCCCACACTTGTTTACGGTCGAAAACGCTGAGCTTTACCGGAGTCAGCGCCTCGGTCGTGTGCGAGGCCATGCCCATCATGATCGCGTCGAGGCCGATCAGATCGCCGGGAAAGAGGAAATTGAGCACTTGGCGCCGACCGTCTTCCAGCATCCGGTAACGCATGGCCTGGCCTTCGATCAACGTGAAGAAGCGTTGCGGCTCGTTGCCTTCCATCACGACGGTCTGCCCTGCGGGCATCCGTAGCTCGCCCGCGCGGGCGGCTTCGGCGATTGCTTCCTCGTGCGCATCGGGCGCCATGAAGGCGGGATTATCGACGAAGGGACAATTTCTAAAGTTGCGTGTCATGCCTTGGCTCACTTTTACGTCATAAGGCAACGCGAAGGACCGTGGCAGGTTCCTTTCAAATTTCGTGGGTGGATTCCGTATTTCCCCTTATTTCCCTCACTATCTGCGCCCCGCATGTTCACGATCGCTTGTGTAACAGGCAGCCCTGTGGGATTCATGCCAGCTAGACGCTTTGCAGCAGTATGTCATAGTTAAATGACCCCGGAGATTACGAGGTGCACTAAGGACCAAGAGGCCTCTCAGCGCACCGACAATCGGGCTGAAGCCTAAAAGCGTTATACTGACGTCGGATCGATCCCGATCCTATCCCCCCTCCAAATGCAGTAATCTGCAAGGACAGGAAGCTGATGCCCCGGATTTTCCAACACGAACGAAGCGAGATCCGCGTAAGCGGTGCCCGCCTCGCGGCTAGGCGGTCCTCGTGACTCTTTGTTCCCCCCCTCGGATCGACGGCACCGCGCTGGTGCTCGAAGACGCGATGATCGTGGCCTATGATGCGGCCGCGATGCTGAGCGAATTCGGCGCGCGCGATGTGGTCATCTTCGGCACTGTCGAAGAAGCATTGCTCCATATCGCTGGCGGCAATGACATCTCGATGGCGCTGCTCGACATCAATCTTGGCGACGAAACCTCGCTGGAAGCCGCCAAGGCGCTGCGCGAACGTGCGGTGCCGATCCTCTACTCGACCGGATATGATGAACAATCCGTGATGATGGACGGGTTTCCCGAAGGCAAGATGCTGATAAAGCCCTTCACCAATGACGATTTCGCCAATGCCCTGATTTCCATGGGTTTTGCCGAAGCCTGATCTCTGCGCCCTTGGCGCTGAGATCGATATGCCATGCGCTTTGTGACATTTGTTATGCACTCGGCGCATACCTGCCAAACATGGACATCCCGCGCATCCTCGCGTTCCTCGTCAGCGGAACACGAGGTCGCGCGGCCATGCGGGGCAGAGAGGAGCCCCGTTCCGCGCCATCGCGACCGAACCATCGCGAAGGAGGCGCTTGTCCATGAACCATACGATCCGCAAAGCCCATGCCGGGCTCGCCGCCAAGGTCATGTCGGCCGAAGAGGCCGCAGAGCTGATCGACAATGGCGCGACCATCGGCATGTCGGGCTTCACCGGCTCGGGCTATCCCAAGGCGGTGCCGATGGCGCTGGCCGCGCGGATCGAGGCCGAGCACGCGGCGGGCCGTCCCTTCAAGGTCAAGATCTGGTCAGGCGCCTCGACGGGCCCCGAGCTGGACGGTGCCCTGGCGAAGGCCGACGGGATCGAATTCCGCCTGCCCTACAATTCCGACCCGATCGCGCGCGAGCGGATCAATGCGGGTCAGATGAAATATTTCGACATGCACCTGAGCCAGGTCGCGCCGATGGCGTGGATGGGGTTCATGGGCAAGCTGGATACGGCGGTGATCGAAATCTCAGGCATCACCGAGGACGGCAAGCTGATCCCGTCGAGCTCGGTCGGCAACAACAAGACCTGGCTCGATTGTGCCGACAAGATCATCCTCGAAGTGAACCGCTGGCAATCGCCGCTGCTGGAGGGGATGCATGACATCTATTACGGCACCGCCCTGCCCCCGAACCGCGTGCCGATCCCGCTGGTGAAACCCGACGACCGGATCGGGCAAACCTATTTCGAGGTCGACCCCGAGAAAGTCGTGGCCGTGGTCGAGACCGACGCGCCCGACCGCAACGCGCCCTTCAGCCCGCCCGATGCGGTGGCCGAGGCGATTGCGGGCCATATCCTCGACTTCCTCGGCAACGAGGTGAAACAGGGCCGCCTGCCGCGCGGGCTCTTGCCGCTGCAATCGGGCGTGGGCAATGTGCCCAATGCCGTGATGGCCGGGCTGATCGAGGCGCCCTTCGACCAGATGACCGCCTTCACCGAGGTAATTCAGGACGGGATGCTCGACATGATCGAGGCGGGCAAACTGCGCATGGCCTCGGCCACGGCGTTTTCGCTCTCGCCCGAGAAAGCCCAGTATTTCAACGACAACGCCGCCTATTTCCGCGACAAGCTGATCCTGCGTCCGCAGGAAATCTCGAACCATCCCGAGCTGGTGCGCCGTCTGGGCTGTATCGCGATGAACGGGCTGATCGAGGCGGATATCTATGGCAACGTGAACTCGACCCATGTGATGGGCTCGAAGATCCAGAACGGCATCGGCGGCTCGGGCGATTTCGCGCGCAACGGCTATGTCTCGATCTTCATGACGCCCTCGGTGGCGAAGGGCGGCAAGATTTCCGCGATCGTGCCGATGGCCGCCCATGTCGATCACATCGCGCAGGACGTGCAGGTGATCGTGACCGAGCAGGGTCTGGCCGATCTGCGGGGGCTGTCTCCGAAGCAGCGTGCCGATACGATCATCGAGACCTGCGCCCATCCCGCCTATCGCCCGATGCTGCGCGACTATTTCGAGCGCGCGAAGAAAGGCAGCTTCGCCAATCACGCCCCGAACCTGCTGGGCGAGGCGCTGAGCTGGCACCAGCGGTTTGTGGAAACGGGGACCATGGAGGCGTGAGGGGCTGAGGGCAGCGCCCGAGCCTCGGGGGCTTTGCGATGGCGCGCGGAACGCGCCGAAGGCGCAGGGCGCGCGCCGGTCCGTCCCGACGGGCTGGCGCATTGCCACCCGCACACATCGTTCATACTGTGGGAGGCTTGGCAGGCATAAAGCGCCTTCGTTCAAAACTCAGGCCACGCCACCCCACGGACCGGCGAGCGCCCTTCTACCCGACCAAACGAAAAAGGGGCGTCCGACCAGACGCCCCTTACCCAATTCCAATCCCGAAAGGCTCAAACCTTGAGCGACGGAATGATCTGCTTTTTCCGGCTCATCACGCCCGGCAGCACCACCGTGTCGCCCTCGACCGTGGTGTCGAAGCTCTTCTCAGCCACGCCCTTCACCAGATCGTTCGGCACCAGCAGCGTCGCCTCTTCCTTCAGAATGTCGATCACGAACAGCAGCACCTGATCGACGCCGTCTTCCTTCGCGACCTCTTCCATCGAGGCCATCAGCGAGGCCTTCCGGTCCAGCACCATCTTCGGCGCGGTGGTCTCCAGCACGGAGACGCGGAAGCTCGTGCCGTCGACCGGGTATTCCTTGGAATCCATCCGCAGCAGTTCCGCATCGGTGAAGGCGGAGACGTCCGATTTCGCCTCGAACATTTTCTCGGCCAACTCGTGCATGTCGATGCCCAGATCCGATGCCAGCGCGTCACAGACGGCCCGGTCGTGATCGGTGGTCGTGGGCGAGCGGAATTCCAGCGTGTCCGACAGGATGCAGCTGAGCATCGCGCCCTTGATGCCGCGCGGGGCCTTGGCCACGTCGTCGCCCATCAGATCGTAGAGGATGGTCGCGGTGCAGGCGAGCGGGCGCATCGTGATGTCGATCGGGCCTTTGGTCTCGATCCCGCCGGTCAGCTTGTGGTGGTCGATGATCTGGATGACGTTGGCCGCGTTGATGCCGCTCGGCAGCTCGGCGGGGTTGTTGGTGTCGACGACGACCACGTCCTCGCCTTCTTCCACGTCAGAGATGATCTCGGGCTTGTCGAGACCCCAATGCTCGATGACGAAAGCGGCCTCGGTATTGGGCTCACCCAGCAGGCAGGGCTTGGCCGGAGTGCCTTTGACATCATTGAGATACCACGCCCAGGCGATGGGCGAGCCGGTGGAGTCGGTGTCGGGAGCCTTATGGCCAAAAACCTTGATCGTCATGGGGAGATCCTCTCGGATAATCATCTGTCGGCGCAGGTTATAGGCGCTGTGTATGGGCTTGTCACCTAGGGGTCTGGCAATGCGGAAAGGGGCGCGGCCGAACCTTGGGCGGGCGCCCCGCAAAGGCGGCATTTCAACTGATCAGCTATCGAGCCGCTTGATCGTCCAGCCGTCCTTTTCGAGCAGACGCAACAGCCCCTCTTCGCCGGACAGATGCAGCGCGCCCACCGCCACGACGACCGGGCCATCCTCTGCCGCTGCCTCGATCTCGGGCAGCCAGTTCTGGTTGCGCGCCACCATCAAAAGGTCCTCGGAAAGCTTCATCTGGCGCTCGACCTCGTCGGCATCCATGCCCGCCGCGACCGCCTGATAGCGCGCCAGTTCCCAGATCAGACGCGGCTCGCCCCGGAAATAGAGATCGCCCATCGTCACGCCCATATCGTCGGCCAGGGGCGCGCCGATCACCGCCGCGCGCAGCATCTCCAGCGCTTCGGCCTCGGTGATCCCGTTGAAGAGCTTGAAGACGGTATCCCACGGCTCGAGCGCCTCGACCGGCACGCCATCGGCCTCGGCCGCGGTCATCACCTGCAGGTCCAGACCACCCTGCCCCTTCGCAAGCTCGGCCGTCGCACAAGGCGGAAGCGAGAGCGTCATCGCCACGAAAGCGGGCCGCATCTTGGCCGCGAGGAAGGCGGGCATCCCGTGGGCGGCCAGCGCCGCCTTGGTCATGTTCCAGTCCTGCTCCGACATCATCTGCGGCAGCGTCTTGCCGGTCGAGAACATCAGCGTCGGGTCGGTCTTGATCGCATATTCCAGCTTCCCCTGCTCGTCCGGACCGGCCTCCACCAGAAGCCGCGACGCATCGTCGAGCGCCTTCGAGAGCGCGCTGACGAGCGTGTCATGGCGCGGATCGGGAAGGTGGTAAGTGCCAGCCAGCGTGATCTTTTCTTCGCCTTTGGTTGCAGAGAACAGCAATCCGCGAGAGAAGGGCGCGGAATCGGCCTCGGCGGTCAGCGCCGCCTGCTCAGCTGCGGGCAGCGCATCGAAAATATTCTTGCCGCGACACTCGGCCCAAGCGGGCAGTGCAAGGCAGAGCGAGAGCGCGGGGGCCAGCAGCGGCCGAAGGAACGTGGCGAGTTTCATGACGGCGAGAGTGCCACGCGATCTGCATTCCGCATAGAGGCGAAATCGCCGCGCCCGGATCGCTCGAATTGACGCAAAAAATTCGTCATCCGGTTATTGACACCCGCCCACCCCAATGACTAACTCCGCCATCGTTAGCACTCACCAGTGACGAGTGCTAAAAGTTTTCGAACCTGGAACCTTTAGGGAGTGACCCAGATGGCATTCAAACCGCTTCATGACCGTGTGCTGGTCAAGCGCGTGGAGAGCGAAGAAAAAACCAAGGGTGGCCTGATCATCCCCGACAGCGCGAAAGAAAAGCCCGCAGAGGGTGAAGTCGTTGCAGTGGGTGACGGCGCGCGCAAGGAATCGGGCGAGCTGATCGCACCGGGCGTCAAAGCTGGCGACCGCGTTCTCTTCGGCAAGTGGTCGGGCACGGAAGTGACCCTCGACGGCGAAGAGCTGCTCATCATGAAAGAAAGCGACATCATGGGCATCATCTCGTAAGGCGCCCTGCCCTTACCGAGACCCCCTGATTTCCCAAGAACAACTCAGTCAAGGAGCCAACAAACATGGCAGCCAAGGACGTGAAATTCTCCACCGACGCCCGCGATCGTATGCTCGACGGCGTCAACATCCTCGCCGACGCGGTGAAGGTCACGCTGGGCCCGAAAGGCCGCAACGTCGTGATCGAAAAGTCGTTCGGCTCGCCGCGCATCACCAAGGACGGTGTGTCGGTCGCCAAAGAGATCGAACTTTCGGACAAGTTCGAGAACATGGGCGCGCAAATGGTGAAAGAAGTCGCCTCGCGTACCAATGACGAGGCTGGCGACGGCACCACCACCGCCACCGTGCTCGCTCAGGCGATCGTCAAGGACGGCCTGAAAGCTGTGGCCGCGGGCATGAACCCGATGGACCTCAAGCGCGGCATCGACCTCGCGACCTCGAAAGTCGTCGACGCGATCAAGAGCGCTGCTCGCCCGGTCAAGGACTCGGACGAAGTCGCTCAGGTCGGCACCATCTCGGCGAACGGCGAAGAAGCCATCGGCAAGATGATCGCCAACGCGATGCAGAAAGTCGGCAATGACGGCGTCATCACCGTGGAAGAAGCCCGCGGCATGGAGACCGAAGTCGAAGTCGTCGAAGGCATGCAGTTCGACCGTGGCTACCTGTCGCCCTACTTCGTGACCAACCCCGACAAGATGGTCGCGGAACTCGAAGACTGCTACATCCTGCTCCACGAGAAGAAGCTCTCGTCGCTGCAGCCGATGGTCCCGCTCCTCGAGCAGGTCATCCAGTCGCAAAAGCCGCTCCTCATCATCGGTGAAGACGTCGAAGGCGAAGCGCTCGCGACCCTCGTGGTCAACAAGCTGCGCGGCGGCCTGAAGATCGCAGCCGTGAAAGCACCGGGCTTCGGCGACCGCCGCAAGGCCATGCTGCAGGACATCGCTGTCCTCACCGGCGGCCAGGTGATCTCGGAAGACCTCGGCATGAAGCTCGAGAACGTCGGCATGGACATGCTGGGCACCGCCAAGAAGGTGACCATCACCAAGGACGACACCACCATCGTCGAAGGCGCTGGTGACAAGGCCGAGATCGAAGCGCGCGTCAGCCAGATCCGCACCCAGATCGAGGAAACCACCTCGGACTACGACCGCGAGAAGCTGCAAGAGCGCGTCGCGAAACTGGCCGGTGGCGTTGCTGTCATCCGCGTCGGCGGCATGACCGAAGTCGAAGTGAAAGAGCGCAAGGACCGTGTGGACGACGCTCTGAACGCGACCCGTGCGGCCGTTCAGGAAGGCATCGTCGTCGGCGGTGGCGTCAGCCTCGTGCAGGGCGCGAAAGTGCTCGCCGGTCTCACCGGTGCGAACTCCGACCAAGAAGCCGGTATCGCGATCGTCAAGCGCGCTCTCGAAGCGCCGCTGCGTCAGATCGCCGAGAACGCCGGTGTGGACGGTGCTGTCGTGGCCGGCAAGGTCCGCGAGAGCGACGACCTGAACTTCGGCTTCAACGCGCAGACCGAAGAATATGGCAACATGTTCGAGTTCGGCGTGATCGACCCGGCGAAAGTGACCCGCACCGCGCTCGAAGACGCGGCTTCGGTTGCTGGCCTGCTGATCACCACCGAAGCGATGATCGCCGAGAAGCCGGAGCCGAAAGGCGCTGGCGGTGCCCCCGACATGGGCGGCATGGGCGGCATGGGCGGCATGATGTAATCAGCCGTTCCCGCTTCAGGGATCTAATGGGAAGGGGCGCTCCGAAAGGGGCGCCCCTTTTCACATGCGAAAATCGCAGGTTTTCATGCGCGCATTGAGCTATGTCACGGGGCCGCGAACGAATGGCGCTATACTTCCCCACGTCAATTTCACTGGAGGGCCCCGGTCATGTTGCGCAATTTCCTCGTCAAATCCCTCGCCTGCCTCGCTGTCGCGCTGGCCGCCTCGGTCGCAACGGCTGAGGAAACTCAAGACTGGCGCTTCGGCGGCGACGCCTATCTCGCGGGCCGCACCGTGAGTGCCACGGGCGAGAACATCCACGACCTCTTCGCCGCCGGTCAGCATGTGACATTGGGCAGCCCGATCACCGGCGCGGCGCATCTCGCGGGCCAGAATATCGTGATTGGCGCGCGGGTGGGCGGTGATCTCTACGCGGCGGGACAGGATATCGACCTCGACGCCCCGGTGGCGGGCTCCGCCACGCTTGCGGGTCAGGCGCTCACCATCAAGGGGCCGATCTCGGGCAACCTGCGCGCGATGGGCCAGCAGGTCCGGCTAGAGGCGCCGGTCGCGGGCAGCGTGATCATCGGCGCCGACGACGCGCAGATCGACACCGAGATCTCGGGCGATCTGGTGCTGGGGACAAAGACCGTCACCTGGGGCGATGGCGCGACGGTCACAGGCAAGGTCCAAGTCTACACCGACACGCCCGGCGACGTGAGCGTGCCTACCAGCGTCGCCCCGGCCGATCGGGTCAGCATCCATGAGGCGAAGGAGTTCGAGCAGGCGAAGACGCGCGCAGCCCCGGAGCGCAATTACCTCATCGAGACCCGCGACTGGCTGGGCGGCGTGCTCGTGGTCGGGATCGTGACCACACTTCTTGCCGTCTTCGCGCCGGGCTTCATGGACAGGATGCGCCAACGCAGCCTCGCCCATCCGTTGCGCGCAGGGCTTGCAGGCTTCATCGGGCTTTCGGCGCTGGTCGGGTCGATCCTGCTGCTCGCGATGACGGTGATCGGCATCGTGCTTATTCCGTTCTCGCTGCTCGGGGTGCTGGTGCTGGGCTTCGGCGGCTATATCGTGGGCATCTGGGTCATCGGCGCCTGGGCGCATGATCTGATCGGGCGCGGCCATCCCGTCACCAATGGAGAATGCGCGCTCGCCGCCTTCGGCGGCGCCGTGATCGGCGCGCTCATCTGCATTATCCCCTGGGTCGGCTGGCTCGGCATGATGGCAATCTTCCTGTTCGGCGCGGGCGCGATCGTGCTGCGCGTGACCGGGATCGGTGCGCAAGGCGCCACAGCCTGACAGCCCCCTCCCGGCTCTGGCCATCCACGCTTTCGCGCGCTATCGCTGCGCGAAGGACAGGGGGAGGAACCATGACCGAGCTGGTGATTTTCGACTGCGACGGGGTGCTGATCGATTCCGAGATCATCTCGGCGCAGATGCTGATCGACGAGCTGGCCAAGCTGCGGGTGTCGATCGACCTCGACTATGTCGCGCGGCATTTCCTCGGACGGTCCTACCCCACCGTGATGAAGCAGATCCGCTACGAATTCGGGCTCGATCTGCCGGAGGAATTCGAGGCGCAGTATCGCGCGCGGCTTCTGGACGCGTTCGAGCGCGAGTTGCAGGTGATGCCGGGCGTGGCCGATGTGATGGAGAGGCTGGACGTGCCGTGGTGCGTGGCCACCTCGTCGAGCCAGCCGCGCGCGGAACGCTCGCTGGAAATCGCGGGGCTGCGCAAGCTGGTGGGCGACCGGTTGTTCACGGCAAGCGAGGTCGCGCATGGCAAACCCGCCCCCGATCTGTTCCTCCATGCGGCCAAGACGATGGGCGCGGCCCCTGCCCGCACGCTGGTAATCGAGGACAGCCTCAACGGCATCCGCGCCGGGCTTGCGGCGGGAATGGAAGTGTGGCGCTTCACCGGCGGCAGCCATCTGGCCGGGCGCGATCTGACCCCGCCCGAGGACGCGCAGCCGCATCGCGAATTTGCGCATTTCACCGAGTTCTTCCAGAATGAGCCGACTAGGGAGAAAGATTCGTGAACCGTATGAGTGACGCCGAAACCTCGCGCGATGACGAGGCGGCACGGGCCGGATGGCTCTATTATGTCGGCGGAATGACGCAGGACCAGATCGCCGCCGAGCTGGGCGTCTCGCGCCAGCGCGCGCAGCGGCTGGTGAGCCGCGCGGTCTCCGAGGGGCTGGTGCGGGTGCGCATCGAGCACAAGATCGGGGCCTGTCTGGAACTGGAAGCGGCGCTGATCCGGCGCTTCGGGCTGCAGACGGCGCGCGTCGCGCCCTCGCTGGGCGAACGGGGCGATCCCTCTGTGGCCACTGCGGCCTTCGCGGCCACGCTTCTCGAACGCATCCTCGCACGCTCCGAGCCGCAGGTGATCGCCTTCGGCACCGGGCGCTCGCTCTCGGCGATGGTGAACGAGGTGATGCAGCGCCCCGCGACCGCGCATAAGATCGTCTCGCTGATCGGTAACATCGCGCCCGATGGCTCGGCTTCGTTCTATGACGTCATCATGCGTATGGCCGACAAGCTGCGCCTGCCGCATTACCCGATGCTGGTGCCGGTGATCTCGGAGACGGTGGAAGAGCGCGCCATGTTTGACAAGCTCAAGCCGGTGCAGGCGGTGCAGCGGCTTGCCGCGGCGGCGGATGCGACCTTCGTGGGCGTCGGTCAGTTGGGCGAGGACGCACCGGTCTACAAGGACGGCTTCGTCACCCTGGCCGAGTTGGAGGAGCTGCGTGCCGCGGGTGGCGTGGGCGAGCTCGTGGGCTCGTTCTATGACGCGCAGGGCAATTACATCACCACTCCCACCACGACGCGTTTCGGCTCGTTCCGGATCGAGCCCAAGCGCGAGGCGCCGGTGATCGGCATCGCAGCCGGCCCATCGAAACTGGTCGCGATTCGTGCAGCCCTCGCAGGCGGGCTTCTCAACGGGCTCGTGACCGATGAGCCGACGGCCCAGGCCCTGTTGGAAGACTGACGCCGAAACAAGGCGTTACTGTCAGCGTTAACAATTAATCAAGACATCGCAGGAATTCTCGATTGACAGTTTAGGTCGTGTTTGTGAATATTTTCTCACAGTTTGGGCATATGCTCAAAGCTCAAGGGAGGAAATCTATGACTTACACGATCCGGGCGCTCATGGGCGCCTGTGCTCTTGGCGCGCTTGCGACTGCCGCGGCTGCCGAGACCACCATCACCGTCGCAACCGTGAACAACGGCGACATGGTCCGCATGCAGGGCCTGATGGACGACTTCTACGCCGAGCATCCCGACATCAAAGTCGAATGGGTCACGCTGGAAGAGAACGTCCTGCGCCAGAAGGTCACCACCGACATCGCTACCAAGGGCGGTCAGTTCGACGTGCTCACCATCGGCACCTACGAGGTTCCGATCTGGGGCAAGCAGGGCTGGCTCGTGCCGCTCGACGGCATGCCCGACAGCTATGACGTGAACGACCTGCTGCCCGCGATCCGCTCGGGCCTGACGGTCGACGGCAAGCTCTATGCCGCGCCCTTCTACGGCGAAAGCTCCTTCGTGATGTATCGCAAGGATCTGATGGAAAAGGCCGGGATGGAAATGCCCGAGAAGCCGACCTGGGCCGACATCGAAAAAGCCGCCAAAGCGATGACCGACAAGGACAATGAAGTCTACGGCATCTGTCTGCGCGGCAAGGCCGGCTGGGGCGAGAACATGGCCTTCCTGAGCGCCATGAACAACTCGATGGGCGGCCAGTGGTTCGACATGGACTGGAAACCGCAATTCGACGGCGAAGCGTGGAAAGAGACCCTGACCACCTATCTCGACCTGATGAACAACTACGGCCCGCCCGGTGCCTCGTCGAACGGCTTCAACGAGAACCTGGCGCTGTTCCAGCAGGGCAAGTGCGGCATGTGGATGGATGCGACCGTTGCAGCCTCCTTCGTGACCAACCCGCAGGACTCGACCGTGGCTGACAAGGTCGGCTTCGCGATGGCTCCGCACAAGGAAGGCGTCGACAAGAACGCGAACTGGCTCTGGGCGTGGTCGCTGGCGATCCCGGCTGGTACCCAGAAGGAAGACGCCGCCAAGACCTTCATCGAATGGGCGACCTCGAAGCACTACACCGAGCTCGTGGCGGAGAAAGAAGGTTGGGCGAACGTTCCCCCGGGCACCCGTACCTCGCTCTACGACAACCCGAAGTATAAAGAAGCGGCCCCCTTCGCCGATCTGACCATCAAGTCGATCGACGCGGCTGACCCGCAGCATCCTTCGGTGAACGACGTGCCGTACACCGGCGTCCAGTTCGTCGCGATCCCCGAATTCCAGGCCCTCGGCACCGCTGTCGGCCAGCAGTTCTCGGCGGCTCTCGCAGGGCAAGTCTCGGCCGATCAGGCGCTGCAAAACGCACAAAGCCTGACCGAGCGTGAGATGAAGAAGGCCGGTTACATCAAGTAACCTGGCCCCTCCCTGGCCGGGGCGGTCATTTTGGGTCTGACCGCCCCGTGCCTCTTTTTGCAACTCCCGATAACCGGAGCCGGACCGATGTCCACGCAAGCCTCGCGCTCTGCCGCGCGCCTTATGATTTCGCCATCCGTCATCTTGCTGTTTCTTTGGATGGCAGTGCCATTGGGCATGACGATCTGGTTCTCGTTCCAGCGCTACAACCTGTTGATGCCCGGTCAGGGCGGTTTCGTTGGCTGGGACAATTACTATTACTTCCTGACCGATCCCGCCTTCTTCACCGCGTTGATCAACACGCTGGTACTGGTGGGGGGCGTGCTTCTGATCACCGTCTTCGGTGGCATCCTGCTCGCGCTGCTGCTCGATCAGCCGATCTTCGGCCAAGGCATCGTGCGAGTCCTCGTGATTGCGCCCTTCTTCGTCATGCCGACCGTGTCCGCGCTGGTGTGGAAGAACATGCTCTATAATCCGGTGAACGGCATTTTTGCCTATCTCGCCAAGGCGATAGGGCTGCAACCTTACGACTTTCTCGCCCATGCGCCGATGCTCTCGATCACCATTATCGTGGCATGGCAGTGGCTGCCCTTCGCGACGCTGATCCTGCTGACCGCGCTGCAATCGCTCGATTCCGAGCAGCTGGAGGCCGCCGAGATGGACGGCGCCGGTGCGCTGTCGCGGTTCTTCTACATCATGCTGCCGCACCTCGCGCGCGCCGCGACCGTCGTGATCCTCATTCAAACGATCTTCCTGCTGTCCACCTTCGCGGAAATCCTCGTGACCACGAATGGCGGCCCGGGCAACGCGTCCACCACCCTCACCTACCTCGTCTATGTCCAGTCGCTGCTGCAATTCGACGTGGGCGGAGGCGCCGCTGGCGGTGTGGTCGCCGTGATCCTCGCAAATATTGTCGCGATCTTCCTGATGCGGATGATCGGCAAGAACCTGGAGGCGTAATCCAATGGCGCGCAAAATCTCCAACCGCCGCCGCGTGATCATGACCGTGATCGCATGGGCGCTGGCCTTCGTGATCTTCTTCCCGATCCTCTGGACGATCATCCTGTCGTTCAAGACCGAGGGCAACGCGATCAAGGCCCCGTGGGACGTGCTGACCTCGGCCTGGACCTTCGACAGCTACAATGTCGTGCAGGAACGGTCGAACTACTTCCGCCACTTCATGAACTCGGTGGTTATCTCGTTCGGCTCCACCCTGCTGGCGCTGGTCATCGCGATCCCCTCGGCCTGGGCCATGGCCTTCGTCCCGGGCAAGCGCACCAAGGACGTGCTGATGTGGATGCTGTCCACGAAGATGATGCCCGCGGTGGGCGTGCTCGTCCCGATCTACCTGATGTTCCGCGACTGGGGGCTTCTGGATACCCGGACAGGTCTGGTCATCGTGCTCTGCCTGATGAACCTGCCGATCGTGATCTGGATGCTCTTCACCTATTTCAAGGAGATCCCGAAGGACATCCTCGAAGCCGCGCGCATGGACGGGGCGACGCTGGGGGGCGAAATCCTCTACGTGCTCACCCCGATGGCTGTGCCCGGTATCGCCTCGACGCTTCTGCTGAACGTGATCCTCGCCTGGAACGAAGCGTTCTGGACCCTGAACCTGACGGCGGCGAAAGCCGCCCCCCTCACCGCTTTCATTGCCGCCTATTCCAGCCCCGAAGGGCTGTTCTACGCGAAACTCTCTGCCGCCTCGACGCTGGCTATCGCACCGATCCTGATCCTCGGCTGGTTCAGCCAGAAACAGTTGGTACGTGGCCTGACCTTCGGCGCCGTGAAATAAGGAGCTAAACCCATGGGACAAATAACCCTCAAGGGCGTCCGCAAGGCCTTCGGCGATGTCGAGGTCATCCCCCCGCTCGATCTGGAAATCAACGATGGCGAGTTCGTCGTCTTCGTCGGCCCCTCGGGCTGCGGTAAATCCACCCTTCTGCGCCTGATCGCGGGTCTGGAAGATGTCTCCGGCGGCGAGATTGAGATCAACGGTCAACCGTCGGCCGAACTGCCCCCCGCCAAACGCGGTCTGGCGATGGTGTTCCAAAGCTACGCGCTCTACCCGCATATGTCGGTGCGCAAGAACATCGCCTTCCCGCTGAAGATGGCGAAGCTCGACCCGGCGGCGGCGAAGGAGAAAGTCGACAATGCCGCGCGCATTCTCAACCTGACCGACTATCTCGACCGCCGTCCCGGCCAGCTCTCGGGCGGTCAGCGTCAGCGGGTCGCGATCGGTCGTGCCATCGTGCGTGAACCGGCGGCGTTCCTCTTCGACGAACCGCTGTCGAACCTTGATGCGGCGCTGCGCGTGAACATGCGTCTTGAGATTTCCGAGCTGCACCAGAAGCTCAAGACCACGATGGTCTATGTGACGCACGATCAGGTCGAGGCAATGACCATGGCCGACAAGATCGTCGTGCTGCAGGCTGGCCGCATCGAACAGGTCGGCTCGCCGCTCGAGCTCTATCGCACCCCGCGCAACAAGTTCGTCGCGGGCTTCATCGGCTCGCCCAAGATGAACTTCATCGAAGGCGACGAGGCCGCGAAATACGGGGCCGACAGCATCGGCATCCGCCCCGAACATATCGAGGTCTCGACCACGGAAGGCGCGTGGAAAGGCACTGTCGGCGTCTCCGAGCATCTGGGATCGGACACCTTCCTGCATGTCGACACCGAGTATGGCCTGATCAACGTGCGCGGCGGCGGCGAGATCGGCCTGCACGCGGGCGACACGGTCTATCTGACGCCCGATCTGAGCCAGCTTCACAAATTCGACGCGCAAGGGCAGGCAATCTGATGCGACTGAAAGGCAAACGCGCCCTGATCACCGGCGCCGCGCGCGGGATCGGCCGCGCCTTCGCGGAGAAATACATCGCGGAAGGGGCCGAGGTCGTGATCGGCGATATCGACATCGCGCGGGCCGAAGACACCGCAGCCGAGATCGGCGCGGTCGCACTGAAGCTCGACGTGACCGACCCGGCGAGCATCGACGCCGCGATGGAGAAGATGCGCGCCTCGGGCGGGATCGACATCCTGATCAACAACGCCGCGATCTTCACCGCCGCCCCCCTCGTGGAGATCACCCACGAGGATTACGCCCGCGTCTTCAAGATCAATGTCGAAGGCACGCTGTTCATGATGCAGGCGGCGGCGAAAGAGATGATCGCGCAAGCCCGTGGCGGCAAGATCATCAACATGGCGTCTCAGGCCGGGCGGCGTGGCGAGGCTCTGGTGGCGGTCTATTGCGCCTCCAAGGCCGCTGTCATCAGCCTCACCCAATCGGCGGGTCTGAACCTGATCGAACACGGCATCAACGTGAACGCGATCGCACCCGGCGTGGTCGATGGCGAGCATTGGGACGGCGTCGATGCCTTCTTCGCGAAATACGAGAACAAACCCTTGGGCCAGAAGAAGAAAGAGGTGGGCGAGTCCGTCCCCTTCGGTCGCATGGGAACGGCTGCCGACCTGGCCGGCATGGCCGTTTTCCTCGCCTCGGACGAGGCCGAATACATCGTCGCCCAGACCTACAATGTCGACGGCGGAAACTGGATGAGCTGATATGACACTTTCCAACGACACCCTCTCCGAGCTTCCCGCAGACGTGGCGCGCCCCGGTTACGACCGTGCAGCGCTCACCCCCGGCATCGTTCATATCGGCTGCGGCAATTTCCACCGGGCGCATCAGGCAGTCTATCTCGACGATCTGTTCGAGCTTGGCGAAGGTCATGACTGGGCGCTCATGGGCGCGGGCGTTCGCGCGGGCGATGCGAAGATGCGCGAGGCGGTGCTGGCACAGGACGGTCTGTATAGTGTGATCGAGCTGGACCCGGCGGCGAAATCGGCCCGCGTGATCGGCTCGATGGTCGGCTTCGCCGAGGTCGCCTCGGGCAATGCGCCGCTGATCGCGGCGATGTCGCAGCCCAGCGTGCGGATCGTCTCGCTCACGGTGACCGAGGGCGGCTATTACATCGACCCCAAGACCGGGACGTTCAGCCCGACCCATCCCGACATTCAGGCCGATGCGGCCAATCCCGACGCCCCCGAGACCGCCTTCGGCGCGATCATCGCGGCGCTGAAAGCGCGCCGTGCCTCGGGTGTGCCGCCCTTCACCGTGATGTGCTGCGACAACGTCCCCCATAACGGCCATGTCACGCGCGATGCGGTTTGCGGGCTGGCGGAGCTGTCCGATCCGGAACTGAGCGCATGGATCAAGGCCAATGTCGCCTTCCCGAACTCGATGGTGGATCGGATCACCCCGGCCACCGGCCCGCGCGAACGCGCATTGGCCGAAAGCTTCGGGATCGAGGACGCCGCTCCCGTCACCTGCGAGCCCTTCCGGCAATGGGTGATGGAGGACAATTTCCCTGCAGGCCGCCCGGCGCTGGAGAAGGTCGGCGTGACCTTCACCGATGCGGTCGACCGGTTCGAGACGATGAAAATCCGGATCCTCAACGGCGGGCACGCGATCATCGCCTATGCCGCCGGTCTGCGCGACATCGAATACGCGCATGAGGCCATGGCCGACGATCAGATTCGCGCCTATCTCGACAAGATCGAGACGACCGAGATTCTGCCCATCGTGCCGCCGGTGCCGGAGACAGATCTGAACGATTACAAGCAGCTGATCCTCAATCGCTTCTCGAACCCGGAAGTGGCCGACACGATCCGCCGCCTGTGCCTCGATGGGTCGAACCGGCAGCCGAAGTTCATCATCACTTCGATCAACGACTGCGTCGCACAAGGTCGCGATTGCACCGGGCTGATCCTCGAAAGCGCGCTGTGGTGCCGCTATTGCTACGGCACCAGCGAGACCGGGGCGGAGATTGCGCCGAACGATCCGAACTGGGATCACCTCGTCGCGCAGTCGAAGCTGGCGAAAGAACGTCCCGCCGCGTGGCTGGAAATGTCGGAGATTTACGGCGATCTGGCCGAGAATGCCGAGGTCGTGGCGAAATTCACAGCACTTCTGAACGACGTCTGGGCGCGCGGCTCGCACTCAGTGATCGCGGATTATCTGGCGGGTTGAGCGCCCGCCCCCTTCCTTCCCAGCTCTCCCCTTGCAAAACTCTCGCAAGGATTCGAAATTAAACGGGTGTTCAATTCATCCGGTTGAGGTCGAGCCTTTGCCGAAAGTGAGCTCGGGGAGGAGTTTCATGGATTACGCGCTCAGCGAGGAACAGCAGGCCATTTTCGATATGGCTTACGCCTTCGGGCAAGACGAGATCGCCCCCCATGCCGAGGCGTGGGAAGAGGCGGGCACGATCCCGAAAGAGCTCTGGCCGAAAGTGGCCGAGCTGGGTCTGGGCGGCATTTACGTCTCCGAAGACTACGGCGGATCGGGCCTGTCGCGCCTCGATGCGACGCTCGTCTTCGAGGCGCTGGCGATGTCCTGCCCGGCAGTGGGCTCGTTCCTGTCGATCCACAACATGTGCGGCGGCATGATCGACAAGTTCGGCTCGGACGAGGACAAGGCGCGCTGGCTGCCCGATCTGGTCAGCATGAAGAAGGTCTTCTCCTACTGCCTGACCGAGCCGGGCTCGGGCTCGGACGCGGCGGCATTACGCACCAAGGCCGAGCGTTCGAACGAGGGCTGGGTGCTCAACGGCACCAAGGCGTTCATCTCGGGCGGCGGTTATTCGGATGTCTATGTGACGATGGTCCGCACCGGCGATCCGGGGCCCAAGGGCATCTCCACCGTGGTCGTCGAGGACGGCGCAAAGGGGCTCAGCTTCGGCGGTCTGGAGCGCAAGATGGGCTGGAAAGCCCAGCCGACCGCGCAGGTGCAATTCGACGATTGCCACATTCCGGCGGAGAATCTGCTGGGCGAAGAGGGCAAAGGTTTCACTTATGCGATGGCCGGGCTCGATGGCGGGCGCCTGAACATCGCGGCCTCCGCCCTGGGCGGCGCGCAGGCCGCGCTGACCAAGACGCTGGCCTATATGGGCGAGCGCAAAGCCTTCGGCAAATCGCTCGATCAGTTCCAGGCGCTGCAATTCCGCCTCGCCGAGATGGAGGTGAAACTCGAATCCGCGCGCACTTTCCTGCGTCAGGCCGCATGGAAGCTCGACAACAAGACCCATGATGCGACGAAGTTCTGCGCCATGGCTAAACTCTATGTGACGGATGCCTCATTCGATGTGGCAAACCAATGCCTGCAATTGCATGGTGGTTACGGCTATCTTGCCGATTACGGGATCGAGAAGCTCGTGCGCGACCTGCGCGTGCACCAGATCCTTGAAGGCACGAATGAAATCATGCGGCTGATCATCAGTCGCGCGATGCTGGCGGAGCGTGGATGACCGAAGAAACGATGATCGCACGAAAAGAAGGTCGCGCCGGACGGCTGACCTTCAATCGACCCAAGGCGCTCAACGCGCTCGATCACGACATGGCCATGGCGATCGAGGCGGCCCTCGATCGATGGCGCGACGACCCGGAGGTCGATCTTGTCGTGATCGACGCGGTGGGCGATCGCGCCTTCTGCTCGGGCGGCGACATTGCCGCCGTCTACCGGGCCGGAATCGCGGGCGATTACGCGCCCGGGCGCGATTTCTGGCGCGACGAATACCGGATGAACGCCAAGATCGCGGAATATCCCAAGCCCATCGTCGCCTTCATGCAGGGCTTCGTGATGGGCGGCGGCGTCGGCGTCGGCGGTCACGCGAGCCACCGGATCGTGGGGGAAAGCACGCAGGTGGCGATGCCCGAAAGCGGGATCGGGCTGATCCCGGACGTGGGGGGCACGCTGCTACTGGCGCACGCGCCGGGCCATGTGGGCGAATATCTCGGGCTGACCGGGGCGCGGATGAACGCGACAGACGCGCTGTACGCGGGGTTCGCCGATATGTTCGTGCCCGAGGCCGATTGGGACGATTTGAAGACCCGACTCATCGAGACCGGCAATATCGACATCCTGCCCCATCCGCGTACCTCGCCCGAGCCCGGCAAGCTGGAGGCCCTACGCCCCGAGATCGACCGGATTTTCTGGGCCGAAAACCTCGCCGCGATCGTCGCCAAGCTCGAGACTTCGGGCAGCGAGTTCGCCGAGAAGACCTACAAGACGGTGCTGCGCAACTCCGCGCTCTCGATGGAAGCGACGCTGCGCCTGATCCGCATGACCCGCGCCGAGAACACCATCCGCGCCGCCCTCACCCATGAGTTCCGCTTTACCTGGCGTGCGGCGGAACTAGGTGATTTTCTCGAGGGCGTGCGGGCGCAGATCATCGACAAGGATCGCAATCCGCAATGGAAATACGCTCTGGATGCGCTGCCGGAAGAGGCGGTCGCGCAGATGCTGGAGCCGCTCGGCCCCGAATGGGCCATCTGGGAGGAGACACCATGAAAATCGCATTTATCGGGCTTGGAAACATGGGTGGGCCGATGGCGGCCAATCTGGTCGCCGCGGGTCACAAAGTGATCGGCTTCGACCTCACCGCCCCGCCGCCCGAGGGCGTGGGTCAGGCGACGACCGCAGCCGCCGCGGCGCAGGAGGCCGAGGTTGTCATCACCATGCTGCCCAACGGCCAGATCCTGCGCGACGTCGCCAAGGAAGTAATCCCGGCGATGCAGGAAGATGCGGTGCTGTGCGATTGCTCAACCGTCGACGTGGATAGCGCGAAAGCGGTCGCGGCGATGGCGGCGGATCGCGGCCTCGGTGCGCTCGACGCGCCGGTCTCCGGCGGCGTGGGTGGCGCGACCAACGGCACGCTGACCTTCATGGTGGGCGGTGACGCGAAAAGCTTCGAGATCGTGAAGCCGCTCTTCGACGTGATGGGCCAGAAGGCCGTGCATTGCGGTGAAGCGGGCGCGGGCCAGTCGGCCAAGATCTGCAACAACATGATCCTCGGCGTGACGATGATCGCGACCTGCGAAGCCTTCGCGCTGGCCGACAAGCTGGGCCTCGACCGCGAGAAGATGTTCGACGTGGTCTCGACCTCTTCCGGTCAGAGCTGGTCGATGAACACCTATTGCCCCGCGCCGGGGGTTGGGCCGCAATCGCCTGCCGACAACGACTACAAGCCGGGCTTCGCGGCCGAGCTGATGCTCAAGGACCTGCGGCTGAGCCAGCAGGCCGCCGAGAGCGCCGATGCCGACACGCCGATGGGCAAGCTCGCCTCCGCGCTCTACGCGGCTTTCGTGGAAGCCGAAGGCGGCAAGGGGCGCGATTTCTCGGCCATGTTGCCGCGTTTCGAGAAGCGCTCGCGCAGCTGAGCGGAGGCGCGTCACCGCGCCTCCCGCAGTTAATCCTTGCCGCTTGAGCTTGCGTAACAGTATCAAGATCAAAGGAAACTGCACCACCGAAAGGGCTTTGCATGTTCAAGAACAATGTCGGCGGCATCGACCGCACTCTGCGCATCGTGATCGGGCTGGCCCTGATCATCGGCTTCTTCGTCACCCCGCCCAGCCCCTATCACTGGCTGTACTGGATCGGGTTGATCCCGCTTGCGACCGGGTTGCTGGGCACCTGCCCGCTTTATTCGATGCTGGGCGTCAACACCTGCAAGAAGTGACCCCTACGACCTAAGTTCGCCCTTGGGCGAGCCGGACCCCGCCGAAGGACTGTGTGTCTTCGGCGGGGTCTTGCTTGTGAGAAGGTATGTTTCGATTCCGCAATGGAACGGCTCGGCAGGTATGGTCATTTATATCCCGAGACGCGCCTGAGGCGCTTATGGAAAGGAGAGGTCACATGAAACGCCTGACCCAGCTTACCCTCGCCGCCGCCCTCGGGGCGAGCCTTCTGCCCGGTGCGGCCCTTGCCGACGGGCATGGCCACGGCAAGTGGAAGAACGACCGCGGCCACGCGGAGCGCAATTACAAGGGCTGCCCGCCGGGGCTGGCCAAGAAAAACAATGGCTGCCGCCCGCCGGGCCTCGCCAAGAAGAGCTATCGCCATGACGACGAGCGCGATGACGCATGGCGAGACGCCGACCACCGCTGGCGTCGCGGCGACCGGATCATTGGTGACTACGTCCTGATCCGCGACCCGAATCGCTACGGGTTAAACGACAATCGGACCTACTGGCGTTCGAACGGATACGTCTATCAGGTCGACCGTCAGACCGGCGAAGTGCTCGCATTGATCGGACTCGCGCGTTCGATCCTCGGGAACTGACCGCGCAAACGCAGAAACGACGTTCAAAATGACGTTACGAAAAGTGAAGACCCGCGCGTGTTTGCGCGGGTCTTTCATATTTTCTGAAACCACCATTAGAATTTATTTAAGCATTTTCAGCGCCCTAGCAAAACCGCCGGCACACAATCGCACACAAACGCGTGCATAGCGGTAATGCGGAATCTGCAATGGACCTTTTCGCCGCAATGCGGCATTTGGTCCACCAAGACGAAAGGAAACGCGCATGACTTATCTTCCCCGTATCGCGCTGATCGCGGTGATCGGTGCAGCCCTTACCCCGATGGCAGCTCTCGCAGATGGTCCGATGAGCGCCGCAGGTTCGAAACTCGCTTCGAGCGTCTCGGTCGCAAACCAGGCAAATGCTGAAAAGCCCTCGGTTCGTAACGACCTTCTGTGGCAGGTTGGCCAGCAGATCACCGAGAGCCACGTTCGCCTCCGTCAGCCCGACGCATTCGGCCTGAAGGCTGACGCGACCTACTGGCGCTCGTTTGGCTACATCTACGAAGTCAGCCCCGAGAACGGCGAAGTGATCGCCCAGATCGGCAAAGCTTCGGACGTCGTCGGCTTCTGAGCCACAGTCCAGACGGAAAGTTACGAACGGGCGGAACCACTCCGCCCGTTTTTTCTTGTCCTCAAAAGCTTGGAGGACAGAAACATGCGTCGATTCTCAATTTCATTGCCCGATGGCATCTGCGTGGCTAGGCTTTCGTGATGAGGATCGTGACACGCCCGCTCGCCCTGATCGCGCTGACCTGCGCCCTGCCCGCCCTCGCCTCTGCCGAAGGATCGGCGCAAGGGGTCCAAGTGATGCGCGGCGGCAAGATCGACATGGGCAATGCCACAGCCGAGACCAAGACCGCCGCAAAAGCCGCACCGGAGTGCAAGACGCTCACGACGGGCGACACGTTCTGCAAGGTCGCCACGACCAACGGAACGGCGCGCTGGGTGCTGCAAGGCCAGATGGAGCCCGAGTTCAGCGTCGGCGACGACTTCCCGGTCTATCAGCACTCGATGATCCTGAACCTGCGCCGCTACGACCTGCCGATCGTGACCGGCGCCTGGCGCTACTACAGAGTACGCGGCGTGATCTACAAAGTGGGTGCGGAGGACCACAAGGTCATGGAAGTCATCGGCCGCACCGCGCGGCGCTGAGCCGACGCGCCTGCGCCCCGACCGCGGCGGATCACTCCGCCGCGACCTTCACTCCCAGCATCTGCGCGAGGTAATGGCCGGTATGGCTGCGCGGATTTTCGGCCACCTGCTCGGGGGTGCCGACCGCCACGATCTCACCGCCGCCATCGCCGCCCTCAGGACCGATATCGATGATATGATCGGCAGTCTTGATGACGTCGAGATTGTGCTCGATCACCACGACTGTGTTGCCCTGCTCCACGAGACTGTGCAGCACCTCTAGCAGTTTTCGAACATCTTCGAAGTGCAGACCGGTCGTCGGCTCGTCCAGAATGTACAAAGTGCGACCTGTGGCGCGTTTCGACAGTTCCTTGGACAGTTTCACCCGCTGCGCCTCGCCGCCCGACAGGGTCGTGGCCTGCTGGCCGACCTTGATGTAGCCAAGGCCCACCTCCATCAGCGCGTCCATCTTCTCGCGGATCGAGGGCACCGCCTTGAAGAACTCCTGCGCATCCTCGACCGTCATGTCGAGCACATCCGCGATGGACTTGCCCTTGTACTGGATCTCCAGCGTCTCGCGGTTGTAGCGCTTGCCCTTGCAGGTCTCGCATTCGACATAGACGTCGGGCAGGAAGTGCATCTCGATCTTGATCACACCATCGCCCTGACAGGCCTCGCAGCGCCCGCCCTTCACGTTGAACGAGAAGCGCCCCGGCTTGTAGCCACGCGCCTTCGCCTCGGGCAGACCGGCGAACCAGTCGCGGATCGGGGTGAAGGCCCCGGTATAGGTCGCCGGGTTCGAGCGCGGCGTGCGCCCAATGGGGCGCTGGTCGATGTCGATGACCTTGTCGAGATGCTCCAGCCCCTTGATCGTGTCGCAGGGCGCGGGCGTCTGACGCGCGCCGTTGAGCCGCATCGAGGCGGTCTTGAACAGCGTCTCGATGGTGAGCGTGGACTTGCCCCCGCCCGAGACGCCGGTGACGCAGACGAACTTGCCCAGCGGGAACTCGGCCGTGACGTTCTTGAGGTTGTTCCCCGTCGCGCCCACCACCTTGAGCTTCTTCTTGTTGCCCTTGCGCCGTTCCGTCGGCACCGCGATCTCGCGCTTGCCGGACAGGTATTGCCCCGTCAGCGAGGCCGCATCGGCGGCGATCTCGTCGGGCGTGCCGCGCGCGATCACCTGACCGCCATGGACGCCCGCGCCGGGGCCGATATCGAAGACGTAATCGGCATGGCGGATCGCATCCTCGTCATGCTCGACCACGATCACAGTATTGCCCTGATCGCGCAGGTTTTTCAGCGTCTGGAGAAGGCGATCATTGTCGCGCTGGTGCAGACCGATTGAGGGCTCGTCGAGCACATAGAGCACGCCCGTCAGCCCCGAGCCGATCTGCGACGCCAACCTGATCCGCTGGCTCTCGCCGCCCGACAGCGTCCCTGCCGCGCGGCTCATCGTCAGGTAATCGAGGCCCACATTCACGAGGAAGCCGAGGCGCTCGCGGATTTCCTTGAGGATCGCCGTCGCGATCTCGTTCTTCTGGTTCGACAGGCTACCCGGCACGGTGGCGACCCAGTCATGGGCCTCCCTGATCGACATCTCGACCACATGCCCCACATGCTTGTCGCCGATCTTCACGGCGAGCGCTTCGGGCCGCAGGCGATAGCCGCCGCAGGCGTGGCAGGGGCGATTGTTCTGATAGCGCTCCATCTCTTCGCGCGACCACGCGCTATCGGTCTCGCGGTAGCGGCGCTCCATATTTGGGATGATCCCCTCGAAAGTGCGGCTGACCTCGTAGACGCGGCCGCCCTCGTCGAAGCGGAACTTGATCTCCTGATCGCCCGAGCCACGCAGGAACAACTCCTGCACATTCTCCGGCAGGTCCTTCCACGGCTTTTTCGGATCGAAGCCGTAATGTTTCGACAGCGCCTCGATCGTCTGGGTGTAATAGGGCGATTTCGTCCGTGCCCACGGCGCCAGCGCCCCGCCCTGCACCGAGAGCGTCACATCGGGCACCATCAGGCGCTCGTCGAAGAACAGCTCGACGCCGAGGCCATCACAGACCGGACAGGCCCCGAACGGCGCGTTGAACGAGAACAGGCGCGGCTCGATCTCGGGAATGGTGAAGCCCGAAACCGGGCAGGCGAAGTTTTCCGAAAACGTCGTGCGTTCCGGCTCGCCCTCGCCTTCGCGGGGCGCGCTCTCGAAGATCGCGATGCCGTCGGCGAGGTCGAGCGCGGTGCGGAAGCTGTCCGCCAGCCGCGTCTCCATCCCTTCG
The DNA here is from genome assembly GCF_002020305.1 of Thioclava sp. F36-6. Classification (NCBI taxonomy): domain Bacteria; kingdom Pseudomonadati; phylum Pseudomonadota; class Alphaproteobacteria; order Rhodobacterales; family Paracoccaceae; genus Thioclava; species Thioclava sp. F36-6. Next base: position 1,279,930 of record NZ_MPZX01000001.1, on the reverse strand, counting down.
CGCACGACGACACGGTCCACGACCACGTCGATGTTGTGGCGGAATTTCTTATCGAGCGTCGGCGGCTCTTCCAGCTCGTAGAATTCGCCATTGACCTTTACGCGCTGGAAGCCCTGCTTGCGCAGTTCGATGAATTCCTTGCGATATTCGCCTTTGCGGTCGCGCACGATGGGGGCGAGCAGATAGCCGCGCGTGCCCTCTTCCATCTGCATCACGATATCGACCATGTCCTGCACCTGCTGCGCCTCGATCGGCTCACCGGTGGCAGGCGAATAGGGCGTGCCCGCGCGGGCGTAGAGCAGACGCAGGTAGTCGTAGATTTCGGTCACGGTGCCGACGGTGGAGCGCGGGTTCTTCGACGTGGTCTTCTGCTCGATCGAGATCGCGGGCGAGAGGCCCGAGATGTGATCGACGTCGGGTTTGCCCATCATATCGAGGAACTGGCGCGCATAGGCGCTCAGACTTTCGACATAGCGGCGCTGCCCTTCGGCATAGATCGTATCGAAGGCCAGCGAAGATTTCCCGGAGCCGGATAGCCCCGTGATCACCACGAACTGGTCGCGCGGAATATCGACATCCACGCCCTTGAGATTGTGCTCGCGCGCGCCGCGCACTTCGATGAACTTCAGTTCAGCCATCCACGCCCCCTTTATCACCAGCCCTAGATAGGTGTTTCCGTGCGAGTCTCCAATCCAAATCTGCGAACGAAATGTGAACTTTTGACTCTGCGCGGATGTCACGCGCTTTGCGCGCGCCGCCTGCCCGCCTCGCAGCACGATCAAAATCGTGGCAGATCGGCATTAAATTCCATTTCTTGAATGTATTTTCGCTCCGTTCCGCGCTAATGCTCTTGAAAGCCTCCCGGCATTTGCCACATGAGGCGGGAAACGGATCTTTCGGGTCCAGCGAACGCAAGAGGTATTGAGATGCTGAACTTCCTTCGTCCTTCCGGCGGTGGCCGCGTGGAAAAAATCTCGGCGAAAGACGCCGTGGCCAAGGCGAAAGCCGGCGAACTGACCGTCGTCGACGTGCGCGAGGGCATGGAAGTCAAAAGCTCGGGCAAGGCCAAGGGCGCGCTGCATATCCCGCTCGCGACGATCCGCATGAAGGCCGATCCGTCGAGCCCCGAGAAGCATCCCAAGCTGGACACGTCGAAGCCGGTCGCTCTGTATTGCGCCTCAGGCGCGCGTTCGGCCGGTGCGGCGCAGATGCTCGCCCAGCTTGGCTACGAGCATGTCTACAACATCGGCGGTCTGGGCGACTGGCACGCAGGCGGCGGCGAGATCGAACGCTGATCGCGCGCTGCATCGCATGATTTTGAAGGGGTCCCGCCGGGGCCCCTTTTGTTTTGCACGCCCCGCGGAATTGCGTGAGCGCGGCGCGTGCCTATATCGAGACCGAGTGTTTTCGCGTGGAGATGATCACGATGGGATATGCCAAGACTGCGATGCTGATGGCGGCGATGACGGCGCTGTTCATGGGGTTGGGCTACCTGATGGGGGGCGCCACCGGCATGGTGATCGCGCTGATCTTCGCCGCCGGGATGAATGTCTATTCGTGGTGGAATTCGGACAAGATGGTCCTGCGGATGCATAACGCGCATCTGGTGGCGCCGGGCGACCGCGCGGGGCTGAACGCGCTGGTGGGCCAACTGGCGAAGAATGCCGATCTGCCGATGCCCGCCGTCTACCTGATCGACACCCCGCAGCCCAACGCTTTCGCCACAGGCCGCAACCCCGAGAATGCCGCCGTCGCGGTGACCGCCGGGTTGATGCAGAGCCTGTCGCGCGAGGAGCTGTCCGGCGTAATCGCCCACGAGCTGGCCCATATCAAGCACCGCGACACCGCGATAATGACAGTGACGGCAAGCTTCGCCGGTGCTATTTCGATGCTGGCGAATTTCGCCCTGTTCTTCGGCGGCTCGCGCGAGCGGATGGGGATCATGGGGACGCTGGCGATGATGCTCCTCGCCCCGATGGCGGCGGCGCTGGTGCAGATGGCGATCTCGCGCACCCGCGAATATGCGGCCGACAAGGAAGGCGCTGCGATCTGCGGCAATCCGCTCTGGCTGGCCTCGGCGCTGCAGCGGATCGAGGCGGGCGCGCGCCGGGTCGAGAATGTCGCCGCCGAGCGCAATCCCGCGACCGCGCATATGTTCATCATCAACCCGCTGAGCGGGCATGGCGCGGATAACCTGTTCGCTACCCACCCCTCGACCGAGAACCGCGTGGCCGCGCTGCGCCAGATGGCGGGCGGTACGGGTGCGCGCCGGGAACGCGCGACCCCTGCTCCCGCCACGGGCGATTGGAGCGGCGCGCGCTCCATGCCGAAGGTGCGGCGGAAGGGCAAGAACGGGCCTTGGTCATAACCGGCACGGGGCGACCAGCCCCGGGCCGCGCCCGACCCTCCCCCCGGGAGGGCGCATTGGCGGTGGCAGCGCGGGCACATCCGACTTGCGGGCTTGCGGGATAAACCGCCCGGCCACAGGCGACGCGCAGCGCCCACCCGAGGCTCGGGCGCGTCCCTTACCACCAAAACAAAAAGGCCGGGGTCTCCCCCGGCCTTTCGTATCTCTCGGCACATTCGATCAGAAGTGGATCGCGCGCCCGTAAGCGTCGAGCACCGACTCGTGCATCATCTCCGACAGGGTCGGGTGCGGGAAGACGGTGTTCATCAGGTCTTCCTCGGTGGTCTCGAGCTGACGCCCCACGACATAGCCCTGGATCAGCTCGGTCACTTCCGCGCCGACCATATGCGCGCCCAGCAATTCGCCGGTCTTCGCGTCGAACACGGTCTTCACCAGACCTTCGCTCTCGCCCAAGGCAATCGCCTTGCCGTTGCCGATGAAGGGGAAGCGGCCGACCTTGATGTCGTAGCCCGCCTCTTTCGCCTTCGCTTCGGTCATGCCGACCGAGGCGACCTGCGGCTGGCAATAGGTGCAGCCCGCGATCGAGCCCGGCTTGACCGGATGGGCGTGCTTGCCCGCGATCAGCTCGGCCACCATCACGCCCTCATGGCTCGCCTTGTGCGCGAGCCACGGTGCGCCCGCGATATCGCCGATGGCATAGAGCCCGTCGACGCCGGTGCGGCAGTATTCGTCGGTCACGACATGGGTGCGGTCGACCTTCACGCCCGCTTCTTCAAGGCCCAGATCCTCGACATTGCCGACGATACCGACCGCGGAGATCACCGTGTCGACCTCCAGCGTCTCGGTCTTGCCGCCCTTGTCGAGCGTCGCGATGACCTTGTCGGCCTTGCGGTCGAGCTTGGTCACGGTGGTCTTCTCGCGGATCGTCATGCCCTGCTTCTCGAACTGCTTCTTGGCGAATTTCGAGATTTCCTCGTCTTCGACGGGCAGCACGCGATCCATCACCTCGACGACCGTCGTCTCGGCGCCCAGCGTATTGAAGAAGCTGGCGAATTCGATGCCGATCGCGCCGGAGCCGATGACCAGCAGCTTCTTCGGCTCGTGCGGCGGGTTGAGCGCGTGCTTGTAGGACCAGACGCGCTTGCCGTCGGCCTCGAGCCCCGGCAGGTTGCGCGCCCGCGCGCCGGTGGCCAGCACGATATTCTTGGCGGTCAGTTCCTCGCTACCCTTGTCGGTTTTCACCGAAACCTTGCCCTTGCCGGCAAGCTTCGCCGCGCCCATCACGACATCGACCTTGTTCTTCTTCAGCAGATGGCCGACGCCGGAAGCGAGCTGCTTTGCCACCCCGCGCGAGCGCTTCACCACCGCGTCGAGGTCATAGCCGAACTTCTCGGCGCTGAGACCGAAATCCTTCGCGCGCTCCATCAGGTGGAACACCTCGGCCGAGCGCAAGAGCGCTTTCGTGGGGATACAGCCCCAGTTCAGGCAGATGCCGCCCAGATGCTCGCGCTCCACGATCGCGACCTTAAGGCCCAACTGTGCGCCCCGGATGGCGCTGACATAGCCCCCCGGCCCTGCCCCGATCACAATCATGTCGTAGCTTTTCGATGCCATGTCTTCCCTCCGGTCAGAAACTGGTTTGGCATTAAACTATTTTACGGACAGCTTCAACTCATCCGCATCCGCAAGCGCTTTGCGGTAGCCGCCCTGTTCCATAAATGCCTGTTCCTCGGGCGTCGTTTCGCGATCTAGCGCGGAATTGCGCCAAGGGAAGCGCCCGAACCGTTCGATCACTGAACGATGCGCGCGCGCATGGCGCAGGTTGTCTTCCGAGCGCCATCGCTCGGCGAATAGCGACACGGCGCGATCCTGATCGGATAGCTCCTCGGAATGCATGAAAGGCAGGTAGAAGAATTGCTGCAGCGGCGGGCCGATCTTCAGGTCGAACCCTTCGGCGATCGCGCGATCGGCATGGCGGCGCGCCATCGGGTCGGTCTGGAAGGCGCGCGGGTCTTCGCGGAACATGTTGCGCGGGAACTGGTCGAGCAGCAGCAAAAGCGCCAGCGCGCCCTCGGCGTTACGCTCCCATTCGCTCAGCGCGCCTTGCGCGCCCACCTGCCAGAGCGGCGCATAGCGACGCCGGATCGCGGCGTCGATCTGCTCGCTCGACTGATACCAGTATTTCTCGCCGACCTCGATACGCCAGAAGCGTATAATCTCGTTGATGCGATCCATGGTAACGGCCCTCCCCTGCCGTGCCTGCCCCGCCTGATCTTCAGATCATGGTAGGGCAAGCGCAGGGGCAGGCAAAGGGGGCTTGCGTCAGCCGGTGGTCTCGGTGCGCTTGTCGGCCTCGGACGGCTCGTCCGCATCTGCCTCGGCTTCGGCCTCCGCTTCCGCTTCTTCCTGAGCGACTTCGAGACGGGCCTCGACCGCAACCGCCGTCGCCGTCGGCGAGAGCAGCGTGTAGGAGCCGGTCTCGTCCGCCGAAGGCGCTTCGCGGCGCGTCATCCGCCACGCGGCATAGCCCGCGATCCCGGCACAGAGCACCCCGATATAGAGGAAGAACCCGCCCGGTCCCATGACGCTCATGAGCCAACCGGTCACCAGCGGCCCCGCCACCGCACCGAGCCCGTTGATGAACATCAGCCCCGCCGAAGCGGACGCCATATCGGAATAATCGAGATAGTCATTCGTATAGGCGATCAGCAGTGAATAGAGCGGGTTGGCCACACCGCCGATCAGCGCCGCCCCGATCAGCAGCACCCAGAAGGGCGGGTTCGTCGCGAAGATCGCGAAGGTCACTACCGCACCTACAAGCGCCGCGCCCATGATCACGCGGCGCCGGTCCATCCGGTCGGAGGCCCAGCCAATCGGATATTGCAGAAAGAGGCCGCCCACGTAGATCGCCGCCACGAAGGCCGAAATCTGCTTCACGTTGAGCCCTTCGGCGGTGCCCCAGACCGAGGCCATGCCGAACATCGCCGAGATGATGCCGCCCAGCAGGAAGATCCCCACCATGCCCAGCGGCGAGGCTTCCCAGAGCCGCCTGAAGGTCATGCGCTGGATCGTCTCGAAGCTGGGTGCAGGCGAGGCCGCGAGCAGGATCGGCGTGAAGGACAGCGACACCAGCACCGAGGGGATCACGAAGAGGAGATAGCCCGCCGGGTCGCCCACGTTCAGCAGCGCCTGCGCCGTCACGATGCCGAACATCTGCATGATCATGTAGAGCGACAGCGCCTGCCCGCGCGTCTCGTTGGTGGAACCCGCGTTCAGCCAGCTTTCCGCCGTGATATACACGCCCGAGAAGGAGAAGCCGATCAGCACGCGCAACGCCACCCAGGAGGGCCAATTCGGAAAGGCGGCATAAAGGACGAGAATCGCCGAGATCAGCGAGCCGAGCGCCGCGAAGACCCGCACGTGACCGACGCGCGCGATCATCTCCGGCACCATGCGCGACCCGAACAGGAAGCCCGCGAAATAGGCCGACATGACGAGCGACATGTAGAAAGTGTCGATACCCTCGATCTTGCCGCGGATACCAAGCAGCGTGCCCTGCATCCCGTTGCCGACCATCAAGAGCATGATGCCCAGCAATAGCGGCCATGTCTGGCGCAGCACTAACAACATGTCTTGGACTCCCGGGGACTGATTTGGATTGCGTCGTGTCGCGGCATCTAGTCCGCAGCGGAGACATTTCCAAGCCCTGAAAGCGACTCTACGGAATTAGAAGCGACGCATCGCCGTAAGAGAAGAAACGATAGCCCGTCTTAACCGCATGATCGTAAATTTCGCGTATACGGTCCTGGCCCATCAAAGCCGAGACCAGCATCAGCAGCGTCGATTTCGGCAGGTGGAAATTCGTCATCAGCGCATCGGTGATGCGGAACTCGAAGCCGGGATAGATGAAGATGTCGGTGGCGTCGCGGAAGGGCACGATATGGCCTTTCGCCCCACCCTCGGCACGCGCGGCGCTTTCGATCAGGCGCAGCGCGGTGGTGCCCACGGGGATGACGCGCCCGCCCGCCTGTTTGGTCGCGTTGACCTCGGTCGCCGCCTGTTCGCTCACCTCGCCCCATTCGGCATGCATCTTGTGGGTGGTGACGTCCTCGACCTTCACAGGCAGGAAGGTGCCCGCGCCGACATGGAGCGTGACTTCGGTGAACTCCACGCCCTTGGCGGCCAGCGCCTCCAGCAGCTCGCGGGTGAAATGCAGGCTAGCCGTGGGCGCCGCGACCGCGCCGGAATGGCGTGCGAAGACGGTCTGATAGTCGCGTTTGTCTTCGTCATCGGGCGCGCGCAGCGCCGCGATATAGGGCGGCAGCGGCATCGCGCCCGCCTCAGCCAGTGCCGCGTCGAAATCCTCGCCCGACAGGTTGAAGCTGAGCCGCAGCTGGCCGTCCTCGATCGCCTCGACCTTGGCCGAGAGCGCGTCGGAGAAGACGATCTCCTCGCCTTCCTTCACCTTGCGCAACGGCTTGGCCAGCGCCGACCATTCGCTGCCCGGTGCGGGCTCCAGAAGCGTCACCTCGACCTTTGCGACCACCTCGCCCTGCGCGCTTTGCCGGGTCCGCGTGCCCGCCAGCCGCGCCGGGATCACCTTGGTGTTGTTGAGCACCAGCCGGTCGCCGGGGCGGAAGATGTCGATCAGGTCGCGCACATGGCGGTCATGGATCGCATCGCCCTCGGCCAGCAGCAGCCGCGCCGCATCGCGCGGGCGCGCGGGCCGCGTCGCAATCAACCCCTCGGGGAGCTCGAAATCGAAATCGTCTAGCTTCATCGTCAGCCTTATTCGCTCAGCACCTTGGGCGGCCCCGCCCGGAACAACTCGCGCAGACCGCCCGGCGCGAGCACCGAGAGCGGATTGATCGAGACCTTCGGCGCATCGGAGCTTCCGCGCAGCGAGTAGTTGAACCCGAAGAGCCCCTCGCCTTGCTTGGAGATGACCTGACCGATCCCGTTCACGAGATAGAAAGGCGAGATCACGCCCTTCATGTTCAGTGTCTTCGATTGCGGGTAATAGTTGCCCGTCATCGTCACCCCCATAGAGGCCCCCACGGCGGCGCCCCGTGTGACACTCACCCCGTTGGGCGTCAAGCGGAAGGCGCCATCGACCGAGCTGAACAGGATGCCATCACCGCTGAGCTGCTCCAGCAGCCCCACGCCCGAGGCCGCGGACAGCAGCGAGGCCAGAACCGGCGCGTCCTTCACCCGCAGGTTTGCGACCGAGAGCTTGCCGTCATAGCTTTTCTGTCCCAGTGGCGTCAGCACCAGTGTGCCCTGCCCGCCGCGGGCCTTGGTGAAGATCCCGGTTGCCGCCAGCGCGCGGCCTGCGTCGCGGGTTTGCGCGCGCACCGAGACGCGCCCGCCTGCGGCCGGGATCACCGTGCCGTCGATCGGCGCGCTGCCGTTCAACTGCCCCTGGAACCGTCCCGAGAGACCGCCCCGCGTGTTGAAATCGCCCCGGAAGCCCGTCAGCGCGATGCCATCCGTGATCTGCACCCGGTCGAGGGCCGCGCTGATCGCCGTGCCGGCACCGCCCGCGCTAGCACCCGCACCACCGCCCAAATCCGCCTTAGCGAGGTCCAGCCTGCCCGAGGTGACATTCACTTTCGGCGGGCGCGCCTTGCCCTGACCGATCAGATCGACGCTGCCGGTGAACCAGTTGCCGACGCTCAGGCTCGAGAACCGCGCCCGGTTCAGCCCGCCGCCCTTGTTCAAGGTGATGTCGCCCTGCGTCTTCAGCCCCGCAGCACTCAGCGACAGGCTGTCGACCTGCGGCGGCGCGCCAAGCGTGCCGGACATTTTCAGATCGCCCGCACTGCCCGGCGCTTTGCTCCAGCCGATTTCCGGGATCGACAGGCGGATCCCCTGCAACGCGCTCGCGAAGGTGAACCGCGTCGGTTGATCCTTGCGCAGCTCGAGCGCGATACGGCCCTTACCCGAACCGCGCACCATGCCGTTGGGCAGCGCAATCCCCAGCCGGTCGAGCCCATCGGGGCTGACATCGACCGTGCCCGCGACCTCAGAACGCCCCTTGTTCTCGGGCCCGAATTTCTGCGTCCAGGCGGCATCGAACCCGACACCGGACAGAGTGCCCTTGCCCGAGATCGTCATCCCTTGGGGATCAGCCTTCAGCGTCAACAAATCGGACCGCAGCGACCGGTCGGGAACCAGCGTGTCGCTTTTCACCTCGGTCAGCCGGGCGGTCACGTCGAAATCGATCTCATCCTGCGGCACATTGGGCTTCAGCGGCAAGCGGATCACCGAGCGCGCCTCGGCCCAGCCCTGCGCCACATCGGTGCTCATGCCCGCCTTGCTGAGGAATTCGAATGGCGGCTGATCGAGCAGCGACAGGGCCGCCGGGATCGGCGAGCGCGTCATCAGCGTGACCTTCGCCGGAGCGGGCTTGATGCGGATATCGGGCACGATGAGCGACGAGCCCGTCACCTCGATCCGCCCGCCCGACGGCGCGGTCACATGTCCCTCCTCGACCTTGAGCGCCTGCCGCGTGTCGATGATCGTGGCGAAACCTCGGCCCTGCTGCACGGGCGGCAGCGTTTTGATGATCCGCACATCCGCGCCCCGGAACTCGTAGCCAAGCGCCAGTTTCGGCTGCGCGCCCGGCACGAGCCGCAGCGCCACGCGGGCATTGCGCAGCTGGCCCGTGGTCACGTTCTTCTCGAGCCATTCGCGGGTCTTCGGCACCACCGCCGGCGGCCAGAGCGCGAGCAGCTTGGTCTGGTCGATCTGGTCGATCCCGGCATCGAGCGCGACTTTCCAGCCGTCCTTCTCGGCGCTGACCTTGCCGCGCGCCGAGATCGTCGTGTCGCCCTGATCGTTGAGTTCGAGCTGGCCGATATCGATGCGGAACGGATCGAGATTCAGCCGAAAATCGACCGCCCCTTGCGCGAATTGCACCGGGCTCTCGAACAGCCCCGCCGGATCGAGCTGGAGATCGGAAATCGCGATCTGGCCGACGATCTTCTGCGGCACCCCGCCTTCGAGATCGCGCAGATAGGTGTGACCCGCCGCCTTCAGGCGCAGCGCTCGGCTGTTGAGCGAAAGCGTCGAGACCTCGACGCGCTGCCGTTTCGGATCGTAGTTGAGATAAAGCTTGCCGTTCTCGATCGGGATCGGGTTCACGCCCTCATTGGGCCGGATCGCGCCGCGCCCGATTTCGAGCATCGCGTTCATCCCGGTCAGTTCGCCCTTGTCGTTGAGCCCCGAGCGCAGCGCCCCCGAGATCGGCGCATCGAGCACGCCGAGCGCCGCGAGCGCCGGGGCCTGAACCGCCAGATCGCGCGCCGGAAGCGCAGTCACCGCGGCCCCGAAACTGGCTTCACGGCTGGCTTTCTGCGTGGTCATCGACAGCGCGACCTGCGCCGGTTTCGTCTGCCCGCTGCCCAAATCGAACCCCAGCGCGACCGAGATTTCACTGTCGCTTTGAGTCAGCTTGAAGCGGCCATCGGTGACCTTCCAGAGCCGGTCGAGCCGCTCGTCCATCAGCCGGATTTGCAGGTCTTCCGCGCTGATCTGCTGCAGCCGGGACAGCGCCGGAACTTCCAGGGTTTTCTCAAATGTCTCAATGAGATCGGAGGCGTTATTCAAGTCGATATTGGCGAAGCGATTGCCGCCGCCGAAATCGAGATCCAGATTGCCGTCGGGCAGACGATGCAGCGACAGGCTCGCCCCGCGCAACCGAAACGAGCGCGGCTCTATCCGCCCGCGCAGCAAAGGCTCCGCCCAGAGCGTCATGCGCAATTCCGGCAGGACCGCGATCGGCAGACCCGAGGGCCGCTCCAGCCGCACAGTGTTCAGCCGGATCCGGGGACGGATGCCATCGTCGATGTAAAGATCGATCCCGCCGGACAGCCGGACCCGCATCTGGCCTTGCAAGGCGTCATTGGCGCGGGTCTCGATGCGCGCGACGATCCATTGCGGCACGGCGACCGCGCGATGCGTGATGACAAGAAAGGCGCCAGCAGCCACGACCCCAAGAAACAGGAAACTGAGAACAAGAAGCAGACCGGTGCGGGCACGGCGGCCGCGGCTCACCGGGGGCGCTGCTCCGGGCTGGGTCTCGGCTTCGGATTTGGGCGTCTCGGCATCGCTCAACGACGCATCGCTCGCCCTTTTGGGCGCGCCGGACGTTTCGCGACTATCGGGACGCTGTCTCTCCATACCGTTCGTCTTGCGCCCGTTGGATCGGGCCTTTTTCTCCCTCGGCGGCGGCGCGTGCCGACCCCGTCTCTTATGCCGGGCCCACCGCGCGCGGTCTTGCCCGGGTCTCCTGCCTCGTGGTTAAGTCTCGCGCAAGCGGGCGTGGAAAGTAAGCCCCGAAACTGCAAGGAGGTTCCCCAATGATCGAGACAGGCGAAAAAGCGCCGGAGTTCACCCTTCCCGCTACGGGGGGCAAGAGCTTCGAAACGCTCGGAAATCCGATCACGGATGACGGAAATCTGACGCTGTCGGCCTTTGCGGGCCGTCCGGTCGTGCTGTATTTCTACCCCAAGGACAACACGCCCGGCTGCACCACCGAGGCGCTGGATTTCACCCGCCTCGCCCCGGATTTCGCCGAGGCCGGCGTCGTCGTCATCGGCATTTCGAAAGACAGCCTGAAGAAGCACGAGAATTTCTGCGCCAAGCATGATCTGGGCATCTATCTCGCCTCGGATGATGGTGGCGAGACCTGCGAAAGCTATGGCGTCTGGGCCGAAAAATCGATGTATGGCAAAACCTTCTGGGGCATTGTTCGCGCGACTTTCCTGATCGGCGCGGACGGCAACGTCGCGCGGGTTTGGCCGAAAGTGAAAGTCAAAGGCCACGCCGAAGAGGTGCTCGAAGCCGCCCGCGACCTGGGCTGAGCCGCCCCTCGGGCGCAGCGCCCCGCATGGCACCCCGGCGGGCGACAGATTTCGCACCGCGGGGGCGTCGTGCGGCGCGCGCCCATCGGCAAGTGCGGATCACACCAACGTGACGCCCAGATGACCAGCTGGGACGAAACCGCCGGGCCACCCTCTCTTTTGGGCAGAAAACCGCTCATACCGCGCGCGCGAGGGAACCGTGACCAAATGCGAGGGGGAAAGAGGTTGCCGGGACCTGCCCCCCTTGGTAATCCCTTTGGCCAAGGGCGGAGGACTTATCCACAAGCAGGACGGGTGCGCCGCCGCAAGTGACGTGCGGCCCCGTGGCCGCGCTTGATCCGCAACAAACACAGGACCGACCGGCTTGCCTAGACGCATTCTCGACCGCCTGAACACCCGTCTCGAGCGCATCCTGCCCGAACAGCGGCTGTTTCTGAAATCAGACAGCGCCACGCGGTTCGTCCGACTGCGCCCCCTCACCCAAGCGAGTGTACTGGCGATCGGCGCAGGCGTATTCGTGTGGTCGATGGCCGCGACCTCGATGCTCTTCATCGACGGAATTTCCTCCGGCGGGGCCGAGCAGAACGACAAGGTCGCGAAACTCGCCTTCGAGCGCCGCCTCGACGCGCTCTCGCAAGAGCGCGACGCCCGCGCCGCCGAAGCCCTCGCCGCGCAGGACCGTTTCCAGACCGCCCTCGAGCAGGTTTCGAAGATGCAATCCACGCTGCTCGCCTCGGAAGAACGCAAGCGCGAGCTGGAGACCGGGATCGGCGTGATCCAGGCCACCCTGCGCCGCACCATGGACGAGCGCGACACCGCCCGGCTCGCGTTGGCCAAGGCCGAGGGCAAAGGCCCCGATGCGGGTCCTACGCCGATCGCCCGCGCCGAGGACATGGAGAAGACGGTCGACATGCTGTCCACCGCGCTCGGCGAGACCGCGAAGGAACGCGACACCGCAAATGCCGACGCCAAGACCGCGCAACTGCAGATGGACAAGATCGCGCTGCAGAAGCGTCTCCTCGAACAGCGCAACGACGAAATCTTCACCACGCTCGAAGGGGCGGTGAAAATCTCGATGGAGCCGCTCGACAAGGTCTTCAAACAGGCCGGCATGGACCCCGATCACGTGCTCAAGGAAATCAAACGGGGCTATTCGGGCACCGGCGGGCCGCTCTCGCCGATCTCGCTCTCGACCAAGGGCACGGCCGATCTCGATGGCGACACCGCGCGCGCCGAGAACATCCTGCGCAAGCTCGACGAGATGAACATGTATCGCATCGCCGTCGACAAGCTGCCCTTCTCGATGCCCGTGAAGGCGCATTTCCGCTTCTCGTCGCCCTTCGGCTGGCGCTGGGGCCGGATGCATGAGGGCGTCGATATGGCCGCCCCGATCGGCACCAAGGTCTATGCTCCTGCCGATGGCGTCGTGATCGCCGCCGAGCGCGAACGCGGCTACGGCAATATCGTCAAGATCCGCCACGAGTTCGGCATCACCACCCGCTACGGCCACCTCAACAAATTCCACGTGAAAGTCGGGCAAAAAGTGTCGCAAGGCGAGTGGATTGCTGATATGGGCAATACCGGACACTCCACGGGACCGCATCTGCACTACGAGATCCGGCTCGGAGGCAAGCCAATTAACCCGATGACCTTCATCAAGGCTGGTAAGAATGTTTTCTAAATCGAAAATCCATGAACCGGGCCCCAAGGCCGACGGCGACAAGCCCAAAACCGGTGAGAGCTCGACCGCTCCGAGCCGCCCGACGTCCAGCTCGAGCGACTACACGCCGAGCGCGGCGCCGCGCTCGAAGCCCGCGCCCTCGGTTCTCTCCTCGGACCTGACCATCACCGGCAACGTCAAGACGACCGGCGACATCCAGATCGAAGGCACCGTCGAAGGCGACATCCGCGCCCATCTGCTGACCGTCGGCGAAAGCGCCACGATCAAGGGTGAGATCATGGCAGACGACGTCGTGGTCAATGGCCGCGTCGTGGGCCGTGTGCGCGGCCTGAAGGTGCGCCTGACCTCGACCGCACGCGTCGAAGGCGACATCATCCACAAGACCATCGCAATCGAGAGCGGTGCGCATTTCGAAGGTTCGGTGCAGCGTCAGGACGACCCGCTGCAAACCGGTCAGGGCACGCGGAAACTCGCGCCCCCGGCCTCCGAGACCGCCGCCGCAGCGCCGGCGCCTTCGGGGTCGGAACAGAAATAAAATCAGGCGATAGCCAGAGCAGGAGGGGCGGCCGATCGGGTCGCCCTTTTATTTTGCGCCGGTGCCATGTCCCGAGGCGGGCAAAAGGGGCGCTGCCCCTCTTCGCATGCGCGAATTCACCCCGGGATATTTCCGCCAAGCCGAAAACACGGGATATTCTTTCGGCTTGGCGGAAATATCCCGGGGGGCGCGCGCAGCGCGGGGGGCAGAGCCCCCCCTAGACCTGCCCCCATAGAAAAGCGCGCCGCGTGGGGGTGCCACGGGCGCGCCAGGTCAGAATGGCGGGGCATGAGACCGGGTTCGGCCCCTGCCCCGCGCGGTTTATTTCACGACCGTCTCCGGCCCCATCGCCATCGTCGGCAGCCAAGTCGACAGGAATGGCACATAGGTGACAAGGATCAGGAAGACAAAGAGCACGGCGAGGAAGGGCGCGGCCGCTTTCACGACCCGCATGATCGGCATCCCCGCCACGCCGGAGGTCACGAAGAGGTTCAAACCCACCGGTGGCGTGATCATCCCGATCTCCATGTTCACCACCATGATGATGCCGAGATGGATCGGATCGACGCCCAGCTCGATCGCGATCGGGAACACCAGCGGCGCGACGATCAGGATCAGGCCCGAGGGCTCCATGAACTGACCGCCGATCAGCAGGATGATGTTGACGATCACGAGGAACATGATCTTGCCCAGGCCTGCGCCGAGGAGGGCCTCGGTGATCTTCTGCGGGATCTGCTCGTCGGTCAGCACGTGCTTGAGGATCAGCGCGTTGGCGATGATGAACATCAGCGTGATCGTCAGCTTGCCCGCCTCGAACAGCGTGTCGCGCGTGCCCTTGTGCCAGATCGCGGTGAAGATTGCCTGCGGCTTCTTCAGAAGCGAAGTTTTCTGCTCGCCCTCATCGAGCGGGCCCATGTCGCGATAGATGAAGTTCGCAACGAACCACGCATAGACGGCGGCGACGGCAGCGGCCTCGGTGGGGGTAAAGATGCCCCCGGTGATGCCGGGGATGCCGTAGAGGCCGACCATGATGATCGCGATCAGCATCAGACCCCAGAACGCGTCGACGAAGCTTGCGGCGACTTCGCCCCAGCCTTGCCACTCGCCTTTCGGCAGGTTGCGCTTGATCGCGAAGAACAGAATCGTCGCCATCAGCATCACGCCGGCCATCAGGCCCGGAATGACGCCCGCGAGGAACATCCGGCCCACCGACACGTCGGTCGCCGAGGCATAGACCACCATCACGATCGACGGCGGGATCAGAATGCCCAAGGTGCCCGCGTTACAGATCACGCCGGCGGCGAAATCCTTCGAGTAGCCCACCTGCCGCATCGCCGCGATGACGATGGAGCCGATGGCGACCACGGTCGCGGGCGACGAGCCCGAGAGCGCCGCAAACAGCATACAGGCGAAGACGCCCGCGATGGCCAGACCGCCCGGCAGGTGGCCCACTACGGCGATGGCGAAGCGGATGATGCGCTGCGCCACGCCGCCCGTCGACATGAAGCTCGAGGCGAGGATGAAGAACGGGATCGCCAGCAGCGTCGCGTGGTTGTCCATCGCGTCATAGAGCGACTGCGCGATGGAGGCGAGCGAGGCGTCCGAGAAGATCAGCAGAAACAGCGTCGACGCGAGACCCAGAGAGACCGCGATCGGCACGCCGATCAGCATGAAGCCGATCACCATCACGAAAAGGAACAGGATATCCATGCCTCAGTCACCCTTGTTGATATGGGCCACGTCGGCCACTTGGTCTTCGGCTTCGTGGCTCACGATCAGCGCCGAACGCTTGCCCACGGCAACCCCGATTGCCGCCTGCACGAAGCGGATCAGCAGAAGCGTCACGCCGATCGGCAGGATCAGGTAAGGGATGAAGCGCGGCAGCTTGTCATAGGCCTCGCCCATGTTGAACCGATCCCCCAGCCAGACGGCGAGCCAATGCGCGATCGGCACCTGATCCGTCTCGTAGAAGGCGCGGTCGCGGGTGTCCTGAAAGCCCGTCGGGAACCAGCGGCCCGAGGTCTGCTCGAAGCCGGCGAAGGGCGCCCAGTAATCCCATGCGCCTTTCAGCAGCAGCACCGCGTAGAGAATGCACAGGCCCGCCGCGACGAGGCTCATGGCCTTACGCGGTCCCGGGCGCAGCATGTTGATGATCGCGTCGACGCCGAGATGCGCGGTCACTTTCACCGCGTAGCTCATGCCCAGCAGAACCAGCCAGGCGAAGAGGATCAACGTCGTCTCCAGCCCCCAGATCAGCGAGGAGTTGAAGACGTAGCGCAGCACGACATTGACGAAGGTGATCACTGTCATCGTGCCGAGGATCAACGCGATCAGCGTCTCCTCCAGATTGTGGATCGCCCGCGAAAACCCGTTGCGCGGCTCATAGCGCTGGCTCATGGCTCACTCCTGCCTCAGGTCGAGAGGTGAAAGGGGCGCGCGCGGGTGATGTAGGGGGCCGCGCGCACCGTGAGATCGGGCGACAGGTGGGGGCTGTCGCCCGTCCGTTCCGGATCAGTGCTTGGCGTTGATCGCCTGCGCTGCGTCGATGTTTTCCTGACCGACGTCATCCTTGAACTGGTCCCAGACCGGTTTCATCGCATCGACCCATTGCTGGCGCTGCTCGGGCGTCAGTTCGCGGATCGTCGCGCCGGCATCGAGGATCGCCTGACGGTTTTCCTCGTTCACCTGATTGATCGCGGCGTTACGCTCTTTGGTGACCTCGTCGAGGATCGACTTGATCTGATCGCGCATCGCCGGGTCGAGGCTGTCCCACCAATCGACCGAGGTCACGACCATGTAGTCGAGCAGACCGTGGTTGGTCTCGGTGATGCCGTCCTGAACTTCGTAGAACTTCTGACCGTAGATGTTCGACCAGGTGTTCTCCTGCCCGTCGACAACGCCGGTCTGCAGCGCGCCGTAGACTTCCGAGAAGGCCATCGGCTGCGGCGAGGCGTCGAGCGCTTCCATCTGCGCGATCAGCACGTCGGAGGGCTGCACGCGGAACTTCAGACCCTTGGCGTCGCCCGGCACCAGCAGCGGCTTGTTGGCCGAGAACTGCTTGAGGCCGTTATGCCAGAAATCGAGGCCCAGCAGACCGCGACGCACCATCGCCTCTTTCATGTTCTGGCCGATGTCGGAATTCTGGAATTCGTCGACGGCGGCCATGTTCTTGAACATGAAGGGCAGATCGAAGATGCGGTATTTCTTGGTGAAGGTCTCGAATTTCGAGAGGCTCGGCGCGGCCATCTGCACGTCGCCCTGCAGCATCGCCTCGAGCACCTGATCATCGTTGTAGAGGGTCGAGTTCGGGTAGACCTCAACGCAGGCCTTGCCGTCCATCTGCTCGTTCACGCGCTTGGCGAACAGGGCCGCCGCGATCCCTTTCGGATGCTTGTCGGTGTTGGTGACGTGGCTGAACTTGATGACCATCTCGCCTTCGTCGCAGCCCGTCGGATCGGCCATTGCGACCGAGGCCGAAGCCATGAGAGCGAGCGCCGAAACGGCGGCGGTAAATTTCTTCATAATGTCCTCCCGGAATTCATGTCACGCCGGTCCTCCCCGGCATTGGGGTCAGCAGAAAGCCGCCGAGAGATCCGATCAACTGTTTCGTGAAACTCTTGTGATGAAGGGATTATATGAAAAAAATCAGAATCTTAGAAGGAACGCCGCATTAGGACGCGCGGAGGTGTGTGCGAAATCCCGCACAGATAGATGCGGCTTCGTGCGAATCCTCGCCCGCCGCTAGTCGCGATACTCCTCGGGCCGCAGCCCGTGGCGCGCGAGCTTGTCGTAGAAGGTCTTGCGCGGCAGTTTCAGCGCGGAGGCCGCCTCGGTCGCATTGCCGCCCGCGCGGGTCAGCGCCTCGGCCAGCAGCGACTTCTCGACCGCCGCCATGCGCTCGGAGAGGCCGAGCTCCTCGGGAGGCTCCCCTGCCTCAAGGCCCATCGCGAAGCGCATCGCCTCGGACATCAGCGCGCGGGCATTGCCCGGCCAGTCGCGCGCCATCAGTTGCGCCGTCATCTCGGGCGGGATTTCGGGGGCGCGCAGATTGGCCTGTTCGCAGGCGGTGGCGACGTAATGGCGAAACAGCGCGGGGATATCCTCGGGGCGCTCGGACAGCGAGGGGATGCGCACTTTCAACGCCTCCAGCCGCCAGTAGAGATCGGGGTGGAAGCGCCCTGCCCGCGCCTCGCCCGGCAGGTCGCGATAGGTGCCCGCGATCAGGCGCGTGGCGGGCCGTGTCTCCAAGAGTTCGATCAGCGCGAACTGCGCGGGGCGCGGCAGGTCGGCCACTTCGTCAAGGTAGAGCGTCCCGCCCTCGGCCTGCGCAAAGCCCGCCTCCAGCGCCGCGACGTCGAGGCCCGCCGCCGCGAGCTTCACGAAGGGACGCCGTGCATTGGTGGACAGCAGATGGATCACCTCGGCGAGCTTGGAGTTTCCCGCCCCCGGCGCGCCGGTGATCAGCACCTCGGCGCCCGAGCGCGCGGCGCGACGGGCGGCTTCGCGCAGGCCCTCCGCCACCGGAGAGCTACCGACCAAAATCCGCGCCGCCGCGTCGCCGCGCTTGCCCGCTGCCCGCGAGAAGCGCGCCTCCATCACCCGCGCACGGGTTTCCAGCGCCTTCTCGACCACGGCCAGCAAGTCTTTCCCCGTGCAGGGTTTTTCCAGAAAATCGAAGGCACCCGCCGCCATCGCACGCACCGCCATCGGCACATCGGCCTCGCCGGTCAGCAGCACCACGGGCAGTTCCGCATCGGCCTTTTGCACGAGGTCCAGCAGCGCGAACCCGTCCTTGCCCGGCATCCGGATATCGGTGACGACGATCCCCTCGAACTCGGTCGAGATATGGTCCTTCGCCTCGATATAGCTGCCCGCGAGCGTCGGCTTCAGCCCCGCCAGTTCCAGCGTCTGGCCCAGCGCCTCGCGCACCGCGCGGTCGTCATCGACAAAGAGAACCCGGCGCATCATGTCTCCACCTCGATCGGTTTGGGTTGGGCCGTGGCTTCGCGCAGCTCGATGGTGAAACGCGCCCCGCCGCCGGGCACATTCTCGCCCCGCAGGGTGCCGCCGAACCCTTGCACCAGCCCGTAAGAGATCGAGAGGCCGAGGCCAAGCCCCTCCGCCGATCCCGCCTCCTTGGTCGAGTAGAACGGATCGAAGATGCGGTCCGGATCGGCGATACCCGGCCCGGTATCGCGCAGGCTGAGGCGGATCATCCCGTCCGCGCGCGCCATGCGGATCGTCAGGCGGCGCTCAGACTGGCCTTCCATCGCCTCGATCGCGTTCGAGATCAGGTTGATGACGACCTGACTCAGCCGCACCTCGCCGCCCATCACGATGGCGGGGAAGTCGGGGCGCTGCCAGTCCACGGTGACGCCCGCGCGCCGCAGTCGCTCGTCGAGCATCTCCAGCGCGCTCTCCACCACCGCAGCCAGCCCGACGCGGGTCGCGGGTTCGCTTTCCTGTCGTGCGAATGCCCGCAGGTTGCGGATGATGCGCGCCATGCGATGCGCCATCGCCCCGATCTTGCCCAGCGTCTCGCCCGCCTCCTCGGTCCGACCGCGATCGAGCAGCAGTTCGGCATTCTCGGCATAAGACGAGATCGCCATCAGCGGCTGGTTCAGCTCGTGACTGATCCCCGCCGACATCTGTCCCAGCGCCGAGAGCTTGCCCGCCTGCACGAGTTCGGCCTGCGTGCGGCGCAGCTCCTCGTTCGCGGTCGACAGCTCCGCCGTGCGTTCGGCGACGCGGACTTCGAGCGCGGCATTGGCCTCGGATAGGGCCTGCCTGCGCTCCCACAGGGCGAACATCACCGCCCCTACCGCGAGAAACCCGGCCGCGGTCGAAAGCGCAGCGAGCCGCGCCGCGCGCAGCACCGGATCGGCGGCAGCGAGGGCATGGCCCTCCATTTCGATCACCGGCAAGGCGCGCGAGACGTCCAGTGCGGGACCGGAAAGCGAGCCATCCCCCGACACCAGACGATGACCCGCAAGGTTGCGTTCGCGCAGGTGCAGCACCCCGGCGAGCGACCCCGCTGGATAGGTCGCGGGGTCGGGCTTTGCCCCGGGCTCGGACAGCAGCACCAGATCGGTGCGGTTGGTCAGGAAACTCACGCCGCTATCATCGGTGAACCAGACCGGCACCGGGTTGCCGCGCCCCTCGGCCTCGACATCCTCGGCATTCAGCCGCAGCAGCACGATCCCCGCAACATTGCCGCCCGAGGCAAAGACCGGGGCTGCGAAGACGAACAGCCGATCGCCGGTATCGGGATCCACGAAATGCTCCGACCCGGTCGCCCCTTGCGCCGCCCGCGACAGCGCCCGGTTCATTGTGACCCGGTCAGGGCTATCCGCCGGGCCCGCGAGCACAGTGCCCCCCGGCGCGATGAGCCAGATGTCGCGCGCGCCCGCATGATCGGCGAGGCGCTGAAGCGTCAGGCTCACCGCCGCATCGCGCCATGTGCCGACCGCCTTGCCCCCTTCGGCGAAACGCGCCGCCAGCGCCACGACGTCGGGATGATCGGCCGCCAGCACCGCCACTTCGCGAAACTGCAAAAGTGCTGCCACCAGACGATCCGAGGCCAGCCGCAGATCGGACTGTCCCTGCGCTTCGATCCGCGCCAGACCCTCGCGCGCCGAGACCCGCCAGACCCCGATAGAGGCGGCGAGCGTCAGCGCGATCCAGATCAGCAATATGGCGACACGGCCCAGCATCAGCACTCTCCCGCCCCTTTCCTTGCGGCCTACCGCGCGGCAATGCAAGGCGGAGCGTTCGCTTGGTCTTGCATCCCCGGGCGCGTTGCGGCCAATCTGGCCCCGAGTAACCGGAGCGCCGATGCAGACCCTTTCCCAATCCCCGCTCGATCCAGAATTCGTCCAGAACCCCTACCCGTTCTATGATCGGGTGCGGCAAGGCGGCCCCTTCGTGCAATGGCCCGAATACGGGTTTCGCGTCACCGCGCGCGCTGCGATCGTCGGCGCGGCGCTGCGGGACCGGCGGCTGGGGCGCGAGGCCCCGCCCGAGCAGGCGGTGGACATCCCGAAACATCTCGAACCCTTCTACGCAATCGAGCGTCATTCGATGTTGGAACTGGAGGCGCCGACCCACACCCGGCTGCGCAAGCTGGTGACGAAGGCCTTCACCCCGCGCCGGATCGCGGGCATGGAGGACGAGATCACGGTGCTCTGCCATCGGCTGATCGACGAGATGCCCGAGGGTGGCTGCGACATGCTAGAGCATTTCGCCAAGCCCCTGCCGGTGATCGTGATCGCACGGCTTCTGGGCGTGCCCGAAAGCGATGCGGACAAGCTCTTGGCGTGGTCGAACGCGATGGTGCAGATGTATCAGGCGCGCCGCGACATCAGCCGTGAGGAAGACGCGGCGCGCGCTTCGGCGGACTTCGCGGCCTATCTGGGCGATCTGATCGAGACCCGCCGCAAAGCGCCCGGGGAAGATCTGATCTCGGAGCTGATCGCGGTCGAGGAAGAAGGCACCCATCTGACCCGCGACGAGCTGATCTCCACCGTGATCCTGCTGTTGAACGCGGGCCATGAGGCGACCGTCCACCAGATCGGCAACAGCGTGAAAACCCTGATCGAGCAGACCGTCGCACCGCATTGGCTGGAGCCCGCGCGGATCGACGGCACGATCGAGGAGCTACTGCGCTTCGATCCTCCGCTGCATCTGTTCACGCGCTGGCTCTATGAGGACATGGAGTTTCAGGGACAGGTGCTGCGCAAGGGCGAGCGGATCGGGCTGTTGCTCGCCGGTGCGAACCGCGATCCGTCGGCTTGGGACGATGCGAGCGTCTTCGATCCGTCGCGCCCCGTGCGCACGAATTTCGGCTTCGGCGCGGGGGCGCATTTCTGCATCGGCGCGCCGCTGGCGCGTCTGGAGCTGAAACTCGCCCTGCCGATGCTGATGGAGCGGCTACAGGGGCTCGATCTGCCGCGCCGCCCCTATTACGCGGATCTCTATCACTTCCACGGGCTGGAGAAGCTGCAGGTCACCTATACCAAGCGCTGAGCCTTCAAAGCGGCAGCGCGGTGGTGGATTTCAGCTCCTCCATCGAGAGAAGCGCGGTCACGTTGTGGATTTTCACTTCCGAGATCAGCGCCTGATAGAAGCGATCATAGGCGCGCGCATTCTCGACCCGCACTTTCAGGATGTAGTCGATATCGCCCGCCAGACGGTGCGCCTCCATCACTTCGGGGCGCGCGCGCAGAGTGGCGAGGAACTTGTCCTGCCACTCGGCCTCATGCTCCGACGTGCGGATCAACACGAAGAAGCAGGCATCGAAGCCAAGCGCCTCGGGATCGAGGATCGCGGTCTGCTTCCCGATCACCCCCGCCGCGCGCAATTTACGAATCCGGTTCCAGACCGGGGTCTTGGAAGACCCTGTTTTTCGCGCGATTTCGTCGAGCGACTGACTCGCATCGTCCTGAAGCTCCGCAAGGATTTTCCGATCCAACTCGTCGATCTGAACCGTCATTCCGATTTCCCTTCGATAGACAGGAGATTGTCACTCCCTCCAAATCCATAAGGAACGAACGTCCTTATTGGCAAGGGCATATAGCCAAAAACCAGAACAATTTCCTATATTCACACTCAAGACGCAGACGAGGAGCGTGACATGGAAACTCTCGAAACTCAGACCCAGGTGACCCTTGCTGGCGCCGGTCCGGGCGACCCGGACCTGCTGACCGTTGCGGTGCTGCGCGAGATGATGTGCGCCAACGTGATCCTGCACGACACGCTGGTGAGCGCCGAGGTGCTCGCGCTCGCAGGTCCGCAGGCACAGCTGATCGAGACCGGCAAGACCGGTTTCGGCCCCTCGATGAAGCAAGGCGACATCTCGTCCCTGATCGTCCGCCTCGCGCAGGAAGGCCAGCGCGTGCTGCGCCTGAAATCGGGCGATCCGGGCGTGTTCGGTCGGCTGGGCGAGGAACTGGACGCGCTCGACGCGGCTGGGATCGCCTATCGCGTACTGCCGGGCATCACCGCTGCTTCCGCCGCGGCCGCCTCGCTTGGCCAGAGCCTGACCGAACGTGGCCGCAATCGCGAGCTGCGCCTGCTCACTGGGCATGACGCAGACGGGCTGGCAGAACAGGATTGGTCGGCGCTGGCCCGCCCCGGCGCGGTCGCTGCGATCTATATGGGCAAGCGTGCTGCGCGCTACGTGCAAGGACGCCTGATGATGCACGGCGCCTCCCCCGCGACCCCCGCCTGTGTGGTCGAGAACGCCTCGCGCGCCGATCAGGTGATCCGCCCCGCGACGCTCGCCACCCTGCCCACCGTGACTGCGGAGGCCAAAGGCCCCGCCGTGATCCTTCTCGGGCTCGCCCCGCGCGACGCCCGCACCGCCCTCAAGGAGGCCGTGCTATGAGCAAGAAATTCAACCCCGGCGTGATCAGTGCCAATGACCTGCGCGAAGGCCATGTCGTCTACATGAATGACGCGGGCCAATGGGTACTGCGCCTGAAAGACGCGGCTTTCCTCGACGATCCGGTTATCGCGGACATGTGGCTCGATCTGGCCAATGCTCAGCCCGAGAAAGTCGTGGGCGCCTATCTCGCGCCCGCCACGCTCGGTCCTGACGGCCCCGAGCCCGCGCATTTCCGCGAGGCCTTCCGCGCCTCTGGTCCCTCCATCGAGCTACCCGGGAGCTGATCCATGTTCCAACCCAGCGATTTCGACCGCGCCGCCGTCCGCGCGCGCGCCGAGCAGTTTCGCCATCAGGTCGCGCGCCGCCTCGACGGCAGCCTGACCGAGGACGAGTTCAAGCCGCTGCGCCTGATGAACGGGCTCTATCTGCAGCTGCACGCGTACATGCTGCGCGTGGCGATCCCTTATGGCACGATCGAAGCCCGGCAGATGCGCCAGCTCGCCAAGATCGCCGATGCTTGGGATCGCGGCTACGGGCATTTCACCACGCGTCAGAATATCCAGTTCAACTGGCCGAAGCTGATCGATGTGCCGGATATGATCGACGCGCTCGCCGATGTTGGCATGCACGCGATCCAGACCTCGGGCAACGCGATCCGCAACACGACGACGGATGCCTTCGCAGGTGCCGCCGCCGATGAGATCGCCGATCCGCGCCCTTACGCGGAACTGATCCGTCAGTGGTCCACCGACCATCCGGAATTCCAGTTCCTGCCGCGCAAGTTCAAGATCGCGATCAACGGCGCTCAGGCCGACCGCGCCGCGATCCGCGCCCATGACGTGGGGCTGCAACTGGTCGAGCGTGATAGCGAGATCGGGTTCCAGGTCTTCGTGGGCGGCGGTCTCGGCCGCACCCCGATGATCGGCAAGGAAATCCGCAGCTTCCTGCCCGCGGTCGATCTGCTGCCCTATCTGGAATCGATCGTGGCGGCGTGGAACCTCGCCGGACGGCGCGACAACAAGTATAAAGCGCGCATCAAGATCACCGTGCACGAGCTTGGAATTGATACGTTTTCCGAGATGGTCGAGGCTGAATTCCCGGCCCGGCGCGCAGCCTTCAAGGGCGCAGATCAGGCGATCCTCGCCGATCTCAAGGCACAATTCGCCCCGCCCGCGCTGCCTGTGCGGGAGAGCGAGAGCTTCGAGACCGCCCGGAGTGTCGACGCGCTTCTGCGCGATTGGGCCGCGCGCTCGGTCTCGCCCCATCACAACCCCGATTACGCGGTGGTCACGGTCAGCCTCAAGGATCACGGCGCGCCTCCGGGCGATGCCACGTCCGACCAGATGCGCCTGCTCGCCGATCTGGCCGAACGCTACGGCCAGTCGGAGCTGCGCATCAGCCACGAGCAGAACGTGATCCTGCCGCATATCGCGAAGGCCGATTTGCCCGCGCTGTTCGAAGCTCTGCGCAAGGGCGGCCTCGCCACGGCGAATATCGGGCTGACCTCGGATATCATCGCCTGCCCCGGCATGGATTACTGCGCGCTGGCCACGGCCCGCTCGATCCCGCTGGCGCAGCAGATTTCGACCCATTTCCGCGATCTCGGGCTGGAGCAGGAGATCGGTGCGCTCAAGATCAAGATCTCGGGCTGCATCAACGCCTGCGGTCACCACCATCTGGGCCATATCGGCATTCTCGGCCTCGACCGTGCGGGCGTGGAGAACTACCAGATCACGCTGGGCGGCGACGCGACCGAGACGATGGCACTGGGCGAACGTGCCGGCCCCGGCTTTGCCTATACGGAGGTGATCCCCGCGCTGGAGCGTCTGCTGCGCGCCTATCTCGAGGTGCGTGAAAGCGCCACCGAGAGCTTCCTCGACGCGCTGCGCCGCCTCGGCCCCGCCCCGTTCAAGGAAGCGCTCTATGCAGAGGCTCAACGCCATGCCGCTCAGTGATGGAACGGATATCGCCCCCCGCGTCGCCGGGCTGAACGAACGCTACCGCCACCACGCCGCGACCGCGGTGATGGAGCGGGCGTTGCGTGACCCGGATGTGGGCAATGTCGCGCTGGTCTCCTCCTTCGGGGCGGAATCGGTGGTGTTGCTGCACATGGTTTCGGTGATCGCGCCCGGCACGCCGGTGCTGTTCATCGACACGCAGATGCTGTTTCCCGAGACGCTCGCCTATCAGCGCGACGTCGCGGCCAAGCTGGGCCTGACCAATGTGCAGGTGATCCAGGCCGATGAGGCCGCGATTGCCCGCGACGACCCGGACGGCACGCTGCACCAGTACAGCACCGACGCCTGCTGCACCCTGCGCAAGACGGTGCCGCTGGAAAATGCGCTGTCGGGCTATGACGCGTGGATCACCGGGCGCAAACGCTTTCAGGGCGGCCAGCGCGCGGCGCTCGATTTCTTCGAGATCGAGACCGACAGCCGGATGAAGATCAACCCGCTCGCCCATTGGGACAAGCAGGACGTGCAGGATTACATGGTCGAGAACCGCCTGCCTCGCCATCCGCTGGTGGCGCAAGGCTACCCTTCGATCGGCTGCGCACCCTGCACCTCGCCTGTGAAACCGGGCGAAGACGAACGTGCGGGCCGCTGGCGCGGCGCTGCCAAGACCGAATGCGGCATCCACTTCATCGGCGGCAAGGCCGTCCGTGTGAACAGTGAAGGCCAAGTGATTGAGAACAAGGAGAATGTGGCATGAGCGTGATCGTTCGCGACGACGGCTTCCACAATGACGACTTCACCGGGGCGAGCCTCGACATCGCGCCGGAGACCGATGCGGGCTACCTGCCTGCGCTGATCGAAGGCGCCGAGATGATCCGCGTCCTGTTCCCGACCTTCTCGGACGGGCGCGGCTTCTCGCTGGCGCGCCGCATCCGCGCGCTCGGCTATACCGGGCGTCTGCGCGCAGCGGGCCCGCTGATCGCGGATCAATATGCGATGGCGCGGCGCGTGGGCTTCGACGAGGTCGAGATTCCGCCGGAACTGGCCGAGCGCCAGCCACAGGCGCAATGGCTGTTCCGCGCCGATTGGGCCGCGCATGACTACCGCGCGCGGCTCGCCGGCTGAGGCTTTCACCCGTCCGCGATATCCGATAGACCATAACGAAACCGGCAATTGAGCCAGATCAAGGGCCAGCGCTCACGCAAGCTGTATCCGATCTGTATATTTGCCAGACCGAGGCGCCTGCCCCGGCCCGAGAGAGATGTGACAATGAACGAGAGCGCCGTGACCGAGATCCCCAAGGTGAAGACCCTGCCCGACGCGCAGACCGTGACCGAAGTGACCCATTGGACGGACCGGCTGTTTTCCTTCCGCGTGAGCCGCCCGCAATCCCTGCGTTTCCGCTCGGGCGAGTTCGTGATGATCGGGCTAATGGGCGACAATGGTAAACCGCTGTTGCGCGCCTATTCCATCGCCTCGCCGAACTGGGATGAGGAGCTGGAATTCTACTCGATCAAGGTGCCGGACGGCCCGCTGACCTCGAAGCTGCAGCATATCAATGTGGGCGACCAGATCATCCTGCGCCCGAAGCCCGTGGGCACGCTGGTCCACGACGCGCTGCTGCCGGGCAAGCGGGTGTGGTTCCTCGCCACCGGCACCGGAATCGCACCGTTCGCCTCGCTGATGCGCGACCCCGAGACCTACGACAAGTTCGACGAGGTCATCATGATGCATACCTGCCGGACGGTCGAGGAACTGGAATATGGCCGCCAGCTGGTCGAGAACCTGATCAATGACCCGCTGATCGGCGAGATGGTGGACGGCAAGCTGAAATACTACCCGACCACGACCCGTGAGGAATCCCCCCATATGGGCCGGATCACCGACAATCTTGAGAACGGCAAGGTGTTCAAGGATCTCGGCCTCGAGCCGATGAACCCCGAGACCGACCGCGCGATGGTCTGCGGTTCGCTCGCCTTCAACAAGGACGTGATGGCGGTGCTCGAAGGGTTCGGGCTGCGCGAAGGCGCGAATTCCGAGCCGCGCGAATATGTGGTCGAGAAGGCCTTCGTCGGCGACGGTATCTAATCTGGGTCAGGGGGCTCTGCCCCCTCGGGCTTCGCCCTCACCCCCGGGATATTTCTCAAGAGCGAAGATGGGCGTCTGTCCTGTCTTCGCTCTTTTCAAATATCCCGGGGGGCGCGCGGCAGCGCCCGGGGGCAGAGCCCCCTTGTGACCCAGCGTTTTTTCCGCCGCGACTTGGGAGATCGCCTCATCGTTGCTATCTTAAAGGCATGACTGAGGGGATCACCACGATGACGCGCCACCAATTGAGCCATAGCTTTCGCGAACATGTCGCCGATGGCGTCGTCCATGTGCTGGGCGTCGTTTTCGCCGTGGCAGGCGTCAGCGCGCTGATCGTCTGGGCATCGTTGGCGGCTCCGGAAGGCCGGGTCTGGCCCCTTGCGGTCTATTCGGTGGGGCTGATCGCCTCTTTCTCGCTCTCGGCCGCCTATAACCTCACCCTGCATGCGCCGACGCGCGCGGTGCTTCGGCGCTTCGATCACGCCGCGATTTATCTTCTGATTGCGGGAACTTACACGCCGATGGCGCTCATCGGCCTTGGCGGCGTCGCAGGCTGGGCGCTGACCGCGACGGTCTGGGCGCTTGCGACCTTCGGCATCGTGATGAAGCTCGGATTCTTCCACCGTGCGGAGCGCACGGGGTTCTGGCTCTATCTGGCGATGGGCTGGCTCGGGATGATCGCGATGTGGCCGTTGATCGTGTCCCTTCCACTGCCCGCGCTGATCCTGCTGGTCGTGGGCGGGCTGACCTATACGGTCGGCGTGATCTTCTACCAGACCGAGCGCATCCCCTTCTCGCGCGCGATCTGGCACGGCCATGTGCTGGCCGCGGCCGCGACGCATTACGCCGCGGTGATCGTGATCTCGCACTGAGCGGGGGTCAGAGCGGCTCGATATCGCCCATTGCGCGGGTCTCGTGGAACTCCGAGACGAAGCGCGCCAGCGCGCCCTCGTCGATCGCCGCGCGCAGGCCCGCCATCAGCTCTTGATAGTAATGCAGGTTGTGCCAGGTCAGCAGCATCCCCGAGATCATCTCGCCGGAGCGGAAGACGTGGTGCAGATAGGCGCGCGAGTAGTTTTGGCAGGCCGGACAGGTGCAGGCCTCGTCCAGCGGGCGCGGATCATCGGCATGGCGGGCGTTCTTGATGTTCACCTGACCGCGGCGGGTCCAGGCTTGACCCGTGCGCCCCGAGCGCGACGGCAGCACGCAATCCATCATGTCGATGCCGCGCTCGACCGCGCCCACGATATCGTCGGGCTTGCCGACGCCCATCAGGTAGCGCGGTTTGTCCTGCGGCAGCATGCCCGGCGCGTAGTCGAGCACGCCGAACATCGCCTCTTGCCCCTCGCCCACGGCGAGGCCGCCGACCGCATAGCCCTCGAAGCCGATTTCCTTGAGTTTCTCGGCACTTTCCTCGCGAAGCTCACGCGTCACGCCGCCCTGCTGGATGCCGAACAGCGCATGGCCGGGACGGTCGCCGAAGGCATCGCGCGAGCGTTGCGCCCATCGCATCGAGAGGCGCATGGACTTCGCCACTTCTTCCTCGGTCGCGGGCAGCGCCGGGCACTCGTCGAAGCACATCACGATATCCGAACCCAGCAACTTCTGGATCTCCATCGAGCGTTCGGGCGAGAGCATATGTTTCGAGCCGTCGACATGGGAGGCAAAGGTCACGCCTTCCTCGGTCAGCTTGCGCAGGCTCGCGAGGCTCATCACCTGAAAGCCACCCGAGTCGGTCAGGATCGGCTTGTCCCAGTTCATGAACTTGTGGAGCCCGCCCAGACGCGCCACCCGCTCCGCGCCGGGGCGCAGCATCAGGTGATAGGTATTGCCCAGCAGGATATCCGCGCCGGTCGCGGCGACGCTTTCGGGCATCATCGCCTTCACGGTCGCGGCGGTGCCCACGGGCATGAAGGCCGGCGTGCGGATCTCGCCGCGGGGCGTCGAGATCGTCCCGGTGCGCGCAGCACCATCGGTAGCCTTGAGGGTGAAGCTGAACTTGGTCATCTGGGGGCTCTCCTTCGGCCCGGCTGATAGCCCCAAAGCGCCGCGAAGGGAAGGCCACGTGGGGCGCAAGGGCATGGACCGGAATCGCTTTTTGGCCTTACGCTAGGGCAAAAGGAGGCTCGCCATGTTTCGTTCCATCCTTCTAACCCTCTGCGCCACGCTCGCGCCATTCGCCGCGGCTGCGCAAAACCAGCGCATCAGCCATTGCATCGCGATTGCCGATGCCGCGCCCGGGATCGAGTATCTGCACAAAGCCAGCTGGTCCGATCCGGTGCCGGAGCAATCGGTGCGGTTGCATTACATCGACCACTCGATGGTTCTGTTGCAGACCGAGGGCGGGCTGTCAGTCGTGACTGATTTCAACGGCTGGACCGGGGGCGCGCGGTTTGCCCCCGATTACGTCACGATGAACCATGCCCATTCGAGCCATATGACCGATATGATCCCGGATGGGACGGTGGCGCTGAAGGGCTGGTCGGATCAGTTCGGCATCGCGGCGGAGCATCATCTGGATCTGGGCGAGATGCTGATCCGCAATGTGCCCACCGCGATCCGCAGCTTTGGCGGGGTCGAGGAGAACGGCAACTCGATCTTTGTCTTCGAGGTGGCGGGGCTCTGCATCGGCCATCTGGGCCATCTGCATCACGAGCCCGACCCCGCGCAATATGCGGCGCTGGGGCGGCTCGATGTGGTGATGGCGGCGGTAGACGGGTCCTACACGGTCGATCAGCCCACGATGATCCGTATCCTGAACCGGCTGCGCTCGCGCATCGTGATCCCGGTCCATTGGTTCGGCGAGCCGACCCTGCAGAGCTTTCTCGACGGGATGAAGGGCGTCTTCGCGGTGGAGCGGCCGGGCGTGAGCGAGGTGATCGTTTCGCTCAGGACCCTGCCGCGCGAACCGACCGTGATGGTGCTGGAGCCGGAGCGACTGCGGTAGGGCTCACCAGATCTCAGGTCTCTGGAAGGCCGCGACACAGCGCGGCTTCCCCGCGATGGTGCCAAGCGGCGTGGACGTCAGCGATTGGCCAAGCCAGCCCTGCGGCATCGACAGCGGATAGGGCGCGGTGATGGCGGCCTCGGCAATCGGCGCAAAGCCCACCTGTCCGTAATAGGCCGGATCGCCATAGGTGAGCACGGCCTCGACGCCCGCTGCTGACAGCTCTGCGAGGGCATGACGGATCAGCCTCTGCCCGACGCCCTTGCGTTGCTGCGCCGGGGCGACCGCCATCGGCGAAAGCAAAAAGACGCGGCGCGGATCGTCGTCATAGCGCAGGCGGGTGAAACAGACCGCGCCGATGAGCGCCTCTCCGTCGCGCGCGGTGAAACAGTGCAGATCGCTGGGGTCGGTCCGGGCGAGGATGTCGCGCACCAGCGCCCCGATCAGCGCGCCCTCGTCGGGGCCTTCGGAGGCTGCGAAGCTATCCGCGAAGAGATCGGCAAAGCGCTCCGCGTCTCCGGCATATCCCCCGTTGATCTCCACCCGGTTCAACTCTCCGCCTTCTTCTCCCAGCGGCCGCCCTCTTCCGACCAGTAGATCGCCTTCGCACCCGCGCCGGTCAGGATCTTCCATTGCCCGCGTGCGTGTTGCACCGCCTGCGGGTCGTTGCCGTCGAACAGAATCCAGACGCGCTTATGGGCGTCGGTTTCCTCTGCTGCGACCTCGGCGCCGTCCACTGCCATCATCGCCTCGCGCCCGTCGCCTGCGGGCGCGGTGCCCAGCAGGATCGGCTGCAGCGCGTCATGCGGCCCGCCTGCGAGCCCGTGCGGCAGGAAGCTCGCCTCGTTTCCCATCAGCCAGAGCCTCTGGTCTAGCCAGTCGAGCCGCGCGGAATCGGTCCCTCGCAATTCCACCTTCCAACCCTGCTCCACCGCCCGGGAGGCGAGGTTCAGCACCACCTCCTCGAGGCTGGAGCGGGTCAGATGGTAGAAATTGACCTGACCCATCTCAGGCTTCGAACTTGTCGCGGATCAGGCGATCGAGCATGCGCACGCCCCAGCCGGTCGGGCCTTTCGGGGCCAGCGTGGTCTCGTTCGGCGGAAGCGCCACGCCCGCGATGTCGATATGGCACCACGGCACCTCGTCCTTGACGAAGCGCTTGAGGAAAGCGGCCGCGGTGATCGCGCCGCCCCAACGGTTGCCGACATTGCGCATATCGGCCAGCCGAGATTTCAGCGCCTTGTCATAGGCGGGTTGCAGCGGCATGTGCCACGCGCCCTCTCCCTCGGTTTTCGCCGCTTTAAGAATGTCGGCTACGAACTTGTCATCATTGGCGAAAAGACCCGCGTTCTCGTGGCCGAGCGCGACGATCACGGCCCCGGTCAGCGTGGCGAGGTTGACCATCGCCTTGGGCTGGAACCGGTCCTGCGCATACCAGAGTACATCGGCCAGAACGAGACGACCTTCGGCATCGGTGTTGATGACTTCGATCGTGTCGCCCTTCATCGAGGTCACGATATCGCCGGGGCGTTGCGCGCGCCCGTCGGGCATGTTCTCGACCAGACCGACGAGGCCCACGACATTCGCCTTGGCCTTGCGCAGCGCCAGCGTCCGCATCACGCCCGAGACGACGCCTGCGCCGCCCATATCCATCGTCATCTCTTCCATGCCCGCGCCGGGCTTGAGCGAGATGCCGCCCGCGTCGAACACGACGCCCTTGCCGACGAGCGCGAAGGGCGCCTCGCCCTCCTCGCCGCCCTTCCACTGCATCACGACCAGCTTGGAGGGCATTTCAGAGCCCATGCCGACGCCCAGAAGCGCGCCCATGCCGAGCTTCTTCATATCCTCTTCTTCGAGGATTTCGACATCGAGGCCCAGCTCCTGCATCGCGGCGAGGCGGGCTGCGAAATCGTCGGTGGTCAGGATATTGGCGGGCTCGTTGACGAGATCGCGGGTGAAGAACACGCCCTCGGCCAGTGCGGCATGCGGGGCGGCGGCGGCGGCGACCTCTTCGGGCTTGTCGACCATGATCGTCACCGGCCCGTAGGCCTTCTTGTCCTCGCCGGTGTGATAGTCGAAGCGATAGGCGCGCAGCGCAAGGCCCAGCGACAGATCGGCGGCGCGCGGATGGTTTTGCGCCACCACGAGCGCGCCCGCCTCCCCCAGTTTCGCGCCGATCGCAGCCCCCGCCTTGCGGGCCTCGTCGGCGCTGGCCTTGCGGTCGAGCCGCACCAGCTGCACCGCTTCGGCGGCGATTGCGGCGGGCCAGCTCAGCTCCATCGCCTCGCCTGCACCAAGCCCCGCAAAGGCCTCCGAGTCCACCGCGCGCTTGATCGCGCCCTTCATCGCCCGGTCCAGCTTGCGCCCGGCCTGACCCAGCTTGCCGTCACCGCCCACGACCAGCGCGATCCGCCCGCTTTGGGTGGCGAAGACCTCCGGATCGGTTTCCTTGAAGGCGATAGCAACAGGTTGGGTCATGTGGGGTTCTCCGAAGATGAGACCGGCGCGCGCGTCGGCGGCGCTCGGTCGCGATTGGCATCAAATTGCGCGCGAGCCTAGCCCTGCCTCCGGAAAATGAAAAGCACCCCCGCTGTGCCCTTCCCTCACTTCGCCCGACAGGCTAGAGAAAGGGAAATATTCGGGGGTATTGAGAGGGTCGTGACGCAACTGGACAGATATGTTTTGTCCAAATTGATGGCGCTGTTCGGGTTTTTCGCGCTCGTGCTGGTCTCCGTCTATTGGGTCAACCGGGCTGTGATCATGTTCGACAGCCTGATTTCGGACGGCCAGACCGCAACGGTGGTGCTGGAATTCACCGCGTTGACCTTGCCTTACGTCATCCGCATCGTGCTGCCGGTCGCCGCCTTCGCCGCCACGATCTACGCGTTCAACCGGCTCGATCAGGACAGCGAATTGGTGGTGATGCGCGCCACCGGCACCTCGAACTGGCGGCTGGCGCGCCCGGTGCTGGTCTTCGGGCTGATCGCCTCGGTGATGATGGCGCTTCTGGTGAATTTCCTCGTCCCCGCCGCGAAGGCCCGGCTGGCCGAGCGCCAGCAGGAGGTCGCGCAGAACCTGACCGCGAAATTCCTCACCGAAGGCACGTTCCAGCATCCCGCGCCGGGCATCTCGATCTATATCCGGCGCATTTCCGATCTGGGGGAGTTGCAGGACATCTTCGTCTCCGACAGCCGCTCGGCGCAGACGAGCACGATCTACACCGCCGACAAGGGCGTGATTGTGAAGACCGAGACGGGGCCGAAACTGATCATGTTCTCGGGTATGGCCCAGACCCTGCGCAAACCCTCGGACCGCCTGTCGGTCACGCGGTTCAGCAATTTCACCTATGATATCGGCTCTTTCCTGAAGGCCGGGAAGGCGCGGGCGCCGAAGATCGACGAGATGACGACGCCGCGCCTCGCTGCGATGATGGCCGGGACCGGTCTGGACGCTACCCCGGGCGCGGAGAGCGCCAAGGCCGCCCGCGACGCGCTGCGGCTGGAGCTTGCCCGGCGGATCACCCAGCCCCTGCTAGCCCCGATCGCGGCGCTGATCGGTTTTTCGGCGCTGATGATGGGCACATTCTCGCGCTTCGGCATGTGGCGGCAGATGTCGCTCGCCATTGGCGGCCTGATCGTGGTGCAGGTGCTGCAAAACGCCGCCGAGACCAGTTCCGGGCGCGACCCTTCGCTCTGGCCGAGCCTCATCGCGCCGACGCTGGGCGGGATCGTGATGGTGCTGTTCATGCTGTGGTGGTCGGGGCGTCCGCGCCGTATCCGGCCCAAACGGGAGGCTGCCGCGTGACGCTTGCCCTCTATCTTGCGAAACGGTTCCTCCGCAGCTTCCTGATCGTCGCGGCGAGCTTCTGGGGCATCCTGTTCCTGATCGACGTGGTCGAGGAAATCCGCCGCTTCTCCGATCAGGGGCTGAGCCTGCTACAGCTCTCGGTGCTCTCTGCGCTCAACATTCCCGAGACGATTTACACCATCCTGCCGTTGATCGTGATGCTGTCGGCGGTGGCGCTGTTCGTCGCGCTGGCGCGCAGTTCGGAACTGGTGGTGATCCGGGCGGCGGGCCGCTCCGCGCTGCGGATGCTGGCAGCCCCGATCGCGGCGGCGCTGGTGATCGGTCTACTGGCACTGCTGGTGGGCAACCCGCTCGTCTCCGCCACCTCGAAGCGCTACGAGACGCTCGTCGACCACTACACGTCCGATGGCGGCTCGACCGTCTCGATCGGGCGCGAGGGCGTGTGGATGCGGCAAAGCGCGGGTCTTGCCTCGGACGGCAAGTCGCTGGCGCAGGCGGTGATCCATGCCGAGCGCGCCAATGGCGATGCCACGACCCTGCACGGCGTGACCTTCCTGATCTTCGACCCTAATCGCGGCCCGGTGCGCCGGATCGACGCGAAGACCGCGACGCTGGTGCCGGGCGCATGGCAGTTGCAGGACGTGAAGGACTGGCCGCTGGGCGAATCCACCAATCCCGAGCGCGACGCCACCACCCAGGACAGCCTCTCGCTGCCCTCCGATCTGACGGTCGCCAGCATCCGCGACAGTTTCGGCAAGCCCTCCGCGGTGCCGATCTGGCAATTGCCGAGCTTCATCGCGTCGCTCGAGGATGCGGGCTTCTCGGCGCGCCGCCATATCGTCTGGTTCCAGATGGAACTGGCGCTGCCGGTGCTGCTGGCCGCGATGGTGCTGATCGCTGCCAGCTTCACGATGGATCATGTGCGCTTTGGGGGCATCGGCGCGAAGGTTCTTTTGGCGCTGGCCGCCGGTCTGGGCTTGTTCTTCCTGCGCAATATCGCGCAAGTTCTGGGCGATAACGGACAGATTCCCGTTCTGCTCGCGGCCTGGGCGCCGCCGGTGATCGGGTTGATGCTGCCGCTGGCGCGGCTACTGCACCGGGAGGATGGGTGATGCGGCGGCAATTCGGCGCCTTGGCAGGACGGGCGAGCGCCTTGGCGCTGATCGTCGCGCTTGGTTTGGCGGCTCCGCAGACGGTGCGCGCACAGGACAACACCGCGACCGATGCCGCGACAACGACGCAAGGCGCGCCAATCCCCTCTTCGGACGAGTTGGCAACGCTGCTGGCCGACCGGGTCTCGATCCGCAATCAGAACAAGCTGGTCGCAGAGGGCAATGTCGAGGTCTTCTACAAATCGAACCGGCTGTCTGCCAAACGCGTCGTCTATGACCAGAAGGCGGACAAGCTCTACCTCGAAGGTCCGATCCGGCTGGTGCAGCCCGGCCAGTCGCAGGCGGTGATCCTCGCCTCGCAGGCGGAGCTGTCCTCGGACCTGCAAAACGGCATCCTGCTCAGCGCCCGGATGGTGATGGCGCGCGAATTGCAACTCGCCGCCGCCCGGATCGAGCGGCGCGACGGCGCGATCACGATCATGAACAAGGTCGTAGCCTCGTCCTGCGAGGTCTGCCGGACCAATCCGACGCCGCTTTGGGAAATCCGCGCGAGCCGCGTCGTGCATAACGCGACCACGCGTCAGATCGTCTTCGAGGATGCCCAGTTCCGTGCGGCGGGCGTGCCGATCGCCTATCTGCCGCGTCTCCGCCTGCCCGCGCCGGGCGTGCGGCGGATGACGGGCTTCCTCGCCCCGCAATTCCGCACCACGAGCGGCCTCGGGCCGGGGCTTCTGGTGCCCTATTTCATCGCGCTCGGGCCCAGCCGCGACCTGACGGTGACGCCCTATTTCGCGACCTCGCGCACCGAGACGCTGAACCTGCGCTACCGGCAGGCCTTCAACTGGGGCAAGATGGAATGGTCGGGCGCGCTGAGCAAGGACGACATTCGCAACGGCACGCGCGGCTATCTCTTCGGCGATCTCGAGGCGCAGCTGCCCCGCGAATTCCGCCTGACGGCGCAGCTTCGGCTGGTCAGCGACGACAGCTACCTGCTCAATTACGGGCTCGGCGACGACGATCGGCTTTGGTCGGGTGTCGAGCTCGAACGGGTCCGCCGCGACGAGATGATCTGGACCCGCGTCGGCAATATTCACTCGCTGCGCGCGGATGAGAACAACTCCACCGAACCGATGCTGAGCGGCACCGGCGAATGGATCCGCACCTTCCGCCCCGCCGGGATCGGCGGACAGGGCAGCCTGCGGTTTTCCACCTTGGCGACGCGGCGCGCTTCGAGTTCGACGCTCGATCTCAACGGCGACGGACGCCCCGACGGGCGCGACATGGTGCGTGGCTCGCTCACCGCCGACTGGAGGCGCAACTGGCTGTTCGGGCCGGGTATGCTGGGCTCGCTCGAGGCGCAATTCGCGGGCGACATCATCGAGACCAATCAGGATCCCGCCTTCAGCGACACGATCCTGCGCGGCCAACCCACCTTCGCCGCGGAAATCCGCTGGCCTTGGGTGAAGACGAGTGGTCGCGCCGCCTATGTGATCGAGCCAGTGGCGCAGATCGTCTGGGCGCCCGATCATCTGGCGGACGCCCCCAACGAGGACAGCCAGCTGCCCGAATTCGACGGCGGCAACCTGTTCTCGCTGACCCGCTATCCGGGCGAGGATGCGCGCGAGACCGGCCTGCGCGCCAATGTCGGGCTCGGCTGGACGCGCTATGACAGCTCCGGCTGGTCGCTGGGCGTCGCGGCGGGCCGCGTCTTCCGCCAGCGCGATCTGAGCCAGTTCTCGCAGGGCACGGGGCTGTCGGGGACGAAATCCGACTGGCTCCTCGCAACCCATCTGGCCACCGCGAACGGGCTGACGCTGTCGAACCGCGCGCTGTTCGACGATAACTTCTCCGTGTCGCGCGACGAATTGCGGCTGTCGCGAGCCGGCGACGACTTCAACGTCTCGGCAGGATATCTCTGGCTCGAGAAAAACCCCGCCGAAGGGCGCGACGACAACATGTCGGAACTGATGCTCGACACGGGATGGCGTTGGGGCAACGGCTGGTCGGGCACGCTCAGCACACGTTACGATTTCACCGCCGAGCGCGCCGCGCGCGCCAAGCTCGGCCTGCGCTACCAGACCGAATGCATCGCGGTTGATCTTTCCCTCTCGCGCCGCTTCACGTCATCCACTAGTGTAGCCCCGGAGACCGATTTCGGCCTTTCCGTCCAACTCGTCGGCTTCGGCGCGAGTGGCGGTGCGCCCGCGCGGCGAACCTGCGGAGGGTGAGGCTGAGGATCGCAACGCGGCCCAGCGGGCCCAGAGGATCAACGAGGCCCAAAGGGCCAAGACTGAACGAGACGAAACGGACAGGCACGCTCATGACGATGATGACCCGACTGCTCACCCTTCTGGCGCTGATGCTCGCCCTGCCTTTCGCCGCAGGGACGGCGCAGGCGCAATCGGGCGGCAGCTTCGCGCCCGTCGTTACCGTCAACGGGATGGGCGTGACCGATTACGAGATCAGCCAGCGCCAGCGCTTCATGCAGCTGCTCAATGCCGGCTCGAACTCCCGCGAGGATGCCGAGAAGGCGCTGATCGAAGATCGCCTGCGCGTCTGGGCCGGCAATCGCATCGGCATCAAGCTCGACGAAGCCGCGATCCAGCAGGGCATGGACGAATTCGCGGGCCGCGCGAACATGACCGGCGAGCAATTCGTGCAGGCGCTGCAGAAGGAGGGCGTCGATCCGAACACCTTCCGCAACTTCACCGAGGCCGGTCTCGTCTGGCGTCAGGTGGTCCGGGCGCGCTTCGGGCCGCAGGTGAACATCACGAAAGCGGACATCGACCGCGCGATGAAGCCCGAAAGCCAGACTGGCAAGGGCGTGAAAGTGCTGATCTCCGAGGCGATCGTGCCCGCCCCGCCGGGCCGCGAGCGCGCGGCGATGGGTCAGGCGCGCCAACTGTCGGCCGCGCAGGGCGAAGGCGCCTTCGCAGCACTCGCGCGTCAATATTCGGCCGCCCCCTCGCGGGATCGCGGCGGGCGTCTGGACTGGATGCCGATCGACAAGCTGCCGCCGCAACTGCGCGGCGTGGTGCTCAAGCTCAAGCCGGGCACGGCGACCCAGCCGATCGAACTCAAGGGCGCGGTCGCGGTCTTCATGCTGCGCGCGATCGGTGACGGCGACGCGCCGTCGGGCCCGCAGTCGCTGAGCTACATGACCTTCGCCATCGGCCAGACCGGCTCGCAGCAATCGGCCAAGATCCAGAGCCAGGTGGCCGCGGCGCGCCAATGCAACCAGCTCTACACGATCGGCAAGGGCTTCCCGGCGAGCGCGCTCACCATGCATGAGGACGTGGCGCAGGCGCAGGTGCCGACCAATGTCGGTCTCGCGCTGGCGCATCTCGACGTGGGCGAGAGCGAAGTGATCCCGCAGGGCGCGAATGATCTTCTGGTGATGCTTTGCGATCGCAAGGTGGCCCCCGAGGGCGACCAGTCGGCCCCCGACCGCGATCAGGTCCGCGCGGCACTGGAGAGCAAGGCGCTCGAAGCCTATGCCAACGGCTACATGGCCGATCTGGAAGCCGACGCGGTGATCGTGCGCAAATGAGCGCCCAGCCGACCGATCGCACCGCGGCCCGTGCGCCCGACCGCCCCGTGATCCTCAGCTGCGGCGATCCCTCGGGGGTTGGCCCCGAGATTGCCGCCCGCGCCTGGGAGCATTGCGGCGCGAAGCTGCCCTTCGTCTGGATCGGCGATCCCGCGCATCTGCCGCGCGGCACCAAGATCCGCGAGATCGACCGGCCCTCCGATGCGCTGCGCCATGCCAGCGCCGGGCTGCCGGTGCTGCCCCATCAATTCCCCGCCGCCGCCCTTCCGGGCGAGCCGGACCCGGCCAATGCGAAAGCCGTCATCGACGTGATCGCGCGCGGCGTCGATCTGGTGATGCGCGGCGAAGGCACCGGGCTGACCACCGCGCCGATCAACAAGAAGGCCCTGAAGGACGGGGCAAAGTTCACCTTCCCCGGCCATACCGAATATCTGGCCCATCTCGCGGGCGTCGAGCGGGTGGTGATGATGCTGGCCTCGTCGCGGGTCGATCCGCCGCTGCGCGTGGTGCCCGCCACAATCCATGTCGCGCTCTCCGAGGTGCCGAAACTCCTGACCCCGCAGCTTCTGCGCGAGACGGTGCGGATCACCTATGAAGGGCTGCGGCGCGATTTCGGCTTCTCTTCCCCGCGGATTGCGGTGGCGGGGCTGAACCCGCATGCAGGCGAAGGCGGCGCGATGGGCTCCGAGGAAGGCGACTGGATCGCCGACACGCTCGACGGTCTGCGCGAAGAGGGCTACGCCGTCGCGGGCCCGATGCCAGCCGATACGATGTTTCACGCCCGCGCCCGTCAGACTTACGACGCCGCGATCTGCGCCTATCACGATCAGGCGCTGATCCCGATCAAGACGCTCGATTTCGACGGCGGGGTGAATATCACGCTCGGCCTGCCCTTCGTGCGCACCTCGCCCGATCACGGCACCGCCTATGACATCGCGGGTCAAGGCCGCGCCAACCCCGCCTCGCTGATCGCGGCGCTCGAGATGGCGGCCCGGATGGGAGCCGCGCGTCATGACTGAGGCAGCGTGATGGCGACGATCGATGGGCTGCCGCCGCTGCGCGAGGTTCTGCAGACACATGACCTCGTCGCAAAGAAGAGCCTTGGGCAGAACTTCCTGCTGGACCTGAACCTGACCGCAAAGATCGCGCGCTCTGCGGGCGATCTGACGGGCGCGGACGTGTTGGAGGTCGGCCCCGGGCCCGGCGGTCTGACGCGCGGGCTTCTGGCCGAAGGGGCGCGCAAGGTCCTCGCGATCGAGAAGGACACGCGCTGTCTGCCCGCTTTGGCCGAGATTGCCGAGGCCTATCCGGGGCGGCTCGAAGTGATCAATGGCGATGCGCTGCAGATCGATCCACTCGCGCATCTGACGCCGCCGATCAAGATCGCTGCGAACCTGCCCTATAACGTGGGCACCGAGTTGCTGGTGCGTTGGCTGACGCCGAAAGACTGGCCGCC
This sequence comes from Thioclava sp. F36-6, assembly GCF_002020305.1. Lineage (NCBI taxonomy): Bacteria > Pseudomonadati > Pseudomonadota > Alphaproteobacteria > Rhodobacterales > Paracoccaceae > Thioclava > Thioclava sp. F36-6. The sequence continues at coordinate 1,240,182 of NZ_MPZX01000001.1, read as the reverse complement.
CTTCTGGGAAAGCCTGACGCTGATGTTCCAGCGCGAGGTGGCCGAGCGGATCGTGGCGAAGCCGGGCAGCAAACATTACGGGCGGCTCGCGATCCTCGCGCAATGGCGTGCCGAGGCGAAGATCGTGATGAGCCTGCCGCCCGAGGCCTTCACCCCCGCGCCGAAGGTCCATTCCGCGGTGGTGCATCTGCGCGCCCTGCCCGAGCCGCGCTATCCGGCCGATGCGGCGACGCTCAGCCGGGTCGTGGCCGCGGGCTTCAACCAGCGCCGCAAGATGCTGCGCGCCTCGCTGAAAGGCGTGGCCCCCGATATCGAGGCGAAGCTGGAGCAGGCCGGGATCGCTCCCACCGAGCGCGCCGAACGCGTGACGCTGGAGCAGTTCTGCCGGCTCGCACGCATCGTCGCGGGTCAGGAATGATCCGCCCGGCGCGCGAGGACGACCTGCCGCGCATTGCCGAGATCGCCGAGGCGGCCTTCTCCCGCTACATTCCCCGGATCGGACGCCCACCCGCGCCGATGCTCGCCGATCATGCTGCCGAACTGCCGCATCTCTGGGTCTGTGAGGGGGAGAACGGAGTCGCGGGCTATATCGGGCTCTTTGCGGATGACAGCACGCCGCCCCGGTTGCAGATCGAGCCCGTCGCCGTCGACCCGGCCGCACAGGGCCAAGGCATCGGGCGGCAGTTGATGGCGTTCGCCGAGGCGCGCGCCCGCGAGATCGGCGCGGAAAAGCTGTGGCTTTTTGCCAATGCCGCGATGGAGGAAAGCCGCGCGGTCTATGCGCGGCTCGGCTTCATCGAGCGAGACCGCCGGATGGACGGTGGCTATGACCGGGTATTTCTGGACAAAGACCTGACCGCCTGAGCGCCGCCCCTGCCCCATGCAAAAAGGCCCGCCGATCTGGCGGGCCTTTTGCTATCTCTTGTCCGAGGCTTTACTCGCCCGAGGCTTTGGGCAGCTCGGCGCTCGCCTCTGCCTTTTCAGCCTTGTCGGCTTTAGGGGCGCGCGGCTTGCGCGGGGCGCGCGGACGCTTGGGCTTTTCGGCCTTTTCCGCTTTCTCGGCCTTCTCAGGCTGTTCCGCGGCTTTCGGTGCCTCTTCACTGCTGCGGCTTTCCGGCGTCTCGACGAGGGTGGAATCCTCTTCGAGCTCCAGCTGCGGCATCGGCGGCATCATCTCGGGGCTTTCGGCGCGCTTGTTGCGACCGGAGGATTTCGCCTCGCTGCGCTCTTCGCGACGCTCGGACGTATTGTTGTCCTGAGCTTCACCCTTCGACTGGGCCTCGTTCTGGCCGTCGTCCTGCTGAGCGTGGTTCTGGCCGCTGTTTTGACCGCCCTGCTGACCGTTACCGCCTTGGTTCTGACCACCGTTATTCTGGCCACCATTGTTCTGGTTGCCGTTATTCTGGTTGTTCTGCTGGCGCTGCTGGTTGCGGGCCTCTTGCTCGCGAGCCTGTTCTTTCTGCGCCTCGCCCAGCATTCGCGTGTAATGCTCTGCGTGCTGCAGAAAGTTTTGTTCGGCCACGCGATCGTTGCCGAGCTGCGCATCGCGCGCAAGCTGAAGATATTTGTCGATGATCTGCTGCGGCGTACCGCGCACCTTGCCTTCGGGGCCGGAGCTGTCGAAGACGCGGTTAACGATATTGCCCATCGACCGTTGACGGTTCGACTTATTGCGCGAACGGGATTTCGAAGATCTCATGGCTTTCGTTTTCTTGGCCCGTTGTCACGGGCTTTTCGGAAATGGCCGCTAATGCGTGGCCTGCGGGCTGAACTGTCACGCTGGGCATACTTGCCCGGTTTCGTTCCTAACACCCGCGCTGTGAAGCTGAGCCGTGCGGTGGATCAATATCCGCCCTGCACAGGCTTGACTAAACATGCGGGGGGCCACCTTTCAAGTCAGAAAATCGGTCAAATCCGCGATTTCCGCCGATTCGCGGGGTTTTCCCCAAGATTTTGCGCGATTTCGCGCTCAGGAAGCGCCGCAATCCGCCGTATCCCCGGATTTATGCGCCAAAACGACGCGGTCGCGCCCATCGAGATCCTGGCGCGTCTCGATCCGCTCGAAACCTTGGGCCGCGAAGAGGTCACTGACCGCCTGCGCCTGTGTCGGGCCGATCTCCACCGCGAGACGCCCGCCTGCGAGCAGCCGCGCCCCGGCGCCGCGTGCGATGGCGCGATAGGCGTCGAGCCCGTCGCCACCGGGGGTCAGCGCCGAGAGCGGCTCCCACTCGCGCACATCCTGCGAGAGCCCCGCCATCTCGTCTTCGGCGATATAGGGCGGGTTCGAGACGATGAGGTCGTAGCGCCCCGGCACATTGGCAAACCAGTCTGAAATCAGGAACTTGGCGCGTTTGGCGACACCGAGCGCCTCGGCATTGGATTTCGCGACCTCCAGCGCGGCGTCCGACAGATCGGTCCCCGTTCCCGCCGCGAAGGGCATGGATTTCAGCAGCGAGATCAGGATGCAGCCGGTGCCGGTGCCAAGGTCGAGCGCGTGGACGAAGGGGCGTTCCAGCGCCACCTCGACCAGCAGTTCCGTCTCCGGGCGCGGGTCGAGCGTGTCGCGGGTGACGCGGAATTCGTGCCCCCAGAACAGGCGTTTGCCGGTGATCTGAGCGACGGGCTGACGGGCTTCGCGGGCAGTCAGCGCCACCTCGAACCGGGCGGCTGCGTCCTCTGGCAGCGGGTCTTGCAGCGCGAGCGTCAGCCGATCGGGCGCGATCTGCAGCGCATGGGCCAGCAGCCTGCGTGCGTCGGTCTGCGCGCCCTCGATCCCGGCCTCGCGCAGACGCCGCGTCGCGGCGACCAACGCATCCTGCGCCCTCACGCCTCCATCTCCGCGAGCTTAGCCGCCTGATCGTCGGCGATCAGCGCGTCGACCACCTCGTCGATCTCGCCTTCCATAACCTTATCAAGGGAATAGAGCGTAAGATTGATGCGGTGATCGGTCAGCCGCCCTTGCGGGAAATTATAGGTTCGGATGCGCTCCGAACGGTCGCCGGAGCCCACCTGCGACTTGCGTGTCTCGGCGCGCTCCGAGGCTGCGCGGTCGCGCTCGGCCTCGAACAGCCGCGCGCGCAGCACCGCCATCGCATTGGCGCGGTTCTGGTGCTGGGATTTCTCCGACGAGGTGACGACGATCCCGGTCGGGATATGGGTGATGCGCACCGCCGAGTCCGTCGTGTTGACGTGCTGGCCGCCCGCCCCGGAGGCCCGCATCGTGTCGATCCGGATGTCGTTGGCGGGAATGTCGATATCGACCGCCTCGACCTCGGGCAGCACCGCCACGGTCGCGGCCGAGGTATGGATGCGCCCGCCTGCCTCGGTTTCCGGCACGCGCTGCACGCGGTGGACGCCGGACTCGTATTTCAGGCGTGCAAAGACGCCCTCGCCCTCGATCCGGGCCACGGCTTCCTTGACGCCGCCCAGCTCGGTCTCGGTCAGCTCCATCATCTCGAACCGCCAACCGTGTTTCTCGGCGTATTTCTGATACATCCGCAGCAGGTTGCCCGCGAAAAGCGCCGCTTCCTCGCCACCCGTGCCGGGGCGGATTTCCAAGATCGCGGGGCGCGCGTCGGCGGCATCCTTGGGCAGAAGCGCCACGCGCAAAGCCTGCTCCATCTCGGGAATGCGGTCTTTGAGGCGCGGCAATTCCTCTTCGGCCAGATCGCGCATTTCCGGATCGCTCAGCCAGCCTTCCGCCTCGTCCAGATCGGCACGGGCCTGACGCCACGCCTCGATCTGGGTCACGACCGGCTTCAATTCGGAATATTCGCGGCTGATTTCGGCAATCTTGGCGGGCTCCGCACCAGCATTGAGCAGCGCCTCGAGGTACTCGAAGCGCGCGAGGATCTGGTCGAGTTTCTCTTCGGGCAACATGGGATCGGTTTGGCGCGAAGCGTGCGGGGCGTCAAGGCAGGAGCGTTGGGAGGAGCGCGCCGCTTTCTCCCTTTGGCCCGGGGCGGCCAGCCCCGGGCCGCGCCCGACCCTCCCCCCCCGGGAGGGCGCATTGGCGATGTCGTCGCAGGCTCAAGCGTCCGCCGAGCTTGCAAGATAAAGCGCCCGGCCACAGGCGACGCCACGCGCCCACCCGAGGCTCGGGCGCGCACCTTCTCAACCAACGTGTCGTCATGGACGCCAGGTCATCACATATCAGCAGACAGCCCACGCCTCCCTTTACGGCTCGGGTCCTATCACCTAGATAAACAGTCGAGTAATTCGATAGGCGCCCGCGCGCGCCCCCGCCGATGAAAGAGGCTTCCATGACCGCCACGCCCGAAGAGCCGCTTGAAGGCACCCCGCTGATCAAGCCCTCGACGACCGATCACCCGCTCTACGAAAGTGTCGTGGAAGCGTGCCGCACCGTCTATGACCCGGAAATTCCGGTGAACATCTACGATCTCGGCCTCGTCTACACGATCGAGATCAGCCCCGAGAATGACGCGAAGGTGATCATGACGCTCACCGCGCCGGGCTGCCCTGTCGCGGGTGAGATGCCGGGCTGGGTTCACGATGCCGTGGCCTGCGTGGGCGGTCTGCGCGATGTCGATGTCGAGATGACCTTCGATCCGCAATGGGGCATGGACATGATGTCGGACGAGGCACGGCTGGAACTGGGCTTCATGTGAGGTCCGGAGGGGGCTCTGCCCCCGCACCCTGCGGGTGCCCCCCGGGATATTTCGGACCAAGAGGAAGGGAGCCACGCGGCTCCCTTTTTGTTTCCTCGCATTTGCGCACAGGGGCGTTGCGCTTCCCGCCGCCTTGCCCATCGCGCTGCAAGACCCATCTCATGCTGCCGAACGTCAAACCCGATGAGAGGCCCGACTAGATGACCGACATGGCTGATACGCTTTTCTCCCCCACGAAACTCGGCGCGATCGAGATCGCCAACCGTTTCGTGATGGCGCCGCTGACCCGCAACCGCGCTCCCGATCTGCATCCGACCGACATGACGGTGGAATATTACCGCCAGCGCGCAGGCGCGGGCCTGATTATCACCGAAGGCACGCAGATCTCGCCGATGGGTCAGGGCTATGCCTGGACGCCGGGCATCTATAACGACGCGCAGGTCGCGGGCTGGAAGAAGGTCACCGAAGCCGTTCATGGCGCTGGCGGCAAGATCGTCGCGCAGATCTGGCACGTGGGCCGGATTTCGGTGCCGCAGCTTCTGGATGGGCGCGACCCGGTCGGCCCCTCCGCGATCTCGGCCGAGGCGAAAACCTTCGACGGTGAAGGCTTCGTCGCGACCACCACGCCCCATGCGCTGACGGTCGAAGAGATCGCCGCCACGGTCGAGGATTACCGCAACGCCGCGCGCAACGCGAAAGCCGCGGGCTTCGATGGCGTCGAGATCCACGCCGCGAATGGCTACCTGATCGACCAGTTCCTGCGCGACACTTCGAACAAACGCGAGGACGAATACGGCGGCGCGATCGAGAACCGCACCCGCTTCCTGCGCGAAGTGGTGGACGCGGTGACCGAAATCCTTGGCGCCGAGCGCGTGGGTATCCGCCTCTCGCCGTGGTCGAACGCGAATAACGTCGGCATCGACAGCAACACGGCCGAGCTGTTCGGTGCGGTGGTCGAGTTCCTCAACACCAAGCGGATGGCCTATGTCCACTTCGTGGAAGGCCAGACCGGCGGGCCGCGCGAATGGCCGGAGGACGGGATCGAGACGCTGCGTGCGAAGTCGAAGGCGCCCTATATCGCGAATAACGGTTACGACAAGGCGATGGCCGAAGCAGCGCTGAAAGAGGGCGCGGCGGCAGTGGCCTTCGGCAAGCTCTTCATCGCGAACCCGGACCTGCCGACGCGCTTCGAGAAGGACGCGCCGCTCAACGCGCCGAACCCGGACACGTTCTACGGCGGCGGCGCTGAGGGCTATACGGATTATCCGTTCCTCGATGGGTAACGCAGGCCAATTTGCCTGCTAAATAGTTAATGCAGGCGTTTTTACTTGCATATCTCCATGCGCAGGCATTACAACCTGCGCATGGCTTATTTTTGTGTCCTTACCGGCGATATCGTCGCCTCGACCCGGCTCTCGGCGTCGGAGCTGAGCGCGGCGCTTGATGCGATCGAGGGCGCGGCGGCAGTACTCCAGCCCGCACTGGGCGACACGGCTTTCGCCCGCAATCGCGGCGATGGTTGGCAGATCGCGATCACCGAGCCGCGCTATCAGGCAAGGCTGGCCGTGCTGATCGAGGCCGAGTTGCGCGCTCTGGGCGAGGCATTCTCGACCCGGATCGCGATTGCCGAGGGTGATGGCACGCTGCCTGCCGATGGCGACCTGAACGGGGCGTCGGGGCCGGTCTTCACCGCCTCGGGCCAACTACTCGATAGCTTGGAGGAGCCGCGCATCGCTCATGCTGCGGGCGGGCCGCTTGGCGCGGCACTGCGGCTGTTCGATCAAATCTCGGAAGACTGGACGCCGGCGCAGGCGCGCGCGATTGCGCCGATGCTGCGCATCAAACCACCGACCCAGACCGCCGCCGCATCCGAGATCGGCATCACCCGGCAATCGCTGGCACAGGCCTTGGCAAGCGCGGCTTACGCGGCCATCGTGGAGGCCCTAGCGATGATCGAGGAGACCCCATGATCGAGACTTTCGCAGCGCTTCTCTTCGCCCATGCCTTCACCGATTTCGCGTTTCAAAGCAGCGACATGGCGGCGAAGAAGGCCGGGCGGGACGGAGCGACTCTGGCCAAGCACATCGCGATCCTCGCGGGGCTGACGCTGTTGGTGGGGCTGCAGCTGAGCTGGGCGCTGATCGGGGTGCTGGCGCTGGTAGCGCTCAGCCATCTCGTGATCGATGTGGCCAAGAGCTTCGCCCCCAATACGCATCCCCTCGCCGCCTTCCTCGGCGATCAAGCCGCTCATCTCGCTGCGACCGGGCTCATCGCCGCCGCCTTCCCGACGTTCTGGGCCAACTCGCTCTGGGCGAACCTCTCATGGCTCCCCGGCGCCCTGACGCTCGCCACCGGGCTTCTGATCACCACCCGCGCGGGTGGTTTCGCGGTGGGGATGCTGATGGCGCAATACGAAAACGACGCCCCGCCTGAGGGGCTGCCCCAGGGCGGGCGGATGATCGGGCTGCTCGAACGCGGGCTGATCTTTCTGCTGGTTCTGGCGGGACAACCCTCCGGCATCGGCTTCCTGATCGCGGCGAAGTCGATCCTGCGCTTCGAGGCGGTTTCCAAGGACGGGGCGAATCCGAAATCCGAATATGTGATCATCGGCACGCTGGCCTCCTTCGGCTGGGCGCTCGCCGCCTCTTACGCCACACTCGCGCTTTTGGGACAGCTTCCGCCCCTTGGAATCCTGCCCGTCCCCGACTAAATTACTCGGTGAAGGAGAGCCCCCATGTTCAACGTCCCCGGACAAGATCCCGTCACCCTGACCGACGCCGCCGTCGCGCAGATCGCCAAGCTGATGTCGCGCGAGGATGCGGCTGGCTTCCGCATCGGCGTGAAGAAAGGGGGCTGCGCGGGCATGGAATACACGATGGAGGTCGCGGCCGAGGCCGGGCCGATGGATATCGTCGTGGAAAAGGGCCCCGCCCGTGTGCTGATCGCGCCGATGGCGCAGATGTTCATGCTGGGCACCGAAATCGACTACGAGACCGGCCTTCTGGAATCGGGCTTCAAGTTCCGCAATCCGAACGTGGTCGACGAATGCGGCTGCGGCGAGTCGATCAAGTTCGCCGATATGGAAGCCCCCCAGACCAACGGCTAAGTCTCGCCCCCGCGCCATTTTGCCCTTTGCGAGCCTGCGCCCCCTGCCCTAATGTCAGGCCCAACGACATCAGGGAGAATAATCGCACATGCGCAAGAAACTGGCCGCCGGCAATTGGAAGATGAACGGGCTCAAGAGCAATCTGGGCGAGGTCACGGCGCTGACCGAAGCGCACCCGTCCCCCGCCTGTGACGTGCTCCTGTGCCCGCCTGCGACGCTGATCGGCGCGATGGCCGAGGCGGCTGGCGGCAAGCTCGCGGTCGGCGGGCAGGATTGCCACATGAACGAGAGCGGCGCGCATACGGGCGACATCTCGGCGCAGATGATTGCGGATGCGGGTGGCTCTTATGTCATCGTCGGCCATTCGGAGCGTCGTGCGGACCACCATGAAAGCGATCTGATCGTGCGCGCCAAGGCCGAGGCGGCGATTGGCGCAGGTCTGATCGCGGTGATCTGTGTGGGCGAAACAGAGGCGCAGCGCGACGGCGAGCAGACGCTCGACGTGATCGGCGAACAGCTTGCGGGCTCCGTCCCCGATGGCGCGACCGCGGCCAATTGCGTGATCGCCTATGAGCCCGTCTGGGCGATCGGCACGGGCCGCACACCGACGCTGGAGCAGATCGCCGAGGTGCATGACTTCATGCGCAACACGCTGGTCGCGCGCTTCGCCGATGAGGGCAACGGGATGCGTCTGCTCTATGGCGGCTCGGTCAAACCCTCCAACGCGGAGGAGATTTTCGCGACCTCCAACGTCGATGGCGCGCTGGTGGGCGGGGCCTCGCTCAAGGCCAGCGATTTCGGCGCGATCATCGCGGCACTGGACGCAAGCTGAGCCAAGTCCCGCTCCGGCCCACGGAGGCCACAGACACAAGGGCCGCGCCGCTTTTCAACGCCGCGCGGCCCACGCAATTTCCCCCGCGCCGCCTTGCGGGCGCCGCCCCGATCTCGTATCACGCGGGCCAAGCTTTCAAGAGGATGACAGATGCGCGCCGAGACGCAGAACACCGTCGAACAGATCCGCAAGTCCCTGACCTTGCTGGGCCAGCGGATGGACCTCGAGACCGCGCCGCACCGGATCGAGGAATTCAACGCGATGATCGAAGACCCCACCCTGTGGGACGATCAGGCGCGCGCGCAGAAACTGATGCGCGACCGGCAGCAACTGATGGACAAGTTCGAAACCTATAACCGGATCAAGCAGGATCTGGAGGACAATGTCGAACTGATCGAGATGGGCGAGATGGAAGACGACGAGGAAGTCGTCTCCGAGGCCGAGGCCTCGCTGGCCGCGCTGAAAGAAACCGCCGCGTCGAAGGAGCTCGAAGCCCTGCTCGACGGTGAGGCGGATGCGAATGACACCTTCCTCGAGATCAACGCGGGCGCGGGTGGTACGGAGGCCTGCGACTGGGCCTCGATGCTGCAGCGGATGTATGTCCGCTGGGCCGAAAAGCGCGGCTACGAGGTCGAGCTGCAATCGGAAGAACCGGGTGCAGAGGCCGGGATCAAATCCTGCGCCTACAAGATTTCCGGCCCCAACGCCTATGGCTGGCTGAAATCGGAATCGGGCGTGCACCGGCTCGTGCGGATTTCGCCCTTCGGCAAGGGCACGCGCGAGACCTCGTTTGCGTCGGTCTGGGTCTATCCGGTGGTCGACGACAATATCGAGATCGAGGTGAACCCCGCCGATATCCGCATCGACACGTTCCGCTCCTCGGGCGCGGGCGGTCAGCACGTCAACACGACCGACTCGGCGGTGCGGATCACCCACCATCCGACCGGCATCGTGGTCACCTCGTCGGAGAAGTCGCAGCACCAGAACCGCGATATCGCGATGAAGGCGCTGAAATCGCGCCTCTATCAGATGGAGCTGGAAAAGCGCACCGCGGCGATCAACGAAGCCCACGAGAACAAGGGCTCGGCCGGCTGGGGCAACCAGATTCGCTCCTACGTGCTGCAGCCCTACCAGATGGTGAAGGACCTGCGCACGCAACACGAAACCTCGGACACGCAGGGCGTGCTCGACGGCGATCTCGACGGGTTCATGGCGGCGACGCTGGCGCTTGGCCTCGAAGGCAAATCCCGCGCCGACGCGCAAGCGGAAAGCTGATCGCGAATGGCGGCGCGGGTTCATATTACCGGCGCCGCGGGTTCGGGCACATCTTCGCTGGGGGAACGTCTGGCCGACCGGCTGGGCGTCACCCATCTCGACACCGATCAGTTCTATTGGGCCGAGAGCGACCCGCCCTACACCGTCAAACGCCGCCCCGCCGAGCGGCTGGCATTGATGGAAGCGGCGAAAGAGCCGGACGGCTGGGTGATCTCCGGCTCGCTCGACGGCTGGGGGGAGCCCGCAATCGCAGGCGCCGACCTGATCGTCTTTCTCACCGCGCCCACACCGATCCGCCTTGCGCGCCTGCGCAAGCGCGAGGCGGCGCGCTTCGGCACGCGCATCCGCAAGGGCGGCGACATGGAGGCCAATCACGGCTCCTTCCTGACCTGGGCTGCGGGCTATGACGATCCCTATTTCTCGGGGCGCTCGCTCAGTCGCCATCACGAATGGCTGGCAGGCCGGTCCGAGCCGGTGCTGGAACTGTCGGGCACGCGACCGCTCGACGAGCTGCTGGCCGAGTGCGTTTCCGCGCTCGGAATGAAACCCTGAACGGTTTTGGCGCGTATCCTCTCCAGTAGCGAGAGGATGAGCACCGTGGAGTTCAAGGACAAACGCATCTGGATCATGGGCGCGAGCTCGGGCATCGGGCAGGCGCTGGCGCGCGAACTGGCCGCGCGCGGGGCGCGACTGGTGCTGTCGGCCCGCTCGGTCGAGCCGCTGGACGCGTTGAAGGCGGAGCTGGGTCAGGGCGAGGTCGTGCCCTGCGACGTGTCCGACCCCGAAAGCCTCGACGATGCGCGCGGCGAGATCCTCACCCACGGGCCGCTGGACGCAATGATCATCACCGCGGCGCTCTACGACCCCGGCCGCGTTGATGAAATCGAGCGCGACGCCGCGCGCAAGCTGGTGGAGGTGAACCTGCTCGGCACGCTGTGGTTCGCGCAGGCTGCGCCGGGATTGCTGCGCAAGGGCGGGCAACTGGTGATCTTCGGCTCGGTCGCGGGGATCTTCGGGCTGCCGAAGGGGCAGCTCTATTCCGCCTCGAAAGCCGCCGTCATCAACCTCGTCGAGAGCCTGCGCGTTGAATATGCCCCCCAGATCGACGTGCGGCTGATCTCTCCCGGTTTCGTGAAGACTCGTCTGACCGAGAAGAACGATTTCGCCATGCCCTTCGTGATCGAAGCCGATGAGGCCGCCCGCCGCATTGCCGACGGGCTGGCCAAGGACCGCTTCGAGACCCACTTCCCCCGTCGCCTCACATGGCAGCTCAAGCTATTGAAACGACTGCCTTATGCGCTTTCGCTGCGGCTGACGAAACGGATGGGCGGCTGAGCCTCGCGGCGACGCAGCGCGCAATTCTCTGGACAGATCACGCCCGCGTGACGCAACGTGAAGTTGCGGGCCTTGGGGAGAGGGCCCTCAGTCAGGGAGAATACACATGCAAACGATCGCGTCGCCGCCCTCCGAGGTGCCGCATATCCGCGACCTTCAGGTCTCGGAAATACCAGACATCCTGAAAGCAGGATGGAACGATTTCAAACGCGCCCCGGCCTTCGGACTGATGTTTTCGGGCTTCTATGTGCTCGGCGGCATCGTGCTCTGGACCGTGTTCGCAGCCCAGGGCGAGGAATGGTGGCTGATCCCCTTCGCGCTCGGCTTTCCGCTGCTCGCGCCCTTTGCCGCGATGGGTCTCTACACCGTCAGTCGCAGGCTGGAAGCTCAAGAGCCACTGGTTTGGCGTGAGGTAATCGCCTGCTGCGTTTCCGAGAAAGATCGCCAGACGCCCTCGATGGCGATGTTGATCCTGATGATGTTCATGTTCTGGGTCTTCGTGGCCCACACTACCTTCGCGCTGTTCATGGGTCTGTCGGCCTTCACCAATATCTCCAGCTCGCCCGAGATCCTGTTCACCGGTAACGGGTTGATGATGCTGACGATAGGCTCCGCGATCGGGGCGGCCTTTGCGGCGATCCTGTTTTCCTTCACCGTGGTCGGCCTGCCGCTGATCATGGACCGTGAGATCGACATCATCACCGCCATCCTCACCTCGATGCGGGCGGTCGCGGCCAACCCGGTCTCGATGGCGATCTGGGGCATGGTGATCGCGGCGAGCCTGTTCATCGGGATGCTGCCGGTCTTCCTTGGCCTGTTCATCGTTTTGCCGGTTCTGGGCCATGCCAGCTGGCACATGTATCGCCGCCTGACGGCCTGAAACCGAGGCGAAGTTTTCCGAGGGGCGCGATTTTCGCGCCCCTTTGTCATGGATTTATTGCAAGGTGGCATATGTGAACATATAGTGAACACATGGCAAAGATGACCCTCGATCAGAAACTGGCGATCCTCTCGGATGCGGCGAAATACGATGCCTCCTGCGCCTCGAGCGGGGGGCAGCGGCGCGACTCGAAGGATGGCAAGGGGATCGGCTCGGTCACAGGGTCTGGCATCTGTCACGCCTATACGCCGGACGGGCGCTGCATCAGCTTGCTGAAAATCCTGATGACGAATTTCTGCATCTACGATTGCGCTTACTGTGTGAACCGGGTCAGTTCGAACGTCACCCGCGCGCGGTTCTCGCCCGAGGAGGTCGTGACCCTCACGCTGGAATTCTACCGCCGCAACTATATCGAGGGGCTGTTCCTGTCGTCCGGCATCATCCGCTCGCCCGATGACACGATGGCCGACATGGTGCGGATTGCGAAGCTCCTGCGGGTCGAGCATAATTTCCGCGGGTACATTCACCTGAAAACCATCCCCGATGCCGCCCCCGAACTTATCGAGGAGGCCGGACTTTACGCCGACCGCCTCTCGATCAATGTCGAGCTGCCGACCGACCGCGCGGTGCAGGACTACGCCCCCGAGAAGGACCCCGCCCAGATCCGGCGCGCAATGGGCGATGTGCGGCTGCTGCGCGACGCCCGCAAGGAGCGCAGCTTCACAGGCAAGCGCCCCCCGAAATTCGCGCCCGCGGGCCAGTCGACCCAGATGATCGTCGGCGCGGACGGGGCAAATGACACGACGATCCTGAAGACCTCGACGCGGCTCTATTCAAGCTATGCGCTCAAGCGCGTCTATTACTCCGCCTTCTCGCCGATCCCGGACAGTTCCGCCGCCCTGCCGCTGATCAAGCCGCCCTTGATGCGCGAGCATCGGCTCTATCAAGCGGATTGGCTGCTGCGCTTCTACGGCTTCGACGTGGACGAGATTTCGCAAGGCACCACCGACGGCAATCTCGATCTGACGGTCGATCCCAAACTCGCCTGGGCGCTGGCGAACCGGCATCTCTTTCCGCTCGACGTGAACCGGGCCGAGCGCGAGATGCTGCTGCGCGTGCCGGGGCTGGGGGTGAAGACGGTGGGTCGGGTGCTGGCGACGCGCCGCCACCGGACGCTGCGCTACGAGGACTTGCGGCGGATGGGGGCGAACCTGAAGCAGGCGAAACCCTTCATCACGCTGTTGGACTGGCATCCGCGCGCGCTGACCGATGCGGCAGACCTGCGCGCCCGCTTCGCCCCGCCGCCGCAGCAATTGCAGCTGTTCTGATGCGCACGATCACCCTGCCCGAGATCGGCACGTTCGAGGCGTGGCGAGACGAGGCTCGCGCGGCTTTGGGCGCGGGCATCCCCCCCGAAGAGCTTCTGTGGCATCGCGGGGCGGGTGAGGCCGATCTCTTCGCGCAGGACGCCCCTACCCCCACGGGCAGCGCAGTCAGTGTGCCGAAAGCGTTTGTCGATCTCGCCCGCCTCGTGATCTGCCATCGCGACCCGGAACGCTTCGCGCGGGCTTACGCGGTGCTCTGGGCGCTGCGATCCGACAAGCGCCTGCTGGAAGACCGTGCCGATCCGCGCATCGACCGGGCGAACCGCATGGCGAAGGAGGTCTCGCGCGACCGCCACAAGATGACCGCCTTCGTGCGTTTCCGCGAGATCGGCGACCCGGACGCCCCGCGCCGCCGCTTCGCCGCGTGGTTCGAGCCCTCGCATTACATCTGCGAACTGACCGCGCCGTTCTTCGTCAAACGCTTCGGCGATATGGACTGGTCGATCTTCACCCCCGATCTGACCGCGCATTTCGAAGCGGGCAAGCTGCGCTTCTCCGAGGGCCAGCCGCGCCCTGACTTGCCCGAGGATGGCGCCGAAGACCTCTGGCGCACCTATTTCCGCAACATCTTCAACCCGGCGCGACTGAAGGTCGGCGCGATGCAATCCGAGATGCCGCGCAAGTATTGGCATAACTTGCCCGAGGCCGGGTTGATCCCCGAGATGATCGCGACCGCGCAGGTGCGCGCCGAAGAGATGGCGGCCAACGCACCCACACTCGCCCCTGCCCGCGCTGGCAAGATCACCGAGCGGCTGGCAAGCGACCGCGCCACCCCGCCGCCCGTGGGCGACCGCGCGGAGCTGCTCGCCGGGCTGAATGGCTGCCGCCGCTGCCCGCTTTGGGAGAACGCCACGCAGCCAGTGCCGGGCGAAGGGCCGCTCGATGCGCCACTGATGATCGTGGGCGAGCAGCCGGGAGATTTCGAGGATCTTGAGGGACGCCCCTTCGTCGGCCCCGCCGGGCAGCTCTTCGACGAGGTGGCAGCACGTGCAGGCCTGTCCCGCGAGCGCGCCTTCCTCACCAACGCGGTGAAGCATTTCAAATTCACTCCGCGCGGCAAGCGGCGCATCCACCAGTCGCCCGACCGGCAGGAAATCCATCACTGTCGCTGGTGGCTCGACCAAGAACGCAGCTTGGTGAAGCCGAAGGCAATCCTCGCGATGGGAGCGACCGCGCTGGAGAGCCTCACCGGGGATCGGCGTGGCCTTCTCAAACGGCGCGGCACGGTGGAGGTGCTCGAGGACGGCACGCCGATGCTGATCACCGTCCATCCATCCTATCTGCTGCGCCTACCCGACATGGAAAAGCCCGCGATGATGCGGGCTTTCGAGGCGGATCTGGCCCGCGCGGCGCAGATGGTGAGCTAAGCCTCAGCCCAGCACGGCAAGGCTCGGGAAGGTCTCCAGCAGCCAGAAGCTGATCGCCGAAAACGCGTTGGTCAGCAGCAATATCCCGACGATGACCAGCAGCGCGCCCATCGTCTTCTCGATGATCCCCATATAGGCCTTGAGCCGGTTCATCACGCCGATCGCGCGCTGGATGAACAGCGCGGCCAGCAGGAACGGGATGCCCAGCCCCAGCGCATAGACCGCCAGTAGCGCCGTCCCGCGCGCCTGATCGCCGCCTTGGGCGGCCAGCGACAGGATCGCGCCCAGTTGCGGGCCGATGCAGGGCGTCCAGCCGAAGGCGAATGCGAGGCCCAGCACGTAAGCACCCAGCGAGGAGCCGCCCCGGTCGCCCGCGTCCAGCCGCGCCTCGCGGTCGAGGATCGGGATACGGAACACCCCGAGGAAATGAAGGCCGAGGATCACGATCACCCCGCCCGCGATCCGTCCGAACAGCACCTGATTGGTCAGGAAGAACCGCCCGAAGGTCGAGGCGGCGAACCCCATGAACAGGAACACCGTCGACAGGCCCAGCACGAAAAACAGCGCCGGGACCACCGCCGAGCGCTTGCCCTCGCGCAGATCGCCCATGCTAACCCCGCCCATATAGGCGAGATAGGGCGGCACGATCGGCAGCACGCAGGGGCTGAGGAATGACAACAGACCCGCAAAAAGCGCCACAAAGGCGGCGGGCAGGAACGCAGCGGAGACGAGATCGATTCCAAACATGTTCTTCCTCTACCCCATTCCTCGCGCGCGGTCACCGGGTCGTGAGATAACAACAGCGTGGACAAATCAGCGCGGGCGCGCGAGAACCTCCGCCATGACGCCCGATATCGAAATCGATGCGAAGGGGCTGCTCTGCCCCCTGCCCGTTCTGCGCCTGCGCAAAGCGCTCGAGTCGGCCGCGCCCGGCGCACTGGTCCAGCTGGTCGCGACCGACGGGGCGAGCTGGATCGACGTGCCGCATTTCTGCGCGCAGACCGGACACGAACTGGTCGAGGCAGAGGATTGGGAAGGCGTGAAGGTCTATCTGGTGCGCAAGGGGTGATGACTCTCGCATTCAGACCGAGCAACTAAGCCCCTTGCCGAGCGCAAAAGCGCGTGCCAATCTCCGGCCATTCTCAGGGCGGGGCGAAATTCCCCACCGGCGGTATGCGGCGAAATCCGCGAGCCCGCGAGCGCCTCGCCGTCGTGCGAGGGTCAGCAGATCAGGTGCGAGGCCTGAGCCGACGGTTACAGTCCGGATGGAAGAGAATATGCAGCCGATCCCATGCCTTAGCGCGTGGGCGCGGACTGCATGTGATCGCCTTGGGTGACGTGTCGCTATGCAAGGAGATTACGATGACACACACCCGTTACGCCTTCATTAAAGCCAATTGGCACGCCGATATCGTCGACCGTGCGCTCGAAGGGTTTCTCGAAGAGATCCCGGAGGCGCAGGTCGATGTCTTCGACGTGCCCGGCGCGTTCGAGCTGCCGATGAAGGCGCAGCAACTGGCCCGCACGGGCCGCTACGGCGCCATCGCGGCGGCGGCGCTGGTCGTCGATGGCGGGATCTATCGCCATGATTTCGTGGCGCAGGCCGTGGTGAATGGCCTGATGCAGGTGGGGCTGGAGACGGGCGTGCCCGTGCTGTCGGTCTCGCTGACCCCGCATCAGTTTCAGGAGACCGATCACCACCGGGCGATCTTTGGCAGCCATTTCGTCGAGAAGGGCCGCGAGGCGGCGCGGGCGGCGCTGCAACTGACCCGCCCGGCTCAGGACCTGGCCGCCTGAGCGCGGAAAACGAAAGAGGAAAACGAAAAAGGCCGGGCGCTCTGCCCGGCCTTTCTCAAATCTGAAGGTGCCTCAGCGGCTCCACCAGCCCCGTTTCTTGGGCTTGGGTGCCTCTTCGGTCATCGTCTCGCCCTCCGTCTCGGTCTCGGCGAAAGCCGGACCACCGGGCAGTTCGACCGGCGCATCAGGCTGCGGCGTTTCCGGCGGCTGCTCGAACGGAGTTTCCGGTTCGGGCGCGGGCGGCGCTTCCGGCGGCACGTCGACAGGGGTTTCCTGCGGCGTGGGCTCAGGCGTCTCGACCGGTGCGTCGGGCTGCGGCGTCTCCTGCGGCTCGGTCGGCGCGTCAGGCTGCGGGGTTTCCGGCGGCTCGGGCGTGTCCGGCGTCTCTGCGACGGGTTCCTCGACCTTCTTGCGCGCGCGGGAGCGACGCTTCGGCTTGGGCGCCTCTTCGGCTGCCTCTGCGGCGTCGGCCTTGACCTCTGCGGCGCTGCCTTCGACGGCGGCTTGCGCATCGGCCTCCGGGTCCACCTTCTTGCGCGACCGCGTGCGACGCTTCGGCTTGGGCGCTTCTTCCTCGGCCTTGGCTTCGGTGCCCTCGACGGGGGCCTCCGCGGTCTCGGCTTCGGCTTTCGGCTCTTCCACCTTCTTGCGGGCGCGCGAGCGGCGCTTGGGCTTCGGCGCTTCTTCCGCGGGCTCAGCCTCGGTCTTCGCGTCGGTTTGTGCCTCGGTCTTGGCCTCGTCCGCCGGAGCTTCTGCCGCATGCGCGGGTTCGGCCTTGGCGGGCGTCTCCTGGCCTTCGGTCACGTCCGAGGACTGATCGCCCGTGGACTGGTCCTTGGCGTTCTGGTCATCCGACGACTGATCGCCGTTCTCCGCGGAGTCGTTATTCTCCCCGTTCTCGCCATTCGACTTCCGGCGACGACGACGACGACGACGCTTCTTCTTCGGCTGCTCCTCGGCGTCGGTCTCGACCTTCTGGGTCTGCTCCTCGGCCTCCGCCTCGGCTTCAACTTCGATCTCCGCCTCGTCCTCGGCGTCGTCGATCTCGGCCATCAGGCTGGCCGAAGCCGACACCACGGGGCTGTCCACTTCCGCGACATTGCGCGTCGCGGTCTTGAACTTCTCGATGGTGAAATCGGGCGAGACGAGTTCCGGCGCGGCTTCGATGCGCACGGACATGCCGTAACGCGCCTCGATCACCGCCACATGTTCGCGCTTGGCGTTCATCAGGTAGTTGGCGACCGCGACGGGGGCACGCACCAGAACCTCGCGGGTCCGTTTGCGGGTGCCCTCTTCCTCGATCGCGCGCAGGACGCTCAGCGCGAGGCTGTCATCGGAGCGGATCAGGCCGGTGCCGTGGCAATGGGCGCAGGGCTGCGTCGTGGATTCGATCATGCCCGGACGCAGGCGTTGGCGGCTCATCTCGAGCAGGCCGAAACCAGAGATGCGGCCGACCTGAATGCGGGCGCGGTCGGTCTTGAGACGCTCCTTCATGCGCTTCTCGACGGCGTTGTTGTTCTTACGCTCGTCCATGTCGATGAAGTCGATCACGATCAGACCGGCGAGGTCGCGCAGGCGCAGCTGGCGGGCCACTTCGTCGGCGGCCTCCAGGTTGGTCTTGAGCGCGGTTTCCTCAATCGAGCCTTCCTTGGTCGCCCGGCCCGAGTTCACGTCGATAGCGACGAGCGCTTCGGTGACGCCGATCACGATGTAACCGCCGGACTTGAGCTGCACGGTCGGGTTGAACATCGAGGCGAGGTAGCTCTCCACCTGATGGCGCGCGAACAGCGGCAGCGACTCGGCGTAGTGCTTCACGTTCTTGGCGTGGCTCGGCATGATCATCTTCATGAAAGCCTTGGCCGCGCGGTAGCCGCGCTCGCCCTCGACGAGAACCTCGTCGATATCCTTGTTATAGAGGTCGCGGATCGATCGTTTGATCAGATCGCCTTCTTCGTAGATCGGCGCCGGCGCGACGGATTTCATCGTCAGGTCGCGGATCTGCTCCCACAGGCGCATCAGGTATTCGTAATCGCGCTTGATCTCGGTCTTGGTGCGCTGCGCACCGGCCGTGCGCACGATCAGGCCCGCGCCCTTCGGCACGTCCAGTTCGCCTGCGATTTCCTTGAGCTTCTTGCGGTCGGCGGCATTTGTAATCTTGCGCGAGATGCCACCACCGCGCGCGGTGTTGGGCATGAGCACGCAGTAGCGGCCTGCCAGCGAGAGGTAGGTGGTCAGCGCCGCGCCCTTGTTGCCGCGCTCTTCCTTGACGACCTGCACCAGCATGATCTGGCGGACCTTGATCACTTCCTGGATCTTGTAGCGGCGCGGACGCGGCTTGCGGGCCGGACGGATTTCTTCTTCGACATCCTCGTCGGCGACGGATTCGATGCCGCTATCGGCCTCGGCAGCGTCATCGCCCGCGTCGTCGTCATCGTCGTCGGAGTCGTCGCTGTCATCCTCGTCGGACGCGGTCTCAGCCGCAGCGGCGGGCTTTTCATCAGCCTCCTGAGCGGGAGCGTCCTCGGCCGGGGCCTCGGTGCTGTCGGTCTGCGCTTCGGCTTTGGTCTCGTCGCTCGACGCATCGGCAGCCTCGCCAGAGGTCTCGCCTTCGGCTTCCGGATCGACGACGCCCATGCCCGGGATCTCGTCCGAGCTGATCACCGCCTCGTCCTGCTTGGCCTTCTCGGCCTTGTTCGACGACCGGCGCGAACGGCGGCGACGCGAAGATTTCGGCTTTTCCTCTTCCGCAGCCGCGGCTTCGGCGAGCTGGCGTTCTTCTTCCAGCAGCGCTTCGCGGTCGGCGACCGGGATCTGGTAGTAATCGGGGTGGATTTCCGCGAAGGCGAGGAAGCCGTGCCGGTTTCCGCCGTAGTCGACGAAGGCCGCCTGCAGCGACGGTTCGACGCGCGTTACTTTCGCGAGATAGATATTTCCGGCGAGCTGCCGTTTGTTGATGGTCTCAAAGTCGAATTCTTCAACCTTGTTGCCGTCCACCACCACGACGCGGGTCTCTTCCGCGTGGGTGGCATCGATAAGCATCTTCTTTGCCATGTAAATCCAATAGGTCAGCCCTTTGCGACCTGCCCGGGGGCGCGGCGCTGTCTTGGGCTGAAACTGTCCTTGAGGCGAGGGTGCGGACATGCGCGCAGACGGCGGTGGCGTGGAGCCTGCCCGTCCTCATCTGCGATATCCCGTCACGCATCATCGCGGTTCTTTCCAAGGCGCGGTCGGCCTTAGCCGCTTGGCGCCCAATTAACGGCCTCCGTCCCGTCAAATGCGGAAGAGGGAGACAAACTTGCGGCCTTTCGGCCAATCGGTTGAGCCGGGGCCCCTTGCGCATCATCTGCGCCGGATCGGCCAAGGCATCAGCGAATTTCGGTGGCTTCACACTTATGGTGTGAAACCGACTGGTTCTGACCATAGCGGCACAGCCTACGGGAACACAATCGAATTTTCGTAAGGGAAGGGTTAATCACACCCCGGTTTCTCGCGATGTTCAGCGATTGGGCAGGCCCGTTCCGGGGTTTTGCCGCCGCAGGCCGAAAAATGCCGCGGCGCGGTGCCATTCAGGCCCGCGCCGCTCACGTCGTCTTGTTCGAATGCCGCCCGCATGCCCCGCACCTAGAGGCGAAGATGCGGGCGCGCGTGTCTTTAAAGGTAATCCGCGCGGGCGAGACCGTATTTGGCCATCTTCTCGTTCAGCGTCCGGCGCGGCAGGCACAGCTCTTCCATCACCGCCGAGATCGAGCCCTTGTGGCGCCGCATCGTATTGTCGATCAGCATCTTTTCGAAACTCTCGACATATTCCTTGAGCGGCTTGCCCTCGGTCGTGATCGCCGCCGGCCCCGTCTCTTCGTCATCGGTCATCAGAAGCGACGCGATCGAGCCCGAGCCACGGCGCGATTGCAGCACCGCGCGTTCGGCCACGTTGATCAGCTGGCGCACATTGCCCGGCCACGGGGCCTGCAGCAGTTGCGCCGCTTCCTGCGCGGTGACTTCCGGCACGTCGCAGCCGTATTCGTCGGCGAATTGCTCGGACATGCGGTTGAACAGCGTCAGGATATCTTCGCCGCGCGCCCGCAGCGGCGGCAAGGTGATCTTCAGCGCGGCGAGGCGGTAATAAAGATCGGGGCGCAGCGCGTCCTCGACCGTCTTGCCCTCGCCGTGGGTGTTGCAGATCGCGACGATCCGCGTCTCCGCCGGCGCGCCCTGATCGTTGATGAATTGCAAGAGCCGCGCCTGCAGCGACTGGCTCAGCGCCTCGACATCCTCGAGGCAGAGCGTGCCGCCGCGCGCCTCTTCCATCAGCGGCAGGCCGCCCTCTTCGACCGGGCCGAACAGCTTGGCCGAGAGCGCTTCCTCAGTCAGCGCGGCACAGCTGACCACGACGAATTTCTTGCCCGCACGCGGGCCCGTCGCGTGCAGCGCATGGGCCACCAGCGTTTTGCCGGTGCCGGTTTCGCCGTCGATCAGAACGTGGCCGTCCGCCTGAGACAGATCGAGAATATCCTCGCGCAGACGCTCCATCGGCTCGGAAGTGCCGATCAGCTTGCCCATCACCTTCTCGCCCTCAGCCAGATCGCGGCGCAGCGCGCGGTTGTCGAGCGTCGTGCGGCGCGCCTGCGTGGCGCGCTTGGCCAGTTCGGTCATCCGATCCGGCGAGAACGGCTTTTCCATGAAGTCCATCGCGCCGAGGCGCATCGCCTCGACCGCCATCGGCACATCGCCGTGGCCGGTGATCATGATGACCGGCAGACCGCTATCGATGCCCATCAGCCGCTTGAGAAAGGCCATCCCGTCCATGCCGGGCATCCGGATGTCGGTGATCACCACGCCCGGCCAATCGGGGCCGATCACTTTCAGCGCGTCTTCGGCGCTGGCATAGGTCTCGGCGTCGAAGCCCGACAGCGCCAGCCATTGGCTGACGGATTGCCGCATATCTTCCTCGTCATCGACGATCGCTACCTTCATTAGTCTTGCCATGTCTTACTCCGCGGCCTTTATGGCCCTGTTCTTGTCCGCCAGGAGGGGCAACTGAACTTCGAACACTGCACCCCCGCTTTCGGAATTATGGGCGGTCAGACGACCCCCGAAATCACTGATGATGGAGGACGAGATCGCGAGGCCCAGCCCCGTCCCTTCCCCCGGTTTCTTCGTGGTCCAGAACGGCTCGAACAGCTTGTCGAGATCCGAAATACCGGGACCGTTATCACGCACGCTCAGCACGGCCGTCTCACCCGAGGTAAGCAACAACTCCACTTGAGGTTCCTCAACCGACTTGGTGGCGTCGAGTGCGTTTCGCAACAGGTTGATGATCACCTGCTCCAGCCGGATGCGGTCCGCCATCACCATAACAGGGCTGCGCGGCATGGTGCGCGAAATGTGCAATTTGCGAATTTTCAGCTGCGGCTCCATCATCGAGAGCGCTTCCGAGAGCGCCACCCGCAGGTCCACCGGCTCGAAGGCCTCGCCGCCCTTGCGGGCATAGGACTTCAGCTGCCGCGTGATCGCGCCCATGCGGCCGATCAGGTCGTCGATGCGCTGGAACGACGACAGCGCCTCCTCGACCCGGGCACGCTGCAACAGCAGTTTCGCGCCTGCCAGATAGGTCTTCATCGCGGCCAGGGGCTGGTTCAATTCGTGGCTCACCGCCGCCGACATTTCCCCCAGAGCCGCGAGTTTCGAGCTTTGCGCGATCGTCTGCTCGGCCACGGCCAGATCCTGCTGCGCCTTCTCGCGCTCGGCGATCTCGCGGCTCAACCGGGTGTTGAGCTGGCGCAGCTCCGCCGATTCCGCGCGCAATTCCTGGCTTTGTCGCCGCGCCCGGCGCGACAGCGCGTAGAAGACCAGCGCCAGCAGGATCGCGAAGCCCATGATCTCGAGCGCGAGCACCGCGTTCACCCGCTCACGCACGGAATCGTAGCTGGTAAAGGCGATCATCTTCCAGCCGCGGAAGGGAATGCGCGCCTCGGTGCGCATCACCGCGCGACCCTTGAGATAGGCGTCGGGCGCGTCATTGGCCCAATCGGCAGTCGCCTGCAGCGCGCGTTCAATCGCGGAGGGGGCCGAGCGCGCGGCCAGCGCCTCCGACATCGTCACCCCGCGCCAGCGCGGCTCGGTCGTCAGGATGATCTTGCCTTCGCTGTCGACCACGGCCAGCGCATCGGAAATCCCGGCCCAGGCGCGTTCGAATTTCGACAGATCCGCCTCGACCACGATCACGCCGACGGGCTTGTTGTTCTGGATGACGGCGCGCGAATAATCGAATTCGGTGCCGCCCGCCTCGGGCTCGTTGAGAGAGAAGATCGTCCCGCGCGAGCGGGTCGCATCGACGAAGAAGGGCGCATTCGGGAAGGGCGTGCCGATCTGCGTGCGATTGGTCGACGCCACCACCCGGCCCTGCATGTCCAACAGCCGGATCGAGGCCACCGCGACCTCTTTCTTGGCCGTGATAAGCTGCGCCGATGCGGTGGAATAATCCGTGGTATCAAGAGCTTGCGTCAGCTCCGGATCGCGCGCGAGCAACAGCGGCACAACGGATGTCCGCTGCAGTTCCGACATGATGTTGCCGGTGTAAAGCGCAAGCCGCAGCTCGGTGCGCACGCGCGTCGTCTCGGTGAAACGCTGGGTCAGCCATTGGTTGGTGATCCACATCACCGCCCCCGCCAGCGCGAGGATCAGCACTACAGCGACGCGCAGCAACCAACGGGCGCGCGGCGAGCGCGCCATGACACCGAGCCCGCCCTCACCTTCGGGCGGCTCGTCAGGTAAAATCGTCGAACGTGTCTGCACGTGCGTCATGCGCGAAGTCTAAGCCAAGGCCCAGAGCGCAACAAGCGCGCGAGATCAGGCGGTTGCCAGCATCCCGCTCAACGCGCGGAAAAGCGCCGCCCCATCGGCGCCACCCTGCGCAGGTTCGATCGCGCGCTCGGGGTGAGGCATCATGCCCAGCACCCGGCGGTTCTCGCTCAGCACGCCCGCGATATCGTCGACGGAGCCGTTGGGGTTCTCGACGTAGCGGAACGCCACGCGGTCCTCGCCCTCGATGCGGGCAAGGCCTTCGGGGTCGATCTGGTAATTGCCGTCATGGTGGGCGACCGGGATCACGATCTCCTGCCCCGCCTCATAGCCCGAGGTATAGGCGCTGTCGGTCGTAGCGACGCGCAGAGCCAGCGGTTTCGAGACGAATTTCAGCCCCGCATTGCGCATCAAGGCGCCCGGCAGCAGCCGCATCTCGGTGAGCACCTGAAAGCCGTTGCAGATGCCGATGACATAGCCGCCCTTGCCTGCGAAATCGGCCACCGCCTGCCCGATGGGCGAGCGCGAGGCGATCGCGCCGCAGCGCAGATAATCGCCATAGGAGAACCCGCCCGGCACACCGATGATGTCGATGCCTTCGGGCAATGCGGTTTCCTTGTGCCAGACCTTGACGACATCCGCCCCGGCTGCCGCGAAGGCCATGCTCAGGTCGCGGTCGCAATTCGATCCGGGGAAGGTGATGACGGCGGCTTTCATGGGTGCAAACTCCTGGCCTTAAGGGTCGAACCTGTCGGGTAAGGCCTGTACGGCCTTCGGCTTGGTACAAATATCCCGGGGGGAATTGGCCGGCAGGCCAAGGGGGGCAGCGCCCCCACCCGACCCGGATCAGGCGATCTCGATGGTGTATTTCTCGATCACGGTATTGGCGAGGAGCTTCTCGCACATTTCCTTCACCTCGGCCTCGGCAGAGGCTGCATCAGTGGCGCTCAGGTCCAGTTCGATCACCTTCCCCTGACGCACGCCTTCGACGCCGCCGAACCCCATATGGCCCAATGCGTGACGGACGGCCTCGCCCTGCGGGTCGAGCACCCCATCCTTCAGCATGACATGAACGCGGGCTTTCATCACGAGCGGTCCTTTCAGTTGATCAGCGTCGGTTTGATCGGCTGGGTATTGGTCGGCAGCACGCCAAGGCGCTTGGCGACTTCGGTATAGGCATCGGTCAGGCTGCCCAGATCGCGGCGGAACACGTCCTTGTCGAGCTTCTGGCCCGTCTTGACGTCCCACAGGCGGCAGCTGTCGGGGCTGATCTCGTCGGCCACGATCAGACGCATGAAATCGCCATCCCAGACGCGGCCGATCTCTATCTTGAAATCGACCAGCTTGATGCCGACGCCGTAGAACACGCCGGTCAGGAAGTCGTTCACGCGCAGCGCAAGCGCAACGATGTCATCGAGGTCCTGCTGGCTCGCCCAACCGAAGGCGATGATATATTCCTCGGGCACGAGCGGATCGCCCAGCTCGTCGTTCTTGTAGCTGTATTCAACGATCGGACGCGGCAGCGGCGTGCCCTCTTCCATGCCCAGACGCTTCGCAATCGAACCGGCGGCGAAGTTGCGCACGATCACCTCGAGCGGCACGATCTCCACCTGACGGATCAACTGCTCGCGCATGTTGAGCCGTTTGATGAAGTGGTTCGGCACCCCGATATTGGTCAGGCCGGTCATGAAATACTCGGACAGGCGGTTGTTGAGCACGCCCTTGCCTTCGATCACGTCCTTTTTCTGAGCGTTGAAGGCGGTCGCGTCGTCCTTGAAATACTGGACCAGCGTTCCGGGCTCGGGGCCTTCATACAGAACCTTCGCCTTGCCTTCGTAGATCTTCTTGCGCCGGGGTGCCATCGCGTCTCCGTTCTCACTTGGCGCGGCGGTGCCAGGGCCTGCGCCGCATGCCCTCAGGAATGCCGCGCCCGCCCCTGCGCGCCGTCCGCGAAAGGGTGTTGCCCGCCCTATAGGACAAGCCCGCGAGTCTCGCAAGGTAAAGCGCACGCCACTTCACGCAGATGCACAGCCCCGTCAAACCGGCCAAAACGCGGCCCTTTCCTCTTGCGGCGCACGCCGTGCATGTGCATATCGGAGGTAACGGAGACTTTACCGGGAGGGACGTGGGCCATGACCACCTTCGACGATCGCGAAAACGCCTATGAGAACAAGTTCGCGCATGATGCCGAGCTGCAGTTCAAGGCCGATGCCCGCTGCAACAAGATGCTGGGCCAATGGGCCGCAGAGCTTCTGGGCAAAACCGGCCCCGAGGCCGATGCCTATGTCCGCGAGGTCGTGACCTCCGATTTCGAGGAAGCGGGCCACGAAGACGTGTACCGCAAGCTCTCGGGCGATCTCGGCGACAAGGCCGATGAACAAACGATCCGCGCGAAGATGGCCGAATGCATGGCCGAGGCGCGCCGTCAGGTGGTCGACGAGGCCGAGTGAGCCCTCGCCGATGACGCAGATTGAAAGGCCGGATGCCGAGCGCGTCCGGCCTTTTGCATTTCAGTCCGAGATTGCAGCGCCTTCATCAAGAACATGAAGGAAACGAATTTGCCAATTCCCGCCTGTCATGGCAGGAGAAACTCAACCGCCGCGCCCGACGCGGCCCTTTGCATTTGACGAGGCCCTTATGACCGCCCCGAAAACCGACGCGCTGAGCCGCCTTCTGGAAACCCGCGATTGGCTGATGGCCGATGGCGCGACCGGCACCAACCTGTTCAACATGGGGCTGGCCTCGGGCGATGCGCCGGAACTGTGGAATGCCGACGAGCCCGCGAAGATCGCGAAGCTCTATTCGCTGGCCGTCGAAGCGGGCTCGGACCTGTTTCTCACCAACAGCTTCGGCGGCAATGCCTCGCGGCTGAAACTGCACAGCGCGCAGAACCGCGTGCGCGAGCTCAACCGCCTCGCCGCCGAGATCGGCCGCGACGTGGCCGACAAGCAGACGCGCCCCGTGATCGTTGCGGGCTCGATGGGCCCGACCGGCGAGATTTTCGCGCCGATGGGCACGCTGACGCATGAGTTGGCGGTCGAGATGTTCCACGAACAGGCCGAGGGTCTGAAAGAGGGCGGCGCTGATATCCTCTGGGTCGAGACGATCTCGGCGCAGGAAGAATACAAGGCCGCCGCCGAGGCCTGCCATCTGGCGGGCATGCCCTGGTGCGGCACGATGAGCTTCGACACCGCAGGCCGCACGATGATGGGCCTGACCTCGCAGGCGATGGTCTCGATGGTCGAAAAGCTGGCCCACCCGCCGCTGGCCTTCGGCGCGAATTGCGGCGTCGGCGCGTCCGACCTGCTGCGCACCGTTCTGGGCTTTGCCGCGACCGGGACCGAGCGCCCGATCATCGCCAAGGGCAATGCGGGTATCCCGAAATATGTCGACGGTCACATCCATTACGACGGCACGCCCGAACTGATGGCGGAATATGCGGTGATGGCGCGCGATTGCGGCGCGACGATCATCGGCGGCTGCTGCGGCACGATGGCCGAGCATCTGGTGGCGATGCGCGAGGCGCTGGAGACGCGTCCGCGCGGCGAGCGCCCGACGCTCGATCAGATCTCCTCGGTTCTGGGTGGGTTCTCGTCGGAGGATGACGGGCTGAGCGGCGATGCGCCCAAGCGCGAACGCCGGGGCCGTCGCCGCAGCTAAGCGCGGCTTGAGGGGCTCTGCCCCTCGGCCTTGCGGCCTCACCCCGGGATATTTGAACCAACACGAAGGAAGGGCCGGGGTTTCCCGGCGGATGGAGCATGCGCGCGTCTCAGACGAGATCAGAACAGTTCGAGCTGATCGCCCGGCCGGGGCGGTACGCAGAACTGCGTCACGTCGAGATCGGGCAGATGACGCGAGAAGCCCAGCCGCTTGCAGCTCAGCTTGAACCGCTGCTGCAAGAGTTCCGCCATCTCGCCCTCGCCCTTCATCCGCTCGCCGAAGCGCGGATCGTTGAGCTTGCCGCCGCGCATGTCGCGGATCCGGCCCAGCACCTTCTCGACCTTGCCGGGGTGATGCCGCTCCATCCAGTCGGCGAAAAGCGGCGCCACCTCATGCGGCAGCCGCACCGGCATCATCGATGCGGCCTTGGCCCCTGCCCTGCGCGCCTCGGTCAGGATCGCTTCCAGCTCGTGATCGGTGAGCCCCGGGATCATCGGCGCGGCCATCACGCGCACCGGGATACCGGCACGCGACAATTCGCGGATCATGCGGATACGCGTCGGCGGGCTGGGCGCGCGCGGCTCCAGATCGCGGGCGAGTTTGGCGTCGAGCGTCGTGACCGACACGCCAACCTGCGCCAATCCGGCCTCGGCCATCGGCGCGAGGATGTCGAGATCGCGCAGAATGGTCGAGCCGCGGGTGACGATGGAGACCGGGTGGCGATAGGCCTGCAGCACTTCCAGCACGGCGCGCATGATCTCCATCTTGCGCTCGAGCGGCTGGTAGGGATCGGTATTCGTCCCGATGGCGAGCACATTCGGACGGTAGCTTTTCTTGCGCAGCTCGTCTTCGAGCACTTGCGGCGCCTCGGGCCGTGCGATCAGCCGGGTCTCGAAATCCAAGCCCGCCGAGAGGCCGAGATAGCCGTGACTGGGCCGCGCGAAGCAGTAGATGCAGCCATGCTCGCAGCCGCGATATGGGTTGAGCGAGCGCTCGAAGGGCACATCGGGCGACTGGTTGCGGGTGATAACGGAGCGGGGACGCTCCACCGAAACCTCGGTGCGCGTCAGGCGCTCCTCTTCGGGGATGTCCCAGCCGTCATGCTCGGGCGCGCGGGCGAAGGGCTCGAACCGGCCTACGGGGCGCGCCGCGGCACCGCGCGCGCGCAGACGCTCGGACGGGGTCGCGGGGGGAAGATCGAATGGCAGACTCATGCCCGGAATTTAGAACGAAATGAGAACATTTGCCAAGTAGAGTCCGAATGCGGACCTACCAACACCATGCGAGGTCGGACAAAACACCGCGCATGTCGCAAATCGCCAAGACTTGACGGGGCCACGGCCTCACCACAGGGTAACACCGGCTAGCAGGAGACTATTGGACATGGCCGAAGACGACGACGATATCATCCTTTCGGAACTCGACGACGACGAGCTCACCGCGCAGATGATGGATGACCTCTATGACGGTCTCAAGGAAGAGATCGAAGAGGCCACCCGGATCCTGCTCGATCGCGGCTGGACGCCGTATGACATTCTGACCAAGGCCCTCGTCGCGGGCATGACCATCGTGGGCAACGACTTCCGCGACGGTATCCTGTTCGTGCCGGAAGTGCTGCTGGCGGCGAATGCGATGAAGGGCGGCATGGCCATCCTCAAGCCGCTGCTGGTCGAGACCGGCGCGCCGCGCATGGGCAAGATGGTCATCGGGACGGTGAAGGGCGATATCCACGATATCGGCAAGAACCTCGTTGCGATGATGATGGAAGGCGCAGGTTTCGAGATCGTCGATCTGGGGATCAACAACCCGGTCGAGAACTACCTCGAAGCGATCGCCCGCGAAGAGGCCGACATCCTCGGCATGTCTGCGCTGCTGACCACCACGATGCCCTATATGAAGGTCGTGATCGACACGATGAAGGAACAGGGCATCCGCGACGATTACATCGTTCTGGTGGGCGGTGCGCCGCTCAACGAGGAATTCGGCAAGGCGATCGGTGCCGACGCCTATTGCCGCGACGCCGCCGTGGCGGTGGAAACGGCGAAGGATTTCATCGCTCGCAAGCACAACCAGATGAGCGCCTGATCGCCGATCGCGCGCGCATCTTGGCTGATATTCATGGAGAAGGCCCCGATTTTTTCATCGGGGCCTTTTCATGTGCGCTCCCCCGCCCCATACTTGAAGAGAAGGGG
This sequence comes from Thioclava sp. F36-6, assembly GCF_002020305.1. Lineage (NCBI taxonomy): Bacteria > Pseudomonadati > Pseudomonadota > Alphaproteobacteria > Rhodobacterales > Paracoccaceae > Thioclava > Thioclava sp. F36-6. Next base: position 1,210,927 of record NZ_MPZX01000001.1, on the reverse strand, counting down.
GAAACGAGACATGCCGCTGCCACATTTTCTGCTGCTGATCCTGTTTGTGATCGTTCTGGCGGGCTTGACGATCTGGGCCTTTGCCGCGTCGGGCGTGCCGATGGCGATGCTTGGGCTGATGGTTCTCGTCGCAGCAGGCGTTGCCCGGATGATGGCACGGGTGGAATGACCGCCCAGAAAGCTGCCTCGCTTCCCGGCGACACGACCTTATCCGAAAATGGTTTAGCTCCCGAGGGGTCGGGGCGTCTTCTGCTGATCGCCTGCGGGGCGCTCGCGCGCGAAATTCTCGCGCTTAAACGGATCAATGGCTGGGACCACATCGACCTGACCTGCCTGCCCGCCAATCTGCACCTATACCCCGAGAAGATCACCGCCGCCGTCGAAGAGGCGGTGCTGCGCTATCGCGACCAATATGACGATCTCTTCGTGGTCTATGCCGATTGCGGCACGGGCGGGCAATTGTTGGAAAAGTGCAAGTCTTTGGGGGTCGAGATGGTCGAAGGCCCCCATTGTTATTCGTTTTTTGAAGGTAACGCGGCCTTTGCCGAAACCGCCGAGGACGAGATCACGGCCTTCTACCTCACCGATTTCCTCACCCGGCAGTTCGACGCTTTCGTCTGGAAGCCGATGGGCTTCGACCGCCACCCGGAACTGATCCCGATGATGTTCGGCAATTACGACCGGCTGATATATCAGGCCCAGACCGACGATCCCGCGCTCGACGCGAAGGCGCGTGAGGCCGCGGAGCGGCTCGGCCTGCGCTATGAGCGGCGCTTTACGGGCTATGGCGATCTGGCCACCAGTCTCGCCAAATTTGCCGCGAAATCGGGCAATCCGGCTTAATCCTCTTTGAATTTTTCTTAAAACCCGACCCGCGGGGCTTGGCATCGCTACGTCACCCGGGTATTGGCTTCGCCAAATCTCACATCCCTCCGGCCCGCCCCTCCCCGGTCGCGGGCCTTTCTAATTGCAGGACAACCGTATGACCTTGTCGCAATGGCGCAGCCAGTGGACTGGCAACTACCGCGCTGACATTCTCTCCGGTCTCGTGGTGGCGCTCGCGCTGATCCCCGAGGCCATCGCTTTCTCGATCATCGCGGGCGTGGACCCGAAAGTGGGCCTCTACGCCTCCTTCATGATCGCCACGATCACCGCTTTCTTCGGTGGCCGCCCGGGCATGATCTCGGCCGCGACCGCCGCAACCGCCGTGCTGATGGGCACCCTGGTGCGCAGCTACGGGCTCGACTACCTGCTGGCCGCAACGGTGCTGGCGGGCGTGCTGCAGGTGATTGCCGGGGCGCTGAACCTCGGGACGGTGATGCGCTTCGTGTCGAAATCGGTGATGACTGGCTTCGTGAACGCGCTCGCCATCCTGATCTTCATGGCGCAATGGCCCGAGCTGAACCCGGCCAACGTACCGGTGGTGGCGACCTATGCGCTGGTGGCACTCGGCCTTGCGATCATCTACCTGCTGCCGCGCTTCTTCCGCGCGATCCCCTCGCCGCTAATCGCGATCCTCGTGCTCAGCGCGGTCTCGATGGGGCTGGGGCTCAACGATGTGCACACGGTGTCCGACATGGGCGCCCTGCCCGATCAGCTGCCCTCGCTCCTGATCCCCAACGTGCCGTTCACCTTCGAAACGCTGCAGATCATCCTGCCCTATTCGGTGGGCGTGGCGGTCGTCGGCCTCCTCGAGAGCCTGATGACGCAGAACATCGTCGACGAGATGACCGACACCCGCTCGGACCGTCGTCAGGAATGCTTCGGTCAGGGCATCGCCAACTTCTGCACCGGCTTCATCGGCGGCATGGCGGGCTGCGCGATGATCGGCCAGTCGGTGATCAACGTCACCTCGGGAGGCCGCACGCGCCTGTCGACCCTCACCGCGGGGATCGCGCTTTTGATCTTCTGCGTGGTGCTGGGCGAATGGGTGGGCCGCATCCCGATGCCCGCGCTGGTGGCGATCATGATCATGGTGTCGATCGGCACGTTCAGCTGGGCCTCGCTGGGTCAGCTGCGCACGATGCCGATGTCGTCCAACGTGGTGATGCTGGCCACCGTCGCCTTCGTCGTCGCCACCCATAACCTCGCGATCGGGGTGCTCGTGGGCGTGCTGCTGTCGGGTATCTTCTTCGCGGGCAAGATCGCGCGGATGACCGAGATCACCTCGCGCTACAACGAGGCGCATCATCTGCGGACCTATTACATCAAGGGCCAGATCTTCTTCGCGACCGTGGAAGAGTTCAACCGCGCCTTCGACTTCCAGGAGAAGCTCGACCGCGTGGTGATCGACCTGACCCATGCCCATATCTGGGACATTTCTTCGGTCTCGGCGCTCGACCGGGCGGTGGGCAAGTTCCGGATGTCCGGCACGGATGTGAAGGTCGTGGGTATGAACCACGCGACCGAGACGATCATCGACAAGCTGTCGAATGGTGGTCAGGTCGCGGCGGGGCACTGAGGCATTCGGAGGGGGCTCTGCCCCCGCTTGCTGCGCAAGCCCCCCGGGATATCTTCACCAATACGAAGAAGGGCGTGCCGGATGCGGTGCGCCCTTTTCTTTAGGCTTCCAGCTCGGTGTCCCAGTAGAGGAAGTCCATCCAGCTTTCATGCAGATAGCCTGGTGGGAAGCGACGGCCGATGCGCAGCATATCCTCGGGCTGAGGCTGGCGCGCGGGCTTGAGAAGATGCATCCCCGAGCGCTCCAGCGGCTTGTTGGCCTTGCGCAGGTTGCACGGCGCGCAGGCGGCCACGACATTCTCCCAGCTGGTGATTCCACCGCGCGAGCGCGGGATCACATGGTCGAAGGTCAGATCGCCCCGCTTGCCGCAATACTGGCACTTGAATTCGTCCCTCAGAAAAAGATTGAAGCGCGTGAAAGCCACGCGCTTCTGGGGTCGGACATATTCTTTGAGGACGACGACGGAGGGGATTTTGAAGGCCTGCCTCTGGCTGCGCACCACCTCTTCGTATTCGGCGAGGATCGTCACCCTGTCGAGGAAGACCGCCTTTATCGCCTCCTGCCAAGGCCATAGCGAGAGCGGGTAATAGGAAAGCGGCCGGAAATCGGCGTTGAGCACCAGTGCCGGGTGCTGTCTCAGCGCCGCCGGTTCGCGGGTGAATTGCGTTCGAAAATTCGTCCTGTCGCACTCGTCCAGCATGGGTGACTCCGTCCTCGCCCTGTCGCCTGCCTCGGCTCAGGGGCGGGGTCCGCCCCTGCCTTATCCATGACTATATATGGCGTTCGCGATCTGGCAAGCCTCTTGATCTCGCGATTGCTGCCATGCGGCATGGGTATCAAACAGCCATGACAGAGAAATGACGCTGCGCGAGCGTTTGGCAAGGTAGCAGGTGCCGCGGCGATCGGCGGCCGCGGGCATCTCAGCCCGGCAGTTTGTCTTGCAGGAAGGACAGCGCCACCGAGAGCCCGTCGGGCGCGATGCCGTGGCCGGTGCCCTTCATCACGTGGGCATAGGTATCGAACCCCGCCGAGACCAGCGCATCGCCCGCCTTGCCCATATCGGCGAAGGGCACGACCGGGTCCTGATCGCCATGGATCAGCAGAACCGGCGGCTTCGAGATCGCCTCATTGCCCAGGGCTTCCGGGCGCAGAAGACGGCCCGAGAAGGCCACCAGACCCGCGACGGGCTCGGCCCGGCGCGGCAGCACTTCGAGTGCGGTCATCGTGCCTTGCGAGAAGCCGATCACGGCGAGCTGCGCGGGCGTCAGCCCCTGCTCTTCCAGCACGGAATCGAGGAAGGCATCCACGTCGGCTGCCGCGTCCTTGAGACCTTGGGCGGACTCCACTTCGCTGGAATTGTCGATCCAGGGGATCGGGAACCATTGACGGCCGTAAGGCGCCGCGCGGCAGGGCTCGGGCGCATCGGGCGCGAGGAACAACGTGTCGGGCATGTGCTGACCCAGCGGATCGGCGAGGCCCAGCAGGTCCGCCCCGTCCGCGCCGTAGCCATGCAGGAAAACGACGGCGGATTTCACCACCCCCGATTGCGGCTCTTTGCGTCCGGCTTCCAGCTTGCGGGTCATGGGGCAACTCCTTCACGATCTTTACAGGCCGCGTAATAGGCCCAGAGGCCGCGCGCCGCAACCGCGCGCCACGGCGACCAGGCTGCCGATAGCTCATTGAATTGCTTGCGCTTGGGCCGCTCGGGCAAATCGAACAGGATCCGCGCTCCTTCGGCCAGCGCGAGATCGTCCACCGCGAAGACATCGGCGCGGCCCAGAGCGAAGATGAGATACATCTCCACCGTCCAGCGCCCGATGCCGGGGATCGGCAGAAGCTGGGCGACCACCTCTTCGTCGGGCATCGCGCGCAGACCCTCGAAATCGACGCCGGAATTCGAGAGCGCCTGCAGGTAGCGCACCTTCTGACGCGAGAGGCCACAGGCGCGCAGATCCTCTTCCGAGGCGCCCGCGATGGAGACCGGATCGCCATAGCCCGCGCCGATCACCTTGTTGCGGATCGAATTGGCGGCCGCGACCGAAACCTGCTGGCCGATGATCGCGTCGCGCAGCGCCTCGAACCCGTCCTCGCGGCGGCGTAGAGGCCACGGCCCCGTCAGCGCGCAAACCTCGGCAAAACGCGGCTCTGTGCGGCAGAGAAATTCGGTGCCCTCGGCGATATCGTCTTCGCAGGTAATGATACGTCCAACCATGCGCGACACCCTGCCTCATGCCGCGCCCGCTTGCCAGCCCCCAATCGCCACGCTAGCAAGCTGTCATGAGTGACATGACCGCCCCTCCCGCCTCTCGCGAAAAGCGCAATACGATCGTGCTGGTTCTGGCCCAGGCGCTTCTGGGCGCGCAGATGCCGATGATCTTCACGGTGGGCGGTCTTGCGGGCCAGATGCTCTCGCCCAATCCCTGCCTCGCGACGCTGCCCCTGTCGCTGATCATTCTGGGCTCGGTCCTCTCGGCGCAGCCGATGTCGGAATTCATGGCCGCGAAAGGCCGCCGCGCGGGCTTCATCCTCGCCAATGCGATGGGGGCGCTGGGGGCGGCGACCGCGGCCTATGCGCTCTATCATGGGTCATTTGCGCTGTTCATGCTGGGGTCGTTCTTCACCGGCACCTATATGTCGGCGCAGGGGTTTTACCGGTTCGCGGCGACCGATACCGCCAGCACGGAGTTCCAGCCCAAGGCGATCTCCTATGTGATGGCGGGCGGGCTTGTGGCCGCGATCATCGGCCCACAGCTGGTGAAACTCACGAGCGAGGCGATGGTCGTGCCATTCATGGCGACGTACCTCGCGATCATCGGGATCAATGCGCTCGGGCCGATCCTGTTCTCCTTCCTCGACATCCCGGCTCCGGGGCGGCGCAAGAAGCACGAACATCACGAGGGCCGCACCCGGCGCGAGCTGCTGAAAGACCCGGTGATCCTCGTGGCGATGATCTGCGCCATGGTCTCCTATGCGCTGATGAACCTCGTGATGACCTCGACGCCGCTTGCGGTCGTGGGCTGCGGGTTCGAGCAGGCAGACGCGGCCAATATCGTCTCGGCTCACGTGCTGGCGATGTATTTGCCGAGCTTCTTCACCGGCCACCTGATCGCGCGCTTCGGCAAAGAAGTCATCGTGGGCACCGGGCTCGTCATTCTGGCCGCGGCGGGTGCAATGGCGCTGAGCGGCGTCGATCTCGCACAGTTTTATGCCACGCTCATCCTTCTCGGTCTCGGCTGGAACTTCGGCTTCATCGGCGCGACCTCGATGCTCGCCTCCGCCCATAGCCCCGAAGAGCGCGGCCATGTGCAGGGGATGAACGATTTCGTGGTCTTCGGTGGCGTCTTCCTCGCCTCGCTCGCCTCGGGCGGGCTGATGAACTGCACCCAGAGCGGCAATGCACAAGCGGGCTGGCAGGCGGTCAATCTCGCGATGATCCCCTTCCTGACGCTGGCGGGCGCCGCGCTGATCTGGCTGGTGCTGCGCCCGAAAGAGACCCGCTAAAGGGGGCGCCGCGCGCCCCTTCGGCTTGGCGAAAATATCCCGGGGTGGGAATTCGCGACAGCGAAGGGAGGGGCAGCGCCCCTCCGACAACGTCTCAATTCAGGGTAAGGCTCAGGCCAGCTTGGCGATGCGCTCTTCGAGCACGTCGAAGGGCACGCCCGGTTCGTCCTTGGCGCAGCGGATCACCAGCGAGGTCTTCACGCTGGCCACGTTCTCGGCAGCAGTGAGTTGGCCGGTCAGGAAGCTCTGGAAGCTCGATAGGTCCGGCGCCACGCATTTCAGCACGAAATCGATCTCGCCATTGAGCATGTGGCACTCGCGTACGAGCGGCCATTCGCGACAGCGCGACTCGAAGTTCGACAGATCCGCTTCGGCCTGGCTGTGCAGGCGCACCATCGCGAAGACCTGCACTTCGAAACCCAGCTCGCGCGGGTTCACGTCAGCATGGTAGCCGCGGATGTAGCCCGCCTCCTCGAGCGTGCGCACACGGCGCAGGCAGGGCGGGGCCGAAATGCCCACACGCTTGGCCAGTTCGACATTCGTCATCCGCCCGTCCGCCTGCAGTTCGGCAAGGATTTTGCGGTCGATGTCGTCGAGCCGGGAGGTGGGCATGTTGAAATAATCCTTCGTGGGTTGCGGCAGAACTTACCGCTGGAAGAGAGGATGCGCAATAATATTTCGCGGACTGCTCCGCAAGTGCTATTTGTCGCGGAAAGCGGGGGCTTTTCGGCGGGCCTCGCTCCGACTATATCCGTCGGGCAGAATTCCAAGGAGGCAGGCATGTCCGAGACGAAGAAAACCAAGGTTCTGATCATCGGCTCCGGCCCTGCGGGCTACACGGCGGCGGTCTACGCGTCGCGTGCGATGCTCGAGCCGGTTCTGGTGCAAGGCATGCAGCCGGGCGGCCAGCTGACCATCACCACCGAGGTCGAGAACTGGCCCGGCGAGAGCGAGATTCAGGGCCCCGACCTGATGGTGAAGATGGAAGAGCATGCCCGCGCGATGGGCACCGAGATCATCATGGACATGATCACCGAGCTCGACACTTCGAAGCGCCCATTCGTCGCGAAAGGCGATTCGGGCACGACCTACGAGGCCGCGGCGGTGATCCTCGCCACCGGGGCGCAGGCGAAATGGCTGGGGCTCCCCTCGGAAGAGAAGTTCAAGGGCTTCGGCGTCTCGGCCTGCGCGACCTGTGACGGGTTCTTCTATCGCGGCAAGGAAGTCGTGGTGATCGGCGGCGGCAACACCGCCGTGGAAGAGGCGCTGTTTCTGACCAATTTCGCCTCCAAGGTGACACTGATCCACCGCCGCGACACGCTGCGCTCGGAGAAGATCCTGCAGGATCGCCTGTTCAAGAACCCCAAGATCGAAGTGGAGTGGAATCACACGGTCGAGGAAATCCTCGGCGACGAAAATCCGCTCGGCGTGACCGGTGTGCGGGTGAAATCCACCGCCGACGGGTCCGAGAAGGTCATCCCCTGCGACGGGTTCTTCGTGGCGATCGGGCACGCGCCCTCGTCCGAACTCGTGAAGGACAGCCTGAAGATGCAATCGGGCGGCTATGTCTGGGTGGAGCCGGGTTCGACCCGCACCTCGCAGCCGGGCATTTTCGCGGCGGGCGATCTGACCGATCACACCTATCGTCAGGCGGTCACCTCCGCCGGCATGGGCTGCATGGCCGCGCTCGACGCCGAGAAGTTCCTCGCCGAGCAGGGCGAAGCTGAGTGATCCCCTTCCACGGCACGGTCTGGCGGATCCTCTCAGCCGACCGTGCCGAGGAGGCTTGCGAACCGGCCCGCCATCCGGAGGGCCGGTTTCATTATTCCGGACAGGTGGCGCTCTATGCCTCACTGAGTGCCGAAGGGGCTGCCGTGGCGCTCCGGCGCTATGTGCAGGCCGGTGACCCGCCGCGGATGATCGTGCCGCTGGAGATCATGACAGAGGCGATGGACGACCTGCGTGGCACGCCCGATCAGGCGGCGGCGTCTGTGGTCTGGCAGGATGGGAGAGCGAGCGGCGCGCCCTCGCCCACTTGGCGCTTCTCAGATCGGGCGCGCGAAGGTGGCGTGCAGGGGCTGCTCTACGCCTCGCGCTCACGCCCCGATCTGAGCCATCTGGTGCTCTTCGAGGTCTCGTCCACAACAGTGCGGCAGGCGGGCCCTGCGCAACCGTGGCACCCGCCCTACCCGATCCCGTCTGCGTGAGACGTCATTGCACCGTCGCGCGCCCCCTCTAGGGTAAAGTCAAACAGGAGGAGGCCGCTCATGCGCTGGCGCGGGGTCAATCACGTCGAATTTTCAGTGCTCGACTATGACAAGTCGATCGCCCTCTACGATGCGATGTTCGGATGGCTTGGATATAAGAGCTTCTGGACGCTCGATATCGGCTATCGCTCGACCTATTACATGGCGCGCTTCCCGATGCCGCATTCCTATATCGGCATTCAGCCTGCGCGCTCGGGCGAGAAACTGGACCACGAGGCGCGCGCCGTGGGCATCCATCACATTGCGCTCTGGGCGAAGTCACGCGCCGAGGTGGATGCGTTTCACCGCAATTTCTTGATCCCTCGCGGGCTGTCGGTGACGGAGGCCCCGCAGGAATATCCCGTTTATGCGCCGGGCTATTACGCGGTGTTCTTCGACGATCCGATCAACGGCATTCACTGGGAACTGGCGCATATCCCGCGCATTCCGGGCCTTGGTGCGATCCGCAGGTTCCGCGCGGCCTTGAGAGCCGCGCAGAAAGAGCATCCGGAATGGGACGGCCCGCCCGAGAAAATCGCGTTTCGCGACCTGCCCGGGCGGCGCTGATCCTCGGCGCTGATTACGCCAGATGACCGAGGAAGGCGTCGATTTCCTCGGGCGTCGTGGCCCAGGAACAGACCAGTCGCGCGGCCAGAAGCTCGTCCTCGGGCCCTTCCAGCGACTGGTCGAACGGCCAGAGGTAGTAATAGGCCCCCGCTGCATTCGCACGCTTATGCGCCCCGCGCGGCAGGGCGGCGAAGACCGCGTTGGCCTGCGTCGGGTGGATCAGTTTCGCGCCCTCGATCTGGCCGATGCCTTCCGAGAGTTTGCGTGCCATTTCATTGGCATGGCGCGCGGTCTTCAACCACAGATCATCGGCCAGGTAGGCCTGCATCTGAGCCCCCAGGAAGCGGTGTTTCGAGAAGAGATGGCCGCCGCGCTTGCGGCGCAGCTCGAATTCCCAGGCGCGTTTGGGATCGAAGATCACCACCGCCTCGACGCCCATGCAGCCGTTCTTCGTGCCGCCGAAGCTGAGCACGTCGACGCCCGCCTTCCACGTCATCTCCGCCGGGGTGCAGCCCGCGGACACCAGCGCATTGGCGAAGCGCGCGCCGTCCATATGCACGGGCAGATGGAAGCGGCGGGCGACATCGCTCAGCGCTTTCACGTCCTCGGGCGAATAGACCGCGCCTGCCTCGGTCGAGTTCGTGATCGAGACCATGCCGCGCTGCACGTTATGGATGCCACCCCGCCCGGTATGGGCGATGGTGCGCGCGAGCGCGTCGGGGTCCATCTTGGCATCCGGCCCGTCGACCAGAACCAGCTTCGAGCCGCCGGTGTAGAATTCTGGCGCGCCGCATTCGTCTTCCTCGATATGGGCGTTGCGATGGCAGAAGATCGCGCCCCAGGGCTGGGTCAGCACTGCGCAGGAGAGCGCATTGGCCGCCGTCCCGGTCGCGACGAGATAGACGCGCGCCTCGGGGGCCTCGAAAATCTCGCGGATCTTCGCCTGCACGCCTTCGGTGATCGGGTCGTCGCCATAGGAATGCACATGCCCCTCATTCGCGGCCATCAGGCCCTCGAGAATGGCGGGATGGGCACCGGACGTGTTGTCGGAGGCAAAATTCATGAGAGATCCTCGATCGTGTATTCGTCCCACTCGTCTTCGGGCACTTCGAATTCGGGCACGGTCCAGCCGCGCACGCTTTCCCCGGCCTCGTGGACCGTCTCGCGCGAGCCCGAGATCAGGTAGTGCCAGTCGTGGAGCGGCTTGTCTTCGAAGCGCAGCCGATAGGCGCAGGTCGCAGGCATCCAATAGGCGATCTTGTGGATCGTCTTCGGGCTGAGCGTGACGCATTCTGGGACGAACTGGTGGCGAATGTCATATTGCGTGCAGCTGCAGCTCTCGCCATCGAGAAGCCTGCAGGCGACGCGGGTGAAGACGACCTCGCCCGTATCCTCGTATTCGAGCTTGTTCAGGCAGCATTTGCCGCAGCCATCGCACAGCGCCTCCCATTCGGGGGCGGTGAGCTTTTTCAGCGGCAGTTTCCAGAACTCGGGGCGCAGTTTGGTCATGGCGCGGAAAATGGGGCAGCGGCGGGGAAATGGAAAGGGCAGATCGGCGGATCGTGAGCGGATCTGCGATTTGGACATGGCGGGACGGGCTGCGCCCGACCTCGGGTGGGCGTTCGCGCGTTCGGTGGTCTGCGGTTTATGGTCTCGTTGCCGAGCGACCTCGATGCGCGCGTGGCGGGCACAAAAGCGCCCTCCCGGGGGGAGGTCGGGCGCTGCCCGGGCTGGTCGCCCGGGCGGGAGCTGAATTCGGCGTTCGGCCCTCAGCGCTCGGCCAGTATCTCCCGCGCGCGGGCGCAATCGGCATCCATCTGCGCGACCAGCGCCTCCACCCCGTCGAACTTCATCTCGGGGCGCAGGAATTCGACCAGCGCGACCGAGACATGCTCGTCGTAGAGATCGCCTTTGAAATCGAAGACGAAGGTTTCGAGGTTCGGGGTGTTCTCGCCGAACATCGGGCGCACGCCGAGGCTCGCCGCCCCGGTATAGCTGCCCTTATGCGGCCCGGTCAGCACGTCGAACTTTACCGCATAGACGCCGAGCTTGGGCAGATGCAGCCCGGCCATCGACATATTCGCGGTCGGATAGCCCAGATCGCGGCCGCGCTTGTCGCCATGCAGCACCGCGCCCTCGATCCGGTGCAGGTGGCCCAGCATAGCGGCGGCATCTTCGGGGCGGCCTTCGGCCAATGCGGTGCGGATCGCGGTCGAGGACGCCTCCACCCCCTCGACATGCAGAAGCGGTGCGACGGTGACCTCGAAGCCGTATTTCGCGCCGAGCTCCGTCAGCATGGCCGTGTCGCCCTCGCGCCCCTTACCGAAGCGGAAATCACCGCCCACGGCGACGTGGGTCACGCCCAGACCTTCGGCGAGCACTTCGCGCGCGAAAGCGTCGGCGCTCATATCGGCCAGCTCTTCGTTGAAGGGCAGCTCATAGAGCCGCTCGACCCCGAGCTTGGCGAGCCGGTTGGCCCGCGCCTCGGGGTTCATCAGCCGGAACGGCGGCAGGGTCTTGCCTGCCCGGGCTGCGAAGAATTCGCGGGGATGCGGCTCGAAGGTGATGACGCCCAGCGGCGCATCTTTCCCGCGCGCCTGATCGATCACCGATTGATGGCCGAGATGGATGCCGTCGAAATTGCCCATCGCGACGGAGGCCCCGCGCGCGGATTTCTCCAGCGATTTCCAAGTGGTCAAGCGTTTCATCCACCCCGCCCTCCGGCGAGGTCGCCGGGTCAGTCGAACTTGCGCGAGGGCGCCAGAACCAGCGCCTCGCCTTTCACGACCACCGTATCGCCCACCGCGCAGTGGGTTTCAAGCGTGACACGGCGACGCGAATGGTCGATCGCCGTCACCTTCACCTCGGCATAGACCACATCGCCGGGACGCACGGGGGCCATGAATTTCAGCGACTGGCCCAGATAGACCGTGCCATGACCGGGAAGCTGCTCGCCGATCACCGCCGAGATCAGGCCCGCGGTCAGCATGCCATGCGCGATTCGACCCTCGAAAATGGTGTCTTGCGCATAGGCATCGTCCAGATGGACCGGGTTATGGTCGGTGGAGACCTCCGCGAACATCTCGATGTCGCGGTCGGTGACCTCCTTGCGGAGGTAGCGCACCATGCCGATTTCCAGATCTTCGATGCAGATCGTGCCACGGGGCAGGTTGTCGAGCATATCCATAGGTCCCAGCCGGAAGTTCATGTTGCACTGCGGCATAGCACATGCGGCAGAGCACAGGCAAGATGCCTGCGCAACTTTTTTACCCTACCGCGACAAAAGGCGCAACAAAGTTACCGCATGGATTTTACGCTCCGCTCAGGTCAGCTGACCCATCGTGTAGAGCGGGTCGCGCTGGCGCGCCTCCAGCCAGGTGCGCAGCAATTCGGGATTGGGGTTCTGCGGATCGGCCCCGAACTGGTCATGCGCCAGCCCGCTGGAGATGAAGAGGCAATCGATCCCCTCCCCCGCAGCGCCGGCCACATCGGTATTGATCCCGTCGCCGATGGCGAGGATGCGCGCATCCTCCGCGCCGCCCAGACGGCTCAGCTTGCGCCGCGCGAGATCGTAGATCGGCGGATGGGGCTTGCCGAAATACATCGCCTCCCCGCCCATTTCCTCATAAAGCGCAGCCAGCGCGCCGGCGCAGTAGATGCGCTTGTCGCCCAGATCGACGACGATATCGGGGTTCGCGCAAAGCATCGGCAGCTCGCGCATCTTCGCGAGCAGGAACTTCGGGCGGTAATCCTCGGGGACTTCGTTCACCTCGTCGAAGGGGCCGGTGCAGACGATGCCCTCGGCCTCGTCGAAATCGACACGGGTGATCTCGGCCTGCCCCTGCCATTCTTCCGGCACTTCGGCGAAGAACCCGTCATCCTTGGACGGGCCCAGATGCCAGACCTTCTTGCCCACGGCGCCCGCAAACATCGCATCCTGCGCGGCATCGCCGGAGGAGACGACGAGGTCATAGGCGTCGCGCGGGCAGCCCAGCTTGTCGAGCGACTCCATCACGAATTTCGCGGGCCGCGGAGCATTGGTCAGAAGCACGACCTTGCCGCCCTTCGCACGATAGGCCTGCAGCGCCTCGACGGCCGCGGGAAACGCCTTAACCCCGTTATGCAGACAGCCCCAGAGGTCGCAAAACAGCGCGTCATAGGGGGCGGAAATCTCGGACAGCGAAGAGATGATGCGGGTCATGGCGGCCTTTCGTCAGCAGGGTTTGGCGCGGTCAGAGCCCCCGCAGGCGGGGGCCGCGCGCTTACCGAAGCTATATGGCACGGGCGTGACCGAAGGCAAAGCGGTCGGCCGCTCAGTCCTCCTCCGTCGCAGCCCCGTAGCCGTAGCCATAGGCATAGCCGTATTCGGGGGCGGCGAAGCGGAATTTGTTGACCACGACGCCCATCACATTGGTGCGTTCGGCCAGCTCGCGCTCGCAGATATCGATTTCCTGAATCGTGGTCTCTTCGGTCGCGGCGATCATCAGCACGCAATCGACATGGGCGGCGAGCGAGAGCGTATCGTCGCTGACCAGCACCGGCGCGGTGTCGAAGATCATCAGGTCGGGGGCGTAGATCGTCTCGATCCGCTCCAGCGCCTCCGCGGCGCGGCGCGACTGGATCAACTCGGCCGGGGTCTCCACCGGCTTGCTATTCGCTCCAATGGCGAGGTTGCCGCCCAGCCGCAACGCGTGATCGGCAAACTCGGCCGTGCCTGCGAGCACTTCGGAGATCTGCGGGCCGCGCGGCGCGTCGAGCAGCTTCAACAGCGAGGGTTTGCGGAAATCGGCCTCTATCAGCAGCGTGTGACGCTCTTGCTGTCGCGCAAGGCTCAGCGCGAGATTGAGCGCGACGGTCGATTTCCCGCAGCCCGCGGAGGGCGAGGTGATCGCCAGCCGCCGCCAGCCATTGGCGCGCATCTGCTGCACGATCTTGGTGCGCATGAGGTCGATCGGGGCGCTCTCGGCGCTGCTATCGGGGCTGACGATGCGCTTGCCGCGCAGCCGCCCTAAATTCGGGGCGATCGGCGTCAGAGCCTGCCACGCGCCCGCCGTGATACCGTCGCTGCCGGGGGCGACCTGCGCCCGGACCGAAGGCTCGGAGGTCGCACGGCCCGTGCGGGCAGCGCGGGCCTTGGCAATCGCGTCTCGCAATCTCTCCGCCATCTCTCGCCTCCTTGCCTCAGAACAGCCGGTCGAGCGGCATGTAGAACGCGCCGAACAGCACCACGACCGCAACGAAAGCCGCACCGACCATCGAGCCGGAGACCAGCACCTTGCGGCGACGGCGGCGCGCGTCTTCGGGCGTGCTCAGATAGGGCAGCGTCGCGAAGGCCGAGATCCCCAGATGGCGCTGCAGGTCCTCGGGGCGACGGATGCCGGTGCTGAGCAATTCGCGCAGCGCAATCGCCACGAGACCAAGCAACAGCCCCACCCCGACGCCTGCCAGCGCGAGCGTCTTGCGATTGGGCTTTACCGGCTCTCCCGGCGCGACCGCCTGATCGATCACGGTCAGCTTCTCGCCCTTGGCCAGCGACTCGATCGTATCGCCCGTCTCGGCCACGGCGCGCGCTTTCACGGCGCTGTCGTATTGATCGGCGAGATTGTCGTGATCGCGGCGCAGCGCCTCGAGCGCCGATGCGTTGGCGGGCACTTTCGCAATCGCCTCGCGGAGTTGCGCGATTTTCAGATCGGCGGCATCCCCGGCGGCTTGCGCCACGAAAAGCGTATCGGTCAATTCGCGCAGACGGCCCTCGAAGGCGGAGTTGGCTTTCGGCAGCGGCAGCGCCACCTGCTGCGCCAATTCCTGAATCTGCGCGCCCAGCGCCGCGAGGCGGGCGTCATCGGCGGGCAGTAGCGGTTTGAGCGCGTCTCGCTGCGCCTCGAGCCGGGACAGTTCGCGCGCGGAGGGCGGATAGATCGCGTCGCGGTCTACCACACGCCCCGCCGCTTCACGCAGCCGCACCAGCCGGTCGATCTCCGTCTCGGTCTCGTTCACATGCGCAAGACGGCTCTCCGCACCCGCCTGCACAGCGGCGAGACGGTCGCGCAGCAGCGGCAATTCCTCGGGCAGCGCGTCGCCGTTCTCCTGCCTGAACTGCAACATCGCGCTGGAGGATTTCGCCAGTTCGCCTTCCAGCCGATCCACCTCGCGCGAGAAGAAATCAAGCGTATCGCGGGCGGCCTTGGTGCGGATGTCGCTGTCTTCCTTGAGGATACGCGTCACCAGTTCGTTCGCGACCCGCGCGGCGCGCGCCGGGGCCCCGGCGCGGAAGGACACCGTCATGAAGGTCGCGTCTTTCGGGGCGGAGCGCGACTTGCTCTGCTCGGAGATCTCGATCTCGACCGAGTTCTGCAGCGCCTCGAAAACCGCATCGGCATTGCGCGCGCCGGACTCGGTGCGCAGGTCGGGAAACAGTGCCATACGCCGCGCCATGTCGAGCAGGCTTTCGCGCGAGAGAACCCGCTTGCGGATCACCTGCAGCTTGGCATTGGTGTCGGTGCGCACGGTCGAGGCCGCGAGGCCGTCCGGGATGCGGTCCCCTTCGACCACAAGAAGCGCCTTGGCCTCGTAGATCGGCGTGATCATCCGCCCCGCCGCCAGACCGACAAGCGCGCCCAGCAACACCGCCAGCAAAAGCCAGTGGATCCGCCGAGCGAACAAAGCAGCGTAGAAGCGGAGCTCCCGCATCAGCGCCCTCCCCTGTGGAGGAAGGCGGGCGCGGCCTCAGCGGATGCTGCAGCGGTTGGCGCGGGGGCGATCACGCGCGGCTTGGCGCGCTGGGTCTCGACCGGCAGATAGAAGACGTTGTCCTCGATCACCCTGTCGATGATCTCGCCGGTGACGATCTCCGCACGCGCCGAATAGGCGTAGACCATCCCCAGATCGGCCAGCTGGTTCATCAGCCGCGGAAGGCCACCGCAATGGGCGTGCAGTTTCTGCGCGGCTTCGGGGGTGAAGATCTCGCGCGTCGCCCCCGCGACCTGAAGGCGATGGGCGATATAGGGCTGCGCGCAATCGGCGGGCATCGGCCCGAGATGGAAGCCGGAAGACACACGCTGCGCGAACTGGCGCAGCTCTGGCCGTGCGATCAGGTCGCGCAGTTCCGGCTGCCCCATCAGGATCAGCTGCACCAGCTCGTCCTTGTCGGCGTTTATATTGGTGATCATGCGCAGCTCTTCGAGCACGCCCGTATCGAGGTTCTGCGCTTCGTCGATCACCACCACCACGCGCCGCCCGGCAGCATATTCCTGGATCAGAAGCTGCTGGAAGCGGTCATAGATCAGGACGTAATCCTCGCCCGCCTCCACCCGCTGGCCGAGCGAGAGCATGATCCAACGGATCACGTCATCGCGCGAGCCGCGCGCGTTCGACACGAGCGCGATGGTCACATCCTCGGAAATCGTCGCCATCAGGTGACGCAGCAGCGTCGTCTTGCCCGCCCCCACCTCGCCAGTGATCAGCGTGATCGGCGCGCGCGAGAACAGCCCGTATTCGAGCATCGTCGCCGCGTGCTTGTGCTCTGGAGACCAGAACAGGAAATCGGGATCGGGCAGCAACGAAAAGGGACGCTCTGCCAACCCGAAGAATTCGGTGTAGATTTCGTTCATGCCTGTACCGGGCCTTTGGCCTCTGGGATTTGTTTGCGCCAGTAAGCTGCATCTCCCCACCTTACGCAAGAATTCGTGAGCAATTCGCGAGTGGCTGAGGCGAAACTGTCGCAAAAACGCGTCTATTCCTAGGAAAACTGGCTATTTAGACAGGGGGGCGCTGTTCAAATCTCTTTATAGATGACGTCGGAGCAGCTAGCCTTACTGCCAAGCGCCAGTCAGAGCGCAGTAGCAGAGCAGGCAAGACAGATGCCCCGATACCAGTATGCGCGCGCGAGCTTTTTCGCGCTTTGCGCGGCACTCGCATTGAGCGGCTGCAAGAGTGACGCAGACAAGGCCGAAGCCCATTACCAATCGGCCCAGACCCTTCTGGCCGAGGGCGATCCCGTCCGCGCGATGGTCGAGCTGCGCAACGTCTTCGAATATGACGGCACCCATAAGGCCGCACGGCGCGCCTATGCCGATCTGCTGCTGGCGCAGGGACGTCTGCAGGAAGCCTTCAGCCAATATCTGCGTCTGCTCGAACAGTATCCCGAGACGGTCGAGGTGCATCGCATCCTTGCGGAGCTTTCGCTGCGCACGGGCAACCTGCCGCGCGCGCAAAAGCAGGTCGACGCGGTGCAGGAACTCGCGCCCGACGATCCCGGCGCGCAGGCGGTGCAGTTGGCGCTCGACCTGCGAGAGGCCAGCCTGTCGCGCGACACGGGCCGCCAGTCCGAAATCGCGGCGCAGGCCAAGGCGCTGACCGCGGCGCATCCCGAGATCCTGACCGGCTGGCATGTGCTGATCGACGCGCGCAACGCCCAAGGCGACGACGCCGCGACGCTGGCCGCGCTCGATGCGGCGCTGACCCGCGATCCTGCGCAATACCGGCTGCAGGTTCTCAAGCTGGAACTGATCTCGAAGCGCGGCGCGAACGCGGAGATCGGCGCGCAGCTCGAAGGGATGCAGGGGCTGTTCCCCGAAGACCCGAAAACGCGCACGGCGCTCATCGCGTGGTATGTGCTGCGCGACGATCCGGCGGGGGCGGCGCGCTTCCTACGCAAGCTCGCGACAGATCGAGACCAGCAGACGGGCGGCTATCTGGAACTCGTGCGCTTTCTGGCCCGCGCGAAAGGCGCCGAGGCCGCGCGGGCCGAACTCGACTCGCTCATCACGCAGTCGAAGGGCCAGTCGAATGAGGCGATCTTTACCGCGATGCGGGCCGATCTGGATTTTCAGGCCGGAGACCGGGCGGCCGCTTTGACGCGGATGCAGGCGCTGATCGAAAGCCAACCGGACAGCGAGGAAATGCGCCAGCTGCGCAGCGCTTACGCCCGGATGCTCGACCATGACGGGCAGCGCGATAAGGCGAAAACCGAGATCGCGGCCATCCTGAAGACCGATCCGACCAACGTCCCTGCCCTGCAGCAGCGCGCGGCGTGGCGGTTCGAGGAGGATCGCCTCGATCTGGCGATCACCGATCTGCGCAGCGCGCTGCAGCAGGCCCCCGAAAACCCGCAGACCCTGACCCTGCTGGGCGAGGCCGACCTGCGCGAGGGTGCGCCCGATCTGGCGATGGGCCGCTTCAGCCAGGCCTATGATGCGGCGGGGCGCGCCGCGCCCGAGGCGATCCGCTATGTCGATTTCCTCTTCGCGCATGACCGCGCCAGCGCCGCGCGGACGGTTCTGGCCGAGGCCGTGGCGGTCACGCCCAACAGCCCCGGGCTGCTCAAGCGGCAGGCCGATCTGGCGCTGGCCGATCGCGACTGGATGCTCGCCCATCGCATTGCCGACCGGCTCGACACATCGTCGGCCCCGGGCACGGAGGCGCTGGCGCAGTCGATCCGCGCCGCGATCCTGATGGGGCGCGGCCGCAGCGAGAGCGCGATCGAGACCCTGAAAACCCTGGTGCAGATGCCCGCGACCGGCGAAGACGGCGTCACCACGGCCCCTGCGGTCTCGGCGGCGGCGGTCTCGGCCGTGGTGCAGGCGCAATTGGCCTCCGGACGGGGCGGCGAGGCGCGCGCCTATCTTGAGGCGCAACTGACCCAGCAGCCCGACAATCGCGGCCTGCGGCTGCTGGAGGCCAACCTTTGTGCGATTCAGGGCGACACCGATCGGGCCGAGACCGGGCTGCGCACTCTGATGTACGAAGACCCGGCCGATCCGCGCCCGGCCCGCCAGCTCTATCGCCTGCTTGCGGCCCAAGGGCGCGAGGGCGTTGCGCTTGCGGTGATCCAGACCGCGCTGGAAAAGGCACCGCAGGCCGATCCGCTGCTGCTGCTCTACCGGGCGCGCTCGGAGGAGAAATCGGGCCGGTTCGACGCGGCGATCGCGACCTATGACGATCTCTACACCCGCGACAGCGGCGATCTGATCGTAGCGAATAACCTCGCGAGCCTGCTGAGCACCCATCGCGACGATCGGCCCAGCCTCGAGCGCGCGGCGCAGATCGCGAAACGCTTCCGAGAGCGGCCCGAACCCGCCTTCAAGGACACCTATGGCTGGGCGGAATACCGGCTGGGCAATTACGGGGCGGCGCGCCCCCTTCTCGCCGCTGCCGCCGCCGGATTGCCGGAGAACGCACTCGCGCAATATCACTACGCCGCCGTGCTGATCGCGCTGGAAGAAAACGATCTGGCCGAAGCCGCCCTGCGCAATGCGCTACGTCTGGCCGGTGAGCCTTTGCCGCCCGCGATGCAAGGCGCGCAGGCGCAGCTTGCGGCGCTGACCGGAGAGGGCTCGTCGGGCAACACCCCGCGCCCGGCCCCGGCCCAGCGCTGATTTTGTCTTTGGATCAAAGCTCTCGCAGGGTAAGCTCATGTTAAGCGCCGCGTCAGACGGCCTATGAGCGAGCAGTCGAGATGATCACCACGAGCCCCCCTCTGCGCGAGGTGCGTGCCCTGCCATGGGGCACGCTCGGCCTGCTGACGCTGGCCGTCCTTTCCTATCCGTTCTTCGCGCTGGGGCTCGCGAGCCTCGGGGCCGCATGGTCCACGCCGGAATACAGCCACGGGCCGCTGATCCCGCTGATTTCACTTTATCTTTTCGCGCGCGAATTGCATCACGCACCGCTCACGCTGGAGGCCCGCCCGCAGCGCTGGCAAGGCGTCGCGGTGATCGCAGTGGCGCTCGCCCTCGCCGTTTTCGGCAGCCGCGCACAGATCGCCGATCTCGTGACCTATGCGCTGATCGTCTGGATGATGGGCGCGGTGCTCTTGAGCATGGGCTGGCAGGCGGGCAAACGCCATTGGAAGCCGGTGCTGCATCTGATCTTCATGCTGCCGCTGCCGCAGATCCTCTACTGGAAGCTCACCATCGCCCTGCAGCTCGTCTCGTCGGAGCTGGGCGTGATGCTGGTGCGCGCCGCCGACATCCCCGTGCATCTGAGCGGCAATGTGATCGACCTCGGCGTCTACAAGCTGCAGGTGGCCGATGCCTGTTCGGGGCTGCGTTATCTCTTCCCGATCCTCAGCTTCTCCTACCTGTTCGGCATCCTCTATCGCGGACCGTTCTGGCATAAGGCGGTGCTTTTCGCGATGGCCGCGCCGCTGACGGTGCTTCTGAATTCTCTGCGCATCGGCATGGTCGCGATCCTTGTCGACGCCTACGGGATCGAACAGGCCGAGGGCTTCCTGCATGTCTTCGAGGGCTGGGTGATCTTCGGGGCGGCGATTGCGATCCTAAGCCTCACCGCGATCGGGCTGCAGCGGCTGGTGGCCGAGCCGAAACCGCTCTCCGAGGCGCTCGACCTCGATTATCGCCGTTTCGCGCCGGAAGCGCGCCGCTTGCGCAACCTCGCACCGTCGCGCGATCTGGGGCTGGCGGTCATCCTGACGGGGGTCGCGCTGGCGCTCTGGTCGGGCCTGCCGCAGATGACGACGCTCCCGCCGGAGCGCGCGCCGCTGTCGTCCTTCCCGACGCAGATCGATGGCTGGCAGGGCACGCGCCGCCCGCTGGAGCCAGCGACCGAGCAAGTCCTAGCAGCGAGCGATTATCTCAACGCGGTTTATACCGATCCCGCTCAGGACGCGCCGGTGAACCTGTTTGTCGCCTGGTATGCCGATCAGAGCCAAGGCGACGGCATCCATTCTCCCGAGGTTTGCCTGCCGGTCGGCGGCTGGGAGGTCAGCGCCTTCCGCCCGCATCGCATCGCCCTGCCCGACCGCGCGCCCTTCGAGGTCAACCGCGCGATCATCACCAAGGGGCTCAACCGGCAACTGGTCTACTACTGGTTCGACGGGCGCGGCCGCGCGATGACGAGCGACTGGCGCGCGAAGCTGTCGGTGATCGTGGACGGGATCACGCGCGGGCGGACCGACGGCGCGCTGGTGCGCTATGTCACGCCGATCCGCCGCGACGAGGAAGTGCGCGCTGCCGACCGGCGGCTCACGCGGTTCATCGGGCAATCCCTGCCCCGGCTGAGCGCCTCGATTCCGGATTGAGCGGGCTTACGAGCCCAGCGCGACGGTCCCACCCCAGCAGCCCGGGATCGCGTTGCGCGTATCGAACACAAGCGGACAGGTTTCCACGGCTTTGATCGCACGATCCACGCGCGCATCGGCCATCGCGGGCGTCAGCCCGATCGCAAGCGCATGGGCCACCGGATCGTAGAGCGCACGGCCTGACAGATCAGCGGTCGCATGAGGCGTGGCTTCGCGCAGATCACCCGCGAAGGCAGAGCTGGCGACACCGGTCACAACCAGTGCGGTAAACGCCACCGCCGATGTCCTCCAATGCGCCATACAAGTTCCAAGCTGAATGCTTAACGATATAGGGCGAACCATCTCGCTGTCCGCCCCTTGAGTTTGTGGCGCAAATGGGGCGGCGCGCAACTGGAATCTTGGCGAAAATTGAGCGAAAAGAACTATTTATAAGAAACAATTCCGCTCGATCTGCAGGCTTTATTTCCCCATCTTGGAGAATATCCGATCATAGGCCGCAAGGAGCTGTCGGGCCGAGAAATCCCAGGACAGCGCATCGAGCACCCGCGCCCGGCCCAGCCGCCCCATCGAACGCGCGCGTTCGGGCGCCTCGATCAGCGCCGCGATCCGGGCGGCGAAGTCCTTCGGATCATTGGCGCGGGCATAAAGCGCGGCCTCGCCCGCAGAGGCCCGCCCTTCGGTCAGTTCGAACTGCACCAAGGGCTTCTCGAGCGTCATGTATTCCATGACCTTGTTCATCGTGGAGATGTCGTTCATCGCGTTTTTCGGATCGGGTGCCACGCCAATATCGATCACGTTCATCGCCGCCAGCATATCCTTGCCGTAGAGCGGGCCGGTGAAGGTGAAATACTCGCTCAGGCCCCGGGCCGCGACGTCGGCCTCCACGGTCGGCAGTTCGGGCCCGAAGCCCACGATCACCACATGCAGATCGCTGTAGCCGAGCTTGCGCACCAGATGCTCGACCGCCTGAACCAGCAGGTCCATCCCCTCCTGCTGCCCGATCACGCCGATATAGCCGAGCACAGTCTTCGCGCCCTTGCGATAGGCGGGATCGCCGGGCCCGGGCAGGAAGGTCTCGACGCGCGGGGCGGAGCGGACGACGAAGACATCCTCGGGTGCCATGCCGCCGCGGGTGATCGCGATCTTGCGGAAGCTCTCGTTCGTGGCCATCGACACCGAGGCGCTGGCGAAGGTGATCCGCTCCCAGATGCGCATCACGCCCCAGAGGAGCCCCTTCTTGCCGAACTTGGCCTCGAACAGCTCCGGGCAGACGTCGTGATGGTCGAACATGTAGCGCACACCCGAAAGGCGATAGCGCCAGGCCAGAAGCCAGATCAGATCGGGCGGGTTGCAGCCCTGGATCACGTCGAAGCCGCGCTCGCGCTTCACCCGTTTCGCCAACCGGAACCACGCCTTGATCGCATGCCAATATTCGCGCGCATAAGCCACCGCGCCGGAATGGGCTTCGGGCGGTGCGGGGTGGCGGTAGATATGGATGCCCTCGATCTCTTCATAGGCCGCGTCCCAGCCGCGCCCCATCGGACAGATCACCGAGACCTCGTAGCCCGCCGCGCGCAATGTCGTGGCCTCCAGCCAGACCCTGCGATCCAGCGGCACCGGCAGGTTCTCCACCACGATCAGAATGCGTCTCGCCATGCCCCTTACGACCCGCCCTTGCCACGGGGGCGGTTTGCCGCCCATTTTTATGTGAGCCCCTTTCGCTCACGTCTTACGACGGTTATGTCGCAGCCACGCGTTGGTTTCCACCCCGCATAACTCCGGATTTCCCCATATGTTGCGCTCTCTACTCTCCCGTCTCAAACCAGAGACCGCTCCCTCCTCGGCACCCAATGGTCTGCCTCGTCCGGAGGCGCCGATCTGCGTGATCGGGGACCTTCACGGCCGCGCCGATCTCTTGGGCAAGATGTTCGAGCGGATCGGGCAGGAACCGGAAGGCGCAAAGGCCCGCATCATCACGCTGGGCGACATGATCGACCGCGGCCCGAATTCGGCGCGGGTGCTGGCGACGCTTCATGCCGCGCAGCTTGCCAATCCCTCGCGGATGATCTGCCTGATGGGCAATCACGAGCGGATGATGCTCGACTTCCTGCTGTCGCCCGATGCGCGCACCGCCGGCTGGCTGCGCGTGGGCGGATTGCAGACGCTGCAGAGCTACGGCATCGCGGCGCCCGATCCGCGCGAGACGGATCCGGAGGTGCTGGACGCGCTGCGCATGGATCTCGCCCGTGCGCTGGGGCCGGACCTGTTGGCTTGGCTCGATGCGCGCCCCGCGATGTGGCGCGAGGGTCGCTTCGCCGCGACCCATGCCGGGGCCGACCCCTATCACCCGATGGAACGCCAAAGCCGCGATGCGCTGCTCTGGGGCCATCCCCGGTTCGGGCAGATGACCCGGCGCGACGGGGTCTGGATCGCCTTCGGTCATTGGGTCGTGGAACAACCGGTCGCCGATCAGGGCCGCATCGCGGTCGATACCGGCGCCTATGAGACCGGGCTCCTGAGCGCGGCCTGGCTCGACAAGGGCGGGCTGCGCTTCCTGCAAGTCGAAGGCTGAAAGACGATGGGCGCCCCCCGAAGGGAGCGCCCGTTGGCAGGTTACAAGCCGTCTCTCTCTCGCAACCGGTGTTGGAATTACTTGCCCGTCTGGCGCAGCACCACGGCGACGGTCATCACGCAGAGCCACAGATCGTTCAGCAGCGACAGCCGCGCATAATAGCGTTCGTCGAAGCGCACGCGATCCACGAAGGCGGTGGTCGAACGCCCGGCGACCTGCCACAGCCCGGTGATGCCGGGGCGCATCTTGTAATAAGCCAGGCCCATCGCGCCTTTGTAGCTGGCTTCCTGATCGAGCATGAAGGGGCGCGGCCCCACGAGGCTCATCGTCCCGAACAGCACGTTGAAGAACTGCGGCAGCTCGTCGAGGCTGGTGCGTCGCAGGAAGCGGCCGATGCGGGTGATGCGCGGATCGTCGTCGAGCTTCTGGTTCACCGACCATTCCAGCGCGAGCGCGGGGTTCTCGTTGCACAGACGCACGAGCTGCGCCTCGGCATCGACATGCATGGTGCGCAGCTTGTAGCAGCGGAAGCGCTTGCCGCCCTGCCCGACGCGGATCTGCGAATAGAAGGCAGGACCACCGTCGGCGCGCACCGCCAGCGCCAGAAGCGCGATCAGCGGCAGCAGAACCGGAAGGATCGCGAGCACGGCGAGAATGTCGAACAGACGCTTGCCCATGCCCTCGTAGCGCAGAATACGCGACCGCGCCTGGGTGGCACCCGTTACACTTGCAAGCTCGAAATTGGTCGAGAGATCCGACATTTTCGCCCCTATTACCCTACCTCAGAGTGCGAACCTTCGAGCCCGCTTTTCTTTAACCCGGTTTTCATCTTTGATTCGTCCATAATTGTGACGAAAGCCGACAATTGTTGCGGCTCGGGGCTATAAAGAGATCACGAAAAAAAATCACAAGTCGTTGATCACTGTTATTTATCTTGTTGTTTTTTATGTCACATTTTTTCCGAACTGCGGAAATCCGCAGGCTCGCGGCACTCGCGCATAAGGCGATTAGCGCCAAAACTTCCCTAAGGTCACTTTTCGTTAAAAGGTTATGAAACCGGACGCCCGCGCAGACCCGCCGAGACGGCGGATTGTCCGCGACCCTCTTGATCCCGCGGCGCAACTGCCCATATCGGCTGGGAAGATGTTATGGAGATTAACATGACCCGAGACGATGCCCGCGCCCTCTATATCGAGCAGCGCGTCGCGAATGAGAAGAAGTCCGCCCTTCTGGGCTATGTGCTGTGGTTCATGCTGCCGATGCTTGGCGTGCACCGGATGTATATGGGGCGCGTCTTCTCCGGCGTGGTGATGCTGGCGCTGACCGGGATCGGCACGCTCCTGTCGCCCATCCTGATCGGCTTCATCCCGCTTGGCCTCGCGGGGCTGTGGTGGCTGATCGACGCGCTTCTGATCCCCGGCATGGTCTCGCAGGATATGGCCGAGACGCGCTGGCGGCTGATGCAGGAAGCTTAATCCGCCTGCCGGATCGGGTGCTCGGCCAAGGCCTGCG
The DNA here is from genome assembly GCF_002020305.1 of Thioclava sp. F36-6. Lineage (NCBI taxonomy): Bacteria > Pseudomonadati > Pseudomonadota > Alphaproteobacteria > Rhodobacterales > Paracoccaceae > Thioclava > Thioclava sp. F36-6. Next base: position 1,186,031 of record NZ_MPZX01000001.1, on the reverse strand, counting down.
CCTGATCCGGGCTCAGGCTTTCGGGCCGCACCACTTGGGTGTGGATCGAGAAGATCACGGCGTTCGTGCGCGGCAGCCGGAACAGGCACTGCCGCTCCACCCGTAAATAAGGGGCGTCGGCGGGCGCGTGAGCGAATTCGTATTCCGAGCGCGGATCATGCAGATGTGCCGCCGAACGCGAGGCAGTCCCCCGCATCAGCCCCCTGCCCTCACGCACACCATCGAGCAATCGCTGCACCCGTTTGCCGAGATCGTCGGTGTAGATCTCAATCGGTTCGTGAATGCGCATCATCGGGCGCATGAATTTCTCGCGCAGCGTCCAGCCCGAGGGAAAACACAGCACGCCGCCGGTCAGAACATGCTCGGCATGACCGAACGCGGCCTCATCGGCTTCCATCAGGCAGAGATCGCATTGCAGCAGCCGCCCGAGCGTGGCGAGCGGGTCCGTGCGATCCAGCGCGACCACCGCCCCATCGGGCCGCGTGACCGTCTCCGCGCTGCAGGCAAATCCCAGCGCCGGAAGCATCGGCAGCACCAGATCGTAGAGCTCTTCCGCCGCAGGTCGTCCGTGATCCGACAGGCCCAGCACCAGATCGCACGCCTCCCCTATCAGCCGGTCGCGCAAACCCATCTGCGCGGCATAGGCGTCGTCGACCTCCAGCCAATCCTCATATGAAACCGGGATCACACCCGGCAGCCGCCGCGTACGCGGGTCGGCCCAGGGCGCGAAGCTCAGGCGGTTTTGCAGGATCGGTGTGGCGACAAGGTCTTTCATCCTCGCAGATTGCCGCGCGCTCCCGCCCGCGACAAGAGCGTCCGCGTCAGGGCTGCCCCGCGCTGCGCACATAGTCCGAGATCATCTCGTAATCCTTGCGCGGTCCCTGCACCCGCCAGATTGCCCGCCAGCGGGGCCACGCGTCGAAGTCATAGCTCACCCGGTAATCGTCGGGGTCGCACCAATGGCTCGCGGCCGGGCTCAGCGGATCGAAACTGTGAAAGGGGCGCCCATCCTCGAAGGCCACGGCGATCTGCCCGCCCTCGGCCCGCCAGAAATAGCTGCGCTCGGCGTGAAAGCTCTGACCGCCCGGCATCACCAGCTCGCCGCTCTCGCGATAATGCAGCCCGACCCCTTCGGATGCGAAGCAGGCATGACCGTCAAAACGGGCTTTATTGCCGTCGCTATGCAGGATTTGGCGCGTCAGCACCCAGTTCCCCTCGAAATCCGACAGCTGCGGCATTGGCTCTCCCTTGCCCCAAAGGCAGGTGCAGTCTAACAAGCGCGCAACCACACGCAATCAAGAGGCCGCCGATGATCCCGCGTTATGCCCGCAAAGAGATGGTCGACATCTGGGAACCCGCAACCAAGTTCAAAATCTGGTACGAGATCGAGGCGCATGCCTGCGACGCTCAGGCCGAGCTGGGCGTGATCCCGAAAGAGAATGCCGAGGCCGTCTGGAAGGCCAAGGATGTCGAGTTCGACGTCGACCGCATCGACGAGATCGAAGCCGTCACCAAGCATGACGTGATCGCCTTTCTGACGCATCTGGCCGAACATGTTGGATCGGAAGAGGCCCGTTTCGTCCATCAGGGCATGACCTCGTCCGATGTGCTCGACACCTGCCTCAACGTGCAGCTGGTGCGCGCCGCCGACATCCTGCTGACCGATCTCGATAAGGTTCTGGCGGCGCTGAAGAAGCGCGCCTACGAGCATAAGGACACGGTTCGCGTGGGCCGCTCGCACGGCATCCATGCCGAGCCCACGACGATGGGCCTGACTTTCGCGCGCTTCTACGCCGAGATGGACCGCAACAAGGCGCGCCTTCAGGCCGCCAAGGAAGAAGTCGCGACCGGCGCGATCTCGGGCGCCGTCGGCACCTTCGCCAATATCGACCCGCGCGTCGAAGAACATGTCTGCAAGATGCTCGGCCTCAAGCCGGAGCCGATCTCGACGCAGGTGATCCCGCGCGACCGTCACGCGATGTTCTTCGCGACGCTCGGCGTGATCGCCTCGTCGATCGAGAACGTCGCGATCGAAATCCGCCACATGCAGCGCACCGAAGTGCTCGAAGGTGCCGAATTCTTCTCGATGGGCCAGAAAGGCTCGTCGGCGATGCCGCACAAGAAGAACCCCGTCCTGACCGAGAACCTCACCGGGCTCGCCCGCCTCGTACGGATGACCGTGATCCCGGCTATGGAGAACGTGGCCCTCTGGCACGAGCGTGACATCTCGCACAGCTCGGTCGAGCGTGGCATCGGCCCCGACGCGACGGTGACGCTCGATTTCGCGCTGAACCGTCTGGCAGGCGTCGTCGACAAGATGATCATCTACCCCGAGAACATGCTCGCGAACATGAACAAGTTCCCCGGTCTGGTGATGAGCCAGCGCGTTCTGCTGGCGCTGACGCAAGCCGGCGTGTCGCGCGAAGACGCCTATGCGATGGTGCAGCGCAACGCGCTCAAGGTCTGGGAAGAGCGCGTCGATTTCCGCGAACAGCTGCTCGCCGACAAGGATGTCGTGGCCGCTCTCGGCGTCGACGGCATCAACGAGAAGTTCGACATGGGCTACCATACCAAGCATGTCGACACGATTTTCGCCCGCGTTTTCGGCGAATAATCGAGAAACAAGCCCGTTCCGCGCCGCCTATGTCAGCCGACTATAGGCGGCGCGTGCGATTCGGGCTTACCCTAGGGCATCTAGCAAAGGGAGATTGCAGATGACCCGAACCATCCTTGCAGCCGCCGTGCTGATCCTCGCTCCTCTGGCCGCGTCAGCCGAGTGCTTTAGCGGCCATCAGGCTTCCATGTCCTGCCCGCAGGGCCAGGTCTGGGACAAGGACGCGAATGCCTGCGTCCTGCAGTCCAGCTAACCGCTGAGACGGTAATCCCGTCTTAACGGCCTCCGTGCAAAGCTGACCGCGAAACCGCATTGGCCGCCCGCGCGGCCGGTGCCCAGCACGGAGGTTCTCGCGGTGAATGCGATCGCGCCCATGGCGCTCGGTCATATGGCCGGGTCCGACTCGGCTGGCGACAAATCCGCCCGGCCAAGGCCGCTTACGCGGCGCCAGAAAGCTGCGATCATCGTGCGGCTGCTCGCCTCCGAAGGGCTGAAATTGCCGCTGACGGAGCTGAGCGACGATCATCAGACCGAACTGACCGAGGCTGTGGCACAGCTGCGTCTGGTCGACCGCGCTACCATAGCTAGCGTGGTGGAAGAGTTCTGCGAAGAATTGGAAGCTGTCGGCATCGCTTTTCCCGGCGGGCTGGAAGGCGCGCTGTCGCTGCTCGACGGGCAGCTCTCGCCCTCGGCCTCGAACCGGTTGCGCAGGCTGGCCTCCGGCTCCTCGCGCGCCGATCCGTGGCAGCGGATCGCGGGCCTCACCGCCGAGGTGCTTCTGCCGGTGCTGGAAGGCGAAAGCGTCGAAGTGGGCGCGGTGATGCTGTCGAAGTTGTCGGTCGCGAAATCTGCCGAACTGCTTGGGCTGCTGCCGGGTGAGAAAGCGCGGCGGATTGCCTATGCGGTCTCGCTGACCGGGAATGTCGCGCCCGAAACCGTGCTGCGGATCGGTCAGGCACTCGCGGCGCAGCTGGATGCCGCCCCGCCCAAGGCCTTCGATTCAGGGCCGGTGGAACGGGTGGGCGCGATCCTGAACTACTCGGCTTCGGCCACCCGCGACGCGGTGCTCAAGGGGCTGGAGGAAGAGGACAAGACCTTCGCTGACGAGGTGAAGAAGGCGATCTTCACCTTCGCCAATATCCCCGCCCGCATCGATACACGCGATATCCCGAAAGTGCTGCGCGTGGTCGACCAGGCGCAGCTGACCGCCGCGCTTGCCGGGGCGACCGGCCCGTTGCAGCCCGCGGCGGAGTTCATCCTCACCAACATGTCCCAGCGCATGGCGCAAAGCTTGCGCGACGAGATGGCGAATCTGGGAAAGGTGAAAGAGAAAGACGCCGAAGAGGCGATGAGCGCGGTCGTCGCCGCAATCCGCGAGATGGAAGCCGCGGGAGAGATCTTCCTCGTCGCGGAGGACGACGATTGAGCGAAAGATTCTGTCGCCGCGCCCCGTTTGGCGCCACTCTTCGCGCCAAAGCCGCACCCTGCCCCGCAATGTTATCGCAAACACCGCGTGTTTACGCTAACATACTGTTTCAAAACCTTTTCCCGAATTGCATGCAATGGTATCCAGCGCCGAAATCACGCGCTTCGGAGAGATCATCATGACCGTCACCATCGGGATCAATGGCTTCGGCCGCATCGGGCGCTGCACGCTCGCGCACATCGCGGAAGCCGCGCGCAATGACGTGCAGGTCGTCAAGATCAACGCCACCGGCCCGATCGAGACCAATGCGCATCTCCTGAAATACGACTCCGTCCACGGCCGGTTCGGCGGGCAGGTGAAAGTGGCGGGCAACACGCTCGACCTCGGGCGCGGCCCGATCGACGTGATGTCGACCTATGACCCGGAAGAACTCGATTGGGACGGCGTCGATGTCGTCCTTGAATGCACCGGCAAGTTCAACGCCCGCGACAAGGCCGCCGTCCATCTGGGCCGCGGCGCGAAGCGGGTTCTGGTCTCCGCCCCTGCGACCGATGTCGACAAGACCGTGGTCTACGGCGTGAACCATCGCGAGCTGACGCCCGCGCATCACGTCGTCTCGAACGGGTCCTGCACCACGAACTGCCTCGCGCCGCTCGCCAAGGTGCTCAACGACACGATCGGCATCGAATCGGGCGTGATGACGACGATCCATTCCTATACCGGCGATCAGCCCACGCTCGACCGTCGCCACAAGGATCTCTACCGCGCCCGCGCCGCGGCAATGGCGATGATCCCGACCTCCACGGGCGCCGCGAAAGCCCTCGGCGAGGTGCTGCCCGAATTGCAAGGCCGCCTCGACGGCACCGCGCTGCGCGTCCCGACCCCCAATGTTTCCGCGGTCGATCTGACCTTCGAGGCGCGCAAGACCGTCACCCGCGACGAGGTGAACGAGATCGTCCGCGAGGCCGCCGCCGGCTACATGGGTATGGTGCTGGGCTACGACCCCGAGCCGAAGGTCTCGATCGACTTCAACCATACGCAGCAATCCTCTATCTTCGCGCCGGACCAGACCAAGGTCGTGGGCAAGCTTGTCCGCGTTCTGGCCTGGTACGATAACGAATGGGGGTTCTCCTGCCGCATGGCCGATGTGGCCGGGGCGATGGGGCGACTCGTGCACTGACGCGCCAAACAAGGGCGCGCGAAGGGGATAGATGACCAATCGGATCGCGCTCTGGCTTGGGGCCCTCCTCATTTTGCTCATTTTGGCGGATGTGTTTGCCGATGACGGCCGCATCCTGCTGTTTCTGGCGAAAAAAACTGCCGATCTCGTTCAATATGTCGCTTTCTGGCGCTAGCATCGGGCTGCACCCCGTTGACCTTTGGCGCTGAACGCGCTTGTTAGCGTTAACGGAAGACCTGCCCGTGCAACTCCCTGCCGGGCAGCCAGCCAGAGGAGACGGATATGACGGTTAAAGTTGCCATCAACGGGTTCGGTCGCATCGGCCGCAACGTGCTGCGCGGGATCATCGAGTCGGGGCGCACCGACATCGAAGTGATCGCCATCAACGATCTCGGCCCGGTCGAGACGAACGCGCATCTGCTGCAATTCGACTCCGTGCACGGCAAATTCCCCCATGAGGTCACGACCGGCGAAGACTGGATCGATGCCGGCCGCGGCAAGATCAAGGTCACCGCAATCCGTGACCCGAAAGAACTGCCCTGGGGCGATGTCGATGTCGCGCTGGAATGCACCGGCATCTTCACCGCGCGCGACAAGGCGGCCTTCCACCTCGAGAACGGCTCGAAGCGCGTTCTGGTCTCGGCCCCCGCCAGCGGCGCCGACAAGACGATCGTCTTCGGTGTGAACGATGGCGCGCTGACCAAGGACGATCTGGTCGTCTCGAACGCGTCCTGCACTACTAACTGCCTCTCGCCCGTCGCCAAGGCGCTGAACGACGCGATCGGGATCGAGAAGGGCTTCATGACCACGATCCACAGCTATACCGGCGATCAGCCGACGCTGGACACGATGCACAAGGATCTCTACCGCGCCCGTGCGGCCGCGCTGTCGATGATCCCGACCTCGACCGGCGCTGCGAAAGCCGTGGGTCTGGTGCTGCCGGAACTCAATGGCAAGCTCGACGGCGTTGCGATCCGCGTGCCGACACCGAATGTCTCGGTCGTCGATCTGGTCTTCGAGGCCGGCAAGGACACCAGCGTCGAAGAGATCAATGCCGCGATCAAAGCCGCCGCTGACGGCCCGATGAAAGGCATCCTCGGCTATACCGACAAGCCCAACGTCTCGAGCGACTTCAACCACGACCCGCATTCGTCGATCTTCCACATGGACCAGACCAAGGTCATGGAAGGCCGCATGGTCCGTATCCTGAGCTGGTACGACAACGAATGGGGCTTCTCGAACCGCATGGCGGACACCGCCGTCGCGATGGGCAAGCTGATCTGAGCGTGATCGGGGCTCTGCCTCGGGACATCGCGAAAAAGTCGAAGGGGCGGTCCATCTTGGGCCGCCCTTTTTCGTTCACCCTTCACACACGGCTCGCAGAGCATGCACGCACCCTCTCACCCGCGCCGCGAGCCTTGATGCATGGTGATAGAACCCTTTGAAATCCGGGACGTTTTGGGGCCATGGAGCGCGCCGCCCGGCGCCTCCGCCTTAGCTGAACCCCGTCACGAAAGGGAATATCCCATGGAACGCAGCAAGAAATTCCTCGCCCTCGCCCTCTCCTCCGCGCTGATCGCGGGCCCCGCGAGCTTTGAGATGGCCAATGCCGCCACGACCAACGCCAGCAGCAATTCGAGCGGCACCGCGATGCAGAGCGCGCAGAGCCAAGGCAATGACGCGGTCTCGCAGACCACGGCAAGTTCGACCGACAAGGACTTGCTGACTACGGTAAATGACGCCTACACGGCGATGCGCGAAGTGCGCGCGGCGCGTCTGGCGATCTTCGATGGCAATACCGACATGGCGACCAAGATGACCAAGGACGCCACTGCGAAAATGCAGTCCGCCGAGAAGGCCGAGAGCAAATGGGGCGTGCCCTCGAAAGCGGGCAAGAAAGGCGTGACCTACCTGCCCTTCGACAGCTCCATCGCGCTTGGCGAAAGCTTCACGGTCACGCCGGATAACCAGAAAGCGGTCGGCAAGGCCAATCAGCAGATGGCGCAGGGCAACGCGAAAGCCGCGGCCAAAACGCTGAAGGACAACGATATCGACGTGTCGATTTCGGCGGCGATGGTGCCCGCGAAAGCGTCGCTCGCCCATCTGCAGGACGCCTCCAAGCTCATCAAATCGGGCAATTACTACGAGGCGAACCTTGCGTTGAAAGGCGTCGAGGACTCCGTTGTGATCGACCAATGGGGTCTCGATAACCTGCCGCAGCAGGCGGGCAACGCCACGAAATCCTCGGCAAATGCGAGCGGCAGCACTCAGATGCAGCAGAAATCGCAGCAGAGCGGCACGTCGGGCAACGCCGCCTCGAACGGCTGATCAGCGGTTGGCGTAAGCCTTGACCAAGGCATCGCGCACGGCGGGGGTGACGAATTTCGAGACATCCCCGTCGAGCCGCGCGATCTCCTTCACCAGCTTCGAGGCGATCGCCTGACGCCGTGCATCGGCCATCAGGAACACCGTCTCGACCGATGCGTCGAGCGCGCGGTTCATCCCGACCATCTGGAATTCATATTCGAAATCGGCCACCGCGCGCAGGCCGCGCACGATCACGCTCGCGCCGACATCCTTGGCGCAGTCGATCAGCAGGTTTTCGAAGGGGTGGACCACGATCTCGCCGCCGCGGCGGTCGGTGATCTTCGCGCATTCGTCCTGAAGCATGGCGACGCGTTCCTCGAGCGAGAAAAGCGGCCCCTTGTCCCGGTTGATCGCGACCCCGATCACGAGCCGATCCACCAGAGCCATCGCGCGCTCGATAATATCGAGGTGGCCCAGCGTGACCGGATCGAAAGTTCCGGGGTAAAGACCGATCCGCATGGCATTCTCCCTCGTCGCCCGCCAAAAAGCTCAGCGCACGCAACTATATTGCGTGGCTAAATGCAAGCGAGAAGGTGCCGCAATGCGGCATCAGTTGCCCATGATCATGCCCTGAAGCGACTCTTTCTCCATATGGAGCTCGTTCAGACGCGCCTTGACCACGTCCCCGATCGAGATCACGCCGACCATCTTGCCGTTCTCGCGCACGGGCATGTGGCGGAAGCGGCCCTCGGTCATCAGGCTCATCACCTCTTCGGTGCTGTCCATCGGGGCGCAATGCTTGACGTCGCGGGTCATGACATCACTGGCGGTCATCACCAGACAATCCGCACCGCGCCGCGCGATTTCACGCACAACATCGCGTTCCGAGACGATCCCGTCGACGGTTTCCCCGTCTTGCGAGACGATCACCGCACCGATGCGTTTCGAAGAAAGCGTGGCAATCACCTCGCTCAGCTTCATGTCGGGGGCGACGGTGAAAACTTCCATCTCGCCCTTGTTCTTGAGAATCTGCATAACCTGCATCGGCGTCTCCCTGAAAAACGTCGTCTAAACCCAAGCGTCCCACTGCTTTCATAGATTTGTCAACGGCTTTGCGGTTCACGGGGCCGCCAGTTATATTTCAACCGCAGCGTGTTCGAGCCGCGCAACCTCGTCGCGAAGCCCCTGCCCCAGCGCTTCGGCGAAGCGGGTCAGGCGCTCGGATCGGCGGTCATCGGCGTGGCGGATCAACCAAAAGGCGCGGTTCAGCCGGATCTCGTCGCCCAGCACCCGTTGAACGCCCGGCGCAAAGGGGATCGCAAAGTCATGGACGATGCCAACGCCCGCGCCCGCCTCGATCATCCGGGTTTGCACGGCCGCTGAATTCGACGCCAGCCCCATCACCTCGGCCTCGGTCTCGGCGAAGTAATCCAGCTCCTTGTCGAAAATCATGTCGGGGATGTAACCGATCATCCGGTGATGGCGCAGATCCTCCTTGCAGGTGATCGGCGGCGCCTTCGCGAGATAGTCGCGATGCGCGGCGAGGCTGAGGTGATAGTCGCTCAGCTTCTGCACGGTCAGGCGCCCCGCGGTCGGGCGCGACACCGCGATCGCCATATCCGCCTCGCGTTTCGAGAGGTTGAAGACCCGCGGCAGGGCGACGACCTGGATCTCCAGCCCGGGATTGTCCTCGGCGATCTTCGCGCAGACCTGGGGCAGAAGGTAATTCGCGCAGCCATCGGGCGCGCCGATCCGCAACTGCCCCGTCAACTGGCCCGCGATGCCGGAGAGCTCCTCATCGGCGCCCGCGAAGACCTGCTCCGCCGCTTCGGCATGCGGCAGGAGCCGGTCGCCCGACTCGGAGAGCGCATAGCCCTGCGGCGATTTCACGAAAAGCTTCGCCCCCACCCCCTCTTCGAGCCGCGCGATGCGCCGCCCCACGGTGGCCGCGTCCAGCTTCAACCGCCGCCCGGCGCCCGACAGGCTCTCGGCCCGTGCGACGGCAAGGAAAATCCGCAGGTCGTCCCAGTCCATATCGCGCCCCTCTTTGCAAAAATGCAAAACGCTTTTGAACTACTTCCTCTTTTATGCTCAATTTCGCAAGGCTAGAGTGCGCCCAAGCTAAGATTATCTGTAGGAGGAGCGTCTCATGGAAGAAATCGGTCACTGGATCAACGGCAAGCGCGTTGCGGGCACTTCGGGCCGCTTCGGCGAAGTCTTCAACCCCGCCACTGGCGAGCAGATCGCCAAGGTCGCGCTGGCCACCCCGGCCGAGCTGGATGCCGCAATCGCGGACGCCGCGAAAGCGCAGCTGGAATGGCAGAAGGTCAACCCGCAGCGCCGCGCCCGCGTGATGATGAAATTCGGTCAGCTGATCGAGCGCGACATGGACAAGCTCGCCGAGGCTCTGTCGAAAGAGCACGGCAAGACCATCCCCGACGCGAAGGGCGACGTGCAGCGTGGCCTCGAAGTGATCGAGGTCTGCATGGGCGCGCCGGCGATGCTCAAGGGCGAATACACGGGCGACGCAGGCCCCGGTATCGATCTCTACTCGATGCGCCAGCCGCTGGGCGTCGTGGCCGGCATCACGCCGTTCAACTTCCCTGCCATGATCCCGCTGTGGAAAATGGGCCCGGCACTCTCGGCCGGTAACGCGATGATCCTCAAGCCGTCCGAGCGCGTGCCGACCACCGCGATCATGCTTGCGGAACTGGCGCAGGAAGCCGGTCTTCCCGACGGCGTGCTGCAGGTCGTCAACGGCGACAAGGAAGCCGTGGACACGATCCTCGATCACGAAACGATCCAGGGCGTGGGCTTCGTGGGTTCGACGCCGATCGCGCAATACATCTACGGTCGTGCGGCCACCAACGGCAAGCGCGCGCAATGCTTCGGTGGTGCGAAGAACCACATGATCATCATGCCCGACGCGGACATGGACAAGGCCGCCGACGCGCTGATCGGCGCGGGCTACGGCGCCGCTGGCGAACGCTGCATGGCGATCTCGGTTGCGGTTCCGGTGGGCGACGGCACCGCGGATGCGCTGGTCGAGCGTCTCGTGCCGAAGATCGAGAAGCTGAAAGTCGGCCCCTATACCGGCGGCGACGACGTGGATTACGGCCCCGTCATCACCAAGCAGGCGCAGGAGCGGATCAAGTCGCTCATCAATTCGGGTGTCGATCAGGGCGCGAACCTCGTGGTCGACGGCCGCGACTTCTCGCTGCAGGGCTATGAGGAAGGCTTCTTTGTCGGCCCGTCGCTCTTCGACAACGTCACCCCCGACATGGACATCTACAAAGAGGAAATCTTTGGCCCGGTCCTGTCGATGGTGCGCACGAAGTCCTATGACGAGGCGCTCGATCTGGTCATCGACAGCCCCTACGGCAACGGTACCGCGATCTACACCGCCGATGGCGATGTGGCACGCGACTTCGCGGCGAACGTCAATGTCGGCATGGTCGGCATCAACTTCCCGATCCCGGTTCCGCTGAGCTACTACACCTTTGGCGGCTGGAAGAAGTCGGCCTTCGGCGACCTCAACCAGTACGGCCCGGACGCCTTCCGCTTCTACACCAAGACCAAGACCGTCACGGCGCGCTGGTTCTCGGGCATCAAGGACGAAGGCGCGGCGCTGAACTTCAAGGCGCTCGACTGATCGTCAGGCGGGGCGGTTCGCGAACCGCCCTCCCCCACGCATAAGAAAACGCCCCGCCGATGGACGGGGCGTTTTTCATGGGAAGGTCGGCGCGCTTCAGTCGATGTCCCAGTCATCCTCATGCGAGACGCCGCCCAGTGCCAGCCAATCCGCACGCACCCGCGCCACACGGCTGTCGCCCCAGGTGCGGAAGACGATCACGAAGCCCTCGGGCGTGACGCCGTCGCTGGAGATATCCATCCGCGAATTGTGCTTGCCGTCCACGTCCCACATCGACAGCGAGACCTGCACCATCGGGGTCGCGCGGAACGGCTCGGGGAAGGCAACCTTCTTGCGCAACTCGCGCGGGCCCTCGCCCGTCCACATCGCGCCGCCATCCTGATAGTCGGAGAACAGCACGAGTGAGCCGCGTTGCATCCCCAGACGGTGGCTTTCGATCGTGATCATCGCGAGAGGGCCTCTTTCTTTCAACCTGAGGCAGAGCTTACCGCAACTGCGGACAATAAAAAGCCCCGGAAAATCCGGGGCTTCCTAAATCTTTTCGCAAGAGGTCTCAGCTCAGCATATGCGAGCCGAGGGCCTCCATGTCAGCCAGAAGCTTCGCGGTCATGTCGGCCACCGAAGGATGCGCCTCGTCATGGACGCGGCGGGCTTCCTCGATCAGGCGATCGTGGACTTCCTTGGTGAACTCTTCCGCGGGCAGCGAACGTTCGGCCAGAACCGTGATCCCCTCGGGGGTGATCTCGGCGAAGCCACCCGTCACCGCGTAGCTCTGGGTTTCCGACCGCGTCACCATCGTCAGCTTGCCGGGACGCAGCGTGGTCAGCATCGGCGCGTGGCCGGGCATGACCGTGAGGTCACCATCCGCACCAGGCACCATGACCTCGACCGCCGCCTCTTCCGAGGCCAGCTTGCGCTCGGGCGCAACGAGATCGAATTGCATCGTGTCGGCCATAATGCCTCCTTACGCCGCAGCGGCGAGTTTCTCGGCTTTCGCTTTCACGTCCTCGATGCCGCCAACCATGTAGAAGGCTGCTTCGGGCAGGTGATCGTATTCGCCTGCAACAACCGCCTTGAACGACTCGATGGTGTCTTCGAGCGGAACCTGAACGCCGTCCGAACCGGTGAACACTTTCGCAACGTCGAAGGGCTGCGAGAGGAAACGCTGGATCTTACGGGCACGAGCCACGGTCAGCTTATCCTCTTCGGACAGTTCGTCCATACCGAGGATGGCGATGATGTCCTGCAGAGCCTTGTAGCGCTGGAGGATCTCCTGCACCTGACGGGCGACCTTGTAGTGCTCTTCGCCGACGATGCCCGGATCGAGGATACGCGAGGACGAGTCCAGCGGGTCCACAGCCGGGTAGATGCCGAGTTCCGAGATCGCACGCGACAGAACGGTCGTGGCGTCAAGGTGGGCGAAGGTGGTGGCCGGAGCCGGGTCAGTAAGGTCATCCGCGGGCACGTAGACGGCCTGGATCGAGGTGATCGAGCCGGCTTTCGTCGAGGTGATGCGCTCCTGCATCGCGCCCATGTCGGTGGCCAGCGTCGGCTGGTAGCCCACTGCCGAGGGGATACGGCCCAGAAGTGCGGACACCTCGGAACCCGCCTGCGTGAAGCGGAAGATGTTGTCGACGAAGAACAGAACGTCGGTACCCGACTGGTCGCGGAACTGCTCTGCCAGGGTCAGGCCGGTCAAAGCGACACGCGCACGCGCACCCGGAGGCTCGTTCATCTGGCCGTAGACCAGAGCCACCTGCGAGCTCGACAGATCGTCGGGCTTGATGACGTTGGATTCGATCATCTCGTGGTAGAGGTCGTTCCCTTCACGGGTCCGCTCGCCCACACCGGCGAACACGGAGTAGCCCGAGTGCACCTTCGCGATGTTGTTGATCAGCTCCATGATCAGAACGGTCTTGCCGACGCCAGCGCCGCCGAACAGGCCGATCTTACCACCCTTGGAGTAGGGTGCGAGCAGGTCGATGACCTTGATGCCGGTCACGAGGATTTCCGAGGCGGTCGCCTGGCTCTCGAAGTTCGGCGCGGGCTGGTGGATGGCGCGGGTTTCTTCCGCTTCCACGGGGCCCTTCTCGTCCACGGGCTCGCCGATAACGTTCAGGATGCGGCCGAGGGTGGCGTTGCCGACCGGCACCGAGATCGGCTTGCCGGTGTCTTTCACGCCGGCGCCGCGCACGAGACCTTCGGTCGCGTCCATTGCGATGGTACGCACCGAGTTTTCGCCGAGGTGCTGAGCCACTTCGAGAACGAGGCGCTTGCCGTTGTTCTCGGTTTCCAGCGCGTTGAGGATCGCAGGCAGCTCGCCGTCGAACTGCACGTCGACGACGGCGCCGATGACCTGGGTCACTTTACCATTGCTTGCCATGTCTGTCTTTCTCCGGTTCCGTCAGAGCGCCTCGGCGCCCGAAATGATTTCGATGAGTTCCTTGGTGATCGCGGCCTGGCGCGTGCGGTTGTATTCGATCGTCAGCTTGTCGATCATATCGCCCGCATTGCGCGTCGCAGAGTCCATCGCAGACATCCGCGCACCTTGTTCCGAGGCACCGTTTTCCAGCAGAGCCGTGAAGATCTGCGTGGCGACCCCGCGCGGCAGCAGATCCTCGAGGATTTGCGTCTCGCTGGGTTCGTAGTCGTAATTGACGCTCGGCGTTTCTTCGCCCTCTTCCGGTTCATAGGAAGCGGGGATGATCTGCTTCGCGGTCGGGCGCTGCGCGATCACGCTCTCGAAGATCGAGAAGAAGATCGTCGCGACGTCGAACTCGCCATTGTCGAAGCGACCGATCAGGTCGCGGGCGATCTTCTGCGCGTCGTCATAGCTCAGGCGTTTGACGTCGCTCAGATCGACGTGGCCGATGAAGTACTGACCGTATTCACGGCGCAGCGCATCGCGGCCTTTCTTGCCGACGGTGAGGATCTTCACCTCTTTGCCCTCGGCCAGCAGCTTGTCAGCCGTCTGGCGCGCGAGCTTCGCAATATTGGCGTTGAAGCCACCGCACAGGCCGCGTTCGGCGGTCATGACCACCAAAAGCTGCACCTTGTCCGAACCGGTGCCCGAAAGCAGGCGCGGCGCGTTGTCCCGGCCCTGGACCGAACTTGCGAGCCCCGCCATCACGGAGTGCATCCGCTCGGCATAGGGGCGCGCAGCTTCGGCCGCTTCTTGAGCGCGGCGCAACTTTGCGGCGGCGACCATTTGCATCGCCTTCGTGATCTTCCGCGTGTTCTTGACGCTTCCGATCCGGTTTTTAAGGTCCTTAAGGCTGGGCATGTCCCTGTCCTTTCAGGCCAATCACGCGTAGGTCTTGGCGAATTCGTCGATAGCGGCTTTCAGCTTGTCGGCCGCGTCACCCTTGATCTTCGGATCCTCGTTCGTGAGCCAGTCGAGGATGTCCTTGCGCGAGTTGCGCAGGTAATCCAGCAGACCCTGTTCGAACTTGCCGACCTCGGAAACCGGGATGCTATCGAGGAAGCCGTTGGTGCCGGCGAAGATGACGGCCACGATTTCCGCGTTGGTGAGCGGCGAATACTGCGGCTGCTTCATCAGCTCGGTCAGGCGCGCACCACGGTTCAGCAGCTTCTGAGTTGCGGCGTCGAGATCCGAGCCGAACTGAGCGAAGGCCGCCATTTCGCGATACTGTGCCAGTTCCAGCTTAACCGGGCCTGCCACGGTCTTCATCGAGTTCGTCTGAGCCGACGAACCAACGCGCGACACCGACAGACCGGTGTTCACGGCGGGACGGATACCTTGGTAGAACAGTTCCGTCTCGAGGAAGATCTGACCGTCGGTGATCGAGATCACGTTGGTCGGGATGAAGGCCGACACGTCGCCGCCCTGGGTTTCGATGACCGGCAGAGCGGTCAGCGAACCTGCGCCGAAGTCTTCGTTCAGCTTCGCCGAACGCTCCAGCAGGCGGGAGTGCAGGTAGAACACGTCGCCCGGGTAGGCTTCGCGGCCCGGCGGGCGACGCAGAAGCAGCGACATCTGACGATAAGCGACAGCCTGCTTCGAGAGGTCATCATAGATGATCAGCGCGTGCATGCCGTTGTCGCGGAAGTATTCCGCCATCGCGGTCGCGGTGTAGGGCGCGAGGTACTGCATCGGCGCGGGGTCCGACGCGGTCGCGGCGATCACGGTGGTGTATTCGATCGCACCGGTCTCTTCGAGCTTCTTCACCAGCTGCGCCACGGTCGAGCGCTTCTGGCCGATCGCGACGTAGAAGCAGTGCAGCTTGTTGGACGGATCAGCGTCGTTATACGACTTCTGGTTCAGAATGGTGTCGAGCGCGATTGCGGTCTTACCGGTCTGACGGTCGCCAATGATCAGCTCGCGCTGGCCACGGCCGATCGGGATCATCGCGTCAACCGACTTGAGGCCAGTCGCCATCGGCTCGTGAACCGATTTACGCGGGATGATGCCCGGAGCTTTCACGTCGGCGACGCGACGCTCTTTCGCTTCGATGGCGCCTTTGCCGTCGAGCGCGTTGCCGAGACCGTCGACCACGCGGCCGAGCAGCGCTTCACCGACCGGCACGTCCACGATGGAGTTCGTGCGCTTGACGGTGTCGCCTTCTTTAATGTCTTGGTCCGAACCGAAGATCACGACACCGACGTTGTCGGTCTCGAGGTTCAGTGCCATCCCGCGGATACCACCGGGGAATTCAACCATCTCACCGGCCTGGACGTTGTCGAGCCCGTAGACGCGCGCGATACCGTCGCCAACCGACAGCACGCGACCGACTTCGGCCACTTGGGCGTCCTGCCCGAAATTCTTGATCTGCTCCTTGAGGATCGCAGAAATCTCAGCTGCTTGGATGCCCATTTATCCGACCTCTTTCATGGCGTTCTTGAGAGAAGCGAGCTTCGAACGGATCGACGTGTCGACCATGCGCGAGCCCAGCTTTACGATCATGCCACCGATGAGGCTTTCATCGACGGCGGTGTTCAGTTTGACGGTCTTGCCCGTCTGGTTTTTCAGCACTTCGGCGAGCTTCTTGGCCTGTGCGGCGCTGAGCTTGCTGGCCGAGGTGACATCTGCGGTCACTTCGCCCTTCTCGTCCGCGATCAGATCCGACAGCGCCTTGAGCAGCTGCGGCAGCACGAAGAGACGACGCTTGGCGCCCATCAGCTGCAGGCCGTTCTTCATCGGGTCCGACAGACCCATCTTGGCTGCCAGAGCGCCGATTGCAGCTGCCTGCTGGTCGCGCGTGTAGACCGGCGATGCAATCACCTCACGCAGCTCGTCAGAGCCAGCCAGCGCCTCCGACAGCGCGGAGACATCGGCTTCGAGCGCGGCGAGGGCATTTGCTTCGCGCGAGAGTTCAAAAATGGCCAGCGCATAGCGGCCGGCGATGCTTGCGGAAATCGAAGCTGGTTCGGACACGTCCACCCTTCCGATGCGTTTTGCCCCGACCCGGAACAGGCCTTGGGGCGCTCCCCCGGCGCGCTTGAGACATGCCCTCCGCGCCGCTTATCGGGGAGGTCACTAGCAGAGCAATCCCCCCCTCGCAACCATCTTGAGCACGAGAATGTGAGCAGAAGGCCTCCAATCTGCCCTTCGTCGCGGGAAGGTGACAGGGAGGGGAGGATTTTGTGGGCGCTAACAGGAATTTGGACCGGTTGGTCACGGAACGCCGCGCGGGGGTGATTCACCTCAATACGCGTTGGCAGTTCGATAATTATCCGCCTCCCGCGACGGAACACATGAGAGTTGCGCGACGGGCGGTACGCGAACGTGATTGTTGCGTCTCGACTGTTTTTCCCGCGGGAGGCATTAACTCCGTGTCAGGCCGGGTCCGTCGCCGGTTTCACCGCCCCTTCGAGAATCGACAGCGGTTTGCGGACCCGCGCACCGAGGCCGGAATCATGGCGCGCATGGACCTGCTTGGAGACTTCGAGCATCACGACGCCCGCCGCCAGCACGCCCGCCGCCTTGGTGCCCAGCCGTTCCCACATCGCGGCCGAGCGCAGCCAGAAGCGGCGATGGCTCGGCGGGATGTAGAGCGCACCGGTATGGCGCTCGGGCACGAAGCCGGACCGGCGTGCGAGCTGATCGAGCTGCCCCAGCGTGTAGGGCTTGCCGAACCCGAAGGGTGTGGTTTCGCGCGGCGCCCAGAGCCCGGCGCGGTTGGGCACGATGAACAGCGCCCTGCCCCCCGGCCCCAGCACCCGCCAGCATTCCTGCATCAGGGCTTCGGAATTGTCGGAGGTCTCGAGCCCGTGCATCACGATCAGCCGATCCACCCGGCCCGTCTCCAGCGGCCAGCGCGCCTCATCGCACAGGACCGAGACATTGGGCATCCCCGCAGGCCAAGGCATTACGCCCTGCTCGGCCGGCATCAACCCGATCACCCGGCGCGCAGGCTCGAGGTACGGGCGCAACAGCGGCACCGCGAAGCCGTAGCCCGCCACCGTCTGCCCCGCCATCTGCGGCCCCGTCGCGGGCCACATCGAAACAACGCGATCCCGGATTGCCCGCTGCGCCGCACGGCCTAGCTGGGTCCGGTAGTAGAAATTCCGCAGGTCGAGTACGTCGAGATGCATTGCGCCTTTCGCTTCCTTCGGCTTAGCTATGTGCCAAGATAATCAAAGCGGTAGAAAACACCATGGCCGTTGAGCTTCTCATCATTCCCTGTCTCGCCGACAACTATGCCTATGTCGTGCACGAGGCGGCGACGGACACAACCACCGTGATCGACGTTCCCGAAGCGCCGCCCGTTCTGAAGGCGCTGAACGAACGGGGCTGGAAAGCGAATCTGATCCTGCTGACGCATCATCACGCCGATCACATCGATGGCGTTCAGGCGCTGTCGGCGGCAACGGGGGCCAAAATCGTCGGGGCCAAGGCGGATGCGCATCGCCTTCCCAAGCTCGATCAGGAGGTTTCGCCCGGTGAAAAGCTCGCGATCGGGATGGAGCATGTCGAGGTTCTACCCGCCGATGGGCATACGGTCGGCCATATCGCCTATTACTTCCCCGAGGGCGGCCTGCTGTTTTCCGGCGACAGCCTGATGAGCTGGGGCTGCGGACGTCTCTTCGAGGGCTCGGCGCAGCAGATGTACGATACGTTGACGCGGTTTAGCGAGCTGCCCGACGAGACGCTGGTCTGTTCGGGGCATGAATATACTGAGACAAATGGTCGCTTCGCGCTCTCGATCGAACCGGAGAACCCGAACCTCATCGACCGGATGGAGAATGTCCGCGCCATTCGCGCTCAGGCCCGCCCCACCGTTCCTGTCGAACTGGGTCTGGAGAAAGCGACCAACCCGTTCCTGCGCGGCGACGATCCGAAACTGCGCGCGGCGCTCGGCCTGCCCGAAAGCGCGACGCCGGTCGAGGTTTTCACCGAAGCGCGCGCCCGCAAGGACCGGTTCTAGGTCTCACCGTCGCGCGTCGCGCAGCACGCTCAGAGCCAGCGCGGCGAGCACCGTCCCCATCGCCCAGCGTTGCACCCGCATCCAGAGCGGGCGCGCTGCGAGGAACCGGGCCATCGCGCCGGCGCCCATCACGATTGCAGCGTTCACGCCCACCGAGATAACGATCTGCACCGCGCCCAGCGCCAGTGACTGCGCCAGCACCGATCCCGCCGCGGGCTCGATGAATTGCGGCAGCAGCGACAGATACATCACCGCGATCTTCGGATTGAGCAGGTTGGTGACAAACCCCATCACGAACAGCTTGCGCGGCCCGTCGATCGGCAACTCGCGGGTCTCGAAAGCCGAGCGCCCGCCCGGTCGCACGGCCTGCCATGCCAGCCAAAGCAGATAGAGCGCCCCGGCCATTCGCAGCGCGTCATAGGCATAGGGCACGGCGAGCACGATCGCAGTGATCCCGAAGGCCGCGCAAAGCATGTAGAAGACGAAACCCAGCGCCACCCCACCCAGTGAGATCATCCCCGCGCCTCGCCCCTGACAGATCGTGCGCGACACCAGATAGATCATGTTGGGACCGGGGCTCAGCACCATGGCGAGGGCCACGGCACCGAAGGCGAGAATATGGGACAGGTCGGGCATCGGAGGGCTCTCTCAGTGGTCCGTGCAGATTAACGCGGCCCCTGCGCGTCGCAAGCCCGCGCTCAGGCGAGCTTCGCGAAGGTTGCCTCCAGATACGGGGCGTATTTCTCCCAGTCCTGCGAGCTGCCCTTGTAGATCGGCTTGCGCACCTGCGTGTTCGACGTGGTCGCAACCGTGCGGGCGTTGTCCTGAGGGCGCAGGCAGGCATCCTCCCAAGGTAGCCCGAGAGCCTCGATCAACCTGCGGCTGCGCGCCTCGGGGTCTTCCGTCAGCGCCTCGTAGTCGCAATCGACGATCGTGCCGGGCTGCGTCGCCCAATGCGCCATCAGATCGCGATAGAGCCCGTGATAGGCTACGAGATCGTCGAGATCATGCGCGTAGCCATTCCCCGCGCTGGAAAAGAAGTTGCGATAGATCGACCAGAGCGTCGCGCGCGGATCACGATGGACATGGACGATCAGCGCGCGCGGAAACAGCGCCCGGATCGCGCCGATCCAGCGGAAATTGAGCGGCATCTTGTCGGTCACGAAGGGCTTGCCATCGGCCAGCCCGGCGAGCGTCTCGTAATAGGCGGCTCGGATGCGCCCCGCCTCCCGGGTCAGGGCCTCCGGGTCGCTCCAGTCGAGCGCGCTCATCTCGCGATCGAGCGTGGCTATTTCATCACCGGGCGCGACCTGACTGTGCTGGGTGACGATCTGCTCGACCAGCGTCGTGCCCGAACGCGGGAGGCCCAGCAGGAAGATCGGCACCGGGGCAGCCCGGTCGACCTCGGTCTCGGGGATCGGCGGATGGGGCTCGGCGAACCGGTCGCGCAGTTGCGCAAACAGCGTGCGGTCCTGCGCGATGTCATAGCCCAGCTCGGCCTTGCGCCGCGCATTGGCCGAGTGCCAGAGCGCGAAGGCCCGCTCGGTCCTGCCCACATCATGCTGCGCCTTGGCCAGCGCGAATTCGAGCAGCATCCGGTCATGCTCCGAATGCCCTTCCGCCGCGACCTGTGTCTCGAGTTGCCAAAGCAGCGGCTCATCCGGCACGAAGCGATGCAGGGGCGAGAGGTTCCACCAGGCCTCGGCATAACTCGGGTCAGCAGCCAGCGCCGCCTCGAACCGTGCCTGCGCCCCCGCGATGTCGCCCTGTGCGAGAAGCACGATGCCAAGATTGTTCAACAGCAACACATGGCGCGGATCGAGCGACAGCCCCTTTTCCAACCGGAGCCGCGCCCCGGTGAAAGCCCCCTCGTTCAGCAGCAGATTGCCCAGATTATTGAGCATATGCACATCATTCGGCGCGACCTCGAGCGCGGCCTCGAACCTTGTGCGCGCCTCGGCCTCGCGCCCGAGCGCGAGCAGCGCATTGCCCAGATTGTTGAGCGCGACCGGATCGCGTGGGCGCAGCGCCAACACGCGCTCGAACTGAGCGACTGCGTCTTCGTGCTGGCCCAGCTCCATCAGCTCATTGCCCAGATTGCCGTGCGTATCGGCATGATCCGGGCGCAAGGCGATCAGGCGGCGATAGGTCTCGGCCGCCCCGGCATGATCGCCCAGCGCCCCCTGCCCCGCCGCGCGGAATTCGAGCAACAGTATGGTGTCAGGATGGATCCGCAGCGCGCGGTTCGCCTGGTCGACTAGCTCGCGATTGCGCCCCGTCTGCATCAGCCCCATCAACTGCTGCACCAGCGCGCGCGGCGGCCCCGCGGCGGGTTTCGCCTTGCTGGCCTGTCCCAGTGCCTCAAGCCCCGCTCTCGCGCGTTTGTTGCCAGGAAAGCGCCCAAGCACCTCGCGGTAAAGCGCCTCGGCCTGCGCGATTTCCCCACGCTTTGCATGACCACGCGCGGCAAGCAGAATCTTGTCAACGGACCCAGCCATTGGCTCTCCTTCGCAAAATCGTCCCGACCATAGCGAGCACCCGGACGATGACAAGCGCGGCTAAGGGCCGGTCGCAGCGACATGGCTCAAGGCCCGACTGAATCGGCGGGGTCTTCAGAGGACAAGCCCAGGCTTAATCGAGCTTGGCGAAAGCTGCCTCCAGATGGGGCGCGAATTTCTCCCACGCCTGCGAGCTGCCCTTGTAGATCGGTTTCGTAACCTGATCGCGCGACGCGGTGCGCGCGATGCGCGTATTGTCCTGCGGGCGAAGACACGCCTCGTCGAAAGGCAGTTCGAGATAGGCCAGCATGTCGCGGATCACCGGCTCCGGCGTCGCGGTCAGCTGTTCGTAATCGAGATCGTAAAGCGTCGCGCCGAACAGCGTGCGCCAATGCGCCATCAGGTCGCGATAGAGGCCATGATAGGCA
This sequence comes from Thioclava sp. F36-6, assembly GCF_002020305.1. Lineage (NCBI taxonomy): Bacteria > Pseudomonadati > Pseudomonadota > Alphaproteobacteria > Rhodobacterales > Paracoccaceae > Thioclava > Thioclava sp. F36-6. Next base: position 1,164,538 of record NZ_MPZX01000001.1, on the reverse strand, counting down.
ACCAGATCATCCAGATCATAGGCGTAATCATTGCCGTCGGAGCTGAAATTGAGCCGGAAGATCGACCAGATCACCGCACGCGGGTCGCGGTTGGTGTGGACGATCTTCGCCTGCGGGAAAAGCGCCCGGATCTCGCCCAACCAGCGGAAATTGAGCGGCATCTTGTCGGTCACGAAGGGCGCGCCCTGCCCGAGCTTGCGCAGTTTCTCGCGATACTCGGCGCGGATCTCGGGCGCTTTCTGCGCCAGCAGATCGGGATCGGTCCAGTCGAACTCGTTGAACTGTTGGCTCAGCTCGGTCAGCTCTCCGCCCGGTGCGACCTGCGGATGCGCCGAGATGATCTGCTCGGTCAGGGTCGTGCCCGAGCGCGGCAGGCCGACGATGAAGATCGGCTCGGGGCCATCAGGCGCGGTTTCGGGAATTTCGGCGGGCGGGGCGGGAAACGCCTGTTTGATCTGAGCGAAACGCTCGACGTCGCGCGCAATGGTGTAGCCCTGAGCCTCTTTGCGCAGCGCATTGCCGCGCGTGTAATGACCGAAAGCGGCCTCGGTCTCGCCCGACTCCTCGCGCAGCTTGCCAAGCGCGAATTCGAGCCCCGCGCGTTGCTTCGCGCTGTGGCCCGGCTGCGCGAGCGAAGCCGTGAGCGCATCGAAAAGCGGATCGTCCGCTGTGGCGCGCTGGATATGGGCGAGCCCGGCGAGTGCATCCGGGAAGCCGGGCCGGTAGTGCAAAGCGCGCTCGTAGCTCTCGCGCGCCGATTGCTTATCGCCTTTTGCGAGATAGAGATCGCCCAGCGACGACAGGGTCAGATAGTGATCGGGCACTTTGTGCAAGAAGGCCTTGAGGTGGAATTCCGCCTCCTCCAGCTCTCCATCTTTCGCCAGCATATTCCCCAGATTCAGCTGTGCCTCGGCGAAATCGGGCGCAGCCTCATGGGCGGCCTGATAAAGTTTGCGCGCGGTCTTGTCGTCACCCGCCCGGCGTTTCGCATTGCCGATGTTGTTAAGCGAAACCGGATCGCCGGGCCGTAATTCCAACACGCGCTCGAACTCGGCCACGGCCTCGTCATCGCGGTTCAGCGCCATCAGTTCGTTGCCGTAGCTGCCATGCGCGTCGGGCGCGTCAGGGAACATTCCCACCAATTCGCGATAGAGCGCCGCCGCCCCCTCGTGATCGTCCAGCGCCGAGAGCGCCGCTGCACGGACTTCCATCGCTGCCGGCGCACGCGGGAATTGCTTGAGGACACGGGCGGCGGCCTCGGCGGCCTCGCGGTCACGGCCCGACTTCTTGAGCCCGAAGAGCTGGTCGATCACCGGGCGCGGCGGGTTCATCGGACGGGTGGAGGCGCGGGTCTGCGCGATCTCGGCCAGCCCGGCTTGCGCGCGCTTGTTGCCGGGAAACCTTGCCAGCACCTCGCGATAGAGCGCCTCGGCCTCGGCAAAGGCCCCGCTTTTCGCATGGGTCTTCGCCGTGCGCAGCGTCTTGTCTATCGGTCCGGCCATTGCGCTGTCTCCGTCTTCTGTCCCGCCTGTAAAGTCGCGCCGCACCATAGAGGCACCGCGCATGATGGCAAGGTGCCAGACGCCCTTGCAGTCGTCACCCAGACCCGAACCGGCGACGCCGCGCCACTGCGCCCTCGCCGCCCCGCGCTTGCATCCGCGCGTGGCAGGCGCGATACCTGTTTCACCTTTTCCGACCCTAGCGAACCGATGCCGATCTCACACCTGCCCAAGAATGTCCGCCGCCAGTTGCGCCGCTTCGGCCCCTCCATGGGGCGCAGACCCGCGGTCGACATTCTGCGCGGCGCGGTCGGTGCGGGGGTGGCGATCCTCGTCGTGACCTTCATCGTGGCCACCCTGCCCCATTCGCGTCAGGCGGGGATCTACCTCGTCTCCAGCTTCGCCTCGATGGCGGTGCTCTTGTTCGTTTTGCCGAATTCGCCTCTGGCGCAGCCGTGGTCCGCGATGATGGGGATGATGATCTCTGCCGTGGTGCCGGTCGCGGTGCTGATGGTGACGCCGCCGCCCTATGCAGACGGGCTCGCGGTGGGCGGGTCGATCGCGGCGATGATGGCGGCGCGCGCGCTGCATCCGCCCGCAGCCGGGATCGCGCTGCTGGTGGTGCTGGAACACGAGGCGGGACGACGGCTCGGCTTCGATTTCGCAATTTTCCCGATCGCGGTGATGACCGTGCTGATGATCGGGTTCGCGATGCTCTGGAACCGGCTGTTCGGAATTTCCTACCCCACGCGCCCGCTCGCCTATCACCCGGCCCATGTCGGACGCGCCCGCGGCCCGGCCCGCTCGCTGAGCCAGCGCGACCTGTCGAACCTGCTGGTCGAGTTCAACCAGTCGGCCAATATGGACCCGGCCGATCTGGCGCGGCTGATGGCGGTGGCCGAACATCGCGCTGCCGAGTCGCTTCTCGCCGATACGCATGTGCGCGATCTGATGACGCAGAACCCCGTCACCGTCAGCCCCGAAGCGCCGCTGTCGGAAATCGTGCGCAAGATGACCGCGCTCAACGTGCACACGCTGCCGGTGGTCGACAATTCCGGCTATTATCTGGGCGTGGTCGATCAGCACGACGCGCTCGATGAGCTGTTCAAGGAATTCGACATCCTGCGCCGCCCGCTGCGGTTCCGCGCAGCCCCGCCCGAGGCCGAGGTCCGCGCGATCTTCCATACCGATATCGAGACCGTCGAGGGCGACACGCCGGTGGGCGAATTGCTCGAACGGCTGGCCCGGCGCGAGGCGCGCGTCGTGCCCGTGACCGAAAGCGGTCGGCTCGTCGGGATCCTGACCCGGACCGACATCATGGCGCTGCTGCTGGAACATTCACCCGCAGCCCATAGCGAGGCGGAGCTCGACGAGGAAGTCTACGACGACGAAGAGGATGACACCTCCGCAGAGGAGCCCTCGTCCAAATCGCCGCCCGCCGCACGCGGTGACGACACGCCTGCGCGCGCGGGCAACACTGACCCTGAAGAGGCCGAACTGGCGGCGGAATTGCACCAAAGCACCGCGCGCCGTCCGCCGGTCTATGAGGACACGCAATACGACACCGCTGAAAGCCGCGGCGAGTCGCCCAAGTAACCGGCAATACGCTTGAACGCGCGAAAACCCTCCCCATATAGGAGAGGTCACACGCAACCCCCCTAGATATTGCGCGCCTCATCGGTATCCCTGCACCGTCGCGCCCGTTAAATGACCGTTTTTTCCGCACGAATCGGAGTCCGGTCGGATTTTGGGCATGAAAAGACTTGAAGCGCGGCGATTTCCACCGAACTTTAATCTTATAGGGCAACACTAGGCTGGGTATCCTCCCGCGCCGCCCTCCGAGGAAAGGAGCAGATAATGCCGTCGTTTTCCAATACGCTCGAACAGGCAATCCACGGGGCGCTGGCGCTCGCCAATGCCCGAAAGCATGAACTCGCGACGCTAGAACACCTGCTCCTCGCCTTGATCGACGAGCCGGACGCCGCGCGGGTGATGAAGGCCTGCGCCGTCGATACCGACGAATTGCGCCAGACCTTGGTGGAGTTCATCGACGATGAGCTGTCCACCCTCGTGACCGAAATCGAAGGTTCGGAAGCCGTGCCGACCGCGGCCTTCCAGCGCGTGATCCAGCGTGCGGCCATCCATGTCCAAAGCTCGGGCCGCTCGGAAGTGACCGGGGCCAATGTGCTCGTCGCGATCTTCGCGGAACGCGAAAGCAACGCCGCCTATTTCCTGCAAGAGCAGGACATGACCCGCTACGACGCGGTGAACTTCATCGCGCATGGCGTGGCGAAGGACCCCGAGTTCGGCGAAACGCGCCCGGTGTCGGGTGCCGAGGAAGAGGCCAAAGCCGAAGGGGCGACCCAGGCCGAAGCCAAGGATTCCGCGCTCGAGAAATACTGCGTGAACCTCAACGCGAAATCCGAGAAGGGCGATGTCGACCCGCTGATCGGGCGCGAGCACGAGGTGGAGCGCTGCATTCAGGTGCTTTGCCGCCGTCGCAAGAACAACCCGCTTCTGGTGGGCGATCCCGGCGTGGGCAAGACCGCGATCGCGGAAGGCCTCGCGCTGAAGATCACGCGCGGCGAAACCCCGGAGATCCTCGCCAATTCGACGATCTACTCGCTCGATATGGGCGCGCTGCTCGCGGGCACCCGTTATCGCGGCGACTTCGAGGAGCGTCTGAAGGCTGTCGTGAAGGAGCTCGAAGAGCATCCCGACGCGATCCTCTTCATCGACGAAATCCATACCGTGATCGGTGCTGGCGCGACCTCGGGTGGCGCGATGGATGCGTCCAACCTCCTGAAGCCCGCGCTTCAGGGCGGCAAGCTGCGCACCATGGGCTCCACCACCTACAAGGAGTTCCGCCAGCACTTCGAGAAGGACCGCGCGCTGAGCCGCCGGTTCCAGAAGATCGACGTGAACGAGCCGTCGGTGCCGGATTCCATCAAGATCCTGATGGGTCTGAAGCCCTATTTCGAGAAGCACCACGACATCCGCTACACCAATGACGCCATCAAGACGGCGGTGGAACTGTCGGCGCGCTATGTCCATGACCGCAAGCTGCCTGACAAGGCGATCGACGTGATCGACGAGGCGGGCGCGGCCCAGCATCTCGTGGCCGAAAGCAAGCGGCGCAAGACCATCGGCCCGAAAGAGATCGAGGCGGTCGTCGCCAAGATCGCGCGGATCCCGCCGAAATCGGTCTCGAAGGACGATGCCGAGGTGCTCAAGGATCTCGAGAAGTCCCTCAAGCGCGTCGTGTTCGGTCAGGACAAGGCGATCGAAACGCTGTCCTCCGCGATCAAGCTGGCCCGTGCGGGTCTGCGCGAGCCGGAGAAGCCGATCGGCAACTACCTCTTCGCGGGCCCGACCGGCGTCGGCAAGACCGAGGTCGCCAAGCAGCTCGCCGATACGCTCGGCGTGGAACTGATGCGCTTCGACATGTCGGAATACATGGAGAAGCACGCGGTCTCGCGTCTGATCGGTGCGCCTCCGGGCTATGTCGGCTTCGATCAGGGCGGCATGCTGACCGACAGCGTCGACCAGCACCCGCATTGCGTGCTGCTCTTGGACGAGATCGAAAAGGCCCACCCGGATGTCTACAACATCCTGCTGCAGGTGATGGATCACGGGAAGCTCACCGACCATAACGGCCGGACCGTCGACTTCCGCAATGTGATCCTGATCATGACCTCGAATGCGGGCGCCGCCGAGCAGGCGAAGACCGCAATCGGCTTCGGGCGCGATCGGCGCGAGGGCGAGGATACGGCCGCGATCGAGCGGACCTTCACGCCCGAGTTCCGCAACCGTCTGGACGCGGTGGTCAGCTTCGCGCCGCTGCCGCGCGAGGTGATCTTGCAGGTGGTCGACAAGTTCGTGCTGCAACTCGAAGCGCAGCTGATCGACCGCAACGTCCATATCGAGCTCACCCCGGCCGCCGCGAACTGGCTCGCCGAGAAGGGCTACGACGATAAGATGGGCGCGCGTCCGCTTGGCCGGGTCATTCAGGAGCATATCAAGAAGCCGCTCGCCGAAGAGCTGCTCTTCGGGAAGCTCACCAAGGGCGGCGTCGCCAAGGTCTCGGTCAAGGACGACAAGATCGTCATCAAGGTCGAGGAACCGGGCAAGAAGCGGATCTCCGGCTCCAAGCCGCGCCTGCTGACCGCCGAATGATCTAGACCGTGCTCCGCGCGGTATTGATAAGCCTACTCGTCCCGGCCGTGCCCTGCATGGCCGGGACTTTTCTATCCGACGCGCCGAAGTTGGAGATGCCTGTCGAGTGCACGCTTGGCCAGGACTGCTTCATCCAGAACTACGTCGACCGCGACCCCGGCTCCGGTGTGCGCGATGCGGGCTGCGGCGGGCTGACCTATGACGGCCACAAGGGCACCGATTTCGCGCTGCTGACCGAAGCGCAGATGCAGGCGGGCGTGCAGGTGATCGCCGCCGCCCCGGGCCGGGTGATCGCCACCCGCGACGGGGAACCCGACGGGGCTTATGCCAGCGGGCTAACGGTTTCCGGCAAGGAATGCGGAAACGGGATCACCATCGATCTCGGACACGGCTGGCAGACCCAATATTGCCACCTGCGCGAAGGCTCCATTTCCGTGAACCGGGGCGACCGGGTAAAAGCCGGCGAACCGCTCGGCCTCGTCGGACAATCGGGCCAAGCGGAATTCCCGCATCTGCATCTCTCGCTGCGCCACGAGGACACCGTAGTTGACCCGTTCGACCCTGACATGCAGGACGCCTGCGCCAGCGATGCGACGCAAACGCTCTGGACCGCCCCGATCACCTATCGGCCGAGCGGTTGGCTCGACGCCGGGCTCACCGCCACCGTGCCACGCTTCGAGACAATCCTAGCTGGCGCGCCCCTGCCCCCGCCCAGCGACACCGCACCCGCGCTTATCTTGTGGGGCTACGGCTTCGGCCTGCGAACTGGGGACACGATCGGGTTCGAGATCACCGGCCCGGACGGGATCAGCATCAGGACGACCAGCGAGGTCGACGCGTCAAAAGCCCGGTTCTTCCGCTATGTCGGCAAGAAAGCCCCGCCGGGCGGATGGCCGAAGGGGCGCTACGACGGCCAGATCACGCTCAGCCGCGACGGCGCGGTGATCGCCCGTCGAACCCTCACCGCCCGGATCGACTAGCCCTCACGGAATCCGCGCGGCAGGCCCCGGCTGACCCGAGGGCTTCTCCCCGGCCTTGGCCTTCTGCGTGGTCTCTTCCTCGAAGGCCTCGGGCGGCAGGAGCGAAATCAACCGCCCGCCCGGCTCGACCTTCATTTCGGCCGGATCGATCACGAAGCGCAGATCGCCGCTTTTCGCCACGACCATCACGGGCTTCGCCTTGGGCCGTTTCTCACGCCACTGGGTCAGCGTGTATTCCTCGGTGATCCGGGTGACGCGGAAACGCCATCCCTCGGACAGCAGCTTCTCCCAATTCTCCAGCGTCCGCCCCTCGCCAAAGCGCCGCCCGCCCAGTTGCGTCGGCAGCGCGTGACGCTCGCGGTCGTCCTTCTGGCGCGGCACCTGCCAGACCTTGTCGCGGCCCAGCTCGGGCGCGAGATCGGTCGCGACGAGCGTGTTGTAGGCGTCGTTATCTGTGGCGGCGAGCAGGGTCGAATAGGCCATCAGCTCGACCTTGTCCTCCGCCGCCTCGCCGAGGATGTCGCCGTAGAAGGTCTTGAGCCCATTGGCGCGCGGGCGGATCAGGTGGGCGTGGTTCGGGTCGGTGATCAGCACCGGCACCTCGGCCTTGTTCAGCGTCTCGGCCAGCGCCGTGGTGAAGCGCGAGCCGCCCACGATCAGCAGCCCCGGCTTGTCGGCATTGGCCAGCCCCAGCTTCCGCGCCAGCGGCGCCAGCGTGAAGCCGTGCACGATCACCGTCACCAGCACTAGCACGAAGGCCAGCGGCCCGATCCGCAACCCGTCCGCGACGCCGATCTCGGCCAGGCGCTGCCCGAAGAGGCCCGCCACCGCGACCAGCACCACCCCGCGCGGGCCCGTGAAGGCGATCAGCAGCCGCTCGTTGCGCGGCAGTGCTGTCCCGATCAGCGAGATCAGCACCGTCAGCGGCCGCGCCACCAGCACCACGAGAATAACGAAGAGGAGCGCGTGCCAGTCGAGCGCGGCCAGCTGGTCGATCTCGATATTCGCGGCGAGCAGGATGAACACGCCCGAGACCAGCAGCACCGTCGCATGTTCCTTGAAGCGGCGCAGTTCCTCGTAGGACGGCAGGTCGGCATTGCCGATCACCAGCCCCATTACGGTGACCGCCAGCAGCCCGCTTTCATGCAGCACATGGTCCGTCACCGCGAAGGTGGCCAGAAGCGTCGCGAAGAGCACCGGCACCTTCATGAATTCCGGCACCCACCCGCGCGAGAAGCTGCGCGCGATGCCCCAGCCGATCGCGCCGCCGATCGCGGCCGCAAAGCCGATACCTAGCGCGAGATGCCACACCGCCTCGCCCATCGGCAAGTTGGATCGCAGCGTGAACACCACCTCGAAGGCCAGAACCGCCGCGAGCGCGCCGATCGGGTCGTTCACGATGGCTTCCCATTGCAGCAGGCGCGCGGGGCGGCGGGCGAGTTTTGCCGTGCGCAGAAGCGGCGCGATCACCGTGGGGCCGGTAACGACCATGATGCCGCCGAAAACAGCCGCGCTTTCCCAACTGAGCCCCGCGCCCCAAACGAGCGCGAGCACCGAGAGGAACCAGCCCAGAGGCGCGCCGATGAAGACCAGTCGCCGGACCCCGGTTTTCGCGTCGCCCAAGCGGTGGAAATCGAGAGAGAATCCTCCCTCGAACAGGATCACCGCCACCGCGAGCGCGATCAACGGACTGAGCAAGTCGCCAAAATCCCGACTCGGGTTCAAAAGGCCCGTCGCGGGCCCGGCGATGAGCCCGGCTACCAGCATGATCACGATGGCGGGCAGGCGCAGGCGCCAGGCCAGCCATTGCGCCCCGACACCGCACACACCCACCAGCGCAAAGGCCAATACCGGGCCGAGACCCGCCGATTCCGCAACTGCCATACCTGTCCCTCGTCACGCTTCCGGATCAAACCCCGTTCAGGAGGTCAGGTTCCGTGCCCTTTTGCAAGAGGCCGAATATCGCGCAGGACCGCGCTATGTTCCGCGCGCAGCCCCGGGTCACCCCCTGAAAAGATTGACCTTTGCGTCGCAATCCGGTAGGGCGCAGTCAAGCTCCGTAATCCGGCGGAGCTTCTCCTGGGCGCCCGGTTCCTAAAGCGCCCGACAGCGGCCCCGCCCGATGCGGGTCGCGACAGGACGCGATCAAAGGTAAACCAAGGAAACCCATGACTAAATTCACCGATCTGAAGCTGGACCCGAAAGTCCTTTCCGCCGTTGTCGACGCTGGCTACGAAGAGCCCACGCCCATTCAGGCTGGCGCCATTCCGCCCGCGCTCGAAGGCAAGGACGTGCTCGGCATCGCGCAGACCGGGACCGGCAAAACCGCCAGCTTCACCCTGCCGATGCTGACGCTGCTGCGCCGGGGCCGCGCCCGCGCCCGGATGCCGCGCTCGCTCGTGCTCTGCCCGACGCGCGAACTGGCAGCCCAGGTCGCCGAGAACTTCGACCTCTACGCCAAGAACACCAAGCTGACCCGCGCGCTGCTGATCGGCGGCGTGTCGTTCGGCGAGCAGGACAAGCTGATCGACAAGGGCGTCGACGTGCTGATCGCGACGCCGGGCCGCCTGCTCGACCATTTCGAGCGTGGCAAGCTGATCCTGACCGACGTGAAGGTCATGGTCGTCGACGAGGCCGACCGGATGCTCGACATGGGCTTCATCCCGGATATCGAGCGCATTTTCCAGCTGACGCCGTTCACGCGCCAGACGCTGTTCTTCTCGGCCACGATGGCCCCTGAGATCGAGCGGATCACCAACACCTTCCTGCATGCGCCGACGCGGGTCGAAGTTGCGCGTCAGGCGACCACGGGTGCGAACATCACCCAGAAGCTGATCCAGATCGAACCGGCGCGCCGCGACCAGACGGCCAAGGCCAAGCGCGAACTGCTGCGCGCGGTGATCTCGGCCGAGGGCGAGGCCTGCACCAACGCGATCGTCTTCTGTAACCGCAAGGTCGATGTCGATATCGTCGCCAAGAGCCTGCAGAAATACGGCTTCGACGCCGCCCCGATCCATGGCGACCTCGATCAGAGCCAGCGCACGCGCACGCTCGAGAATTTCCGCGATGGCAAGCTCAAGCTGCTGATCGCCTCCGACGTGGCCGCGCGCGGTCTTGACGTGCCCTCGGTGAGCCACGTCTTCAATTACGACCTGCCGATGCATGCCGAGGATTACGTCCACCGGATCGGCCGCACGGGTCGCGCGGGCCGCAAGGGCACGGCGATCTCGATCGCGGTCCCGTCGGACGAGAAATTCCTCGGTCAGATCGAAAGCCTCGTCGAGCAGGAAATCCCGCGCGCCGAACCGCCGGAAGATTTCGAGCTGTCCGAAGGTGCGAAGCAACCGGCGCGCAAGCGCGAAGACGCCAAGGGCGGTCGTTCGCGCGGCGGGCGCAGCCGGGATCGTGGCGGGCGTGGGTCGAAACGCGACCAGCGCAGCGAAGAGACGCAGCAGCCGCAAAGCGCCGCGCCGCAGGAGCAGCAGGAGGAGCAGGCCCCCAAGACGGCCGAGGCTCAGCCCGAAGAGGCCCGCAGCGAGGCCCCCGAGGCCGCGAGCGCTCCGAAGCCGCAATCGCGCAGCCAGTCTTCCGACGAAGGCGGCAATGCCCGCAGGTCGCGCGGTGGACGCAACCGCCGCGAGCGCGACAACGAAGTCGTGGGCATGGGCGATCACGTTCCGGATTTCCTCACCGTCTCCTTCCGCCCCGGCGCGGTTGAGGAGACCGCCGAGGACAAAGCGGACAGCTGACACTTTCGTATTGGTAAAAATATCCCCGTCGGAGGCCTCCTCCGGCGGGGTTTTTCTTTGTCTTGAAGGATGGCGCGCGCCCCTGCCCGCCTGCGCCTAGGGCGATCCGCGCCCTTGCGGGCGCGGAGCCACGCTCAATCGGTCAGGCGGCTGGTGACGACGATCACTTCGGGCTTCTTGCCGATCTCTTCCATCGAGACCTGACGCGCGATGCGACGCAGGCCCTCGTCGATCTTGTCGTCATTTTTGAGGACTTTGATCGAAGCGCGTTCGAGATATTGCGTCATCTCGTCTTCGATCGTCTCGGCCAGCGGCGCGCCCGAGCGGCCCAGTTTCGGCAGGCCGTTCAGCTCGACCCAGGGCTCGCCCAGCGGCTGGTCTTCCTCGTCGAGGATCAGGGTCACGAGGCACAGCCCGTTCAGCGCCATACGCATCCGGTCCCGCACCACGCCATCCATCGCGCCGATCTGCACCGAACCGTCGAGGTAAGTGCGGCCCGCTTCGATATATTCGACGACTTTCGGCGTCTTGCCGGTCAGGTCGATCATCGTGCCGTTCGTCGCGACTTCTGACGCGATGCCCTTATCCGAGGCCAGCTTCGCGTGCTCGCGCAGGTGACGGTGCTCGCCATGCATCGGGATCAGCATCTTCGGCGCGAGCAGTTCATGGACGGCTTCCAGATCGGGGCGGTTCGCGTGGCCGGAGACGTGATAGAGCCCGCCGTGATCGTCCACCACGTCGACGCCCATCTCGGAGAACGCATTCATGATGCGGATCACGCCGCGCTCGTTGCCCGGAATGGTCTTCGAGGAGAACAGGAATGTGTCGCCCTCTTTCAGCTCGAGACCCAGATATTTGCCACGGCTCAGCTGGGCCGAGGCCGCGCGGCGCTCGCCCTGAGAGCCGGTCACGATCAGCATCAGGTTCTGACGCGGCACATCGCTCGCCTCTTCCGCCGAGATCGTGCCGGGCATGCCCTTGAGCACCCCGGTTTCTTCCGCGACCGAGACCATGCGCTTCATCGCGCGGCCAAGCAGGCAGACCGAGCGCCCCGCAGCCTTGCCTGCCTCGGCGAGCGTCTTCAGGCGCGCGACGTTCGAGGCGAAGGTGGTCGCGACGACCATGCCGGTCTGGGCGCGGATCAGTTCCGAGATCGGTTCGGCCAGCGTGGCCTCCGACCGGCCCGGCAGCGGCGAGAAGACATTCGTGGAATCGCTCACCAGAACCTTCACACCGTCGCCCTCTTTGCCGATGGCATGCCACATCTCGGGCTCGAAGGGCTCGCCCACGATCGGGTTGCCGTCGAGCTTGAAATCGCCCGTGTGGACAACGCGCCCGGCGGGCGTGTCGATGATGAGGCCGGAGCTTTCGGGGATCGAGTGCGAGATCGGCACGAATTGCACCTTGAACGGACCGGCTTCGATCACCTTCGGGCGCGGCTCGACGATCTGGATCGTCTCGGGCGGGATCCCCGCCTCTTCCAGCTTCAGCTGACCGATGCGGCCGGTGAAGGCCCGCGCATAGACCGGCTTGCGCAGCTTGTTCCAGACATGGGGCAGCGCGCCGATATGGTCTTCATGGGCGTGGGTGATGAAGATCGCGTCGATCCGGTCGGCATTCGCTTCCAGCCATTCGAGATCGGCGAAGATCAGATCGACGCCGGGCGTGCCGTCCATATCCGGGAAAGTCACGCCCAGATCGACAACGATCAGCCGCTCTTTCCCCTCTGGGCCGTAGCCGTACACATAGGCGTTCATGCCGATTTCGCCGGCGCCGCCGAGGGGGAGGTAGATCAGTCTGTCACTCACGCGGGAAGATCCTTGTTATAGTCGTTGAGGAGGCGAAGGCCGTGCATGGTAAGGTCGTAATCCACACTGTCAAAGAGGTCAAAGCCCTGCGAGAACAGTTCGGCCAGACCACCGGTCGCGATGACTTTCATCGGCCGGTCGCGTTCGAGCCGGATTTGGCGCACGACGCCTTCGACGAGGCCGATATAGCCCCAGAAAACGCCCGATTGGATACAGGCGACGGTATTCGTGCCGATGGCCTTTTCGGGCATCGTCACGTCGACATGAGGTAGGGCGGCGGCGGAAGCGTGCAACGCCTCGAGCGACAGGTTGACGCCGGGTGCGATCACGCCGCCGATATAGGCCCCGTCGGAGGCCACCACGTCGAAGGTGGTCGCGGTACCGAAATCGACGACGACGATATCGCCGCCATGCCGGTCATAGCCCGCCACCGTGTTCACGAGGCGATCCGGCCCGACCGTCGTGCCCGGATCGACGCGCGGCTCGACCGGCAGGCGGCATTCGGGCTTGCCCACCACCAGCGGGCGACAGTTGAAATACCGGTTCGACAGGACCCGCAGGTTGAAGACGACGCGCGGCACGGTCGAGGAGATGATCACCTCGGTGATCGAGCCCGCGATCTCCTGCACGCGCATCATGCCCGACAGCCAGAGGAAATATTCGTCCGCCGTGCGCTGGTGATTGGTCTCCATCCGCCATGTGGCGACGAAATCCGTCCCGTCCCAGACCGAAAAGACCGTATTGGTGTTACCGCAGTCGATGCAGAGAAGCATGGCTCCCCCTTTCCGCTCAGAAAAAGATATCCGCAGCCGAGATGGCGCGACGGCCCTCTGGCGTGGTCAGGATCAGCGCGCCGGTCTCGTCGATGGTCTCGAAGGTGCCGCGATAGGTCTCGTTGCCGACCCGGGCGGTGATCTCTTCGCCCAGACGTGCCGCGCGGGCGAGCCACGCATTGCGGATCGCGTCGAAGCCGTAATCGCGGAACTGCCGATCGTAGTGATCGAAGGCCTGCGCCAGCATCGGCAGGAAGTCGACCGGAGCGATCTGCATCCCGGTCTCGCCAATCAAGCTGACCGGAGCCATCGCCTCGGGCTCGACCTCGCTGCGATCGGGCGCTTGCGCGAGGTTCACCCCGATGCCTATCGCGATCTGCTCTCCGCCGCGCAGACTTTCCAGCAGGATGCCCGCGATCTTTCCACCGCTGAGCAGGACGTCATTGGGCCATTTGATCGTGAGCCGCGCATGCGGCCCCCCGACATGAGCGAGCGCCGCCTCGAGCGCCAGAGCCGCGACGAAGGAATAGAGCGCCGCCTGCCCCAGCCCGCCCTCGGGCCGCATCACAAGCGTCGCCGAGAAATTGCCCGCGGGCGCGCGCCAGGCACGGCCGCGCCGACCGCGGGCGGCGGTCTGCTCATGCGCGAAGATCCACGCTGAACCGGAGAGGCCCGGCGCTAGCCGGGCCGCTTCATCCATGGTGCTATCGACCGAGGGCAGGACGTGTCGCGCCACACCCTCGGGCCAGTCATCGCGCTCAGTTGACAAGAGCCGCCGCCGCAGCCTGGGCCGCGCCCTCGATGCCGAAGAGGTTGAAGATACCGAGCAGCATCGCCAGCGCGGAGACCATCAGAAGCCCCCATTGGATCGCGGGCATCCGGTTGTCCAGCGGGTCCGTCTCCTTGCCGAAATACATGTAGAACACGATCCGCAGGTAGTAGAAGGCCGCCACGACCGAGGCGATCACGCCCAGCAGCACGAGCCAGATATAGCCCGCATGCAGCGCCGCCTGAAGCACCGCGAACTTGGCGAAGAAGCCCAGGAACGGCGGCACGCCTGCAAGCGAGAACAGCAGCACCAGCATCGCCAGCGCCTTGGTCGGATCCTGACGGGCATATTGGTTCAGCGATTTGATATCAGTCACCGGCTGGCCGTCCCGCTCCATCGAGAGCATGAAGGCGAAGACGCCGACATTCATCGTTACGTAGATCGCCATATAGGTCAGCATCGCCTGCACACCCTCGGCAGTGCCCGCCGAGAGGCCCAGCAGGACGAAGCCCATATGGGTGATCGAGGAATAGGCCATCAGGCGTTTGATGTTCGTCTGACCGATTGCCGCGACCGAACCCCAGACCATCGACAGGCCCGCGAGCAGCGCGAGGATCTGGCCCCACTCCGCCGGGACCTGACCGAAGGCGTCGAAGACGAGCCGTGCGATCAGCGCCATCGCGGCCACTTTCGGCGCGGTGGCGAAGAAGGCGGTGACCGGCGTGGGCGAGCCTTCATAGACGTCGGGCGTCCACATGTGGAACGGCACCGCCGAGACCTTGAAGGCGAGACCGGCGATCAGGAAGACCATGCCGAACAGAAGGCCGATCGGCAGGTGACCTTCTTGAACCACCCCGATGATACCCGCGAATTGCGTGGTACCCGCGAAGCCATAGGTCAGCGAGGCGCCGTAGAGCAGGATGCCCGAGGACAGCGCGCCGAGCACGAAGTACTTCAGACCGGCTTCCGAGCTCTTCTCGCTCTCGCGGCGCAGCGCAGCCACGATGTAGAGCGCGAGCGATTGCAGCTCGAGCCCCATATAGAGCGACATCAGGTTGCCCGCCGAGACCATCATCATCATGCCGATGACGGCCAGCGTCGCGAGGATCGGGTATTCGAAGCGCAGCAACCCACGGCGCTGCATGTAATCGGTGCCCATCGCGAGCACCAGCGCAGCCGACACAAGGATCATCACCTTGGTGAAGCGCGAGAACGCATCGTCGATGAAGAGGCCACCGAAGGCCTCATGCGACCCTACCTCGGCCAGACCGATCCAGGCCGCGATCACCAGCATGACGCCGGAAGTGATCCACAGCAGGGTCGGCGCAAGTTTGTCCTTGCCGAACCACACACCCGCGAGCAGCGCCACCATCGCGTAGATGGCGAGCAAAAACTCCGGAAGGACGATCGAGAAATCCGCAGAAGTCATCCCTCAGCTCCTCAGTGTTCGACCAGGTCGGACAGAAGGTTGTCCGGCAAGGCATCGTGATAGTTCTGGACGAGTTGCGTCACCGACGGCCCGATGATGTTGGTCACGAGATCGGGATAGACACCGAGCAGCAACGTCATCGCGACCAGCGGCGCGAAGATCCATTTCTCGCGCGTACTCAGGTCGGTGATCGCACGCAGGCTCTCCTTGATCAGATCGCCGAAGACGACCCGGCGATAGAGCCAGAGCGCATAGGCCGCCGACAGGATCACGCTCGTCGTGGCGAAGAGCGCAACCCACGTATTCACCTGGAAGACGCCCACGAGGATCAGGAACTCGCCGACGAAATTGGCGGTGCCGGGAAGGCCGACATTGGCCATCGTGAAGAACATGAAGATCGTCGCATAGGCGGGCATGCGCTTCACCAGGCCGCCATAGGCCGAGATCTCGCGCGTATGCATCCGGTCGTAGACCACACCCACCGCGAGGAACAGCGCCGCCGAGGTGAAACCGTGCGCGACAACCATGAAGATACCGCCCTCGATGCCCTGCTGCGTGCCCGAGAAAATCCCGAGCAGCACGACGGCCATGTGCGCGACCGAGCTATAGGCGATGACGCGTTTGATATCGGTCTGCACCAGCGCCACGAGCGAGGTCCAGATGATCGCGATCACCGCGAGCCACATCGCCCAGGGGCCAACCACGAGGTTGCCCACCGGGAACATCGGCAGCGAGAAGCGCAGGAAACCGTAATCGGCGAGCTTCAGCAGCACCGCGGCCAGCACGACCGAACCGGCCGTCGGCGCCTGCACGTGCGCGGCAGGCAGCCAGGTGTGCACCGGCCAGAGCGGCATCTTGATCGCGAAGGAGATGAAGAAGCCGAGCCAGAGCAGCGTTTGCACCCCGCCGGGGATCGTTATCCCGAGTATGTGCACCGGTGTGTATGGGAACTCGTAGACGAGCAGCCCCGGCATGTCGGTCGTTCCGGTGTGGAAGTAGATGTAGATGATCGACACCAGCATGAAGACCGAGCCGAAGAAGGTGTAGAGGAAGAACTTGAACGCGGCGTAGACGCGCTGCTTGCCCCCCCAGATACCGATGATCAGGAACATCGGGATCAGGCCCGCTTCGAAGAACAGGTAGAACAGCACCAGATCGAGTGTGACGAAGGTGCCCACCATCAGCGTCTCGAGGACGAGGAAGGCGATCATGTATTCCTTCACGCGGTCGGTGACGTTCCAGCTACCGACGATCACCAGCGGCATCATGAAGGTGGTCAGCATCACGAAGAGGATCGACAGGCCGTCGACGCCCACGCGGTACTGGAACCCCATGATCCAGGAGTATTTCTCCATGAACTGGAAGCCGGTGTTGGACGGGTCGAACCCGGCCAGCAGGAACAGCGAGATCAGGAAGGTGACCGACGTCGCGGTCAGCGCCACCCATTTCGCGTTCCGGTCCGCCTCGGGCGAGCCGCCGCGCAGAACCAGCGCGAGGATCAGCGCCGCCACGGCGGGCGTGAAGATGACGATGGAAAGCAGGTGTTGCATCAGTTCGCCCCCCCGTTGAGGACGACCCAGAGCATGAGACCGACAATCCCGATCACCATGGCGAAGGCGTAGTGGAACAGATAGCCCGATTGCATCCTGTTAAGGAACCTCGTGAATGTCGGGACGATGCCGACGGCCATGCCGTCGATAACTCGGTCAATCGAGCCCTCGTCCCCTTTCTTCCAGAATTGATAGCCGAACCAGAGCGCCGGGCGCACGAAGATGCGCTCGTACAGCTCGTCGAAATACCACTTGTTGAGCAGGAAGCGGTAAAGGCCCGGCTGCGCCTCGGCGAACCGCTTCGGCAGGCTGGTGTCCTTGATGTAGAACAGCCATGCCACGAGAAGCCCTGCAAGCATCGCCACGAAGGGCGAAACCTTGACCCAGGCCGGCGCGTGGTGCGCCTTGTCGATGACCTCGTTTTCCTGACCCATGTAGATCGCGCCCTGAGGTGCGACGCCCGGATACTTGATCACCGCCGTCGAGACGCCGACATCCGGCGAGGTCTTGGCCTCGTCCATCAGCTCGGCCTCGGCCTGATCTTCAGACATGGTCGCATCCGGCACCGGCGGCGTTGCGCCATGGGTGCCCTCGCCGGTCTGCGCAGCCTCGCCATTCGTCGCGTGACCCGCATCCGCCGTTTGCTCGGCATGGGCCGGAAGCCCGAAGAACTTCACCAGCTTCGCGTGATCGCCGAAGAAGACGTTGTACCAGATCATCCCGGCGAAGATCGCGCCGAAGGACAGGACCACCAGCGGCACCGTCATGACCCAGGGGCTTTCCTTCGCGTGATCATGCGCATGATGATCGCCGCGCGGCTTGCCGAAGAAGGTCATGAAGATCAGGCGCCACGAGTAGAAGGACGTGAAGGCCGCCGCGATGACCAGAAGCCAGAAGGCATAGCCCGCGCCGGAACCGCCCCAGACGCTCTCGATGATTGCGTCTTTCGACAGGAAGCCCGCGAAGCCGATCGGCGTGAAGGGGATACCGACCCCGGTGATCGCCAGCGTACCGAAGATCATCGCCCAGAAGGTCAGCGGCACCTTTTTGCGAAGGCCGCCATAGTTCCGCATGTCCTGCTCGTGGTGCATCGCGGTGATGACCGAACCCGCCGAAAGGAACAGCAGCGCTTTGAAGAACGCGTGGGTCAGCAGGTGGAACATCGCCACCGAGTAGACGCCGACACCGGCCGCGGCGAACATGTAGCCCAGCTGCGAACAGGTCGAATAGGCGATGACGCGCTTGATGTCGTTCTGCACCAGACCGACGGTCGCGGCGAAGAAGGCGGTCGAGGCGCCGATCACGACGATGAAGGTCTGCGCATGCGGAGCGTATTCGTAGACCGGCGACATGCGGCAGACGAGGAACACGCCCGCGGTCACCATGGTCGCGGCGTGGATCAGCGCCGACACAGGCGTCGGGCCTTCCATCGCATCCGGCAACCATGTGTGCAGGAAGAGCTGCGCCGATTTACCCATCGCACCCACGAAGAGCAGGAAAGCGCAGAGCTCGACCGCGTTCCAGGACCCCCAGAGGAAGTCGAGATTGGTCTCTGACAAGGCCGGCGCCGCCGAGAAGACGTCGTCCAGCTGCAGCGAGCCGGTCATGTAGAACAGACCGAACATCCCCAGCAGGAAGCCGAAATCGCCGACACGGTTGACGATGAAGGCCTTCATCGCCGCCGCGTTGGCCGAGGGTTTCTTGTAGTAGAAACCGATCAGCAGGTAGGAGGCGACACCGACGCCTTCCCAGCCGAAGAACATCTGCAGCAGGTTGTCCGAGGTCACCAGCATCAACATGGTGAAGGTGAAGAAGGACAGGTAGGCGAAGAAGCGCGCCTTGTAGTTCTCGCCCTTGCCTTCGTCGAAATTCTCGTCATGGGCCATGTAGCCCCACGAGTAGAGATGCACGAGCGAGGAGACCGTCGTCACCACGATCAGCATGATCGCGGTCAGTCGGTCCATCCGGATCGCCCAGGAGACGTCCAGCTCCCCCGAGGTGATCCAGTTCAGGACGTGAATGTGCTGCGTCTGATCGCCCAGCGTGAGAAAGACGATCCAGCTGAGCAGAGCGGCGAGGAACAGAAGGCCCGTGGTCAGGACCATCGCGCCCTTTTCGCCGATCACCCGCCAGCCGAAGCCACCAAGGATCGCACCGACCAGCGGCGCAAAGAGAATGATCGTTTCCATCGTCCCTTATCCCTTCATCACGTTGACGTCTTCGACCTCGATCGAGCCGCGGTTGCGGAAGAAGACCACGAGGATCGCAAGGCCGATCGCGGCCTCGGCTGCCGCAACGGTCAGCACGAAGAGGGTGAAGATCTGTCCGACGAGGTCATCCAGATAGGCCGCGAAGGCCACCAGGTTGATATTCACCGCCAACAGCATGAGTTCGATCGACATCATGATGACGATCACGTTCTTGCGGTTCACGAAGATCCCGAAAATGCCGATCACGAACAGCGCGGCAGCCACGCCAAGGTAATGTTCCAATCCGATCATGCGTTCACCCTCGTTTCCGAACTCGCGTTTTTCGCTTGCTTTTGTTCGCTCACAGCCCCTGCCCCGGTTTGACGTCCACCATTTCCATCGTCTTGGACGGATCGCGATGCATCTGCGCGATGACGTTCTGGCGCTTGACGTTGGTACGATGGCGCAGCGTCAGAAGGATCGCCCCGATCATCGCGACCAACAGGATCAGGCCCGCCGTCTGGAAGAGGTAGAGGTATTTGTCATAGACGAGCAGGCCGATCGCCTGCGCGTTGGTCATGCCCTCGGGCACCGGATCGGCACGCAGGCTTTCCGCCATGCCGGAGGTCTGCCATGCGCCGAAGGCGATGCCCAGCTGCACCAGCATCACAACCCCGATCAGGAGGCCCAGCGGCATGTAGCGCGCCAGCTCCCCTTTCAGCGCGGCGAAGTCGACATCGAGCATCATCACCACGAAGAGGAAGAGCACCGCGACCGCGCCGACATAGACGATGATCAACAGCATCGCGACGAATTCCGAGCCCAGCAGCACGAAAAGCCCCGCAGCCGAGAGGAAGGTGAGGATCAGCCAGAGCACCGAATGGACCGGGTTCTTGGAAATCACCACCATGAAGCCCGCGACCACCGCCGTAATGGCGAAAAGGTAGAAGGCGAAAGCAAACACCGTCATTCGTTCTCTCCCGAATTCTCGTCGAAGACCGATTGCGCGATCTCGAGCGCGCGGGTCATGGCGGGCACCCCGCCGAACATGCTCATCTGAAAGATCACCTCGGCGATCTCGCGTTGCGTGGCCCCGGCCTCGAGCGCGTGGCGGATCGTCAGGCGCAGCTGCGAGTCCGCTTGCGCGCCCAGCACCGTGAGCGCGGCGATCGTCACCAGAAGCCGCGTCCGGCTGTCGAGCCCTTCGCGGTTGAAGGTCTTGCCGAACCACATCTCCATCATGTCCTTCGACATAGTGGGGAAGAGTTTCTCCATCGCAGCCGGATTGAAACTTTCCAGCGCCGGATTTAACAGCCGCGCCATCTCGGCCGACTGCTCCATCATGTTGCTAAAGAGTTTCGAAAAATCGTCGGTCATCTGTAAGGCGCATCCAGTTCGAGGTTGCGGGCAATCTCGGCTTCCCAGCGGGCCCCGTTCTCAAGGAGTTTCTGCTTGTCGTAGAACAGCTCCTCGCGGGTCTCGGTCGAGAATTCGAAATTCGGACCTTCGACGATCGCATCCACCGGGCAGGCTTCCTGACAGAAGCCGCAATAGATGCATTTCGTCATGTCGATGTCGTAGCGCGTCGTGCGGCGCGAGCCGTCGGCGCGGGGTTCCGCGTCGATCGTGATCGCCTGCGCCGGGCAGATCGCCTCGCACAGTTTGCACGCGATGCAGCGCTCTTCCCCGTTGGGGTAGCGGCGCAGGGCGTGCTCGCCACGGAAGCGCGGCGACAGCGGGCCCTTCTCGTGCGGGTAATTCAGCGTGGGTTTCGGCGCGAAGAAATAGCGCATCCCCAGACCGAAGCCTTTGATGAAGTCCACCAGCAGGAAATACTTGGCAGCGCGGTTATAGTCGAAAGCCATCTATCAGCTCCCCATCGCCCAGCGGGCCCAGAAGTGCCCGAAGATTTCGAATTTCGCGAGGAAGGCGATGATCACCACCCACGCCAGCGACAGCGGCAGGAAGACTTTCCAGCCAATCCGCATGAGCTGGTCGTAGCGGTAGCGCGGCACGATCGCCTTCACCATCGCGAACATGAAGAAGAAGAACACCATCTTGGCGAACATCCACAGTACCCCGTCAGGCAACCCCGGGATCGGGGACAGCCAGCCGCCGAAGAACAGGATCGACATCAGCGCGCACATCAGCCAGATCGCGATATATTCGCCGGCCATGAACAGCAGATACGGGGTCGAGCTGTATTCCACCATGAAGCCCGCAACGAGTTCGGATTCCGCTTCCGGAAGGTCGAAGGGCGGGCGGTTGGTCTCGGCCAGCGCCGAGATGAAGAACAGCGCCACCATCGGCAGGTGGGGCAGCCAGTACCAGCCCAGCAGGCCCCAGCCGGTATCCTGCGCGCGCACGATCGTCGACAGGTTCAGCGAGCCCGTCGAGATCACGACGCCGATGATGATCAGGCCAATCGAGACCTCGTAGGAGATCATCTGTGCGGCCGAGCGGAGCGAGCCGAGGAACGGGTATTTCGAGTTCGAAGCCCAGCCGCCCATGATTACGCCGTACACCTCGAGCGAGGAGGCCGCGAAGACGAACAGCAGTGCGACGTTGATATCGGCCAGCACCCAACCGTCGGCAAACGGGATCACCGCGAAGGTCAGCATCGCCAGCACGAAGCTCAGGATCGGGGCGAGGAAATAGACGAACTTGTCAGCACCCGCCGGCACGACGATTTCCTTGACCACATATTTCAGCGCATCCGCGAAGGTCTGCATCAGGCCCCAGGGCCCGACGACGTTCGGCCCGCGACGCATCTGCACGGCAGCCCAGATCTTACGGTCGCCATAGACCAGCCAGATCATCGAAAGCATCACGAAGGCGATAACCGCCAAGCTCTGCAGCACGATCAGCAGGAAGATCCCGAAAGGTGTCGCGAAGAATTCAGCCATGATGTCCCACTCTCTTCATACGGTCGGAATGCCGCGATCCATGCAATCGGCGACGGTCACTTCCGCGTCGATCGTCTTGAGTCCCTGCGGCAAGGCGGGCGAGATGGTGTAGACCGCATCTGCCCGCCAGATGCCACCCTCTTCAGTCACATTCGTGCGCACGTGGCGCGCAAATCCATAGCCGCGCACCAGCGCATATTGCGCGGCTGCGCATTGGGCATAATCGGTCGCCGCTTTCTCGCCAGCGCCCTCGCCCGAGACGCGCGCGCGGATCTCCACCAGATCGCTGTCGAGGAGCCGTGTCTCGGTGCCCCGATAGTCCGGTTTGACCGCGCTATCCCCCTGCGCCCCGCCAGTCGGCGTGCACGCCGCCAGACCGGCCAGAAGGCCGGGGGCGAGCGGTGCGATATTGGGCAGGGTCTGCATCATCCGTCTCAACCTCACTCGGCGGCGACCGGCGCTTCGGCCCGCGCTTTCGCGAGGCTGGCGCATTCGCCCATCACGACGGAGGCCCGTGCGATCGGGTTGGTCAGGTAGAATTCGTGGATCGGCAGACGGAAGGTCGCCTTGCCCATGTCGCGCGGCTCGATCGCCTGCACTTCGTTCTCCACAACCTCATCGACCTGCGCGAGATGCGGCACCTCTGCCACCATCGCGCGGCGCAGACCGGCCAGCGTGTCCCAAGGTTGCTTGGCGTCAAGCTCGGCCGAGAGCGCGCGCAGGATCGCCCAGTTCTCTTTCGCCTCGCCCGGCGGGAAAGCCGCGCGGAAAGCAAGCTGCGGACGCCCTTCGGTGTTCACGAAGAGGCCGTTTTCTTCCGTGTAGGCCGCGCCCGGCAGGATCACGTCGGCGCGGTTGGCCCCGCGGTCGCCGTGGCTGCCCTGATAGATCACGAAGGGACCGCCCTCGGCGCGCGGGGTGATCTCCACCTCGTCGGCGCCCATGTTGTAGATCACTTCGGCGCCGTCGATGGCCGCGAGCAGTCCGCCCTCGGTCACAGCGCCCACATCCATCGCGCCGACACGGGCCGCAGCGGTGTGCAGCACCATGAACTTGGCGTTGGAGTTCTCGGCCAGCTTCATCGCATGGGCCAAAACCGCCTCGCCATCGGCTTCGTTCAAAGCGCCCTGCCCGATGATGACGACGGTGTTCTTCGCCTTGGTCGCGTCCGAGATCGTCTTGCCCGACAGCTCGGCAAGCGCCGCGCGGTCGGTGCCGACATGGACGTAGTCATAGGTCAGATCGCAGGCTTCGCCGACGAGACCGACAGTCGCGCCCTTGGCCCAGGCCTTGCGGATACGCGCGTTCAAAACAGGCGCTTCCACCGCCGGGTTCGCGCCGATGATCTGCACCATCTCGGCGTTATCCAGATCGGCGATCGTCGCGTTGCCGACATAGCCGTAGCGGTTACCGATCGGCAGACGCGCGCCATCGGTGCGGCATTCGACGGTGCCGCCCAGACCTTCGATCAGTTGCTTGAGCGAGAAAGCTGCCTCGGTCGAGACCAGATCGCCCACGAGACCGGCGACTTTCTTACCCTTCATCGCCTCGGCGGCGGCGCTCAGCGCCTCGCCCCAGCTTGCAGGCTTCAGCTTGCCGTCTACGCGGACGTAAGGCTTGTCGAGACGCTGGCGGCGCAGACCGTCCCAGACGAAGCGGGTCTTGTCGGAGATCCACTCCTCGTTCACGTCGTCATTGTTGCGCGGCAGGATGCGCATCACTTCGCGCCCCTTGGTGTCGACGCGGATGTTCGAGCCCACGGCGTCCATCACGTCCACGGTCTCGGTCTTCGTCAGCTCCCACGGACGCGCGGTGAACGCGTAGGGCTTGGAGACCAGCGCGCCCACCGGGCACAGGTCGATGATGTTGCCCTGCATGTTCGAGGCGAGCGTCATGTTCAGGTAGTTCGCGATTTCCGCATCCTCGCCCCGGCCGGTCTGGCCCATCTGAGTGATGCCCGCGACTTCGGTGGTGAAGCGCACGCAGCGGGTGCAGGAGATGCAGCGCGTCATATGGGTCTCGACCAGCGGGCCGAGGTTCAGCTCGGTCGCGGCGCGCTTGGGCTCGCGGTAGCGGCTGAAGTCCACCCCGTAAGCCATTGCCTGGTCTTGCAAATCGCATTCGCCGCCCTGGTCGCAGATCGGGCAGTCGAGCGGGTGGTTGATGAGCAGGAACTCCATCACCCCCTCGCGGGCCTTCTTGACCATCGGCGAGTTCGTCTTGATCACCGGCGGCGCGCCTTCCGGCCCCGGACGCATATCGCGCACCTGCATCGCACAGGAGGCGGCAGGTTTCGGCGGGCCGCCCACGACTTCCACCAGACACATCCGGCAGTTGCCCGCGATCGACAGACGCTCGTGGTAGCAGAAGCGCGGGATCTCGATCCCCGCCTGTTCGCACGCCTGGATCAGCGTGAGGTTCGGATCGACCTCGACCTCGTTCCCGTCGATGATGATCTTTCTCAGGTCAGCCATGGCTATCCGTCTCGTCTCTTCGGGCGCGAGGTTGCCCCCGCGCGGGTTTTAGGTCAGGCCGCGTATCCGCAGCCCATCGGGAAGACCCAAGCGCCGTCCCGGTATGTATCGTCAATCGACGAGGCCACAGCCCCGCCGCAGATGGCGTTCGCGGCCCGCTTGGCCTCGGCGCCCTCGTCATTTCCAAAGGGCGCCGCCTGCCGCATCACAACAAGCGCGCCGTTTGCGTCATAGGTCGCCGTGTAGCCCTCGACTGCCGCCAGTCGGCGCGGGCCTTTCGTGGCCTCGTTGCCGCCCGGAGTGCCCATGCAGCCACCGAGCGCCAGCGCGCAGCCCGATATGATTACCGCCCGCATCATGCAGCCTCCGCCGCACAGGCGCGCGTCTTCCACAGCGTGGCTTGCGGCAGGTCTTTCCAGCCGAAGGCACGCTCGGACGCGCCATTCGCGCGCAGCTCTTCGAGCCGTTCCAGCGCCTCGTCGAGCGTGGGCTGATGGCCCGCGGGCACCCACCACATGACGAAATGCTGCTGACCGAGAAGTTCGAACCACTCCGCGCGGCGCTCGTAGAAAGCGCGATGCACGGTGTTCCAGACGAATTTCTCGAGGCTTTCCACGTCTTCCCAGACCGTCAGGTTCGACACGAAGCACGGGTCGCCGCCGATCTTGGCCTCGGTATTGCCGGTGCCGGGCTCGCCCGAGCCTTCCATCATCCAGACGAACCCGTCCGACCGCTTGCCAATGCCGTTCACCGCGTCGAGGGCTTTCATGAAAGCCTCCACACGCGGGTCGCCCGGTTCGGCAACCAGTCGGCCGATATTCAGCTCGGCCAGGTGATATCCGGCGGGTTGCTTCATTCGGCAGCCATCGCCCCCATGCGGCCCGTCTTGCGGGCCTTGATGCGGTCTTCGATCTCTTCGCGGAAGTGCCGGATCAGACCCTGGATCGGCCAGGCGGCTGCGTCGCCGAGCGCGCAGATCGTGTGGCCCTCGACCTGTTTGGTCACGTCGAACAGCATGTCGATCTCTTCGATCTCGGCCTCGCCGCGCACCAGACGGTCCATCACGCGCATCATCCAGCCCGTGCCTTCGCGGCAGGGCGTACACTGGCCGCAGCTCTCGTGCTTGAAGAACTTCGAGAGGCGCCAGACGGCTTTGATCACGTCGGTGTTCTGATCCATGACGATCATGCAGGCGGTGCCGAAGCTGGATTTCAGCTCGCGCATGCCGTCGTAATCCATGATCGCGTCTTCGCATTGATCGGCGGGCAGGATCGGGCAGGACGCGCCGCCCGGGATCACCGCCTTGAGGTTCTTCCAGCCGCCACGGACGCCGCCGCCATGCTTCTCGATCAGTTCCTTCATCGAGATCGACATGGTCTCTTCGATGACGCAGGGCGTGTTGACGTGGCCCGACATCGCAAACAGCTTCACGCCGGTGTTGTTCGGACGCCCGAAGCCCGCATACCACTCCGCGCCGCGGCGCAGGATGGTCGGCACAACGGCGATGGATTCCACGTTGTTCACCGTGGTCGGGCAGCCATAGAGGCCCGCGCCTGCCGGGAACGGCGGCTTCATCCGGGGCATGCCCTTCTTGCCTTCGAGGCTCTCCAGCAGCGCCGTTTCCTCGCCGCAGATATAGGCCCCCGCGCCGTGCGACAGGTAGACGTCATAATCGTAGCCGGAGCCGCAGGCGTTCTTGCCGATCAGCCCGTCCTCATAGGCCTCGTCGATCGCGCGCTGCAGCGCCTCTTTCTCGCGGACATATTCGCCGCGGATGTAGATATAGGCGGCCGCAGCGCCCATCGCGAAACCGGCGATCAGCGCGCCTTCGATCAGCGTATGCGGATCGTGGCGCATGATTTCGCGGTCCTTGCAGGTCGCGGGTTCGGATTCGTCCGCGTTGATCGCGAGGAAGGCCGGACGCCCGTCGCTTTCCTTCGGCATGAAGGACCATTTGAGACCCGTCGGGAAGCCTGCCCCACCGCGCCCGCGCAGGCCGGAGGCCTTCACTTGCTCGATGATCCAATCCTTGCCTTTCGACAGGATCTCGCCAGTGCCGTCCCAATGCCCGCGCATCTTCGCGCCCTGCAGAGAGCGGTCATGCATCCCGTAGAGATTGGTGAAGATCCGGTCTTGATCCTTCAGCATATCGCTTCCCTCACTTGCCGGATTTCCGGCGCCAGATGCGCCAGACGAGTGCCAGCGCGTAGATATAGGCGGCTATCGCCGCGAGATCGCCGATCAGCGCGACCTGCGCCGACCAGCCCTGTTGTTGTCCGATCCATTGCAGGAGGAGCCAGAGGAGCGTGGCGACGGCAATGATAAGGGCGGCTTTACGCCCCAACGCCCTGTCGTGCTCGTCGATCTGGCTCATTCACCCCCGCTCAGTAATCGTTCGTCTTCGCCCGTTCGAGGAATGCATCCATGCCTTCCTCGACGATGATCTTCGCCTGGCTGACCCACTTGTCGCGGGTGCAGCGGCCCTTGAAACGCGGCACGTTCTGGTCCGCATAGGCAATCTCTTCGGGGCCCCATTTCGCGATCTGGTCGTAATGGTATATACCCCAGCCGTTCAGCGTCTCTTCGAGCTTCGGCCCGACGCCTTCGATCTTCTTGAGATCGTCGGCCCCCGCCTTGCGCGGCTGCTTCAGTCCACGCGGCTTCTTGCCGTCGCCCTCGGCGGCCTCGGGTTGCCCCCCGGCATTGGCGGCGGGCTTGTCCGCGACCTGCGCCGACATCGCGGAGAGCGGGTTCGTGTCGTCGCTCTCGGGCTCGGCCTTGGGCGCCGCTTTCGGCTCTTCGGCTTTAGGCTCTTCCGCCTTCGGCTCGGCCTTGGGCTCATCCGCCTCTGCCTCGTCCGTCGCAGGCTTGGTGGTCGGGCCGGGCTCGGGCTTGTCCGCCTCGGGCGTGGCCTCTTCGTCCTTGGGCGTCATCGTGTCGGCATGCGCCACTTCGCGCTCGGCTGCGGGCGTTGGTGCCGCCGCTGCCGCCTGCGCCTGCGCCGCGACCCCTTCGGGCGAGGAGGCGTTGAAGGTTTCGACCGGGCTTTCGGGAATTGCGGAGTCGTCGGAGGATGCTCCGGTGCCGTCAGCCGCGCCCGGCGCGCCATGTTCCGAGCAGAATGCCCAGATCAGGAAGGCGCCGAACAGCAGGAAGGTCATCAGACCGAGGAAAAGAGCCACGAGGAAGGGCTCATGCGCCACGACCATCAGGAATACGGTGACCACAAGCCCCGTAATACCTGCCCAGATACCCGCCTTGCCGCGGCACCCTTGTGTCTGATCACCCATTCCTGTTTCTCCATTCACTCCGCCGAACGGCGGTCTCTACCCTGTTGCGATTACTCGTAAATGCCGTCTTTCTTTGCGCGCGACGAGAATTCGGTCTCCGCCCCGCTGGCCAGTTTCTCTGCCTGACCTTTCCAGTCGTCGCGCGTCGCGCGACCTTTGAAGCCTTCGAGATTGCTGTCGACCCAAGCGAGTTCCGCATCGGTCCAGCCAGCGATCTGGTCGAAATGATAAATGCCCATCGAATGCAGAAGCGTCTCGAGCTTCGGCCCGACGCCCTTGATCATCTTGAGGTCATCGGCCCCACCGTCGCGCGGTGCGTCGAGCAGCTTGGGCTTCTCGCCCGCCTCTGCCTGCGCGGTCTCGGGTTTCGCGTCGGCCTCGGTACCTTCGGGCTCACGCTTGGACTCCGGGCGGGCCTTCGAGGTGGCCTGAGCTTCGGATTTCGTCACGCCGGTCTTGTCGGCGGGCGTATCCTTGGCGGGCTTGGCCTCGGTCTTCTTGGCGGCCTTGCGCTCTTCGTCCTGTTGCGCGGCAGAGCGCGGACGCTCCTGCCCCATCGTGCCGATCGGGCCGCGCTGGCCCGAGCTTTGCCACGGTGCGGCGAGCGGCACTTCCGTGCCGTCGATGCGCTTGATCGTGTCGCCGATCGCCAGCGCCCAGCCGACGGAGGCGTTGTACTCTTCCTTGTCGCCCTTGGACTCGGTGAGCGCAGTAAGGCCCGAGGCGGGCTCGGACGAGAAGCGGCCGGTCTGCGAGCCGGGCTTCGGCACATTGCCCTTGCCCATCTCGTCGATCAGCTTCGCGAGGCTCTCTTCGGTCAGGTCTTCGTAGTAATCCTTGCCGACCTGCATCATCGGAGCGTTCGCACAGGCGCCGAGGCATTCGACCTCTTCCCACGAGAACTTGCCATCTTCCGAGAGCTGGAACGGCTCGGCGGCGATCTTTTCCTTGCAGACCTTCATCAGGTCTTCCGCGCCGCAGATCATGCACGAGGTCGTGCCGCAGATCTGCAGGTGGGCAACCGAGCCGACCGGGGCCAGCTGGAACATGAAGTAGAAGGTCGCGACCTCGAGCGCCCGCATATAGGGCATGTCGAGCATCTCGGCGACGGTCTCGATCGCCGGACGGCTCAGCCAGCCTTCCTGTTCCTGTGCGCGGAACAGCAGCGGGATGATCGCCGAGGCCTGACGGCCGACCGGGAACTTGGTCATCTGGGCCTTGGCCCATGCGAGGTTCTCGGGCGTGAACTCGAAACTATCGGGTTGTTCCGGGTAAAGACGGCGAAGCATTAGCGGTCAACCTCCCCGAACACGATATCCATCGTGCCGATGATTGCAGACACGTCGGCGAGCATGTGCCCCTTGGCGACGTGATCCATGGATTGCAGATGCAGGTAACCCGGAGCGCGGATCTTCGCGCGATACGGCTTGTTCGTGCCGTCGGCCACCAGATAGACGCCGAACTCGCCCTTGGGCGCTTCGACGGCGGCATAAACCTCGCCCGCGGGGACGTGGAAGCCTTCGGTATAAAGCTTGAAGTGGTGGATCAGCGCTTCCATCGAGCGCTTCATCTCCGACCGCTTCGGCGGGGTCACCTTGCCGCGAGCAAGCACGTCGCCCTGATTTTCCGGCATCCGCAGCTTCTCGATCGCCTGCAGGACGATCTTGGTCGACTCGCGCATCTCGGCCATCCGGCAGAGGTAGCGGTCGTAGCAATCGCCGTTCTTGCCGATCGGGATCTGGAAGTCGAACTCGTCATAGCACTCGTAGGGCTGCGCGCGGCGCAGGTCCCATGCGAGGCCGGAGCCGCGCACCATCACGCCGGAATAGCCCCATTGCTGGATCTCTTCCTCGGAGATGACGCAGATATCGACGTTGCGCTGCTTGAAGATGCGGTTCTCGGTCAGCAGCCCTTCGATATCGTCGAGCACTTTCGGGAACTCATGCGCCCATGCCTCGATATCGTCGAGCAGCTTCGGCGGCAGGTCCTGGTGGACACCGCCGGGCCGGAAATAGGCCGAGTGCAGACGTGCGCCGCAGGCTCGCTCGTAGAAGACCATCAGCTTCTCGCGCTCCTCAAACCCCCAGAGCGGGGGCGTCAGCGCGCCGACGTCCATCGCCTGCGTCGTCACGTTCAGCAGATGGTTCAGGATGCGCCCGATCTCGGAATAGAGCACGCGGATCAGCGAACCGCGACGCGGCACTTCCACGCCGGTCAGCTTCTCGATGGCGAGGCACCACGCATGTTCCTGGTTCATCGGCGCGACGTAGTCGAGGCGATTGAAGTAAGGCAGGTTCTGCAGATAGGTGCGGCTTTCCATCAGCTTCTCGGTGCCACGGTGCAGCAAGCCGATATGCGGGTCGGCACGTTCCACGACCTCGCCGTCCAGCTCCAGCACCATGCGCAGCACGCCGTGGGCGGCCGGGTGTTGGGGACCGAAGTTGATGTTGAAATTGCGGATGCGCTGCTCGTCGGTCAGCGTGTCCCTCGAGCCGTCATCATAGACATTGTTGCGGATATCGCCGTCCATCATTTCGCCTCCTCGCCCTTCTCGTCACCGGGGAGGATGTATTTGGCCCCTTCCCATGGCGAGAGGAAATCGAACTGCCGGTATTCCTGCGTCAGCTTCACCGGCTCATAGACGACGCGCTTGAGCACTTCGTCGTAACGCACTTCGACATAGCCCGTCGTCGGGAAATCCTTGCGCAGCGGATGGCCACGGAAGCCGTAATCGGTCAGCAGCCGGCGCAGGTCCGGGTGCCCCGAGAAAAGGATGCCGAACATGTCGAAAATCTCGCGCTCGAACCAATCGGCACAGGGGTGCAGCTTGGTGATCGAGGGCACCATGTCCTCTTCGCGGACTGCCGCCTTAATGCGGATGCGCTGGTTGCGATACATCGACAGGTAATGCCAGACGACATCGAAGCGCTGCGGGCGTTCGGGCCAGTCGATGGCCGTGATGTCCACGAGGTTGGTGAAGCGGCAATTCGGATCGTCGCGCAGGAACTCGGTGAACCCGGGAACGGATTGCGCGGTGATCGTGACCGTCAGCTCGTCGAAGGCGATCTCGGTGGAGACCACGTCATCGGGGCGCTTCAGCTCGATATGGCCGGCCAGTTCGCGAAGGGCAGTATCGTCCATCTCTCGCTCTCCTCAGCGCACCAGCGTGCCGGTGCGGCGGATTTTGCGTTGCAGCTGAAGGATGCCGTAAAGCAGCGCCTCCGCCGTGGGCGGGCAGCCCGGAACGTAGATATCGACCGGCACGACGCGGTCGCAGCCGCGCACCACCGAATAGCTGTAGTGGTAATAGCCACCGCCATTCGCGCAGGAGCCCATCGAGATCACGTAGCGCGGCTCGGGCATCTGGTCGTAGACCTTGCGCAGAGCGGGCGCCATCTTGTTGGTCAAGGTGCCGGCGACGATCATCAGATCGGACTGGCGCGGCGAGGCGCGCGGCGCGGTGCCGAAGCGTTCGAGGTCGTAGCGCGGCATCGACACCTGCATCATCTCGACGGCGCAGCAGGCGAGGCCGAAGGTCATCCAGTGCAGCGAGCCGTTGCGCGCCCAGTTGATGATGTCTTCGGTGGAGGTCAGCAGGAAGCCTTTATCCTGCAATTCCTTGTTCAGCGTCTGCGTCGCGACTTCGCGATCCGCACCGGCGGTATTGGCAGAGGTCATCACGCCCATTCCAGCGCCCCTTTCTTCCACTCATATGCGAATCCTACGGTCAGGACCGTCAGGAAGACCATCATCGACCAGAATCCGACCATGGAAAGCTGACCGAAGGCCACCGCCCAAGGGAAGAGGAAGGCCACTTCGAGATCGAAAATGATGAAGAGGATGGAAACGAGGTAGAAACGAACGTCGAACTTCATCCGGGCATCGTCGAAGGCGTTGAAGCCGCATTCGTAGGCCGACACCTTCTCAGGGTCGGGATTGCGGACCGCCACCACTGCCGCGGCGAGCATGAGCACAAGGCCCAACACGATCGCCATGGCGAGAAAGATGAGGATGGGAAGATATTCGCGCAGCATGTCATGCATGGGCTTGGCTCCCTAACATCGCGACGACTTGTCGCGCAGGTTCTGGCTAGGCGAGCAATAGCCTTGCGCCCCATTGGGGTCAACCGAGAGCAGGCCGGAAAATCATGCAAATGCGGGCCACAGATGCTTTTTGCATACGAATGTATGCGAATTTTTTGCGCTTCGAGCGCCGCTCAGAGCCTGCCCGCGTTGGACTGCGCCGCTTTTGCAGCAGCGCAGCCTTCGATCAAACTTAACGGCGCTTTGAATTTTCGGAATATTCGACCTGCGCGCCGCAGGGTGCCGCTTAAGGCTGCCTTAAGCTTTCCACGCCGCATCGCGCTTCTCGAAAAACGCGGTGATTCCTTCATCCGACTCGGCGGATTCCCAGCGAGTCACCAACGCCTCGATCGTCATGTCGATCACGCTCTCGTCGATCCGCGGCCCCAGCGCGCGGACCAAGGCCTTGGCCTCGCCCACCGCGCCCGGCGCGCAGGCGAGATAGGGCTCGGCCTCGGCCATCACGGCGCGCTCCAGCACCTCGGGCAAAACCACCTTGGCCAGCAATCCCAGATCACGCGCCTCGGCGGCCTCGAAGATCCGCGAGGACATGAAGACGCGGCGCGCCCGGGCCTCGCCCATGCGCGCGACGACATAAGGAGAGATCGTCGCGGGCGTCAGGCCCAGCCGCGTTTCGGTCAGCCCGAATTTCGCGCCCTCGACGCCGATGGCCACGTCACAGACCGACATCATGCCAATCCCGCCGCCGAAGGCGTTGCCCTGCACCGCGCCGATCACCGGTTTCGGGCAGGTGTTGAGCGCCTGCAGCATCCCTGCGAGCTTGCGCGCCGCCGCCGCACGCTCTTTCGCGCCCGCCGCGATCTGGCTCTGCATCCATTTCAGATCGCCACCCGCGCAGAAGCTGCGTCCTTCGGCAGCGAGGATCACCACGCGCACGGCGTCGTCCGAGCCAAGCTGGCCGATGGCCGCGGTGATCTCTTCCATCATCTGCTCGGAGAGCGCGTTATGCTTCTCCGAACGCGCCAGCGTGAGCCGCGCGATGCCGCGCGCATCGGTCTCGGTCTTGATCGTCTCAAACATCGCCCTGCCCTTTCATCTTCTTCGCCATCGCGGCCGCCTCGGCCAGAACGGCCGTATCCAGCCCGGTCTCGTAGCCCAAAGCGTCAAGACGCGCCTGCACCGCCTCCGTCGCTACATTGCCAGCCGCGCCGGGTGCATAGGGGCAGCCGCCCAGACCGCCGACGCAGGCGTCGAACACCCGCAGGCCCATCGCCAGCGAGGCTTCGATATTCTCCAGCGCCCGCCCGGAGGTGTCGTGGAAATGCCCGGCGAGCTTTTCCGCCGGGACCTCACCCAACACCGCGCGCAGCATCGCCGTCACGCTTTCGGGCGTACCCTGCCCGATCGTGTCGCCGAGGCTGATCTCGTAGCAGCCCATGTCGCGCAGTTGCTCCGCGACCCGGGCCACGTTCTCCGGCGGCGTTTTCCCATCGAATGGGCAATCCGTGACGACAGAGATATAGCCGCGGACTTTCATATTATCGACTTTCGCAGCCTCCATGATGGGCGCGAACCGCTCCAGGCTTTCACTGATCGAACAATTCAGGTTCGCGCGCGAAAACCCCTCGGAGGCGGAGGCGAAGATCGCAACCTCATCGACTTTGGCCGCTTTCGCCGCCTCATAGCCTTTCATGTTCGGCGTCAGCGCCGCGTAGGAAATACCGGGGCGGCGCGTGATCCCGGCGAAGACTTCCGCCGAGTCGGCCATCTGCGGCACCCATTTCGGGCTGACGAAAGACCCCACCTCGATCCGGCGGAACCCGGCCCGGCTCAGGCAATCGACCAGCGCGATCTTCTCGGAAAGCGCGATCTGCCGCTTTTCGTTCTGCAGCCCGTCACGCGGGGCCATCTCGAAGATTTCGACGCTCTCAGCCATTGGTTTGCTCCATCGGGGGCAGCTCGTAGAAATCCTGCGCATACATGCTCGCCCCGCCCTTCTCGACCGCGCGCTGATAGGCGGGCCGCGCCTCGATCCGGTCGCGATAGGCGGAGATGTTCGGGAAGCCCTCGCGCGGCACGAAGCGGAACATCGCGTCGATATTGAACCCCATCATGCAATCGGCTGCCGAGAACGTCCCGATCAGCCAGTCGCGCCCGACCAAATGCGCCTCGAGCGCCTTCATCGTCACGCCGAGCCGCTTCGTCTCGAGCGCCATCATCGCGGGCGAGCGCGCCTCGGGCGGACGCAGGAAGATATGCTGAATATTGAGGCTTTGCAGGATGTTGCCCTGCGTCTCCGCGAAATGCACCCATTCGAGGAAATCCGCCCGGGTCGGCTCTCCCGTGACCGGGGCCAGCCCTGCCTCGGGCCGGGTCTCGGTCAGGTATTCGACGATCGCGCCGCTCTCGAAGATCGACCGCCCGTCGACCTCCAGCGCCGGGATGCGCCCGGCGGGCGAGAGTTCGCGAAACTCCAGGCTGCGCAGCGAGCCATCGGTGAGCGACCATGTCTGAAGCTCGTACTCGAGTCCCATCTCCTCCAGCAGCCACAGCACCCGCATCGAGCGCGCGCCGGGGATGTGATGCAGTCGGATCATGCCTCGTCCTCCAGCCGAATGAGCGCCGCGCCCGCTTCGACCTGCGCGCCCTCAGTCACCAGAACCTCGGCCACCACACCGTCGCGGGCCGCGCGCATCGTGTGTTCCATCTTCATCGCTTCCATGATGGCAAGCCGGTCGCCCGCCGCAACGGTGTCGCCGGCCGAGACGAAGACCGCCTTCACCAGCCCCGGCATCGGTGCGAGCGTCAGATCGGAGGCGTCGGCATCCGCCCCGCGCGCCAGCGGGTCGGGGATATCGAAGCGATGCGCGCCATGCAGGAAAATGGTGATCGCGCCGTCCGACTGCGCCATCCGCGCCCCGGTCTTAGCACCATTCACCCGCCAGCCATCCTCGGCGAGCTGGCATTCGTGGGCCTGCTCGCCCAGCTCGACCGTGACTTGGCCCGGCCCGTGCACGCGGATCGCGGCCTCTTCCTCGAAAGGCACGGCGCGGCGCGGCGACTGCCAGAGGCTGAAGCCGCTCGCATCGCCGTCCCAAAGCCCGGCCGCGGCGATCACGGCCAGCGCTTTTGCGGCAACCGGCGTCTCGGTCGGGGCGGCGAGCGCCTCGATCTCGCGCCCGATCAACCCGGTATCGACCTTGCCCTGCGCGAAGCCCTCGTGCCGCGCGAGCCGCGCGAGGAAGGCGAGGTTCGTCACCGTGCCCGCCACTTCCGTCTCTTCCAAGGCACGTGCGAGCTGCCCCAGCGCGGTCGCCCGCGTCGGCCCATGGGTGATGACCTTCGCGATCATCGGGTCATACCACGGGCTGATCGTGTCGCCGGTGCGCACCCCGGTATCGGCACGGCACCCATCGGCGAAGCGCAGATGCGAGAGCGTGCCCGTCGCGGGCAGGAAGCCCGCCGGGACGTCTTCCGCATAAAGCCGCGCCTCGAACGCGTGGCCGGTGATCGTCAGATCGTCCTGCGCGCAGGGCAGCGGCTCACCCGAGGCCACCCGCAATTGCCATTCGACTAGATCGACCCCCGTGATCGCCTCGGTCACGGGATGCTCGACCTGCAGGCGGGTGTTCATCTCCATGAACCAGAACCGATCCGGGCGCAGCCCGTCTGAGCCGTCCACGATGAACTCCACCGTGCCCGCGCCTTTATAGCCGATCGCCTCGGCGGCACGGGTGGCCGCCTGCCCCATCGCGTCGCGCATCTCGGACGTCATGCCCGGCGCCGGGGCCTCCTCGATCACCTTCTGGTGGCGACGCTGGAGCGAGCAGTCGCGCTCGAACAGATGCACCGCGTCCTCGCCATCGCCGAAGACCTGCACTTCGATATGGCGCGGCGAGCCGATGAATTTCTCGATCAGCACGGCAGGATTGCCGAATGCGGTCTGCGCCTCGCCCTGCGCGGACGCCAGCGCATCCGCGAAGTCGGACGGCGCCTCGACCAGCCGCATCCCCTTGCCGCCGCCGCCCGCAACCGCCTTGATCAGCACCGGGTAGCCGATCGTGTCGGCCGCGCCCGCGAGATGCTCAGGGTCCTGATTGTCGCCGTGATAGCCCGGCACGACAGGCACGCCCGCCTTTTCCATCAGCGCCTTGGCGGCGTCCTTGAGCCCCATCGCGCGGATCGCCTTGGCCGAGGGGCCGATGAAGACCAGCCCCGCCGCCTCGACGGCATCGACGAAATCGGGGTTCTCCGAGAGGAACCCGTAGCCCGGATGGATCGCCTGCGCGCCGGTTTTTTTGGCCGCGTCGATGATCGCATCACCGAGCAGATAGCTGTCTTTGGGCGCGGGGCCGCCAATGGCCACCGCCTCGTCGGCCATCGCCACATGGCGCGCCTCGCTGTCGGCCTCGGAATAGACGGCGACGGTCGCCACGCCCAGTTTGCGTGCGGTCTCGATCACGCGGCAGGCGATCTCCCCGCGATTGGCGATCAGGATCTTGGAAAACATGTCGGTCTCCCCTTTGAGAGCGTCGGAGGGGGCGCTGCCCCCGCTCCTGCGGAGCCCCCCGGGATATTTCGGCCAAGTCGAAGTTTTGCGTTTCGCCTTGGTCCAAATATCCCCGCCGGAGGCATGAAAGTTACATCCGGAACAGGCCGAAGCGGGTCGGCTCGATCGGAGCGTTGAGCGCGGCGGAGAGCGAGAGCGCCAGCACGTCGCGCGATTTGCGCGGGTCGATGATGCCGTCATCCCAGAGCCGCGCCGAGGCGTAGAGCGGGTGCGACTGGCGCTCGAACATCTCGATGGTGGGGCGCTTGAACTCGGCCTCTTCTTCGGCCGACCACTGGCCGCCCTTGCGCTCGATCCCGTCGCGTTTGACGGTGGCGAGCACGCCTGCGGCCTGTTCGCCGCCCATCACGGAGATCCGCGAGTTGGGCCAGGTCCAGAGGAAGCGCGGGGAATAGGCCCGGCCCGCCATGCCGTAATTGCCCGCCCCGAAGGAGCCGCCGACCAGCATCGTGATCTTCGGCACCGAGGTGGTGGCGACGGCGGTGACCATTTTTGCCCCGTGGCGCGCAATGCCTTCGTTTTCATATTTGCGGCCCACCATGAAGCCGGTGATGTTTTGCAGGAAGACCAGCGGGATCGACCGCTGCGAGCACAGTTCGATGAAATGCGCGGCCTTCTGGGCGGCTTCCGAGAACAGCACGCCGTTATTGGCGACGATGCCGACGGGACAGCCTTTCACATGTGCGAAGCCGGTGACGATCGTCTCGCCGAAGCGCGGTTTGAACTCGTCGAAGCGCGAGCCGTCCACCAGACGCGCGATCACCTCGCGGATGTCATAGGGGGTGCGCAGGTCCGCCGGGACGACGCCGAGGATTTCCTCGGGGTCGTAGGCGGGTTCCTCGGGCGACTGCCAGTTCACCGTCGAAGGTTTCGTGTAGTTGAGATTGCCGACCGCGCGGCGCGCCAGCGCCAAAGCATGGGCGTCATCCTCGGCCAGATAATCGGCCACGCCGGAGAGGCGCGTATGCACATCGCCGCCGCCCAAATCCTCGGCGGTGACGACCTCGCCTGTCGCGGCCTTTACCAAAGGCGGGCCTGCGAGGAAGATCGTGCCCTGCTCTTTCACGATGATCGTCACATCGGACATCGCGGGCACATAGGCGCCGCCTGCCGTGCAGGACCCCATCACCACGGCGATCTGGGCGATGCCCTTCGCGGACATCCGGGCCTGATTGTAGAAGATGCGCCCGAAATGGTCGCGATCGGGGAAGACCTCGTCCTGATTGGGCAGGTTCGCGCCGCCCGAGTCGACGAGGTAGATGCAGGGGAGATGGTTTTCCTCTGCGATCTCCTGTGCGCGCAGGTGCTTCTTCACCGTCAGCGGGTAATAGGTGCCGCCCTTCACGGTGGCGTCGTTGGCGACCACCATGACCTCCTGGCCCTGCACCCGGCCGATCCCGGCGATCACGCCCGCACAGGGCGCGGCATTGCCATACATATCATGCGCCGCCGTCGCGCCGATTTCCAGAAACGGCGAGCCGGGATCCAGGAGCCCCGCCACCCGTTCGCGCGGCGCCATCTTGCCACGCGACAGGTGCCGCTCCAGCGCGGCGGGGCCGCCGCCTGCCGCCGCCTGTGCAGCCGCGTTTTCGATTTGCGACAGCGCGTCGAGATGCGCCTTGCGATTGGCCTGAAAGTCCTCCGACGAGGTCAGGGCCTGCGATAACAGTTTCATTCCATCCTCCCCAAATCGCGCAGTTCCAGCGCGCGTTGCGCCGTACGCTCGAGGTAGCATTGCGACGCCACGACCGTGCGGATCGTGCCGTCCTTCCAAATCTCGTAGAGCAGCCCGCAATCGGCGTCGCGATACTGCCCCCACGCGCTTTGCGCATCGAGCAGCTTGTTGGCGAGCTCCGTGCCGCCCTGCTCCAGCAGACGGGCGCGCGCCGCCTTGTATTGCGACTTCGCGATATCGTCCCAGACCTGCGCCTCGCCTTGCAGGCAAGCCGAGATGCCGAGGGTCGTATCGCCGCCCGGCTGATCCTGACAGGCGGCGGCCGCCTCGCCGATACAGGCGGGATGGGTATCCTTCGCCCCGTCGAAACAGGCGCGTACTGCGTTCGTGTCGACGCTCGGCTCCTGCGCCAAGGCGGGCGTGGCACAGATCAGTGCCGCGACGATTGATAGCCCTTTCATTGGGTATCTCCTTCAAGCTGCTCGGCCCGCGCGATCAGACGTAGTGCCTGCGCTCCAGTCAGTTGCATTTCGCATTGCGATCCGGCCGGGCCTGCGCCCGAGCCGCCGCCCCAAGTCGACATTTCATAGGTGCAGGACGCATCGCGATAGGCGATCCATGCGCGCTGCATTTCTTTCAGCGCAGGCACCTGCGGCGGCGCGGCGGAACCCAGCTCTTTCAGTTCCGCATCCATCTTGCCGTCCTGTGCAACGATCGTCTGATAGGCTGCATTCAGGCGCGCGTCCCAATCGTCGCGTTCTGCACCGAAACAAAAGCCCATGCCCGCATTGCTCGAGCCGGCATTGTCGACGGTCATGCAATGTGCCGCGCCAAGCCCGATACAGGCGCTGCGCGCGGGTCCGCTCTTTGCGGAGAGACAAGCCGTGATCACCTGCGGATCATAGGTGACGGGAATGCCTTCGGCCCGCGCGGCAGTGGCCGATAGGCCCAGCATGGCGACAGCGACCATCCAAAGCGTCTTCATTGCGTCCCTCCCTTGCCTTGAGCGGACAGCGTCTCGGCCCAATTCTGCAGTTCCAGCGCATGTTCGGCAGTCTTGCGCATCAGGCAGCGCGCCTCGTCCGCCTCCGCACCCGCGCCCTGCAGCGCGGACCCATAGGCGCAGGCGCCATCGCGGTAGCGCGCCCAGGCGGCTTCCGCCTCACCCAGCTGCGCGCCTTGCAATCCGGACGGAGACTTGCCCGCCACGATTTGCGCCGCGTCACTGGCCGCCGCCGCCCGGCGTAAGCTGTCG
The DNA here is from genome assembly GCF_002020305.1 of Thioclava sp. F36-6. Classification (NCBI taxonomy): domain Bacteria; kingdom Pseudomonadati; phylum Pseudomonadota; class Alphaproteobacteria; order Rhodobacterales; family Paracoccaceae; genus Thioclava; species Thioclava sp. F36-6. The sequence goes on along the minus strand of NZ_MPZX01000001.1, from coordinate 1,125,403 downwards.
AGGGCTGTCGCCGCCCGGTCAGACCAGAGGGCACGTTCGGCATCATAGCAGGCGCGGCGGTCGGTGGGGCTTGCATCAACGCCGATGCAGTTCTCCGCCGCTTTGCCGATGCAGGCCGCAGGGTCGCCGGCGTTCGACAGGCAGCTCTCCAGCGGGGCCGGATCGAAATCCACCCCTGCCCCTTGGGCCTGCGCCGCCAGAGGCGCTGCAAGCCCGATCAGGAGGAGAGCGCCCGCCCGCATCAGACGGCTCCCATGATCTCGCGCCCGATGAGCATCCGACGGATTTCCGAGGTGCCCGCGCCGATCTCCATCAGCTTCGCGTCCCGGAACAGGCGCGAGACGTTGGAGTCGTTTAGGAACCCGGCGCCGCCAAGGGCCTGCACCGCCTGATGCGCCTGCACCATTGCCTGCTCGGACGCATAAAGCACGGTGGCAGCCGCATCCTGACGCGTCACCGCGCCACGATCACAGGCCTTCGCGACCTCGTAGGTGTAGGCCCGCGCGGTGTTCATCGCGACATACATATCGGCGATCTTGCCCTGCATGAGCTGGAAATTCCCGATCGGCTGGCCGAACTGCTCGCGCTCCTTGCAATAGGGCACGACCTCGTCGAGGCAGGCCATCATGATGCCGGTGCCGATGCCCGAAAGCACCACGCGCTCGTAATCGAGGCCCGACATCAGGACGCGCACGCCGCGCCCCTCTTCGCCCAGCACGTTCTCGAAGGGCACTTCGCAATCCTCGAAGAAAAGCTGCGCCGTGTTAGAGCCGCGCATGCCGAGCTTGTCGAAATGCTTGGAGGTGGAGAAGCCCTTGAAATCCTTCTCGACGATGAAGGCGGTGATACCTTTGGAGCCCGCTTCCGGATCGGTCTTGGCATAGACCACGAGCGTATCGGCATCGGGGCCATTGGTGATCCAGTATTTATGGCCGTTGAGCACGTAATAGCCGTTGCGCTTCTCGGCCTTGAGCTTCATGCCCACCACATCCGAGCCTGCGCCGGATTCCGACATCGCCAGCGCGCCGACGGATTCGCCGGAGATCAGCCCGGGCAGGTATTTCTTCTTCTGCTCGTCAGAACCGTTCAGCTTGATCTGGTTCACGCAGAGGTTGGAATGCGCGCCGTAGCTGAGCGCGATCGAGGCCGAAGCCCGCGCGATTTCCTCGGTGGCCACGACATGGGCGAGATAGCCCATCCCGGCCCCGCCAAATTCTTCCGACACGGTGATCCCGAGCAGGCCAAGCTCGCCCATCTCGGTCCAAAGCTCGTTCGGAAACTCATTATCCAGATCGGTTTTGGCCGCGATCGGGGCCACACGCTCGGACGCCCAACGGCGCACCATATCGCGCAGTGCGGCGATATCCTCGCCCAGATCGAACTCCATCGAACCTGCGAACATCGGATCTCCTCCCCCGGTTTATTGAACGCACGTTCATTTATGCGCAATTGCCGAGTCGGGTCAAGGCCCGTGGGCTGGTGCGCGGGCAAACGACGCAGCGGCACGAGCCACTGGCACAGGGGCTGGTCACTTGCAGTGATTGCCGCCACAAAGAGACCTGAGAGCTTGGAAACCAACGGGAGCGCAGATGGGCCAGCCACGTCATATCGTGATCGGAGCGGGGATCGTCGGCACGATGACCGCATGGGCGCTGGCTCGCCGGGGGTTGCCGGTGACGGTGATCGACCGCCTGCCCGGCCCGGCGGAGCTGTGCTCGCGCGCGAATGCCGGGATCGTCTCGATCGGCCATGCGAGCGCCTGGGCGGGGCCGGATGCCTTGCCGCAACTGCTGCGCGCGATTGCGGGGCGCAATCCCGGCGTGAAGCTGACCGCGCCCTTCGATCCGGCGCTGTGGCGCTGGGGGACGACCTTCCTGCGCAACTGCACCGGGGCCGCGCAAGCACGCAACACCGCGCGAATGATGCGGCTGGCCGAGACCGCCCGCGCCGCCCTGCCCGACATGGCGCAGGAGCTGGCGCTGGACGCGCTGATCCGCTTTGAAGGTGGGCTCTACTTGCACAATTCCACCGCCGAGATCGACGCGCATGACGACGGGCGACTGACCCGGATCGACCCGGACTGGCTGGCCGAGAACGATCCGCTGCTCGCCGAGGCGGGTTTTGCGGGCGGGTTCCTCTCGCCGATGGATGCCGCGGGCAATTGCCATGAGGTGACCCGCGCCGCCGCCAAAGCCCTTGCTGCCAAGCACGGCGTGCAATTTCGCTACAACAGTGCGGTGACCGGGTTCACGCAGGCTCATGGCAAGATCACCGGGGTCAACCTCGCCGACGAGACGCTGCCTGCCGCACAGGTGATCCTTGCGACCGGGGTGGAGACACCCGATCTGGCGCGGCCTCTGGGCTTTGCGCCGGATATCTACCCGGTGAAGGGTTATTCGGGGACATGGGAGGTCCGCGATCCGAGCCGCCTGCCCCGCCACCCCTATATCGACGAGGCCGCGATGCTGGCCGTGGCCTCCTACGGTGGTGTCTTGCGAGTGACCGCGATCGCCGAATTCGCCGGACGCGATCGGACGCTGCGCGAGGATCGCACCAAGGTGCTGACCGATTACGTCGCCGCGCGCTTCGGCGATGCGGTGAGCGATGCGCCGCCGGTACTGTGGACCGGGCTGCGACCCTCGACGCCGCATGGCCCGCCCTTCCTTGGCCGGGTGAAGTCTTACGACAACCTGTGGGTCAATGCGGGCCACGGCCAACTGGGCTGGACGCTCTCGGCGGGCTGCGGCGCGCTACTGGCCGATGCGATCACCGGCGCCGCCAACGGGCCGCGCGAGGTGTCGGCCCCGGCGCGCTGGCTGGCGCCTCTGTGACGCCCGAGACAATGAAGGAGACGACATGAGCCCGAAGATCATCCCCTATGACATCGCCGAGAAGCTGGACTGGCCGGGCGCGATAGCTGCACTGCGCGCAGGCCATACGCGCCCGAAGGCGGAGCTGGGCGATACGTTTCTCGGGCCCTCTGACGCGGTCTTGCTGAGCCGCGCGGCCTATATTCCGGGGCTGGGTTACGGGGTGAAATCCTTCACCGTGTGCGACGGTAATGCGCAGGCCGGGCTGCCGACGGTGCAAGGCGCGATGGTGGTGTTTGAGCCCGAGCATGGCCAGCCCACCGCGATCGTCGATTGCCCGCTAGTGACCGAGTTCAAGACCGCCGCCGATTCCGTTCTGGGCGCGCAGCTTCTCGCCCGCCCCGACAGCCGTCGTCTGTTGATCGTGGGGGGCGGCCGGGTCGCGCGCTCGCTGATCGCGGCCTATGCGGCGGGCTTTCCGGGGCTGACGGAGATCACGCTCTGGACGCGCCGCCCCGAGCAGGCGCAGGAGTTGGCCGCCGGCCCCGCGCCCGAGGGCATCAGCCTGCGCGCGGTGACCGATCTGGCCGAGGCGGTAGCAGAGGCCGATATCGTCAGCAGCGCCACGATGGCTCGCGCGCCGATCCTGCAGGGTGCATGGGTAAAGCCCGGCACCCATGTCGATCTGATCGGAGCCTATAAGGCCGATATGCGCGAGGCAGACGATGCGCTGATCTCGACGGCGAGCCTCTTTGTCGACAGCCGCGACACCACACTGGGCCATATCGGCGAGTTGCTGATCCCGATCCGCGAAGGGGTGATCACGCCCGAGGCGGTGAAGGCCGATCTCTACGACCTCATCGGCGGCGCGCGCGGGCGAGAAAGCGCCGAGGAGATCACGCTTTACAAGAATGGTGGCGGCGCGCATCTCGACCTGATGATCGCCGACTGGATCTCGCGCGCCGGGTGAAGGTCAGCGCGCCACCTCTTCAGGTCTCGGCCTCTTCGCGCAGGATACGCGCGATCTGGGCAGCGTCATCTGTCGAGAAAGTCAGCGGCAGGCGCAGATCCAGCAGCGTCGCCAGCACCGCATCGGTGCGCGGCAGGTTCTGCGCCTCGGCGTAACGCCAGCTGTCATGGCGCGAGGTGAAGCCCGCAGGCTCATCCGCGCCGAACCATTTCAGCTCGACCCCGCGGGCCGCGGCCCGGGCAACGAAATCCAGCATCTCGGGGGCGGAGCGTCCCGGCAGGCGGAACTGGAAGGACGAGCCGACATAGCTCTCGGCCTCGGGGCGCTCGATCAGCGCGATGCCCTCCGCTCCGGCAAGCCCGGCTTCGACCTCACGATAAAGCGCGTTCCAGCGCGTCACCCGATCCGCCAGCGTCGACAGCTGGGGGCGCAGGATCGCGGCGCGCAGATGGTCCATCCGGCCTGAGACATTGGGCGTGTCGTATTTCAGCCCCTCGAACACCTCCGGGCCGGGCGCTGCGCGGTGCCGCTCGAAAAGCATGTAGCTTCCCGACAGCAGGATCATCCGCGCCGCCAGCTCGGCATCGTCGGTCACGATCAGCCCGCCCTCGCCCGAATTCATGTGCTTGTAGGTCTGGGTCGAATAACACCCGATCGCGCCGTGCCGCCCCGAGTGAACCCCGGCCCATGTCGCCCCCATCGTATGGGCGCAATCCTCGATCACCGTTAGATCATGGTCGCGCGCGATCTCCATCAGCGCATCCATGTCGCAGATATGGCCGCGCATATGCGACAGCATCAGCACCCGCGCCTGCGGGGCTTTCGCCGCCAGATCGTCAAGGTCGATGGTCAGCTGGTCGGTAACCTCAACCAGCACGGGCTTGCCACCGACCGCCGCGATCGCGCCGGGCACGGGGGCGAGCGTGAAGGCATTGGTCAGCACCGGATCGCCCGGCCCCACGCCCACGGCGCGCAGCGCGCAGCCCAAGGCATAGCCACCCGAGGCCACCGCAAGGCAATAGGGCGCGCCGGTCAATCCGGCGAATTCCTCCTCCAGCAGCGCCACCTCGCCCGGCTCTCCGGGCAGGGTGTTGTAGCGATGAAGGCGACCCGAGCGCATCACCTCGACGGCGCGCTCGATCGCGTCTTCGGGGATCGGCTCCTGCTGGGTGAAGTTGCCTTTGAAGACCTCGGACATCGCTCAGACCTTTCTTGCGCGGATGAACAGCGCCAATGCCACCAGCAGGATCACGGAAGCCACGTAAAAGGCCATATCCGGCGTGCGGATCGGAGCGTTCTCGGCGAGGAATATCCCGAAGACTTGGGTGAAGAACAAGGTGCCCGCCAGCATTGCGAGGTTCATCAGCGCGGATATGCCACCCTGCAGCGCGCCCTGCGCATCCTCGGGCACCGCGTTGGACATCAGCGAGGCGATCATCGGATGCACCAGCCCCTCGATTCCGGTGATCAAGAGGACGATCAGCACCATCACGAGCGAGGTCGACATCCCCAGTGCGATGGTCATACCAATCCCGACGATCAGCCCGATCACCACCACCCGCGCCTCGCCCAGACGGGACGCGAGCGGCCCCGCCAACCCGCCCTGAAAGATCGCCGCGACGACCCCGTAGCCTGCAAGCGTCAGCCCCACCGTCCCCTCGGACCAGCCGAATTTCGCCATCCCCCAATAGGGCCAGATCGCGGGATAGACGGCGGAGGCGAACAGATAGACGCCAAGGGCGGTGCCCATTGGCAGCACGCCCGGATAGCGCGCGAAGACTTTCAACGTGCCCAGCGGGTTGCAGGCGCGCCAGTTCACCGGACGACGCAGGCCCTGCGGCAGACTTTCGGGCAGCACGATCAGCCCGTAGATCAGGTTCAGCCCCGACAGCGCGGCCGCGACGAAGAAAGGAATGCGCGGGCCAAGCTCGCCCAGAAACCCGCCAAGCGCGGGCCCTGCGATGAAGCCGAAGCCGAAGGCCGCGCCGATCAGACCGAAGGCGCGGGCGCGCTCGGCCGGAGGGGTAATATCGGCAAGGTAAGCGTTCGCGATGACATAGGACGCGCCGCAGATGCCCGCGACGATCCGGCCCACGAAGAGCCAGAGCAGCGTCGGCGCGAAGGCGTGAAACAGGTAATCGACGCCCAGACCGCCGATGGCGAGCAGCAAAAGCGGGCGCCGTCCGAACCGGTCCGAGAGGTTGCCCATCAGCGGCGCAAACAGGAACTGCGCGAGGCTGAAGGCCGCAAACATCCAGCCGCCGATCCGGCTCGCCTGTGCCAGATCGACATGGCCCACATCCGCGATCAGCGAAGGCAGCACCGGGATGATCAACCCGAACCCCACCATGTCGAGAAACACCGCGATCAGAACGAAGGCGGTGGCGTGAAAGCGCGAAGGACCGATGGGGGCTGCGGTCATGGCCGTCGGAGGCCTCGTCCGAGAGGTATTTCGGGGCAACACAGCCCCACCGAGGCGCTCACCCGAGCATCCGCGCGGCAAGCGCGGGCAGATCGTCGAAATGATCGAGCAGCGCCTCGGGGGCGAGCCGTTCGATGCCGCGCCCCTCCGGGCCGAAAGTTACCAGAACGCAAGGCACGCCGACCGCGCGGGCGGTCTCGCGATCGGTATTGGTGTCGCCCACCAGCAGCGAGGTCTCCAGCTTTCCCCCGGCCCGCTCAACCGCCGCGAGATAGGGATCGGGCGAAGGTTTGCGCAGCGGCAGCGTATCGGCGCCGATCAGCGCGTCGAAAAGCGCGGTGATCCCGAGCCGGTCGATCAGATCACGCGCGAGACCTTCGGGCTTGTTGGTGCATACAGCCGTCGCAAAGCCCTGATCGCGCAACGTTTTCACAGATTCCTCAGCGCCAGGATAAAGCTGCGTATGGCGGTCGATATTCTCGCCATAATGCGCAAGCAGCGGGTGATAATCGGCCTCGACCAGCTCGGCGATCTCCGCCTCCGGCAGCCCCAGCCGCCCATAACCGGCCTTGAGCATCGCACGGCCACCATGGAAGGCGGTCAGCGCGTCCCCCGCCGGATCGAGAAGCGGCGCATAGCCGCGCGCCGTAAAGCAGGAATTTGCCGCCGCGATCAGGTCGGCGGAGGTATCCGCCAAAGTCCCGTCGAGGTCGAAAACCACTGTGCGCATTGCCTTTTGCTCCTTCCGTAACACCGCGAAAGGAAGCGTGAAGACGCACCACTTGCGGCAAGCAAGCCAATGGTTAAAACGGGGCCGAGCAGAAGAAAAGGTTTCTAATGGCGATTGCATTGATCACCCTCGCGGCGGGACAGGGCACCCGCATGAAATCCGACTTGCCGAAGGTGCTGCATCAGGTGGGCCGCGCGCCGCTGGTGGCGCATGCGCTGGCTGCCGGACGTGCCCTCGAACCCGAGACCGTGATCGTGGTCGCGGGCCACGGTGCCGACAAGGTGAAGAAAGCCGTCGCGAAGGTCGATCCCGAGGCGCAGATCGTGCTGCAGGAAGAACAGCTCGGCACCGGCCACGCCGTGGCGCAGGCCCTGCCCGCGCTCGACGGGTTCGACGGCCGTGTGATCGTGCTTTACGGCGACACCCCCTTCATCCGGCCAGAGACGCTGGAGCGGCTGGCCGCGTCCGATGCGGCGGTGACCGTGCTCGGCTTCGAGGCGGCCGATCCGGGCCGCTATGGGCGCTTGGTGGCGCAGGGCGACACGCTGGACCGGATCGTGGAATTCAAGGATGCCACGGATGAAGAACGCGGCATAACCCTTTGCAACTCCGGCGTTATCGCCTGTGACGCAGTGCTTCTGACCGAACTGGTCGCGGGGCTGTCGAACGAGAACGCGTCGGGCGAATACTACCTCACCGATATCGTCGAAGCCGCGCGCAAGAAGGGTCTGACCGCGCAGGTCGTGACCTGTGACGAGGCCGAAACGCTGGGCATCAACACCCGCGCCGAGCTTGCCCGCGCCGAGGCCCTGTTCCAGGAGCGGATGCGCGCCGAGGCGATGGAAAACGGCGTGACCATGGTGGAGCCCACCAGCGTCTGGTTCGCGCTCGACACCTATATCAGCCGCGATGTCGTGCTCGGCCCGAACGTCGTGTTCGGCCCCGATGTGACCATCGAATCCGGTGCGGTGATCGAGGCCTTCTGCCATCTCGAAGGCTGCCACATATCGCGTGGGGCCACGATCGGCCCCTTCGCCCGTCTGCGCCCCGGCGCGGAACTCGCCGAGGACGTGCATATCGGCAATTTCGTCGAGGTGAAGAACGCGATCCTCGCCGAGGGTGTGAAAGTCGGCCATCTGACCTATCTGGGCGATGCCGATATCGGGGAGCATACGAATATCGGCGCGGGCACGGTGACCTGCAATTACGACGGGGTGATGAAGCATCGCACCACCATCGGCGCGAATGCCTTCATCGGCTCCGACACGATGCTGGTGGCCCCGGTCACGGTGGGCGACGGCGCGCTGACGGGCTCGGGATCGGTGATCTCGAAAGACGTCCCTGCCGAGGCGATCGCGATCGAACGGTCCGAGCAGGTGAACCGTCCGGGCCTCGCTACGAAACTATTTGCGAAACTGCGCGCGGAGAAAGCGCGTCGCATGAAGAAAGATTGATAAATGTGCGGAATTATTGGCGTTTTGGGGAAGCACGAGGTTTCCCCCTGGCTCGTTGAGAGCCTCAAGCGATTGGAATATCGCGGCTATGACAGTGCCGGGATCGCGACGGTAAATGCAGGCAAGCTGGATCGCCGCCGGGCGGTTGGCAAGCTGTGGAACCTGTCCGATTTGCTGGTGCATGAGCCGCTGCCGGGCAAGTCGGGCATCGGCCATACCCGCTGGGCGACCCATGGGGCTGCCACCCAGGGCAATGCGCATCCGCATCGCTCCGGCCCCGTCGCGGTCGTGCATAACGGCATCATCGAGAACTTCCGCGAGCTGCGGGCCGAGCTGGCCGAGGCCGGGATCACCCCGGAGACGCAGACGGATACCGAAACCGTCGCGCTGCTGACGCGGATGTTCATGGATCGCGGCATGGATGCGCGCGAGGCCGCCGTCGCGACGCTTGGCAAGCTCGAAGGGGCGTTCGCGCTGCTGTGGCTCTTCGACGGCGAGGACGACCTGCTGATCGCGGCGCGCAAAGGCTCGCCGCTCGCGATCGGGCATGGCGATGGCGAGATGTTCGTGGGCTCGGACGCGATCGCGCTCGCGCCGATGACCGACCGGATCACCTATCTCGAAGAGGGCGATTACGCCTTCGTCACCCGCGCCGGCGCCGAGATTTTCGACGCCGAGGGCCGCCGTGCGAACCGCGACGAGAGCCGCATCGATTTGGGTCAGGCGCAGGTCGAAAAGGGTGGCTACAAGCACTTCATGGCGAAGGAAATCGCCGAGCAGCCCGTCGTGCTGGCTGACGCTTTGCGACATTATCTGCCCGAAACCGGGCTGAATCTGCCGGAAGACTTGGACTTTTCCAACATCGACCGGATTATCCTGATCGCCTGCGGCACGGCGCATTATGCCTGCGCGGTGGCGAAATACTGGTTCGAGACCTTCGCCCGGATCCCGGTCGAGATCGACGTGGCGTCCGAATTCCGCTACCGCGAGCCGCCCCTGTCCGAGCGCAGCCTCGCCGTCTTCGTCAGCCAATCCGGCGAGACCGCCGATACGCTGGCCGCGCTGCGCTATTGCTCCGAGCGCGTCGCGAAAACCGTGGCCGTGGTCAACGTGCCCACCTCCTCGATCGCGCGCGAAGCCGACATCATGTTGCCGATCTTCGCGGGCGTCGAGGTCGGCGTGGCCTCGACCAAGGCGTTCACCGCGCAGCTGCTGGTTCTGGCCGTCATGGCGCTGAAAGCGGGCCGCGACCGAGACGAGACCGACGGGCCGACGCTGGGCAGCCATGCCGATACGCTGCGCGCCCTGCCCGGCCTGCTCAATCAGGCGCTGTCGATTTCCGAGCCGATCGCACATCTCGCCGAGCAGCTCGCAGAGGCGCAGGACATCCTCTTCCTCGGGCGCGGCGCGATGTATCCGCTGGCGCTGGAAGGCGCGCTGAAGCTCAAAGAAATCAGCTACATCCATGCCGAAGGCTATGCCTCGGGCGAGTTGAAGCACGGGCCGATCGCGCTGATCGACCGCACCGTGCCGGTGATTGTGATGGCGCCCTATGACAAGCTCTTCGACAAGACCGTGTCGAACATGCAGGAGGTGATGGCGCGCCACGGGATGGTGCTGCTGGTCTCCGATGCCAAGGGCATCAGCGCAGCGCAGGATGGCACCTGGGGCACGCTGCAAATGCCTGACATTGCAGAACCTTTCGCGCCGATCCTTTATGCGGTTCCGGCGCAGCTGCTGGCCTATCACACGGCGGTCGCAAAAGGCACCGACGTGGACCAGCCGCGCAACCTCGCCAAATCGGTGACGGTCGAATGAGCCGCAAGCGGGGCAAGAAACGCGTCACGCGGCCGCGCGCCGCGGATTACGCGCCGCTCGACCCGGCGGAGGACGCCCGGCTGCGCGCCGAGGCCGAGGCCTATGCGGCCTCGGATGCGGACTATGAGGCCTTCGCCGAGGAAGAGGACGCCGACGCGCCGCTCGGGCCCCCGCCCACGCTGGAAGACGCGCTTTTCGCGCTGGAAAGCTGGGCGGATGCCGAGAAGGCCGCCGAGATGGCTGCTTATCACAAGGCGGAGCGGCGCTATCTGGGCGTTTCCGTGCCCGCGATCGAGGACATGGTCGCGCTGTGGCGTGGCCAGCTCGACGTGCCGGGACGGGTCGAGTTCGCCCGCGGACTTTGGGACAGCGACATTCACGAGGCGCGGATCGCGGCGGCCAAGCTGCTGACGCAGGCGCGGCTGCGCCCGGATGCCGAAGCTTGGGACCTGATCGCGAGCTGGGTGCCGCAATTCGACGCCTGGGCGATTGCCGATCACGCCGCCAAGGCGGGCTCGAAACGGCTTCAGGCCGAGCCCGCGCGGCTTGACGACGTGGCGGACTGGGTGCGCTCGGATCACATGTGGACGCGGCGCGCGGCCTTCGTCTTCACCCTGCCCTGGACCAAGCAGCGCAATCCCAAGCCCGAGGACGAGGCGGTGCGCGACGAGGTTCTGGGCTGGGCCGCGCAACTGGTCGAGGATCGCGACTGGTTCATCCAGAAAGCGATCGCGTGGTGGCTGCGCGATCTGAGCAAGAAAGACCCGACCCGCGCACAGGCCTGGCTGGCCGAGCATGGCGAAAGGCTGAAGCCTTTCGCCCGCAAGGAAGCCAGTAAATACTTATGAATACAGGAACTTGTCGTAGTCGCTGACCAGCAGGTGACGCGGCGCTTCGTCTTCCTCGATCTCGGAGAACCGCCCGATATCGTCGCGGAAGATATTGTCGGTATTGTCGTCGTTGACGGTCGAGACCTCGCCGATCAGAACGTCGCCGCCCTCGCCCCAGAAGGCATGCCAGTCACCGGGCCGCAGGGTCACGCTCTCGCCGGGGCGCAGGATCAGCACCTCGCCGGGCGCGTAATTGCGCGGGACGCCGTCGCACATCACCTGCCCGCCTGCGGTCTCGTCGAATTTGCCATCCGCGTCAGAGCCATAGAGCTCGATCGCGAGGTCTGCGCCGCCGCGATTGATGATGTCCTCGGCCTTGATGATATGGGTATGCATCGGGCTGATCTGGTCCTTGCGCGAGATCAGCAGCTTCTCGGCATAGGCCATGCCGTGGCCCGCCTGAAGATCGCGCAGATCGCCGTTGCGCAGGGTGAAGAGAAACAGGCCCAGCTTGTCGAAATCGCCCTGCCCGTAATCGGTGATGTCCCAGCCCATCGCGGCTTCCACGATGCGCTGTGCCTGCGGCAGGCGCGCCTTGAACTCGGCCGGGCTCCACCATGCGAAGGGCGGCAGGCGGAAGCCGAATTCCTGGATCATTTCCTCGGCCGCGGCCATGATTTCGTTCACGCGCGAGCGTTTCATCTGTCTCTCCGTTTTGTCTTAGCGTCTCAGGCGACGCAGGCGGCGGGCCGTTCGCCGCGCGCCCAAGCACGCACCGCATCGCCGAATGCCTCGAACAGAGGGCGCGAGACGGGATCTTCCGCCGCACGCCATTCGGGATGCCATTGCACCGATAGGGTAAACCCCGGCGCGTCCTTAACATAGATCGCCTCGGGCGTACCATCGGGGGCGCGCCCTTCGATCACAATCCGGGTACCAGCGGTGCAAACGCCCTGCCCGTGCAGCGTGTTGGTCTCGACCTCATCCGCGCCGAAGAGACGCGCGAACCGGCCGCCGGGGGTGAGCGTGACCATGTGGCGGTTGGAGAACCCCTCCTCGAGCGTTCCCTCCGGCGGCATCCGGTGGTTCAACCGCCCCGGAAGCTCGCGGATCTCGGGATGCAGCGTGCCGCCCATCGCGACGTTGACCTCCTGAAAACCGCGGCAAATGCCGAGGAAAGGCTGCCCGCTTTCGACACAGGCGCGCACCAGCGGCAGGGTGATCGCGTCGCGGGCGCGGTCGAAAGTGCCGTGCTTCTCGGTCGGCTCTTCGCCATATTCATGCGGATGGACGTTCGGGCGCCCACCGGTCAGCAGGAAGCCGTCGCAGACCTCCATCAACTCCTGAACGGAGACATATTCGGGATCGGCGGGGATCAGCAGCGGGATGCAATCGGAGACCTTGCTCACCGCTTCCGAGTTGAGCTGCCCGCCTTCATGGACGGGGTAGCGGTCACCTACGAGGCCTCTATTGCCGATGATGCCGACGACGGGTCTGGTCATTGATATCTCCTTTGTCCCGAAGCTAAGGCGACGTTCGGGCAGAGAAAAGGCGCAAAATGCGCACGAAGCCGTGCATCTGACGCACAGCCCAAGCCTGCAGCGATTTCCAGCGGATTTGCTCGTTCAGGCGGCCAGATCGTGGCGCAGGATCGCAGCCTCGGAGGGCTTGAGCGCCCGGCGCGCGAAGGCACCGTAGCTGAGCGGATTTTCCTCGACCTCGGGCACCAGCGCCTCGAGCCCGGCGCGCTGGTCGCGGGCGATCATCTCGAGCCGGGTGGAGGCCGGGTGGAAGCTTTCGGTTTCCAGCCCGTTCGCGGTCAGCACCTGATGGCGTTCGAACATAAGATGGATGTAGCTCAGACCGCGCAGCGCGCCTTCGAAGCGGATCTGGCGGCCATTCACCAGATCGCAGGCGCGCACCAGTACCTCGTCCTCGGCAAACAGCGCCTGTGCCGCGCGTCCGCGGACCAGCATCCGGTGCTGCGGCGACACGATCAGATCGCGATCGGGCCGGGCGATGCCGAAAGCCCCAGCCGAGATCCGCACCGGGCGCAGATGCGGCATCGCGTGGAGCCGCGCGCCCGAGATGTCGCGCCGCCCGATCCAGCAGATCGGCTGCGCCCCGTCATCGCGGGTCAGCACGCGGTCGCCTTCACGCAGAGCCTCGACCGGGCGGCGGCCCTGGTCGGTCTCGATCAGCGTGCCGGGGGTGAAACAGATGACGCCCGCGGGCCCCTGCCGCGCCGCTTTCGGGCGCAGATCGAGCGCCCGGTCGACCACCCACAGATCGCTGTCCACCGGCGGCATCCGACCGGCGAACATCAGGATGCGCGTGCCGCTTTCGGGCAGCTCGATCAAGGTGACGACATAGGCGTGATAGCCATCGGTCACGGTAAAGCTTTGATTGGGCGTCTCGGTCTCGTCAGGATCGTCGAGCGTTCGCGGATGTCCCACGGCCTCGCCCAGCAGGCGGCGCACCGCGCGGGCGGCTTTCGTGCGCCGCTCCGCCTCGCCGCGCGCATTGTGCAAGATGAGCCGATCATTTGGCCCGTCCACGCAGATCGCCTGCCCCGTCCAGCGCCAACATGCGCCCACGGTCACGACCTCAAGCGGCGGCACCGGGGTACCGTCGACTTCCGTCTGCGCCCATGAAATGACGAAGGTGCCCTGATAGCCCGCCTTCATTGCCTCGATCCTGCCCGTATTTCGCGAGAGCTTATGTCTGCCCTCTGCTTGTTAATAGTTACGTTATCATGATGAATTCGCGATGTGAATCCCCATCTTGACGCGTAGGGCAAGCGACCTTCACCGAAACTTGCGCGCGACCACGCTTGTCCCACGCGCGCGCAACTGCATTTTCGTTGGGAAGAGCACCCTGAGGAGACTCATGATGAAATCGATCGCCCTGATCGCCGCCCTGACCTGCGCCGCGCTGCCGTCGCTGGCCGCCGCGCAGCAGCAGCCGCTCAATGCGCTGGAGATCCAACGCGTGCATTTCCTCGTCGGCAATGTCGACCTGTCCAACCTCACCGATCGCCAGATCGTGCAGATCAAGGAAGCGCTGGTTCAGAATGTCGACCGCACGGCGAAGGAAACGCTGATCCGTATGGCCCTGAAGAAGAAATGAGGAAACTGCCTATGACGACCCGTTTTACCGCCGCTACTTTCGGTTGCAGCCTTGCAGTGGCGCTTGGCCTTGGGGCCGGTATCGCGCAAGCCGGTGTCACGTCGCAGCCGCCCGGTGACCTTGGGCCGCAACCGCAGTCGCCCAAGCAGAGCTCGAGCGGGTCCGACCCGGCCTATTTCATGCCCGCCGATCCGCATCTCAGCATGCTCGACCAAGCGCGGGCTGCGGAATTCGCTAAGGGTAGAAAGCTCAATAATATCGGCTTCACGCAGGTTGCCGCGATCGAGAACGCGCTGATCCATCCCTCGCTCGCGCAGAACCGCGAAAAACTGATCTCGAAGAGCCTCGATACCGGGCACTAAGCGGGCGGAAATCTCGAATTCTTGCTTGTCAGGCTGGGCACCGCCCGGCCTGAACGCGTTTTCGGGGAGGAGGATCGAAAACCTGCGTCGGCCGGGCGGCCCTTCACACAGCGCAAGGGTGCGCGAGTTGCCCAAGAGGGTCGGCCAAGCCCGACCCGTATGTTCAGAGTTCGCCCAGTTTCCGTTTCCGTCAAGCAGCGCCCGCGTTCAGCGGCGCCATCCTACGCCGGGTGCATCGAACTGCGCGAGATGAGGCGGAATTCCTCACGTCCGCACAAAAAATAAGCGCCCGACACACCAATCGGCGTGCCGGGCGCTATACTTAGTCAGGTTCAGCGGCCTATCAGGCCCATTCGCCCTTGCGGAAGACCGGGACGCGCGTGCCATCGGGCTTGATGCCGTCGATATCGGTCTCGGGGCCGCCGATCATCCAATCGACATGGATCATCGAGCTGTTGCCACCCTTGGCCGCGACCTCGTCCTCGCTCAGCTCGCCGCCATTGATGAAGCACTTCGAATAGCACTGCCCCATCGCGATATGGCAGGCCGCGTTCTCGTCATAGAGCGTGTTGTAGAACAGCAGCCCCGAGGCCGAGATCGGCGAGCCGTTCGGCACCAGCGCGACCTCGCCCAGACGGCGCGCGCCCTCGTCCGTGTCGATCAGCTTCTGCAGCACCGCTTCGCCGCGGCTTGCCTTCGCCTCGACCACTTTGCCGCCCTCGAAGCGCATCTCGATATTCTCGATCAGGCTGCCCTGATGCGACAGCGGCTTGGTCGCGCGAACGACGCCTTCGACGCGTTCGGCATGGGGCGTGGTGAAGACCTCTTCGGTCGGGATGTTCGGGTTGCAGACGACGCCGTTATTGGCCTCGGACGCACCACCGCTCCATTCGTGATCGTCGGCGAGGCCCACGGTCAGATCCGTGCCGCCGCCGGTGAAATGAAGCGCCGAGAAGCGTTGCTCGTTGAGCCAGTCGCGGCGCTTGCGCAGGGCCGCGTTATGCGCCTCCCAGGCGGCGACGGGATCGGGTTGGTCGGCGCGCGAGGCGGCGAAGATCGCGTCGGCCAGTTTGCCCACGGCCTCGTCCTCCGGCAGATCGGGGAAGACGCGCTTGGCCCAAGCCACCGTCGGGTAGCTCACGATCGACCAGTTGATCTCGAAATTCGAGATTTTCTCGAGCGCCGGTTTATAGGCAGTGGAGTTGGCCTTGCCGGCGCGCGAGACTTTCTCGGGGTCCTGTTCGGACAGCAGCATCGGGTCTTCGCCCACGATCGCCATGCGGGCCGCGCCGGCCTCATAGGCCTTCGCCATGCCCTGATAGAGCCAGTCGGGCGCGCGGTCGAAGCTTTCGTCCTTCGCGTTCTCAAAGCGGGCCAGCGTGATCTGACCATCGCTGAGGATCGGGGTGAAGGTGCCTGCGCCCGCGCGATAGGCTTCGGCGGCGATCCGGCGCACCAGCGGCAGCGCCTCGACGGGCGCGGTCAGCACCAGATCCTGACCGTCTTGCAGGTTCAGACCCACCTGCACGGCAACCTCGGCCAGCCGGTCGAGAAGTTGCGGATCGATTGCGTCGCTTGCCATGAGAGCCTCCTGAATTGCGTTGAGGCGCAAGATAGATGGCTGGGCGGCAGGCTCAACCCCGGCAGAGCACGAACCCGAGGTCAGAGGCCGAACCACGGGGCGGCATGGGACACGATCTCGTCAAGTTCACGGTAACGCGCGCTAAAGCCCAGAGCGTCGCGCGCCCGCGATGGTTCGGCCACCAGTTCCGCCGGATCGCCGGGGCGGCGTGGGGCGTCCTCGAAGGGCACCTTGCGCCCTGTCACCCGCTCGACCGAGGCGATCACCTCGCGGATCGACGCGCCCCGCCCGGTCCCAAGATTGAGCTTCAGACTGTCGCCGCCGCCCCGCAGGTGATCGAGCGCCAGAAGGTGCGCGCGGGCCAGATCGTCGACATGGACATAGTCGCGGATGCAGGTGCCGTCGGGAGTCGGATAATCCGTGCCGAAGACCTTCACCGCAGGGCCCTGCCCCGACGCCGCGCGCAGCACCAGCGGGATCAGGTGGGTCTCTGGGTCATGGCGCTCGCCGATCTCGCCGCTCGGATCTGCGCCGCTCGCGTTGAAATAGCGCAGGGCCGCGAAGCGCAGATCGGTCGCGGCGGCGGCATCCTCCAGCATCCATTCGCAGATGAGCTTGCTGCGGCCATAGGGGTTGATCGGATTTTGCGGCGTGTCTTCGGAGATCGGCAGCGTCTCGGGCGTGCCATAGGTGGCGCAGCTCGACGAGAAGACGATCTTGTCCAGCCCTACCGCCTGCATCGCGCCCAGAAGCGCGGTCATCCCGCCCAGATTGACGTCGTAATAGCGGGTGGGTTCGGCCACGCTCTCCCCGACATAGGCCAGTGCGGCGAAATGGATCACAGCGTCGATCCGGTGCTCCTTGAGCGCCGTCTCGACCAGATCCCGGTCGCGCAGATCGCCCTCGACGAGAGGCCCCCAGCGCACCGCATCGGCATGGCCGCGCGACAGATCGTCGAAGACCACAGGGGCGTGCCCCGCCGCAGCCAGCGCCTTGCAGCAATGCGAGCCTATAAAGCCCGCGCCGCCGGTGACCAGAACCTTCGATGTCACTTACGAGCCCCACCCTTCGCGCAGCATCGCGCCGACGATCTCGGGCGCCAGAACCCCATCACGGCAGGCCATATCGCCCGGCATCGTGCCACAGGCACGCTCCATCGCACGCAGCGTTCCGCGCCCGGCAAACCCGTCGAGCGGGCCGCGATACAGCCCCTTATCGGCAAGGTCTTTCTGGATCATATAGACCGCGAGCCTCGGATTGGCTTTGAACAGATCGCGAGCCTCTGCGGCGTTCATCTTGGCCCGGGCCGGCGCGATCTCTCCTGCGAGCGGCGCGAAATCGGCATCGTGCCGATGCCTCGCGACCCGGATCGTCATCGCGTAATTCTCACGTTCTTCGGGCGTGAACAGATCGCTATGCGCTTCAAGGAAGTCTGCCGCCCCCTTGGGGTCGCGCCGGACGTTATAGGAATTGCCGTCGCGCAGAAGGCCGACCAGATAGCGCGCTGCGGTCTTGTTGCCCGCCTCGGCAGCCTCGCGCAGTTGCGCCACCGCCTGTTTGCCATCGCCGCGCATCGAGATGCCCCAGATGCGGCGCGTGGCGTCGAGCACTTCGATCCGTTCGTTTCCGGCCGCGCGGGCGGCCTTGGCATAGCCGTCGAACTTCGCGCGCGACGCTTTGCCGCCACCGAGATAGCCATACATCGCGCCCTCGGCCAGTGTCGCATAGGCGCCATCGACACCCGCCGCGCCTGCGCGTTCGAGAAACGCCTGCGCTGTCTTCGGATCGCGCTGCGACCACATCAGCGCCTCGCCGTATTTCCACAATCCGGTCGCGTCGCCCGCCTCTGCCGCGGTCTCGAACAGGTCGCGCGCCTTGGCATAATCGCGCGGCAGTCCCGTTCCGTAGAGATAGGCCTCGCCCAAGATCAGCGCCGCTTTCGCATCGCCCTTTGCGATCTGCGTCTCAAGCAGGTCGACCCCGCGCGCAGTGTCGCGTGGCAAAGCCCAGCCGCCGATCAGCTGCTTGCCCAACAGACGGTGCGCATCCCAGTTGCCCGCTTCGACCGCCTGTTCGAGATAGCCTACGGCCCGATCACGATCTGCAGCGACAGGACCGCCCCAGAGGAGCAGGTCACCTGCGGCCAAAGCCGCTTCGGGATCGCCTTGCGCCGCGGCGTCCTCCAACATCGAGAGCCCGGCCTGTGGATCGGGCTTCACATCGCCAGAGCCCCAGACGAGCGCCTGCGCGCGTTCGGTGACGTCGGGCTTCGTTTCGTCCGCGAAGAGCGGTGCGCTGACCGTGCACAAAGCCAGAGCGACCACTCCGAGCGGTTTGGTCCAAATCTTGCGTGACATAGGTCCTCCCTTGGCGGGGCCTACCCGCCGACCAGATAAGGCAAAGCCAGACCCGCAAGCGCGATCGAGACGCCCATCGGGAGCTTTCCCCGTGCGTAACAACTTTTCCAACCCAAACGGGGCCCAAGCCGCGTCGCCACCGGCGCGCTTTGCAGCCCCATCGTCAACGCCGAGCCCGCAAAAAGCGCGACGGAAAAGGCGATCAAAAACTCCCCCATCGCCGCAGAGGGTACGAACAGCATCAGGGCCGCGAGAAATTTCACGTCCCCGCCCCCGAAGGCGCGCAGCACGAAAAAGACGTAGCCGACGAGGAAGGTGATCGCGCCCGCGGCAAGCCGCAGGCTCAGCTCGTGCAGACCCAGGAACGGGGCGCAGAGCGCAAAGAAGCCAAGCGTGATCAACACGATCCTGTTCGGGATGCGCATCTCGCGCAGATCGCTGAGCGCGACCCAGATCAATATCGGGGTCAGCGCCGCCAGCGGCAGGAGTTGCCCGGTCATGCGACCCGTCCGGCTCTGGCGCCGGCGAGCTCGAAAGGCAATTCGGAGACAAGCTGGAAGGTCAGTTCCGCCAGATTGCGCGCGCCGGTTTTGGCGTAGAGATTGCTCAGATGGGTGCGCAGGGTGGATTCCTTGATCCCCAGCTCTGCAAGCATCTGATCGGGCGACTGGCCGTGGCGCAGCAGCAGGCAGACGCGATATTCCGAACGGCTCAGACGCGCCGGGTTATCCGCGCTCAGGATCGGCGAGCCGATGAGCGGCGCGGCCTGCTTGGCGGCCGATTTAAGCAAGGTCTCGGTGAACATGCCCCGGGCGCGGTTGTGCCAGGTGCGGCTCAGCGTATCGCCGAGCGTGGTCAGCACCGCTTGCTGATACTGGCGCAGCTTCTCGGTGAAATGCAGCTCCAACGTATCGACCCAGCGATCGCTGATCTCGAGCGGGATCACGACCATTTCGACGAGGTTGCGCCGGGCCAGTGCCGAAGCGACCGCCTGCGGCACGTCCTCGTCTTGCATCGAGCGATACCAGGTCGAGCCCCGTTTGGCCTTGTCGAGATAATCGCCCAGCAGATCGCCTGCGAAGCTTTGCTCAAGCGGGATCCGGCAGCCGGATCGCGCCCTGTCATGGACCAACGCCCGTGCCGATGCGCCCGCATCCCGCGGATAGCGCGCCAATATGACGGCTTCGGCCCCGATACTGTCGGTCAGATATCTCAACGCCATGCGCAGCGGGTTCGTCCCGTGCAGACACTCACACCACTGTGCAACGGCCCCAATCATGCCCGCTTCGATAGCGCGCTCTTGCCCGGGCGAAGCCCCGGCTGTCCCATAGTCCCGCATGGTCCCCACCATCCCCAGAAACTATTATATGTGGCCCACTTATGTGCGTGACAGCGCGTAGACCATCTCTAAGCGTAACCCCTAAATGCGTAAATTCCTAAGCTAGCCATTTGGACTATATCCACAGCCCCCTGTGGATGATTCGATTGATGCGCTCCGCAATCAAAGGTTGCATATTCGGCATTTAAATCGAGATTTCGGCCTAAAAAATTGTCCGTAAACAATGCCTTGGGAAAAGATCGAATCTGGAAACGATTCGATTTACTGCGCGTAGTTCACGAAATAGCGAATCACCACCGGGCCAACGGCGATCAGGATCAGCGCCGGGAGCATCAACGAGGCCAGAACTCCTGACATCTGCACCGGCAGGCGATTGGCCTTTTCCTGGGCCCGCATCTCGCGAATGCCGCGCAGATCGGCGGCATAGGTGGTCAACGCCTGCGCCATCGAGGCTCCGAAGCGCAGCGACTGGCTCGCGACATTGGCGAAGGCGCGCACGGTCTCGACCCCGGTCCGGTCGGCCATGTCGCGCAGTGCCGCCTCGCGCTCGCGCCCGGCCTGGACCTGACGCTGCACCGAGAGGAACTCGAAGGAAATCTCCGGCGACGTCTCCGCCAGCTCGTTGCCGACACGCGTCATCGCCGCATCGAACCCCATGCCGCTCTCGATCGCGACCTGCATCAGATCGAGCGCGTTCGGGAAGCTCTCTTCGATCCGCAGCCGCCGCTCGCGCATCCGGCTGTTGAGCCACATCAGCGGCAGCAGATAGCCGCCTGCGACGAGCCCGGTCAGGATCTGATAGGTCGCCATGCCGCTTAGGCTGCCGAGACGGGCATCCAGCCCCATCGGCAGGCCGATCTCGGGGCTGCGTGCGGCGAACAGAAGCCCCATGAAAATGCCCGGCAGGCCGATCCCCAGCGCGATCCGGACCAGGGTGAAGCGGCGCAATGCGCTCGCGCCGGAAAGCCCGGCCTGCGCAAGTTTGCGTTCCAGCTTGGAGCGGGTCTGGCGGTCGGCGGGCACGAAGGCCTTCAGGATCTGGCCCGGACGTGCCTCCGGCGCCTTGAGATAGCCATGCTCGGCGCGCCCTCCCGTCTTAGGGCCGCCGATGGCCGCGATGCGCTCGGCGGCGCGGTCGCGCTGGAAGGCGGCCTGAAGCCCGACGATCAGAAGCAGCAGGCCGAAGCCGATCCCAGCGGCCAGAAGCGTCTCGGGCGCGATGCCCATCCGAAGCGCGAAATCCTCGATCCGTGTCATCAACATGGTCTCTCTCCCCGGCTCAGATCCGGAACTGCACCAGACGGCGCAGCACCACGGCGTTCAGGATGATCAGCGTGACGACGATGATCGCCATCGTGCGGAACATCGGGTGATCGGCGACTTCGCCGTAGTAATTGGGTGAAATCAACGATGTGAAGCCGAACATGATGAAGGGCAGCGCGGTCAGGAACCACGCCGAGGCGCGCCCCTCCGCCGAGATCGCGCGGATCTTGCGCCGCATCGAGATCCGGCCCCGCGTCGTCGCCGCCAGCACTTCGAGCACGCGGGCGAGATCGCCGCCCGTGCCGTGCTGAATACCGATGCTGGCCGCGAGATAGTCGGCGTCTTCCAGCCCCACCCGCTCGGCGAATTCCAGCACCGCGTCGGGAAGGTCTTCGCCATAGGTCACCTGATCGAAGATGATGCCGAATTCGGTGCCGATCGGGTCGGGCATCTCCTCGGCCACGGCGCCGATAGACATGTTCAGCGGATGGCCGATCTTCAGACCCCGCGCGAGCATGTCGAGCGCGTCAGGCAGCTGGCTCGTCAGCACTTTCATCCGTTGCGTCGCCCGCGCGCGCAGAACCATGAAGGGCAGCACCAGCCCGATTGTCACAGCCGCAGAGGCCGCCCGCAGCGGGCCGAGCGGAGCAAGCGCCAGCACGAAACTCCCGATCGCAAGCGCGGCGCAGATCAGCAGGAACTTGTCCGGCCCGATCCGGAAGCCCGCGCGATGCAGCAGACGCGGCAGATCGAACCGCTTCGGCAGCCGGGCGATCCAGCCCTTGCGCGGGTTGGGCTTGAGCAGCGCGAGCATCTCCTCGGTGTCGCGCCCCTTCGCGATCATCTTCATCCGGCGGCTTTTCGCCTCACCGCTGGTCTCGGTGCGGTTGAGCAGGTGCAGGCCGCCCGTCAGCGCCAGCAGAACGCCAAGCGCGATGCCGCTATAGGCGATATAGGCGGCGAGGTCCTTTTCGATGATCTCCCACATGGCTCAGTTCCCCCGCATCTTGAAATCGGACGGATCGACCGCGACACCCGCCGCGATCAGGTCTTCGAGGCAGCGCGGGCGCAGGCCGGTGGCGGTGAACTCTCCCTCGATCACGCCATCGGCGGAGGTGCCGGTTTTGCGGAAGGTGAAGATGTCCTGCATCATCACGATATTGCCCTCCTGCCCGGTGATCTCGGAGATCGAGAGCACCCGGCGGCGACCGTCGGACATGCGCGCGATCTGCACGACGATGTCGAGGCCGGAGGCGATCTGCGAGCGGATCGCGTTGAGCGGCATGTCGAGGCCGATCATCGTCACCATCTGCTCGATCCGCCCCAGAGCGTCGCGCGCTGAATTGGCGTGGACGGTGGTCATCGAGCCGTCATGGCCCGTGTTCATCGCCTGCAACATGTCGAAGGCTTCCGAGCCGCGCACCTCGCCGACGATGATCCGGTCGGGACGCATCCGCAGCGCGTTCTTCACCAGATCGCGCTGGATCACCGCGCCCTGCCCGTTCGGATTGGACGCGCGGGTTTCCAGCCGCACCACATGCTCCTGTTGCAGCTGCAATTCGGCGGCGTCCTCGATCGTCACGATCCGCGTGCGCGGGTCGATGGCGGCCGAGATCGCGTTCAGAAGCGTCGTCTTGCCCGAGCCGGTGCCGCCGGAGATCAGGATATTCTTGCGGGCATGCACCAGCCCGTGGAGGAACCGCGACGCAGCCCCCGTCATCATCCCGGTCTCGACGAGCCGCTCCATCGTGTAGGGTTGGCGCGCGAATTTGCGGATCGACAGGCTCGGCCCGTCAATCGCACAGGGCCGGATGATCGCGTTCACGCGGCTGCCGTCTTCGAGCCGCGCATCGACCCAAGGGTTGCTCTCGTCGATCCGGCGCCCCACCCGCGAGACGATCTTGTCGATGATCCGCAGCAAGTGGCGCTCGTCGCGGAAGCGTACCGCCGTGCGCTCGAGGACGCCGTGGCGCTCGACGAAGACGCGGTTGCAGCCATTGACGAGAATGTCGTTGATCGACGGGTCGGCCAGCAGCGGCTCCAGCGGGCCGAGCCCCAGCACCTCGTTGAGAAGCTCGTCGACCAGCGTCTTGAACTCCTCCGCACGTAGCGGCGTCTTCGCGTCGCGCAGCTCTTCGCTCACCAGTGCCGCTACTTCGCGGCGCAGCTCCTCGGGCACGACCTTATCGAGCATCGACAGGTTGAGCCGGTCCAGAAGCGCGTCATGCAGGCGGCTTTTCAGTTCCAGCGCGCGACGCTGCGCGTCTTCGTCGACCTCTGCCACGGGCGGTTTGGGCATAACCTGTTGTGCGGCCATCTCGCGCGCGTCTTTCGGAGGGCTGCCCGCATAGGGTTTGCCGAGCGGGATCACCTTTTCGGTCTCGGTCGGTTTCGACCCGCGATCCGTGAAATTGCGAAACATCTCGTGCTCCCCCTCAATTCGTCCGGGCTGCGCTCTGTGCGAGCCGCCCCTTCGCCAGACCGGCAATCGCTTTCGACAGCGCAGAGCGCCGCCCGATCCGCGCAAGAGGCACGCCGCGATCGGCAGCCTCCTTGGCGGCGCGCGGGTCGTCGGGCAGCCAGTGGCTCAGATCGCGATCGAGCGCCTTCGCCGCCTCCTGCTGCACCCGCGAGCGCATCAGCGGACGGCTTTGATGGTTCACGACCACCTCGATCTCCAGCGCGAGGTTCTCCTCGTGATAGGCGTCGATCAGGCGGCGTGCCTGCTGCAGCGAGGGCACCGCGAGATCGGTCACCAGATACATCAGGGACGCGCGCGCCAGCACCGGCGAGACCCAGTCGATCAGCGCATGCGGCAGATCGACGACGATGTAATCGCAGCGCGCCTGCATCAGCGTGATGAGTTCGGTGACCTGATCGGCCCCGAGCGCACCGAGCGGCGCGAAAGCGGCGGGGGCGCAAAGTACTTCCAGCCCGTCTTTCGAATACTGGAGCGACTGATCGAGGAAGGTCTCGTCCGGCACCGCGCCGCTGCGCGCCATGTCGTAGAGCGCCGGGCTCGGATCGAGATCGAGAAAGCCCGCGACCATGCCGAATTGCAGATCGAGGTCGATCAACCCGACGCGGCGCGGCACCTGGCCTTTCTTCACCCCTTGGGCCGCCAGTTGATGGGCGAGATTCACCGCCAGCATCGTGGCTCCGATCCCGCCGCGGCTGCGCGCGACCGCGATCACCTGGCCCTCTTCGTCGGGCGCTCGCGCGTGTGTCAGGCGCTCGGCCTCGGCGGAAAAGGTCAGCCGGCGCTTGGCGGGCGCGGCAAGGTCGCGCGCGCTCGGCTCGGGCACCAGGAATATCGGTTTGGTTCTACGGGTCATTTCATGTCTCCCCTTGCTTTAGCTTCCCGCGCCCTGCGCGAGGTCCTCGCCCGGCATCGACGTGCTCATGCTCGGGAAGGCGATTTCTGCATCAAGATTTTCATCGGCAGCGCCGGTCACGAGCCCCACCAGCGCGCCCAGCGGCGTCGCGAATTGGAAGCTCACATTCTGCAATTCGACGGTGACCATCGGCACATAGGGCCCGCCGAGAAATCCAAGCTCGGAATCGTAGGAATAGCTGAAGGACAGGTTCGCAGCGGTCGAGCCGTTGGGCAGCGCAGGGGCGACGATCGGCCAGATCTCGGCCACCGTCGCATTGGTCGTCGCGCCCGAGCAGCTCACCGTGGCGGGCGCCGCGCAGACCCAGCTCTTTGCGCTGCAATTCGTGCCGAATTGCGGCTCGGTCTCGTCTTTCGGCGTCACGCCGCGCTCGTTCGTCTCCGGCACGCCGGCACATGCCGCCGGACGCACCACTGCCAGCCGCGCCGCGACCTGCAACCCGCGCTGCATATTCACGTAGTGAAAGGCCAGACGCCCGAAATCCAGCAGCCCGAAGAACACCAGAAGGTAGAGGCCGAAGACCAGCGTGAACTCGACGAGGGTCGCGCCCTCCTCGTCGCGCAGGAAACGGCGCAGCCCGCGCGCGTGATATGCGAGAGGCCCGGTCATGAGCCGAAGACCCGGTTCTGGTCGGCGATCGTCGTGGTGACGGTGCCGAGGGTCGACGGTGTGATGAGGGTGAAGAGACCGGCGAAGGGGAAGGTGATCGTGACATTCGCCGCCACTTCGACGATCGGCGCATCGCCGAAACGGTAGCTGCCTTCGATGCAGTCGAGGCTCGGCTCGACCGTCGTGACGGTGATCCCGCCCCCCAGAACGCTGCCGCCGGTGATCGCGTTGCCGACGATATTCGCGAGCGTCGCCGCCTGATCATCGACGCTGCCGCCGGTTTCGCAGACGCTGCGCGGGGTGATCCGGGCGAGGTAACGGCTCGAGTCGCGCACGCCGCCGATCACCGTCTGATAGGCAAGAAACATCCGCCCGCTCTCGATGATCGCCGCGAAGAGGATGAGCATCAGCGGAAGCACCAGCGCGAATTCCACCAGCTGCGCGCCCTCATCGTCGCGCCAGATCCGGCGCGGGGCGCGGAGGCGATATGCGCGAAACCACCGCATCGCGCTCACCGGTAAAGCTGGACGACGTCGCGGACCATGCCGCCCGTGCCCAGTTCCTCTTGGTCACCATTGCTGGCGGACCCGATCACTTCGCCCCAGATATCCATCGTCGGCGGGCTCGATCCGTCCTCGCCCACCGGTTCGGTCAGGAAGACTTTGACGAATTCCTTGACCGGCACCTTCGTCGCCGCGCCCTTGATCACGGTACCCGTCTCCGCGCTGCAATCGATGCCCGCGACGATCAGCACGCGGCGGTCGGCATTGGGGGCGGCCGCGGGCGCGCAGCTCGGCAGGCCCGTCTCGGCGCGCCCGGATAGAATGTCGCCGCCAGCCGCCGCCGCGATCTCGGCAAGATAGAGATCGTACCGGGTTTCGGCATCCGCGAAGGGATCCGTGGCGCCTTCTGCCGTGATGTCGATCCCGTAATTCTTCTGCATGTAGGTGATGCGGCCCTGCGACCAGTCGCCATCGCCGAAGCGACCGCAGGGCTCAGCGGCCCCCTCCATGAAGCAATCGTCACGCGGCAGGCCGACCGTGTCGGGCGAAAGCTCTTCATTTTCTTTGATGCAGGTGTTTTTTCCGCCGCCATTCGACGTCGTGCCATCCTTCCCGCTCGGATTGGCGGCGACGATCCCCTTGATGACATTCGGCGCGGGCGCGTAATCGGGATCGTTGCTCAGCCCGTTCATGATCGACTGATACATGTCGAAGCGCACGTTGAAGATCGCCGCGTTGCGCCCTTCCTTCTGGCCCGGCTCGAGATCGACGCCACGCTGGTTGAAGCATTGAGTGATCTTGCTGACGGCGCCGAGCAGGCAGGCGTCGAGCTGCGCGCCGGATTTCTTGGCGCAAGGCCCTTCGTCATCGATTTTCGCGCCGTTCGGATCGAGGAACCCGAAATCGCCCGGCCCCCAAGCGGCGTCGCCGCCCCCGCCCGAGCGCAGCAGGATCATCTGTCCGATATCCTTTTCCGCATCGAAGCCCGGCGGCACACAGAACATCAAGGGCGTCACGTCACAGGCCAGGATTTCGAGCCCCGCCACCGCCTGCGCCGTGGCCGAGCCGTCGAACGCGTCATAGCCGCCCATCGTCGTGAAAGCGGCTGCGAAAACGCCCGGAACTTCGCGCTCATCGACATCGACCCGCACGAAGGCGGCCTTCGCCGGATCGGTCGTGACCGCGTTTGTCGCGTCGCTATCGCTGTCCGGCAGGGCGCTGAGATAGGTCAGGGTCACATCGTTCGCAGCCCCCAGCACCTGCGAGCCAGTCGCGAAAGTCTGGCTGTCGACGATGAGTTGAGCGGCCGCATTGGCGCGGGTGATCGCGTCGGAATTGCCGTCAAGTTCGCCCGCAGCCGCCAGCGCCACCGAGTCCGCGAAGGATTGCAGTTCCGAGCGGGTGCTGCCGAGCCGGCCCAGATCGAAGGAGAGCGCGACCAGACCGAGCACCACCACGAGGCTCGCCCCGAAGAAGACGAGGATCGTCCCGTCTTCCTCTCGGGCGAAACGCCGGATGCTGTTCTGGATGCGCCCCATCGACCCCGAGCCTCACTTGACCGTCGTATGGGTCACTTCCGTGCCGCGCCGGATCGTCACCGTGCGCACGGGCGTGGGTTCGAGCTTGTTCGCGGACCGCTCGCTGAGAATATCGGCCAAGCCGATCGAGGGCAGCGGATCGCTCTCGGCCTCGTCGAGCGTGCGCAGCGTCAGGCTGAGCGTGCCCGCCTTCTGCGCCAGCGCGAGGCGTTGGCCCTGATCGGGCGAGACCTCAACGGTGACAGTGCGCGCCACGCCGGGGGTTTTCACCTTCTCATCGGCTTCCTGATCCACCCCGATGACGCGAACGTCCTGAAGGATCGTCACGGTCTTGAGCGACTCGTTCTTGCCGCGGGTCATCATGACGTCGACGCGGTCGCCCGGCGTCACGAAGCCGCCGACGCCGCTCGAGGCGTTGACCTCGATCGCCATGGCCCGGCTGTTCGGGCCGAGGGTTTGAACGATGGTGACTTTCTCGCCGTAGTTCGAGACCTTGGAGGCGAGGATCAGCTCGCCCTGCGCGATCTCGGCACGGGCGCGGCGCGGCTCTCCCCCCGTTTTGGGCAGAAGGGCCGCGTAATCGGTAAAGACACCCGGCGGCAGCGCCTCTTTCGGCCAGGAGATCGAAGTCAGCTTCTGCGCCTCGATGGTCTGGCCGAAGGGAATGTTCTGTGCAGCGGCGAGCACCTCGACGAGCCCTTCGCGCTCGGCGGCGAGGTCACGTTTGTATTTCGCCTCGAAGAAATCGCGCGCCAGGTAAGCCGAGCCACCTGCCACGGCGAGTCCTGCAGTGAAGGTCAGCAAAGATGCGATACGCATGGCGCTCTCCGTTTCATGAAATGAGTTGAGTGGCTCAGGGCAACGCGGTGACGGTTGCCCTGAGCGAAAGCCGAGACATTAGTTGCCGTAGCCAGCCGGGGTCTGCCCCATGATGGTCGCGGCGCCAGCCATCTCGGTGTAAACGCCGGTGCCGACGGTCGTGTAGATCGTGGCGCCGATGCCAACGGCCACCGCCAGCGCGATTCCGTATTCGACGACAGTGACGCCCTCTTCGTCGGACTTCAGACGGCGCAGCGAAGCAAATTTGAACAGTTTCATGGTCTTTCTCCGTTTCTGAAATGCCGGCCCACCCCGGCGTTTAAATCTGGCCCCGTGTCCCCTGTTGAGCCGGGCAGCCAAGATTCAGATTGCGAGCGTTTTGACGCCGCGGCATCGGTTCAGCGTCGCGAAATAACAATCAAGAGTTGTATTTCTTGTCAGAGATGCCGAAATCTGGACGCCAGATACGCCGTTTGATTGCCGAAGCATGCAACTGGGGCGCCGCCGCGACTCAGTACGCGGGGCGCGATTTTTGTCTTGTTTCGGAGGTTTGGCGCATAAGGACGAACGGCGCCGTTCAGGACGCCACACCGTTCGAGCTACAGGCCGAGTACGGAGAAGGAGACAGAAGAGGCGGCGGGGCATTCGACAGCCCCGAAGCGGGACTGCCGTTTTCGCAAGATGTGAGAGCGGCCCGCGTAGACGCTCAACCCTCAGCCGGGCAGCGCGTCCACGAGTTGGGTGAAGTGATCGCCGCGTTTTTCGAAATTCGGATATTGGTCGAAGCTCGCGGCCGCAGGCGCCAAAAGCACCGTGTCGCCCTCTTCGGCGTCGCGGGCGCAGGCGGCGACGGCGGCTTCCATCGTTTCGCAAATCTCATGCTCGACCGCCAGTTCCAGCGCGAAATCGCGCGCGGAATGGCCGATGAAATAGGCCTTCTTCACCGCACCGAGATGCTCGGACAGCGAGGCCACCCCGCCCTCCTTGCCCAGACCGCCCGCGATCCAGCGGATGTTCGGGAAGGCCTCGAGCGCCTTCGCGGCGCTGTCGGTGTTCGTTGCCTTGGAGTCGTTGACCCAGCGCACCCCACGCTTCTCGGCGACGGTCTGGCTGCGATGCGGAAGCCCGGCGAAAGAATGGAACGCCTGTTCGATTACGCGCGGCGCAATTCCCAGCGCGCGCACGGCGGCGTAGGCCGCGCAGGCGTTCTGGTGGTTATGCGCACCGGGCAGCCCGGTCACATCACGCAGGTCGATCGAGGCCACCTGCTTGCCCTTGCGCCATTCGCTGAGGAACCCTTTGCGCGCGTAGACCGACCAGCCCCAATCCCCGAGCTTGCGCGCCGAGGACACGCGAATCAGCCTGTCATCGTTGCGGCCCATCATGATCTGATTGGCGAGATAGACGCCCTCGGGCTCGTCGACGCCGATCACCGCGCGGTCCGGGCCACCTTCCGCGAAGAGACGACGCTTGGCCGCGAAATAGCCGCCCATGCCTGCGTGGCGATCCAAATGGTCCGGCGAGAGATTAGTGAAGACCGCGATGTCCGGCGTCAGCGCGCGCGCCAGATCGGTCTGATAGGAAGACAGCTCCAGCACCACCACTTCGCCATTCTCGGCGGGTTCCAGATCGAGCACGCCGCGCCCGATATTTCCCGCCATCTGCGTCGGGCGCCCGGCCTCTTCCAGAATGTGATGGATCAGCGCCGTCGTCGTGGATTTCCCGTTCGAGCCGGTGACGCAGATCGTGCGCGGCGCTTGATCGTAGCGCATGAAATCATCGGTCGCCCAGGAGGCGAAAAACAGGCCGATATCGTTATCGACGGGTACGCCCGCCTCCATCGCCGCCGAAATCACCTGGTTGGGCTTGGGGTAGAGATGCGGAATGCCGGGGGAGACGATCAGCGCTGCGACCTCCTCGAAAGCGCCGTGGCGCGTCAGGTCGCGGCAGCTATAACCCGCTTCCTCGGCGCGGGCGCGGCCTTCGGGACTGTCATCCCAGCACAGCGGCTCGGCCCCGCCTGCGCGCAGCGCGGCCGCCGTCGCCAGACCCGAGCGCCCGAGCCCGAGCACCGCCACCTTCTGTCCGTCAAAGCCCTGCACCGGGATCATGGGTCTCTCCTGTCGCCTCGCGCAAGGGCAGCGGGAGCCGCCTCGCGTCTTCGTCGTTCTATCACGTCGTTCTATCGCGGGGGCCAGCCCCCGTACCCCCGGGATATTTGAACCAATACGAAGGGGAAAGGGGGAACGCAGCGCGCAAGTCGCCGGACATGCAAAAACGGCGCGCACGGAGGGGAGGAACCGTGCGCGCCGCAAAGGGTCTTCAAGCGAAGATCGTTAGATTACGACTTCTGGTCTTGCTGCTTTTCGAGCGTCGAGAGAATGTCCGACAGGCTCGCATTCAGCGTCAGCTTGCCCGAGCCGACTTCCGAGGCCGGAACGGTGATCTTGAACATCGAAACGGTCGTGTCGAGCGTGTCGTCGGTGCGGACATAGACTTCGTCGCTGTCGCCCATGTTCATGACTTTCTCGATCGTACCGATTGCAGCGCCGTCCGAGGACACGACTGCATCGTTAACGCCGGTCTGGACCTTGTTGCCGACGATGCCAGCATCTTTGTTCAGCTGGTTCTCGGCGGGAATCGACTCTTCGCCATTCGAGGTCTGGTCGGTCATGGCAGCGCCGACCTTTTCGTCTGCGACGCCAGCGGTGTTGTTGACATCACCGCCCGAGGTGACGTTGACCGCGGGTGCGGTGCCGTCGGAGTTCTGGTCATTCGGAACGATCTGCATCTTGTAGTCGACCAAGCCATACTGGCCGTTCTCGGACGAGCCGCCCTGAGTAACGCCATCTGCGGCGCTTGCGATGGTGCCAAGCGAGAGCGTGGCAGCGAGAGCGGTCGTCGACAGAATAATGTTGAACTTGCGGGTCATCGGGTTCTCCTCGTTAAAACTTTTACGACGTCTCGCGTCGCGGTTCGGGGAGACAACCAGTGGATTTCGCTTTGGTTCGCTCAAATAAAGTTGACGTAAACCAAGGGCGCCGCGGTGGAACCACGACGCCCTTCTGCGACTTCGCGCGCACCCGCATACGCGCTAAATAAGAGGTATACGGGAAGGAATTCTCAGCGGATTTTCAGCGTCGCCAGACCGATCAGCGCGAGGATCAGCGAGATGATCCAGAAGCGGATGACGATCTGGGGCTCCGACCAGCCCTTCTTTTCGAAATGGTGGTGGATCGGAGCCATCAGGAACACCCGTTTCCCGGTGCGCTTGAAATACGCGACCTGGATGATCACCGACAGCGCCTCGACCACGAAGAGGCCGCCGACGATGCCGAGGACAATCTCGTGCTGGGTGCAGACCGCAATGGCGCCGATCGCGCCGCCAAGCGCGAGGCTGCCCGTGTCGCCCATGAACACCGCAGCCGGCGGGGCGTTATACCACAGGAAGCCCAGACCGCCGCCCATCAGCGCCGCGGTGAAGATCACCAGCTCGCCGGAGCCGGGCACGAATTGCACGCCCAGATATTCGGTGAAGTCGGTGCGGCCCACGACATAGGCGATGGCGCCCAGCGTGCCCGCGGCGATCATCACCGGCATGATCGCGAGCCCGTCGAGCCCGTCGGTGAGGTTCACCGCATTGGCCGCGCCGACGATCACGATCATCGCGAAGGGAATGTAGAAATAGCCGAGGTTCAGCACGAGATCCTTGAAGAACGGGATCGACAGCCGCCCTTCCAGATCGGACGGGTGCAGATACCACGTCAGCAAAGACGCGAGAAGCGCGAGCAGGAAACCGAGCGCAAGCCGCGCCTTGCTGCTGACGCCTTTGGTGTTTTGCTTCGACACCTTGGCGTAGTCATCGGCGAACCCGATCGCGGCATAGCCATAGGTGACCATCAGCACGACCCAGATATAGCCGTTGTCGAGCCGCGCCCAGAGAAGCGTCGACACCAGCAATGCCGTCAGGATCAGGATGCCGCCCATGGTGGGCGTCCCGGCCTTGGAGATATGCCCCTCCGGCCCGTCGTCGCGGATCGGCTGCCCCTTGCCTTGCGTGCGGCGCAGGATGCCGATCAGCCAGGGGCCGAAGATGAACCCCACCAGAAGCGCCGTGAAGAAGGCCCCGCCCGCGCGGAAGGTGATGTAGCGGAACAGGTTGAAGACGCCCCCGCCATCCGAGAGGTCAGTCAGCCAATACAACATTAGTCTTTTCCCTTATGGGCCTCGGCCGCGCCGGGCTGGCCGAGTTTTTTCAATACGCTCACGACGACGCTCACCTTGGAGCCTTTGGATCCTTTGACCAGAACGACGTCGCCGGGGTCGATCAGGTGGCGGGCGCGCTCTGCCAGCTTGTCCGCCTTTTCATACCATTCGCCGCGTTTGGCGCGCGGAAGCGCTTCGCGCAGCGCCGCCATGCGCGGTCCCGCGAGATGCACGAGGTCGATCTTCGCCATGGCGGGGTGATCGGCAATGGCCGCGTGCAGCGCCGCCTCGTCGTCGCCCAGCTCCAGCATGTCGCCGAGGATCGCGATGCGGCGCCCTTTCGCGGTGCGCCCCACCCCGTCGCGCGGCTTGGCGCCTGCCAGAACCTCGAGAGCTGCCGACATCGAGGCCGGGTTCGCGTTGAACGCGTCGTCGAAGAGATCGAAGCTCTCGGCCTCGTCCACCACATCCATATAGACCCGCTCGCGCTGGCCGCGCCCGGCGGGGGGCTGCCAGTTGCCCAGATCCATCGCGGCGATGGTCGGATCGCAGCCCGCGGCTTCGGCCAGGGCCAGCACGCCGAGCGCGTTATTCGCGAAATGCCGCCCCGGGGTCATCACCTTGAACAGGATCTGCGTGCCATGGTGATCGGCCTGAACCACGGTCGCGTCGCCCGCGATGCGGGCGTCGATCAGACGGTAATCCGAGCCCGGCTCGGGACCGAAGCTGACCATGGTTCCGGCCTGCTGGGCGGCCTTGCGCAGAATGTCGGAAACCTCAAGACCGGACGGCACGATCGCGATGCCGCCGTCGATGAGCCCCTCGAAGATCGATGCTTTCTCATGCGCGATGCCCTCGATGCTGTCGAAAGCGGCCAGATGGGCCGGCGCGACGGTGGTGATCATCGCAGCATGGGGCTGCGCCATTTTCGCCAGTGGCGCGATCTCGCCCGGGTTGCTCATGCCTATCTCGATCACGGCAAAATCGGCATCCTGCGGCAGGCGCGCCAGCGTGATCGGGACGCCCCAGTGATTGTTGAAGCTCGCCTCGGCGGCGTGAACCGTGCCTTGGGCGGAGAGGACGGCGCGCAGCATCTCTTTGCTCGACGTCTTGCCGACGGAACCGGTCACGGCGAGCACGCGGGCCCGCGCCCTCGCGCGCCCTGCCCGGCCCAAAGCCTCCAGGCCTGCGAGGACGTCATCCACGATCAGCAGCGGATCGTCCTTCGTGCAGCCCTCGGGGATGCGGCTGACCAACGCTGCCGCTGCGCCCTTGTCGAGGGCCTGACGCACGAAGTCATGGCCGTCGCGCACATCCTTGAGCGCCACGAAAAGATCGCCGGGGTGGATCGTCCGGGTGTCGATGGAAATCCCGGTCGCTGCGAAGGGTTGCGTGGCTTCGCCACCGGTCGCGGCGGCCGCGTCGCTCGAGGTCCAGAGAACGGCCATCAGATTTTTCCGTCCAGCGCGGCGACGGCGACCGAGGCCTGCTCGGCATCGTCGAACGGATAGGTGTCAGAGCCGATGATCTGACCGCTCTCGTGGCCTTTGCCCATCACCAAGAGCGCATCGCCCGGCTGCAGCAGATCGACGCCGCGCAGGATCGCCTCGGCACGGTCGCCCACTTCCATCGCCTTGGGCGCGCCTTCCAACACGGCGGCCCGGATCGTCGCGGGATCTTCCGAGCGCGGGTTGTCGTCGGTGACGATGACGATATCGGCGTTCTCGGCGGCGGCCTGCCCCATCAGCGGGCGCTTGGTCGCGTCACGATCGCCGCCCGCGCCGACGATGGCGATCAGGCGGCCCATCACATGCGGGCGCAGCGCCTTGAGCGCGGTCTGCACCGCGTCGGGCGTATGGGCGTAGTCGACGAAAACCGTCGCGCCATTGTCGCGGGTGGCGGCGAGTTGCATCCGCCCGCGCACGGTGGAGAGCTTCGGCAGCGTCGCGAAGACGTCCTCGGGGTCGGCACCACAGGCGATGGCGAGCGCCGCCGCCGTGAGCACGTTCATCGCCTGGAACCCGCCGATCAGCGGCAGGCGGGTCATCTGCGTCCAGCCTTCCCACGAGAAGCGCACATCCTGCCCGGTCGCGTCAAATCGCTGGCCAAGGATCTGCATTTCGCATTGCTCGGTATGGCCGATGCCGATCAGTTCCTGACCGCGCGCGGTGATGTAGCGCGCCAGTTCCTCGCCCTTGGGATCGTCGAGATTGATCACCGCCGCCCCGTCTTCGGGCAGAACGCGGGTGAAGAGCCCGGCCTTGGCGGCAAAATACTCCTCGAAGCTCGCATGATAATCGAGGTGATCTTGCGTGAAATTCGTAAACGCGGCCGCCGAGAGCGTCACGCCATCCAGCCGGCGCTGCGCCAGCCCGTGGGACGAGGCCTCCATCGCGGCATGGGTCACGCCGACGGCCGCCATATCCGAGAGCAAGCGATGCAAGGTGATCGGCTCGGGCGTAGTATGCGGCGACGGGGCGGAATAGCTGCCTTCCACGCCGGTCGTGCCGATATTCGCGGCCTCGAACCCCATGAGCTGCCAGATCTGGCGGGTGAAGGTGGCCACCGAGGTCTTGCCGTTGGTGCCGGTCACCGCGATCAGGGTCTCGGGCTGGCGCTCGAACCACAGCGCCGCCGCGAAGGCCAGCGCCTGACGCGGGTCTTGCGTGATGACGATGGCGGTGTCGGTGCCTTCAAGCGCCTCGCGCGCGGCCTTCTCGCCCGCGCGATCGGTCAGAACGGCGGCCGCCCCCATGCGCAATGCGTAAGGGATAAACTCGGCCCCGTGGATCTGCGTGCCCGGCAGAGCCGCAAAAAGATGGCCCGGCTTGACCTGCCGACTGTCGACCGACAGCCCCGAGATCGCGCAGTCTGCGCCTTGCAGCGGCGTCAGCCCCAATTCGCTCAGCATTTTGGTGCCCGCAGCCATCGTATCCGTCCTTCATTCAGCTTGCCGCACTTATCCGGCGGCGCGTCTGCGAGGTCAAGGCGACAGGCCCTGCCCCCGGTCTCTTTGCGCGAGTTCATGCGCGTGGCGCGAGACCCGCTGACAGCCCGGAAAAGGTCAGTCTTTCTTGACGAGGCTGATGCCGTCGAGCGTGTCGGGCGTGGTCGGTTCGGGGCGCAGGCCCAGAAGCGGCGCGACACGGCGGATCGTCTCGGCCGCGACCGGCACGGCGGTCCAGCCTGCGGTGCGACGCGGCGTGTCGCCGGAGGTGTCCGTCGGCTCGTCCAGCGTGAGAACCAGCACATATTCGGGATTGGTCACCGGGAAGACGCCCGCGAAGGTCGAGATCACCTTCTTGTCGTAATAGCCGCCCTGCGGATCGGGCTTGTCGGCGGTGCCGGTCTTGCCCGCGACCTGATAGCCCGCGACATTGCCGTAGCTCGCCGTACCGCGCGTCACCACGGCGCGCATCATCGCCAGCGCCTTGCGGGCCACCGCCGGAGACACGACCTGCGCGCCTTCGGGGGCCCCGAATTCCTGCTTATGCGGCTTGCGCGGACCGCCGTTGGCGATCAGCGTCGGCAGCACGCGCCGCCCGTCATTGGCGATCGTCGCATAGGCCGTTGCGAGCTGCAGCGGGCTGTCGGAAAGACCGTGGCCGTAGCCGATGGTCATCGCAGAAAGCTCCGACCAGTTCTTCGGCAGAATCGGGCGGCCCGTCGGCGCCTCGATCAGCTCCACCGGCGAGGGCTCCAGAAGGCCCAGCTTGCCGAGGAATTCGCGCTGCTTCTCGGGGCCGATCTTCTGGACGATCCGCGCAGTGCCGATATTCGAGCTGTGCACGATCACATCCGTGACCGACAACTGCTTGCCGTAATTGTGGAAATCGTGGATGCGGAACTTGCCCCAGCGCAGCGGGCCCTTGGTGTCGATCATCGTCTCGGGTGTGACCAGACCGTCCTGCATCGCCTGAGACACAGCGAAAATCTTGAAGGTGGAGCCCAGCTCATAC
The DNA here is from genome assembly GCF_002020305.1 of Thioclava sp. F36-6. NCBI lineage: Bacteria > Pseudomonadati > Pseudomonadota > Alphaproteobacteria > Rhodobacterales > Paracoccaceae > Thioclava > Thioclava sp. F36-6. Next base: position 1,089,308 of record NZ_MPZX01000001.1, on the reverse strand, counting down.
ATCCCCTGAACCGCGCGGTTGAACAGCGGGCTGTCGGAGGGATCGCCTTTCAGAAGCGGCGCAGGGCGGTCGTTGGGGTCGAAATCGGGCAGACTCGCCATGGCGACGATCTCGCCGGTCTGAACCTTCATCAGCACCGCCGTCGCGCCCTTGGCATTCATCAGCTTCATGCCGCCCGAGAGCACGTCTTCGAGCGCGGACTGCACGGTCAGGTCCAGCGAGAGCTTCAGCGGCTGCCCACCATTGGCCGGATCGCGCAGCCACTTGTCATATTCCTTCTCGATCCCGGCCACGCCGAGGATCTCGGCCGAGTTCACGCCCTCCGTGCCGTAGCGCGCGCCGCCAAGAATATGCGAGGCGAGATGGCCGTTGGGATAAAGCCGCATCTCGCGCGGACCAAACAGAAGGCCGGGATCGCCGATATCATGGACCGCCTGCATCTGCTCGGGGCTGATGCGGCGCTTGATCCAGACGAATTTGCGATGACCGGTGAAATCCTTCTTCAGCCGGTCGCGGTCGAGATCGGGGAAGATCTTCACCAGCTTGTCCACGGTGCCCAGCGGGTCGATCATCATCGGCGGCTGCGCATAGAGCGAGTGGGTCAGCAGGTTGGTCGCGAGCACCCTGCCCTTGCGGTCGACGATGTCGGCGCGTTGGGCGTGGATCTGCTCGGTCGTGGAATCGGTCTGCGGCTCTTCGGGGCGCGCGGCGGCGAAGGAGCCCATGCGCAGCCCCACCGTCAGGAAGGCCGCGAGGAAGATCACCGACATGACCAGCAGGCGGCCTTCGGCGCTTTGACGCGCTTTGTCGCGGGTGGCCTCGCCGCGCAGACGGCGGTTCTCGCGTTCGATCGCGTCGGGGTTTTCGCCTTTTTCGCGGGCGTCGAGAATACGGGCAAGCGGACGAAGGGGCGTGCGCATCAGTTCCCTCCCTCAGGATCGGCCTTGACCTCGATCGGGTCGGACAGGCCGGACAAATCGGCGTTCGACGCGTCGGCATCATCAGCCTGCGGCGTCGGATAGGCGATCTGCGCCACGGTCCCGAACTGCTCGGGCGTCATCGGCAGGAGACGCAGCGAGGTGAAGTTGAGATTGACCAGTTCGCGCAGGCGCTGCGGGCGGTTGAGATAGGCCCATTCGGCGTTGAGCACGGACAGCCCCTCGTTGAGCGAGGCGATTTCGCGGTTGAGGTCGCGCAGCTCGTCGATCCGGTCCTGCGTGTCGTAGTTGACGTGATAGGCCCAGAAGGCGAGCGCGAGGACACAGGCGGAGGCGGCAAGATAGGCAAGCAGTCTCAACGGCGTTTCCCCTTCTTTTCCCCGGTGACGAGCTTCGGAAGTCCCAATTGCGTGCGATCGGCCTTGCCGGCGGGCGCCTCGGTGCGCCGTCCCACCCGAAGCCGGGCCGAACGTGCGCGCGGGTTTTCCGCCAGTTCCTCTTCGTCGGGCCCGTCGCCCTTCACGGTAATCTCAAAAGCGGGATCAAGGGTTTGCTGAACCGGTGCGTGGCGCGAACCGCCCCCGCCCGTCGACGAGCGCGCCGCAAAGAAGCGCTTCACCACCCGGTCTTCGAGGGAATGGAAGCTGACCACGGCCAAAAGCCCGCCGGGTTTCAGCGCGCGCTCGGCGGCTTCCAGCCCCTCGATGAGCTGGCCGAATTCATCGTTCACCGCGATGCGCAGCCCCTGGAAGCTACGCGTGGCGGGATGGCTCTGCCCCGGTTTCGGGCGCGGCAGACAGCGCTCGATCACTTTGACCAGCTGCTGCGTGGTCTCGAAAGGCTGGGTCTTGCGTGCTTCGACAATAGCCTTGGCGATCCGGCGCGAGGCGCGCTCTTCGCCATATTGGTACAGGATATCCGCGAGTTCGGCCTCGTCCGTCTCGTTCACAAGATCGGCCGCCGAGGGCCCTTCCTGCGACATCCGCATGTCGAGCGGCCCGTCGCGCATGAAGGAAAAGCCGCGATCCGCCTGATCGAGCTGCATGGAAGAAACGCCGAGATCCAGCACCACCCCATCGAGCAATTCGTCGCTATAGGTATCGAGTTCGGAGAAGGTGCCTTCGACCAGTTCCAACCGGTCGCCATACTCGCCGCGCCACGCTTCGGCCATCTCGAACACCGCCGGGTCGCGATCGACGCCGATTACCTTGTCGGCGCCCGCCTCCAGCAATCCGCGCGCATAGCCGCCCGCGCCGAAGGTTCCGTCAAGCCAGGTCCCAGAGACAGGCGCGACCGCCCGAAGGAGCGGCCGCAGCAATACCGGGACGTGGGGGGCGTCTGGCAGGGCGTCCCGATCCGTCATGGCTCACCCCTGCGACAATAGGCTGAGCGGGTCGAAATCTTCGCCCTGCTCCTCGATCCACTGATCGATATTGGCTTCATCGGCAGCGGCGAAGGTCTCGGGGTTCCAGATCTCGAAAGTCTCCCCCACGCCGGAGAAATAGGCTTCCTTGTCGAGACCGATCTTCGTGCGCAAAGCCGCCGGGAGAACCAGGCGACCATCGGGATCGACTTCGGTCGGGTGCGATTTGGACAAAACCATCCGCTGCAGGATCGTGCGCTGCTTCGAGCCGCGCGGCAGCGCCGCGATATCGGCGGCCAGCGCCTCGAAGGCGGCCTGCGTGTAGATCTGGAGCATTTTCTGGGTGTCGGCGCCGTAGACGATGACCATGCGGGGGCGATCTTTGTTCGGGCGCTCGGGGTCGCCCTCTTCCAGCTCACGACGAAACAGTGCGGGGATCGACACGCGACCCTTACTGTCCACCTTGAAGGTGTATTCGCCTATGAACATGCCCGCCAAAGCGCGCTCCTATCACCTGTCCCGCCGGGCGGGGCCCGAAATGAAAACAGCGGATTGGGCTGCTGCCACTGCCCAATCCGCCGCCCTCGTTCCCATTACTGGGTATGTCCGACTGCACGCGCCACCTGGGGGGATGGGGATATCTGCTCGCTCGCGCGCCGGATCTCTTTGTTTTCGTGAAGCGATGGCCTGTATGAAACCTGCATTTCGCCGTGAGGTCTTAGTGCCTCTATTTGTCTTCGCTTCCGATGAATTAGGGATGCCATGGGAATTCATGGCACGCAAGAAAAAAGTTGCCGAATACTGGGCACATGTTGTTCGCGAAGAGACTCCATTACCAGGTGTTGTGCCGAAATAAGACCACAGATAGCGCAGTTCTCGCGGTAATTTACTATATATGGTAGAAAAACCGGGGCCGTCAGAGCTTCCCGTAAAATCCCAAAAAATTTCACCCAATGCGGAACCTGTGGTTTTTGAGCCGCAATTTGAACCCGCGACACCACTGATTTCAGCGTTCACCACAGGGTGATTTTGCGCGAGGACGCGTGAAGCGCGCGTGATTCCGCCCAGTATCACGGCGAATCTCCGCTCACATGCCTTCTACGCTCCCGTGAAGTTCCATGAAAGGTGCCATGATTTCCCATAACGCCCCTGTGACCAGAAAAAAGGCGCCCGGATCGGGCGCCTTTCCAAATGTGACCTTGGTCCCGAGGTCAGATCAGATCGCGGTCGACCAGCCCCTGCGCAAGAGCGGCATAGCCCTCAGCCGCCGGCCCCTCGCCCGCCGCAACCGGGGTGCCCGCATCGCCGGCGAGCCGCACATCCAGATCGACCGGCAGCGCACCGAGGAAGGGCAGCCCGAGCGCCTTGGCTTCCGCAGCGACCCCGCCATGCCCGAAGAGATGCGCCTCGTTACCGCAATTGGGACAGACATAAGAAGACATGTTCTCGACGAGCCCGTGGATCGGGGTTTTCAGCCGCTGGAACATGTCGATCGCCTTCTTCGCATCGAGCAGCGCGACGTCCTGGGGGGTCGAGACGATGATCGCCCCGTCCAGCTCGGTTTTCTGGCAAAGCGTGAGCTGCACATCCCCTGTCCCCGGCGGCAGATCGATCAAAAGCACGTCGAGCGGGCCGTATTCGTCCCATTTCACCTGGAACAGCATCTGCTGCATCGCTCCCATCAGCATCGGGCCGCGCCAGATAACCGCCTCGCTCTCTTTGAGCATGAGGCCGACCGACATCAGCGTGACGCCATGCGCCTGCAGCGGCAGGATCGTCTGGCCGTCCGGCGAGGCCGGCCGCTTGCTCGCACCCATCATGCGCGGCAGCGAGGGACCATAGATATCCGCATCGAGCAGACCGACCTTCTTGCCCGCGCGAGTCAGCGCCACAGCGAGGTTCGACGCGACGGTGGATTTGCCCACGCCACCCTTGCCGGACCCGACAGCGATGATCTTCTTCACGCCCGGCACTTTTTGCGGGCCTTGCTGGGGCTTGGGATGGCCGCCGATCGCGGGGCCGCGCTGTTGCGATTGCTGAGCGGTGCCGCCAAGACCGCGCGGCGCGCCCGCGGGCACGACCACCGTCACGCTCGTCACCTCGGGAAGCGCCTTGATCGCCGCTTCCAGCGTGGGGCGCATCGCTTCCAGTTCGGGCTGCGGCGCGCCTTCGAGCACGAAGCGCACCACGCCGTCTTGCACCGCAAGCGCGCGCACGAGATCGCGGCTGATCGCGGTCCCGCCGCCCGGCACTTCTACCGATTGCAACGTCGCAAGAACCGTTTCCTTGCTCAGAGCCATGCAGATTCCTCCATTCCCGGGTCCGTCATCGGCCCGACTGCTCGTGATTTGGCCGGAACTGTGGCGTTTTTGCCGCGCAGTTCAAGTCGGGAACTGCCCAAATGGTCAGGAATCCCCCAAACGCCCCAAGGCAAGCGCACATATCTTGCGTCTGCGTCTCGAAAATGGGTCAGAATCATTCATGCATTTTCTGCATGGCGGCAATGAGGCTTCCCGGCATTGTGCAGTCGCAGCATTAGCGCCATCTTTAGCCCAACGACGGAACACGAAGTAACGAATTCGGGCCGACAAGCTGGAACCGGCAGCGGCCCTCGCAAGTAGATAGATGAGGCTAAAACGATGGCACTCGTACAAGACATCCAACTGAACGAAGGCGGCTTCGCCGCGCTGAAATCGAAACTGACCGAAGCCCTGGCCCGCCGCAAGGTGTATCGCCAGACGCTCAACGAACTGCGCTCGCTCAACAGCCGCGAGCTGAACGACCTCGGGCTGCACAGTTCGATGATCACCCGCGTGGCCTACGAGGCCGCATACGGCAAGTAATTCGCTTCCCGAGCCCCTCTCCTCCTCCCTGGGGCTCAGGACTGCGGCGGCGCTCTCTCTCCTCCTCCCTGAGAGCGCCGCCACACCAAACATACCGGCCCCAAGCGGCGCGACGCCGCGATGCCGGATCCGAGCTGCCCGGATCTCTCTCTCCTCCTCCCTGAGAGATCCGCGCCGAGCAGGCGGCGACCTCTCTCCTCCTCCCTGAGGTCGCCGCCTACCACCGGCGGAAAGCTGCGACAGGCTGTCGCATGCTGCAGTGCAGCACTTGATATCCGGGCCGACAGGCCCAAACTGATACGAAAGGCCCTCTCCTCCTCCCTGGGCCGATCGTTTCGGCGGCACTCTCCTCCTCCTCCCTGAGAGTGCCGCCACAAAATACCGAGGGTCCTCTCCTCCTCCCTGGACCCGAGGGTGTGACGCCGCTTCCTCCTCCTCCCTGAAGCGGTGTCGACAGTGCCGAAGGGTCTCTCTCCTCCTCCCTGAGACCTGACGGCAGAAAAGAGACGGCGGCGCCCCTCCTCCTCCCTGGGCGCCGCCGTTTTCTTTTACTCTTTCCCAAGCTGATCTGTCGGAGGGGCTCCGCCCCGCACGCTTCGCGTGCCCCTGGGATATTTCTGCCAAGAAGAACGGCATTGCCCTCGCGCGCAGTGAACGGCAGGAAGGGCGCAAGGAGACCGAACCGATGCTGTCTTACCAACACGCCTATCACGCCGGAAATCTGGCCGATGTGCATAAGCACGCGCTGCTTGCGTCTGCGCTCGATTACCTGACGCGCAAGGACAAGCCGCTGAGCTATCTCGAAACCCATGCCGGGCGCGGGCTTTATGCGCTCGACGGGGCGGAGGCGGCGAAAACGGGAGAGGCAGCGGCCGGAATTACGCGGGTGGAAGCCTTGGGCTGGTTCGCCCCTGATCACCCTTATATGCGCGCGCTGGCCGCTGTGCGGGCGCAACACGGGGCGCAAGCGTATCCGGGCTCGCCACTGGTGGCACAGGCGCTCTTGCGCCCGATGGACACGATTCAGCTATGTGAATTGCACCCGCAGGAGTTTTCCGCCCTGCGCAGCGCCACGCGGCGAAGCGGCGCGGTCCTGCACAAGGCCGACGGGCGCGAAATGGCGCTGGCGCTGACGCCCCCCACCCCGCGCCGTGGGATGATGCTGATCGATCCGAGCTTCGAGGAGAAGGCCGATTACACGGCGATGCCGAAGCTGATCGGCCATATCGCGAAGAAATGGAACGTCGGCATCATCGCGCTTTGGTATCCGATGCTGGCCTCGGGCGCGCAGGAGGCAATGGTGCGCACTCTGCGCCGCGATTTCCCCGATGCGCTGAGCCATGAGGTGCGCTTTCCGCCCGCGCGTGAAGGACACGGCATGATCGGCTCTGGGATGTTCATCGTGAACCCGCCCTGGGGTCTTGCGGGCGAGGCCGAGCGGTTGTCGGAGCTATTTGCCAGCCTTTGACGCAAGGAAAGCCTCGAACGCCTCCAGCGTGCGCGACGAGACATGGTGCTCGATCCCTTCGGCGTCGATCTCCGCGACCTCTTCCGGCACGCCCACGGCGCGCAACAGCGCCACGACGGTCCGGTGGCGTTCGCGCACCTGATCGGCCAGCGCCTCCCCCGTCTCCGTCAGGAACACCCCGCGATAGGGCCGCGACACGGCCAGCCCTTCGCGTTTGAGCCGCGCCACGGCTTTCGTCGCGGTCGGATGGGCCACCCCGAGTCGCGCCGCGATCTCGGTAATCCGCGCCTCGCCGAATTCCGCCGTCAGATCGGCGATCATCTCGACATAGTCTTCCAAGAGCGCGCGCGCCGCACGCTCTCTGGCCCGGTTGAACCCCTTGATCTGGGAGGGATCGGTGTCAGTCATTCGCCTGCCTTGACGGTCGTGGTCTCGGTACCAGTCGGGGGCCTGTCGGGCGCCATTTCCGGAGCGGACCGGATAACCCGTCACGCCCGATATGCCAAGCAAAGCTTCGCGCGGCGCCTGTTGTGCTGTCAACGAAAATTAGCCACTTGCGAATCTTGTAGCCAAGGCTACATTTCGCAGAAGCAGCATAAACGAGGGCCCCATGACTGAACTGACCCGCAAGGAAAACATGACGAGCCGCACCCGCACGGCGATGGAGGCCGTGCTGTCGGGCAACCGGCGCGGCGGGTATCTGTTGTTCTTCGGGCCGGCCGTCATCGCCTCGGTCGCCTATATGGACCCGGGCAATTACGCGACGAACATTCAGGCGGGCGCGGGCTATGGCTATGCGCTCTTGTGGGTCGTGCTGGGGGCGAACCTGATCGCGATGCTGTTTCAGGCGATCTCGGCGCGCGTGGGCATCGTCACCGGCAAGAACCTCGCGGAACTCTCGCGCGAGAATTTCTCGAAACCCGTGACGATCGCGATGTGGATCGTCTCGGAGATCGCGGCGATGGCCACCGATCTGGCGGAGTTTCTGGGCGGCGCGTTGGGGCTTTCGCTCCTGTTCGGCTGGCCGCTGATCTGGGGGATGGGAGTCACCGCCGTCGTCACCTATGCAATCTTGATGTTCGAGCGCGGCGGTTTCCGCCCGATGGAGATCGTGATCGGTGCGCTCGTGGCGCTCATCGGGGCGTGCTACCTCGCCGAGATGTTCGTGGCGCCGGTCGACTGGTCCGGGGCCGTGGCGGGGATGTTCGCGCCCTCGATGCCAGATGCGACGGCGCTGACGATCTCGGTGGGCATCATCGGTGCGACCGTGATGCCGCATGCGATTTTCCTCCATTCCGGCCTGACGCAGAACCGCGCCCTGACGCGTGATCCGGTGCAAAAGGCGCGGCTGGTGAAGTTCTCCAACCGCGAGGTGATCATCGCGCTCGCGATTGCGGGGATGGTCAATATGGCGATGGTGATCATGGCGGCTTCCGCCTTCCATAGCGGCCATTCCGAAGTGGCCGAGATCGAGACCGCCTATCACACGCTGACGCCGCTCTTGGGCGGGTTCGCGGCGGCAGCCTTCCTGACCTCGCTGATTGCCTCGGGGGTTTCCTCGTCGGTCGTCGGCACGATGGCGGGGCAGATGATCATGCAAGGCTTCATCCGCCGTCGCATCCCGGTCTGGCTGCGCCGGGTCATCACGATGGCGCCTGCCTTCGTCGTCGTGTGGCTGGGGGTGAACACGACCGACGCGCTGGTGATGAGTCAGGTGGTGCTGTCGATCGCCCTGCCCGTCCCGATGGTCGCACTGCTGATCTTCGCACGGCGCAGCGACATCATGGGCAAATTCGCCCTGCGCGGGCCGCTTCTGTGGCTCGCGGTGCTGGGCGCGCTCATGGTGCTGGGGCTGAATTTCGTGCTGCTCTGGCAATCGGCCGGGCTGCCGGTGCCGGGTCTGGTAAGCTAAGGTTCAAGGTGCGAGGGGCCGGAGCCCCCATCGCTGCGCCCCCCATCGCCGCGATTGCAAGGCGCGCGCGGGCAGGCTAAACGAGCGCGCATGATGAACCGTCCCGCGCTCCCGCCCGAAATCGCCCGTCGCCGCACCTTCGCGATCATCTCGCACCCGGATGCGGGCAAGACCACCTTGACCGAGAAGTTCCTGCTTTTCGGCGGCGCCATTCAGATGGCGGGACAGGTGCGTGCCAAGGGCGAGGCGCGACGGACGCGTTCGGACTTCATGAAGATGGAACAGGATCGCGGGATTTCGGTATCGGCCTCGGCCATGTCCTTCGAGTATCGCGACTTCCGCTACAACCTCGTCGACACGCCCGGCCACTCGGATTTCTCGGAAGATACCTACCGGACGCTGACGGCGGTCGATGCGGCGATCATGGTGATCGACGGCGCGAAGGGCGTGGAAAGTCAGACCCGGAAGCTTTTCGAGGTCTGCCGTCTGCGCGACCTGCCGATCTTGACCTTCTGTAACAAGATGGACCGCGAGAGCCGGGATACGTTCGAGATCATCGACGAAATTCAGGAAAACCTCGCGATCGACGTGGCGCCTGCCAGCTGGCCGATCGGGATGGGCCGCGATTTCCTCGGCTGCTACGACATGCTGCACGACCGGCTGGAGCTGATGGATCGCGCCGATCGCAACAAGGTGGCGGAATCGATCAAGATCAGCGGGTTGGACGACCCGAAACTGGCCGAGCATGTGCCCGCCGACCAGCTCGAAAAGCTGAAAGAGGAAGTCGAGATGGCGCGCGAGTTGCTGCCCGCTTTCGATCGCCAGAGCTTCCTCGAGGGACACCTGACGCCGATCTGGTTCGGCTCGGCGATCAATAGCTTCGGCGTTAAGGAACTGATGGACGGGATCGGCGAATTCGGCCCCGAGCCGGAGGTCTTCAAATCCGCTGAGCGCGATGTGGCCCCCGAGGAGAAGAAAGTCGCGGGTTTCGTCTTCAAGGTGCAAGCGAACATGGACCCCAAGCACCGCGACCGCGTGGCCTTCGTACGCCTCGTCTCGGGTCATTTCACCCGCGGACAAAAGCTGCTGCATGTGCGCTCGAAAAAGCAGATGGCCGTGTCGAACCCGGTTCTGTTCCTTGCCGCCGACCGCGAACTGGCGGAAGAGGCCTGGGGCGGCGATATCATCGGTATTCCGAACCACGGCCAACTGCGCATCGGCGATGCGCTGACCGAGGGCGAGGCGCTGCGCTTCACCGGCATCCCGAGCTTTGCGCCGGAACTGCTGCAGTCGGTGCGCGCGACCGATCCGATGAAGGGCAAGCATCTGGAGAAGGCGCTGATGCAATTCGCCGAAGAGGGCGCTGCGAAAGTGTTCAAGCCCGCGATCGGCTCGGGCTTCATCGTGGGCGTCGTCGGCGCGCTGCAATTCGAGGTGCTGGCCAGCCGGATCGAGCAGGAATACGGCATCCCCGTGCGCTTCGAAGCCTCGCAATTCACCTCGGCCCGTTGGGTGTTGGGCGACAAAGCTGCGGTCGAGAAGCTGGTCAACGCCAACAAACAGCACATCTCCTATGATCACGACGGCGACGTGGTGTTCCTGACCCGCCTGCAATGGGACATCGACCGGGTCGAGCGCGACTATGAGGGCGTGACGCTGTCGGCGACCAAGGAAATGATGCAGTAAACGCTATGCAGGAACGATACCTCGGAGACAGTCACGACTTTGTCAAATACGCTATCCTGCGTAGTTTGCACGCAGAGTTCGGAGGTCCGCTTGGTCTGAACTGGTATCTAACCGATCCTCATAGCGTTGACGAAATCGGAAATGCCGATGGTGAAAAACGGCACCATTTCAATCAGCCGATTTGGAGACGCTGTGACGCCGATCTTCTGGAAAAACTTGAGAGGTTCCGGCTTCCTGAAGCTCGAAGCCTCAACGAGGCGGAAAGCGCGCAAATCGTTCCTGAAGATACAATATTCCACAACGATTTTGTTCCCGCTGAACCCGGCGCCAGACGGCGGTGGCATCAGGAAGCATTGTTGAAGCTGGAACCATGCCAGGTTGTTTTCGTCGACCCAGACAACGGGTTCGAAGTGAAATCCATGCGTCGGAAGACATCTCCCAAATACGCTTTGCACGAGGAAATTGACGATTATCGTGCTCGGGCCAAGATCACCGTATCCATCCAATTTGCTCGGCAGTGCAATCCGATCCAACGTGCAAGCGATCTGCGCGACCGCCGGTCGGAGAGATTCGTTGAAGATGGAAAACTTCCGGTTCTTCGCGCAAGATTGGCCCCAAATCTGTTGTTCCTCCTTGGCGCGCCCGCTGAATACCAACCCCGTTTGATCGGCGCGCTTGACAAGCTGGTTAAGCGATTGCCGGGAAAACTCGAATGGATCCCCGTTTAGGAGCGCGCGACATGACCACCCCCCTTCCCCCCGAACTCGTTTCGATCCTGTGCAACGAGGCCAGCGCGCCGGAAGACGTGCGCACGGTCGAGGCGCTGGTCGATCTGTGGCTGGCCGACAATGCCGAGGAGCCCGAGGGCGAGAAGTTCCCGTGGTCGGTGCTCTGTGTGTTCGAGCTGCGCGAATATCCCGAGGTGCTCTGGAACTTCATCCGCAAGGCGCTGACCGGGGCCACGACGATCTGGCAGGTGGTGATGCTCGCCGCCGGGCCGCTGGAAGATCTGGTGGCGGAACATGGCGCGGAGTTCATCGAGCGGATCGAGCGCGAGGCGCGCCATTCCGCGCGCTTCCGCTTTGCGCTGACGGGGGTCTGGCCGCAGGGCGAGGAAGACCCCACCCTTTGGGCGCGGATCGAGAAGGCGCGCGCGGCGGCGATGGATACCGGGCTCGATATGGGCGGTCCGCTGCCGCCGAAATAAGCGCAGGCGCATCGCGCACCAATTAACGAAAATCACATCTCTGCGCCTGAGCTGTGCGGTTGCGCGCGCCGGACCTACCTCTGAGCAAGGAGGAGATCATGGCGCAGCTGTCTCGGATGTCCGGCAAGAGAATGGCGCGGTTTCTGCAAAAGCAGACCCGTTTTTACCAGCCCTTCGGCGTGATCCCGACCCGCGCGCTGCGCGCCACGCTGCGTCCGGGCGACGTGCTTCTGGTCGAGGGCGACCGGCGGATCTCGGCGGCGATCAAATATCTCACCCATTCCACATGGTCCCACGCGGCCTTCTATTCGGGCGGCCCGCCCGGCGGCGAGCTGATCGAGGCCGATCTGGAGGCGGGCGTGCGGATCGCGGGGCTTGCGGCCTATGCGCATCTCAACACCCGCATCTGCCGCCCCGTGGGGCTTGGGCATGATCGGCTGGAAGAAGTGATCGACTACATGCAGAGCGCGGTCGGGCGGCAGTATGATCTGAAGAACGTGATCGACCTCGTGCGGTATCTTCTGCCGCGCCCGCCCGTGCCGCATCGGTTTCGGCGGCGGATGCTGGCTTTGGGATCAGGCGACCCGACGCGGGCGATTTGCTCGACCGTGATCGCCGAGGCGTTTCATTCGGTCCATTACCCGATCCTGCCTGATATCGAGATGGGCAGCGCCGACAGTCAGGGCGAGATCCTGCATATCCGGCACTCGTCGCTGTTCACACCGCGCGATTTCGATCTTTCGCCCTATTTCGACGTGATCAAGCCGACGCTGGAAGACGGGTTCGATTTTCGCAAATTGCCACTGGAGGAGTGACGCCGGAGGAAGGGAGCCTCCGGCGGGGATATTTATACCAAGAGGAAGCGAGGATGCGCCTTTCAGAAAAGGCGCATCGCCTGCATCGTTACATCGCGAAGGAGACGCCGCAGCCGCAGGAACTCGACGCGTTCGGGTTCTCGATCACGAAGCGCGCGCCGATCAGTTCTTCGGTGAAGTCGATCGTAGCGTTCTCGAGGAAGGGCAGCGAGACCGGGTCGATCAGCACCTTCTGGCCTGCGCCTTCAAGCACGATGTCGTCGCCCGCAGGCGTCTCTTCGAGCTTGATATCATACTGAAAACCGGAACAGCCGCCGCCCTCGACGGCCACCCGCAGCGCCTGCGGCGCCTCGCGACCTTCATTGATTTCCGCCAGACGCGCAAAGGCGCGTTCGGTCACTTTCGGAGGGAGTTGCATCGGATTGGCCTTCCTGACCCCACGGGGCCTGTATTTCCGTCACATCCGAGATATAGGAGGGCCGAAGCGTGCCGACAAGACGAGGTTTTACCAGTGCTCAAGCCCTATGCCTGCCAGCCCGGCGAGAGCCGCGGGCGGCTTCACCCCGAAAGCATGTCCACTTTCCGCTCGCCGTTCCAGCGCGATAGGGACCGGATTATCCATTCCTCGGCCTTCCGACGGCTCAAGCACAAGACGCAGGTCTTCGTCGAACATGAGGGCGATTATTACCGCACGCGCCTGACCCATACGATCGAAGTGGCGCAGGTGGCGCGCACCATCGCGGGGACGCTGGGGCTGAACACCGATCTGGCCGAGGCGGTGGCGCTGGCGCATGATCTGGGCCATCCGCCCTTCGGGCATACTGGCGAAGATGCGCTGGCCGAGCTGATGAAGCCCTATGGGGGCTTCGATCACAATGCGCAGGCGCTGCGGATCGTGACCAAGCTGGAGAAGCATTACGCGGGCTTCGACGGGCTGAACCTGACATGGGAGACGCTGGAAGGTATCGCCAAGCACAACGGACCTGCGATTTCCGACAAGGGCGGCTCGCACAGCTTCCCGAGCCGCGAGGAGTTGCCCTATGCGCTGGCCGAGGTCGATGCGGCCTGGGATCTGGAGCTGGAGACCAATGCCAGCGCCGAGGCGCAGGTGGCGGCGGTGGCCGATGACGTGGCCTATAACCACCACGATCTGCATGACGGCCTGCGTGCGGGGCTCTTCGACGAGGATGACCTCTGCGAATTGCCGGTGATCGGAGCCTGTTTCGCCGAGGTGGACAAGCTGCATCCCGGTCTCGACCGCACGCGCCGCCAGCACGAGGCGCTGCGCCGGGTCTTCGGCGTGATGGTCGAAGACGTGATCGCGGTGGCCGAGAACCGGCTGACCTCGCTCGGGCCTCAATCGGTCGATGATATCCGCCAGATGGACGGGCCGATCATCCGCTTCTCGAAGCCGCTCTATCAAAGCCTCAAGGTGCTCAAGCAATTCCTGTTCGAGCGTATGTATCGCGCGCCCTCCGTGGTGGTGGAGCGCAAGCGCGTGACCGAAATGATCAACGCGCTGTTCCCGCTGTTCATGGAACGCCCGGAGCTTCTGCCCGAGGAGTGGCAGGAGGAAGTCTCCCGCGCGCGCATCCTTGGCGGCGACTGCACGCGGCCCGAATCGAAGCAGGCGCTGGCACGAGTCGTGCTCGATTACGTGGCCGGGATGACGGACCGTTTCGCCATTCAGGAATATGATAGGCTGGTGGGGCGCGGGCGCTGAAGCGGAACAACTGGCGTTCCGTCTCGTTGTCTCCGCGAATGCAACGCATAGGAGGGATTCATGATCCGCAAGCACGCATCGGCCCATTGGGAAGGCACCATCAAGGGCGGCAAAGGCACGATTTCGACCGAGAGCGGCGCGCTGAAGTCGCAGCCCTACGGTTTTAACACCCGGTTCGAGGATGAGCCCGGTTCGAATCCCGAGGAATTGATCGGCGCGGCTCACGCGTCCTGCTTCTCGATGGCGCTGTCGCTTCAGCTCGAGCAGGCAGGCGTCTCGGACGTCGTGATCGACACCAAGGCGGAAATCTCGCTCGACAAGGAAGGCGACGGCTTCGCGGTGAAGAAATCCGCGCTGACCTCGACCGTGAAGGGTACTGGCGACGAAGAGGCCATCCGCAAGGCGGCCGAGGGCGCCAAGGAAGGCTGCCCAATCTCGAAACTTCTGAACTGCGAGATCACGCTGGACCTGACGATCAACTGATCCGGTTTTGATGTATCAAAGCAAAAGGGCGCCCGGTGAGGCGCCCTTTTTCATGTCTTGGGTCTCGCGTTCAGCGCTTGAAGAGATGCTTCTGCGCTTCGCGGCTCGAATTATCGCTGCGCTCATCGGCAGACAGGGCCCGGCCCGCTTTGACGCCCGGGCGGTCGCCGACTTCGTCGAGCCAGCGCTTCAGGTTCGGCTTGTCGTCGAGCGTCTGCTCCTGCCCTTCCCAGAGCGAAGCCCACCCCCAGGACGCCATATCCGCGATCGAGTAGAAATCGCCCGCGAGGTAGCGGGTCTCGGCCAGACGGCGGTCCATGACGCCATAAAGACGACCGGTTTCAGCCCGGTAGCGATCCTTCGCATAAGGAAGGTCCTGCGACGGCTCGAGCTTGGGCGCGTATTTCAGGAAGTGGTGCGCCTGACCGGCCATCGGGCCGAGCCCGCCGACCTGCCAGAACAGCCATTCGTCGACCGCGATCCGGTCGCGCTCGGTCTCGCCGTAGAACTGGCCGGTCTTGCGGGCGAGATATTGCAGGATCGCGCCGCTCTCGAAGATCGAGACGGGTTCGCCATCCGGGCCGTCGCGGTCGATGATCGCGGGCATCCGGTTGTTGGGCGAGATTTTCAGGAACTCCGGCTCGAATTGCTCGCCCTTGCCGATATTCACCAGGTGGGTCTCGTAGGGCAGGCCCATCTCTTCGAGCGCGATAGAGATTTTCCAGCCGTTCGGCGTGGGCCAATAATAAAGATCGATCATGGGGTCTCCGTCAGGTTAGGCGGCAGGTTCCGCTCTACTTTGCCGCACGCTGGAACGAGGGCAAGGCGAAACCCGGTGTGCGCGGACGCGCAAACAGGCGCGACCAGCGGGGGTCTTGCGCCTTAGGTAGTGCTTCGGCGAGAAAGGGAAGCGGCAGCCGGTCGGGCTGGCGCAGCACTTGACGGTAAAGATCGAACAGCCCCTCGCGCATGTAGCAGGCGAAATGGCAGACGCGTTTCGCGGGCGGGGCGACGGGATAGCCGAGATCTTCGAGAACCTCGATCACCTCGGGCGCGTCGATCTGCAGATCGAGCCAGTTGCGCATCGGCTGCGACAGGCCATTTCCCAAAGACCGCTCGCGACCGCCCGCGACGCCCCACTCGAACAGGAAA
Organism: Thioclava sp. F36-6; assembly: GCF_002020305.1. Taxonomy (NCBI): domain Bacteria; kingdom Pseudomonadati; phylum Pseudomonadota; class Alphaproteobacteria; order Rhodobacterales; family Paracoccaceae; genus Thioclava; species Thioclava sp. F36-6. Next base: position 1,073,718 of record NZ_MPZX01000001.1, on the reverse strand, counting down.
TCGAACAGGTCATTGTCGCGGCTGGTGACGTTGAGTACCTCGCAGCTGCGTCCCGCAGGGCTCGCCATCGCCTCCTCGGCGCGGCTCTGGAATTCGGCGGCGGCCAGCAGCACCATCCGCGCCACTTGCCCTGCATGGGCATGGCGCAGTGCCCGCAGCGCGACCCGCGCGCCCATCGAATGGCCGATGATGCCCACCGGACGCCCAGTCGCGGCATGAAGCGCACCGATCAGGCGGGCAAGGCGCTGTGCGACAATCTCGGCCATGTCGTAGATCCGAGTCAGCCGCCCCGTCGATTGCCAGCTAAACGCGATGCCCAGCCCTTCGCCCGGATTGCTGCCGTCAAAGCCGAGCGCGCGCGGCCAGCTGATCGCGGTGTGCAGATTGAAGCTCGGCTCCATCGCGAAGATATGCTGATAGGGATCGCGCCCCTCGACGCCCGCCGCATAGCCATAGCCGTGGATCATCACCACGACCGGGGCACCCTCCGGCAGGGCGCGCGCCTGAGCGATGACATCGGCGGGCAGCTCTGAGCTGGCATGGACCTTGAGAAGCGGCATTTGGGCCTCGGGGGAGGAGCGCAGGCGCGGGTTGTTGTTCTAATCCGAACGCGGCTTTTCGTCGGAAAGTTCCCGTGCCCTCGCGTGAGCCTGCAGCGACGGTACGCATTCGTTTTGTGCGATCGTGACATCGCCGCTATGCGTTGACCCAGCGCCGCCTGCGCGCTATCGCAGCCCCAAGCCGCGACAGACCGCCGCAGGAGACACCGATGACCGAGCGCAAGACCCGCACCAAACTCGTCCATGACGGCATTCGCCGCAGCCAATATGGCGAACTGGCCGAGGCGATGTTCCTGACGCAGGGCTTTGCCTACCCCTCGGCCGAAGCCGCCGAGGCGCGGTTCCTGAACGCCTCCGATGATGAGTTCATCTATGCGCGCTATGGCAACCCCACCACGCGCATGTTCGAAGACCGGATGGCCTCCATCGAAGGCACCGAAGACGCTTTCGCCTGCGCCTCCGGCATGGCCGCGATCAATGGCGCGCTGACCTGCCTCGTGAAGGCGGGCGATCACATCGTGGCCGCGCGCCAGATGTTCGGCTCCTGCCTGCATGTGCTGAAAGTTCTGCAGGGTTTCGGCGTCGACGTGACGCTGGTCGACGGCACCGATCTCGACGCGTGGCGCGCCGCGATGCGTCCCGAGACGAAGGTCTGCTTCTTCGAGAGCGTCTCGAACCCCGGCCTCGAGGTGATGGATGTCGCGGGCATCGTGAAAATCGCTCATGAGGGCGGCGCGACGGTGGTAGTCGACAACGTCTTCGCCTCGCCGATCTTCTCGCGTGCGGTAGAACTTGGCGCAGATGTGATCGTCTATTCCGCGACCAAGCATATCGATGGCGGCGGGCGCGTGCTCGGCGGTGTCGTGCTGGGTTCGAAAGAGTATATCCGCGGTCCGCTGGAAACTTACGTGAAGCACACCGGCGGCGCGATGAGCCCGTTCCATGCCTGGGTTCTGCTGAGCGGGTTACAGACGCTCGATCTGCGGGTGCGCGCGCAGGCGGCCAACGCGGCTGCCGTGGCCAGCGCCGTGGCAGGTCATGAGAAACTCGCCCGCACCGTCTATCCCGGCCTGATGGATCATCCCCAACATGCGCTGGCGATGGAGCAGATGGGCTCGGGCGGCACGATGCTCGCGCTCGACCTGAAGGGCGGCAAGGAAGCTGCGTTCCGCTTCCTCAACGCGCTGCAGATCGTGTCGATCTCGAATAACCTCGGCGATGCGAAATCCATCGCGACCCATCCGGCGACGACGACCCACAAGAATCTGTCGGAAGAGGAGCGGGAGGCGATCGCGATTACCCCCGGTCTGATCCGCATTTCGATGGGGATCGAGGACGGGGGCGACCTGATCGCCGACATCAAGGGGGCGCTCGACGCGGCCTGAACGGGGTGAACCGATTGCCGCGAACCGGCGTATTGTCTTGGACATCGCCCTCAAAAACCCCATATCTGGCGGGACCGGGCGCTCCGGAGGACAGGATATGAACGTGCAAGGCAGGATCGAGACCCCCGACAATGACGACGCGCGCGCCGCGCTCGACGTGCTGCGCGCATGGGCGGCAAAGGCCGATCCGGTCGAGGTCGCACAGCTCGATCCGGCGATCGCGCGGCTGCTGCCGGGGCACGAGGTCTCGAACTATCCCGATCTGAGCCGCGACTATGACGCGGATTTCGAGGCGGACGAGACCTACAAGGCGACGATGCCCGACCTGCAGAACGGGCCGTCCTCGCTGATCGTGGGCGCCCATACCCGGATCGAACATGTCGGCATCTCGAATTTCCGCCTGCCGGTGCGGTTCCATACCCGCGACAATGGCGATCTGACGCTGGAGGCGTCGGTCACCGGGACGGTCAGCCTCGAAGCGGAGAAGAAGGGCATCAACATGTCGCGCGTGATGCGCAGCTTCTACGTCCACGCGGAGAAGACCTTCTCCTTCGAGGTGATGGAAGCCGCGCTCGACGATTACATGGATGATCTCGAGAGCTTCGACGCCCGTCTGATGATGCGGGTCTCTTTCCCGGTGAAGCGGCCCTCGCTGCGCTCCGGGCTGGAGGGCTGGCAATATTACGATATCGCGCTGGAGCTGATAGAGACGGCCGGTGTGCGCACCAAGGTGATCCATCTCGATTACGTCTATTCCTCGACTTGCCCGTGCTCGCTGGAGCTGTCCGAGCATGCCCGCGCCAGCCGCGGGCAACTGGCGACGCCCCATTCGCAGCGCTCCGTCGCGCGGATCTCGGCCGTGGTCGAACCGGGCGAGGTGCTGTGGTTCGAGGATATGATCGATCTCGCCCGCGCCGCCGTGCCGACCGAGACGCAGGTCATGGTCAAGCGCGAGGACGAACAGGCCTTCGCCGAACTGAACGCCGCCAACCCGATCTTTGTCGAGGATGCCGTGCGTGCCTTCGCCGAGCGTCTTCTGGCGGAACCGCGCGTCGGTGATTTCCGCATCGTGGCCAGCCATCAGGAAAGCCTGCACAGCCATGACGCCGTGGCCATGTTGACCGAGGGCGAGACCTTCGCATCGGCCAGCGTCGATCCTAAGCTGTTCGCCACGCTGATCCATCAGGGCTGAGCGCGGGTGGGGGCTCTGCCCCCGCCCTGCGGCCCCCCCGGGATATTTTCACAAGAGCGAAGACGGGTGCGGAAGCTCACGTCAGGCGAACAGATGCTGAACATGCCCCTTTCCCTCTGAGGGCCGAACCGCTAGATTGCCTCCCATGAATTGGGCTGATGACGACGATCCGTATGAAGGGGCTGCGAGCCTGTCGCAACGTGCCATGGCAGGCGCCATGCAAGCGCGGAGCGCGCCGTATCTCGAAAAACTGAACCCCCAGCAGCGCCAGGCGGTCGAGACGCTCGACGGGCCGGTCTTGATGCTGGCAGGCGCGGGCACGGGCAAGACCTCGGCGCTGACCGCACGGATCGCGCATCTGATCCACACCGGCCGCGCGCGCCCGAACGAGGTGCTGGCGGTGACCTTCACCAACAAGGCCGCGCGCGAGATGAAAGAGCGCGTGGGGCGCCACTTGGGCGGTGCGATCGAGGGGATGCCGTGGCTCGGCACCTTCCACTCGGTCTGCGTGAAGCTCCTGCGCCGTCATGCCGAGCTGGTGGGGCTGAAATCGAATTTCACCATTCTCGACACCGACGACCAGATCCGGCTGCTCAAACAGCTGATCGTGGCCGCGAATATGGACGAGAAGCGCTGGCCCGCGCGGCAACTGGCGGGCCTCATCGACGGCTGGAAGAACAAGGCGCTGACGCCCGAGAAGGTCTCGGGTCGTGAAACCGCTGCGTTCGACAATCGCGGCTCCGAGCTCTACGCCGCCTATCAGGCGCGGCTGAAGACGCTCAACGCGGTCGATTTCGGCGATCTGCTGCTGCACATGGTCACGATCTTCCAGACCCACGGGGATGTGCTTGCGCAATATCAGCGCTGGTTCAAATACATCCTCGTCGACGAGTATCAGGATACCAACGTCGCGCAATATCTGTGGCTGCGGCTTCTGGCGCAGGGCCACAAGAACATCTGCTGTGTCGGCGATGACGACCAGTCGATCTATGGATGGCGCGGTGCCGAGGTCGGCAACATCCTGAAATTCGAGAAGGATTTCCCCGGCGCGGCGGTGATCCGGCTGGAGCAGAATTATCGCTCGACCGCGCATATCCTCTCTGCCGCCTCCGGGCTTATCACGGCCAATGAAGGGCGTCTGGGCAAAGAGCTCTGGACCGAGGCCGAGGGCGGCGAAAAGGTGCGCCTGATCGGCCATTGGGACGGCGAGGAAGAGGCCCGCTGGATCGGCGAAGAGGTCGAGGCGATCCAGCGCGGGACCCGCGGCAATCCTCCCGTCAGCCTGAATTCGCAAGCCATTCTCGTGCGCGCCTCGCATCAGATGCGCGCCTTCGAGGATCGGTTCCTGACCATCGGTCTGCCCTATCGCGTCATCGGCGGCCCGCGCTTCTACGAGCGGCTCGAGATCCGCGACGCGATGGCCTATTTCCGCCTCGTGACCTCGCCCGATGACGATCTGGCGTTCGAGCGGATCATCAACACGCCCAAGCGCGGCCTTGGCGACAAGGCGCAGCAGCGCATTCAGGTCGCCGCGCGCGAGAACGGGCTGAGCCTTCTGGACGGCGCGCGGCTCTTGGTGGCCGAAGGCGCGCTGTCGGGCAAAGCGGGTGGGCAGCTGCGGCTGTTCGTCGAGAACGTCGCGCGCTGGCATGAGGAGGTCGTGCAGGCCTCGCCCGCGACCGCCGTGACACGGGCCGAAGATGACGATCTGCTGATCGAGCCCGCCGAGGATGGTGTGGCGCCCGCGAATGACCTCAGCCATGTGCGTCTGGCGGAACGGATCCTCGAGGAATCCGGCTATGTCGAGATGTGGCAGAACGACAAGACGCCGGAAGCGCCCGGGCGGCTCGAGAACCTCAAGGAACTCGTCAAGGCGCTGGAGCAGTTCGACAATCTGCAGGGCTTTCTCGAACACGTCGCGCTGATCATGGACAACGACAAGGCCGAGACCGAGGAAAAGGTCTCGATCATGACGCTGCACGCGGCCAAGGGCTTGGAATTCCCCGTGGTCTTCCTGCCGGGCTGGGAGGACGGGTTGTTCCCGTCGCAGCGCTCGATGGATGAGAGCGGTCTGAAGGGGCTCGAGGAAGAGCGGCGTCTGGCCTATGTCGGCATCACCCGCGCCGAGGAGCTGTGCACGATCTCTTTCGCAGGCAACCGGCGCGTCTATGGCCAGTGGCAAAGCCAGATGCCCTCGCGCTTCATCGACGAATTGCCGCCCGCCCATATCGACGTGCTGACGCCTCCGGGGCTCTACGGTGGTGGCATGAACGGGGGCGGCTTCGGCGGGTCCAGCGCGATGGAAGACCGCGTCTCGCGTGCCGATGTCTACAATTCACCGGGCTGGCGACGGCTGCAAAACGCGCAATCGCGCGGGACCAGCCAGCCCCGCGAGGCGCGCCATATGGTGATCGACGCCAAGGGCGAGAGCGATTACGAGATCGGCGACCGGGTCTTCCACAAGAAGTTCGGCTATGGCGAGGTCATGGGCTCGGAGGGCGACAAGCTGGTGGTCGAGTTCGACAAGGCGGGCGAGAAACGTCTGCTGTCGAGCTTCGTCGTGCCCGCCGCCGATGCCGACGACGTGCCGTTTTAACCCTCCTCCCTTCGCCTTGGCGCAAATATCCCGGGGGTGAGGCCGTCAGGCCGAGGGGGCAGAGCCCCCTGCCCCGTCGCGATCCGCGCGGCTCTGTGGCAGATTTGCCCGGTATTCCGATGCATGCCGTCAAACGCTTGATCAGCGGGGAATTTCGCCGCAGCTAGAGGGTAACACCCGCGTGAGCGAGACTTGAGAGATGACCGCCGATCCAAAGCCCCACCTGCCCGACCATCCCCAGCGCTATGCGCTCGTGAACGAATTGCACGCCCGCCCCTATCCGAAACTGGGCGTGCCGGGACATGCGGTCTATGTCGCCTTCAAGGAGCCGCGCGACGCTGCCAATCGCGACCGCAGAAAGGATCACGATCACCTCGTCGATCTTCTGACGCGCAACGGGGCGGCGCAGCCACAGGCGGGGATCACCCATTACGGCGGCAAGATCGGGCGCCACGAGGTGAAATGGGAGAGCCATACCGAATTCACCACCTATCTCGCTTTCGGCAAGGGCGTGTCGTCGCGCGCCTTCGACCCGGCGGAGACCGAGATCTACCCCGATAGCTGGATCGATGCGGCGCCCGGCGGGCGGATCGCTGCGGTGCAGATCCGCATCGAGGAGCTGCCCGAGAACCCCGACGACATTTCGCCCCTGCTGGAGCAATGGTTCGTCACCGAAAGCCTCGTCTGCACCTGGGTGCTCGACGGGGCGGCGGTGGTCGCGGGCGATTTCCGGATCGACCCGAACGGGCAGATGCGCTTTGCCGTCTTCGCGCGGCCCGGCACCGGGCCGGGGCGGATTGGGCGCACGGTGCAGCGGCTTTGCGAGCTGGAAACCTATCGCGCGATGTCGATGCTGGGGCTTGCGCGAGCGCGCGATCTGTCGAAGCGGCTCAATGCGCTCGACCCGCGCCTGACAGAGATCGTGGACGGGATGGGCAATGACGCCAATTCCGCCGAAGAGACGCTGCACGACCTGCTGGAAATCTCGGCCGAGCTGGAGAGCCTCGCTGTGCAGCATTCCTTCCGCTTCTCTGCGACCGGTGCCTATGAGGCGATCGTGCGCGAGCGGGTGGAAGCCCTTCGCGAAAGCCGCTTCGAGGGGCGACAGAAGCTCAGCGAATTCATGGCGCGGCGCTACGATCCTGCGGTACGCACTGTCAAATCGGCCGAAACGCGGCTGCAGCAGATGGTGACGCGGGCGGCGCGCGCGGGCGAGCTGCTACGGACGCGGGTCGATGTGGAACGCTCGGCGCAGAACCAGAAAGTGCTGGAAAGCATGGATCGCCGCTCGGACCTGCAGCTGCGCCTGCAGCACACGGTCGAGGGGCTGTCGGTGGTCGCGATCAGCTATTATGCGATCTCGGTCGCGGGCTATCTCGCCTATCCGCTCTCGAAGAAGATCGGGCTGAGCAAGGAGCTGATGATGGCGGGGCTGACGCCGATCGTGATCCTCGCGGTCTGGCTGATGATCCGGCGCATCCGCAAGGGCATGGGCGGTCACTGATCGGCGATGAGAGGTTTTGCCTCGGCCTGCGCTGCCGATAGGGCCGCGGCGGGGCAAAGTTCGATCATCAGCCCGCGCTTGCCGCCGTTCAGGATGATCGTCTCGTAGCCAAGCGCACTCTGCTCGAACGCCACCGGGCTTGCGCGTTTCTGCCCGAAGGGGCTAATACCGCCGGTGCGAAACCCGGTCAGCTTCTCGGCCTTGGCGGGCTCCATCATCTTCGCGGATTTGCCTCCGAAGGCCGCAGCCACCTTCTTCATCGACAGTGTCGCGTCAGACGGGATCACCGCGCAGGCAGGCTTGCCATCCACCTCGACCATCAGGGTCTTGAGAACCCGCGAAGGCTCCACTCCGAGCGCCTCAGCAGCATGGAGGCCGATCTTCTCCTGACCGGCCTCATAGGCATATTCGTGCAGTTCGAAGGCGAGCTTGGCGCGGGTCAGCGCCTGCGTCGCCGGGGTGGCATGGCCCATTGGCCCTCTCAGAAATCGGCGGTGGCGGGGTCCGGCCCGATCCGGCCTTCCGCGCTGTCGATATCCTTGATCTGCGCCATCTCATCCTCGGTCAACTCGAAATCGAACACGTCGATATTCTCGCGCATCCGCTCGTGATTAGCGGATTTCGGGATCGTCACGCAGCCCAGCTGGATCTGCCAGCGCAGCGTGACCTGCGCCGCCGATTTGCCGTAGCGCGCCGCGATTTCGGTCAGGATCGGGTTCGCGAGCGCCTCGCCCTGCCCCAGCGGCGACCAGCATTCGGTGGTGATGCCGAGCTTTTCATGCGCAGCGCGCTGGTCGGCCTGTTGGAAGCGCGGATGCAGCTCGATCTGGTTGATCGCGGGCGCCTCGCCGGTCTCCTCGATCAGCCGCTCGAGATGGTCGGGCAGGAAGTTCGACACGCCGATCGCGCGGATGCGGCCTGCGTCGCGCAGCTCGATCAGCGCTTTCCACGTCTCGACATATTTGTCTTTGGCGGGCATCGGCCAGTGGATCAGGTAGAGGTCGAGATAATCGAAGCCTAGCTTGCCCATCGTCTCGTCGAAGGCGCGCTTGGTCTCGTCATAGCCCTGCCGGTCGTTCCAGAGCTTCGAGGTCACGAAGATGTCTTCGCGCGCCACGCCGCTTTGCGCGATGCCGCGGCCCACGCCCGCCTCGTTGCCGTAAGCGGCGGCGGTGTCGATATGGCGATAACCTGCATCGAGGGCGTTTTGGATGATGGCGGGCGCATCGGCATCGTCCATTTTCCAGACGCCGAGGCCCAGCTGCGGGATTTTGATGCCGTCATTGAGGGTGAGGGTCGGAACGCTCATGGTCGATCTCCTGTCTGCCTGTTGGGTTGGACAACAGCTTAGGGCGGCGCGGCGTTCCGGAAAGGCGCTCACGGGGTAGTGAAAGGCGCCAGGGATTGGCCCGGGGCTGGCACGCCCCGGGCCGTGCGCCCTTACTCCCCGCGCGGGAAACGTTTGTTTTCTTCCAGCACGTTAAGGTCCATGTGATTGCGCATATAGGCCTCGGAAGCTTTCTTGAGCGGCTGGTAATCCCACGGATACTGGCCGCCCTGGCTGAGCGCCTCGTAGACGACCCAGCGGCGCGCCTGACTGGCCCGGACCTCCGCGTCGAAACGATCCAGATCCCAGCGCGCGGCGGCTTCGGCCTTCAGCGCGGCATAGGCCTCGGCATGGGCGGGATCGCCTGCGAGGTTGGTCAACTCATGCGGGTCCGCCTCAACGTCGAAGAGCTGATCGGGATCGAGATTGCACAGGTTCAGCTTGTAGCGCCCTTTGCGCAGGCTCACGAGCGGCGCGTAAGACGCCTCGGCGGCATATTCCATCGCCACCGCCTCTTTACGGGGCTCGCGCTTGGCTTGCGGCAGCAGCGAATGCCCGTCGAGCCATGGCGCGATCTCGTCCAGCGAGATACCCGCCAGATCGCACAGCGTCGGGGTGACGTCGATCGTCGAGACCGGGTCGGAGACCAGCCCCGGCTCCAGCCCCGGCGCCGAGATCATCAGCGGCACGCGGGACGAGCCCTCATAGAAGCTCATCTTGAACCACAGCCCCCGCGCGCCCAGCATGTCGCCGTGATCGGAAACGAAAAGGATCGTGGCCTCTTGCCGGGTGTCTTCGAGCACCTGCAGCAGCTCGCCGATCTTGTCGTCGAGATAGGACAGGTTCGCGAAATAGGCGCGGCGCGAGCGGCGGATATCCTCGGTCGTGATATTGAACTCGCGCCAGTCATTGGCGTCGAAAATCCGCTTCGAGTGGTTGTCCTGCTCCTCGTAGGGAATGGTGCCGACCTCGGGTTCGAGATGTTCGCAATCCTCGTAGAGATCCCAGTATTTCTTGCGCGCGACGTAAGGGTCGTGCGGATGGGTGAAGCTGACGGTCAGCATCCACGGGCGCGCATCGTTGCCGCGCGCCAGATCGTAGAGCTTCATCTTCGCCTCATGGGCGACATTGTCGTCATATTCCATCTGGTTGGAAATCTCGGCCACCCCTGCCCCGGTCACCGAGCCCATATTGTGATACCACCAGTCGATCCGCTCGCCGGGCTTGCGGTAATCCGGGGTCCAGCCGAAATCGGCGGGGTAGATATCGGTGGTCAGTCGCTCTTCGAACCCGTGCAACTGATCGGGGCCCACGAAATGCATCTTGCCCGAGAGGCAAGTCTGGTAGCCCGCGCGGCGCAGGTGGTGGGCATAGGTGGGAATGTCGGAGCGGAACTCGGCCGCGTTGTCATAGACGCCCGTCGTCGAGGGAAGCTGGCCCGACATGAAGGCCGCCCGTCCCGGCGCGCATAAGGGCGAGCCGGTATAGGCGTTCTCGAACCGCACCGAGCGTTCGGCCAGCTTGCGCAGGTTGGGCGTGTGCAGCCACTCCGCCGGGCCGTCGGGAAAGAGCGTCCCGTTGAGCTGGTCGACCATCAGGATCAGGATATTCGGGCGCGGCTTGCTGTCGTCCTTGGCGGCGGTTTCGAGGTCAGGCATTGCAGCGCGCTCCTTTTATTGATCCACGGGTCAATAACCCCTGTAGCGATCCGGAGCGGGGGAACGCAAGGGCAAGCAGGTCGCGAAGCCCTGCTGCCTGCTTCCGTGCCTCACTAGCTGCGCGCCGCGTCAGGCCGCTGCGATGATGCGGGCCTCATGGCGTTTCAGGCTGGGGCGCGCGGCGAGGTAGCTTTCGACTTCGCCGTCCAGTTCAGGGAACAGCGCGAGCAATTCGGCCCGCTGCGCCTGATCCATATCGTTCATCGTCGCCTGCCCCGGCTGGAAGCTCTCGGTCCAGAGCCCGTCGGAGAAAACGATCTCGTGATTGTCGAACATCACGTGGATATAGGTGACCGCCTCGGCCTCCTCGTCGATCTCGATCCCCGGCAACCCGACAAGATGGCGCGCGGCAGCCAGCACCTCCGGTTCGCCCGCGATCAGTTGCGCGCGCGGCCCGGTCAGCAGGATGCGGTGCTGCGGCGAGACGCGCATCTCGCGCTCGGGCTGGTTCGCGCCCAGCGCGCCCGGTGCGATCTTGATGGAGCGGAATTCCGGCTTCGCCAGCAGTTCCGCCGCGCTGAGCGCACGGGTGCCAATCCAGCGGATGACCTGAAAGCCGCTGTCGCGAGTCAGAATGCGATCGCCGACCTGCAGGCTTTCGACCGCGCGGGCGCCGCTATGCGTCGCGATCAAGGTGCCCGGCGTGAAGCAGGGGATGACCTTTTCGATATTCGAGAAGTTGACCGTGCCGACGACCGCGCCATTGCCGTCATAGAAATCGATCGTGCCGTTTTCCGGGTTCGCCGCGTCACGATGCACGGCGACATTGTCCCAGCCCCAGTCGCTGAGGTCGATGATGTCGAAATCGTCGCCCGTCTCCGAGCCGTCGATCGTGTCGCCGGGGACGAGGTCGATGAACCTGTCGGCATCCGCGCCGCCGACGAGAGTGTCGCCGCCGCCGCCCGAGAGCGTATCATTGCCCGCGCCGCCGTCGAGTTGGTCGCTCCCGGCCCCGCCCTGCAGGACGTCGTTCCCGTCGCCACCGAAGAGCGTATCATCGCCGGTGCCGCCAACGAGGCTGTCATTGCCTTCGTCGCCGTAAAGCGAGTCGTTTCCCGATCCGCCCAGCACGGTGTCGTTGCCGGTGCCGCCGTAGAGGATGTCATCCGCGCCCGCGCCGTCGATATAGTCGTCGCCGCCATTGCCGTAGAAGACGTTGGTGTAGCCATCCGTCGGGTCCGAGGAGGCGCCGTCGAAGCCGATCAGCGTGTCGTTGCCTGCCGAGCCGTAAATCCCGTCGACGCCGCTGAGCGTATCGCCCGTCGCATCGCCGCCCGTGGCCGTTCCCGCGCCGAGGTTGATGTTCACCGCGCTCGCGGAATCGGAATAGTCGACATAGTCCATGCCGGTTCCGCCCGACAGGATATCGCCGCCCGCGCCGCCATGCAGCGTGTCGTTGCCCGTGCCGCCGTCGAGCGTATCGGTCCCCGCCCCGCCGTCGAGCGAGTCGTTGCCCGCGCCGCCGATCAGCCGGTCATTCCCGAGACCGCCGATCAGCGTGTCGTTACCGATGCCACCGTCGAGCCAGTCATTATCCGCGCCGCCATCGAGGGAATCGTTGCCGTCGTTGCCGGTGAGCGTGTCGTTTCCGCTGCCACCGAGGAGCGTGTCATTGCCAGTGCCGCCGATCAGCGAGTCATTGCCCGACCCGCCATCGATCGAATCGTCGCCCGTGCCGCCATCGACCGTGTCGTTGCCGAGCCCGGCCAGCACGGTATCGTTGCCGCCATAGGCGCGGATGTAGTCGTCATTGCCGCTGCTGCCCGCGAGCCCCGCATCGTTATTGTCCACGCGGTCGGAGCCATTCGCGATCGGCTCGACGTAGTTCACGTCGATCCGGTCCGCGCTATCGGTGCCGTCGACGTAGCCGTCGTCGAAGCCGGTGACGTAGCGATCCTGCGCGAGATTGGTGTTTTGATAGCTCACCGCTGAGCCGATGATCATCGACTGGATCGGTTTGGCCTCATAGGCCGCCGTGGTTGCATTATTCGACAGTTCCGGCGCGAGGAACACTTCGCCCGTCGTGGTCTGCACGAGGACCGATTGCACATTCGCCGTGGTGCCGTCGGTGTAGGTGATCGTCGTGTTGTAGACCACCAGACCGTCATAGGTGAAATCGCGAACGCCCTGACCGTCACCGATATCGGTCCGGATCGTGTCGTTGGACGTGTTGTTATTGGTGTCGAGAACGCCACTCGAGCCGCCATTGTCGATCAGCGTTGCTTCGGTGATGTGGCTGAACAGCGGATCGGTGGAGGACCCGGCGGAGGCGTTCTGGAGAAGGTTGTAATTCTCCATGCTCGAATTTCCCTCTTGGGAATCCAAGTAGTAGATATTGCCGTTCGCGTCCTCGGCGACGCCGAGATATATCCAGTTGAACGTCGTGGCCATGTCGCCGCTGCTTTACCTTGTTTCTGCCGGACAGGCCCGCGAGGGACCGGTCTCCGACTTTCGAAGACTGTGCAAAAATATCGGGGCCTATGACGTGGCTGCTCGATTTTTATAGTTACTGATACTCTAACAAGGCCCTCATTTGGCGCGGGTTCGTGATCGTCTCACGGCGCAAATTGGGCGAAATGGGGGCTTTCCGGGCGAGGCGACACGCATAGGGAGAGTCGTGGCAACACGGCCACGAAGCCGCGGAAATTTCGGCGGAAAACTGGTAGGCCCGGCAGGACTTGAACCCGCAACCAAGGCGTTATGAGCGCCCTGCTCTAACCAATTGAGCTACAGGCCCACCATTGCGTATTCCTCTAGTCAGGCCGCACGCGCGCGTCAAGAAAGCGCGCACAGCCTTCCCCTTCGACGTTGCGGGGCGCGTGCGGTTACGCTAGGGCTTCGGCCAAGAGTTTACTTGCCGGAGTGCGCCGCGATGACCGAGAAAAAACAGGGCCTCACCTATGCCGATGCGGGCGTCGATATCGACGCGGGCAATGCTTTGGTGGACCGGATCAAACCCGCAGCCAAGCGCACGCAGCGCTCGGGCACGATGTCGGGTCTGGGCGGCTTCGGCGCGCTGTTCGATCTGAAGGCGGCGGGCTACAACGATCCGATCCTCGTCGGCGCGACCGATGGTGTGGGCACCAAGCTGCGCATAGCAATCGATACTGGCAATGTCGACACGATCGGCATCGACCTCGTGGCGATGTGCGTTAACGATCTGGTCTGCCAAGGTGCGGAGCCGCTGTTTTTCCTCGATTATTTCGCGACCGGCAAGCTCGAGCTCGATCAGGCCGCGCGCATCATCGAGGGCATCGCGGAAGGCTGCGCGCAATCGGGCTGCGCGCTGATCGGCGGCGAGACGGCGGAAATGCCGGGCATGTATTCCAAGGGCGATTTCGACCTCGCGGGCTTCGCGGTCGGCGCGATGGAGCGGGGCACCGACCTGCCCGCAGGCGTGGCCGAGGGTGACGTGCTTCTGGGCCTCGGCTCGAACGGCGTGCATTCCAACGGCTATTCCTTCGTGCGCAAGGTGGTCGAGATGTCCGGCCTTGGCTGGGACGCGGACTGCCCCTTCGATGAGGGCTCGCTTGGCGAGGCGCTGCTGGCCCCCACCCGGCTTTACGTCAAGCAATGCCTGGCCGCAGTGCGCGCAGGCGGCGTTCATGCGCTGGCCCATATCACCGGCGGCGGCCTGACCGAGAACCTGCCGCGCGTTCTGCCCGAGGGCATGGGCGCGACGATCGACCTCGACACGTGGGAACTACCCGGCGTGTTCCGTTGGCTGGCCGAGACCGCCTCGATGGAAGAAGCGGAACTGCTCAAGACCTTCAATTGCGGCATCGGCATGATCGTCGTCGTCGCGGCGGACAAGGCCGACGAGATCGCCACCCTGCTCGCAGGCGAAGGCGAGAGCGTCACCCGCATCGGCACCGTCACCGCCAATGAGGGCATCGCCTACGAGGGCGCGCTGCTGTGATCCGTGTCGCGATCCTGATCTCGGGCGGTGGCTCGAACATGGTCCGACTGGTCGAGAGCATGGCAGAGGACCACCCTGCCCGCCCGGTGCTCGTCGCATCGAACGACGCACGGGCGTCGGGGCTGGAGAAGGCCGCGCGGATGGGCGTGCCGACCGCCGCCATCGACCACCGCCCCTATGGCAAGGATCGCGCCGCGTTCGAGGCCGAGCTGCTGAAGCCGATCCTCGCGGCAAAGCCCGATATCCTCTGCCTCGCAGGCTTCATGCGGGTGCTGACGCCGGAATTCGTGGCGCAGTTCGAGGGCCGGATGCTCAATATCCACCCCTCGCTCTTGCCGAAATATCCTGGGCTGCACACCCATAAGCGCGCGATCGAGGCGGGCGATGCGGTCGCGGGCTGTACGGTGCACGAGGTGACCCCGGTGCTCGATGACGGGCCGATCCTCGGTCAGGCGCGCGTGCCAATCGAACCGGGCGACACGCCCGACGATCTGGCGGCCCGGGTGCTGGTGCAGGAACATCGCCTCTATCCGGCGGTGCTGCGCCGCTTCGCCGAAGGCGACCGCACGCCGGTCTTTCTGTAAGCGCCCATTTGTAAGCACGCTCACGCCGAAATGCGCCGCATCCGCTTGCGAGCGGCCGTCGCTTCGCGCATGACTGACGCATGGAAACGACCCCGGATACGGCCCCGCGCGGGCGCATGATCGCCCCCGACCTGATCCGGGCCGTGGCGCTGATCGGCATGGCGATCTTCCACCTGACCTACGATCTCGAGAATTTCGGCTTTGTGCCGCGTGGCACGGTGTTTCACCCCGCCTTCCTCGATTTCGCCCGCGTGGTCGCCAGCACCTTCATCTTCATGGCCGGCGCCAGCCTCGTGCTCGCCCATCGCCATGGCTTCCGTGCCGCCCCGTTCTGGAAGCGGATCGGCAAGGTGGTGGTCGCGGCGGCGCTGGTGAGTGCGGCGACCTATGTGATGATGCCGGACTATTTCATCTATTACGGCATCCTGCATTCCATCGCGGTCAGTTCGCTGATCGGCGCCGCACTTCTGTTCCTGCCTTGGATCCTGCTGGCCGCGCTTGGCGTGATCGCGGTCTGGGTGCACCTGAACTATGCGTTCGAGCTGTTCAATCACCCGTGGCTGTGGTGGCTGGGGCTGTCGACGAAGTGGCGCCCCTCGATGGATTTCGAGCCGGTCTTCCCGTGGATCGGACCGTTCCTGATCGGCATGGGCGCGGCGAAACTGCTCGACCGTCTGGGCTATTGGAAACGCGCCGCGCGCTACCAGCCGGATCAGACACGCGGTGTGATGAAAGTCGCGCTGTTCGCGGGCCGCCACACCCTCCCGATCTACCTGATCCACCAGCCCATCCTCTATGGGCTGACCTGGGCCGCGTTCCTCCTGCAGCACTGAAACTGGCGCTTCTGCCACGCAAACCGGGCCGTAACACGCGCCGCCCTTCCCTTTTGCCCCATGAAGGTCTAGGGAATTTGCACCTGCGCGGGATGAGCCCGCACCGAATTGAAAGCGCGATATGCAGACCATCACCACGACCGAGGCCCTCGCGGCCTTCTGCGAAAAGGCCAAGCAAGAGCCCTACGTCACCGTCGACACCGAATTCCTGCGCGAGCGGACCTACTGGTCCAAGCTGTGCCTCGTGCAGATGGCGCTCCCCAATCATGGCGAGACCGAAGGCGAGGCCGTTCTGGTCGATCCGCTGTCCGACGCGCTCTCGCTCGAGCCGCTCTACGATCTTTACCGCCACAAGGAGACCGTGAAGGTCTTCCACGCCGCGCGGCAGGATCTGGAGATTTTCTACACCGACGCGCAGGTCTTCCCCGATCCGCTGTTCGACACGCAGATCGCCGCGATGGTCTGCGGCTTCGGCGAGCAGGTGGGCTACGAGACGCTGGTGCGCAAGATCGCCAAGCAATCGCTCGACAAATCCTCGCGCTTCACCGACTGGTCGCGCCGTCCGCTGACCGAGGCGCAGAAGAAATATGCCATCGCCGATGTGACCCATCTGCGCGTGATCTACGAATTCCTCGACGAACAGCTGAAGAAAACCGGTCGCGACGCCTGGGTGGAAGAGGAAGAGGCGGTTCTACTGAACCCCGAGACCTATATCAACCGCCCCGAAGAAGCGTGGAAGCGCGTGAAGACGCGGACCAATTCGGGCCGCTTCCTCGCCATCGTGCGCGAGCTGGCGCAGTTCCGTGAGGGCTATGCCCAAAACCGAAACATCCCGCGGAGCCGTATCTTCAAGGATGACGCGCTGCTGGAGCTGGCCTCGACCAAGCCCTCTTCGATCGAAGAGCTGGGCAAGTCGCGACTGCTGCTGCGCGAGGCCCGCAAGGGCGAGATCGCCGAGGGCATCCTGACGGCGGTGCGCGAAGGGCTGGAGATGCCCAACGAGAAGCTGCCCCGCCCCGACAATCAGGCCCAGCAATTGCAGGTCGACACCGCGCTCGGCGATCTGCTGCGGGTGCTGCTGAAAGCGAAATCGCAGCAGGCAGGCGTCGCCGCGAAGCTGATCGCGACTTCGTCCGATCTGGATCGCATCGCCGCCGGCAAGCGCGACGTGGCCGCCCTACAGGGCTGGCGCGCGGAGGTCTTCGGCACTGACGCCCTGCGTCTGGCCAAGGGCGAAGTGGCGCTGACCGCCGATAGCGGCGCGGTGAAGCTGATCGACGTGTAAGGACACCAGAGGGCTGCGCCTGACCGCCGGGTGGGCGCCCCCTTCTTTGGTGGTCTTCGCTTTATTCCTGAAAGTTTCGGACGCGTTCAGTGCGCGCGCTGACACCCCACAAGCCCCCGCCCGAGGGGGCGGTCGGGCGCTGCCCGGGCCGCTGTCGCGGCTGATCCGGGCAAGGCGACAAGAAAAAGGCTCGGGGTCTCCCGAGCCTCATCTCAATCAACTGAAGTGACGATCAACGCGCGACGGACCGCGCGTTGGAGACGCCCTGCACTACGATTTTGCGCACGCCCTGCAGCTTGTAAGTGCTCAGGAACGCAGCCGCCGAGACCTCGCGCGATTGCGGGGTCATCACCCGGCGCGCATCGGGGCTGTCGGCGGGCGGCGGCGAAACCATGAAGACATAGGTCACCGTGCCGTTCTCATCCGGCGCACCGCCATTCAGCGGGACCAGATCGGTATCCCAATAACCTTGCGTCGGCGGCAGGCCCATCGCGGTGATGATCGCGCCCGAGGGGATCTTCTCGACCGAAAGCGAGGAAACCTGCGACACCTGCTGCTGGTTCGGCTTCCCGACCTTCACGGGGTAGCCGCCGCGCGGCGCGAGTGTTTCCACCGGTGCAGCCGTGTCGCGCCCGAACCAGTTGAACGGGTTGAGCTTGCTGTCACGGATTGTGCCGCAGCCTGCGGTGGTGAGCGTCAGGGCAAGTGCCGCGATCAGGGCTTTGTTCATGATGGCTCCGATACTGTCCCGGGTCTGGACCCGGATTTGTGGTAGCCCATTGTAGCGCTTTTGAAAAGCCGCGTCTGGACCCTCGGGCGCGAACCCGTTACCCAATAGGCAATTCCCTGTCCGTAGGAGCGAGTAACCATGGCGCGCGAAGCCTTTGAAGAGATTGCCGAGACCTTCGAATTTCTCGACGATTGGGAGGACCGCTACCGTCACGTGATCGAGCTGGGCCGCGAATTGCCGCCCCTGGACGATGCGGTGAAGGTGCCCGCGACCAAGGTGGAGGGCTGTGCGAGCCAGGTCTGGCTGCTGCCCCGGATCGAGGGGACCGGCCCGCAGGCGACCTTCGATTTTCAGGGCGAGAGCGACGCGATGATCGTTCAGGGCCTGATCGCGATCCTGCATGCGCTTTACTCCGGCCTGACGGCCGAGGACGTTCTGAAGGTCGACGCGCCCGCCGAGCTGGGCCGTCTGGGCCTGAACGACCACCTCTCGGCGCAGCGCTCGAACGGGTTGCGCGCGATGGTGGAGCGGATTCGCAGGCTCGCCGGTGAGGCTGCGGGGGCGTAAGGCCCTAGATTTTCCACTTAGCGACAGAGGGACGCGCCCGAGCCTCGGGTGGGCGCATTGCAACGAATGTGGCTGGGCGGTTTATCTCGCAAGCCCGCACGACCTCCATACCCGCGCCGACATCGCCAATGCGCCCTCCCGGGGGGAGGGTCGGGCGCGGCCCGGGGCTGGTCGCCCCGAGCCAGTCATCCCAAACGAAAACGGCCGGTCCATCGACCGGCCGTTTCCAATTTTCCTGCCCTGCCGATCAGTCGATCAGCGGCAGCAGTTGGTTCACCGAGTCCTTGGCGTCGCCATAGAACATCCGGGTGTTCTCTTTGTAGAACAGCGGGTTCTCGATGCCCGAGTAGCCGGTGCCCTGACCGCGCTTCGAGACGAAGACCTGCTTGGCCCTCCACACTTCCAGAACCGGCATGCCGGCGATCGGCGAGTTCGGATCTTCCTGTGCGGCGGGGTTCACGATGTCGTTCGAGCCGATGACGATCACCACATCGGTGTCGGGGAAGTCCTCGTTGATCTCGTCCATTTCCAGAACGATGTCGTAAGGCACTTTCGCCTCGGCCAGCAGCACGTTCATGTGGCCCGGCAGACGACCCGCGACCGGGTGGATCGCGAAGCGGACTTCCTTGCCCTGAGAGCGCAGCTTGCGGGTCAGTTCCGACACGGCTTGCTGAGCCTGCGCCACCGCCATGCCGTAGCCCGGCACGATGATCACGCTGTCCGCGTCGCGCAGAGCCGAGGCCACGCCATCGGCGTCGATCGCGATCTGCTCGCCCTCGACTTCCATCGCGGGACCGGAGGTGCCGCCGAAGCCGCCGAGGATAACGCTGATGAACGAGCGGTTCATCGCCTTGCACATGATGTAGGACAGGATCGCACCCGAGGAGCCGACCAGCGCGCCGACCACGATCAGAAGATCGTTGCCCAGCGAGAAGCCGATCGCCGCCGCGGCCCAGCCCGAATAGGAGTTCAGCATCGACACCACGACCGGCATATCGGCGCCGCCGATACCCATGATCAGGTGATAGCCGATGAAGAAGGCCAGAAGCGTCATCGCGATCAGCGCCCAAGCGCCTGCCCCGTTGATGAACAGGATCAGCAGGATCACCGAAAGGATCGCGGCTGCGGCGTTGAGCATATGTCCGCCCGGCAGCTTGGTGGCCTTCGAGGTCACCTTGCCCGCGAGCTTGCCGAACGCGACAACCGAGCCGGTGAAGGTCACGGCCCCGATGAACACGCCGAGGAACAGCTCGACGCGCAGGATCGACAGTTCGACCGGCGTCTTATGCGCGATCAGAGCGGCAAAGCCCTTCAGCGCGTGCTGTTCTTCCATGCCCATCGCGCCGACGCGCGCCATCTCGATATAGGCGTTGTAGCCCACGAAGACGGCGGCGAGGCCGACCAGCGAGTGCATCGCGGCCACAAGCTGCGGCATTTCCGTCATCTGCACCCGGTTCGCGACGAACCAGCCGATGATGCCACCGGCCGCGATCAGGATGACCGAGAGAAGCCAGAGGCCCGAACCGGGGCCGATCAGCGTCGCCAGAACCGCAAGGCCCATGCCGACGATGCCATACCACACGGCCCGTTTCGCGCTTTCCTGCCCCGAAAGGCCGCCCAGCGAGAGGATGAAGAGAACTGCCGCGACAACATAGGCGGCGGTCGAGAATCCGTTTTCCATTACGCTCTCCCCCTCTTACGACTTCTGGAACATGGCGAGCATGCGCCGGGTGACCATGAAGCCACCGAAGATGTTGATCCCGGCCATGAACACCGACAGCGCAGCAAGCAGGATCACGAGCCACGAGCCCGATCCGATCTGCAACAGCGCGCCGAGGATGATGATCGACGAGATCGCGTTGGTCACAGCCATCAGCGGCGTGTGCAGCGAGTGCGAGACGTTCCAGATCACCTGGAAGCCCACGAAACAGCTGAGCACGAAGACGATGAAGTGCTGCATGAAGCTGGCCGGCGCCACGAGGCCCACGCCCAGAAGCACGATCGCGCCCACGGCGAGCAGCGTCACCTGATTGCGGGTCTGCTTCTTGAACTCAGCCACCTCGGCGGCGCGCTTCTCTTCCGGCGTCAGCTCCTTGGCCTTTTCCTTCGGCTTCTGCGCCGCGATCGCGGCCACCTTGGGTTTCGGTGGCGGGAAGGTGATCTCGCCCTGATAGGCCACGGTCGCGCCGCGGATCACGTCGTCTTCCATGTCATGAACGACGACACCGTCCTTCTCGGGCGTCAGGTCCGTCATCATGTGACGGATGTTGGTCGAGTAGAGCGCGGAGCTCTGCGTCGCCATGCGGCTCGGGAAATCGGTATAGCCGACGATGGTCACGCCATTGTCGCTCACGATCTTCTGGTCCGGCACGGTCAGTTCGCAGTTGCCGCCGCGCTCGGCGGCGAGGTCCACGATCACGGACCCGGGCTTCATCGCCTCGACCATGTCCTTGGTCCACAGCACCGGGGCGTCGCGGCCCGGGATCAGCGCAGTGGTGATGACGATGTCGATATCGGGGGCCAGTTCGCGGAATTTCGCAAGCTGGGCTTCACGGAACTCCGGCGAGGACGGCGCAGCATAGCCACCCGTCTCGGCCCCGTCTTTCGCGGCCTCCTCGAAGTCGAGATAGACGAACTCGGCGCCCATCGACTCGATCTGTTCGGCCACTTCGGGACGCACGTCGAAGGCGTAGGTGATCGCACCCAGCGAAGTCGATGCGCCGATCGCGGCGAGACCCGCGACGCCTGCGCCCACCACGAGCACTTTCGCCGGCGGAACCTTACCTGCCGCCGTCACCTGCCCGGTGAAGAAGCGGCCAAAGTTGTTGCCTGCCTCGAGCACCGCACGGTAGCCCGCGATATTGGCCATCGACGACAGCGCATCCATCTTCTGCGCGCGCGAAATCCGCGGGACCATGTCCATCGCGATCACATTCGCACCGGTCTTCTCGGCGGCTTTCAGAAGCTCTTCGTTCTGGGCCGGGTAGAAGAACGAGATCAGGGTCTGGCCGGGCTTGAGGCGCTTGACCTCTGTATCGCTCGGCGGACGCACCTTGATGACGAAATCCACCTCTTTGAACAGCGCGGCGGCGGTCTTGATGACGGTCACATTCGCGGCCTCGTAAGCCTCGTCTGTGAAGCCGGCACGGACGCCTGCCCCGGTCTCGATGAAGCACTCATGGCCCAGCTTTTGCAGCTGCAAAGCCGAGTCGGGCGTCATGGCGACCCGCGCCTCGCCCTCGAAAATCTCCTTTGGAGCTCCGATTTTCACTCTAACTCCCCCTTGGATAGCGGTGCGTTTAGCCGATGGCCTGCGCACCCGGAATCTTGCGTCGTACTCCTTAGCATCGCGCAATAATGTTTCACAAGCACCGATGGGCCGTAAAACCTTGTTAATCGGTCACGGCGCGCCTCACCGGTTCGTGTATACCATTGAATACCGAACTTTTGGGTGATTTATGGTTTAATATCAGAGCGTTAGGTCGTCCATTTTGCGCTGCGACCCGATTGCACCGCCACCAGCTTTTTTGACGGGCGCAGCACTTTGCCGCGGCCCGATCAGAGCCAGCGGCGGGTCCGGGCGCGGTAGGCGGTGTACGCGTCGCCGAAATGCGCGGCGATCCGGGCCTCCTCGCCGAGAATGTAGCGCTGCGTGATGAACCACATGAAGACCGGCACCAGCAGAAGCCCCAAAGGCGCGTGCCAGATCAGCGCCAGGCCCGCCAGCACAAGCGCGTCGCCGAGATAGATCGGGTTGCGCGACAGCGCGAAGACGCCGGAGGTCACGAGGTCAGACGGGTCACGGCGCGGGATGAAGGTGGTGCGGTGAAGCAGCATCTGCCCTACCGCGGCCAGCATGAGCGCGAGCCCGAGCGCGATCGCGATCATCCCCAGCGTTCGATCATAGCGAAACGGCATCGGCACGACCTGCCCCAGCGCCCAGACCAGCGCCGCGAACAGCACCAGCCAGAGCGGCGGAATGTCGATCTCGCGCAGAGGGTTCATCGCGCTGCTTACAGTTTGTAGACGGTGAGTTCAGGCAGATCGGTCAGTGGCACCTCGAGCAGGCGCAGCGCGGGCAGCGACACTTCCGAGCCCGAGCCAGCCGCCTTGCCCGACGGGATCAGCGTGACCTTCGCGGATTTGCCGGTCTTCGGGTCTTCGATCCGGCCGGCGGTCTCGCTTTTGACCAGCCCGGTCTTCACCCAGAAGCCCGGATCGGCCGGATCGCCAAGGCTCGCGATGGTGGTGCCAAGCTTGGTCTCACCGCCCACGGGTTTCTTCGCCGCCTCCGCGCGCTGCTCCGCGGTGGTGGTATCAAGGGAGTCGGCGGTTTTCGCACTCGGTTTCGGGATCGGGGCCGCGACCGGAGCGGCGGCGTCGGGGGCTGCCGTGGTCGCCGGACCCGAGGCGTTTGGGCCGTTGAGTCCCAGCGTGGCGCAGCCCGCCATCGGCATCATCAGCGTGAGCGCCAAGATCGGGCGGGAGAGGGGTTTGCGCATTCGAAATCTCCTTAAAATTTCGTCGAGCCTATGCCCAGTCCGAGGCGACTGCCACCCCCCGCTCTGCGCCCTGCCCGCACGTGATCCGCGCGACGACCCTTGCCGCCCCGCCCGCCGCGCCTTACTTTCCGAACCATGGATAACACGCCCCTCATCGACCCCTTCGCCCGCCCTATCGACTATTTGCGGGTTTCGGTCACCGACCGCTGCGATTTTCGCTGCACCTATTGCATGGCCGAACACATGCAGTTCCTGCCGAAAAAGGAACTGCTGACGCTTGAAGAATTGGACCGGCTCTGTTCGACCTTCATCCGCCTCGGCGTGAAGAAGCTGCGCATCACCGGGGGCGAGCCGCTGGTGCGGCGTGATATCATGACCTTCTTCCGCTCCATCTCGCGGCATCTGGAGACCGGCGATCTGCGCGAGCTGACGCTGACCACCAATGGCTCGCAGCTTGCGAAATTCGCCGATGATCTCGCGGCACTGGGCATGAAGCGGATCAATGTCTCGCTCGACACGCTCGACGCCGACAAATTCGCGAAGATCACGCGCTGGGGGCGGCTCGAACAGGTGCTCAAAGGTCTCGAGGCCGCGAAACGCGCGGGTCTCAAGGTCAAGATCAACACCGTCGCGCTGAAGGGCTTCAACGAGGACGAGCTGTTCACCCTGATCGACTGGTGCGCGGCGGAGGGCTTCGATCTGACCTTTATCGAAGTGATGCCGATGGGCGAGATGGGCGACGATCTGCGGCTCGATCAATACTGGCCGCTCTCGGATGTGCGCAAGGCGATGGCCGAACGCTTTACCCTGACCGATCTGGCGGAATCGACCGGTGGGCCCGCGCGCTACGTCCGGCTGGAGGAAAGCGGCCAGAAGATCGGCTTCATCACGCCGCTCACGCATAATTTCTGCGAGAACTGCAACCGTGTGCGGGTGACCTGCACGGGCGAGCTGTTCATGTGCCTGGGCCAGGAGGACAACGCCGATCTGCGCGCGCCCCTGCGAGCCAACGAGGACGACGCGGCGCTGGAAGCCGCGATCCGCGAGGCGATCTCGCGCAAGCCCAAAGGCCATGATTTCGACTATTCACGCCAGACCGTCTCGGGCCAGATGTCGCGCCACATGAGCCATACCGGCGGCTGAGCCTCACCGGACCTGCGTCGGCTACGCGCGCGGCGCAGGTCCCGGGCAACTCACGGGAATTTGGTGGCGTGGCTCCCCTCCGGCGTGACCCAAATCAATGCGCAGGGCCAGACCGTCTGGCAGGCTCCCGACAAAGAAAGGGAGCCAAACCAATGTATTCCAACATTCTCGTGCCCGTCGCCTTCGACGAAGATCACAACCCCGATGCCGCGCTCAATGTCGCGCGGGCGCTGGCAGGCGACGGGGCGCGCATCACCTTGCTGCATGTGATGGAAGATGTCCCCGCCTATGCGATCAACTACATGCCCGAGGGTTATGCCGAGGAATTGCGCAAGACGCTGGAGCATGACCTCGCCACGCGCGCGGCGGAGTTCGACGCGGGCGCCTGGGCGATCGTCGAAGGTCAGCCCGGCCATGAAATTCTCGACTACGCGGAAAATATCGGGGCCGATTGCATCGTGATCGCGTCGCACCGTCCGGGATTTGGCGATTACCTGATCGGCTCGACCGCCTCGCGCGTCGTGCGCCATGCGAAATGCGCGGTCATGGTCATGCGCTGAGACCAGCGCGGGCTATGGTGATGCGCTGAGGCTCACTCGGCAGGCAGACGCGCCTCGATCATGCCGACGAACCAGCTTGCACCCGCAGGCAGGATCGCGTCGTTGAAATCGTATTCCGCGTGATGGAGCGGCGCGCTGGGGCCGTTGCCGATGAAGCCATAGGCCCCGGGGCGCACCTCCAACATATAGGCGAAATCCTCCGCCCCCATCATCGGATCGACGTTGCGATCGCAGGTGCCTGCCACGGCCTCGGCCACCTGCGCTGCGACCTCGGCCGCCGCCGCATCGTTGCGGGTGACGGGATAGCCGCGCCGGTAGTCGACCTCCGCCGTCGCCTCATGGGTCGCGGCAACGCCCTGCGCAATCTCGCGCAGGCGGCGCTCGGCCAGATCGCGGGTCTCGGCGCTCATCGTGCGCACCGTCCCGCCAAGGCTCACCGAATTGCCGATCACGTTGAGCGCTTTCGAGTCGGTCTCCAGCGTCGTGACCGACAGCACGATCTCCTCCAGCGGATCGGTCGCGCGGGACACGATGCTTTGTAGCGCGAGGATCAGGTGGGCGGAGATCGGCACCGGGTCGATCACCTCCTGCGGTTTCGCCGCATGGCCGCCCTTCCCGGTCACCACGATGTCGAAGAAATCCGCCGCCGCCATCATCGCATCGGGCCGGATACCGAAGCTGCCCGGTTCCATCCCCGGCATGTTATGCAGCGCGTAGACCTCCTCGATGCCGAAGCGCTCCATCAGACCGTCCTCGATCATC
Organism: Thioclava sp. F36-6; assembly: GCF_002020305.1. Classification (NCBI taxonomy): domain Bacteria; kingdom Pseudomonadati; phylum Pseudomonadota; class Alphaproteobacteria; order Rhodobacterales; family Paracoccaceae; genus Thioclava; species Thioclava sp. F36-6. The sequence goes on along the minus strand of NZ_MPZX01000001.1, from coordinate 1,048,551 downwards.
GCCTTGGCCCCGGCCCCTCCCTCTTCGGCGGGCTGGAAGATCACCACGGCGCGGCCCGCGAAGGCACGCGTCTCGCAGAGGTATTTCGCCGCCGCGAGCAGGGTCGACGTGTGCCCGTCATGGCCGCATGCATGCATCTTGCCCTCGACCTCGGAGGCGTGCTCGGCGCCGGTTTTCTCGCGGATCGGCAGCGCATCCATATCCGCGCGCAGCCCGACACAGCGTAGCCCGCCCTGGCGCGCGCCTTGCCCTTCGATCACGCCGACGACGCCCGTGCGCCCGATCCCCTCGACCACCTCATCGCAGCCGAAATCGCGCAGCAGGTCGGCCACGCGCGCGGAGGTCCGCGGCAGATCGTAAAGCAGTTCGGGATTGCGGTGAAAATCGTGCCGCCATGCGGTGGCTTCCGCGTGCATTTCGGCAAAACGGTTCTTGATCGGCATGCTCGCTCCTTGGTTGGTGCTACCCTGCCTCGCTGCGCGTTCGGGTGCAAGCCGCGCTCAGCGGAAGGCCATCGGCAAGGAGAAGCTGTAGCTGGGTTTGCCCAAGCCTTGCGGCGCCGCGGGGAAACGGCCTGCCCGGCGCACGGCATCGAGCGCCGCCCGGTCGAGCGCCGCATTGCCCGAGCTTTGTGCAACCGACGCGCCGAGGAGCCGCCCGTCGCGCGCGATATTCAGCGCCACCACCACGCGGCCCGCGCCTGCCCCGGAGGGCGTTTGCTTGGCGCGTTCGATCCGGGCGCGGATTTCTCCGCCCCACGATCCCATCAGGGACCGGATCTGTCCCGCCGAGAGCGTCGCCGCCGGGGCCGCGCGCCGGTCGCCTGCGGCCCCTTTGTCGCCCTGCCCCTTCGCCTGCTGCTTGGGCTGAGCCGCGGCGGGCTGCGAGGCCTGTTTCTTCGCGGGCGCTTTGGGCTTCGGCTTCGCCGGTCTCGGCGCAGGCGGCGTGGGCTTGGCTTCGGGCCGCGGCATGTCGGGCGGCGCGGGCTCGGCCTGTTCAGGCAACGCCGCATCGGGCGCAGGCGGCGCGGTCAGCGTCGGCGCAGTCGCGGTTCGCGGCGCGGTTTCCGGCGGCTCGGTCGGGGCTTCAGGCGCTTCGGGCGCGGTTGGAGCCTCAGGCTGCGTCGCCGCGACCTCCGTCTCGACCTCGGGCGGGCGCTCCCACTCCGCCACGCGTGCAGCCATGGATGGCGAAGACGGCGCAAGCGAGACGAGTGCCTCGCCCCCGTCACCTGCCGATTGCGCCCCGCCCACAGGCGCAGGCTCCCAGACCATCAGCACGCCCGCATGGACTGCCAAAGCCGCGCCCAGCGCGCCCACGAAAGCCAACCCGCGCAGCGTCATTTGCCCCGCACCACGAGTTTGAGATCGGTGAAACCGAGACCCGCCAGCTGCGGCATCAGCTTCGCCAGCGCGTCGCCGGGAAGCTGACCGTCCGCACGCAGGGTCAGGCTGTCGGCGCAATCGCCGCAGTCCGCGCGCGCATCCTGCGCAGCTGCCCCCAGCGCCGCAATCGCCGCATCGCCGCGCGCCTCCCCATAGGCGATCTCGCCCTCGGAATTCGCAAACAGGACCAGCGCGCCGGGATCGGCCTTGCCCTCGCCCGAAGCCTCGGGTGGGGTGACCTCGAAAGGCGTCGGCTGGGTCAGCGTCGCAGCCAGCAGGAAGAAGATCAGCAGCAGAAAGACCACATTGATCATCGGCAAAAGCGGCTCGGGCAAGCTACGCCGCGGCGGATCGGTGAAGAGGCTCATGGCACCAGCACCAGATTGCTCAGCCCCGCGCCGCGCAACGCCTCGATCACTTGGGTCAGCGCGTTCAGATCGCCCTCTTTCGGACGCAGCACGACCGGATCAGAAGGCTGATCCATCAACGGCTGCAGCGCCCCTGCCAGATCGGCCAGCGCGACCACCTGCCCGTTCAGGCTGACCGTACCGCCTTCGCCCACATCGACCAGACGCGGCGGGCCGGACCATTCCGCGCCAGACGTGCCGCCGCCCAAGGTCAGGTCCAGCGTGCGCTCCACCCCGAAGCGCGAGGCGAGCATGAAGAACACCAGAAGCAGGAAGACCACGTCGATCATCGGCGTCAGCGCCGGGCGACGGCGGGGGCGCGGTTGACCGAAGGCGAACATCGCGCGCGCCTCACTCGGCGGCGGCGCGGGGCCGCTCGGTGAGCGTGGCGGGCGCGCGGGCGAAGATGCGGGTCGCGGCGTCTTCCATATCGTGGCGCAGGCGGTCCACCACCGCGTCGAAGCCCGACAGCGCGATCTGCGCCGGGATCGCCACGGCCATGCCCGCCGCCGTCGTCAAAAGCGCCTCCCAGATGCCGCCTGCAAGCGTCGCCGGATCGGCCTGAACGCCCGCCTCCTGCAAGGCGCGGAAGGCCGCGATCATGCCCGCGACCGTGCCCAGAAGCCCCAGGAGCGGGCCGATCACAACGGCCAGTTCCAGCGCGCGGAGCCCCGAGCGCGCCCGCGCCAGCAGGTCGCGCGCGACGCGCCCCGTTTCGGCCTCGGCCCCGGCCCGATCGAGCTGCGGATCGCGCAGGCTCGCCATCGCAGCACGGGCCAGCTGCGCGCGCAACGAGCGCCGCCCTGCCAAAGCCGCCTCGGCCCCGTCGGGATCGCCTGCCGCCCAGGCTGCGATCGCCGCCTGGCTATGCGCCCCGCCCGACCACGCACCGGCAGCCAGCAAATCCCAGATTTTCCAGATGATCACCGCGAGCGAGATCACGGACAGCGCCGCAATCGCCCACATCGCCGGACCTCCGAGCACGAGCGCATCGAACATGCGCCCCGGAAGAGCTCCGGAAATCTGAGCGGTAGCTTCCATCGCGCCCTCCAATGCACGCCCACAGGCGCGGTGAGGTGGTGCCGGCGGAGGGACTCGAACCCCCGACCCCCTGATTACAAATCAGACGCTCTACCAACTGAGCTACGCCGGCGTGACCGGCCCGCAATAGCGCGGCTTGGAAATTCGCGCAAGACGCCGCTCAGCGGGAACGGGCAAGATCGGCGCGCGCTTGATCTGCGCGGGCGAGGATCGCGACCGCGACCAGCCCCACCGCGCAGACCAGAAGTGCGGCGGGCGAGGCATCGCCCAGGTTCTCGAGGCTCGCTTTTTCCTGCGTGCGCGTGGCCAGCGTCTCGAAATTGAACGGGCGCAGCAGCAGCGTCGCGGGCAGTTCCTTCACGCAATCGACGAAGACCAGAAGCAACGCCGAGCCGACCGAGCCGCGCATCAGCGGCAGGTAGAGGCTGCGCAGGACGCCGCCCGGCGTACGCCCCAGCGAACGCGCGGCCATCGGCAGCGAGGGCGGCACGCGCCCGAAGGCGGCGTCGCTCGCGCCTTGGGCGATGGCGAAGAATCGCACGACATAGGCGAGGATGATCGCAAAGGCGGAGCCCGTCAGCAGCAGCCCGGGATCGTGGCCGGTGATCGCCAGCACGGTGTCGGCCAGCATGTGATCGAGACCGGCGAGCGGGATCAGGATGCCGACCGCCAGCACCGCCCCCGGCGCGGCATAGCCCAGCGTCGTCAGCGGCAGCACCGCGCGCGGTAGGCGCTGCCCCGAAAGGCGCACCCCGTAGACCATGAACAGCGCCAGCGTCACCGTGATCGCGGCGGCCGCCCCTCCGGTCAGGATCGTGTGCCACAGCGCGAGCCCGAGGCCCCGGCCGAACCACGCCTCGGGATTGGCGAGCGCATGACCGCCCATCACCGCGACCGGCAGCACGAAGCCCAAGGCCACCGGGAGCACGCAGGCCAGCGTCGCCACCCAGCCAGCCGCGCCTTTCAGACGCTGCGGCTGCACCGGGCGCGCCTGACGTGCGCTTTGGTAATAATGGACGCGGCGGCGCGAGAGTTTCTCGAGCATAAGGAGCGCGAGCACGATCCCGAGGATCACCAGCGCGAGCTGCGCCGCCCCGCCCGCATTGCCGCCCGAAAGCCATGTCGAGAAGATGCCCGTCGTCAGGGTCTGCACGCCGAAATGATCGACGACGCCGAAATCCGCCACCGTCTCCATCATCGCGATCGCGGCCCCTGCGGCGATGGCGGGACGCGCGAGTGGCAGGCCCACGCGCCAGACCATCCCCCACGGCCCGGTGCCGAGGGCGCGGGCGACCTCGTAGCTGGCGCCGGATTGCTCGCGCAACGCCGCGCGGGTGATCAGGTAGATATAGGGGTAAAGAGCGGCCGAGAGCACAACGACCGCCGCCTCGCGCGAGCGGATCTCGGGGAACCAGTAGTCACGCGCCGAGGCCCAGCCGAAGGCGCCGCGCATCGCGGTCTGCACCGGGCCGGAATAGTCCAGAAAATCGGTGAGGGCGTAGGCGCCGACATAGGCCGGGATCGCGAGCGGCAGCAGCAGCAGCCATTGCAATATGCGATGCCCCGGGAAGCGATACATGACCACGAGCCACGCAGCCCCCGCCCCGATGGCCGAGGCCAGAAGCCCCACGCCGCCCGTCAGCACTGCCGTATTGATCAGGTAGCGGGGCAGAACCGTCGCGATCAGATGCGGCCAGATATTGTCGCGCGGATCGAGCGCCATCCACCCGACAGCCAAAATCGGCGCCAGCACCAGCACCGCGATCACCACGGCCCCGAGCGACCACAGACCGCCTCCGGCACGCAAGCGCCCGCGCAAGGCAGGCGCAGGAGGGACCGAGAGGGATTGAGCGGATTTGGGCACGGGTTTTCCCGATCAGTTTTGTCGGAATTGTCTCGCCCCTCCTACCCCGAAACACATTTGCCTGTCCAGAAGGGAGCGGCTAGAGTAAGCGGCAACAATAAGGGCTTGACCCGGCAGACGATATTGAGGCGCGCAGAATGAAAGTCGTTTTCCATCTCGGAGCGCATTCGACCGATGAAGATCGCATCGTGGGCGCGCTTTCGAGCAATGAGCGGCTCCTCGAGTCTCACCGCATCGCCGTGCCCGCGCCCCGCAGCTATCGGATGGTGCTGCGCGATGCGCTGGTCTCGCTGAAAGGCGGGCCCGCCCCGCAGGATGTGCAGGACGCGATCATCGAGGCGAGCACCGAGGCGCCGGTGCTGGATCGGCTGGTGTTCAGCCACGCGTTTTTCCTGTGCATCCCCGAGCGGGTGATCACCAAGCGCGGCTTCTACGCGATGGCACCGGGCAAGCTCGCGCCGCTCGCGAACCTCTTTCCCGATGCGGAGACCGAGTTCCATCTCGCGCTGATCAACCCCGCGAGCCTGATCCCGCAACTGGTCGCCCGGCTGCCCAAGCGCAGTTACGAGCAGATCATGGAAGGCCACGACCCGCGCGAGCTGCGCTGGGAGCCGCTGATCCGCCAGATGGTGGAAGCCGCGGGCGGGCGGCGCTTCGTGATCTGGTGCAACGAGGATTTGCCGCTGATCTGGCCCGAGGTTCTGCGCTCGGTCGGGGGGCTGCCGGAGGATCAAACGCTCAAGGGCGACATGATGGTGCTGCGTCAGATCATGCCCGAGGAGGGGATCGAACGGCTGCGCAGCTATTTCGCCGCGAACCCGCCGAAATCGGTGCTGCACCGGCGCAAGATCGTGGCGGCCTTCCTCGACAAATACGCCCAGCCCGAGGCGCTCGAGATCGAGGCACCGCTGCCGGGCTGGACCGATGAACTGGTCGACGAGATCACCGCGCAATACGATGCCGACGTCGCCGCGATCGCGCGGATGCCCGGTGTGGAATTCATCGCCCCCTAAGCGAAGGGCGCGGATCGCGCCGGATCATCGCCCGGCGCGCAATAGCGCTCAGCCCATCCCCAGCGCGGATTTGTAGAGGTCGAGAATCGCCTCTTCCTCGGCCACGTCATCCTTGTCGCGTTTGCGCAGGGCTACGATCTTCTTCAGCACCTTGGTGTCATAGCCGCGGGCTTTGGCCTCGGACATAATGTCCTTCTGCTGCTCGGCGATGTCTTTCTTCTCGGCTTCGAGGCTCTCGAACTGCTCGACAAACTGGCGCAGCTCATCGGCGGTGACATTGTAGGCGGCATCGTTGGGCATGGGCCTCTCCTGCTTGCGAACGGGGGTCGGCGCTCTGACTAGCCCGAGCGTCTGCGCGCATCAAGAGGCGGCGCGCGCGGATCGGCGAGTTATGGGAGGACGCCCGCCCCTCCCGCCTCTTCCCGCAAGATCGCGGGCGCCCGCGTTTTTCTTGCCATACCCCCGGCGACGGGCTAGGCAGGCGCGCGCAACTTTCGGAGGCCGCAATGGAAAATCTGATCTGGGCAGGGGCCGTCGTCTCGGTGATCGGGCTGTTCGGCATCCTCTATTGCATCGTCAAAGTGGCCAGCGCCAAACGCGCCGGCCTGCCCGATGAAGAGCTGCGCGCTCGGCTGCAAAAAATCATCGCGATCAATATGGGCGCGCTGTTCGTGTCGGTGATCGGGCTGATGATGGTGGTGCTGGGCATCTTCCTCGGCTGAGGCGGCCCTGCCCCTTCAAGCACGTCCCCTCACGCGTCGTCGAGATCGGCGAAGCATTTGCCGTTGCGGATCAGCACATCCCAGAGCGTGACCGGCTCGGGCGCGCCCTCTTCGGCCAGCTCGCGCAGCAGCTTGCGCGTCCCAAGAAGGCCCGCGCGGTCGGCGGCGAACATCACGCCGCCCATCTGCGGTGCGAAGCCCAGCACATGGCGCGCCGCGACGTCGATATCGCCCGCCCGATGCGCCTGCGCGTGCTGCAAGAGCCCCGCGCCGCAATTGGCAAGCTCGGCCAGAATCCGGGCGCGGATGCGCGCATTGGACAGACGGCGCGGCACGATTCCGGCCTCGTCGCGCAAAGCCGTGAGCGCCTCGGCCTGATCGGGGACCGGGCGCGGCGTGCCCTCGGACCAATCGTAAAAGCCCTGTCGCCGCGCGCCAGTCGCCGCGGCATCGAGCGCGAGCAAGCTCAGAAGCGGGCCGAACGGGCGATGCAGCCGCACGAAATCCTCCAGTACGGCATCGACGCCCAGCCGGTCGGCCAGCTCCAGGGGCGGGCGTGTGCCGCCTGCCTCGCGGATCGCCGCATCGACCTGCGCGACCGAAGCCCCGGCCAGCACCGCGCGCTCTGCCGCGGCGATATAGGCGACGCGCAGATGATCGGCGATGCCGCCCGCGCCCGGACCACTGCGCAATACCTGCGCCCCACCCTGCCGGAGCAGCCCAGCCATCGCGTAGAGATCGGCAGGCAGCGCGCCCTCGGGCGGTACGAGCTCACACAGATCGCCGGTGCAGCGCAGCCCGAAGTCCTCCGCGCCGTCAGCCAGATCATCGGCGTTGCGCGCGCTCAGCGGCGCGGGCGGGAAATTTCCTTTGCCCGAGGCGATCAGCGCATCCGAGCCCGACAGCCCCTCGCGGGTCATCGCCGCGCCAAGCCGCGCCCAATCGGCCTCGCGAATGTCGGGTGACAGAGCGCCGGACTGCACCGCGATCTCCTGCTTGCGCGCGATATCGGCAAAAGCCGTCTCGATCGCGGCGGGGTCGCTTGCGCCGAACACGACTTCGTGCCCGGCGGCAAGCAAGCCTCCGGCCATCGCGGCGGGCTGATCCCAAAGGCCGATGCGCAGCGGCGCGGGCGCGGTAGGCGTGCCCTCGCCGGGCAGATGCGCGGCGCGGCGCGTGGCCCGTGCGGCGTGGCGCAACGCCTGTGACAGCGGCGCCTCGAGCAATTCCTGCAAGGCGACCGCCTCGACATCGAGCGCCTCGTCGAGCGGCAGCAACAGCGCGCCTTCGACCACTTCGAACAGGCGCGCGCCGACCGGCGCAAGCGCGCCCTTTCCCAGCTGTGCCCGCAGCGGCGCGAGATCGTTGAGATAGGTTGCGGGATCGTCGAGCGCGGTATCGGTGCGCGGTACACCCTCGGCGATCAGCATATCGAGAGCGGCGGCAATCTGGCTGCGATCGGTCGCGCCCAGCACAAGATCGCATTGGCCCTGCGCCCGGGCGGGCTCGGCCTCGACCTCCTCACCGGCGGCCACGATCGCAAGCGCCCGCGCACCGCCGATCCGCCGCGCGAGCCGCACGAGGCCGCCTGCACCGACGAAGCCGCCAAGCGCGAATTCCGGTGCCGCAAAACAGGTATCAGGATCGGCGATGCGCAGATCGGCGGCCTGCGCCAGCGCCATCGAGCCGCCCGCGATCCGCCCGGAGAGCCGCGCAAGCACCGGCAGGTCGAGCGCCCCGAGTCGTCGGCAAAGCTCCGACAGGCTCGGCACCTCTTCGCCCTTCGCCGGGCGCGGCGTGATCGCGTCGAAATCTTCCAGCGGATCGGGTGCGCAGGGCCAGCCCGAAGCCCCGCCCTGCAGGACCAGACCGCGCAGGCTCTTGTCGCCTTCGACCCGGTCGAGCACGCCGCCGATCGCGCGGCGCATCTGGGCCGTGATACCGGCCCGCGCGCCCTGATCGTCAAGCGCTGCGAGCGTCAGCCAAGCCAGCCCGTCCTGTGTCCGAAATTTCACCCGGTTCGCCATCGTCCCCCACTTGTGGCGGGGCATTCCGTGCGATCCTCCGCCGCGCGAAGTTTAAAGCGAAGCAGGTTCAAAACAAAAGGGAAATCGCGCATCCCCGGGGGAGGCGCGCAGGGGCAATTGACTGCCCTTGCCCCTTTGAAACGGTAGGCCAGAGGTTACTGGCGGGTCGCCTTCGCGCCCGGTGCATGCGCCCGGCAAAACGGTGTTGCGGGCAGCAGATCGAGCCGTGCCTCGTCGATGCGCTCGCCGCAGGTGACGCAATAGCCGTATTCGCCCGCCTCGATCCGGGCCAGGGCGGCGTCGATCGCGCGGATCTCGGACTGCGCCGACTGGCCGAGGTCTTCGAGAACCTCGTCGCTCTCATGCTCGATCGCGGCGTCGTCCCAATCTTTTTCTTCGTGGCCCTCAAGTTCGGATTCGACCTGCGCCATCCTTTCGGAGAGCTGCTCTCGCCGGGTTTCGAGTTCCTTCTTGCGCGTTTCAGTTGACTTCATCCTGTCCTCCTTGATCGATACAACCACTTAATCAGGCAAGCGTTTCTCCGCTTTGACGCAAATCAACCGGTCGCACTCACGCACATATGCAGATATCAAATTGCTTGCGCCATCACGGGCGTGAGGTCTAGCATTACAACTCTGACGGGTCCGGGAGAGCCCGTTCGATCCGCAATTGAGCACAGGGAGAGCTCATGCATCAAGATTGGATTTGGGGCCTCGTCGGAGGCCTGATGATTGGCGCGGGCGCGGGCCTGTTTCTGCTGGTCAACGGCCGGATCATGGGCGCAAGCGGCATTATCGGCGGGTTGGTCGACGGCTCGGGCCGCGAGACCGTGTCCGAGCGCGTGGCCTTCCTCGGCGGGCTGATCGCGGTGCCACCGCTTCTCGTGCCGCTTTACACAACAGTCGACACCCATATGACCAGTTCCGTCTGGGTGATCGTAGCCGCAGGCCTGATGGTGGGCCTGGGCACGCGGATCGCGAATGGCTGCACCTCAGGCCACGGCGTCTGCGGCATCTCGCGATTTTCGCTGCGCGGGATCGTCGCCACCGCCTTCTACCTGCTCGGCGGTGCGCTGGTCCTCGTGATCTTCCGGCATTTTCTGGGAGTGATCTGATGCGCAATTTCTTCGCATTCCTGTCGGGTGGGCTGTTCGGCGCGGGGCTTCTCGTGGCGGGCATGGTCGACACGAAAAAGGTGCAGGGCTGGCTCGACGTGTTCGGCGACTGGGATCCGACGCTGGCCTTCGTGATGGGCGGCGCGGTGAGCGTGATGTTCTTCGTCTGGATCTTCGCGAAGCGCCGCGAAACCTCGATGCTGGGCTCGCCGATGCCGGGGCCGTTTCCGCGGCTCGTGGATCGCAATCTCGTGCTCGGCTCGCTCCTGTTCGGCGCGGGCTGGGGCCTTGCGGGGCTATGCCCCGGCCCCGCGATGGGCTCGCTGTCCTTCAATGGCTGGGAGGGCTGGCTGTTCCTGATCGCCATGGGGGTCGGGATGGCGCTCGCACCGCGGGCAAAGGCGTGGCTGAGCCTGTTGGATCGCAGCACGCTGGAAGTGCCGCCCTGCGAGAACGGGACCAAAGAGGCGTCCGCGACCTCCGCGACGCGCGGCGCGTAAGTCGCCGCAGCCTGCATTCGCGCCCCCATCGCGGGGATGCGATCACATGCCCGATTGAATCTTGAGCGGCGGCAGCGCGTCGTCGTCTTCTGTCGAGGAGAGCGCATCAAGATCGAGTGGCTCTCCAAAATCCATGTCGGGTTCAAGCCCGTCAAACCCGCGCGGCTCGGGCGCGTGGGCGGCATCGACGCCACACTCAGGGTCATATGCCGGATCGAGCGGGTCGCCGAGGCTGGACAGGCCCGGCACCTCGTCGAGCGTCGGAGCCTGCGCATAGGGCGACGCCCCGGCATCGAACGTCTCAGCCCCCCGGCCAACGCCATTCGCCGACTCGTCTTCATCGCGCAGGCGCAGCGCACGTAGCCCGTGGCTTTGGCCGAGACGGGCGAGCGAGAGCTTGCGCCGTCCCTGCGCCTCGAGCGTGATCTTCTCCAACGCGTCCTCCGGGATCGGGATCTCTGTGCCGGGGCGCAGTGTCAGCACGGTAGACAGTGGCAGCGTGACGCGGTGCAGGACCGCTACGAGCTGCGCGGAGGCCGCCAGAATGGAGCGTTCGAACGTGTCGGACCAGTCGCGCGCGGGATCTTCGAGCGTGAAGCTTTCCGCCTTGGGCCCCGAACCGCCCTCCGGATTTTCGCCCGCCGCCGGGGCCGCGCGGCGCATCGCGGCGCCCCGCCCTTCGCGCGGAACTGCCCAGAGGAAGCCGCCGCTGCGTTCGCCCCCAGTGCCGAAGCCAAGCTGCGCCGTCCAGACCCGGTAGCTGACATCCTCCAGCAGCAGACCAAGCGGCCGGGGATCGTCGAGATGCGAAGCGAAGCGGAAGCCTCCGGCCCAGGAAATCGCCGGGTCGCTGATCAAACCCTCCTCGATCTCGGCCAGCACCGCATCGACGAAATCGGCAGCTATGGCGGCATCGATCCGGGTGGGTTTGCGCGGGGCGGGCATGGTCTTGCCGAACCGCCCCATCGTCTGCATCTCGATCAGCGTGGCCAAGGTGGCAGGCGGCAAGGCGAGGACGCCAAGCGCCTCCCCCGGCCCTTCGATCACCGCAAGCAGCGACAGATCTTCGAGCATCTCGGGCAGATCGGCGAGAGACCGCGTCGCCTCCTCGATCGAGGCGACCTTCAGCGGCAGTTCGAGCATATCCTGCGCGACCTTGGACAGCGCGAGCGTGATCGCGCGCGCAGGCGTGATCGGGGCCGTGCCCGCACCCGCCTTCGCCGCCTCGGTCTTGCGCCGCAGCACCGATGTCTCGCGCTCGTGAACCATGGCCTCCATCCACCCGCCTTCGGGGTCTCATCGCCCAGCTTTGGCAGATCGAGGTTTACAAAGCGTTGAAAATTCCCCGCGTTTCGTGGCTTAGCGCGAAAGGGCTGCGCTCTCGGGCGGCTGATCGGAGGGCGCGCGCTGATCGCTGCGCCTCAGCGGCAGACTGATACGGAACGCGGCCCCGCCCTGCCCCGGCACGTAGTCGATCGTGCCGCCCAGATTGGTCATGATCTCGCGGCAGATCGCGAGGCCGAGGCCCGCGCTGCCGGCGCGGCTTTGATCGGTCAGACGGGCGAATTTCTCGAAGATCAGCTTCTGGCTCTTCTTCGGAATGCCCGCGCCGTTGTCGATGAAGTCGATCTGCACCCGCTTGCCGCGGCGCTTCACCTCGATCCGCAGTACCGCCTTCTCGGCATCGCAATACTTCCGCGCGTTCGAGATGAGGTTGATCATCACCTGCACCAGCCGATCGGCATCGGTGAAGATCGGCATATGCTCGGTCGGGAAATCGCGCTCGATGCGGAAGGCGCGCTCGGGTTGGGTAGAGGAGGCCGATTGCACCGCGCGGTTGATCAGGTCGTGCAGATTGGCGACCGAGACATTGAGCTGTGCGCGGCGGTTCTCCAGCACGGAAAGGTCGAGCAGATCGTCGAGCAGACGCGTCAGACGGCGCGCTTCCTCATGGATGATCTCGGCATATTGCGCGCGCATCGAATCCGGCAGGTCGGGCTCCATCAGAATCTCGGAAAATGCCCGGATCGAGGTCATGGGCGTTCGCAGTTCGTGGCTGATCTGGCTGAGGAAGCTGTCCTTCTGCACCGACAGATCCTGCAGCTTGTCATTGGCCTCGCGCAGCGCGCGCGCCACCCGCGCGAGTTCCTCGGATTTCGCCTCGAGCCGGGCGGTGTATTCCTTGGCCTCCGCCGTCTCGCCCGCCACGGCGATCAGGTCCTGCATCGACACCGAGGTGCCCCCGGTCAGTTGCGCGATCATCGCATGCGCCGTCGAGGCCCCGACCGAGCCCGCCAGCTTACGCTCCAGCCGGGCGAGGAAATCGGGTGTGGTGTCGGGCAGAAATCCGGCCTTGCCCTGCCCCGCCGCCTGCGCTTGGAAGAAATGTTGTGCAGGCTCGGCGCCCAGAATCCGCTGCGACATCGACAGCAGGTCCTCGGCCTCGGCGCCGCCTTGCACCCAAGAGCGCGCGGCGGGGCTTTGATCGTAGATGTTCACGAAGGCCACGCCCTGCAGCCGCTCCATCGGGCCGGGGAAGGACAGCATCGAGAAGACCAGAAAGGCCAGCGTGTTGAACAGCAGCGACCAGAAAAGCGCATGCAGCAGCGGGTCGAGCCCCGCGATCCCAAACAATGCATGCGGCCGCAGCCATTCGAACCCGAACAGCCCGTGATCCAGCACGATCTGCGGGATGAGACCGGCATCGCCTACCGAAGGCAGAAAGAGCGTATAGGCCCAGAGCGCGAAGCCGATCACCAGCCCCGCCGCCGCCCCCACATGGGTCGCGCCGCGCCAGAAGATGCCGCCGATCAGCGCGGGCAGCACCTGCGCCGCGCCCACGAAGGCGATCAGGCCGATCGCCGCCAGCGCCTCGGAGCCGCCCGACATCCGGTAATAGGCATAGCCCATCGCCAGCACCGCGATGATCGAGACCCGGCGCGAGGCCAGAACCAGCCCACGCACATCACCCTGGGCGCGCGGGCCTTCGCGGCGCAGCGCCAGCCACAGCGGCGTCACGATATGGTTCGAGACCATCGTCGCGAGCGCAATGGCAGCGACGATCACCATCGACGTCGCCGAGGAAAACCCCCCGAGGAAGGCCAGCAGCGCCAGCTTCCCCTGCCCCTCGGACAGCGGCAGCGTCAGCACGAACAGATCGGGGTTCGCGCCCTCGGGCATCCGCTCCAGCCCCATAACCGCGATCGGCACGACGAAGAGGCTCATCAGCATCAGATAGGCCGGAAAGGCCCAGCTTGCGGTCGCGAGGTGCCGCTCGTCGACATTCTCCACGACCAGCACCTGAAACATGCGCGGCAAGGTCAGGATCGCGGCCGCGGAGACGAAGGTCAGCCCCGCGAAGCGTCCCGGATGGAGATCCCATTCCGCGATCTTCGAAGCGTCGATCCGGGAGAGCATGTCCATCGGCCCGCCGCCCAGTCCCCAGACGACGAAGACGCCCACCGCGACCAGCGCGACCAGCTTCACCACCGCCTCCAGCGCGATGGCGGTGACGACCCCGTGGTGTCGCTCGTTCGCGTCGAGATTTCGGGTGCCGAAGAGGATGGTGAAGATCGCAAGCCCGCCCGCGATCCATAGCGCCGTCGCGCCTTGATCGGGCAGCGCCCAGCCTTCGGGCGTGCCAGCCGCGAAGACGCCGAAGCTCAGCGTCACCGATTGCAGTTGTAGCGCGATGTAGGGCGTGGCGGCGGCGACCGACATCAGCGTGACGATAACGCCCAGCGTGTTCGACTTGCCGTAACGACTGGAGATCAGGTCCGCGATCGAGGTCACGCGATGGGTGCGCCCGATCCGCACCAGCTTGCGCAGCACCCACCACCAGCCGACGAAGACCAGCGTCGGGCCAAGGTAGATCGTCAGGAATTCCAAACCCGACCGCGCCGCGTAACCGACCGCGCCGTAGAAGGTCCAGGCGGTGCAATAGATCGACAGCGACAGCGTGTAGATCACCGGCGAGCGTAGGAAGCGCAGGCGGCGGCGCTGCGCCCGACGTTCGGCCACGAACGCCACCGAGAAGAGCACGATCACATAGGTCAGGCAGACCGCGACGAGATTGTTGAAGGGCATCTCAGCCCTCCGGCGGCGGCGCGTCCGACGCGCGGCTGGCGGTTGCGGCGGCGGTTGGGCCCTCGGCCTCGCCATTGCCTTCGGGCACGTCCTCTGCGTTGAGCACCGGGCCGAGCCCGCGGGAGATGGCGAAAGCCGCGAGGATCAGCACGATCCAGACCGCGAAAAGGTAGAGCCCGCCACGCCCGGTGTCGGGCACCGGGGTCTGCGCAGGATGCCACAGGCCCGGCATCATGATCAGCACCAAGCCGACAATCGGCAAAAGCCGCGCCGCATCCATCAGGCGGCGGCGGCGATAGGAACGGCGGGCAAGAAAGAGCGGCTGGCCCGTCTGCGGCATCAGGCGGGCTCCCGGCGCGCTGCGCCCCCGCCGGTGATGGCTTCGAGCTGGTCGAGCACATCGCCATTGGCAAATGGCTTGGCGAGGAAGGCCGTCGCCCCGGCGCGGGTTGCGGCATCGCGGTCGCGCCCCTGCCCGCGCGCGCTGAGCATCAGAACGGGCAAATCGCGCAGCGCGGCATCCGCGCGCATATCGGCAAGGATTTCGAGACCGGAGCGCCCCGGCAGCATCAAATCGAGGATGATTGCGTCGGGCGGATCGCCGGTGATGCGCGCCATTGCCCGCGCGCCGTCTTCGAGCACCGACACCGTCCAGCCCGCACGCGTCAGGATGAACCGGATCGCTTCCGCGATATGCGGCTCGTCCTCGATCAACAGCACCTGTCTTTGCGCCATAGCCATCCCCCTCACCCGACTATCGCCACCGTGTCGCGCCCTGTCAAACCCTCACGCCCTCCCCGCCGACGCATCCGCGACGATCGAGGGTTCGCGCCGCCCCGGACACTCGCCACGCGGACAGATACGGCACGACGCGCCGATCGGGCGCGCCGGTGCATCAGCGCTCTGCGAGGGCGCTGGCAGGATCAGCATGGTGGCGCGCATCAGCACCGGGCCGTCGAACCCCGTCGGGCGCGGCTCGGAGACGGCATAGGTCAGGAAGCGTTGCGGCAACCGCCCCGCCATATCGACCAACGCCCGGATCGGCTGCATCGGTCGTGCAAGCGCCTCATAGAGCGGCCAGAGCGGACAGGCGGCGGCGAAGCGCGGCAGCAGGAATCCGGGGGCTGCGCGGCGGAAGGTCAGCGTGCCCGAGCCGTCGCAGACCACCAGCCCCGGTTGCCCCAGACCCGGCGCGCCCTCTGGCAACGCCGCGAGCCGCCGCAACACCTGCGCAAGCGGCACGGCGAAGCGCGCCGCCAGCGCGCCCGGGTCGGGGCCGAGCTCGGCCAGCGCCGCCAGCACCGGGTCCAGCGGCAAGGCGCGCGCATCCTCCGCCTGCCGCTGCAAATGGCCGCGCGCCAGTTCCCGGGCCGCCGAGGACGCCAATTCCGGCGCGCCCGCGATCAGCTCGACCGGATCGGCCCCGCCTCCCTCCAGTTCCGGGAAATGCCAGCCGCGCGCCTCGAGCCACGCCTCCAACTGCTCCTGCGGCGAGGACAGGCCGGTCTCGGCGGTTTCCATCTCGTCGAGATAGCCGACCAGAGCTTCCGCCGTTCCCGATAGGCGCAGGCTTTCCTCCTGGATCGTGTTGAGAAATCGCGCGCGCCATTCCGGCTCGATATCCTCGGTCTCGACAAGGATCGCGGCGGTGGAGCGCAGCGAGGTCACCGCCGAAAGGACCTCATGCAGCGAGGTCAGCAGGAATGGGTCCTGCGCCATGCGCTCGGCATAGGTTTCGACCACGCGCTCCAGCTCGGCCAGCCGCGCCTGACGGTTCACCAGAAGCGCGGCCCAAGCGGGAAAGCGACCGACGAATTCCTCGATCCGCTCGAGATCGGGCGCGGCTTGGCTGGCACTGCCCGCGCTATTGCCGCCGCCTGTCTCGGCCAGTTCCAGAGACGCGACCGCTTCGCGCAGCCCTGCGAACAGCGCGCCTTCCGCCCCCTCGCCCAGCGTGACCGGATCGACGCCCATCGCGCCTGCGATCCGCTCGATCAGGGCATCGCTGACACGGCGGCGGTTGTGTTCGATCAGGTTGAGATAGGCCGCCGAAATCCCGGAGGCCCGCGCCAGTTCAGCCTGTTTCAAGCCAAGCGCATTGCGCCGCTCGCGGATGCGGGTGCCGGTCAGCGGGGAACGGGCCATGTAAACTCCTCCTGCACCCGTTTTTACAAACAAGTGCAGAAGAAGAAAATAGTTTTACAGCGGTTTACAGGACCTCAGCAGGATCCCGTTCCAGAGGGCGCGACCGTGGCCATGCCCGATATGCCCCCGACACCCGGCTCGCATTCCCCGATATCGCGTTCAAGCTGCGTACAGCCTGCAAACGCGACCAACGCGACGAGCGCGGCAAGCTGTGCGGCGGGTGCGAAAAAGCGGTTTTTCATGGCTCTCTCCAATTCTCGGCATGGGACGATTTCCCCATATGTCATTCTACATTGCCGGCCTGTTCGCTCTATGATCGACGTCAATTCCCGGCCCGATTTGACAGCTCCGCCCGATGCGCCATCATCAATGCGGCAGCGCAGCATAACAGCGCGGCAATTCGCGGAGACCCGGATGGAGCCCGAGACGATCGAGACCGAACTGGCCAGCGCCATCGATACGGCGCAGAAATTCCTGCCGGACTGGGCGGTGGCGCTGATCGCCTATGTTATGGCGGCGCTGATCGCGCTGCTGCTGTTTAGGGTATTGTTCACGGCGCTCAACCGCGCGGTGGCCGATCGCGACCTGTTCTGGCGGTCGCTGGTCGCCCGCGGGGCGCAACCGATGCGGTTGATCCTTCTGATCGCCGCACTTGGCTTTGCAAACGGGCTCGCGCCAACCAGCGCCGCAGTCACCGGTGCAATCACCCATATACTTTTGGTCGCGCTGATCCTGTGCCTCGCCTGGATCGCCTATACCGCGCTTTACATCTGGACGACGATCCACCTCCGGCGTTTCAAGCTCGACGCGGAAGACAACCTGCTGGCGCGCAAGCACGTCACCCAGACCCGCATCCTGATGCGTGTGGCCAAGGTGATGATCGTGATCCTCGCGGTCGCAGCCGCCCTGATGACCTTTCCCGCCGTGCGCCAATATGGCGTGTCGCTTCTGGCCGCAGGCGGGGCCGCGGGTATCGTCGTGGGCCTCGCGCTGCAGCCGGTGCTCAAGAACCTGTTCGCAGGCATCCAGCTTGCCCTGACCCAGCCGATCCGCATCGACGACGCGCTGATCGTCGAGGGCGAATGGGGCAATGTCGAAGAAATTACATCGACTTACGTTGTCATCCGCATCTGGGACTGGCGGCGGCTCGTGGTGCCCTTGAGCTATTTCATCGAGCAGCCTTTCCAGAACTGGACCCGCGAAAGCGCCGATCTGATCGGCACCGTCATGATCTACCTCGACCACACGGCCGACGTCGCCGCGATCCGCGCGAAGGCCGAAGAGATCACCCGCGCCGATCCGCTCTGGGACGGCAAGGTCTTTGCCCTGCAGGTGACCGATTTCCGCGAGCGGGTGATGGAGGTGCGTATCCTCGCCTCCGCGCGCAACGGTCCGCGCACCTACGATCTGCGCTGCCATATTCGCGAGGGGCTGGTGGCGTGGATTCAGGCCGAAATGCCGCATGCCCTGCCCCGCACCCGGGCCGATCTGTCGCCAGCGGAAGCGGCGTTCCTCGGCACGCCCTCTGGCGAAGCTTCGTCAGCTGACGCGCCCTCCCGCTAAGGGCTCGTTGCGTGCACACACCAACAGGCCGCCGCGGTTCGCCGCTAATCGAAGGCCCCGAAATGCGCCCCGTAATTCACCGCCCGGTTGGAACACTTATCCATCGCATCCACGAGCCATTGGCGATCGGGCACAGGTCTACCGATCAGATGGTGCCCGAGCGCATCTTCGCCCTTCGCGATATTGCCCGCGACATCGCCGCTGAATGTCAGCAGGCGCTTCAGCCAGAAATCCTGCGCCTGCCCGATATATCCGCCGCTTCCGCCGCCCGAGAGCGCGCGGACCACGGCAAGGCAATAGGCGGCCTCGATCGGCTGGGTGGGCGTGTCGAAGAGATAGCTCGGCGGGGCCGCGAACTGGCTTTTCCACGCGAGGTAGAACAGCCCTGACGCAATCCCGATCACGACGACCGCGTAGAACGCGGTCAGGGCCGGGTGCGTGCGCTGCTGACGCCTGCGAGCCCGTGCGCGGGCGCGCGCACGCTGCGCGGTCATTGATCGATCGGCCATGCGAGTGCCTCCTGCCGCTCAGCAAAGCCGATTCCCCTTAAGAAACCCCGAATATGAAAAAGCCCCCCGGCGCACCGGAGGGCTTCGTGTTTCGCGAGAGTGTCTCTCTTATTCGAGGCCAGCCTTGTCGGTCACATCA
The DNA here is from genome assembly GCF_002020305.1 of Thioclava sp. F36-6. Lineage (NCBI taxonomy): Bacteria > Pseudomonadati > Pseudomonadota > Alphaproteobacteria > Rhodobacterales > Paracoccaceae > Thioclava > Thioclava sp. F36-6. Next base: position 1,030,036 of record NZ_MPZX01000001.1, on the reverse strand, counting down.
TGCGTCCAGGCGCCTTCCGGCTTCTTGGTGATGACCGGGTCCGAACCGCCCGACATCAGAACGTCGACCGTGCGCTCGTAATCGGCGGGGTCGAGCGTGCCGTTCGAGCCAGCGGTCAGCTTGGAGACTTCTTTCATCATGCCGACTTGGTGCTCCATCGTCTGCGCACCGGTCTCGTCATTGTCGAGAATGATCTGTGCGGCCTCGTCGGGATGCTCCTCGGCGTATTTCCAGCCTTCCATCGAGGCTTTCACGAACTTCGCCATCTTGTCGACGAAGGCCGGGTCCTTGAGGTTCTCTTCAAGCACGTAAAGACCGTCTTCGAGCGTCGCGACGCCTTCGTCTTCATACTTGAAGGTCACCAGCTGGTCGGGCTGAATGCCCGCTTCGAGCACCTGCAGATACTCGTTATAGGTCATGGTCGAGATGCAAGCGGCCTGCTTTTGCAGCAGCGGATCGACGTTGAAGCCCTGCTTGAGGACCGTCACGCCATCGTCGCCGCCCTCGGTCGAGATGCCGAGATGGTTCATCCAGCTCAGGAACGGGTATTCATTGCCGAAGAACCACACGCCCAGCGTATGACCGGGGAAGTCCTCGGGGGTCTTGATGCCGCTTTCCTTGAGGCAGGTCAGCATCATGCCCGACTTCTTGAAGGGCTGGGCGATGTTCACGAGCGGCAGCCCTTTCTCGCGGGCTGCCAGCGCCGCCGGCATCCAGTCGACGATGACATCGGCGCCACCGCCTGCGATCACCTGCTCGGGCCCGATATCGGGGCCGCCCGGCTTGATGGTCACGTCGAGGCCCGCATCCTCGTAGAAGCCCTTGTCGAGCGCGACATAGTAGCCTGCGAACTGGGCCTGCGTGACCCATTTAAGCTGCAGCGTCACGTCCTCGTTGGCCCAAGCGGCCCCCGCCATGGTGAGGCTTGCGGCCACCCCTGCGATCAGTTTCTTCATCTTTCACTCCACTGTTGGCCCCGGATCTTTACGCCCGGGATTTTAGGTTATTCTCAGGCTCTTCCTTGCCCTTACGTCCGGGCCCGTTGCGACGGGTGCCAGAAAGTCACCAGCTTCTCGATCAGGGCGACAAGCCCATAGAAGCCCGAGCCCGCGAGGGCCGCAACGGTAATTTCCGACCACACGAGCGGCAGATCAAGCTGCCCCACCGCGGTCGAGATGCGAAAGCCCATTCCTTTCGTCGGGCTGCCGAAAAATTCGGCAACGATCGCACCGATCAAAGCCAGTGTCGTCGCGATCTTCAACCCGTTGAAGAGAAACGGCATCGCCGCTGGCAGGCGCATCTTGAAAAGCCCCTGCCAATAGCTTGCGGAATAGGTCGCCATCAGGTCGCGCTGAAGCGCATTCGTGGCCGCCAGACCCGCCACCATGTTCACGAGGACGGGGAAGAAGACCATGACCACGACGACCGCCGCTTTCGACTGCCAGTCGAAGCCGAACCACATCACGAGGATCGGCGCGATCCCGACGATCGGAAGGGCCGCGACGAAGTTCCCGATCGGCAGCAGGCCACGTTGCAGGAAGGGCGAGCGGTCGATCAGGATCGCCACCACCACCGCCGCGCCACAGCCGATGATATAGCCCGACAGCGCGCCTTTCAGGATCGTCTGCACGAAATCCTCGCGCAGCACATCGGTCGAGGCCATCAGGCTCGCCGCGATCTGGCTTGGCGCCGGCAGGATCACCGGGCTGATATTCAGCCCGCGCACCAGACCTTCCCACAGAAGCAGGAGGGTGATGCCGAACAAGGCCGGGATCAGGAAACGCGCCCAACGCTCCGAGCCGTGATGGCGCGCAAGCCAGGTATTGAGGGCCCAGGCCGCCAGCCAGAAGACGATTGCGAAAATAAGCCAGCTCATTGCACCATCCCCATCCGCTTGAGCGTGATTTGTTCGATGATGCCGACCACCACCACGAGGATCGCCGCGAGCGCTGCCGCTGCGAACAGAGCGGACCAGATCTGCACCGTCTGCCCGTAATAGCTGCCCGACAGAAGCCGCGCGCCAAGCCCGCGGGTCGCGCCCGCCGGCAGTTCGGCCACAATGGTACCGACGAGGCTCGCCGCCACCCCCACTTTCAGCGAGGCGAAGAGATACGGCATCGACGACGGCAGCCGCAGCTTCCAGAAGGTCGCGCCCTGGCTCGCATTATAGGTCTTCAGCAGATCGAGCTGCATGTGATCGGGCGCGCGCAGCCCCTTCACCATCCCGACGAGCACGGGGAAGAAGCTCAGGTATGCCGCGATGATCGCCTTGGGCAGCAGCCCGGTGATCCCGAGGCTCGCCAGCACCACGATCACCATCGGCGCGATGGCGAGGATCGGGATCGTCTGGCTCGCGATTGCCCAGGGCATCACGCTCAGATCCATCGCCCGGCTATGGGTGATCCCCACCGCCAGCAGGATGCCCAGACCGGTGCCCAGCGCGAAGCCCGCAAGCGTCGCCGACAGCGTGATCCAGCCGTGGAAGACAAGGCTGCGCTTGGAGGTGATCTTCTGCCCGGCCACACCTTCCCAAAGCCCGACGGCCACCTGATGCGGCGCGGGCAGAACGGGGCGTTTCTGGGTCAGCGTGTCGGTGACAAGCTCGGAGAACGTGACCTCTTCACCAGCCCTTGCGGCCTGATCGTAGGTCCATTGCGAATTCATCCAGACGGTGGCTGCGTACCAAAGCAGCAGGATCGCGGCCAGAACCGTCAGAACGGGAGCGATCATTTTCATCAGACCGCCCTCCCCTTCGGCTTGGCCGAAATATCCTCGGGGGGTGAATGGCGCAGCCAGAGGGGGGCGGACAGCCCCCCACTTGCGGTAGGGGTCATCGCGTCATTCATCATAGGCATGCCCCGCCCGAAGCCCCTCGCGCACCCGGTGCGCGATTTGCAGGAATTCCTCGCTGTCGCGGATGTCGAGCGGACGCGGCCCTTTCGGCAACGTGCTCTCGATCACCTCGTGGATGCGGCCCGGACGGGGCGACATCACCACGATCTTGGTCGACAGATAGACCGCTTCCGGGATCGAGTGGGTCACGAAGCCGATCGTCTTGTTGGTGGCCGACCAGAGCTTGAGAAGCTCTTCGTTGAGCTTGTCGCGCACGATCTCGTCGAGCGCGCCGAAAGGTTCGTCCATCAGCAGGATCTCGGCGTCGAAGGCCAGCGCCCGCGCGATCGAGGCGCGCTGCTGCATGCCGCCCGAAAGCTGCCAGGGGAACTTCTTCCCGAAGCCTTCGAGGTCGACCAGCGAAAGCACTTTTTCAACACGCTCTTGCTGCTGCGCCTTGGAATAACCCATGATTTCCAGCGGAAGTTTCACATTTCCCGCAATCGTGCGCCAAGGGTAAAGACCTGCCGCCTGAAACACATAGCCGTAGCTGCGGGCCTTGCGGGCTTCCTCCGGCGAGATGCCGTTCACGGTCAGCGAGCCGCCCGTGGGCGTCTCCAGTGCCGCGATGCAGCGCAGGAAAGTCGTCTTGCCGCAGCCCGAAGGGCCGATGAAGCTCACGAATTCGCCCTTCTCGATATCGAGATCGATATCTTTCAGCGCGTGAACCGACCCGTCCCCCGTCTGGAAAGTCAGATTGAGCCCGCGGGCCTGAATTACCGGTGCTGCCGTCATCCGCGCCTCCACAGGGTTTTGTCCGCAATCTCGACGCTGTTGCCCGCCGGGTCGCGCAGGTAGATCGACCGCGCCCCGTTCGGCCAATAGAAGTCGGCCTCAATCTCTACGTTGTTGTCCCTCAAATGTCGTTCCCATTCGTTGAGTTGATCCGCGTCCGCCGCGAGGCATACATGCCCCGGTCCGACCGCGCCATGCGGTGGAACCGGCAGCGCCGCCTCCGGGTCGGGTGGCTGCTGCGTGGCCTGAGCGATGAAGGTCAGGATCACGCTATCGCCACAGCGGAAAAAGACATGCCGCCCGTCGCGACGGGTTAGCCGCTCGAGCCCCAGCAGCCCGCCGTAGAAGGCTTCGGTTGCGTCGAGATCCTCGACATAGACCGCAGCCTCCAAAACGCCGGAACTGACCGGGGCCGCCATTGCGCCTTATACCCCGGTCGCCGGGATACCGCTGCGTTCGACCGGACGCGGGGCGGTGAGCTCTTTCCAGGTGGACAGAGCCTTGGTCACCGGCATGCCCGGATCGCGGGCGACGAATTCGCCGTGGCCCTCGGGCGTCTGGATCTTGCCATCGGCCCAGGCGACGACACCGCGGCTGAGCGTATAGCGCGGCAGACCCTTGACCTCTTTGCCCTCGAAGACATTGTAGTCGATGGCAGATTGCTGGGTCTTGGCCGAGATCGTCTTGGTCGCTTCCGGGTCCCAGACCACGAGATCGGCATCCGCACCGACCAGAACCGCGCCCTTCTTCGGATAGACGTTGAGGATCTTCGCGATGTTGGTCGAGGTCACGGCCACGAATTCGTTCATCGTGATCCGGCCGGTCTCGACCCCATAGGTCCAGAGCATCGGCATCCGGTCTTCCAAGCCGCCGGTGCCGTTCGGGATCTTGGTGAAATCGCCCACGCCATAGCGCTTCTGTTCGGTCGAGAAGGCGCAGTGATCGGTCGCGACCACCGAGAGCGAGCCCGAGGCGAGACCCGCCCAGAGGCTGTCCTGATGCTGCTTGTTGCGGAAGGGCGGCGACATCACGCGACGCGCGGCGTGGTCCCAGTCCTTGTCGAAATACTCACTCTCGTCGAGCGTGAGGTGCTGGATCAGCGGCTCGCCCCAGACGCGCTTGCCTTGCATCTTGGCGCGGCGGATCGCTTCGTGGCTTTCTTCGCAGGAGGTGTGCACGACATAGAGCGGCACGCCTGCCATATCGGCGATCATGATCGCGCGGTTGGTGGCCTCGCCTTCGACCTGCGGCGGGCGCGAATAGGCGTGCCCCTCGGGGCCATTATTGCCATCTGCCAGCAGCTTCGCGGACAGCTCCGCCACGACGTCGCCATTCTCGGCATGGACCAGCGGGATCGCGCCCAGTTCGGCGCAGCGCTTGAAGCTCGAATAGAGCTCGTCATCGTTCACCATCAGCGCGCCCTTATAGGCCATGAAGTGCTTGAAGGTGTTGATGCCGCGCTCAGTGACCTGCTTCATCTCGTTGAAGACCTGCTCGCTCCACCAGGTGATCGCCATGTGGAAGGAGTAGTCGCAATGCGCGCGGGTCGATTTGTTGTCCCAGCGCTTGAGCGCTTCCAGCAGGCCCTCGCCCGGCGCGGGCAGCGCGAAATCGACGACCATCGTAGTGCCGCCGGCCAGCGCGGCACGGGTGCCGGATTCGAAATCGTCGCTGGAATAGGTGCCCATGAAGGGCATCTCGAGATGGGTATGCGGATCGATCCCGCCCGGCATCACGTAGCAGCCGGTCGCGTCAATCTCTTCGTCGCCTTTCAGGTTCGGGCCGATCTCGATGATCTTGCCGCTGTCGATCAGCACATCCGCCTTGTAGGTCAGATCGGCGGTGACGATGGTTCCGTTCTTGATGACTTTGGTCATTGTTTACCTCCCACGAAGGTCTTCCGCCTTCGATTTGGTTCAAATATCCCGGGGGTGAGGCGCATCGCGCCGAGGGGGCAGCGCCCCCTCTTCCGCCCGTCTCAGCTTACGATTTCCGCGGATTCCAGCACGGCGTGGAACAGCACATCGGCGCCCGCGCCTGCCCAGTCCTTGGAGATATCCTCGGCCTCGTTATGGCTCAGCCCGTCAACGCAGGGGCACATCACCATCGCCGTCGGGGCGACCGCGTTGATCCAGCAGGCATCGTGGCCCGCGCCCGAGATGATGTCGCGATGCGAATAGCCCAGACGCTCGGCGGCGCTGCGCACGGCGCTCACGCAGGTCGGATCGAAGGTGACTGGGTCGAACCCGCCGGTCTTCTCGAATTCCACCTCAAGCCCCATCTCGTCGCAGATCTTTTTCGCTCCCTCGCGCAGTCGCTTTTCCATATCCTCGATCACGCTCAGATCGGGCGAGCGGAAATCGACGGTGAACACGGCTTTGCCGGGGATCACGTTACGCGAATTCGGGTAGATGTCGATATGGCCAGCCGCGCCCACCGCATGGGGCTTGTGCGACCACGCGATCTCGTCGACCAGTTCCAGCACGCGCGCCATGCCGAGGCCCGCATTCTTGCGCATCGGCATCGGGGTGGAGCCGGTATGCGCATCCTTGCCGGTGATCGTCACCTGGGTCCAGCTGAGGCCCTGCCCGTGGGTGACGACGCCGATATCCTTGCCTTCGGCCTCGAGGATCGGACCCTGCTCGATATGCAGTTCGAACATCGCATGCATCTTGCGCGCACCGACCTCTTCGTCACCGACCCAGCCGACACGCTTCAGCTCGTCGCCGAATTTCTTGCCTTCCGCATCTTCGCGATCGTAGGCCCAGTCCTGCGTGTGGATGCCCGCGAACACGCCCGAGGCCAGCATCGCCGGAGCGAAGCGCGTGCCCTCTTCGTTGGTCCAGTTGGTCACGACGATCGGGTGCTTGGTCTTGATCCCGAGATCGTTCATCGAGCGCACCGCCTCCAGCGCGCCGAGCACACCGAGGACGCCATCGTATTTGCCGCCGGTGGGCTGCGTATCGAGGTGGCTGCCCATATAGACCGGCAGCGCATCGGGGTCTTCGCCCGCGCGGGTCGCGAACATGTTGCCCATCGTGTCGACGCCCATCGTCATGCCGGCATCTTCGCACCACTTCTGGAACAGCGCGCGGCCTTCGGCATCCGCATCGGTGAGGGTCTGGCGATTATTGCCCCCGGCGACGCCGGGACCGATCTTGGCCATCTCCATGAGACTGTCCCAAAGGCGATCGGGATTGATGCGGAGGTTTTCTCCGGGTGCTGACATTTCATAACTCCCTGTCGGCTGCGTGGGGGTTATCCCCTCTTGCGACGAATCTTTTTCTGACCGTATGGTCAGGTTGAGTGGGCCACGGTCTGACCATTCGGTCAACAAAAATCAGGACGTATTTTGAATGAAAGATAATGAGAGCGGCAAGCGCACAAAAAATGGGCAAGCCAGCCGGGGAAGCCGCGCCGAGGCGCGGCGCGCCACCGAGGAATCGATCCTGAAAGCCGCCGAGAGGGTCTTCGCCGAGGCCGGATTCGGCGGGGCCACGATGCAGCTGATCGCGGATGTTGCGGGGCTCCCGAAAGCCAATCTCCATTACTATTTCGAGACGAAAGAGTCGCTCTATCGGCGGGTCGTGGAGCGCATTTTCAACATCTGGCTGGAAGCGGCCGATGTGTTCGACGAGGCAAGCGGGCCGGCCGAAGGGATCGGCGCCTATATCGACGCCAAAATGGAGATTTCGCGCAATCACCCGAACGGCTCGAAGGTCTGGGCCTCAGAGGTGATGCATGGCGCGCCGGTGATTCAGGATTACCTCGAGACGACGCTGCGCGACTGGACCGAGGGCCGCGCGGTGATCATCCGGCGCTGGATCGCGGAAGGCAAAATGGCCGAGGTCGACCCGCATCACCTGCTCTACATGCTCTGGGCCACCACCCAGCACTACGCAGATTTCTCGCATCAGATCGAGACGCTGAACGGCGGCGCGCCGCTGAGCGACGCCCAGTGGGAAGAGGCGAAGACCTGCGTGAAAAGCATCGTCCTGCGCGGGATCGGCGTGAGCTGATTGCTCAGTTCGCCGCCGGGTCGGCAGTGATGTCCGGCGCGCCGACGGGGGCGACATCCGATTTTGCCTCCGGTGCCGGGGCTTGCGACGGTTCTTCCGACGCCTCCGACTCTTCCGGCAGCGTCTCGGTCTCGACCGGGCGCATCGGTGCCCCGGCCACGCCCGCGGGCAGATGCGTCTCGGGCAGTTTCGCGCCCAGAAGCTCCTTCCCGTCCGAGGTCGGCTCGACCGGATCGGCCTCCAGACCGACCGCCTCCGCGCCGGTATCCGAACACACGTAAATCGCGCCGCCCACGACCACCGCCGTGGCCGCGAGCGCAGGGGTCGAGGCCCCCGCCAGCACGCCAAGCCCCGCATCGCGCAGCTTCTTTTGCAGGTTTCCGGCCTGATCCGAGACGATCATGCCGCCGATCTTCTTGCCTAGAACCTTGCTCGCAGCATCGCCCACGGCGCTTTCCGCATCGTTGCGCAGATCGCCAGCGGCCTTCGCGGTGCCCTTGATACGTTCGCAGATGCTTTTCGACGGCTTGCGGCAGAGCCCGTAGGCGTCGCGCTCGCCCCGGTCGTAGCCCAGATAGGTCTCGGCCTCCTTGTCCCATTGTAGGCAAAACGGGGCGCGGCTTTCGTCGTTCATCTCGGGTGTCAGCGCGCGCAGAGTGACCAGCGCCGGGCAGGTCACCTCCCCCTTCTCGCCAAACAGCTTCTCGCGCAGCGACCGGCTTTCCTTCAGAGCCGCGTTGTCCGCATCGTAGACGTAGGAATAGGTCTTGCCGCGAATGGAGGTCTCGCACGGCACCAGTTCTGCCATGGCAGGCAGCGGGCAGATAAGGGCAAGGACAAAGGTCAGGCGCAGCATCGCGAGTCTCCGGGCATTCCTGCGCAACATAGTCCCCGCCCCCGCCGCCACAAGGTCGCGCAATCTGGCGAAACGGTGCTCGGCGGGGTTTCGCGCGGCACCGCACAGATCCTGTTTCTAGACCTGCGCGCAGCATGGGTTAACTTGGTCGCAAGAGAGATAGGGAGAAAGACATGCGCAAGATGCAGGTGCAGGGCGTCCATCACATCACGCTGACCGGGGCGGACCGGCAGAGCTCGATCGATTTCTGGGAAGGGCTGCTCGGGATGCCGTTCATCTTCGACCAACCCAATCTGGACAATGCCGACGAGGGGCATCTCTATTTCGACCCGGGCGACGGGCGGCTGATCACCGTTTTCACCAATGAGAGCCGCAAGCCCGTCCATGACCGCACGCCCACGGATCCGGGCTGCGTGCATCACCTCGCCTTCAACGTCTCGATGGCGACGCATCGGCAGGTCGTGGCGCGGCTCGATGCGCGCGGGATCGCGCATTCCGGCGTGAAGGATCGCGGCTTCATGGATTCGATCTATTTCAAGGATCCGCTGGGGCTGCTGATCGAACTGGCCACCTACAAGTTCGAGCCGCCGCGCGGATCGTCCCATGCCGAGGTGATGATCGAAGCGCATCGCATCCGCGTGGCCCGCGGCGACAAGGCGATCGGCGAGGAGCATCTGGCCGATGCGATCGAGATGATCGTGGAGCGCTCGCAGCAATCGCTGAGCGAGGATCGCGGGGCGAAGAACCCGTATTGAGGGAGTGAGGGGGGGCGCCCGACCTCGGGTGGGCGCGTCGCACCGTCTGTGGCTTGGCGCTTTATCTCGTGAGCCCGCATGTTGGCTGTGCCCGCTGCGGCATCGCCAGTGCGCCCTCCCGGGGGGAGGTCGGGCGCGGCCCGGGGCTGGTCGCCCCGCGCCCTCAAGCACCACGCCGCAACAAAAAAACGGCCGCGCAAGCCTTGCGCGGCCGTCGTTTCATCTCAGCCTGAGGCCCGATCACTCGACCTCTTCGAGCACCTCTTTGAGCGTGCCGACCAGCTCGTCGATCTGCTCTTTCGAGATGATCAGCGGCGGGCTCATCGCGATGATGTCACCGGTGGTGCGGATCAGGATGCCTTTGTCGTAGGCCTTCAGGAAGGCCGAGAAGGCGCGCTTCGTGGGTTCGCCCGCGATCGGCTCCAGCTCGACCGCCCCGATCAGACCCTCGTTGCGGATGTCGATCACGTTGCGCACGCCCTTGAGCGAATGCAGCGCCTCTTCCCAATAGGGCGCAAGCTCGGCGGCCCGCTCAAAGAGGCCCTCTTCGCGATAGGTCTCGATCGTCGCGATCCCGGCGGCAGCGGCGATCGGGTTGCCCGAATAGGTGTAGCCGTGGAACAGCTCGATCATATGCTCGGGGCCGTTCATGAAGGCGTCGTGAACCTCGGCCGTCGCCAGCACCGCCCCCATCGGGATCACGCCGTTGGTGAGGCCCTTCGCGGTGGTCATCATATCCGGCACGACACCGTATTTCTCGGCGGCGAAGGCCGCGCCCGTGCGCCCGAAACCGGTGATCACCTCGTCGAAGATCAGCAGGATGCCGTGCTTCTTGGTGATGTCGCGCAGCTTCTGCAGGTAGCCTTTCGGCGGCAGCAGCACGCCGGTCGACCCCGCGACGGGCTCCACGATAACAGCGGCGATGGTCTCGGCGCCATGCAGCGCGATGATGCGCTCGAGATCGTCGGCCAGATGCGCGCCATGCTCGGGGCAGCCTTTCGACCAGCGGTTCTCCTCGGGCAGATGGGTGTGCGGCAGGTGATCGACGCCCGGCACGAGCGGGCCGAAGACCTTGCGGTTGGTGACGATACCACCGACCGAGATGCCGCCAAAGTTCACGCCGTGATAGCCGCGCTCGCGTCCGATCAGACGGGTGCGGGCGCCGTCGCCGCGCGCACGGTGATAGGCGATGGCGAGTTTCAGCGCGGTCTCGACCGATTCCGAGCCGGAATTGGTGTAGAAGACATGCGCCATCTCGTCGGGCGCGATGTCGAGGATACGGTTCGCGAGCTCGAACGCGATCGGATGGCCCATCTGGAAGGCGGGCGCGTAATCGAGCTCGGCGGCCTGCTTCTGGATCGCCTCGGTGATCTTCGGGCGGCAATGGCCCGCGTTGCAGCACCACAGACCGGCCGTGCCGTCGAGCACCTGACGCCCGTCCGAGGTGGTATAATGCATATCCTTCGCGCCCACGAACATGCGCGGGTTCTTCTTGAACTGGCGGTTCGCCGTGAAGGGCATCCAGAAAGCGTTGAGATCGTTGGGGGACTTGCGGTCGAGCGCCATGGAAAAACTCCGGTCGGGCGGCCGGGTCGAGACGCGGCCGGATTGTCTAGTTTGACCGAACGGTCAGACTCACGCTAGCACAGCTTAGGAACCAGTCAAGCGGCCTTCAATGCGCTCTAAAAGCGCACTCTGCTGCCCCGTAGCGATTGATCCCGCAGTAACGCTTCGGTTAACATAAAACACGAACTGGGAGACGAATATTTGGCAGACGACCTCGACCCGCGCGACTTCACCAGCGACGACGACGGCAAGCGCCCGCTGACCCGGATACAAAAGGTCAATCGCGGCAAGATTCTCGAGGCGGCGCTGGACGTGTTCTCCGCGCATGGGTTCCGCGGCGCGACGCTCGACCAGATCGCGGCGGAAGCCGGGCTGAGCAAGCCGAACGTGCTCTATTACTTCCCCTCGAAAGAGGCGATCCACGCGGCGCTGCTCGAAGGTCTTCTCGATATCTGGCTTGCGCCGCTGCGCGCGATTGATCCTGCGGGTGAGCCGCGCGAGGAAATCATGCGCTACATGCGCCGTAAGCTCGAGATGAGCCGCGAGATGCCGCGCGAAAGCCGCCTGTTTGCCAATGAAGTCTTGCAGGGCGCGCCGCGGATGGGCGCGGGATTGTCCACCGATCTCAAGACCTTGGTGGACGAGAAAGCCAAAGTGATAGAGGACTGGATCGCCGAGGGGCGTCTTGCCCCGGTCGATCCGCATCACCTGATCTTCTCGATCTGGGCGCTCACCCAGCATTACGCCGATTTCGACACGCAGGTGCGTGCGGTGCTCGGCCCGGGCAAGGACCCGATCGAAGGGGCGGCGCCGTTCCTCGATATGCTGTTCGCGCGGCTGCTCAAGCCATAAGCGATTAAGCCTTCCGTAACTATCGCCGAAGTTTCTGCCTGATCTTAACGGTCCGGTAACGCCCCCGGCGCAGTCTGAGGATGCGTGGGGGCGCAGGAATATGGAGCTCGGGATGGACCGGATTTCGGGGTTGATGCCTCAGGTCGGGTGGTCGCCTCTGTTGACGGTTGCGGCCCCGAAGACAGCGCCTGCCAGCACGGTGGAGGCGGCGGCGAATGCGGCCAATACCAACGGTGGCCTCGGCGCGAATGTAGACACCCAAACGCCGCAGGATCGCGCGCAGCAAGTGCGCGCCTTGGAAGCGCGCGCGGCACGCGGCGCCAGCGCGCTGAAGGACGAAGGGCAGGATCGGGGCACGGAGGATGCAAGCCAATCGCCCCGTACACTCGGCAGCCGCGATGGGGGTGCACGGCCCGACCCCGACGCCTTGACCGGCCCGATCCCGACATTCGAGGTCACGCCGCTCGAGGCTCAGGCCGCTGCGCTCTGGGCTGCGCCGGACCTCGTGGACACCTCGGACACCCCCGCCCCAGAGCCCGTGCAGCCCGCCGACACGATCCAGATCACCGAAGGGAAGGCGGAGGCGCGTGCAGAGGTCAAAGCGCCCGACACCGCCGAGGAGGCGCGTCCCGAGCCTGCACCGCAGGCGGAAGATAAAAACGACGCGCCCTCCGATCATCGGAGCGGCGCGTCGCAGGAGGGATGGTCTCAGGTTGCCCCGCAGGTCGCGCCGAACCTCGACGTGACCCGCTAGGCCCCTGCCCTTACTCAGCTGCCGTCGCAGCCGAGGGGTTGTTGGGATGGCTCGTCCAGTTGGCGTAGTCGCCGACCGTCTCGCCGGTGCGCGGATCCACCTCGCCCTTGTCCATCTTGCGCATCGTGATGCACTCGACCGGGCAGACTTCGACGCAGAGGTTACAGGCCACGCATTCCTCGTCCTTGACCGAGTAGACACGATCTTCGGTCACCGCGATCGCCTGGTGCGAGGTGTCCTCGCAGGCGGCATAGCAGCGGCCGCATTTGATGCAATCGTCCTGATTGATCTCGGCCTTGGTGACGTAGTTGAGGTTCAGATACTGCCAATCGGTCACGTTCGGCACCGCACGGCCCACCAGTTCGGAGGTCGAGGTGAAGCCCTTGCGATCCATGTAGTCCGACAGGCCAGAGATCATTTCCTGCACGACCTTGAAGCCATAGGTCATCGCCGCCGTGCAGACCTGCACATTGCCAGCCCCGAGCGCCATGAACTCTGCCGCATCGCGCCAGGTGGTCACGCCACCGATACCCGAGATCGGCAGACCGGCCGTTTCGGGATCGCGGGCGATCTCGGCCACCATGTTCAGCGCGATCGGCTTCACCGCCGGACCGCAATAGCCGCCATGGGTACCCTTGCCGTCGATCGTCGGCTCCGGCGCGAAATCGTCCAGATCGACCGAGGTGATCGAGTTGATCGTGTTGATCAGGCTGACCGCATCGGCGCCGCCGCGCTTGGCGGCCTCCGCCGGGCGGCGGATATCGGTGATGTTGGGTGTGAGCTTCACGATCACCGGCAGGCTGCAATATTGCTTACACCAGCGGGTGACCATCTCGATATATTCGGGCACCTGCCCGACCGCCGAGCCCATACCGCGTTCTGCCATGCCATGCGGGCAGCCGAAGTTCAGCTCGATCCCGTCGGCCCCGGTTTCCTCGACAAGCGGCAGGATCGCCTTCCAGCTCTCCTCGTCACAGGGCACCATCAGCGAGACGATGATCGCCCGGTCCGGGTAGTCCTGCTTGACGGCCTTGATCTCGCGCAGGTTGGTCTGCAGCGGACGGTCGGTGATCAGCTCGATATTGTTGAGACCGAGCAGACGGCGATCCGCGCCATAGATCGCGCCGTAACGCGGGCCGTTGACGTTCACGACGGGCGGACCTTCCGAGCCCAGCGTCTTCCACACGACCCCACCCCAACCGGCTTCAAACGCGCGGCGGACATTGTATTCCTTGTCCGTCGGAGGCGCGGAGGCGAGCCAGAACGGGTTGGGGGATTTGATACCGATGAATTCAGAAGTCAGATCGGCCATCTCTTAGCCCTCCATCAGGAATTGGTGGATTTCTTCAGCCGCATCGCGCCCCTGCGCGACCGCCGTCACGGTCAGGTCTTCGCCGGCATGGGTGCAATCGCCCCCCGCCCAGACCCGTTCGACCGAGGTGCGGCCCGCGCCGTCCACCTTGATCTTGCCGCCCGCGACTTCGACCTTCGGAGGCATGTCGCCCAGCGTCTGACCGATCGCCTTGAAGACCTGATCGGCGGACAGCTTGAAGGTCGCCTCGGTCATCTCCAGACCGCCCTCGCCTTTCCTCGTGTAGGCGAATTCGACCTGACGCACCGCGCCGTTGCCATGGATGGCGATGGGGGCGGCGTTCTCGATGATGTTCACGCCATGGGTGAGCGCGTACTCCTGCTCGACCGTGCTGGCGGGCATCTCCGCGCGCGAACGACGGTAGACGAGCGTCACGTTGAGCGCGCCCAGCAGTTTCGACTGCACGGCAGCGTCGACCGCCGTCATACCGCCGCCGATCACGACCACGTCGCGCCCGATCGGCAGTTCGGCCAGATCGGAGGCCTGACGCAGCTCCGCGATGAACTCGGTCGCGGGGCGGATGCCGTCCTTGTCCTCACCCTCGAGGCGCAGCGCGTTCACACCCGACAGCCCCATCCCGAGGAAGACCGCATCGTAATCGCCCAGCAGCTCGGCCAGATCGCCATCCCCGACGCGGCCCAACTGCCAGTTCTCGACGATAGTGATGCCACCGATCTGCATCAGCCAGTCGACTTCCGCCTGCGCGAATCCGCCCGGCGTCTTGTAGCTGGCGATCCCGTATTCGTTGAGCCCGCCCGGCTTCGAGCGCGCATCATAAACGGTGACCTCGTGACCCTTCATCGCGAGACGGTGCGCACAGGCGAGACCCGCAGGCCCGGCACCCACGACCGCCACCGATTTTCCGCTGCGCTCGGCGCGGGTGTAGGGGTGGCTTTGCTTGGCCATCAGCGTATCTGTCGCGAAACGCTGCAGCGCGCCAATCTCGACCGGCTCGCCTTCCGAATCCATGCGGACACAGGAGCCTTCACAGAGGTTCTCGGTCGGACAGACACGGGCGCACATGCCGCCCATGATGTTCTGATCGAAGATCGTCTTCGCCGCGGCTTCCGGCGTTCCGGTCGAGATTTGCCGGATGAACAGCGGAATGTCGATCGCGGTCGGGCACGCTTCCATGCACGGCGCATCATAGCAGAAATAGCAGCGATCGGCCGCGATGCGGGCCTCTTGCGTCCCCAGCGGCGGCGCGTGATCGGCGAAATTGGTGCAGTAGCTTTCCGGGTCGAGCCGTGCTGGCACGATCCCTTCGGTGAGCTGGCTATTGGACACTTGCGGGCTCCCTGTCAGTTTTTCTTGTTCCCTACGCTCGCACAGGATTGAATTTTATCAAGTGGTAAAATATGCCGCAGCGCGGCGGGTCGCCAATTCCCGCCCGATTGCCCGGTAGTTCAGCGCCCTCTACCCCACCCGTGCTCAATTATCGGGCAATCACGAGATCGCGAAACCCTGACGCCAGGACGGCCGATGCGCCTTTTCACCGCGCGTTACCTCGCGTATAACCGCCTCCAGCACCAAAGAGCCCCGCAGAATGGGCTCCATTTCAAAGCACCCTTCGAGGACCGCATGACCAAAAATACCCGTGACAACGACGTGGCCTTCATTCAGGCCCTTGCCGAACTGCTCAATTCGAACGAGCTGACGGAAATCGCCGTGACGCGCGATTACGCGCAAGATGACAGCCTGAAAGTGCGGGTGTCGAAACAGACCAATATTGTGCAGGCAGCCGCCCCTGCGCCCGCAGCAGCCCCTGCTCCGGCGCCCGCAGCGGCTCCGGCGGCACAATCCGCAGCCTCCGAGCAAGCCGCACCCGTCGAAGACCCCGCCGATCATCCCGGCGCCGTGGCCTCGCCCATGGTTGGCACCGCCTATCTCTCGCCCGAGCCGGGCGCATCGGCCTTCGTGAAGGTCGGCGATCAGGTCAAGGAAGGCCAGACGCTGATGATCGTCGAAGCGATGAAAACCATGAACCACATCCCCGCCCCGAAATCGGGCACCGTGAAGCGCATCCTCGTCGATGACGGTCAGCCGGTCGAATACGGTTCGACCCTGATGATCGTCGAATAAGGGGGCCGGTATGTTCGACAAGATCCTGATCGCCAACCGGGGCGAGATCGCGCTGCGCGTGATCCGTGCCTGCCGCGAGATGGGGATCGCCTCGGTCGCGGTCCATTCGACGGCGGATTCGGACGCGATGCATGTGCGCATGGCCGATGAATCGGTCTGCATCGGCCCGAATTCCTCGACGCAATCCTATCTCTCGGTGCCCGCCATCGTCGCGGCCTGCGAGATCACGGGCGCACAGGCGATTCACCCGGGCTACGGGTTCCTGTCCGAGAATGCCGCCTTCGTGCAGGTGCTCGAGGATCACGGCATCACCTTCATCGGCCCGTCGGCCGCCCATATCCGCATCATGGGCGACAAGATCACCGCGAAGGAAACCGCGAAGAACCTTGGCATTCCGGTCGTTCCGGGCTCTGCGGGTGGCGTGCCCGATACCGAGGCCGCGAAGCAGATCGCCGGTGATATGGGCTACCCCGTCATCATCAAGGCCACCGCTGGCGGCGGCGGTCGCGGGATGAAGGTCGCGAAATCCGAAGAAGAGCTCGAGGTCGCCTTCCGCACCGCGCGCTCCGAGGCGAAAGCCGCCTTCGGCAATGACGAAGTCTATATCGAGAAATACCTGCAGAAGCCGCGCCATATCGAGGTGCAGGTCTTCGGCGACGGCAAGGGCCGCGGCGTCCACCTGGGCGAACGCGACTGCTCGCTCCAGCGGCGTCACCAGAAGGTGCTCGAAGAGGCCCCCGGCCCCTCGATCACGCCCGAAGAGCGCGCGCGCATCGGTGGCATCTGCGCCGATGCGATCGGTGAGATGGGCTATTCCGGTGCAGGCACGATCGAGTTCCTCTACGAGGATGGCGAGTTCTATTTCATCGAGATGAACACCCGCCTTCAGGTGGAACACCCGGTGACCGAAGCGATCTTCGGCGTCGATCTGGTGCGTCAGCAGATCAAGGTCGCAGCCGGCGAGCCGATGGAATTCGATCAGGACACGCTCTCGATCCGCGGTCACGCGATCGAAGTGCGGATCAATGCCGAGAAGCTGCCGAATTTCGCGCCCTGCCCCGGCAAGATCACCCATTACCACGCGCCCGGCGGGCTTGGCGTACGGATGGATAGCGCGCTCTATGACGGCTATTCGATCCCGCCCTATTACGACAGCCTGATCGGCAAGCTGATCGTGCATGGTCGCGACCGCCACGAGGCGTTGCAGCGTCTGCATCGCGCGCTTGGCGAGCTGATCGTGGACGGGGTGGACACCACCGTGCCGCTGTTCAACGCGCTCCTGCAAGAGCCCGACATCCAGAGCGGCAACTACTCGATCCACTGGCTCGAACGGTGGCTCGAAAAGAACCTCTGATCGGTTCGAGATCTACGAAAACGCCCCCGGTTTCGGGGGCGTTTTTCATTTCGGGGTCAGCAGGCAGGTGCCGCGCTTTTTCTCTTTGTCTTTGGGGCGATAGTAGTCGCCAATATGGCTGCGTTGTCCCTGCCCGATCTGATCCCAGTCCAGCCAGTGGCAGTCGTAATCGAGCACATCGGCCATCGCACTCATCGCCGGGAAAGAGGGGATGCCGATCAGCGCCCTTTCCTGGCCCTCGATCTGCGGAATCGAGTTCAGTTCGTTATCGGTGCGCTCGCGCATCAGCAGGATCACCGGCCCGGGGCGCTGCGCGAATTCGCTGTCCACGATCACCAGCTCCGGCCCCAGTTGGCGCACCAGCTGGAACAGCCGGAAATGGTCCATGACGTGGTAGAGAATACCGAGGACGCCCACCACGTCGAAGCGCTCGCCCGCGTCGATCAGTTTCTGCATCCCGTCGAATATGTCGTCGCAGATCAGCTTCACCTTCTCGCGCAGATGCGCGCGGGGGAATTGGTCGAAGCGGTCGATCAGCTCCTGCCGCCCTTCGATTCCCACCACTTCCGAGGCGCCTGCCGCCGCGAAGGCATAGGCCCAGCGGCCATCATGCGCCGCCAGATCGAGCACACGCTTGCCCGCGATCTCCTGCTCCAGCGGCTTGATGATCATCTTGTGGCGCAGGTTCATCCGCTCCACCGTGCCGGGATCTTCGGCGTATCGGTCGATCTCGGGGAGGAAATCGTAGAAACCCATATTTGCGCTCGGCCCCGCTCTGGTTCATCTTGTTGGCGAGCCTAGGCGTAACGGGAAAACCGGGCAAGATAATGACGGACAGGTTGAGCGCGGAACTACTTTTGGCGGGCTATGCGCAGGGCATCTTTCCGATGGCCGAAAGCCGCGACAATCCGCAATTGCATTGGTTCGACCCGGCTCTGCGCGGGATCGTCCCCTTGGACAAATTCCACATTTCGCGCTCTCTGGCGAAAGTGATCCGGCGCGACGATTACAGTATTACAACAAACGCGGCATTTCGGGGTGTGGTCGAAGGCTGCGCAGATCGTGACGAGACGTGGATAAACGGCCCGCTCTTCACGCTCTACGACCAACTCCACGCCGCGGGCTTTGCGCATAGCCTTGAGGTCTGGCAGGACGGTGAGCTCGCGGGCGGCATTTTCGGGATCACATTGGGCGGCGCGTTCTTCGGGGAGAGCATGTTCTCGCGCCGTCCCAATGCCTCGAAAGTGGCGCTGACCTATCTGGTGGACCGGCTGCGCCAGACGGGGTTCACCTTGCTCGACACGCAATACATCACGCCGCATCTGGCCTCGATGGGCGCGATCGAAGTGACCCGGATCGAATATCGCGCGCGTCTGGCGCAGGCGCTGACGCGGGAATGCGACTTCACCTCAGGCGTGATCCCTGCGCCTCAGTCGCTTTTACAGCGGATGACCCAGACGTCATAACGCGGGTGATCGAGCGCCGACAACGCGGGACTGGAAGCGATCATCCAACCTGAGAAATCAGGCTGCGGCTTGTCCTCTTCCGTCACCGTCACATAGGCATAGGCATCCGAGGACGGATCGTCGGCCGGGTAACGGCATTCGCGCAGCGTCACCTTGATAAACCCGTATTTCACGCTCTGCCCGACATTCAAATTGATGTCCGAGGCGATGCCGGACACCTTGTCGAGCCCGCGGAGCATCGCGCCCGTACCGTCGGCCAGCCCTTTCGCAGGCTCGTCCTGCGGAATCTGGTCGTCCGGCGTCGTTTGCGTGAAGTCCTGCGCCGCAGCGAGCCCGGGAACGAGCGCCGCGATCAAAACCAAAGCGCGGATCATTGCGCCCCCTCCCCTGCGCCGTCGCCACTGCCGCCACCTGCAAATTTCAGCATCAGGTTCAACATCGAGACCGCGCTTTGCGTGTCGAGAATTTCATCGCCGGGCTTGAGGTCGTCGATCGCCCCGCCCGGGATCAAGTCGATATAATTCGAGCCGAGAAGCCCGTCTTGCGTCACGGCAATCACCGTATCCTCGGGCAGCGCGACGCCGTTTTTCACCGAAATCGTGGTATCGGCGAAGAAAGTCTTCGGGTTGAGCGCGACGTTCGTTACCGTCCCGACCTTCACGCCCGCAAGCCGCACGTCCGTGCCGGGCACGACGCCCCCAATCGATCGGAAGGAGGCATGCAGCGGGTAAGAGCCGCCATCGGCGCCGATGCCCATGCCGCGCCCTGCCCAGACCAGAAAGCCCAGGGCCACGACCAGCACGATCGCGCCGGTGATGATCTCGGTGCGGTTTTCGCTCATAGCGGGTTGGCCTTACTCGGGCTGCCAAGCCTCGTAATCGCGGCGCTCGACCGGATGCGCGAGGCGAATCGACCCCGGCGGCACATAGGCCGCTTCGGTGCCGGTGTGGTTTGCCTCATGCGGTTTTTCCCAAGGCTTGTGGGCCAGCGGCTTGTCGGTCGGCGGCTCGTCATAGGTGAAGTGCATCCAGCCATGCCAGTCCGGCGGGATGCGGCTCGCTTCGCTTTCACCGTTATAGATCACCCAGCGGCGCTTGGCGTCCTTGGTGCGGTAATAGATATTGCCTTGCTCGTCCTCGCCAACTTTCACGCCCTTGCGCGCGGTGAAAAGCTGCGTGCCGACGGTCGAGCCGTTCCACCAGGTGAGAATTCGAAGCAGAAACTTCATGGGGCAACCTCCGCAATGCGTCCTGCCTGTTATATCCGTTGGGGCGTCGAGGTCCAGTGCCCGTGCGGGGATCAGGGCGTCTGCGAGGCGGAATTTGGTACCTCCAGCACAGCACGGTGCAAAAATCGCATCGTCGAGCGGCCGTCCGCAATGAGCCATTCGCTCCCACACGCCTGTCTATGGGAGGTTTAGCGAAGTCTCTTCGCAGCAACACGGCCTACGTGAGGCACATGACAAAAACAAAAGGGCGAGCCGAAGCTCGCCCCTTGTCTAATCCTTGGCAGCACCGCGATCAGCTCGCCGATTTGCCTTCTTTCTTGGCTTCGGCATAGATCAGCAGCGGCTTGGCGTCGCTCTGGGTCACGGCCTCTTCGTTGACCACGACCTCTTCGACCTCTTCCATGCCCGGCAGTTCGAACATCGTGTCGAGCAGGATGTCTTCCATGATCGAACGCAGACCACGTGCGCCGGTCTTCCGCTCGATCGCCTTCTTGGCGATCGCGGTCAGCGCATCGTCGGTGAAGGTCAGCGACACGCCCTCGATCTCGAAGAGACGCTGATACTGTTTCACCAGCGCGTTCTTCGGCTCGGTCAGGATGGTCACCAGCGCCTCTGCATCGAGGTCGGTGAGCGTCGCGATGACGGGCAGACGACCGACGAATTCCGGGATCAGGCCGAATTTCAGCAGATCTTCGGGCTCGAGCTCCTTGAACAGCTCGCCGATATTACGCTCTTCGCTATCCTTAACATCCGCCCCGAAGCCCATCGCCGAGCCCTTGCCGCGCTGCGCGATGATCCGGTCGAGGCCGGCAAAGGCGCCACCACAGATGAACAGGATGTTCGTCGTGTCGACCTGCAGGAATTCCTGCTGCGGATGCTTGCGCCCGCCCTGCGGCGGCACGGAGGCCACGGTGCCCTCCATGATCTTCAGAAGCGCCTGCTGCACACCCTCGCCCGACACGTCGCGCGTGATAGACGGGTTGTCCGACTTGCGGGTGATCTTGTCGACCTCGTCGATATAGACGATGCCGCGCTGCGCCCGCTCGACGTTGTATTCCGAAGCCTGAAGCAGCTTGAGAATGATGTTCTCCACATCCTCACCCACGTAACCGGCTTCGGTCAGCGTGGTCGCATCCGCCATCGTGAAGGGCACATCGAGGATGCGCGCCAGCGTCTGGGCGAGAAGCGTCTTGCCGCAGCCCGTCGGACCGATCAGCAGGATGTTCGACTTCGCCAGTTCGATGTCGGTCTTCGTGCCGTGATTGAGGCGCTTGTAGTGGTTGTGCACCGCAACCGAGAGCACGCGCTTGGCATGTTCCTGACCGATCACGTAATCGTCGAGCACCTGGCAGATATCGCGCGGGGTCGGCACGCCATCGGTGGATTTCAGCCCTGCCGATTTCGTCTCCTCGCGGATGATGTCCATGCACAGCTCGACGCATTCGTCACAGATGAACACGGTCGGGCCCGCGATCAGCTTGCGGACCTCATGCTGGCTTTTGCCGCAGAACGAGCAGTAGAGCGTGTTCTTGCTGTCGGAGCCGTTCGAGTTCGCCATCTCTTACCTCTGCTGCCCGGGCTGCCCCCGGGCTTCGTGAATTGGCCTGTCCCCTCAAGACTAGGACAGGCCAACCGTCACCTCAATGTCAAAATCGCCCCGAAGTTAAGCGGGAGGATCACTTTTCTCCGTCGTCGCTGACGCGGCTCTCGAGGATCTCGTCGATCAGACCCCAGGACTTCGCTTCTTCGGCGGACATGAAGTTGTCGCGCTCGAGACCGGCCTCGATCGTGTCGTAGTCGTTGCCGGTGTGCTTGACGTAGATTTCGTTCAAGCGACGCTTGAGTTTCTCGGTCTCGCGGGCGTGGATCATGATGTCGGTCGCCTGACCCTGATAGCCGCCCGAGGGCTGGTGCACCATGACGCGGCTGTTGGGCAGCGAGAAGCGCATGCCCTTTTCGCCCGCGGTCAGCAGCAGCGAGCCCATCGACGCCGCCTGCCCGATCACCAGGGTCGAGACCTTCGGCTTGATGTATTGCATCGTGTCGTAGATCGAGAGACCCGAGGTCACCACGCCGCCCGGCGAGTTGATATACATCGCGATCTCTTTTTTCGGGTTCTCGGCCTCGAGGAAGAGAAGCTGCGCGCAGATCAGGGTCGACATGCCGTCATGGACCGGCCCCGACAGGAAGATGATGCGCTCTTTTAGCAGGCGCGAGTAGATGTCGTAGGCACGCTCGCCGCGCGAGGTCTGCTCGACCACCATCGGCACCAGCGTGTTCATGTAAAACTCGTGGGGATCTTTCATCTCGGCCCTTCCTGGTCGTTCGACGCTGTTCATAGCGTGTGATCTTTACAGAAGTCTTAGTGACCGCATCGGGGACCTTCAAGGGCGCTGACCCCGCGCGAAGTGCTGCCGCGGCGCAAATATTGGCCGTGGGCGGGTGCGTGTTAATCGCATGGAAAGGGTCTGGACGTAGCGTGTCGGCGATTTTGCGGGAATGCGCCCGTGTGGAAAAATGAGGCGGACATGTCCAAATCCGAGGCTGGTGCAAGCGCCTGGCACACCGTGATGCTCAAATTGCTGATCCTGATCGCGGCGGCGGGGTTCGTGTTCGCGACGCTGATGACGCTGCTCACGATCAATTCGAACCATCGTCGCGCCAATGAAGCTGCGCGGGCACATCTCGACCAAATCCTGCCGATGCTCGGCGATTCGGTGACGGATGCGCTGATCACGGGGCGGATCGCGGATGCGACGCATGAGTTAGAAAACGTGCTCGCGGGCTCGGACGGTGCAGGCCAATCCGCAATCGCGCTCAACAGACGCGGCACGGTTATGGCCGATTCTGGCGCGCCCGATCCCGCGCTTATCGCTCTGGCGCAAAGCGCGCTTGAGGCCAACGACAGGGCGATCTCGGCAGATGGGCTGAGCGAGGCGATTCCGCTGCGCATCTCTCCGGAGGATCCGCCGATCGCCGCGATTGCCCTGCGCTGGAGTCCGGCCCCCGCCATCGCTCGCGCGCAGAAGGACATGGTGCGCAACCTCTCTTTCACCGCGATGATTTTCGCGGGCATTCTCGGCGGTGTGATGCTGGGCGTACGCTGGCTGATCACCCGCCCCCTCACCCGAGTGACGGAGGCGATGCGCTCCGTGGCCGGGGGACAGCTCGATACGGACATCCCCGCTACCGGTCGACGCGACGAAATCGGCGCGATCGCCCGCGCTCTGGGGACCTTCCAGTCCGAGCTCGCGACCGCCGAATCGCATAACCGTGCCGCACGGATGCATAGCGCCGCGCTCGAAAGCGCCACGGTCGCGATCATTCTTACCAACAACGACCACGTCATCACCTTCGCCAATGAGGCGGCCGCAGATTTGTTGCGTCCCTTCGCTGCAGAAATCCGCGCCCACAACCCGGACTTTGATCCCGACAAGCTCTTGGGAACGCGCGCGGATCGCATCTTGCCGGCCGGCACGACAACGGCTGCCGCCCTCGACAATGGCGCGCGCGACACGCTCACGCTCGAAGGGCGGATGCGCGCCGGATCGATTCTCGCCCTCGTCAGCCCCGTCATCGACGAGGCGGGGGAGAAGATCGGCCATGTCTCGCAATGGCGCAATATCACAGAAGAACAGCGAAATGCCTCTCTGATATCCGCGATCGACGCCAACCTGCTGCGGGTCGACCTGCGCCCTGACGTGACGATCGACACGGTCAACGACGCATTTGCCGAGGTCTTTGGCGCGCCCCGCGCAAAGATGGAGGGAATGTCCGTCGCCGGTCAGATCACCTTCGAAGGGCAACCAGTCTGCGAAATCCTCCAGCGCGCCCCCCAGCCCTTTGCGGGCATGCTCGTGCTGCGCTGCGCCGATGGCCGTCAGGCTTGGCTCGAAGGCTCGATCAATCCGATCCTCGATACGGACGGCAAGATGGTCATGTTCAGCGTTCTTGCGAGCGACCGAACGCAACAACATCTGGAAGCCGAAGCCCGGCGGGCCGAGCGAAGCGCGCTGATGGCCGCCCAACAGAACATCGTGGAGACGCTGAAATCGGCCTTGGCCGGGCTCTCCGCCGGGGATCTCATGGCCGAGATCACCACCGAATTCGAAGGCGACTACAAGGCTTTGCGCAACGATTTCAACAGTGCGATCGGTGATTTGCGGTGCGCGATGCGCAAGGTGCTCGACAATGCCGGATCGATCCGCATCGAGGCGCGGCAAATCTCGTCCAGCTCCGATGACATGGCGCGGCGCACTGAACGGCAGGCAGCCACGCTGGAAGAAACCGCTGCTGCGCTCAACGAGATCACCGCCTCTGTCGAGGCCGCCGCCCACGCCGCCGGTCGCGCCAACGACCTCGTCGAGACCGCCCGGCGCAGTGCCGAACAAAGCGGCCACGTCGTGTCAGAGGCCGTGCAGGCCATGTCGGAAATCGAGCAGAGCTCGGAGCAAATCAGTCGGATCACCAGCGTCATCGACGAGATCGCCTTCCAGACGAACCTGCTCGCCCTGAATGCCGGGGTGGAAGCCGCCCGCGCTGGCGAGGCCGGGCGCGGCTTCGCCGTCGTCGCCTCCGAGGTGCGCGCGCTCGCGCAACGTTCCTCGGATGCGGCGCGCGAAATCGCCGAACTGATCGCGAACTCTTCGGCGCAGGTGAAGCGCGGCGTCGGGCTCGTAGGCCAAGCGGGCGATGCGCTCGGCGGGATCCAGTCCTCCGTCTCCGATCTCCTCGCCTATGTCGCGGATAGTGCAAATGCGACGCAGGAGCAAAGCGCGGGCCTGACCGAAATCAACTCCGCCGTGACCCAGCTCGATCAGGTCACCCAACACAACGCGGCCATGTTCGAAGAAGCACTCGCCGCGAGCCAGGTCCTCGAACGCGAAGCGATGGAACTCGGCGCGGCAATGGGGCAATTCAAACTTGGCGAGGCCGCTCCGGATGAGGGGGCCGATAGTACATCGCCTGCAGAAAAAGTGGCTGCGGCAGAAACCTCCCCCGAAACATCCGGGCCCACAGCATCCGCGCCGCACCAATCAGCCCGCCCCAAATCGGCTCAGCAGGTCAGCGTGTCGGGCAACACCGCGCTGGCGGTGCCACCTCCGCCCACAGATGACGATTGGGAGGATTTTTAACCGACGAAGGAACTTGCAGAACGCATTGACGCGGGACGCCAATCAGGACGCGTTGGGATGGGGCACCGCAATCGCGGCCTCCGCCCGATCCGTCTCGCTTGCTCCTTGCGTCCCGGCCTCGCCCGCACGGAACCAAGCCCGGATGGCGGCGCGCTCCTGCGGCTCCATGTAGCTCAAATTCGCGGGGGGCATCGCATCGGTCAGCCCGGCTTGCACATAGATCTGCCGTGCGGCGGCGGCGATTTCGCGCGGCGTCTCCAGCTTGATGCCCTTCGGCGCGTGACCGATCCCTTCATAGCCGGGCTCATTCGCATGGCACATCGAACAGCGCCCCATGACGATCCCGCTCACCTCGTCGAAGCCAGGCGCCGCAGCGAAGCGTTGTTCGAAGGGAGTAAGCATCGCGCTGTCCTCCATATCCTCGCCGGCATCCGCTTTCGGAATCGAGGATAGCCAAACGATCGCGACGAACAGCGCCGCGGTCGCGCCCCAGGTCCACCACGGCTTGCCCTTATGGGCGTGATGGGTGTTGAAGAAATGCCGGATCGTCACGCCCATCAGGAACACCAGAGAGGCGATCAGCCAGTTATACGCGCTGGCAAAGGCCAGCGGATAATGGTTCGACAGCATCAGGAAGATGACCGGCAGCGTCAGGTAGTTGTTATGCGTCGAGCGCTGCTTGGCGATCTTGCCGTATTTCGGATCGGGCGTGCGCCCCGCCATGAGATCGGCGACCACGATCTTCTGGTTCGGAATGATGATCAGGAACACATTCGCGGTCATGATCGTTGCGGTGAAGGCGCCCAGATGCAGCAGCGCCGCACGGCCCGAGAAGACCTGCGTATAGCCCCAAGCCATCGCGACGAGAATGACGTAGAGGCCCAGCATCAGCCGCGTGTTGTTCTCGCCAAAGCTCGATTTGCAGATCAGATCGTAGAGGAGCCAACCCAGCGCGAGCGAGCCGATCGAGATCAGGATCGCCCCCCAGACCGGCAGCTCCATCACCCGCGGGTCGATCAGGTAGAACTGCGCCTGCGTCCAGTAGAGCACCACCATCATCGCAAAGCCCGAAAGCCACGTCATGTAGCTTTCCCATTTGAACCATGTCAGCCGGTCGGGCATCTGCGCGGGTGCGACGAGGTATTTCTGAATATGGTAAAAGCCGCCGCCATGGACCTGCCACGCCGCGCCATGCACCCCCTTGGGGGCGCCGGGCTCGGGCACCAGCCCCAGATCAAGCGCGATGAAATAGAAGGACGACCCGATCCACGCGATCGCGGTGATCACATGCAGCCAGCGCACCGCGAACTGCACCCATTCCAGAAAAAACGTGTAATCCATCCGTCATCCCTCGTTTTGCGCTCAGAGTTTCCCAAGCCACGCCCGAGCGCAAGCGATGGCGCGGCGGAACCGCCCGAATTTTGTCCGGATGCTCAAATCGCAAGCAGATGGAGGGCCCGCGGTCAGCTGCCGCGATAGGTCGAATAACCGTAAGGCGAGAGCAGAAGCGGCACGTGGTAATGCGCCCCGGCGTCATTCATGCCGAAGCGGATCGGGATTTCATCGAGGAACAGCGGCTCTGGCGCCCCCTGCCCGCTCGCCCGCAGATAGTCGCCTGCGGAGAAGACCAGCTCGAACTGGCCGGTGCGAAACCGCTCCACCGGCAGGATCGGCGAGTCGGTGCGCCCATCGGCATTCGTCACCATTTCGGCCAGCACCTCACGGTCGCCCCCGTTGAGCGCGAAGAGCGTGATCTTGAGCCCTTCCGCCGGGCATCCCCGTGCCGTGTCGAGCACATGGGT
Organism: Thioclava sp. F36-6; assembly: GCF_002020305.1. Classification (NCBI taxonomy): domain Bacteria; kingdom Pseudomonadati; phylum Pseudomonadota; class Alphaproteobacteria; order Rhodobacterales; family Paracoccaceae; genus Thioclava; species Thioclava sp. F36-6. Next base: position 1,003,168 of record NZ_MPZX01000001.1, on the reverse strand, counting down.
GGTCAGATATCCTGCCATCGCGTTCTCCTTCGCCAATCGTCGAGACCGCGATCACTATGCTTTCGGGTGAAACAAACCGCAAGATATCGTGCGCTCACCGGAAGTTGCTTAGTATTTCACATGCTTATGGTTGATCACCGCACAGCTGCCTCTAGGTGACATTACAGGTTCACGTAGCCGTCACATCCATGTCACGTCGAAAGGCGATGGGCAGCGCAGCAACGAGCGGAAGGACCCTATGGGCAACAACATACAGCCTGTGATTTTCCCGACTGTTTCCGCTCCGCTTCTCCGCGCAGGCGCCGGGTGCCTGCCCCTCCCTGCAGATCCACCGGAGATGTGACATGAGCCGATCGCGCCATCACAACAAACAACGCTACCGCAGCCTTTTCTTGTCGGATTTCCACCTCGGATCGCGGGGGTGCAGCCCCGGCCCGATCCTCGACTTCCTGCAAAGCGTGCAGGCCGACGCGATCTACCTCGTCGGCGATATCCTCGATCTCTGGCATGGCGGGCCCGTGCAATGGGGCGACATTCACGCCGAGATCATCGAGACCCTCGAAGCCCATGCCGAGGCCGGAACTCGCATCGTCTATCTGCCCGGCAACCACGACGCGGCTTTGCGCTCGCCGGGGATGAATTTCCTCAGCTTCGAGCTGACCGAGACGGCACTCCATGTCGGCGCGGACGGGCAGCGCTACCTCATCGTGCATGGCGATCAATGCGATGCGCGCATTCTCCGCTGGCACGCGATGACCCGTTTCGGGAGCCGGATGGACGCGCTGTTCCGCGGCATCGATGCCTGGCTGCGCCGCCGCCGCGACGTCTCCGAGACCGAGCGCACCTTGATCCAGCTCGCGATCGAAGGGATCAATCACCTGATCGCGCGCGGCTCGGGGTACGAGCATCGTCTGATCGCGATGGCCTCCGAGGCCGGGGTCGACGGGATCATCTGCGGCCACTCGCACAAGCCCGCGTTGCGCGATGTCGACGGGATGACCTACGCCAATTGCGGCGACTGGGTGGACAGCCTGACCGCCTTGGCCGAGGATAGTTCCGGCGCGTTGCAACTTCTTCAATGGGGCGCAGAGCCCGCAGCGGTCCCGGAGACCGGCACCCGCCCCGCAGTCGCAAAGGTTCGCGCATGACGATTGTTCTGCTGTCCCTTGCCGCCCTTCTGGGCCTCACCCTCACGGCGCATCTGCTTAGCGCTGCAATGACCGCATGGCGCGAATCCCGCCCGCCGAAGCCGGTGCCCGACGAGTTGCCCTTCATCGCGCTGATGCGCCCGGTCTGCGGGGTCGATCCGTTCGACGCGGAGACGCTCGGGTCTTCCTTCAACCTCGACTATCCGAATTACGAGGTGATCTTCTGCGCACCCTCCGAGCGCGATCCGGCCTGCGCACTGGTCCGTCGCCTGATCGAAGAGAACCCGCAGGTGCGCGCACGGCTTCTGACCGGGCTCGACGCGGTGTCGGGCAATCCGAAGCTGAACAATCTGCACAAGGGGCTGTCCGCGACCGAGGCGGAGTGGCTTGCGATGGCCGACAGCAATCTGCTCTTGCCGCGCGACTACCTGCAACGGCTGGTGGCGGAATGGCGGCCCGGCACGGGGCTCGTGTCCGCCCCGCCGGTGGCCGAGCGCCCGGGCAATCTCTGGGGCGCGGTGGAGGCCGCTTTCCTCAACACCAATCAGGCGCGCTGGCAGGTGGCGGCCGACATGATCGGGATGGGGTTCGCGCAGGGCAAATCGCTGTTCTGGCGGCGCGACATCCTGATGGCGGGCGGCGGTTTCGCGGCGCTCGGGCGCAACATGGCCGAAGACGTTGCCTCGACCAAGCTGGTGCGCCGTCAGGGCCTTAAGGTCCGGCTGACGCGGCACCTTTTCGCGCAACCGATCGGGATGCGCTCGGCCCGCGCGGTCTGGGACCGCCAGCTGCGCTGGTCCAAGGTGCGCCGCGACGGCTTCGTGATGATTTTCGCCGCCGAAATCGCGCAAGGTCCGTTCCTGCCCTTCCTCGCCGCGCTTGCTCTGGCGGCGTTGGGCGCGATGCCTTGGATCGCCCTGCCGCTTCTGGTGGCGCTATGGTACGGTGCCGAAGTGCTGCTGGCCCGGATCGCGGGCTGGCCCGCCTCGGCGCGCGACATAGCGGGCTTCGCGATCCGCGACGCGATGCTGCCCGCGCTGTGGCTGATGACATGGTTCGGGCGCGATTTCACCTGGCGCGGCAATGACATGACCCACCGGGACGTCGCCCGCAGCGATGCCCCCGTCACGGAGTAACCTGATGATCGGCCTTGAGACGATCTCCGTATTGATGGCGAAACACGGCCTCGCCGTGCTGGCGCCGATTGCGGTGCTCGAAGGGCCGATCGTGACGGTGATCGCGGCGTGGCTCGCCAGCCAGAACATGTTCTCGGTCTGGTCGGTCGCGATCATCGTGATCCTTGCCGATCTCGTCGGCGATCTGGGGCTCTATGCGCTTGGCCGATGGGGTCTAAACCGGATGCCCAAGAAGTGGCGCGACAAGCTGGGCCTCAGCCGCGCGCGGCTCGTGAGTGCGGCGCGGCACTTCCAGAACAAAGGGGTCAAGACGCTGGTCTTCGGCAAGCTGACCCATTCGGCGGGCGCGCCGGTGCTGGTCGCAGCCGGGGTCGCGCGGATGAATTTCTGGGTCTTCATGCTGACCAACCTGATCGCGACGATCCCGAAATCGCTGGCCTTCGTGGCGCTCGGCTATTGGCTCGGCTCGCATATCGGGAAGATCGACAGCTGGCTTTCGAAAGGTTCGCTGATCCTGCTGGTCGTGATCATTCTTGGTGGCACGATCTGGTTCTTTCGCCGCAAGAGGTCGCACACATGACGACGATCACCTGCATTCTGCCCGCCTATAACGAGGCCCCGCGGATCGGCGCGGTGCTGGAGCGTGTGCTGGACCATCGCCAGATCGCCGAGGTGATCGTGATCGACGACGGCTCGAGCGATGGCACCGCCGAGATCGCCGAGGGGTATCGCGACGCCCATCCGCATCTGCGGGTGCTGCGCCAGACGGAGAACGGCGGGAAAACCGCGGCCGTGGCAGCCGGGATCGCGGAGGCCGCAGGCAGCCATCTGCTGCTGCTCGACAGCGATCTGCTGGGGCTGACCCATGCCGATCTGGGCGCGCTGATCGCGCCGGTGGCGAATGGGGAGGCCGATGTCACGATCAGCCTGCGCCGCAACGCGCCGCGCATCTGGCGTGTGATCGGGCTCGATTACATCTCGGGCGAGCGGGTGATCCCGCGCGAGATGCTGAGCGAACGGCTGGACGCGCTCAACGCCCTGCCCCGCTTCGGGCTAGAAGTCTTCATGAACCGGCTGTGGATCGCAGAGCGCGCCCGGATCGCCGTCGTCTCCTGGCCCGGCGTCGACAGCCCGATGAAATCCGCGAAGCTCGGCAACTGGCGCGCAGGCGTCGCCGCCGACGCACGCATGATCCGCGATATCTTCCGCACCATCGCGCCGCATCGCGCGCTCGGCCAGATCGTAGCCATGCGCAGTCTGCGGGTTCGCGGCGAGGCGCAGGCTTTACCGCGCAAGTGGTTGGAACGTATACCTCGCTGAACGGTTCGGTTCACGACAGATCAGCGGAGGTTTCATGTCACAGCACGCGCGCGTCGTTATCATCGGCTCTGGCTCGGCCGGACTGTCTGCCCTGCGCGAAGTGCGCCATGCGACCGATGACTTCCTGATCGTCAACGACGGCCATTGGGGCACGACCTGCGCCGAAAGCGGCTGCATGCCCTCCAAGGCGCTGATCGAAGCCGCCAACGCCTTCCACCGCCGCCACGATTTCGAGGCCTTCGGGATTTCCGGCGCCGAGGCGCTGCACATCGACGTGCCTGCCGTGATGACACGGATGAAACGGATGCGCGACGGGTTCACTAAATCCCCGCGCAAGGTCCCCAAAGCCCTTGGCGACAAGGCGATCTCGGGCCGCGCGACTCTCCTCGGTCCGAACCGGATCGAGATCGAAGGCCATGGCGAGGTGACCGCCGATGCGATCATCCTCGCGACGGGCTCGTCGCCGGTGCTGCCGGGGCCTTGGAAGACCTTTGGCGAGCGTATCCTGACCACCGACACGCTATTCACTCTCGACGATCTGCCCAAGCGGATCGCGGTGATCGGCATGGGCGCGATCGGCGTGGAGCTGGCACAGGCGATGGCCCGGATGGGGATCGAGGTCGCGGGTTTCGATGCGCTGGAAAGCGTCGCCGGCATGACCGACCCGGAGGTCGCAGCGGTCTTGCGCGACGCCATCGCGGCGGAGCTGCCGCTGCATCTGGGCGCGCCTGCGGAGATTTCCGAAGGCAACGCAGGCAGCCTCATCGTGAAAGGCGCAGACGGCGCGGAATTCGAGGCCGATGCCGTGCTCGCCGCGATGGGACGCCGCCCCAATATCGCGGGGCTCGGGCTGGAGACGCTGGGCGTGCCGCTCGACGATCACGGGATGCCCGAGGTCGACGCCACCACTACCCGGATCGGCGATCTGCCGGTCTTTCTGACAGGCGACGCGAATGCCATTCGTCCGATTTTGCACGAGGCCTCGGACGAAGGGCATATCGCGGGGCGCAACGCCGTAGCCGACGCCCCGCGATGCTATAGCCGCCGGACCTCGATGGCCATCGCCTTCAGCGCGCCCAATGCGGTGCGCGTGGGGCAGAGCTTCAAGGATCTGGACGGGCAGGACATTCTGATCGGCAGCGCGGATTTCGCGACGCAATCGCGCGCCCGGCTGGCCGAAGAGGCGTATGGCATGCTCCGCGTCTATGCCGAGCCCGAAACCGGCAAGCTGCTGGGCTGCGAGATGGCGCTGCCCGAGGGCGAGCATTTCGCGCATCTTTTCGGCCTCGCGATCCAGTCGGGCATGAGCGTTTTCGACATGCTGGCGATGCCCTTCTATCACCCGGTGATGGAGGAAGGGCTGCGCAGCGCGCTGCGCGAAATTTCCAAGCAGCTTCCCGAGGAAGACCGGTCGGACCTCTCCGATTGCCCCGAGAAAGGGCATCCGGCACTCGACTAAAGGGCTGCGATCTCGGCCACGCGCGCGGCGTTGTCGGGCGCGGTGGTGCCGTCCGCCATCACCAGCGAGTTCTCGAACCCGACCCGCGCCTTGCCGCCCTTGGCGAGCGCATTGCGAAGGCAGTCGGTCTCGCCCGAGCCGAAGGCGCAAATCGCCCAGTCGGGGGTAATCGCCTCGGCCTGCATCCAGTCGAGGAACGGATCGAGCATCGCGGGCGTCGAGACCTGCCCCGCAACATAGCGACCCATCACGAAGATCAGTTGCAGCCCGGGATCGCGCAGCAGGCGATCCGGCAGTACATGCACCAGCGCCTCGGCATCCTCGCGGGAATAGAGGATATGTTGGATCGCGATCCCACGTTCCGCTGCCTCTTCGTAAAACCGTATTGCCTGCAATTCGTGGTCGCGCAGCATCTCGCGCGCCGAGACCGAGACCATCTGCGCGCCCGAGTTCAACGCGACATAGCGCTGATGCCCCGGTTCGTAGCGCCCTGCGGCCTCGGTGGTGATCTGGATCGCCATCTGGCCCAGAAGCGGGCGCAGATGAGCCAGCGCCTCGGCATAGGCGCCACTATCGAGCAGATGCCCGCCCGCGTCGTCGCGCAGATGCAGATGCAGCGCCCCTGCCCCGGCGTCGCGGCAGGCCAGCGCGGTCTGCGCAATCTCGTCCAAGGTGATCGGCAGCGCCGGGTGATCGGTCTTCGTCTTGGTCGCCCCGTTCGGCGCGACCATGATATGCGGCAGGCTCACCCGAGAACCTCGCGGATCGCGGTGCCGAGCTTGTCCACCAATTCCCCGATCTGGTCGTCGGTGATGATGAAGGGCGGCGCGAGCAGGATGTGGTCGCCGCGCTGGCCGTCGATCGTGCCCCCCATCGGATAGCAGACGAGCCCGGCCTCGAAAGCCGCCGCCTTGAGCTTCTTGTTGATTGCCTTGGCCGGGTCCATCGGCTCTTTCGTGGCACGGTCGGCCACGATTTCCAGCCCGCGGAACATGCCGCGCCCGCGGATGTCGCCGATATGCGGATGCTGACCGAAGGCCTCGCGCAGCGCCGCGTCGAGCACTTCGCCCTGCTGCGCCGCCCGCGCGACCAGTCCGCCCTCGGTCAGCTTCTTGACCACGGCATCGCCCGCGGCGGTCGCGGTCGGGTGGCCGATATAGGTGTGGCCGTGCTGGAAGAAGCCCGAGCCGTTGAAGAAGGCGTCGTAAATCTCGGAGGTGCAGAGCGCCGCCCCGATGGGCTGGTAGCCCGCACCGAGCCCCTTCGCGATGGTGACGATATCGGGCGCGATCCCATCCTGCTCGCAGGCGAACAGCGTGCCGGTCCGGCCCATCCCGCACATCACCTCGTCGAGGATCAGCAGGATGCCGTATTGGTCGCAGATCTCGCGGATGCGCTTGAAATAGCCCTTCACCGGCGGCACCGCGCCCATCGTGGCGCCGACGACCGGCTCGGCGATGAAGCCGATCACGTTCTCCGCCCCGAGGCGCTGAATCTCGGCCTCCAGCTCATTGGCGACGCGCAGACCGTATTCCTCGGCGGTCTCGCCTTCCTCGCGCCAGCGGTATTCATGCACGGGTGCTATGTGGCTCACGTCGATCAGCAGCGGGTTGAACTTCTCCCGGCGCCACGCATTGCCGCCAGCGGCCAGCGCGCCCAGCGTGTTGCCGTGATAGGACTGGCGGCGCGCGATGAAATGCGACCGGCTCGGCTCGCCCTTCTCGACGAAATACTGCCGCGCCATCTTCAGCGCGCTCTCCACCGCCTCCGATCCCCCGGACGTGAAATAGACGCGATCCAAGCTCCCCGGCGCGTGAGCGATGAGGCGATCTGCCAGCCGTTCGGCGGGTTCGGAGGTGAAGAAACTCGTGTGCGCGAAGGCGATATTGTCGATCTGAGCCTTGATCGCCGCAGTCACGTCAGCGTCAGAGTGACCGAGGCAGGACACCGCCGCGCCCCCGGACCCATCGAGATATCGCTTCCCGTTGGCATCGAGAATGTAGATACCGTCGCCCTTTACCGCCAAGGGCGGATTGGACTTCGTGTGGCGGGGGAATACGTGACTCATATCGGTCCCTCCTTCGGGACAAGAATGCGTGAGGATCGCTGATTACCCCATGAAACATATGTTTTACGCATTGACAATATATGAAACAATTGAAACGGTCACCTCAACGCGATAACTGGTGATGGAACCTGGGGAGGAGCATTGTCCGGCAGTTTCGAACAGCGATTGGCTGCGCAATATGGCAACCTTTCCGCGCGCTTGCGTGAGGCGGGAGACTATATCGCAGACAACCCGGTGAGCATCGCCACCCGTTCGCTGCGCACGCTGGCGAGCGAATCGAACCTTGCACCCGCGACCTTCACCCGCCTCGCCCATGCGCTCGAATACGAGAATTTCGAAGAGCTGCGCGAGACCATGCGCGACCAGATCGGTCGCCGTGTCTCCCCCTTCGCAGACCGCGCCGATCGGCTGCAGAAGGATGCCGTCGATCCGCAGAGCAGCTTCCTCAACCGTTATGCCGCGGCGACGCAGGACAATATCGCAGCCCTGACCGCCGCGATCGAGCCGGGACGCCTTGAGGCCGTGGCCGACAAGCTCGCCGCCGCGCGCCGGGTGGTGCTTCTGGGTGCGCTCGGTTCGACGGGGATCGCGGAATACACCGCCTATATCGCCAATTTCCTCGGCGATAACTGGGAGCTGGGCGCACGGGCGGGCTCGTCGCTGGGCGCCACGCTTGCCGGGCTCGATGAGCGCGACGCGGTTCTGGTGATCACCAAGCCGCCCTTCGCGCGCTCCACCATCCGCAGCGCGATCCATGCCCATGAACAGGGCGCCTATGTCGCACTGATTACCGACAGTCGCAGCTGTCCGGCGCTGCACGCGGCCGATGAGACCTTCATCGTGCCCACCGACAGCCCGCATTTCTACACGAGTTACGTCGCCACGCTGTTCTTGCTCGAAGCAATTCTGGCGCTGGTGGCGAAGCGCGCGGGACCCCGCGCAACCGAACGGATCGCCGAGGTCGAACGGCGCAACAGGCTTCTCGACGAAGTCTATGCGCGCTGACCGAAGCGGACCGTATCTTTGAACCGAGACCCAAAAACGACCAACGGGAGTTACTCAATGAAAAAGTTCTTCAAACTCGGGGCCATCGCGGCCGTCGCCGGTGCGCTGTTCGCGCCCGCGGCGAACGCAGCCGACGAGACCTTCATCACCATCGGGACCGGCGGTGTGACCGGCGTTTACTACCCGACCGGTGGCGCGATCTGCCGCCTGATGAACAAGAGCCACAAAGAAACCGGCGTGCGTTGCTCGGTCGAATCCACCGGCGGTTCGGTCTACAACATCAACACCATCCGTTCGGGCGAGCTGGACTTCGGCATCGCCCAGTCGGACTGGCAGTACCACGCCTACAAGGGCGACTCGAAGTTCTCCGATCAGGGTCCGTTCGAGAAGCTGCGCGCCGTGTTCTCGATCCACCCCGAGCCCTTCACCGTCGTCGCGCGTGCCGATAGCGGCATCAAGAACTTCGCCGACCTCAAGGGCAAGCGCGTGAACATCGGCAACCCCGGTTCGGGTCAGCGCGGCACGATGGAAGTGCTGATGGACGCGATGGGCTGGAAAACCTCGGACTTCGCGCTCGCAACCGAGCTGAAGGCCGCCGAGCAGTCGAAAGCGCTCTGCGACAACCAGATCGACGCGATGGTCTACACCGTAGGTCACCCCTCCGGTTCGATCCAGGAAGCCACCACCTCGTGCGACGCGACCCTCGTCAACGTGACGGGTGACGCGGTCGACAAGCTGGTCGCCGACAACCCCTACTACGCGAAAGCCACCATTCCGGGCGGCATGTATCGCGGCAACCCCGACGACACGCAGACCTTCGGTGTGCGCGCGACCCTCGTGACCTCGGCCGATGAGCCCGATGATGTCGTCTACGCTCTGGTGAAGTCGGTCTTCGACAACTTCGACGAGTTCAAGAAGCTGCACCCGGCTTTCGCGCATCTGACGCCGGAAGAGATGGTCACCAAGGGCATCTCCGCTCCGATCCATCCGGGCGCTCTGAAGTACTATAAGGAGCAGGGCTGGATTAAATAAGCCCTGCGTATAACTGGGCGGGCGCGCTTGCGTGCCCGCCTTTTTTAGTTTCAGCTTTAAGATCATGCCGGAACAGGCGGACGGCCCTGTGGGCCGCTAGGGGGAACGATGGCGGAAAATCGCGCCTTGAACGAACAGGAATTACAGGAGCTCGTCCAAGCTTCTGACAGCGGGGCACGCAGCCCCAAGGGATGGGTCGGGCTCATGGTCGCCGTTGTGGCGCTGAGCTGGTCGATCTTCCAGGTGCTTCTGGCCTCGCCCATCGGGCCGTATGTGCTGCCGGGCGACCTGATCAACAACGCCCGCCAGATCCATCTGGCCTATGCCATCTTCCTCTCGGCGATGGCCTATCCGCTGTTCAAATCCTCACCCAAGGACCATGTGCCGTGGTATGACTGGATCCTCGCGGTGGGCGGTGCGCTGCTCTCGATGTACGGCTATTTCTTCTACCAGAAGATCGTCGACAATGGCGGGCTCGCGGATATGCAGGACGCCTATATCTCGGTCCTCGGCATCATCTTCCTCTTCATCGCAGCCTATCGCACGCTCGGGCCGATCATGGTCCTGCTGGCGATCGTGTTCCTGTGCTACGTCTTCTTCGGCTCGTCCGAGTTCTTCCCCGAACAGATCCGCTGGGCCGGCGCGAGCCTTCGCAAGGCCATGTCGCATATGTGGATCACCTCCGAGGGGGTATTCGGCATCGCGCTTGGCGTCTCGACCAAGTTCGTCTTTCTCTTCGTGTTGTTCGGCGCGCTTCTCGAGAAAGCGGGCGCGGGCAACTACTTCATCCAGATGGCCTTCGGCGCGCTCGGCCACCTGCGTGGCGGCCCGGCAAAAGCCGCCGTCGTGGGCTCTGCCGCGACCGGCCTGATCTCGGGCTCGTCGATCGCGAACGTGGTCACCACCGGCACCTTCACCATTCCGCTGATGAAGCGCGTGGGCTTCTCGGCAGAGAAGGCAGGCTCGGTCGAGGTGGCCTCTTCGGTCAACGGCCAGATCATGCCCCCGGTGATGGGTGCCGCCGCCTTCCTGATGGTGGAATATGTCGGCATCTCCTATCTGGAGGTCATCAAACACGCCTTCATCCCGGCGATCATCTCCTACATCGCACTGTTCTACATCGTGCATCTGGAGGCGGTGAAAAACCGGATGCCGACGATCGGCGACCGCGTGGTCTCGGTCTGGCGTACCGCCTTTGGCATGTTCGCCTTCTTCGCGGGCTTCGCGGCCCTGTGCTACGCAACGCAATTCCCCGTGCGCCTCATCACTTCGATGGTGCCCGAGGGCGCGGCCTGGGTTCTCGCACTGCTCGTCGTCGTGGTCTATCTCGGGCTCGTCTGGGTCGCTGCGAAAGCCCCCGATCTGGAGCCGGACGATCCGAATTCGGAGATCGTGAAGCTTCCCGAGATCAAGGACATCTACAAGGCGGGCCTCTACTACCTGCTGCCGATCGTCGTGCTGGTCTATTTCCTGATGATCGAGCGCAAGTCGCCGGGCCTGTCGGCCTTCTGGGCCTCGTTCCTGCTGTTCTTCATCCTGCTCACGCAGAAACCGCTCAAGGCGATGTTCCGCGGCGAGAGTGCGCCCATGAGCCGCTTCCGTGAAGGCGTTCTCGACCTGATCGGCGGCATGATCGATGGCGCGCGCAACATGATCGGGATCGGTCTGGCCACGGCCACCGCCGGGATCATCGTGGGCACCGTCTCGCTGACCGGGATCGGTCAGGTCATGGCCGATTTCGTCGAGTTCCTCTCGGGCGGCAACCTGATCCTGATGCTGATCTTCGTGGCGATCCTGTCGCTGATCCTCGGGATGGGCCTGCCGACCACGGCGAACTACATCGTCGTCAGCTCGCTGATGGTGGGCGTGGTCGTCCATCTGGGCGCGCAATCGGGCCTCGTGGTGCCGCTGATCGCGGTCCACCTGTTCGTGTTCTACTTCGGCATCATGGCCGATGTGACGCCACCGGTGGGGCTAGCCTCCTTCGCGGCGGCGGCGGTCTCTGGCGGCGATGCGATCAAGACGGGCTTCACCGCCTTCTTCTATTCGCTGCGCACAGTCGCCCTGCCCTTCGTGTTCATCTTCAACACGGACCTGCTGCTGATCGACGTGACCTGGTATCAAGCAATCTTCGTCTTCATCGTGGCGACGATCGGCATCCTCGTGTTCACCGCAGGCACGATGGGCTGGTTCATCACCCGTTCGAAAATCTGGGAGACGGTGGCGCTGCTGCTGATCGCGTTCACCCTGTTCCGTCCCGGCTATTTCATGAACATGATCGAGCCGCCCTATAACGAGGTGCCGCCTGCCAATATCACGCAGCGTCTCGACAAGGCGCCGGTCGGTCGCGAGTTGCGGCTGGTCTTCTCGGGGCCCGATTACACGACGGGCGATCCGAAGGACATGACGGTGCTGGTCAAGGTGCCCGAGGGCGCGACGGGTCAGGACCGGCTCGACAAGCTCGGCCTGAGCTTCACCGAGACGGACGGCAAGATGGTCGCGGACGAGCCGATGTTCGGCACGGAGCTGCAGACCAAACTGCAGGGCTTCGACTTCTACGGCGACAATCCCGTCACCCTGTCCAACGTGAAGGTGCCGAACGATCAGCTTCCGAAAGAGCTGATGTTCATCCCCGCCTTCGCCCTTCTCGCGCTCATCGCTTTCCTGCAAAATCGGCGCAAGGAAGACGATGACGCAGCCTTTGCTGAAGGAGAGCCGGCATGACCAATACCATTCTCTGCGCGATCGACATGAACCGCCCCAAGACCGAGCGCAAAGTGCTCGAATGGGCGGCGCGGCTGGCCAAGATGGAAGACGCCCAGCTCGACGTGATCACCGTGGTGCCCGATTACGGCTCGGCGGTGGTCGGGGCCTTCTTCTCGGACGATCACACCGCGAAAGCGAAGGAGCATGCGCGCGAGCTGCTGCATGACTTCGTCGCCGAGGTGGTCGGGCCCGAGGTGAACGCGAAGGTGCGCCACATCGTGGGCGTCGGCACCGCCTATCACGAGATCCTGTCGCTGGCCGAAAAGGACGGCGCGGACATGATCGTGCTCGGGGCGCATCGCCCCGATCTCAGCGATTACCTGCTCGGTCCGAACGCCGCGCGGGTCGTGCGACACTCGAATTGCTGCGTCTTCGTCGTGCGCTAAGCACGCGACCGACGCCGAAAGCTAAGGGCGCGCCCGGACGATGGGCGCGCCCTTTTTCTATCGGAGCCCGGATCAGGCGGCCCCGGAACAGGCTGCCCTAGATCAGGCGGCGGTGTGCAACTGGCGCGGGGCCGACTGAGCTGCGATCACACAGGCTTCGGCCATTTCACGACGCCGCTGCGTGGAATATTCCGCAGGCATCCGCAGCGCCGCGTATTGGCGCCCATCCTCGTCGTTGCGATAGGTCGGGCCCATCCGGCTCACATCGTAGCCAAGCTGGCGCAGCGCGCGCATCAGGGCGAGCGAGGAGAGGCAGATCAACTCGTCCGCGCCGCGCTCCTTCGCGCGCTCCACCAGCCCGTCGACGATGAGCCGCAGACAGGTCGAGCGTTCCGCCTGCGTGGTGAGCGCGTCGGAAATCACGAGCCGCGTGCATTCCCAGACCCTCTCGCTCGCGATTTCGGTCGGCAGGATTTCCGGCGGGATATGCGGCAGTTTCCCCAGATGCGCGTCGCGCAGCATGTAGGTATTGCCGCCCCAGATCGCCGCGGTCGACATGACCCTTGCCCCGCCCACCACCTGCCCGTCTTTCAGCACGAGCGAGTAATGCGCCAGAGGCGTATCGTATTGATCCATTTCTACTTCGTCATTATGCGGCACGTCCCAACCGAGCGTGTCGACGAAGACCTCCTTGCGCAGGCGCAGGAAGTCGTAAAAAGCGGTGCCGAAGCGGTGAAGTTGCGAGAATTCGAAAGTGCAGTTTTGCATTGGAGCCTCCTTCTGGATAGCTCCATCGAAACCACGAATTTGTGAAAAATTCACTCTTTTAGGTTGTATAAACCTAGATCAGTCGCCTTGAAGTCGCGATTGCGAGCATTTCAATCGCATTCCGCGCCCCCAGTTTTCGGCTCGCAGAAGACAGCCGCGCTTTCACGCCGCTTTCGGAAATTGCGAGTTCCGCGGCGATCTGTTTGATCAAAAGCCCGTCGGCGCGGAAGCGGATCGCCTCGATTTCGGCATCCGTGAGCGAGCGCTGCGAGGCGTCGACATGCAAGGCCTTGAGCATATCGAAAGCTTCATGAAGCTCGGCATCGGTGAAATCGCGATCCGACCGGAACAGGACCGCGTGGCTGCGGCGCCCGGCATCGCTTGGCGTGTTGTAAGAGATCGTGGCGGCGTAGGTCAGCCCCATCCGTCGAGCCATGCCGACGACGTCTCGGGGATCGTCCTTCAGGTCGACCCAGCGCACGTAACCGACATTGTGGTAGACCCAGTGCATCGAAGGGTCCTGCACGACCAGTCCATGCTGGGTGTACATGTCGACCCAGTCGCTGTTCAAACGGTTGAGTTCGGCTTCGGGAAATGCATATCCAACCCTGAGCGCGAGGTAAAACCCGGCCGGGGCGATTTCATTCAATCGCTTTTCGCAATCCCTCAGTTCCATATTCTGATGGTCAATTCACTTGCACTCACTGCGGTCGCAGCCTACCGTCGCACGCGTCGCTGCAGCCTTGTACCAACAACCTAAAGACGAATTCCCGTGATGGAAACAGCAAACCGCAAGGAAATCGCCAGCCTGCTAGAGGACCTCGGGCAAACCTGCGACACCGGTTTCGCATTTGCCCTGCATATCCGCTTCACCCGCCCGAACATCCTGTATCGCACATATCCCGAGCCGTGGATCGACGAATATAGCGAAAAGGGCATGATGATGGACGACCCTGTCGTCCTGTGGGGCTTGCAGCATGTGGGTATCGTGCGGTGGGAAGATCTTGACGACCCCAAGGGGGTTCTGAAAGGTGCGAAATCCCACGGACTTTATAATGGCCTGACCTGCGCAGTGCTGGAGAACGGCTCGCGCTCGATTTCGGGGTTCACCCGGTCCAGCGCCCCCTTCTCCGAGGACGAAGCGCAGGACCTGCTTGAGAAGACCCGGCGCCTGCACAACCTGACGGCGGGCCTGTCGGACCTCTGAGAAAAGGCGCTTTTGCCCTTCTCTCGGCTCGATTGTCCAAGTCGAATCAAGGGATAGGCGCGAAGACGAGAAGTCGAACCGGCAGCGCCGAACTCAACCTTAGCGTGCAAACTTCATCTATCGGAAGGTCGATTTTTTTCGGCCTTCCGAATTTCGGTCGAAATGCTTTGCTTTCGCTTGATCGGCCCGAAAATCGCCCCCTACCCTTTTGAAATATCTGTAATCGGGATCGACGGGCCTGGTCCGGCCCAGAGCGATTAAGTTGACCTCAAACCGGACTGGGCAGTCGTTGCCGTTCTTCTGTGGGGGGAGAACATGACGCATCTGCCACGTTTCGAGACGCAAGATATCTCTTGGGCGCCGCCGCGCCGGCATAAAGGGCAGCTGCGCTGTCTCGTTGCCGGAGGGGCCGGGTTTCTGGGGTCGCATCTGTGCGACCGGCTGATCGAGGCCGGTCACTCGGTGATCTGCATCGACAACCTGCTGACCGGGCGGACAAAGAACATCGCCCATCTGATGGGGCATCCCGATTTCACCTTCCTCAGGCATGACGTCATCGCTCCGCTGCAGATGCATGGCGAGATCGATCGGATCTACAATCTCGCCTGCGCGGCCTCGCCGCCGAAATATCAGCTCGATCCGCTGCACACGTTCCAGACCTGCGTCGCTGGGTCGATGAACCTTCTCAGCCTGGCCGAGCGGACCGGCGCACGCATCCTGCAAGCCTCGACCTCCGAGGTCTATGGCGACCCGGACATCTCGCCCCAGCGCGAAGACTATCGCGGCCGGGTGAACACCACCGGGCCCCGCGCCTGCTACGACGAAGGCAAACGCGCGGCAGAGACGCTGTTCCATGACCTTCAGGCCTGTCGCGGCATCGACACCCGCATCGCGCGGATTTTCAACACCTACGGGCCGCGGATGGACCCCGAGGATGGGCGCGTGATCTCGAATTTCGTGACGCGAGCGATCCGCGGCACGCCGCTTGAACTCTATGGCGGCGGCACGCAGACGCGCTCGCTGTGCTATGTCGACGATCTGATCAGCGGCCTGGTCGCTCTGATGGAAAGCGAGACGGTCGGCCACGAGCCGGTCAATCTGGGCAATCCGGGCGAATATACCGTCGCCGAGCTGGCCCATATCGTGCGCGACATGTGCGAGAGCCGGGCGCCGCTCGTCGTATCGGATCTGCCGCTCGACGATCCGATGCAACGCTGCCCCGACATCACCCGCGCCGAGACCCGGCTGGGCTGGCGTCCGGAGATCGCGCTGCGCAGCGGCCTCGTGCCGACCATCGCCTATTTCCGGGCGGAGATAGCGGGCGTTGAAACCGCAACCGCCCCGATAACCGCAACGGCCGCCGAATGATCCAGCGCCCCGACATACGCGCTGCGATCGAGGCCGGACACCTCGCGCCCATCCTCACACCGAGGCAGGCACTGCGCTATCGGGTGCTGTTTGCGCTGTGGATGCTCGCGACGGTCTATTTCTGGAGCTGGTGGCTGACACCGTCGCATATCCTTGCGACGGTTCCCTATTTGATACTCACGGGTGTGCTGATCTGGCTTCTGGCAATGCAGATCTACTTCTTCGTGATCTTCCTGCAGGCGGTCCGCCCCTCGTCGCCCCTTCCGGAGCCGGGTCGGTGGCGCGTCGCGATGATCACGACGAAAACTCCGTCCGAACCCTTTTCGGTCGTTCGTCGGACATTGGAGGCGATGCTCGCGCAGGACTATCCGCATGACACGTGGCTCGCCGACGAGGCGCCCTCGCCCGAGACGCGCGCATGGTGCAAGATCCACGGCGTGAAGATCTCCAGCCGCCACGGCATCGCGGACTACCACCGGCAGGAATGGCCGCGGCGGACCCGCTGCAAGGAAGGTAACCTCGCCTATTTCTACGACCACTGGGGCTATCGCGATTATGACATCGTAAGCCAGCTGGACGCCGATCACGTCCCGCAACCGGGATACCTGCGCGAAATGTTGCGCCCCTTCGCCGATGAGGCGGTGGGGTATGTCAGTGCGCCGTCGATCTGTGCGTCCAATGCCAAGGAAAGCTGGGCCGCGCGCACGCGGCTCTATTTCGAAGCAGCCTTCCACGGAGTTTTTCAAGCGGGCTACACTGCAGTATTCGCGCCGATGTGCATCGGCTCTCATTACGCTGTGCGCACCTCCGCGCTGAAGGAAGCTGGCGGTCTTGGTCCCGAACTCGCGGAAGATCACTCGACCACGCTCCTGATGAACGCGGCGGGCTGGCGCGGCGTTCACGCGATAGATGCGATTGCGATCGGCGATGGCCCGGCGACTGTGACCGACCTGATCACGCAGGAGTTCCAGTGGTCGCGCTCGCTGCTGAGCCTGCTTCTGCGCTACATGCCGGACTATGTCGGCAAGATGCCGTGGCGGCTGAAGTTCCTCTTCGTGCTCTGCCAAAGCTGGTATGTCTTCTTCGCGCTCTCGATGTCGATGATGTATGTCGCCCCGATCATCGCCATCAGCTTCGACATGCGCTTTGCCGACGTGACCTATCCCGCCTTTATCGGACATGTGCTGCCCGCAGGCACGGTGACGCTGATATTCGCCTTCATGCTGCGGCGCGATCAGTTCTTCCGTCCGCACGACGCCAAGATCATCGCGTGGGAGAAAGCACTCTTCGTGATGATGCAATGGCCTTGGGTGCTCTGGGGATGCGTGATGGCCGTCTATGACCGGCTGTCGGGCAAGTTCGTCGATTTCCGGATCACGCCGAAAGGCGAAGCGGCCTCGACGATGCTGCCGGAGCGGATCATCGCCGTTTACGGTGGACTGGCTCTGGGGGCCTTGCTGCCGGTTCTTCTGGTGGACAACGTCATCGAGGCGCGCGGGTTTTACCTCCTCTCCATGTTCAACGCCGCGTTCTATTTCGTCTTGCTGAGTGTGATCTTCGGCGCGCGTGCGCGCCGCGTTCAGATCGATTGGCGCGGCTGGCCGCGCGATATGGCGGTTCAGATGGGCACGCTGAGCGTCATCGTCTCGCTCAGCTTCGGAGCCCTTTGGCTCCGCGGCGGCGAAAGCGTCTACGCGCTCATGATCGGGCTGAAATCGGTTCAGCTCGCAAAGGTCGAATACATCGTCTCGGGGGCCGGCATGGGCGCTCCGGGACAAGCGAAGTTCCACGTCAAACCGAGCTGGAAGTGACGGGGCTTCGCACTGAAAAGGAGGAGACTGACATGGCTAATGATTTGATGACCCGTCGCGAGATGATGGCCGGTGCCGCGGCGTTGGGACTGACAGTATCGGCGCGGCCGGCGTTCGCTGCGGATGTCAGCGTGCCGCCCGGCTCCTTGCCGTTCGGGGTCTATGATCCCGATGGTGACTTTGCGGATCTTTCGGGCGTGGTGATCGAGCACCTGTTCCTGCCCTGGGAGGACGTTTTCCTTCCCTCGCTGAACGACGCCGACAGCTACGCGCTCGAACGAAACCGCGCGCTTCTGGTGACACTGGAGCCCTGGACATGGTCGCGCTCGGAGCGCAACACGGCGCAATATCTGCGCCGCGGCATCGAGCGGGGCGAATACGACGCCAACATGATCGCGGTGGCCGATGTGCTGGCGACGCTGCAAAGCCCGGTCACGCTGCGCTTCGCTCATGAGATGGACGATAAATCCGGCCAGTTCATCTGGTCGGACTGGAACCCCGACGACTACATCGCGGCCTATCGCCGGATGACCGACGTCGCCCGCGACCGGGCGCCGAAGATCAACCTGATGTGGTCGCCGCTGGGCGACGAGAACATGGGCGACTATTACCCGGGTGACGACTACGCCGATATCGTGGGCCTCACGGTCTTCGGGCTGCAGGCTTGGGACCAGGCCAAGTTCGGGCGCGATCAGACCTTCGACGACATCTTCGCGCCTCGCTACGCGCGGGCTGCAACCTATGGCAAACCGGTGGCAGTGGCCGAGCTCGGCTATGTCGGAAACCAGTCCTATGTCTCGATGTGGCGCGACCGGGTGCGTCAGGAATTGCCGGACTATCCGAGCCTCGTCGGTGTCAGTTACTTCAACCAGCGCGAGGTTTACCCGTGGCCCGAAGGCTTCGGCGCGCCGGATTGGCGAATCAAGAACCAAGTTCTGACCTGAGCCACCATAGGTAGTGGCGATTTTTCGCCTACAACACCACTGCTAGACAAGACATTGAAGCTGCGCGGGAATTTCTCTCGCGCAGCCTCTTTGCATTTCGCCACAAATCCGCCTGCTTCCCGCCACGTCACCTACCAACTTGACCCGTAGGCTGAGATCGACCAATCCTGCTGGCACGAGGACGCAATCGGCCCTCTTCCGCGCAGACGGGAGGGGTCAGACCGCAACGTGAGCAGACAGGATTACAGTTCCGATGACGTTTTTATCCGTGAAAGCGGCCCGCCTTGTCGTGGCCGGCCTGATCTTTGCAGCCCCGCTGAGCAGCGCCCATGCGCAACAAGCTGGCATGCTGGACCTCAAACCGATCCGTGTTTCCGCCAAAAGCACCGCCGGTCAGGGCGGCGCAAAATTTGACTGGCTCGCCGGGCGTACCAGCAAAGCGCAAGCCACGCCGCGCGTCGTGCAGACCAGGTTCATCGGCAAGGGCAAATGGATTTGTTCGCCCGCAGGCTTCGGCAAGAAAGCAAGCTGCTTCCAGCGCTGAACGCCGCCCCTGCGCTTTAAGTGATGGCCCTGCCGCGACAGGGCCACGTCACGCTCATTCGGCGGGGAAGCCCACGGTGCAGTCGATCCCGGCGGGCAGCTTGCCCTCGGGATTGGGCAGCGCGAGGCGCACCCCGAACGTGTCCGACGCCGCATCGAAAACCTTGTCGACGACGCTCACCGTTGCGTCATACTCGCCGCCCACGGGCGCTGCGGGATAGACCTTCAACACCTGATCCTTCTTGACGCGGTCATACATCGACGTCGGCAGGAAGACCTCGACATGCAGCGGATCGATCTGCGCGAGCTGCGCGATCGGCGCTTGCGAATAGACATATTCGCCCGGCCCCATCATCCGCGTGATCACCAGCCCGTCGATCGGCGAGCGGATCTCACGCCGCGCCAGCTGCGCCTCCACCCTCTGCAGATCGAGTTTCGCCAAATGTTGGTCCATTTGGGCCGAGCGCAGCTCCAACTGGGCCACTTCGGCATTGGTCTGGGCCTCCTGCACCTGCGCATCGGCCATCACGTTGCGCTTGCCCATCTCGGTCGCACGGTCGGCGGCCTTTTGCAGCAGCGCGACTTTGGAACGCGCGATGTCGATCGGCCCCTCATCCTGCGCACGCTCCTTGGCATAGGTCAGCTGCGCCTCTTCGGCCTTGGATTCCAGCTTCGCGATCGGGTCGCCCTTCGTCACCGTATCCCCGCGCGAGACGAAGACCTGATCGATCACCCCGTCCACCGCCGAGCCGATCTCGAGCACCTGCCCCGGATCGATCAGGCAATCGAAGCGCTCCTGATCCTGCGCGAGCGCCGCGCCGGGACCGAGGGCGAGAAGGAGGGTGATGGAAGTAAGCCGCATGGGTGGTCCCTTTCAGTTGCCCCTGCCGCTGAAGGCGAGCAGGTCTTCGAGATTGTCGTCGGCGCGCAGAAGCGCCTTGCGCACGCCGGAATGGCGCGCTTCGGTCGCGCGTTGCGCAAGCCGGGTCACGGGCGCGCCGATCAGCCACGGCACGCGCCCCTTCCCGCTTGAAAACATGCGGGTCAGCCCGGAAAGTCGGGTTCCGTAGAAGACCCGCAGCAGATCGTCGTCGAGCGAGACGAAGGTGACGAAGCTGCCCGGATCGCCCTGCCGTCCGCAGCGCCCGAACAGCTGACGGTCGATGCGGCGCGCATCGTGGCGACCGGTCGCGATGACATGCAACCCGCCGAGGTCGCGCATCTGCTGATCGATGCGAATGTCGGTGCCGCGCCCGGCCATGTTGGTCGCGACCGTGATCCGCCCATGACCGCCCGCTTCGGCGATGATATGGGCCTCGTGCTCGGTCTCGCGGGCGTTGAGCACGCGATGCGTCAGCCCCTCTTCTGTCAGGAGCGCGCTGATCTCTTCCGAGGCGGCGATGGATTGCGTGCCGATCAGGATCGGGCGGCCCGTCATATGGACGCGCTTGGCCTCGGCCAGAACTGCGCGCCATTTCTGATCGGCGGTCGCGTAATGGCGCTCACCGAGGTTCTTGCGGCGCGAGCGGCGGTTCGTCGGGATGCGTTTCGTGCGCAGCCGGTAGACCGCGCGCAGCTCGCCCGAGACCTCGGCTGCCGTCCCGGTCATGCCCGCCAGCGTCAGGTAGCGGCGGAAGAAGCGTTGGTAAGAAATCCGGATCAGCGTCTCCTGCCGACCCGTAATCTCGCACCCCTCTTTAACCTCGATCATCTGGTGCAGCCCGCGCTCCCACGAGCGGTCGGACATCACGCGGCCGGTATATTCGTCGACGATCTGAACGCCCGCCTCATCGACGATGTAATGCTTGTCGCGGTGATAGAGATGCAGCGCCGAGAGCGCCTGCCGCGCCAGTTCCTCGCGGTGAATTTCGGTGGCCCAGACGCCGCCGAAATGCGCGCTTAGCTGGCGCAGACGCGCTTTACCGAGGTCCGTCAGTTCGACCTTCCATTCCTTCTCGCGCACCGTGAAATCGCGCGGACGCGTCAGCTTGCGACCGATCTCGACGGCGCGCTGATAGGTCTGCTCCAGCCCCGAATGATCGCCGGCCCGGGTGATGATCAGCGGCGTGCGCGCCTCGTCGACCAGCACGCTATCCGCCTCGTCCACGATCGCGTAGCACAGCCCGCGCATCAGCAGCCTCTGCCGTTTCGGATCGGTCTTCGACAGCCCCTCCAGCGCCATATGCAGCGCGCGGGTCTCGCCTTCCAGCACCAGCCGGTCCTTGAGGTAATCGAAGGCCAACTGCTTGTTCGTGCAGTAACAAATGTCGCAGGCATAGGCCGCCTGACGTTCCTCGGGGCTCAGCCCTTCGATGATAACGCCGACGCTGAGACCCAACGCCCGATAGAGCGGCCCCATCCATTCCGCATCGCGCGCGGCAAGGAAATCGTTCACCGTCACAATATGCACCGGCACGCCCGAGAGCGCCATGATCGCGGCAGGCAGCGTCGCGGTCAGCGTTTTGCCTTCGCCTGTGTCCATCTCGGCGATCCGCCCGCGCAGCATCGCGCGCCCGCCCAGAAGCTGGACGTCGAAGGGGCGCATCTGCAGCGAGCGTTCGGACTGGATGCGCACCAACGCGAAGGCGCGGGCCACGAGATCGGCGCGCAGCCCCTTTACCCGCAACTTCTGCGCCACCTCGACGCGGGCCGCGTTGAAGGCATGCGCCTCCAGCTTCGCCAGCGTCTTCTCCTCCTTCGCGACACGCCGCAAAAAGCCCGCGCCCGCCGCCGATTTGATCGAGAAGAACTGCGACACCCGCCCCACCGCGCTCGCCATCACCCGGTCGAGCGTGCCGAGGCGTTCATCCTCGCGCTCGGGGTAGAAGGCAGTCAGCAGACCGGGGCGCTGGACGAGCATCTCAGACATCGTAGAGCCTCAGGAACAGCTGGCGCAGCGCGCGATAGGCCTGAAATCCGATCGGCAGGGTCCCATGCGAGAAGCGCACCTCGACGCGCCGCCCCAAAAGCGGCAGCGCCGCATCGGGGGCCATTTCCAGCTCGAACTCGAAGACCCGCTGCAGCGTGCGCAGCCCCTTGGTGTCACCCGGGTCGACCGGAACCGTGCCGCCACCCTGCAGCCCCAGCGCGGGCGTCGGCAGGTCGCGGATGCCGCCGGGCACTTCGCGCACGATGGTCGCGGGATAGCTCTGCCCGCCATATTCTACCGGCATCACATCGACGCGGCCCGTCGCGTTGCGCACCAGATCGACATCGTCCTGACCGACCACGACGCGCAGAGCCGCCGTGTCTTCCTCGGTCAGAACGTAGGAGATCACCTGTCCGCGTTTGGCGAACCTTCCCTGCAGATCCTCGCCATTGGGCACCACGGCCAGACCCGCGCGCGGTGCGCGGATCGACAATTCGTCGAGTTGCTGGGCGAGCCGGTTGCGGTCCTCGCGGGTCGCGGAAATCTCCGCCGCGATCATCTCGGCCTCGACCCGGTCAGTGCGCACCGCCGCCTGACGCTGCAGCTCCAACCCCGCCAGTTGCGAGTCCAGCACATCAAGCCGCGCGCTCAGAAGCGGATCGTCGAGCTTGATCATCACCTCGCCCGGCTGCACCGCGTCATAGGTCGCGACCGGCACCTCGGTCACGAAGCCGCTCGTGCCGACGCGCACCTGCGCCTGCTCGGAGGGCCACGTCACGCCGCTGACGACGGAACGATACGGCGCAGGCAGGACGAACAGGATCACGAAGAGCGCGACAAGGATCGCGCTTGTCACAAGGACCGCACGCGGCCTGTTGGAGCGGAGTTTCGGGCTGGAAGACAGAAAGGACATGGATTTGCCTATGGGCACGAGGATCTGCGTCGTGATCGCCCAGGCCGCCAGGAGCACGCCGATGAAGAAGAAGCGGCCGGCGATATAGGTGATGATCGCGAACATGATGAAGAGGCGATAGATGAAGGCGGCGATCCCGTAGAACAGGAACCAGCGCTTCTCGGCGGGCAGCGAGGTGACGGGCTCCGCCTCCTTCATCCCAAAGAGATATTTCTGCGCGAGATAGGCGTAGTAGCGGTTCGCGCGCTGGCCGAGATTGGGGATCTCCAGCCAATCGGCGAAGACGTAATAACCGTCGAAGCGCAAGAGCGGGTTGCCATTGAACAGAAGCGTCGAGACGCCCCCGATCAGCATCACGTTATAGGCGACCGCATGGGCCGCGCCGGTCTCGGCATTGAGCCAGACGAAAAGCGCGATCGAGGCGAGGAACAGCTCCACCATGATCCCGATCCCGCCGACCAGCATCCGCTGATACTTGTCGCGCAGGGCTGAGGCTGCCGAGGCGTCGACATAGGGCACGGGCACCAGAACCAGCAGCATGATCCCGATCTCATGGACCTCGCCGCCGTTCTTCTTCACTGCGTATCCGTGGCCCAATTCGTGAAACGCCTTCACCACCGGATAGACCAGCCACAGCACGAAAAGGTTCTTCGGCGTCAGCACCCGGTCCGCGATATTGTCGGTGATCGCGCCGAAATTGATCGCGGCGAAGATGAAGCCCGCGAGCACGACCAGCACCCAGATCACCGCGAAGGTGCGGGTGAAGAAGGGCCGCACGAAGGGCATGGTGCGGGTGAGAAACGCGTCCGGGTCCCAGATCGGGATGCGGATAGCCAGAGGCGACCAGATCTTCTGCTTGATCTGCATCGACTGGTGGCGCTGGTAGCGGCGGAACAGCTCACGCCCGTCGGGCGGCACGTCGCAGATCAGCGCGTCGGCTGCGTGCAACTGCCCCATCAGCCGGATCGCCTCGTCCTGCGTGGGGGCCTTCTCGCCAAGCTGCTCGTTGGTGGTATTCCACAGCTCGTCCATCGTGCGCTTTCCGTTCATCAGCCCGACCAGCCGCCACGCAGCCGGCGAGATGCGATGGAAGCGCCCCGTCGCGATGTCCTGAACCACGAACCAGACGCGCCCGCGATAATCGTGCCGATGGATCGCGACATGTCTACGCAGGCGCGGTTTGAGATCCTTCACCCGATACCAGGACGGAGAGAAGAGCGAGGTGGCCATGTCACGGCCACCAGGACCAGAGCGTCATGCGCACCCAGAGAACGATCCGCCGGGTCCAGATCCAGACGAGGCGGTGTTCCTCGACCTCGATCTTGGCGACCCCTTCCATGCCCGGACGCAGCGCATCGATCGGCCCGTCGGTCACGGAGGCCTCGACGAGGAACTTGTTCGCCCCCGCTTCGGCATTGGAGATCGGCGTGATCCGGTCGACCTGCACTTCGATAGGCGTGTCGGGCAGCGAGGCCAGAATGAGCGCGCCGCTCTCGCCTGCTTTCACATCCTTCACGTCGCGCTCGTCCACACGCAGCATCACGCGGTAATCATCGAGGGGGGCGACCTGGAACAGAACGTCGCCGCGCTCGATCGGCGCACCCAGCGCCTGCGTCAGATCGCCCGAGACCACGACCCCGTCGAAGGGCGCCTTGATCACCATCCGCCCGATCTCCTGATCGAGCAGTTCGATCTGCGCATCCGCCTGTTCGATTTGGCTTTGCAGGATCAGCGCCTTGGCGCGTTCGCGCTTGGCCATGGCTTGCGAATATTCGCGGGTCTGCTTGGACTTCTGGCTTTCCCATTTCAGCCGCTCGAGCCGCAGATCGCGGTCGTCGAGCTTGGCCATCACCTCGCCCGCCTTCACGATATCGCCCGCGCGCGCATCGGCCTCGGCCAGATAACCCTCGATCGGAGCCGAGATCGCGCGCTGGATACGGCCCTCGATGGTCGCATCGGCGGTCACGCGATACATGCCCTTGGCGAACCACGCGAAGGCCAGCAGAGCCACCAGCGCAATCGCGGCCAGTTTCAGCGCCGCATGATTGGGGCCGAACAGCGCCTTGAACGTATTGACGCTCGCATCCCATGTCTTCGCGGGCAGCCAGCGGTCCTCGCGCCGCTTGATCGCCAGAACGGGGCCGAGCAGCACGCCCGCATATTCCGCCATCTGGATCGTATCGCGCCCGAACGGCTCGCCCGCCGGGCGTTCCAGCACCAGCGCGCCGACCAGCTTCTTGTCCTCGGTCAGCGGCACCGTGCAGAGCGTCGCCCCGCCCTCGGTTTCCGACAGCGCGGCATGGGCGCGCAGCACCCGCTCGCTCCCGTCCTCGGGCGGCGGATAGCTCAGCACCGCCTGCTGGTCGATCGCCTCGTCCATCGCGGCCTCGATGGCGCGCACGAGGTTGGACCGCTTGCCAAAGCTCGCGGAATTCGACAGCGCCCGCACCCGCGCGTGGCGCCCGCGGGTCAGGCCGATCGCGACCAGTTCGCAATTCAGAACGCCCGCAAGTTCCGAGGCCACCGCCGTCGCGGCTTCGGTGAAGCGGTCGTAATGCAGGCTGGTCGCGAGCAGTTCGATCACCGAGGCGAGGCTGTCGCCCGAGCCGCCCTGCTTGCGGCGCAAAAACGCTTCGAGCCAGCCCGAGCCCCATTGCAGCTGATCGATCGCAAGGTCGGTGCGCGCGTCGGGATGCGTGCCGATCTGGATCGCCGCCGCACCGCGCAGATGGCCCTCCATGCGGATCGGCACCGCGATGGCCGCGCCGCCTTCGCTCAGCGTCTCGATCACCATGCGCTCGGCATGGATCGCGCCGTCGATGGCTGCCATCAGTTCGCGTTTCGGTTTCGCATTCTCTGGCCAGACCGCAGCGGGTTCGAACCGGCTGCGCCCGATCCCGGCCAGCACCACCAACCCTTGTTCCAGACCTGTCACCTGTCGGGCCATCGCGGCCAACCAAGCCTGCGATACCTGCGCGCGGTCTGTCCCTGCTTTCAGTCTGCCGAGCGTTTCGGAATCCAGAAATACCGAGCCCGTCGCCTCGCCAGACGCTGTCCCTGCGTGTTGCTGCAAAATTGCTCCCTCGAGGGTGCTCCCCAGCGCCCTTCCCGTTCGTCTATGTCCCTGAAAGTGCCGATTTAACGGCCAAAAACGCTCCCTTACCCGAAGTAAACGAGCAGTTCATGATTCCATCAAGAAAAAACGAGGCAGTTGAACGCATTGGCCCCTGCGTCAGCCTTTTGCATTGCGCGATTGTTTACCCGTTTGGCCTGAATTGCCTCGAGTCGGGGTCGTTGTTGCCAGTTCAGGCTCGGTAACCGGCGCAGGGCTCGGGGCTGCGGTGGTGTCGCTGGGCGCGGTGCCTTGCGTGGCTGTGTCAGTCGCCGTCTCGGAAGCGGTATCATTCGGGGTGTTCGGCACAGGGTTGGCCGCGGGCGTGGTGTCCTGAGCCGCGAGGGTCGGGTCCATCCAGGTGGCCGCGTCGCTATCGTCGGCCAGCCCGAGGATATGCCCGAACTCATGCTTGAGCGCATCGACGAGGTTCAGCCCTTCGCTGCCATCGAGCGACCAGCCATGCCCTGCCCCATCCGCATCGAGCGTGATCGCGCCCTCGGCGGTATAGCCCAGAAGCGTGCCGTCGAGCGAGGCGATAGAAATCTGCACCGCTTCGAGCTTCGCGATCTCTTCGGCGGTCAGGCCCAGTTCCTGCGCGATCTCTTGGAGCGCCTGCGCACGCGCCGCGGCCAGAAGGTCTTCATCGAGCACCGCACCTTCCGGCACCTCCGCGACCGAGACCGCATGGAGCGCCTGCGCCGCCTCGATCGTCAGCGACCAGCTTTCCAGCGTGCCGGTCTTGCGCTTCGCCCCGTCGACGATCTCCAGCGTCCAGACCCCGCCCGACATCTTGCCCTCGAGCGCCGCTAGATCGCCTGCCGGGCGATAGGTCACGCCGTAAGGTGCCGCCGCGCCGGTGATGCTCTCGGCGGCCGCATCGTCGAAGCGCGTGTCGATCGCCGTGCCATCAAGCGCCGCGAACAGCTCGATCCGCGAGCCGTCCGGCGCGATCAGCGTCACGGTCAGGTCGCTCAGCCGCTCATGGGTGAGGCTCAGCGTGACGTCGAGATCGGCGATCACCACATCCGAGCCGACATAGAGGCTCTGCGTGGTCACGCCCTGATCCGCAATCGCGATGGGACCGGCGGAATTGTAGTCGTAGATCAGCGAACCGGTGTCGGGCGTGAAATAAGCCGGGTCGTTCGTCGCGAGGCGCACATCGTCGAAGCTCGCCGCATCGAAGGCCATCAGACCGACCGCGCCATCCGCAACCGGGGCGTAGAAGGCATGCCCCAGCACTTCGTGGCCGTTGAGCGCGAGGCTGACCGTGCTGCGGGCGAGCGTGATCTCGAGCTTGTTGGACTGGCTGCCGTCGATGGCGATGTCGTAGCTGGCGGTTTCCACGAACCCGTCGCGATGCGTGTAATAACCGATCGAGACGCGGTCATTGGCGGCATCGATCACGGCATATTTGTAGCGCCCGTCCGTGTAGCTGTCGAAGACGAAGCCCGCGCGACCGTTGGTCTCGATCTGCGCTGCAAGCCGCGTCACGGAGGTCTCCGCGATCACCAGATCGGACAGCGCGATGGCGGGCACACCGGTGGGCTGGGCATCCAGCGCGCCTGCATCGATCTGCCAGGCGGTATCGGTGGCGAAACGATCCGCGATCCCGTCCGAGAAGTCCTCGGTCTCATCGAGGGTGAATTCCGGGGGCAGCACCTGCACCGCGATATTGTCGAGCTTGGTCACCGAGTTCTGCGCGCCGATCCCGACATAGCCCGAGTTCAGCCCGTGGGTGACGCCGTATTGATCGATCCGCGCATCGAAGACATGGGTGAAGTACTCCTGCCCGTCGATCACCAGCGTCGCCGTCAGCCCGTTGATCGCGAGCAGCAGGTTATAGGGCGTGTCGGGCTTGGCCTGAACCGGGGTCTGCTCCAGCACGATCCAGCCATCGGCGGTGCGGATACCCATTTCGAACTTGTCGGTCGAGATGTTCACGCCCGCGAATTTGAAGTCGGTCGGCGACTGGTAGTCGAAGATCAGATAGGCGTTCGACTTCAGGCCCGCCGTGGGCTTGCCGCCGACGATGGTCGCCTTCATCTCGAAGTAGCTGGGCAGCGCGTCGCCAATATAGAAGACCGAGACCGCATCGCCGCCGAGCGTTTCCGGGCTCACCGCGAAGGCGCCGCCTTCGACCGTCCAGACCCCGCTATCGGCGGCGAAGCCCTGCGCGTCCTTGCCGCCGCCATTGCCATTGAAATCGGCCGAGCGCAGCACGTCACGGCGACCGCCCGGAATGTTGCCCGGCTGCGGATCATTCGGCGCGCCGGTCTGCTCCTGCCATGCGTCGTCCTTCTGCATCACCAGCCCCAGTTCGCCCCACGGCTCGCCGTTGCGGTCGGCGTTGTAGTCACCTGTATCGGCCGCGCGGGTCGGGTCGGCGCCGTCGGAGGCCGAGAGATCGTAGAGATACTCCTGGATTTGCGGGGCCAGCGCACGGGAGATCGTGAAGGCACCGAAGGGCGCGAAGGGCACGATGTAGCTGTTGAACTCGCCCACCCAGTCGATCAGGCGATCGCCACCGGTATTGCCGATCATGATGTCGCGACCGGCACCGCCATAGACGATGTCCTCATAGCTCGACGACGTATCGGGCGTGTCATTCGCGCCAAGGGCCGATCCATCCGCGTCGCGGGTGTGATCGTCGTCGACATCGATCAGATCGTCGCCCCAGCCGCCATAAACATGGTCGCGCCCGGTGCCGCCGACGAGCCAATCATTGCCCAGATCGCCGAAGATCACGTCATTGCCGTCGCTATAGACCGGGCTGCCATCCTGCTCGAGCGTGCCAACCTGCGGCGCACCCGGATCGGCCGGATCGAAGCTCGCGAAGAAGGCCAGACCGTCGGTCGCCTCGGAGAGCGAGACGTAATGGCCAGCGGCGTCGATCACGATCACATCGCGCGGGTTGTATTCGTCATAGGCCGCGAACTCGCCCGCGTAGAAGGCGTTGTAGCCCAGCGCATTGCCCTGCGTGGCCGCGGGATCGGCGGACCAGAATGGCACCGTGTAATCCGAGCGCACGAGCACGCCCGCGACACCCGGTGCCAGCGCGTCGTTCGGATAGGCGAGATACCAGGCCTCGGCCAATGCCTCGGCGCCCGAGACCAGATCGTCGCCCGCGCCGCCATGCAGGAAGTCGTCCCCCAGACCGCCATAGATGATGTCGTCGGCATAGGCCGGGTCCTGCAGCGGATCGTCGGTCTGGCCATCGGCGGTCAGGAAGAAGGGCGTGAGGTTCACAGTCTTCTTCAGCGCGCCTTGGACGTTGATATCGGCCTGCTGGATCTTGCCCGGGGTCGAGATCGTCTGCGGGCTGACCGGCAGAACACCGTAGAGCGGCTCGCCATAGCCACGGTCGTTGCGCGAGGTCCAGATGCGGCCATCGTCGCCCAGCACGCCGTCCTGACCCGTGCCGCCCGAGATCCAGTCATGACCCCAGCCGCCGATCAGATCGTCGTCCTGACCTTCGCCATAGAGCACGTCATTGCCGCGCATGCCGTAGATCGCGTCGTCGCCGCCCTCGCCGTGGATCTCATCCGCGCCGCCATTGTCGGCCAGCGCATCCGCGCCCCAGACATCCGGGCCGCCGGTATGGTAGTCGAGCAGCTCGACCGCGCGCACCACCAGCCAGGCGTCGGAATGATACGCGCCGCCGATGACGGTGCCCGAGGCCCGCGCCGGATCGAGCGTGTCGTAGTTGAAGCCGAGGAAGCCGGTCGCACCCACCAGACGCAGGATGCGGCCGTTGTCGCCAAGGATCACATCGGCGTCGCCGGCGTGGGCATTGGCGCCGCTCTGGCCGTAGTCGTTGCGGCTCAGCGTCACCGGATCGCCCTGCCCGCCGAAGAGCATATCCGCGCCGTCGGGACGGAAGGTCTCGTCGACATTCGCCGTGGCCAGCAGATCGAGGCTGAAGCCCTCACCGGTCGCGCGCGCATCATGGATGTAGAGATCCGAGGAGCCGCCGATGACGTCGTCCTGCCCCAGCCCGCCGAAGACGATGTCGTCGCCACCATTGGCCTCGATATAGTCGTCGCCGTCGCGCGCCGCGTCGATGCTGCGGGTCGGGTTCACGCTGAGCGTGCCGTCGGAGAGGCGCGTGGCGTAGCCGTCATCGGTTGCGTCATAGGCGGTGGTGAGCGCAAGGCCGCGGAACGTGGCCGAGCCGTCGCCCTGGATCGCATCGTCGCCAAGCTGACCGAAGATCACATCGTCATCCGCGCCGCCTGCGAGGTAATCCGCGCCATAGAGGTCGGTCCGGGTCGCTTCGTTCGCGTCGGTGTGATCGAAGAGGGCGATCAGCCGCTCTTCCACGCCGGTCGGGTTGGTCTGTGCCGTGTTCCCTGCGTTCGAGCCGGTGCCGTCATCGGCAGCGTCATAGATCGTCAGCGTGCCATCGGCGAGCATCCGGAAGCGCAGACTCTCGGCCGCATCAGTGCGGATCACGATGCCATTGTCGCCAAGGATCACGTCGTTATCGGTCGCATTCGGGTCGAGCGCCTGCGCGTCCAGATCGAACCAGGCGCTGATCACCGGGCGATCCTCGAACAGTACCGCACCATTGCCGTCGATACGGTCCGCGCCATCATCGCCGCCCGGACGGTTATGCCCCCCGATCAGATCATCGTCGCCGTTGCCGCCATAGATCACATCGGCGCCCTGCTGGCCCAGCACGATATCCGCGCCATCCTCGGCGAAGATCATGTCGCGCCCGCCGCCGTCGTTCTCGCTGCGCAGGATCGAGTAGAAGTCGAACTGCGTGGTCAGCTCGGTCAGGTTCAGCGGCAGCAGGTCGGCATCCACGCCACCGCCCGGCTGCGCCACGATCCGACCGTGATCGCCGAAGACCAGATCGTTGCCCGCGCCTGCGAAGATCGTGTCATCCGCCGTGCCGCCGATGATGAAGTCGCGGCCCGCGCCGGTGGCGATCAGATCGTTGCCGCCGATCATCGCACCGGTCGCCGCATAGCGGTCCTCGGTGGTCGCGATCTCGTCGATATCGGAGGCGTCATAGTCGAGGCCCACCCAGTCGATGAAGCCGGTATCGCCGATCACGATATTGCCCGCGTCATGCAACGTGGTCGCTGTGTCGGTCGCGGCATAGACCTCGTCGATCTTCACGTTGATCGCATCGCCGCCCGCCCCGCCGAGCACGATATCGTAGCCGATGCCCGCAAGGATCACGTCATCGCCGCCAACCTCGGGCGCGGTGGTCTCGATTCGGCCCAGCGTGATCGCTTGGGTGCCGAAGCGCGGCGCGTTGTCCGTCGCGGCCACGATCCGGCCGTTGTCGCCCAGCACGATATTGTCGCCCTGGCTCGCGTTCACGTAATCGCCCGAGATGACGGTCTCGCCATCGCCCCAATCGACGCTCAGAGCCCCGCCGTCGACGCCCGCGATGACGATATCGTCGCCGCCGCCGGTCACGATCCAGTCGGCCCCGCCGATCGCCTCGGCGGTCGAGGCGATCTCGTCGATGTCGGAGGCATCGCCATCCGCCTTGACCCAGTCGATATAGCCATTGTCGCCAAGGACGATATTGCCCGCATCGCGCAGGGTCGTATCGCCCAAGGCGACGTCATAGACCTCGCCCTCGGCCACGCGGATCACGTCACCCGCCGTGCCGCCCAGCACGATATCGAAGCCGATGCCCGCAAGGATCACGTCATCGCCGCCGATCTCGGGCGTGGTGGTCTCGATCCGGCCGAGCGTGATCGGCTGCGTGCCGAAGCGCGGCGCATCATCCGTGGCGGCCACGATCCGACCGTTGTCGCCCAGCACGATATTGTCGCCCTGGCCCGCATCGACATAGTCGCCCGCGATCTGCTGCCCTTCGGCAAGGATCGTCGCGGCGATGGTTTCGCGGTCGCGCGAGCGGGTGCCGTCGATCAGCGCGTCGAGGATCGTCTCGCCATCTTCACCGGCGAGCACGATATCGTCGCCTAGACCCGTCACAATCCGGTCGGAGCCGCCATAGGTCTCGGCGGTGGTGGCGATCTCGTCGATATCGGTGCGGTCGCCGTCAGCCGAGACGTAGTCGATAAAGCCGCTGTCGCCGATCACGATATCCATGCCGCTGTCGGTCGCGCCGTCGGTGGTGATCGTGTCGCCATTGACGCCGCCCAGCACGATATCGTCGCCGCCCAGCGTGGTGATCGTGTCCGCGCCGCCGATGGTCGGGTCGATCGTGTAGATCAGCGTCGGCGCGACATCGGTGCCGTCATTGACGTGATCCGGGCCGCCCGAGCCGAGCTTGAGCGCATAGCCCGTGCCGTCCGCGGTGAGGTAGTCGATCCGGCCGCGATCACCGAAGACGATGTCATTCGCGAGCCCCGAGGTGATGCGGTCATCGCCCTGCCCGCCGAAGATGATCAGCGGCAGCGTGCTGAGGGCTGCATCGACGATATCGTCATCGGCGAATTCCAGATAGTCGCGGGCATAGCCCCAGTCGGGCGCGTAATTCGCATCATGCGGGCCTTGGGTGTTGAGCACGAAAGCCCCGTCCTCACCCGCCTGCAGATCGACGGTCACGTCGTCATTGCCGAGACCGGTATTCAGAACCGTCAGCTCGCGACCGCCTTCGATGTCACGCGCATGGGTGCCGTCGATCGCGATCGCATCCGCGCCGAAGCCGGTCCAATAGGTGATGCCGCCGAGGAAGTTGCCCGCCGCATCCGCGCCATAGGTGATCGGCGCGGGCGCGATGCCGACGACGAAGATCTCGTTGACGCTCGACAGCTCGGTATCGTCGCCCCAGGCGGTGGCCGCAGCCAGCGCGGCATCGCGGTCATCTGTGATCTCGGCGCGGAGATCGGTGGTGCCGTCGCCCTGCACCGTCGCCTCATCCGAAATCATCAGCTTGTGGCGGCCGGTGCCCGCTTCGATGTTGAGCATGCCTTCGATGTTCAGCAGATGGCCGGTCAGGAAGGTCGTGTCGGTGTCGAGCCCGAAGCCCGCCTCGGAGGAGACATAGATCCGCTCGTCACCCGCGCCAAGGTTCAGCGTCGTATGGGCGGTGGTGCCGCGGACGTTGATCACATCGTTGCCCGCGCCCATCCCGATCTCGAGATATTCGACACCGTAGTAATCGACACCGTCCATCCGGGTCTCGAGCTTGGCCAGATCGGTCTGGATGCCCAGCGGGCCGAGCAGATAGTCGAGCGCCGGGTCGCCGCCATTGACCACGACCGAGATCCGCTCGCCCGAGCGCGAGGTGATCACCAGCACCGTGCCCTCGACATGGGCGATGATGTTCGGGCCCTGGGCATCCATGATCTGAGCCGCCAGCGCCGCAGCCACATCCGCCGCCGTGTCGCCGGCCAGCGCGGTATAGGCGAAGCTCGACAGTGCGAAGTCACCCGGGAAGGCATCGTCGAAGAGCGGCGTCGCCAGATCGGTCAGATCGATGGTGAAGGTGTCGCCCGCGCTCGGCTCGGCGATATCGATGCGCGCCTCCAGCACATCGCCGGTCAGGCCGCGCGTATCGACAGCCTCGACCGTGGTCTGGGCCAGCGCGCCCTGGAAAGTCAGGTAGATCGTGTCGCCGAAGCGGTCGACCGCGAAGTTCTTCGTGTAGGGCAGGAACGGACGGCTGTTATTCGGGTTCAGGATCGGCTCGAGGATCGCGGCGATCTCTTCGGCCGTCGCGTCATAGGCGATCGGGTCGGAGATACGCAGATCCATGTTGCCCAGCACATCCGGCACCATGAAGGCCAGCGTGAAGGTGCCGCCCTCGGCCGCGATGGTGATCGCCTGCATCTGGTTCAGGCCCGGATCTGTAGTGCCCTTGATGACTTCGGTCACCTCGACATTGGCGGTGGTGTTCGCGTCGCTGGTGATGCCGCTCGCATCGACGATCAGGTCGGGCAGATCGACGCCGCCGGTCGGGCCGCCGAAGATGACGGTGTAGATATAGCCGCTATCGGTCGCCTCGACGCTCACCTGCGCATCGGAGCCGTAATCGGCAAAGACCGTGTCGATCGCCGCCTTCATCGCCGCGGCATCCGCATCGAAGGCCACCGTGACCGGCGTTCCATCCGGCAGCGCCAGCGTGAAGCTGCCGCCGGTGCCGCGGGTCTCGATCTGGATACGCTCGGCCACCGAGGGCATATCGAGCCCGGCCACGCGCGCGCCATCCAGCACGAGGACATTGTCGTTCAGATCGGCGCTGTCATCGAGGAACAGACGGTCGTTCTCGCCCGCGCCCATATCGACGATCAGCAGGCCGGTGATCTGGTCGACCACGCCCTGATCGGAGCCGACATAGACCTGATCGTCGCCGTTGCCGGTGCGGATGATCGTGTGACCGGCAGTGGTCTTCACGTAGATCACGTCATTGCCGTCCGCGCTGTCGATGATGGTCTTGCCGCGATGGGTGCTCTCGACCGTGAAGGTATCCACGTTGCGGCCCAGACGGATGTCGACCACTTCGAGGCCGGTATAGCTGACGCCACCCGCGATCAGCTCGCCGCCGATATAGGTGTCGCCGCCCATGCCCAGACCCGAGAGATGGTTCTCGGTCAGCACGCCGCTGTCGATGGCCGGGCTCTCGTTGTTGAAGACGGTGAGCGTGTCGATCTGCTCGGCCTCGTCCACGCGCAGGTTCGGATTGACCGGCGCGTAGGTGATGAGCGCACCCGGATCGGTGTCGAAGTCGGCGGGCGGCGTGCTCTCCAGCACCATCTGACTGCCCGAGACGACCGGCGCATAGACCGAGGAAATCCGCGCCGCCAACCCTTGGGTGACCGAGCCGAAGCTGCCATCGGAGGTGACCGAAGCCGGCGTGGCCGCACCGTTGATCGTCAGCGCCCAGCTCGCGCCACTCGCCGGCGGCTGGATCAGGTGGAACGCGGCCGCGGTCCAGTGGATATTCGCGTCGTTATAGAGGCTCTGCACCGGCGCGCCGCCGATGGTCGAGGTCAGGCCCGCATAGGTGGTCACCGCGATGTCAAAGGCGGCTGCATCGGCGCGCTTCACATGCAGGCGGGTCTCGCCCAGCAGGTTCACCGTCGCCACCGCCTCGTATTCGGCCGAAGCGTCGATCAGCGCGGCCAGTTCGCGCAGCACGATCGAGCGGTAGGCGTGTTCCGTGTCCGGCGTGTAGCTGAAGTCGGTGCCATCGAGCGTCACGGTCACGGTCTCGAACGCGGTCACATCGCCCGCCAGATCGACCGAAGCCGTCAGCCAGTCGATCAGCGACAGGTCGCTCTGATCGGGGGTGCCGAAGAACCAGACATAGCCCGCCTCGACCGCATCCTGCGCGCCGACCATCAGCGTGAGCGTCATGCCCGCATCGTTGACGAGCGAAAGGATATCTTCCGAGACGCTCGCGACATCGACACGGCCGCTCAGCGTGCCATCGGGATCGATGGTCGCGATGTCGTAGATCGTGGCGGTGTCGTTGATGCGCGGATCGAAGCCCGGACGCTCGCCATAATCGCCGTTCACATGGGTCAGCTCTTCGGGATCGATGGTGATCACCGTGCCACCATCGGTCACCGTCCCGGTCACGCCATCAGCGAGCGGAATGTTCGTCTCGCCCGGCAGCAGCACCGGCACGCGCAGCGACACGTCGGTATCGCTCTCGCCACCGATGATCGAAACCGGGCCGCGGATCGAATTCACGCGGTCGTTGAAGGCGCCGAAGACCTGCGCGTCGCCGCCATCCACGATCGCATCGTCGATCGCGATCACGGTGATCTGCTGCGGGGTCATCCAGTTGGTGTTATCGAACTCGACGAACTGACGCGCCGCGATCTCGCCGGCCTTCTGGCCGCTGACCGAGGCCGAGGCCGCGTAATCCGCCGCCGGATCGGCCAGCTCGCGGATCGAGATCACGCGACCATCGACGATCACCTCATAGGCGCGCGGATCGCCATTCGCGGTGGCCGCATCATTCGCGAGATTGATCTGGGCACCCAGCGCGGCAGCGATGTTCGACAGCGACTGCCCTGCGCTAACGGTATGCCAGAAGCTCTGGCCGTCGAAGTTGACCGTCCAGACCTCGCCCGCCGCAGGCACGCCCATCATCTCGAATTCAAGGACATTGGCGAAGTTGAAGTCCTGCACGGTGCGGGTGTCGATGCTGCCCTGGCTGTCGCCCGCGATGCCGACCTCGACGAAGAAGCGGGTGAAGCTCGCGCTGGCATCGACCGAGATTTCGATCGCACCATCGGCGGTCAGCGTGGCGTTGTAGCCGGAGACCCCGTTGATCGCGGCGATCAGGCCCGCAGCAACCGCATCAAGATCGTCGCCCGCCTGAACCGTGTAGCCGACCGTCTGGGCGCCAGCGCGGAGGTCCACATCGTCGAACAGGGTTACCTGCCAGGTCTCACCCGCGACCGCCTCCCCTGCCAGCGACAGGGCTGCAAGCGGCGCTGCGACCTGAACCTGAACCAGCTCGTTCTCGCCGAAGTTCGCATCCGCGTTGAACGCCTCTTGCGAATTGTAGGTGCGGGTCGGCAGCGGGGTGACGTCGACGCGGACCGTGTTGTTGCCGCTCAGCGCACCGGTCAGCACGACCGAGAAGCTGTCAACGACCTGCACATCGCCCGGCGCCCGCTCGGCCAGATCGGTCGAACCACCGGTCTGGATGATCTCCACCGTCGGCGCGTCGTCATCGAGCACGGTGACGTCGAGCGGCGCGGGCGCGAGATTGTCGCCGTTGCTGCCCACGACATAGCTGTAGGGCGTGAACTGCTGCGCGAGTTCGGCATTGGTGATGTTCGTGCCGATCTCATAGGCGAGGCTCGTGCCCTCGGGGATCACGATCGGGGTCAGCGGCGCCGCGAAGGCGATGCGGGCAAGCTGCCAATGGGTCTGCGACTTCACCGCATCCGCGCTGACATAGGCGCCGCCGGTCCGGGTGTTCGCCGCGTCGGGGCTCGTCTTGCGCAACACTTCGATCGAGAAGGACTCGATGCCGCCCGCGCCCGGGGTGCGGAAGATGAAGATCTCGCCCAGATCGTAGCTCGGCGGCGTCAGGCTCGCATCGCTCGCGATTGCGATCGAGGCGTCTTCACTGTCGAGCGGCAGCAGCGAGAAGGCCGTGGCCGAGGTCAGCGTGATCGCGCCATTGGCATCGACCACCGCCGTGATCCCGAGATTGGCGGCGTTGATCTGCGCTGCAAGTTCGTCGGAGATGCCCGCGATCCCGCCCAGCTCATCGCCCGATTGCGAGGTGTAGCTGATGAGCTGACCGTCGACGAGGATGGTCCAGGTCTTCGCCCCGGCATTGGAGTAGATCGCACCGTCGACCGAGGGCAGCAGCGTCGCTTGCAGATAACCCGCCGAGGCCGAGTAATCGGCGCCCGCGAACTGGGCGACCAGCTTGTTGACGATGTCGCTCATGGTGTCGCCGAACTCGGCGGTCGCCTGCACCTGCAGCCCGTCGAGCTTGATGATCCAGGTCGCGCCATCGACCAACGTGCCATCGGCGGCGAGCGTGCCGTCGGCCAGCGACGCGCCGAGGCGGAAGGCCACGATGTCATAGGCGCGCTTGCTGGTGGC
The DNA here is from genome assembly GCF_002020305.1 of Thioclava sp. F36-6. Classification (NCBI taxonomy): domain Bacteria; kingdom Pseudomonadati; phylum Pseudomonadota; class Alphaproteobacteria; order Rhodobacterales; family Paracoccaceae; genus Thioclava; species Thioclava sp. F36-6. The sequence continues at coordinate 965,796 of NZ_MPZX01000001.1, read as the reverse complement.
CGCATCGACGCTCAGCTCATCGCTCGAGAACTCGAACGCGTCGCCCGAGATCGAGACATAGATGTCGTCGGTGGGCGTGAAGAGATAGCCGGAGGCGGGATCGCTGGTCTCGATCAGGAGCTTGAAGGAGACGCCCGCCGCTGCCGCGATGCTGCGCGTGGCACCCGTGCCCGTCATCGTCGCAGCCTGCTCGGCGTCCGCGTTCACCAGCGTCGCGAAGGCATCTGCGATATCCGCGGCGGTGGCGGTCTGATCGAGGCGCGCATCGACGACGATCGTGCCCTCGGTCACGGTCGAGAGATCCGCCACCACTTCGCCGATCCCGACGCCGACCACATAGTCGATGCCGCCCAGCGTGAGCGTGTAGATCTCGGACACGGCCGTGTTCGGGCGCAGGATCGTCAGATCGGCCGCGGTATAGAGCACCTCGGCGCTGCGCGGCTGGCTGATATCGCGGTTGATATTCGCCGCGACCCCGCCGGCCACATCCGCATAGGTCGCACCAAGGAAGGCGTCGCGCGTGTCTTCGAAGATCGTGGGCTGGATGCGGGCGTAATGCACACCCTCGTCGGCGCTGTCGTTCACCGCGGTGATCGTCACGAATTTCGCGGTGTTCCAATCGGAGCCGTCGAAGTTCACGACATTCGAGGACAGCGTCACGTTGCCATCGACGGCGAAGTTCACCTGCACCGGGCCGGTCGGCGCGCGGCTCAGCATCACGGCGAAGCGGTCATTCGCGGCAAGCGCTGCGGCCTCGGCCACGATGGTGTCGCCCGCGAGATCGATGGCCGAGGAATTGTCGACCGGGAAGATCAGCAGCTCGGCCACTTCATCGTCGATCACATCGACCAGCATGTTCGGCACGGCGAGATTGTCGAAGCCGGTATCATCGGCGCGGCTGTCGCCTTGGGTCACGGTATGGCGCAGCTGAACGATACCGCGACCCTCGGCCACCAGATCGTTGATCGCGGTGACGGTCACGTATTGCGGCGTATCCCAATTGGCCGCCGTGAAGTGCAGCACCGTGCCCGAGGCCGAGCCGTTGACCAGCACACCCTCGGCGCCCGCGGCCACATCGCCCTCGGTGCCCAGCGTCGGCGAGATCGTGATGTAGACGTCTTCGTCCGGTGCGCGCGAGAGCGCGATCGCGTAGCGGGTGACCGACATGGTCGGATCGGCGGTTGCGGCCTCGAAGACGCGCAGCACGCTGGAGCCCGCCTCGCCATCGGTGTTGAAGAAGACCAGATCGGGCGCGTCATTGTCCTTGATCTGCGAGACCGGATCCTGCGCCCAGATCGCCTGATAGCGCGGATCGGTGCTGTCGACCGTCGTCTGGATGAGACCGCTGTGACCGTTGAGACCGTTCGACACGACGGTGATCGCGCCGCCCTCAGTCACACCGTCGAGATCCGAGCCGCCGAGGTTCACGCTATCCGATCCCAGACCGCCCACGATCTCCAGCAGAACGCCCTCGGAGGTGCTCTCGATAAAGAAGGTGTCGTTGCCCTGCAGCGCGTCGACCACCAGCTTCTCCATGCCGGTGTAGGAGATGAAGAGCCCGCCGCCATAGACGCCGTCTTTGGTGATGACGTAGTCGTCGCCCATCTCGGTGCCGATCACGGTCATCGTATCGAAGCCGTCGCCGCCATCGATGCGCACCGGCGCGTTCACCGCATATTGGATGAAGTCGGCACCCTGCCCGCCATTGATGTTGGTAAACGGCGCAGCCGGGTCGTTCGGGTCGACGCGAACGAAGGAGCGGACCTGGAACGTGTCGTCATCGGCCTCGCCATAGAGGAACAGCTCGGCCTTGTTCGAGTAGACGGTGAAGCTGTCCTCGCCGTCGCCGCCACGGATCGTGGTGTCGAAGCTGACGCCGTTCGACAGGAAGCCGACGGTGACCTGCGTGGTCTCGTAATAGTCGATGCCGCTCAGGCCGTTATAGGGGTTCTGCTCGTCGCGGAAGGAGGCGAAGAGCTGGCCGATCTGGAACGTGTCGTCGCCCGCATCGCCGAAGGCCTGAACGCCCGCGAGCGTGTCGTCGAAGACGAAGAGGTCATTGCCCGCGCGCCCGAAGACCCGCAGATCGGCGTCGATGGCGGAGTTGTATTCCACCCGCTCGACCACGGTGTTGAGGATCGTGCCGTCCTCGGCGATCGGCAGCGCCGCGACCACGCCCACATCGAGGTCCTGATTGGCGCGGAACAGGAACAGGTCGCGCCCGTCCGTACCGCGGATTTCGGCGCGGTCGATGCCGTCGAAGGCGGTGCCGGTGTCGAGGATGCGGATCGTGGAGTTGCCCGCGCTGGCCAGACCGATGTCATAGAGGTCGCTGCCCGCCTGACCGTCGATATCCAGCTCGAACCCGTCGATGCCGTTGAGGAAGGTCTGGGTGCCGTCGGCGTAGTAGTTGACCTGCACCAGATCGTTGCCCGCACCGAGGTTGAGGAAGGTGCGGCCCGAGATCTTCTCGATGGTGATCGCATCCGAGGTGGCATCGCCCGTCGCGGTCTCGTCGCCGGTGTTCAGCGTGGTCAGACCCGCATGGGTGTCGGAGACGTGGAAGCCGTTATTGCCGTTGCTCAGCGACAGCTCCAGTTCCTCGAAGCCCGCATAGACCACGCCCAGCGTCATGCCGAGGCCGACGATCTCGGTGCCGCTGAGATAGCCGCCCTGATCGGGCAGCGTGTCGCCCGCATCCGACACGATCAGCGTATCGCCATGGTTCACGATGGTGCCGTCGACCTCGTAGGTGACCGGATCGTTCGCGCCCGCATCGATCGTCAGGTAGCCGAACAGGATCGCGTTCAGCGTGCCGTCATTGGCCAGCGGCGTGTCGGGGTCGTCATCGGTGACGGTGACCGCATCGTCGCCCGCGCCGGTGCCGATCGTGGTCGGGCCGTTGATCGCGAAGACCTTGATGATATCGGCGCCGTCGCGGGTCTCGAGCGTCGTCACGTCGCGCTTGCCGGTCGACTTGAGGGTGACGTCGTTCACGCCGTCGCCCAGATCGACATTGACGTTTTCGAGCGCGATGTAGCGGATGCCCGCGGTCGCAGCGGTGAAGCCATCCACGAAGATGAAGCCCTCGACCGCGGTGCGATCTTCCAGCCCGATCACCCCGGTGGTCGCGCCGGTATTGCCGCTGTCGTCGATGTTGAGCGTGTCATTGCCCCGATCGGCGAGGAGCGGGCCGCTATAGGTGTCATAGGCGTCGATCTGGATCAGCGCGGCGATGCCCGAGAGCGTGCCGCCCAGCGGGGCGGTGCCCGGCTCGGACGAGGCGGCGGAGCCGAGGTTGATCACGTCGTCGCCGATGCCGCTGTTGATGTAGATCGGCAGATCGGTCGCGGTGACCGCGATCACGTCGGCGCCTTCGCGGGTATCGACTTCGATCACGTCGAGATTGGTGTGATCGATGCTGACGGCAGCCGCGCCCAGCACCTTGCCAGCCGCATTGGTGTAGCGCGAGGCGGCCATCAGGCCCACCGACATCGCGACATAATCGTCGCCCTGCGAGCCCAGATAGACCAGCTTGTCCACGTCGGTGGTGCTGCTGTCGGTGATATGAACGGTGAAGCCCGAACCGAGCGGAGCCGCGATGATGTAATGCTCCAGATCGCCGCTCGCATCCGAGCCCGCATTGTCGAGCGTCACGGTGCCGTTGAAGGCGCTGACGCCGATCGCGAGACCGCCCACCGTCACCGAGCCGCTCAGGTCGTTGACGACGAAGGTGTTGTTGACGCCGTCGCCGCCGGTCAGATCGACCGCCTCGAAGATACCGTTCAGACGCTCCACCGTGGTCTCGCCCGCGCCAATACCGGAGGCGCTCCACAGATCGGCGTCGCCCGGCACCATCGCGCCATCGGTCGTGCCGTCCGCATAGGCTGTGGAGCCGTCCGCCTGGAAGACTTTGCCGACGAGGAACAGGTTCTCGTAGAGGCCCATATCCTCGCCCGCGAAGACCTCGATCAGCGTGTCGGTCTCGTTCGCCTCGTCGGTGTCGCGGAAGACATCGAGCCCTTCGCCGCCCGTCACGGTATCCGAGCCCGCGCCGCCATCGATCACGTCGTTGAAGATCGAGCCGATGATCCGGTCGTTGCCGCCCTGCCCCTCCAGCGTCAGCGCGATCAGGTCATGGGTCAGCGGGGCCGCGTTGGTCGGATCGCCTGCCGCCACGGCCGGGCCCGCAGTGATCTTGTCATTGCCGCCCGCCGCCGAGATGCGCAGCGTGTCGCCCTTGGCGCGGATCGTGTCGTCGAAGGTGACGGTCACGGTGCCGGTCGACCAGGCGGCGACGAGGATGAATTCCTGATCGGCCACCGCGCCCGCTTTCAGCGTGAAGGTGTCGACGCCGCTGGTGCCGTTGAAGATCACCGCATCGGCCACGCCGTCGCTCGCGCCGTCGATCTCGGCCACATCCTTCGCGGGATCGGCGGATTCCACGACCAGATCGTCGTCGATCCGCATCGTGTTGAGATCGGTCTGGCCGAGCGGATTGACCGTCAGCGTATCGGTGCCGCCGAGCAGATGGATGATCAGCCCCTCGACCCCGTCGGCCTCGAAGCCGCTGCCATCGGCGTCGAGCGCCTGCAGAATGCCGGAGTCAGAGGGCTTCTGGCCGATCGTGACCGTGTCGGGGTTCGCGGTGCCATAAAGCAGGATCGTGTCGGTGCCGCCGCCACCGTTGATCACCTCGACGCCGTCGGAGGCGAGGCTGCGGAAGATGCGGTCATTGTCGCCGCCGCCGTTGATCGTGTTCGCGCCGCCGCGACCGTCGATCTCGTCCGCCCCGCCCTCGCCGTTGATCACATCCGCCGCCGCGCCGCCGATCAGGCGGTCCGCGCCGGTGCCGCCGTAGATCGTGGCGACGCCCGTGCCGTTTTGCAGCACCACGTCATCGCCGCCGAGCGCGTAGATGGTGATCGGCACCAGCGCGTCCGAGACGATCCGGTCATTCGCGCCCGAGCCGTAGATGATCGAGCCGACCGCGACGCCGCTGCCGATGCTGATCTGATCGCCCAGATCGCCCGCAGTGCCGCCCTCGGAGGCCGAGTTGATCGTAACCTGACCGTCGCCCTCGTAGGCCACGGTATCGACACCTGCGCCGCCCACGAAGAGGATCGGCACGGCGACGCCGTCGCGCACGACCAGCAGGTCGTCGCCGGTGCCGCCATAACCGCGGATTTCGTGGACGTGCTCGAAGACCTGCTCGCGGCCCGAATAGATCACGCGGATCGTCTGCGCGCCGTTCACGACCGGGGTGACCGCCTCGATGATATAGGTCTCGCCCTCTGTCGCTTCGCCGATACCGCGCTTGGTATTCGCGTCGCCCATGTTCAGCACGAGGATCGTGGAGGTGTCATCCCAATCCTTGTAGGTGCCCGAATTGGTGTCGCCGTTCAGATCGCCCGCGAGATAGATCGGGGTCGGGAATTCGACATAGCCCACGGTGAAGGACATGCTCACCGAGACCTTCACGAAGAGCACCTTCACGCTCGCACTGGCCGAGATCACGATCGGCACGCGGCCGGTGCCGGTCGCCGTGGCCGAGAAGCTGATCGAAACCGTGGCCCAGCTGATGTTGAAGGCGCGCAGCGACACCGAGGCCGAGCCCGACACACCGAGCTTGTAGACATCCGCCGCATCGTCGAAGAGGTAATAGACCCGGATCGAGAAGTTGCCCGTCAGGCCGAAGCTATTCGAGCCCAGCACGAGGCGACCGCTCAGCGAGAGGTCGAAATAGCCCTTCGAGTTGAACCAGCCGTTCACGCTCATCGTGGCGAGACCGAAGAAGTCCATGCTCGCGTTGAAGTCCACGCGCCAGGCGTTGTCCGTGACCTCGATCCGGAAGCCCGCTTCGAATTTGAGAACCTTCAGGAACTCGACCTTGCCGCTGAGATCGAGCACGAAGGAGTTGCGCTCCAGCACGCGGCCCGAGATCGTCACGTCGCGATTGACGGTGTTCAGCATCAGTTTCCCGCTGGCTTCGATGTCGATCACCAGCGCGATATTGGCGTTGATGCTGACATCCAGAAGCAGCGCGAGGCCGTCGAGCTCGCCAGTGGAGGCGTTGAAGAACAGCACCGCGCCGCCTGCGGCCGAGATGTTGAGCCCGGCTAGGCCGAAGGTCACATCGAACTCGACGCGGAACTCGCTGGCATTGAGGCCGATATAGACGCGGCCCGAGGCGGTCGCGAGGCCAACGAAGTTGACCGAGCCCACGATCTCGAGGCTGAAGCCCGAGGCCACGGTGACCGAGATCGTGCTCTCCTGCCCGCTGGCATTGATGGTCGGGATCTCCAGAGTGCGCGCGCTGGAGAAGGTGTTGAGCTGGAAGGTCGCGTTGCCAGTCACGGTGATGACGGTTGCGAGGTCGATGTTGAGATCGATCTCGGCATAGATCACCAGCCCGCCATCCGCGATCACGAGACCGCCGGTCAGACCGAATTCGGCCACGCCCACGAGCTTCGCCTGCACATCCAGCGTCGCGACCAGTTCGAAATCGGGCGCGGTGCCGATACGGAAGGTGAAGACGCCCGTCAGTTCGATCACATCCGAGACGACCAGCGTGCCGGTGACCTTCAGGAACAGCCCGTTCTCGACCGAGATCGTGCCGTAATAGAAGGTGCCGTCAGTGTTGGCGGTCGCATCTCCGTTGGCGACAAGATCATTATATTCGCCCTGCGTGACGATCGTGTAGCGATCCTGCGTCGTCGCGTAGGTGTTGAATTCGAGCATAATCGAGAGCGACCCGCCGAGGCTGACGCCCGGAAGCTCCAACCCGCCGACCAGCGACAGCTGCGCCCGCCCGACCACGCCCGGATCGCTCGCGCCGATATTCGCCTCGAGATAGAGCATCCCCTCGACCGCGCCGAAATTCGCGATCCGGCCGGAAACCGTCCCCTGGATCGTCAGGGAGTCGCCGGTGCCCGTGACGGACAGGAAGCCGTTGAGTGTGACCGAGTCGAAGAGCGTCACCGAGCCGCTGATCTGGACCACGAAATAGGGGCCCGCATCCTTGGTCATGTCCCGTTCGTTCTGTCCGAGGATCGGCGGACGCTCGAAGATCTCGAAAGTCGTCGGAACATTCGGCGGCAGGAACGGCACGAGCGCGTCGGGCACATCGAAGGTCTGGGTGATGCCGGTGGTGTTGAAGAGGACCATGACCTCGGCCTCGAAGCGGAAGACGTCTTCCGCGATATTGCCGAAGCTGCCGGCATTGTTCGCCGCGTCCGTATTCTCGCCGCCGGCATCGCCCACGCTCACCTCGAGCGACAGGCTACCCGCGACGCCGAAGGCGCTGCCCGGGGCGGTGCCGAAGTCGATGATCAGCAGACCGACCGCCTGACCAGAAATCACGTTGAAGACATTGGCGCCGGCCGCGACGAAGACCTCGACCCGGTCTTGCGAAATCTTCAGGTAGAAGGCGCCGGTCAGCTCGGCATAGACGTTGACGCTCGTGTCGACATCCGGGTCGTTCGCGTTCTGATCGGTCAGCTTGATCGCGCCGCCGATATAGAAGACGACCGAGTTGCGCGTCAGCTCGTAGGTCTGCTCTTCGGAATGCAGCGTCGCGGTGCCGTCGAGGCTCTCGATGAAGTACTTCTTCGCGCCGTCCGTAATCCGCCAGCGCGACTGGGTGTTCAGCTCGCGCACCAGCTCGATCTTGGCTTCCGAGCTGAGCGTGACGCCGAATTCCGCGAAGGTGGCGCGCACTTGCGTGCTGACGGCCTGCTTCTCGTAGAAGCCCTCATTGGCCTGGCTCGGCAGCGCGCCGAGATCGGCCACGGCCACCGTGTCGTCGTCGCCGCCCGAGATGCGCTCGAGCTGATCGCCGAGGATGCCTTCGAGCGACAGGGTCTCGACCTTGTCTTCGCCCGACATGTTGATCATCAGGGTCGCGTTGCCCTTGATCCAGACGCCATATTCGTTGAGCGCTTCGAAGTTCGGCTGGATGGTGGCCACGCCCCAGAACTGCGGCAGGCCGCTCGACATACCGCCGGTCTCCAGCACGAAGCGTGCCGCCGCCGAGCCGATATTGCCGAGCTTGTAGACCGTGATTGTGCCCGAGGCTTCGAGCGCGAAGCGGAAGACCTTGGAGCCGTCGGCCTTGATGTAATCGCCGAAGGTCAGTTCGGCCTGCGCGCGCAGTTCGACGAGCGGCTCGTCGACGATGCCCGCCGAATTCAGCGTGATCGAGCCCGAGACGCGGATGAAGAAGACGCGGGTGGTGGCCGGGTCGGCATCCTCGCCGGGCTGGCCGCCCTCCTGCATCTGGTCGATGACGCGGAAGCTCTGCTGGCTCGCGCCGCCTTCGTTGCCCTGCAGGTCGGACCAGCTGCCCTCGTTGAAGGAAACCGTGACCGTGCCGAGGCCGAATTCGCGCGAGACATAGTAGCGGAAGGTGCCGTCACCCATGTCGGTCGGGGTGAGGTCGAGCAGATCGAGATTGGCCCCGCCTGCCCCGCCAAGGGTGAACTCGTCGCCGTCGATCGTGGCCGCGTCGATCGCGTAGAGCGCGTTGAGGCTCGGATCGCCCAGCGTGTCGAAGGTGATGTCGATATAGGAAGCGGTGTCGGTGGGCTTGATCGAGAGCGTCGTCGGATCGATCGCCTCGGAGGCAGCGGCCCCGTAGGTCCATGCGCCCGCCGCATAGGTCAGGGTCAGCACCGCGCCGTCGGCGGCGTCGGCGGAGTCGAAGGTCACAGCGAACTCGCCTGGGGGACCACGGGCTTGGATCCCGGTGATCGTGATCGAGTTGCCGTCGATATCGGTCAGCGTGAAGTCCGTGGTCGCGAGGCTGCTATCGGTCAGCGTCTGGCTCGTGCCGAGCGACAGCGCCACATAGGTCGCCGTCGGCGCGCTGGCGCCCAGACCGATCTTGCCGGTCGTGACCACCAGATCTTCGCTGTTGGTCGCGGTAATCGCCTTGATCGTGCCGCCATCGGTGCCGATCCAGTCGAAGCTGCCCGAGATGAACTCGACCGAGACATTGTCGTCGAGGTTCGAGCCCGCGAAGTCGCCGAGATACCAGATGCGGAAGATCGGATTGCCGTTCGCATCGTCGCCCATGTAGGTCGGCGCCTGGCTATCATCTACTTCGATCGTGTAGCCGGTCGCGCTCAGGATCACCTCGGCACCGGCATCGGTGATGCTCTCGAGATCGACGCCGGTGGCATAGCTCGGCAGCTCGAAGGTGACGTCGATGAAGCCGCGCTCGTTCAAGGGCGCCTGCCCCACCGAAGCGCCTTCGACCGGGTCGGTCAGGCTCGCACCAAGCTGGACGAGGCGGAAGCTCTGGGTCTTCGCGTCGTTGTCGTAGCTTCCCGAGCCGAAGCTGGCTGCGGCGTAATCGACCTGAACGGTGCCGGCGGTGAACTTGCCGGTGAGGAAGTAGCGCACGGTCAGCCCGTCGCCCACGATCAGAGCCGAGGAAACGGTGACGCCATTCGCGCCGGTGCCCGAGAAGCTGATCTCGTCGCCCAGCGTGCCGAAGTCGATCTCGTCGCCATAGGTCGGCGTGTAGCGCACGTCGAGGAAGGCGACCGAGAGGGTGCTCGCATCGAAGGAGACCGGGCCGGTCGCATCGTCGGCCGTGCCATCGGCGCGCAGAACGGTCGGCTGATCCTCGAAAGTCGCGATGCGCGAGATCGTGGTGTCGGCCGCAGCAGCGCCGGTGGTGAAGTAGCGGAAGATATAGTCGCCCGAGGTCGCCTGCGGGTTCAGCCAGACCGGGGCCAGCGTGTCGTCGAAGGTGATCGAGCCGCTGCCGCCGAAGGCGAATTCCGGGGCGAGATCGGTGATCGAGCCCACATCGAGCGCGCCGCCCACCGCGCGCTCGAAATGCAGATCGACATAGCCGCGGCCATTCACATCGCCGAGCCCCGTGCTGCCCTCATTCGCCGGATCGACCAGATCACCCTGCGGGCCAGAGACGGTGAAGGACAGCGTCTGGACGCGGTTCTTGGCCGCATCGCCGAAGCTGTTCGCGGCCAGCGTCACGTCATGGCTGCCGATGCCGAGCGAGCCGTCTGCGAAGACGCGGATCGTGCCACCCATATCCATCAGCTCGGTGATGGTCAGGCCGGTCACGGTCACGTCGCCGATCGCCAGTTGATCGGTGATGTCCTCGCCGTATGCCCCGCTCAGCGCGATGTCGAAATAGGTGCGGTCGCCCGGCAGGTTCGCGGCGTCGTTGGCGGCGGAGTAGGTCGAGCCACTCTTGACTACGATGCTCGGGGCGCTCAGCGCCGCGGTCGAGAAGAAGGAGATCGACGTGATGTCCAACTCCAGCGTGATCGTCTGCGGGTAGAGTTCGCCAGTGAGCGAGGCGGGCTCCGCCGGGTTGCCCTCATCGATGAAGGTCTGCAGCGAGTAGATGAAGGAGATCTTCGTCGGATCGTTCGGGTCGTTTTGCAGCAGGGCCGGCGCGCCCTCGCCCAGCTCGACACGGAAGGTGCCGCCGCTCAGGCGCGAAGTCTCTACAGTATCGGTCTGCACGGTGAACTCGGCGGCGAGGTCGAGCACCGAAGCCGGGTCGAGCGTGTAGCCCGCCGGAATATTGGTGAAGGTGATCTCAACCGAGCCTTCGCTGATCTCGAGATTGGCGACCACGCCAAGCCCGTCCTCGCCGCTCTTGATCGCCGGGTCGGTGGTCGGGTTCGCGCTGTCGGAATAGCGGTAGGACCAGCCCTGCTCGACCGCCGCGATGGTCACATCGCCATAGGTCTGGCTGCTGTCGAAGCTGCCGGTCAGCCAGTAGCGATAGATCGGGGCCGCGTCGGTGCCGCCCACGCGGACCGGGGCCACACCATTGTCGATCTGCACCGTGCCGCGGCCCGCGCCGCTCAGCGTGAACTCCGCCCCGCCATCGGTGATCGAGGCCGCGTCATAGACGAAATCGCTGTCGGGCACGTTCGGGAACTCGATGTCGATATAGTTGCGGCCGTTGAGGAGGCTCACGTCGATCGCAGCGCCTGCGCCCGGATCGACCATGATCGCGGTCGCGCCTTCGACGGTGATCACTTTGTCCCCGGTTGCGCCCGTATTACCCGCCGCATCGGCCCAAGCCCCGGTGAAGGTGAGCGTGTAGGTGCCCGGCGCGAAGTCGAAATTCGCGGTGGTAATGGCATAGGCGAATTGGGTGATGCCCTCTTTCTTCAGGAGCGCATAGAGTTCCGCCCCCGTCGGCAGGGGATGGTCATAGTCCGCGCTGTCGGAGGCGACGATCCGGCCTTCGGCATCGAGACCGAGCGTCTTCAGGCTCGCGGTGCCGTCCTCGTTCATGAACATCGCGACCGGAACCGGCGTATCCGAGAGTCCGACGGCCGTATTCACCGTGGAGCCATCCGCAGCACCGGTGCGCGTCAGGGTGAACTCGTCATTCGTATCGAGGATCGAGTCGTAATCGAGCGAGCCGCTGCCTGCGGGATCGAAGGTCACGATAATGCGCTGATCGGCATTGGCGAGGTTCACGTCGACCGTGTAGCCGTCACCATCGAGCTGATAGGGCGCGCTGAGCGAGGCTTCAGGCTCGACCACCGAGAACACGGCATCCGCGGTCGCGGTGTTGTTCTTGCCGGTCTGGCTGTCGTTATTCGCCCAGGTATCGGCGGTGAAACGCACGGTGTAGTCGCCGACGGCGAGCTGGTTGTTCGTGAGGTCGGGATCGGAAGTGTCGATGAAGTAACGCACCTTGCCGCCGCCGATCGCGATGGCGCCGAGGATGTCGATCTCGTCGCCATTGTCGTTGAACAGCTTGAACGGCGCCACCGCATTGGTCGCGATCGCGGCCAGCGTCTCGGCGGTGATCTCGCCACCGATCTCGGCGATGAACTTGATATCGACCCACGGGCCCGCGACAGCCGGGTCGCCGCTTTGGGTCGTGTTGTCCTCATCCGCATAGACGGTCTGGTTCGTTGCGGTCTCGGTGTAGGACCAGGACTGGAACAGGAAGGTGTAGGTCACCGAGTTCACATCCCCCGTGCCGGTCAGCCAGAAGCGGAACGTGTCGTCACTGACCTGCGCCGGGGCCTGCGTGTTGTCGAGGGTGAAATCGCCGCCGGTGATCTCGATCTCGGGCGTCAGGTCGAAGACCGAAGCCGCATCCACCGTCGCACCGTTCACCGTGGGGAAGGTGATGTCGATATAGGCGCGCTCGTTGAAGTTGCCGACGCCGGTCACGCCGCCATTGCTGGGCCCGTCGAGGCGTTGCGTTGGCGTCGCGGCCTGTTCCTCGACCACGGCGAATTGCGTCGCCTCGCCGAGGATGTCCTTAAAGCCGAATTGCAGCGAGCCCTTGATCGTCAGCAGATCGACCTGATCGGGGATCTTCACCAGCAGAAGGATCGTCGCCTCGCCGGACGCGATCTTCGACAGGTTCGCGTAGAGCCGTGCCGAGAGCGACAGGTTGTCGGCTGCGAAGTTCAGCTGGCCGATCACGAGGATCTTGCCATCGGTCGAGATCTTGATCGTGACCTGACCGTTGAACACGGCCTGCGAGGTGTAGATCGAATATAGCTTGGCCGAGCCGGTGATGATCATCGGCGAGGTGAAGGCCGCCGCGAACCCGCCGCCCGCCGCCGAGCCGTTCTGGATCGCGATATACTGGTTCACGACCTGCTGCTGCACCGAGTTCAGCCAGTCGTCGATCGACACGTTCAGCGGCAGCGCGAAATCGGGGCCGTTGAGCTCGTCGGGATCGGTGATGTCGGGCAGCGACTTGAAGAAGTCCACGCCGCCGGTGAAGTCGTTGATCGCGAGACCCGAATTCGGCTCGAGCAGGATGCCGCCCGGCACCGAGCCCGAGACCAGCACGCCGAGCGGTCCCAGTTCCGACAGTGCGAAGCGGATCGTGAAGCCGCCCAGACCCGAGAAGGAGAAGCCCGCCTCGACGCCGATGAAGAAGACGCGGTCTTTCACCGGGCTCGTAAGGTCGAAGGTGGAGAGTACCTGATTGCCCTCGCCGATCCGAATGATGCCGCCGATCAGCGCGCCCTCGATCTCGCCGCCGAAGGCGTTGCCGCCGATTTTCACGCCGATCGAGTCGATGCCGATGATCGGGAACTTGCCTTCCAGCAGCAGGCCCACATCGATGCGGATGCCCTCGACCGTGCCCTCGAAGGTCAGCCCGTCATAGCCCTGCAGCCCGGTGATCGACGCCGACAAGGTGAGGACGAAATCGCTCGGGTCGGCCTGAATGTCGGGCCATTGCACGCCGATCTCGGTGATCTTGATCGGCAGCCAGCTCGGCCATTTGAAGTTCGCGCCCGAGGCCCCACCCACGCCGATGAAGACGCCGAAGCCCTGCTTGGTGACGAAAGTGCCGTCGCCGAGGAAGGCGAACTGGCGCGCCTCGCCCGAGAGGTTCAGCGAGCCGATCTTCAGTTCCGCGCCGATCGAGACGAAGCTGATCAGCTCCTCGTCATCGGCTGCCCCGGTATCGAGCGACAGGCCCACACCCTTCAGCTTGAGGACCGAGCCGATATTGATCTCGAACGTGTCGAGCTCGAAGATGAAGCCGTCGACCACACCATCGGTGAAGGTCAGGCCGGCCTTCAGCGCGAGCGTGTCGTTCACGTCCTCGCCCGAGACGCGGTCGGTGACCTTGGCGTTGATCGCCTTGCCCGGCGCGAAGGTCGCCCCGCCAGAGCCGACATAGATCGTGCCGTCGAAGGTCACGTCCTGACCGAAGATCAGCGAGAAATCGGTGACGCCGATGCGCAGGTCGTCAAATTCGAGGATCGAGCCGAACTTGATCTTGCCCATCGCGCCGTCGGTGCGCTGGACCGCGCCCGTGCCGGTGCCCGAGCCCGCACCGGTGCCCGAATAGATGATCTCGCCGCGCCCGATGCGGAAGCCGTTGTCGTAGATCGTGAGACCGCGCACGCCCTCAAAGGTCGTGATCTGGCCCGCAATGCCGAATTTCGGGAAGGTGACCTTGATGGTGTCGATCTTGATGATCTCCTGACCCGCGCCTTCCGGCGTGCCCGCGACCGGGGTTTCGGGCGCCGTCCAGGAAGGATCGTATTCGACCTTGATGCGGTCGGCCTCGAAGAGGACCACGTCGGGGATCGAACCGACCAATTTGTCGGCCGTGATCGACCATTTGCCGGTGAGCGAGACGACCGGATCGTCGCCGCCGCCCGAGATCACGCCCATCACGTCGATGCCGATATCGAACTTCACCAGCAGGTTGGTCAGGGTGATCTGAGTGCCACCGCTATTGGTCTGAGTGCCGTCGGCATTTTGGGTCGCGGTGCCACCGAAGGCGAGCGAGGCGCTTTCCGCTCCGACCGAGATCGTCAGGACCAGCAGGCCGTCCTTGAAGCCGAGCTTCGCGAGGCCGACCTTCGGCGCGAGGATCGAGACCGGACCGACCTTGATCGGGGTCGCGGCCTCGGCGGCCGGCAGTTCCTGCACCTTGAAGATCTGCACATAGGCGGTTGTCTTCGCGGGCGACGCGACCGAGCCGTTCTCGCCTCCGAACCAGTAGACGACATCGTCGGCGGTGCTGTTCAGATCAGTGCCGCGATCGGTGTATTTCCAGGTGCCGGTGATGAACTCGACCTGCACATCGCCCACGTTGAAGGCCGGGTTGGCCTGCGAGGTCGAGGTCGAGGTCGGCGTGCCGACCACACCCGTGCCGGTGGCGCTCGCGGCGGGCGGCTCGGCAAAGACGTAATAGCGATAGGTGGTCTTGCCGATCTTCTCGACCGTGTAGGTGCCGTTGGTGTTCGTCAGCAGGTTGACGTTCGACGCGCCGCCCGTGCGCACGAAGCGGATCTCGTCGCCATTGATCGAGCTTGCGTCGAGAATCTCGCCATTGGGCAGCACGAAGGTGACGTCGATATAGCCCTTCGAGTTCAGCATCGACTTGTCGACCACCGCGCCATTGAAGGGCGAGGCGAGCTCAATCGAGGGCGCGGCGGTGATCGTGGTCAGATCCTGCGGATCGGTCGCCGGGTTCGCCGCAGGCGGGTTCTGAACCGGCGTCTTGCGGATCGTGAAGCGCTCGTATTCGGCGGCACTTTGCGCACCGGCGGCATCGCGCCAGGAGTTGGCGAGGAACTGCACCTCATAGGTGGTGTTCGCCGACAGGCTCACAGGCGTGGTGATCTGGTAGCGATAGGTCGGGCGCGCCGTGCCTTCGACCAGCACCCCTGCCCCATCGACCGTGATCGCCGCCGTCGTGTCGCCATAGCGCGCGGTGATCGTGAACTCGGGGTCGATATCGGTGATCGAGTCCGGGTCGATGCCCAGCGGATAGGCCGGGTAGGCATCCGCATCCAGACGGTTGGTATTGTAGAAGGTGACGTCGATATAGGTGAAGCCGTCGAGATTGATGATCTGGCCATTGAGCGGCGAGGCGATATCGGCGGTCAGCGGGCGCAGGTTCGTCGTCGGCGTCACCGAGACGGTCTCGCCAAAGAGCGTGTAGCCCGTCACCCGCATATCGGTCAGCTGGAAGCCGGTCGCGCCGCCGAAGCTGAACTGGGCCGCGCCTTCGATACCGAAGCTGTCGGCGCCCGGCGGCGTCACCGTGATCGAGGTCTCGGGCGCGTCGACCGAGATCCGGCCATCGGGCGTCTTGTTGAACAGAACGTCGTTGGAGCTGATCACCAGCAGATCGCCGGTCTCGGCCACGCCGAAGCTGATCTCAACCGAGCCTTTCACGCGCTCCATCTGCGGGGCGGCGAAGGTGATCGCGACCGGGGTCGCCGAGGTGCCGCCTTCGAGCAGCGGGAAGCCGGTCACGGTGGTCGAGAAAGCGGTGCCCGAGGTGTTGAGCCACACTTCGACCGTGCCCGAGATATTGAGCCCCGGAATGCCCAGCGCCTGAACCTCGCCCTTCGCATAGACCGCGAATTTGCGGTTGGCGGAGGTTCCGAATTCGAAGATCGCGATCGTGGTGTTCGAGATCAGCAGGCCGATATCGTCATTGGGATCGTTCGGATCGCCCGCATCGCCGAGGAAGATCGAGATATTGCGGCCCATCTTGCCGCTTGTGGCACCCGCCGGCAGTTCCGCCGGGAGAATGTCGCTCAGGCTGCCTTCGATGGTGAAGTAAGGCTCGTAGCTCAGCTTCACCTCGGCCAGCGCGATCTGGTTCACATTGGCCTGACCCTGGAAATCGAGAATGTAGGTCGCGTCGCCCACATCGACCTCTTCGTAGATATCGGTGCGCGAAGTGGTGTTGATGCGGATGATCGCGCTCGCCGAGACCTCGAAGCCTGCAGCCGAACCTTGCGCGCTCGCCTCGATCTGCGCGGCGATGCCGTTCTGCGACAGCGTGGCCGAGCCCGAATAGATCAGGATCACGCCCTTCGCGTCTTCGATGGTGAAGCCGTCTCCGTTCGAGTCCGTATAGCCGCCCGTGACCCCGGTGAAGGCGATGGTCATGCGCTTGGTCTGGTTCGGCGCAATCCCGGTCGTCAGCTGCGAGAACATCAACGTGCCGGTCAGGCTGATCTCCGGCGAGGCGCCCACATCGAGCGTGCCGTCATTGTCGGTATCGGTCGCGTTGAAGTCGACATAGAAGGCGGCGTTCTCGACTTCGACCCGCAGGAACTGGCCGCGCGGCAGATCTAGGATATCGCCATTCGCGAACTCGACATAGACCGCCTGAATGGAGGTATTGATCTCGAGCGTCGCCGTCGTGCCATTGCCGATCTGGTAGGCATTGGTGCCGTCGTCGAATGCGATATCGGGAAGCGTGACCGAGAAGCTGCCCGCCATGCCCTGCGGCATCAGATAGAGCAGCGCGTCGCCGGTGAATTCATAATCGCCGAATGTCAGGGTGATGTCGGTCAGCGAGATTTTCGAGTAGACCGCGCCCGTCGCGCTGGTGGTCTTTTCGAAGGACAGATCGCCGGAGAAGGCAAAGTCGGCATCGTCTGCGCTGGTGGGCGTATCGCCCGAGAGGTTCACGAGAAGCTCGATCCCCGTTCCCACCGGATCTCCATAAGCCGAGACCGAAAGGAAAGTGCCCGCATAGCCAAGGCTGTAGAACGCCTGAAGCGGGGTCATATCTGCAAAGGTCGTGGCACCGGGGTCGAGGCCCGTCACCTCCGTAAAGTCGAAGCCCGTGAGGATCGTCTGGGCGCCCGCTCCCGCGGTGCCCGACTTGCCTTGGTTGAGCTTGAGCTCGACGCCGCTCGCACTGATCGCGACGCCCGGAATTCCGGCAAGCGCGACCTCTTCGATCGAAGCGTAGAGCGCGGTGTATTTCTCGCCGCCCACCACCGCGACGCCATTGGCATCGACTTGGCTCAGCATGGCGAGACGGAAGGAGAAGTTGGTCAGGACCAGACCCTGCGCGCCCGAGGTATCGGTCATCGGCTGCACGACCGGGGTGTCGCCCGAGGTATCGACCTCGAAATACGGCCCGCCGGTGCCAACGAAGGCGCTAATGCCATCGCCCGAAATTTCGGTCGCGGCGAAGGTCTTCTGGTTCGGCGCCGTGCCGACGGTCAGGGTCGTGCCCTTCTGGAAGGCCACCTGCCCCGCAAGGAAGACGTAATCCTCGAAGCCCAGCACCACGAAGCCGGACGCTGCAAGGATCGCGCCATTGGCATCCAGCGTAACGGTGTCGGTATCGCTCACCTTCACGTCGAAGCCGCCGCCGTCGAAGCTCGCGAGGTTCAGCGCTTCCTTGGCTTGCGTGCTCAGGAGCTTGCCCTGGTTCAGCTCGACCTCGAGCCCGTAGCCCGAGAGGGTGACCCCGTCGATGCCCACCAGCTCGACCGTGCCACCGGCTTTCAGCGCCATATAGGAGGCCGCCGCCGGATCGGTCGCAGCCAGCGCCACGCCATTCGCGTCGACCGTCTTGAACATCGCGAGCGCGAGATAGGCGTCCGTGATCTTCAGACCGACCGCATCGCCCTGATCGCCGAAGGCCTTGGTCAGGTCGTAGCCGGTGCCGACGAAGATTTTCACATGCTGCGCACCGACCGTCACCGCCTTGAGATTGCGGCTCGTGCTCGTGCCCGCGACGAGGGCGGAATAAATCTCGCTCGACTGGGTGAAGGCGAACTCGCCCTGGATGAACACATAGGAGTCGAAGCCGATGGTGAGCGAGCCCGACACTTCCAGCGTCGCCACGGTCAGCTCGTCAAAGGTGATCGTCTCGGCGCCGACCGTGATGTCCCAGGTGCCGCCCACACCGCCATAGGTGAAGTCGAGCGTGTTGTAGGGCGTCGTCTCGTTGCCGCCGCGGTTCATGATCAGCGTGAGCGAGCCATCGACCGTGACATTGTCGACGCCGATCAGCGAGGCCCCGCCCGTCGCTTTCACGACCATCCAGCTCTTGAGCGGGGTCGCGGTCGGGTTCGCCGGGTCGAGCGGCATTTCCTTGACGATATGCAGGCCCATGCGCTGCAGCGAGAGCGCCACGCCCGTCGCGTCGGAGGTAGCATCGACCTCGCCATTCGTGATCGTCGGCGTGCCGACCCCTGCGAAGACCACTGCATCCGAGATACCGATCGACAGAACCGAAGCCTCGAAGGAGGTGGTCGAGCCGACCATACGGGCTGCGACCTTGTCGGTCTTGGTCAGCGTGATCTGGCCTTCGATATGGACGAAGTTTTCGATGACGATCGTGGCACCCGCGAAGAGCGAGAAGCCCGACTGGTTCATGTCGAGGACCGTGTCAGTGGTGGCCGGGTCGACGTCATTGCCATTCGTCGCGGCGAGCAGGTCCTGACCGGTGAGGCCGGTGGCGGTGTCGCTCCATTCGGTCGAGTCGAGATTGATCGACTGACCCCAATCGAGCACGTCGATCACGCCACTCGCATCATTGGCCTTGTTCATCTCGAGCGACAGCGTGTCGAGCGTGATATCCACCAGATCGACCCCGGTCAGCGAGGCCGAGGCGATATCGGCCTTGAGCGCGGTGAAGGCGCGGGTATCGGTGAGCGGATTGGCCGCCTTGATCGAAGCGAGCAGAATATCGGCGCTCGCGATGGTGATACCGGGGCCGTCCGGGATACCGATGAAGAACTTCGCCTCGTAATCGGCCGGGGCGTCGCCGCCATTCGCGGCCTCGTCGGCGGGATCGATGCTCAGGCTGATCCGGGTCAGCACCGCATCGTTCATGTCGGTCGCGATGTCGAAAGTGCCGTCGTGGTTCACGTCCACATCGACGATATCCTGCGAGAGCGTAAACTTCGCGCCCACATCGACGAAGCCGAAGGCGTTGAGCGTCAGGTAGCCCACGACCTGCGTGCGGTCTGCGCTGGCGTCGAACGTGACCACCTCGTCATTCGGGCCATAGGTGAAGGAGACCGGACCCGCAGGGTCGTTCGCGGGATCGCCCTGCGCGGGCGTGCCGTCCAGACCGATCGAATTCCAGTTGAAGAAGGTCGTGGTGTCGTTCCCGGCGGGCTTCGTCGCGTAGTAGTCGAGCGAGAAGGCGTTGACCGTCAGCTCCATCCCCTCGGGCAGACCGGCGAGCGTGCCGCCTTGGATATTGCCCAGCACCGCCGTCGCCGAGGGCGTGGTGGTCAAGGGCAACGTGCTGTTTGCAGGCGGGGTCGCCTTGATCAGCGCAAGCGCGATATCGGCGGAAGCCACCGACAGGCCCACACCGCCGGGCTGGCCGACGAAGAGGTTCTCGACATGCAGGCCGATCAGCATGAGGCTTGCGTTCTCGAGACCGTCGGAGGTGCTGTCCAGCTCTGCCTCGATCTGGTTGCGCATCACGATGTCAAAGGTGGCCGAGCCGGTGACGAAGCCGAAGATATCCAAATCCAGACCGCCCGAGATCACCAGATCCGTGCCGTCTTCGGGAGCGACCGCATCGACGCCCAGATCCTGAATGATCGGTGCCCAGTCGAGTTGATCACTATTGGTCGCGTCGCGCCCGTTCAGCGTGAAGTCGAGCGAATTCACCGTCAGCTCCAGCCCCTGCGGCAGCCCGCGCGGCGAGATCGTGTCGGCATGGGCGGACATCGCGGTCCAGCTGCGCGCGACGGCGCTCGGGTTGGCCTGAAGATCGACCACCTCGGTCACCGAGATCAGGTCGAAAGCGAGTCCTTCAGCCGCGAAGCCCGTGCCCGCATTGGCGACCGCGTCGACCCGGTCGAATTCGTCATAGGTGAACTCGCCGCCCGCGCCGACGAAGACATAGGCGCCGTCGATCGAGAAGGAGAAGGCCTTGGCGCTAATCGTGCCACCCTGCGGATCGTCGACGGTGAGATCGCGGATCACACCCGACAGACCGCCCGCCAGCAGGATCGCCCCTTCGATCTGCAATTCGACATAGGCGCCGAATTCGATGCCGAAGCCCGCGTCGAGATTGGTGATATCGGCCAGCGCGTTGATCTGATCGACGCCGGTCGCGCCCCAGTCGAGCTTGTTACCGTCCGCATCCGCGCCGTTCATCGCGAAATAGAGGTCCTTCACCGTCGCGGTCAGCGGCAGCCCCTGCAGACCCAGCTGATCGACGCGCAGCGACAGCGCCATCCAGCTGCGGGCCACGGCGGGCGAGGTCACGGTGGCGGGGTCTTCCGACACCATCACCAGCTCGATCGAGCCGCCCTGCGCCACGAAGCCCATGCCCTGATCGGGGTCGATCGTGCCGTCATTCTTGAGCACACCGTCGACACCGGCGAAGAAGTTCAGATCGCTCAGGGTGAAGATCAGAACCTTCGCCCCGCTCAGCGTGCCATCGGCGTCGATTGCGGTGGCGACCGCCACATCGGCGAGCAGGCTCTTGATCGAGAAGGTACCCGTCGCGATCACGACGCCCGCGACGTTCAGCTCCGACACCGTGCCGGTCACCGACAGGATCGCGGTCGCGTCATAGCCATCCGTGCTGTCGGTGATCGTCAGGCCCAGATCGAGGCCCTTCCAGTTCATCACCGAGTTGTTGGCCGCGTTCAGCGGGTCTGTGTAGCCGAAGTTGGCTTCGACCGCGACATCGGAGATTTTCAGCGTGAAGCCCGTAAGGCCGGTCACGCCGACGCTTTGCGAGGTCACTAGGATCGCCGACCAACTTTTGACCGTGCGGGTCTCGACCACACCTGTCGTCAGCGGATTGTCGGCGGTCTGGGTGACCGAGGCGAATTCGATGCCCACGTTGTTCGCATAGATGCCGGTACCCTCGGTCGTGCTGACATCCGTGATCTTGCCATCGGTGCGGGTGAACACGCCGCCCTGCCCCGCGAAGAAATAGCCGCCGGTCAGCGAGAAGGTCACCACCGACGCGCCCTCGACGATCAGCCCGTTGCCGTCGTCGAGCGTCTCGGTCAGGATCTGGCCCGCCATCGTGCCCGCGACGGTGACGAAGCCGTCGACGGTGAACTCGACATAGCCACCGAAAGCGATGTTGAAGCTCGCGCCCATCTCGGTCACGTCGAACAGATCGACAGAGGCAAGATTGCCGATCTCGGTCACGCCGGTCGCGGCCCAGTCGATCCGCTCGCCATTCACCGCATCCGCGCCGTTGAAGCCGAAATAGAGATCGAGGCCCTGCACGGTGACCGTGTTGGGCAGACCCTGCAGGCGCACCGTGGCTACGTCGAGCGCAACGGCGGTCCAGCTGCGCGGCACTGCCGGAAGCGTCACGCTCAGCGGATCTTCCTTCACCAGCACCAGTTGCAGCGAGGCGTTCTCGGCCACGAAGCCGGTGCCCTGATCGGGGTCGATCGTGCCGTCCCCCAGAAGCGCGCCGCCGACACCCGCGAAGAGGTTCAGATCGGACAGGGTGAAGATCAGGATATTCGCACCCAGCACGGTCTCGGTCGTCACGCCCGAGGGCACGATGATGTCGCTCGCGAAGCTCTTGATGCCGAACTTGCCCGAGGCGACGATCACGCCCGCCACGTTCAGTTCCGACACGGTGCCCGAGACGGAGAAGCCGTCGTCGCGGGTCAGACCGTCGGTCGCATCCGCGAGGCTCAGCGTGTCGAGCCCGGTGACCGCGCCCAGCGAGGCCCAGTTCAGGAAGCTGCCATCGAGGGCTGCGAAATTCCCGTCGACCGCGAGATCGGCCAGCGCGATCTGGAAGGCGTCGATGCCGCGCAGGCCGAGGCTCGCGACGGTGACGCGCAGGGCGGTCCAGCCGATGGTGACGGTCTCGTTGTCCCATTGCGTAGCCGGATCGTTGTCATTCGTCGCCGCATTATCGGTCAGCACGCCGAGGCGGGTAACCTGCGCGAATTCCAAGGCATCGCCCGCCTCCATCGAAGCATAGATGCCGGTGCCCTGATCGAGCAGCCCGGTCACCTCGTTCGTGGTCGCATCACGGTCAAATGCGCCGCCCGCGCCGACGAAGATCTGCGCGCCGGTGATCTTGAAGCTGGTGATATCGGCGGCGGTCAGGGTGATTGCGCCATCGTCGATATCGGCCGTCGAGATCGAGCCTTCGACCGTGCCATAGACCAGCACGAACCCGTCGAGCGCCAGATCGAGCGTGCCGCCGAAGGCGATGCCGGTATCGGCATTGATCTGAGCGATACCGGGGTACTCGGCCGGATCGACAATGGCCGACCAGTTCAGCTTGGTCGCGCCCATCGAGGCCGTGTTCATGCGGAAGTAGAGACCGGTGACCCCGAGCGCGAACTCGTTGGGCAGGCCGCGCATCCCGACATAATCGACCGAAAGCGACAGTGCGCTCCAGCTGTGAGGTGTGGCGGTGCCGAGCTTCTCTTTCACGACGATCAGTTCGAGCGTGCCGCCCGAGGCAAGGAAGCCCGTGCCCTGATCGGCAATCGCGGTGGGCGCATTGGCGTCATCGAAGGCACCGCCGACACCGGCGAAGAAGTTCACATTGGTCAGGGTCAGCCGCGTGACCTGCGCATCGGTGATCGCCGCCTGGATGGTGTCGTCGATCGTCTCGGTCGAGGCCGAGAAGTTGAAGGTCGCCAGCGCGAAGACCGTCTCGGCAATCTCGACGGACAGCGTGCCGGACACCGCCAGCTGATCACCCGGGCCCAGATCGCCAAGCGCCGTGGTCACGTCGGTATCGTTCACAGTCGACCAGTCGAGACGCGGGCCGGTCAGCGCAGTGGTCGAGTTCGAGGCCAGAGACATGCCCGACAGCTTGATCTGGACCGCGTCGATACCCTTGGCCTCCAGCGCGCTCAGCGAGCCGATCACCCCGGTATATTTCACACCGGTCGTCGTGTCGGTCAGCAGACCGAGCGCGAGATTGCCACCATTCGCATAAAGACCCGCGGCATCGCCCAAGAGGTTCAGCGTCGTCGTGCCGTTCGCCTCATCGGTGGTGGTCGACGCGCCGGTGCCCGCGAAGAACTCGACATCGCTGAGCGTCACAAAGGTCAGCGTGCCCGTGGTGATATCGACGAGATCGAGCGTCTCGGTGCTGCCCGCCTGCGCCGTCACGTCGATCGCCTTCAGCCCGAAGCTCGCGCGCAGATAGACGAAATCGCCCACCGCCAGCGTCAGCTTGCCCGACACCGCGAGGCTCACCGTGTCGGCCACCTCTTCGAGACCCGTCAGGCTCGACCAGTCGAGCTTGGAGAGGGTGGTGTCGCTGACCGAGTTGTAGAGCACTTTCAGGCTCGCAAGGTCCAGCGTCACGCCTTCGACATTCACCAGACCGAGGCTCGCGAGGCTCGCCGACACGCCGGTATAGCTGACCGGGATCGGGTCGCTGGTGGTGAGGATGCCGATGTAGAAATTGCCGCCCGCCGCTGAGAAGCCGATGGCATTCGTGGTGTCGATCCCGCTTGCGCCGATCGTGGCGCCCGCCCCCGCAAAGAGGCTCAGATCGGTGAGCGTGATGTAGAGCAGATCGCCGGTGACGCCGCCGACCGAAGTGCCCGCCGTCTTCTCGACCGAGAAGCTGCCGGTCAGCAGCACGGTATCCGAGATGTTCAGCTCGTCGATGGTCGCGCCGATGAAGAAACGCTCGGTATTGTCGAAGCCGTTCGTGGCATCGGTCAGCGCGAGCGGCGCGCCGAGATCGAGCCCCTTCCAGGTCATCACGGTCGGGTTCACCGCGACCATCGCATCGGCGGCGTTCACCTCGACCACAAAATCGCTGACCGCGAGGGTGAAGCCCGGAATGCCCGCGACTTCGACGGTGCCGACATAGAGCTTGATCGCGCTCCAGGCGTTCAGCACGGCGCCGGTCGTGCCATCGACATTCTTCACCGAGGCGAATTCGAACAGCACCCCTTCCGCGCCGAAGCCGGTGCCGATCAGCTTGTTCTCAAGATCGCGGTCCAGCCCGTTGACCTTGCCATTCCCATCGGTGGTGAAGCCGCCGCCGCTGCCCACGAAGATGTAGCCATCGGCCAGCGCGAAGGTCATCACCTGCGCATCGGTCAGATCGGTGCCAAGCGGATTATCCGCCGCGGCGATGGTCTGCTTGGTCACCGTGATCGAGATGTCGCCCGCGAGCAGAACGGTGCTCTTGACCGTGAAGACCGCGCGCACATCGATGGTGAAGCCCGTGAAAGTGCTGTCGAAGCTGAAGCTCGGCCCGCCCACCTGGCTCCAGTCGAAGGCCATGCTCGCATAGGTCACGTCGAGCGCATCGACCGTCGCGGTCACATCGGTGATCCCGTGCAGCGTGGCCGCGGTCGAGAGTTCCAGCGCGGTGACCTTCTGGCCGAGGTTCGCTCCTGCCGAGGTCACGGTGAACATCGCCAGCGTCAGATCGAGGGTCGGGATCTCGAAGCCGGTCGCATTGGTCAGATCGTAGCTGCCGCCCGAGACCTCGGCGCCGACGCCCGCGAAGAGACGCCCGCCGATGATCGACAGCGTGAAGTAATCGCCGTCCACCGTCGCGCCGTCGAAGGTCACGCCGGTCTTGGCCGAGCTTTCCAACGCGAAGGTGCCGCTGACATAGACCGCGTCATTCACGATCAGCGTCGCGGTGGCTTCGACCTTGGTGAGCGCACCGTTCAGCGTAAGCCCGGCATCGCTCAGCGCGCCTTGGTCCCAATTCAGCGGGGTAGCGACGCCCGAGGCCGTGTTGACCTGCACCGCGACATTGCTAACCTCGGCGGTCAGCCCGGTGATGCCGACCGGGGTCGCGTTGGCGAAGGAGAAGTCGATGCCGGTATAGGTGGTGCCGCCCGAGCTCAGCACCGCGAAGGTGCCGGTGAAGCTGGTGACCGAGAAGCCGAAGGCGTTAGTGGTGTCGACGGTGACCGGGCCGCTCGTATCGAAGACCGCTCCGGTGCCCGCGAAGAATTTGACCGCGTCGAAGCCGAAGACCATCAGATCGCCGATCGTGTCGGTCGCGCCGGTCAGGCCGCTGACGATAGTTTTGGTGAAGCTGAACCCGCCCGCGATCAGAACCTCGCCGCCGATGGCCAGCGTCACATCGCCCGAGACTTTGGCCAGCGGTGCGGTCGCGCCTGTCGCCACGCTGTCGATCTCGGAGACGACGAGCTTGGCGCTCAGCGCATCGTTCGGGTCGGTCAGTTGCGAGGTCACCAGCTCCAGCGTGCCGTTGGACAGCGTCGCGGTCACGTTGTCGACGTTCACGAGACCCAGCGCATCGACCGCGCCATTGGCGATGACCCACTGACGGTCCGTCGCAGTCTCGCGGATCATCGTGATCGAGAAGCTCAGGTTGTCGACCGCGAAGCCGACAGAAGTGTTGGGCTGGCCGAGGGTGAAGTAGCCGTTCGCGCCGCTGCCCGCGAAGAACGAGCCGCTGGTGAGCGAGATGGTGGTGACGTCGAACCCGGCGGTGACGGCGGTGGTCGTGCCGGTGCCCACTTCGTAGAGCACACCGTCGAGCCCGGTGTTGGTGGTGTAGCCAATCGGCGAGCCGACGCCGTCACTGGTCGCGAGGCTCACGAAATCGCCGACCGAGATTTCCATCAGACCGGCGTTGCCCGCGAAGCCCGAGGTCACGAAGCCCGGCCCGTCGATCGCGAAGGCATCGGCATCGGTGCCCCCCTCGAGACGCTCGACCCCGGTGAAGGTAATGGTGAGGCCGTTCCAGCTCAGCGACCCTTCGTTGATCCCGGTGATCGTCCAGACCGTCGCGGCATCCGGACCCTCGATCGTGTCGCTTAGGCCGGTCCCTGCCGCGATCGAGGTGATCGGGGCGCCGGGCGTGCCATAGGTCACGCCGTTGACGGTGACGGTGCCGTCGAGGTTCACGGTGTAGATCAGGTTGGTGTCGGCGGTGCCGTCGAGCGCGCCACCCGCTTCCGAGATCGCGCCGGCCACCGGAGCGCCGAGGCTCGGGGCCGCGTCGGGAAGACCGATGCGCTCGCCGGTGCCGAGCGTCGCGCCCATCACCGCTGCGTCCGCGTCATGGTCGAGGCCGAGCGCGTGGCCGATCTCGTGGAGCAGGACGGTGTAGAGGTCGACGCCCTCGGAGGCTGCACCGTCGGTCGCCACCAGACGATCTCCTGCGAGCAGATCGAACTCGGTGCTGTCGCCCGGCGTCGCGTCGATGAACCAACCGGCCCCGGCGGCGTCAGCGTCGATCTCGATCAGCGTGCCGGTGATCCGGGCGAGTGCGCCGTCCTCGAGATCGGTGATGGTGAAGGTGAGTTGCGACAGGATCGCCGCGTCGGTGCGGCTGGCCCATTGAGCGAGGGCTTCGTCGAAGATCGGAGCAACCTGCGCCTCGGTGAGATCGGCGGTGCCTGTGCCAGCCGCCGCGGGATCGAGACGAAGCGATTGTCCGCTCTCCTCCGCAAACGGGATCTGGATGCCGAGTGCCGAGGCCAGTCCGGCGAACAGCGCGCGGAGGTTCTCGGCGAACCCGGCACCGGGCGTGATGACCGGCGCGGTAAACGCGTCGGACAGTTGGAGCGCGCCATCGACCGGGTCCGAGGTCGCGAGTTGAAGTTCGGGAAGCGCGATCCGTTCACCCGTGCCGAGGCTCTCCCCCATCACGGCCAGATCGGCGTCGTGGTCGTAACCGAGCGCATGGCCGATCTCGTGGGTGAGAACCGTCAGCAGATCGACGCCATCGATCGGCTCGCTCGTATCGAGACCGGTGAACCAACCGGCACCCGCCGCGTCGGCATCGACTTCGATATGCGTGCCGGTGATCCGGGCAAGTGCGCCGTCGTCGAGATCGGTGATCGAGATGGTGAGCTGCGACAGGATCGCCGCGTCATCGGTCCGGGCCGCCCACTGAGCGAGCGCTTCCTCGAAGACCGGGGCAAGCTGTTCCTCGGTCAGATCCGCCGCGCTCGAGCCCGTCGGGGCGGTGCCAGCGAAATGGAGGTAATCGGCTTGCGGGCCCCACGGACCAGCGTTGAAAATTTCACCAAGACCAAGGGTTTCACTGATTTTTTGGAACAGGTCCTGGAGCGCAGCGAGAACCGCCCCATTGTTGGAGTTTTGCGTATTTTCGTTATTCGTCAGTGCATTAGTGGTTGCAGCCGGGGGGCCAGTAGGCTCATTTCCGGTCAGATCGGCCACGGAGCTGCTTGCGGGGTCTTGTCCCGCGCCAAAGCTTCCACGTAGCTGCGACAGCATCGAACCGAGCAGCTCGCGCAGGCCTTCGATGCCCTGATTTTCTTGAATATCGAACTGGGCAAGGAACGCTTCGAAGGGCGTTGACTGCCCCTCTTCCTGCACGTCCTGCGGAGCGACGGCTTGCGTTGCAGCGGCAGGATTTCCCCAGTCTTCCGGCCAGTCCACACTGTTCGAACCGGTGTCCGAAGCCCCTTCATCAGCCCCCGTTTCGCCCCGCACATTCTGGTCGAAAGCCGTCTGAACAAGCACGATGAGGTCTTCGAGAAGGTCCAATGGCTGCGCATTGGCTGCCATCCGGGCCAGTTCTCCCGAAATCGGGTCCGCCGAGAGCAAAAGCCGCGGCTCCAGGGCCTCGATGCGGTAATTTTCCTCGCGGTGAAGGGTGTTATCGGCTTCGTGGAGGGCGGTGTCATTGGCCAGACCGACAGCATCCTGCACGTCGGAGCGGGTCCGACGCAGGAATTTCGTCACACTGGTCAAGCCAAATAAAGACAAGACGCGCCTGAAGCTCACCGATATCGGCAAGCTCCCTCCCCAAGTTGCGATATGAACGCGGTTCCGCCATCTGACGAAATTTTGCTCTCCTTTAGGCTGAACTCACGCAGCAATATTGCAACGAAAATAGTATCCACAGGGCGCCGAAATCATATGAAACATATATATTTCAGTGACTTAATATACTTACTTAGCGTCAACAATGAAACTTATCCACAGGGCGTCCTTGACGTTACGAAAACAATTGCGTCCAAGGCGAGGCGAATCGCCGCACCGGGCAAAGTGTCGCGCGACGGGCGGTAGAGGCCCGGTTTCAATGGAAATCTCGGCTCGGAAAAAGCCGTTTCGCCTGCTCGCGCGGATGGCGCGCGGTGGTCTGCGGACGGAGCCTCGGAGCGTCGTCCGCCTGGGGTGTGGTGAGGCCCAGAACGTCGTCGAGCGGGTGGCCCAGATCGGCCAGTCGCGGGGACAGATCCTCGATCTTTTCGGCGATCAGATGGACCACCACCCCCTCCCGTTCGAGCCGCCCCGAGACCCGCAGAAGACGCCCGCCCATCACCGCCCGGCGGAACCGCTCATAGAGCTTCGGCCAGACCACGACATTGCTCACGCCGGTCTCGTCTTCGAGGGTGATGAAGATCACCCCGGAGGCCGTTCCGGGGCGCTGTCGGGTGATCACGAGGCCGCAAACCGTGACCCGATTTTGCCGCGTGCCGATCAGTTCGCAATGCGGTGTGAGGCCGGAAATCGAGGGGCGCAGCAGCTCCATCGGATGGGCGCGGAGACTCAATCTGAGCGCCACGTAATCCTCCACGACCTCCTCTCCCAGATGCATCGCGGGCAGTTCCACCGCCGGTTCGCGCCCCCCTTCCCCATCCATCGGATCGGCGAAAAGCGGCAGTGGCGCGGGGGCGCGGATCGCCTTCACGGCCCAGAGCGCATCGCGCCGCGTGAGGCCAATTCCGGCAAATCCATCGGCCTCGGCGAGCCGTTCGAGCACATGCGGCGGCGTGCCCGCGCGCAGCCACAGGCTCTCGGGATCGGGGTAGCCATTGCCCCGTGCAGCGACGATCCAGCCCGCATCCTCCTCGCGAAATCCCTTGATCTGGCGAAAGCCCAGACGCAACGCCAGGGCCCCGTCCGCGCGGCGTTCCAGCGAGCTGTCCCAGCCCGAATGGTTCACACAAACGGGCCGCACTTCGACCCCGTGTTCCCGCACGTCGCGCACGATCTGGGCGGGGGCGTAGAAGCCCATCGGCTGCGAATTCAGGAGCGCGCAGGCGAAGATCGCGGGGTGGTGGCACTTCAGCCAGGAGGAGACATAGGTGAGATGCGCAAAGGCCGCCGCGTGGCTTTCCGGAAAGCCGTATTCGCCGAACCCCTCGATCTGGGAAAAGCAGCGATCGGCGAAATCGGGCGTGTAGCCGCGCGCCAGCATCCCTTCGACAAACCGGTCGCGGAAGGTGCCGATCGTGCCCATCTTGCGGAAGGTCGCGAGCGAGCGGCGCAGGCGGTCGGCCTCCTCCGGCGTGAAGCCCGCCGCGACCACAGCGATCTGCATCGCCTGTTCTTGGAACAGCGGCACGCCGAGAGTTTTGCCCAGCACGCCTTCCAGTTCCTGCGAGGGGAAATCTACCTTTTCGCGACCCTGACGACGGTTGATATAGGGGTGGACCATGCCGCCCTGAATGGGGCCGGGACGGACGATGGCGACCTCGATCACGAGGTCATAGAAGATGCGCGGACGCATCCGCGGCAGGAAGTTCATCTGCGCCCGGCTCTCCACCTGAAACACCCCCACCGCATCGGCGCGACACAGCATGTCATAGGTCGGCGCGTCCTCCTGCGGGATCGTGGCGAGCGACATATCGAGCTTCTCGTGCCCCGCCAGAAGGTCGAAGCTCTTGCGGATGCAGGTGAGCATCCCGAGGCTGAGAACATCGACCTTCAGGATGCCCAGCGTGTCGATATCGTCCTTGTCCCATTCGATGCAGGTGCGCCCCTCCATCGCGGCATTCTCGATCGGACAGAGCGCGTCGAGGCGGCCTTTCGTGATGACGAAGCCGCCGACATGCTGGCTGAGATGGCGCGGAAATCCGATGATCTCGCCGATCAGTTTCAGCGTCTGCGACAGCCGCCGATCGGTGGGGTCGAGGCCCAGTTCGCCCATCCGCGCATGGTCCGGCCCCTTGCCGGAAATGCCCCAGATCTGGCCCGCGAGGCTTGCCGTGACATCGGCGCTCAGCCCCATCACCTTGCCCACCTCGCGGATCGCGGCGCGGGTGCGGAAATGGATCACGGTCGCGCAGAGGCCAGCGCGGTCGCGGCCGTAGCGTTCGTAGATCCACTGGATGACTTCCTCGCGGCGCTCATGCTCGAAATCGACGTCGATATCGGGCGGCTCGCCGCGATATTTCGAGATGAAGCGCTCGAAGACCATGCCGATCTGGTCGGGGCTGACATCGGTGATGCCAAGCGCCCAGCAGATGATCGAATTGGCCGCCGAGCCGCGCCCCTGACAGAGGATGCCGCGGCTGCGGGCGAAGCCCACGATATCGTGGACGGTGAGGAAATAGGCGGCAAAACCCAGCTCGGAGACGAGGCGCAGTTCCTTCTCCAGCAACCCCGCGTGACGTTCCGAAATCCCCCCCGGAGAGCGCCGGGCCAGCCCCTCGCGGGCGAGCCGGTCAAGCCGGTCCTGCGCAGGTTCGTTCTGAGCGACCTCATCGGGATATTCGTAGCTGAGTTCGTCGAGATCGAAGCCGCAGCGCGCCGCGATCTCGCAGCTTCGGCGCAGGGCTGCGGGGTGGCGACGGTAGAGCCGCGCCATGTCCTCGGCCCCTTTCAGGCGGCGTTCCGCATTGGGCAGCGCGCGGGTGCCAAGCGCGTCGATGGTGCAGCCCTCGCGCAGACAGGTCAGCACATCGGCCAGTTGTCGGCGCGACCCGCGATGCATCAGCACGTCGCCGGTCGCCACCATCGGCGTCGAGGCCCTCAGCGCGAGCGCCGCGCAGGCATCGAACCAGCGCTGATCCGAGCCGTCATAGCGCGGCGGCGCGCCAAGGAAGACCTGCCCCGGAAAGCGCCGCCGCATCTCCTGCAGCGGGCGGTAGGCACGGGCCAGATCGGCGGGCGGCAGGGCGATCAGGATCATCCCCGCGCAGCCCTCCAGCAGGTCCGCGCGGGTCAGGTGACACTCCCCCTTCCCCGCCCGGCGCTTGCCGCGGGTCAGAAGCTGGCTCAGCCGGTGATAGGCCGCGCGGTCGGTGGGCAGCGCCACCCATTCGACCGGGCAATCGGTGAGCACCAGCCGCGCACCGACGATCAGCTTCGGCAGTTTCGCGGTGGTTGGCCGGGCCAGATCCTGCGGTGAGCCGATGGGCTGGCGGGAGCTTTCATCGCGCTGGACTTCCGAGCGGATGCGCAGCGCCTCACCGATCTCGCGCTTGAGCTCCTTGAGCGCCGAAAACGCCCGGACCACGCCCGCGAGCGAGTTGCGGTCGGTGATCGCGATGGCCTCGAGGCCCAGCTCGGCGGCGCGCACCATCAGCTCCTCGGGGTGGGATGCGCCGGTGAGGAAGGTGAAGTTGGAGGTGGTGCAAAGCTCGGCATAGGCCAGCGGAATGGCGGGGGTGTTGGCGGTGGTCACGACCGTCGAGGGGGCGCTGCCCCCGCGCCCGTCGGGCGCCCCCCGGGATATTTCGGCCAAGGCGAAGGGGGCGGTCATGCGAAGACCCCCTCGACATACCAGCCGGGGTCTTGGGGAGTGTGGAACATCCAGAGCCGCAGCCCCTGCCCGGTCTCGACGCGCCAATAGTCGCGCATCCCGCGCCGCCAGTTCGGATCGTCGAACCACCATTCCGGGGTCAGCCGTTCCGGCCCCTCGATGCGTTCCGCGCTGAGCGACTGGCGGCGCCAGCGGAAGCGGCGGGGCGGATCGGGGGCGTCGGAGATGAGCGGCTCGGGCGGGAACAGCCGCAGCGGGCGGGGGTGCGGCTGATGCCAGTTGCCCTCGGGCTCGGTGAAGGCGGCGGGCGCGATCAGGAAGCTGCGCTCGGGGATATGGCTGTCGGCGGGCAGGTAGCGCTGGACGTTCTCCAGCCCGATGCGCAGCCCGATCCGGGTGATCAGATCGCCCAGCTTGTCGCGCCGCTCGGTGGCGATGGCCCCGATCTGGCGGGCGGGCAGTGCCTCGACCTGCGTGGCGGCGAGGCGCATCTGGTCGATCCCGAATCCCGCGTCGATATCCTCGATGCCGCGCGCGAAGAGGGCCGCGATCCGGGTGGGGTCGCGGAGCGGGGTGGCGAGGCGCAGCTCGACCTCCTGACTGGCCTGATCGACGCGGCGCAGGGTGAGGCAGAGCACCCGCGCGCCGGTCTCGTTTTCCTTGAGTTTGACGCAGAGCCGATCGAGCAGCCGCTCGATCCCCGCCATCACGTCGGCCTGCTGCCCGATCGGTTCGGGCAGGGTCAGGCGGGTGCCGTAATGGGGCGGATCGGCCACCGGCGAGACCTGTTCGGGCAGATCGCCCAAGGCCTGATCGAGCCGAGCCATCAGCCCTGCGCCAAAGCGGCGCACGAGCGGCGCGCGCGATGTGCGGGTCAGATCGCCGATCTCGCGCAGGCCCAGCCGCTGCAGCCCCGTGACCGTGTCATGCGGCAGGCGCAGCGCGGCCACTGGCAGCTTGCCCAGAACCGCGAGCCGCGCGCCCGGCGCGGCCCGGCCGGGGGCGAAATGCGCCAGTGCCCAAGCCGCACCGCGCGTATCGGCGAGGCCCAGCCGCGCGGTGATCCGGGCGCGCTCCAGCCGGGCGGCCATCTCGGCCATCATCGGCTCCTCCCCGCCCCAGAGGTGATCCGAGCCGGTGATGTCGAGCACCAGACCCTCGTCCTCCAGCCCCACCCAAGGGCAATAGCGCGTGGCCCAGCGGCGCAGGGTTTCGAGAAACTGCGCCTCGCGGGCAGGATCGGCAGGCGCGGTCTGCAGCGCGGGGCAGAAGGCGCGGGCCTCGGACAGCGCCATGCCGCGCGCGAGACCCTGCCCCTCGGCGGC
This sequence comes from Thioclava sp. F36-6, assembly GCF_002020305.1. Taxonomy (NCBI): domain Bacteria; kingdom Pseudomonadati; phylum Pseudomonadota; class Alphaproteobacteria; order Rhodobacterales; family Paracoccaceae; genus Thioclava; species Thioclava sp. F36-6. Next base: position 932,817 of record NZ_MPZX01000001.1, on the reverse strand, counting down.
GGCGTTCAGGCAGTGCAGCCGGTCGGTATTGCCCTCGCGCAGGACCAGCGCGAAGGGCCCCTCAACGGGCCGTGCCCGAAGAACCCGGTCGCTCGCCAGCCGGGGAAACCAGAGGGTGAGAATACGCCGTGTGCGCTCGTCGAGCATGTCGCTGAGCCTAGGGTTCGAGTCATTTGTTCGCGCTTTGTTCTTTTTAAGTCTCGCAGGACGCGGAGTCGAGTCCGTCTCGCGGAAGGGCGCGTATCAGGGCGTGGCGATCGCGCCCTCGACGAAGGCGATCAGGCGCGGCAGGCAATGGGTGCGCAGGTCGTAACGCTCGAGGATATGGGCGCGGGCCGCCTCGCGCATCGGGGCGAATGTTTGCGGTCTCGCCAGCCCTTCGGTGAGCGCCTTCGACCAGCCGGGGATGTCGAAGAAATCGACCAACCGCCCGGTCTGCCCGTCGGTGATCACCTCGCGCACGGGGGCCGTATCGGACGCCACCACCGCACACCCGGCAGCCATCGATTCCATCAGCGACCAGCTGAGCACGAAGGGATAGGTCAGATAGGCATGGGTGCGGCTGACATGGAGCATGTCGACGTAATCGCCGTAAGGGATGCGGCCCAGAAAATGCACGCGGCTCATGTCCAGCCGGTCGCGCACCTCGCCCAGGAATTTCTGTTTCCAGCTTTTGGCGTCCTTGGGTGGGGCGCCATAGCTCTGCCCCTCCTCGCCCACGATCAGCACATGTGCCTCGGGCCGCGCAGCCAGCACATCGGGCAGCGCGCGCATGAAGGAGTGGTAGCCGCGATAGGGTTCGAGCGAGCGGTTCACGAAGGTCAGCACCTCGTCGCCGGGGCGGAGGGTGAGCGTCGTTCCGGGCACGGTGAAGCGCACCTGCGGGTTCGGTGCGAGCCGCGCGCAGTCCACCCCGTCGTGGCAGATGGTGAGCTTGGCGCGCAGCTCCGGCGGGAAGGTCTCGGCCTGAAACTCGGTCGGGGAAAGCCCCGCATCGGCTTGCACCATCGACTGGATCAGATGGGCCGAGCGTGCGGTGGTGGAGATCCGGGTCTCGAGGCCGGGGCGCTGGAACTCGGCGTCGAAATCCGTGTCCATCCCGGTCGTGCGATACATGAGTTCCGCATAGACCAAGAGCTTCGCTTCGGGCCAGACCTCGCGCAGGAACAGCGTCTCGCCCCAGCCGGAATGGCCGAAAATCACATCCGGCACATAGCCGTGCTTGTCGCGCAGCTGCCGGGCGGCGAGCGCGACCTTTGCCCCGCGCGCCGCGCTTTCGGCGTAGAGGCGCGTGAGCCGCGAGGACATCTCGACCGGCTCGGGCTTACGGTATTTCACCACCTTCACCGGCGAGGGGCGCTGGTTCGTCTCGACCGTCAGGGCCAGAACGTCATGCCCGCGCGCGGCCAGAGCCGGTGCCAGATGTACGAACTGGCCCGGGAAGTTCTGGTGAACGAAGAGGATCTTCATGCAATCTCGGGGGTCAGCGAACTCTCCCCCAAGGCGGCCACCATCAACTGGCGGGTATAGGCGGTCTGCGGATTGGCGAAGACCTCCGCCGCGTTGCCCGCCTCGACCACGTCGCCGCGCTTCATCACCATGATCTTGTGGCTGAGCGCGCGCACCACCCGCAGGTCGTGGCTGATGAACAGATAGGCGAGCCCGTGGCGCTTCTGCAGGTCGCGCAGCAGGTCCACGATCTGCACCTGCACCGTCATGTCGAGCGCGGAGGTCGGCTCGTCCAGCACCACCACCTTGGGGCGCAGGATCATCGCGCGGGCGATGGCGATCCGCTGGCGCTGACCACCCGAGAATTCATGCGGGTAGCGCTCCATCATCGACGGATCGAGCCCGGTTTCCTCCATGATCTCGGCGACCATCTCGCGGCGGTTGCGGCCCGGATCGACACCGTGGACGGTCAGTCCCTCGCCGATGATCTGCTCCACCGTCATGCGCGGCGAGAGCGAGCCGAACGGGTCTTGGAACACGATCTGCATGTCGCGACGCAGCGCGCGCAGCTTGTTCGCCTGCCAGCTGGAGATGTCCTGGTTCTCGTAGATGATCGGCCCTTCGGAGGCGATGAGCCGCATGATCGCGAGGGCGAGCGTGGTCTTGCCCGAGCCGGATTCGCCGACGATGCCCAGCGTCTCCCCTGCCCTCACCGACAGCGAGGCATCATTGACCGCCTTCACATGGCCGATGGTCTTGCGCAGCAGACCGCGCTGGATCGGGAACCAGATTTTCAGATGCTCGGTGCGCACCAGTTCGGGCGCATTCTCGGGCACCGGTTCGGCGCGGCCGGTGGGTTCGGCCTCGAGCAGTTTGCGGGTATAGGGGTGCTGCGGATTGGCGAAGATGTCTTCGGTCTTCCCCTGCTCCACGATCTCGCCATGCTGCATCACGCAGACCCGGTCCGCGATGCGCCGCACCACGCCGAGGTCATGGCTGATGAACAGAAGGCTCATCCCCATGTCGCGCTTCAGATCGGCCAGCAGCTCGAGGATCTGCGCCTGAATCGTCACGTCGAGCGCGGTCGTCGGCTCGTCCGCGATCAGCAGGTCCGGCCCATTGGCGAGCGCCATCGCGATCATCACGCGCTGACGTTGTCCGCCCGAGAGCTGGTGCGGGTAGTCCTGCAGCCGGTCCGCCGGGTTCTGGATGCCGACCTTGTCGAGCAGGTCGATGATGCGTTTCTTGGCCTCTTCGCCGGTCACGCCCTGGTGCAGCGCGAGGCTCTCGCCGATCTGCTTTTCCAGCGTGTGCAGCGGATTGAGCGAGGTCATCGGCTCCTGAAAGATGAAGCTGATATCGTTGCCGCGCACCTGCATCAGCTCGCGCTCGGTCGCGCCGACCATCTCGCGGCCCTCGTAGCGGATCGAGCCTTCGACTTTGGAATTGCCCCCGACCAGCGCCACGGTCGAGAGCGCGGTCACGGATTTGCCGGAGCCGGACTCGCCCACCAGCGCGACAGTCTCGCCCGCGTTCACGGTGAAGCTCACGCCTTTCACGGCCGGGGTGAATTTGCCCTCGGAGCTGAAGGCGACCTTCAGGTTTTCGACCTCGAGAACCGGTTTCATCGGAACACCTTTCTGGGATCGAACGCGTCACGGATACCCTCGAAGACGAAGACCAGAAGCGAGAGCATGATGGCGAAGGTGAAGAAGGCCGAGAAGGCCAGCCACGGCGCTTGCAGGTGCTGCTTGCCCTGTAGCGCAAGCTCCCCAAGCGACGGCGCGGAGGACGGCAGCCCGTAGCCCAGATAATCGAGCGAGGCGAGCGCGCCGATCGCGCCGGTGATCACGAAGGGCAGCATGGTCAGCGTCGCCACCATCGCGTTGGGCAGGATGTGGCGGAACATGATCACCCGGTCCGACACGCCAAGCGCACGGGCGGCGCGGACATATTCGAAATTGCGCGCGCGCAGGAACTCGGCCCGGACGACACCCACCAGCGCGGGCCAGCCGAAGAGGATCGAGACCATGACAAGCAGCCAGAAACTTCGGCCCAGGATCGCGAAGAGGATGATGATGACGTAAAGCGCGGGCGTGGAAGACCAGATCTCCAGAATACGCTGGAAGAACAGGTCCACCTTGCCGCCGAAATAGCCCTGCACGGCACCCGCCGCGATCCCGATGATCGAGCCGATCCCGGTCACGATCAGCGCGAACAGCACCGAGGTGCGGAAGCCGTAGATCACCCGGGCCAGCACGTCGCGCGCAGTGTCGTCCGTGCCCAGCCAGTGATCGGCATCGGGGGCCGAGGGCGCGGTGCCCACATCGTTGATCGTGTTGTAGCTGTAGGGGATCGGCGGCCAGAGGAGCCAGCCCTTCTCGATCTTCTCGCCATCGACCTCGCCCGCCTGCAGCGCCTGTTTCGCGAAGGCGTTCGGGTCGTCCGCGTCGAAGCAGCCCTCGGTGCCGCCGGTCTCGATCAGGCATTGCACGGTCGGGTCACGATAGATCGCCTCGGTGCGGAAATCGCCGCCGAAGGCTGTCTCGGGGTAGAAGTTGTAGATCGGGAAATACAGCTCGCCGCGATAGCTCACCACGATGGGTTTGTCGTTCGCGATGAACTCCGCGAACATCGCGAGGACGAAGAGCACGGCGAAGATGATCGCGGACCAGAAGGCGCGGCGATTGGCCTTGAAGTTGCGCCAGCGGCGTTGGTTGAGAGGAGACAATGCCATCAGCCGGACCTCTTCTCGAAATCGATCCGCGGGTCAACGAAGACATACATCATGTCGGAGATGATATTCACGACGAGCGAGATCAGCCCGAACATATAGAGCGTGCCGAAGATCACCGGGTAGTCGCGCTCCACCGCCGCCTGGAAGCCCAGCAGGCCCAGACCGTCGAGCGAGAAGATCGTCTCCACGATGATCGACGCGCCGAAGAAGATGCCGAGGAACTGCGCCGGGAAGCCCGCGATCACGATCAGCATCGCGTTGCGGAAGACGTGGCCGTAGAGGACCTTCTTCTCGGACAGGCCCTTGGCGCGGGCGGTCATCACGTATTGCTTGTTGATCTCGTCGAGGAAGGAGTTCTTCGTCAGCAGCGTCATCGTGGCGAAGCTCGCGATCGTCGTCGCCGTCACCGGCAGCGCGATGTGCCACAGGTAATCGAGCGCCTTTCCGATCATCGTCAGCTGGTCGAAATTATCCGATGTCAGGCCGCGCAGCGGGAATATCTTGAAATAGCTGCCGCCCGCGAACAGCACCATCAGCATCACCGCGAACAGGAAGCCCGGGATCGCGTAGCCCACGATGATCGCGCCGGAGGTCCAGGTGTCGAAGGGCGTGCCGTCGCGCACCGCTTTGCGGATGCCCAGCGGAATCGAGATGATATAGGCGAGGATCGTCGACCACAGGCCCAGCGTGATCGAGACCGGCATCTTGTCGATCACGAGATTCACGACGCTCTCGTTGCGGAAGAAGCTGTTGCCGAAATCGAAGGTCAGATAGCCCTTCATCATGATCGCGAAGCGCTGCCAGGCGGGGATCTTCTCCTTGTGGCAGGCCGGGTCCGCCAGATCGGGCGTGCCGGTGAAGCCATCATCGCAGACGATCCGCGCGAAGCCCATCTGCACCTCGAGCTGATTGAGCAGCTCCGGAGAGATGCCGCGCGCGCCCTGATAGCCGCTATCCTCGACGCCGCCCTGGTTCTGCGTACCCGCATCCCCGCCGCCCGAGATATTGCGCATCGAATCCGCCTCGCCCTGCACGCGGGCGATCACTTGCTCGATCGGCCCGCCGGGGACGAATTGCGTCAGCGTGAAGTTGATGATCATGATTCCCAACAAAGTGGGGATCACCATCAGCAATCGCCGCAGGATATAGGCGCCCATGTCCGGCCCTCTGCTCGTTTATCGGCGGTCGCTCAGAGTGCGCCGCTCGCTTTCAGTTTCTTGGCCTTGTCGGCGTCATACCACCAGAAATCCAGCTCTCCCAGAGCGTAAGGCGGCAAGTTTTTCGGGTGATCGTACATATCGTAGTAAGCGACCGTATAGGTGGGCTTGAACCATTGCGGCACCCAGAAGCGCAGGGCGCGCAGGCTGCGGTCCAGCGCATGGACGCGCGGCAGCAGCTCTTCTTCGGTATTCGCCTCTTCGACCATCCGGATCATCTTGTCGATCGCCGGGTTCTTCAGCCCCATCGCGTTGAACACGTCATCGGTCGAGCCCGAGCCGAAATACTGCTGCAGGTTCGAGCCGGGGATTTCGTCCTGCCCCAGATGGGTGGTGATCATGTCGAAGTCGTGGCTGCGACGGCGGTTCTCATATTCGCTGTCGTCGACGCGGTCCATTCTGGCGTCGATGCCGAGCGCGCGCAGGTTCTGCACATAAGGGTTGATGACACGGTCGAAGGTCTGGCTGTCATTGAGGATCGCCACGGTCAGTTTCTCTCCCTCGGCGTTGCGACGCATCCCGTCATCGCCGACGGTCCAGCCCGCTTCTTCAAGCAGCTTCGCCGCCTTGCGCATGTTCTTGCGGTCCAGCTGGCGCTTGCCCGAGACCGGCTGGATCACCGCGTCGTCGGTCAGGACACCGTCGGGAAGGTCCTTGGCGAGCGGCTCGAGGATCTTCTTCTCCGCGTCCGAGGGCTTGCCCTGCGCCTGCAGCTTGGAATTTTCCCAGAAGCTTTCGACCCGATCATAGAGGCCGTAGAACAGCGTTTCGTTCGACCACTCGAAATTGAAGACGAGCCCTAGCGCCTCGCGCACGCGGATGTCGTCGAATTTCGGCTCGCGCAGATTGATCGCGAAGCCCTGCCCCGAGGCGATATTGCCGTTGGGCAGTTCCGCCTTCACGACCTCGCCCGTCTGCATCGCCGGGAAGTCGTAGGCAGTGGCCCAGATGATCGAACTGGCCTCGTTGCGGAAGGTGTAGGTGCCGGATTTGAAACCCTCGAAAGCCGACTGGTAATCGCCGAAATACTCGACGCGGATCTTGTCGAAATTCGAGCGGCCCTTGTTGATCGGAAGGTCCTTGCCCCAATAGTCGGGGTTGCGCTTCCACGTGATCGCGCGATTGCTTTTGACGCTGTCGAACACGTACGGCCCCGAGCCGATGAAAGGCACCGGCGAGGTCTGCGACAGGTCGATGTTCTCCTTTTCGAACTGCGCCTTGGAGAAGATCGGCAGCGACGCCACCGACTGGATGATATCGCGCCGCGGGTAATCGGGCTGGAACTCGAAACGGATGTGCGTGTCGTCGATCGCCTCGGCGGATTTGACCTGCTGGGCGATCACCGCGCGGAAGGAGCTCAGCCCTTTGTCGCGCAGCTGCTCATATGAGAAGACCACATCCTGCGCGGTCAGCGGCGTGCCGTCGGAGAACTTGATCCCGTCGCGCAGCGTGAAGACGACCCAGTCCTTGCTCGGCGGATATTCAAGGCTTTTGCAGAGCAGGCAATACAGCTCCCCCACCGTGTCGGCGGTGCCCTCCATCAGCGATTCCAGCGGAACCGAGGACAGCGCGGCGGCGCGGCCCTGAATCGAATAGGGATTGTAATTGTCGAACCCGCCCGGCGCCCATTCCGAGATTTCTCCACCCTTCGGCGCGTCCGGATTGACGTAATCGAGATGGGTGTAATCGGCGGGATATTTCAGGTGCCCGAGCGTCGCGATCCCGTAGGAGGTGATCGTATCGCCGCTTTGCGTGCTGTCTTGTGCATGTGCGCCAAAGGCCAGTCCCGCCCAGATCAGACCCGCTGCAACCAGCCCGCTCAGCGCGCGCGGCGCCACCTGCGTCCAATCCGTATCGATCGCTTTACTCGCCACTCGCGCTTTTGCCATGCACACCTGCTCCCTGCTCCAAAGCGTTTTCGCGTCTGCCTAGCTAAAAGCCTAAGTGCGCAGGGAGCAAGTTACGAATCTGTAAAGCAGGACGGGAAATGCAAAAGGCCGCCCAAAGAGGCGGCCTTGAGAAGATTCGAGAGGGATTTGCCTCAGTTCGAATTCTCTTGCAGATAGGCGATCACGTCGTTGCGATCTTCGGGCTTCTTCAGACCGGCAAAGGACATCTTGTTGCCCGGGATGTAGTCTTTCGGGTTCTCCAGCCACGAGTTGAGCGCTTCGAGCGTCCATTCGCCACCGTGGCTCTTGAGGGCGTCCGAATAGGAGAAGTCCCCGACCGAGGCGACCGCGCGACCGACCACACCATCGAGATGCGGGCCAACGCCGTTCTTGCCTTCCATCGAGTGGCAGGCCTTGCACTTGCCGAAGATCTTCTCGCCCTTGGCCGCGTCGCCGGTGCCAAGCTCGATCTGTGCGACTTCCTCTTCCTGAGCCGCGCCATCGCCTGCGTCCTCAGTCGCCAGCAGATCACCGGGGGCTGCGGACATCATGTCCTTCATTTCGTGCTCGCTGCCGCCCGAAGCGTCGTGGCTCTCGCCAACGGTATAGAGCGCGCTCGAGGCCCAGGCCGTGAGCAGGAAGAACAGCAACGCGCCCAGAAACGCGCCCGCCGCCTTGGTAAAGGTCATGGTATTGAACATGTCTCGTCCCTGATATGCGTCGTCGTCCCGCGCATCTATCCGCACAGGGCCTTTCAGATCAAGGGAACTTTACCAGATGTGATCGGATTTTCAGAGGGTGGATAATGAATGACGCAGCGTGAGCCTCCCGCGCCCCGGCCCTTCCCTTCCGCGCGGGCACGGGCTAGGCAGGGCGCAAGACAAGATCAGTGCGGGGGATTGCACATGAGCCGCCAAGGACAATCGCCGAAAACCGGTCGGATCGCCTTTCAGGGCGAGCTGGGCGCCTATTCGCATCAGGCCTGCCGCGACGCACGCCCGGACCTCGAGCCTGTCCCCTGCCGCACCTTCGAGGACGTGATCGCCGCCGTGAAGAAAGGCGATGCCGATCTCGCGATGCTGCCGGTGGAGAATTCGACCTACGGGCGGGTGGCCGACATTCACCGCCTGTTGCCGGAATCGGGACTGCATATTCTCGATGAGGCCTTCGTGCGCGTGCATATCAGCCTGATGGCCCTGCCCGGCGTCGAGATCGAAGAGCTGGAAAAGGTCCGCGCGCATCTGGTGCTTCTGCCGCAGGCGGCGAGCTTCCTTGCGCGCTACGGCATCCGTGGCGAAGCCGCCGCCGACAGCGCGGGCGCCGCCGCCGAGCTCGTGCAGGCCCAGACCCGCAGCGTCGGCGTGCTGGCCTCCGACATGGCCGCCGAGACCTATGGCCTCAACATCCTCGCCCGCCATATCGAGGATCACGCGCATAACACCACGCGCTTCCTGATCATGGGCACCGAGCCCGACACCCGCCCGCGCGGCGAGAAGATGATGACCACCTTCGTCTTCCGGGTGCGCAACATCCCGGCCGCGCTCTACAAGGCGATGGGCGGCTTCGCGACCAACGGCGTGAACATGACCAAGCTGGAAAGCTACATGGTCGGCGGGCATTTCACCGCGACCCAGTTCTACGCCGATGTCGAAGGCCACCCGGACGATCCGGCGCTGGCGCGTGCGCTCGAAGAACTCGACTACTTCACCAGCTATCTGGAAATTCTGGGCGTCTATCCGGCCGCCCCCGAACGCGACGGCTGAGGATCAGGGCGTCAGGCGCTTTTCTCGTGCTGACGCTCGATATCCTGCGCGAATTGTTCGATCCGCTCCTTGAAGCGGCGTTCCAGATTGCCCTTGCCGAGCTTGGCCGACTGGATCATCAGCCGCGCGCCGAGGCTGCGCGGCCTCAGGTCCAACCCCACCAACAACCGCGTGCGCGTCTTCGACAGATCGGTCAGATCGAAATCCATCACCGCCTCGAAACTGTTCGACACGCCCTCGTAGACGATCAGCTCCGGCACTTCGAATTGCTTCACATCGGTGATCATCTGGCGCTGCTTGCCGCGAAAGCGAAAGCCGATATCCCAGGACATGCCTGCGCCGGGTTCGCTCAGCGTGTCGAGTCGTTTCAGCGTGATCCCGCGCCGCATCGCCACACGCTCGAAGCTGCCGAAATCCGCGAGCCGCTCGAAGACGAAACCGGCGGGCGCGGAAATATCTGTGCGGGTCGACAATTTCATAAAGCGGGGTCCTCAGGGCAGATCGGAGGCCGGGGAGTGGCGCACCGTGCGGGGCAAACTGGCCTCATTCCAGCCGATCTGCAAGCCACTCGCGCATCAGCCAGCCGGCAATCGCACCTTGGCGTGGCGCAGATATCTCAGGATCGCGCCCCGCCACCACCTGCAGCAGCCGCTCGCGGCTGATCCAGAGCGCATCGGCGATCTCGACCGGGTCGATGGTGATCTCGGTGGTGGTCGCCACCCCGCGACAGCCCAGCATCAGAGAAGCCGGAAACGGCCAGGGTTGCGAGGCCACGAGAGAGACCTCGCCCACCGCGACGCCGCTTTCCTCGAAGACCTCGCGGCGCACGGCGGCCTCCACCGTCTCGCCCGGTTCCATGAACCCCGCGAGGCAGGAATACATCGTCTCGGGCCAATGCGGGCCGCGTCCCAGCAAGAGCTGGTTGCCATGCGTAATCAGCATGATCACCACCGGATCGGTGCGCGGGAAATGGTGTCGCTCGCAGACCGGGCAGCGCCGGTGCCAGCCCGCCTGTTCGGGCTCGCTCTCGGCGCCGCAGGTGGAGCAGAAGCGATGGGTCCGATGCCATTCCACGAGCCCGCGCGCGGTGGCTGCGATCTCCGCCTCGACCGGGCTCAGAAACCCCATCCGCCCGCGCAGCTCGGCAAAGACGATATCGTCGGGCAGATCGGGATGGCGCTGCTCGGAGGCGTCGAAGAAGGCAGCCCCATCGGGTCGTTCGCCATCAGGCTCGAACGCAGACACATCGCGGGAAAACAGCGCAAGCCCGTCGTGACTCCCGAGGAATATCTCCGGTCCCGGCATCGCCTCGAGCGCCGCTTCGCCCGCGCGCAGAAGGTGCAGCCCTTCGGGCCCGAACAGCGGACGCCCGCGCCAAAGTGCAACCACCCGCGCAGCCTCGCCTGCGCGCAGCTCCGCGAGCCGCTCTGCATCGCCCCGCAGATGCGCCGCCCGTTCCAATGCGCCCGGCGCTTCGGCGAAGGCCAGCCCCCGCGGATCGAGCGCACGTCTTTGAGACAACCGGGCGGGTTGCGAAATCAGTTGCTGGGTCTCGGCGAGGGAATCGGGCGGCATGAAAAACTCCTGCGGAACGCCCTACCCATGCCACGAGCCGGCGACCCGAGACCAGTGCCGATCAGGTGACGCGCATCGGCCACATTCGCCACCCGCCTTACCTCGCGAGTACGTTACGTCAATTTAAAACTTGGCAAATGACCGACCTCTACTCTAGGTTGCGTATGGGGACACGCGACCGCCAAAAGGCGGCATTACAACGATAAAAGGTCAATTTCGGGCCAAGGGGATCATATGGGAAAACTGTCTGACCGGGATTGGCCCGGCCAGTTTTCGGATCAGCGCGTCACACTCGCGCTGAGGCTTCTCGAGACGACCGATTTGCATGGTCAAGCTCGGGGCTACGATTACTTCAACGACCGCCCCGCCCCGCGCAGAGGCTTGGCAGCGCTGGCCTCGGAAATCGCGCAAGCGCGCAGCGAAGCCCCGAACTGCCTTCTGTTCGATTGCGGCGATTTCCTTCAGGGCACGCCGTTGACGCAGCTCTGGAGCGAGCCATGCGAGATCGCAGGTAGCCACGACGGCGAGAACCCGATGATCGCGGCGATGAACGCTCTGGGCTACGACGCGGCGGCGCTTGGCAATCATGAGTTCGATTTCGGGATCGGGCCGCTCGCTCAAGCGCTGGAAGCGGCGAAGTTTCCGATGCTCTGCGCCAATTTGAGCGCCTCCATCGGCACGCCGATCCGCCCTTGGGCGATGCTCGAACGCCGCCTGCTCGACAGTCACGGCACCGAGCAGACCCTGCGCATCGCGGTGATCGGCGTGCTGCCGCCCCCCAGCCTCGCCTGGCTCGAGGCCCGGCCCGGGGCCGAGCTTTCGACCTCTTCGCTCCTGGAGGCGACGGAGGCTCAGCTGCAACTGGTCCGCGCCTCGGGCGCCGATCTTGTGATCGCCCTCGCCCATACCGGGATTTCGCCCCTGCCGCCACTGGACGAGGAATCGCAAGACCCCGAACACTCTGCCGAACGGGCGGCGCTCGCGGTCGCGCGGCTCGACGGGATCGACGTCGTGCTGGCCGGGCATGACCATCATGGCTTTCCCGATGCCACACGGCCGGCCTTCGCGGGGATCGACCCCGTTCTCGGCACGCTTCACGGCAAGCCCGCGCTCAATGCGGGCGCGCGCGGCACACATCTGGGGGTGCTCGACCTCGTGCTGGAACAGACGCAGGACGGCTGGAGACTCGCGGCACATCGGGCGGAACTGCGCCCGGCGCAGCAAGAGACCGGGCCGGACAGCGCGGCGGTGCTCGCCGCCTCCGATCGCGCCCATCGCCGCACGCTCGATCACATCCGCCGCCCCATCGGCACCACTGCGGAGCCGCTGCACAGCTATTTCACACAGATCGCACCCGACCGGACGCTCGCGCTGATCAGCGCGGCGAAGCGGCGCTTCGCCCGCGAACGGCTCGCCGGTCGCCCCGAGGCGGATTTGCCCCTGCTCGGCGCCGCGTCGAGCTTCAAATCGGGCGGCGCGGCGGGCTCGGCCCATTTCATCGACATCCCCCCCGGCCCGCTTCGGATGAGCCATGTCGACGACATCTACCTGTTCAATAATACGGTCGGCGCGGTGGAGCTGAACGGCGCGGAGCTGCGCGACTGGCTCGAACAGGCGGCCTCGATCTACAACCAGCAGCATCCCGACGGGCAGTTGCGGATGCTCTGCGACCTCACCTTCGCGAGCTACCATTTCGACGTGATCTCGGGGATCACCTACGAGATCGACCTCTCTCAACCCCCGCGTTTCCGCCCCGATGGCAGCCTGCGCCCCGCCGCGCCCGGGCGCATCCGCGACCTGCGCCATGAGGGCGCTCGGATCAGCAACACCGACCGCTTCATCGTCGTCAGCAATGATTTCCGCCTGTCGGGCGGCGGCGGCTTCAAGCGGCGAGGCCGTCCCGTTCCAATCGATCCGGAGCCGGTGCTGGTGCGCGACCTGTTGCTCGAAGAGATCGATGCGCAGGAGGGACCGCTGCATCTCGACGCGCCCCCGATTTGGCGGTTCTCTCCCCTGCCCGGTGCGCGCGCGCTCTACCATACGGGTCCCGGTGCCGCGGCCTATCTCTGCGAACTGGAACAGGCGGGGCTGCGCGCGTCTTCCGGGCCGGTCGACGCGAATGGGTTTCTGCCCCTGGAGATTTCGCTCTGAGCGCCCGCCGATGCCGCGCCTAATTTTCTTGCATTCTTACAGCACCCCGCCCAAAACTTAATCACGGAACCGTGAGCGCCCCGCCTGTTCGCATGGCGCGCGCGGTTTGAGTTTACCCCCGCGCGCCGCCGGTCAGGATCGGGGCGAAAACGGATTAACGAAGTGAGGGATATCATGCTGCACATCAAACCGGGGCTTTTCGCGGCGCTCGCGCTCGGCCTCTCGGCCACGCTGGCACAGGCCGAAACCAAGATGCCTTTCGCACTGGACTGGAAATTCGAAGGCCCCTCGGCGCCCTATTTCCTTGCAGTGGACGAGGGCTATTACGGCAATGCCGGGCTCGACGTCGAGATCGCAGAGGGCAAGGGCTCGCTCGACGCGATTCCGAAAGTGGCGACCGGTGCCTATCCGGTGGGCTTCGCCGATATCAACTCGCTGATGAAATTCCTCGACCAGAACCCCGGCGCACCCGTCACCGCCGTGATGATGGTCTATGACAAGCCGCCCTTTGCCGTGGTCGGCCGCAAGTCGCAGGGCGTGAACGAGCCCAAAGACCTCGAAGGCAAGGTGCTGGGCGCGCCGCCGCCGGATGGTGCCTGGGCGCAATTCCCGATCTTCGCCAAGGAGACCGGCCTCGACATGGACAAGATCAAGGTCGAACCCGTCGGCTTCCCCACGCGCGAGCCGATGCTGGCCGAGGGCAAGGTCGATGCGGTCACCGGCTTCTCCTTCTCCTCGACGCTCAACCTCAAGCGCCTCGGCGTCGGCATGGATGACCAGTCGATCCTGCTGATGGCCGATTACGGCGTGGCGCTGTACGGCAACGCGATCATCGTGAACACCGATTACGCGAAGGCGCATCCCGAAGAGATCACCGGCTTCATCAAAGCGACCGCCGAGGGCTGGAAAGCCGCCGTGGCCGATCCGGGCAAGGCCGTGGACGCGCTTCTCAAGCGCAACCCCGCCGCCGACAAGGATCTGGAGACCGAGCGCCTGCAGATGGCGATCGATGCCAACGTCCTGACCGATTACGTCAAGGAAAACGGCATGGGCGGCATCGACGCGGACCGTATGGCCACCGCGATCGAGCAGACGAAAACCGTCTACGAGTTCCAGAACACGCCTGACGCGGCGCTCTATTTCGACAGCGAATACCTGCCCGACGCGGCAGAGCTGAAGATCGACTGATCCGTCACCGTCTCAGGGGCGGGCGCCGCAGACGCGCCCGCCCCTTTTCTCTGCCTTCTCGCGCCGGACCCTCATGGAAAACCTCATCGACATTCGCGGCGTGACCCACGCCTATCAAACCAAGCATGGCCCCCTGCCCGTGCTCGACCATCTCGACATCCGCGTGCCGCAGGGCGAGTTCTGCGCCGTGGTCGGCCCGTCGGGTTGCGGGAAATCCACCCTCACCCGTCTGGTGGCGGGCTTGATGAAGCCCGATCAGGGCGAGGTCTGGCTGCATGGCGAGAAGGTCACCAGCCCGCGCAAGACCGTCGGCATGGCCTTCCAGAACCCGGTGATGCTGGAATGGCGTTCGATCATCGAGAACGTCATGCTGCCCTTGGAGATCGTGGCTCCGGGCATGGCGAAATCCGAGAAGGTCGCGCGCGCCGAGCATCTGCTGGAGATGGTGGGCCTGAAGGGGTTCGAGACCAAGCGCCCCTCCGAGCTGTCCGGCGGGATGCGGCAGCGCGCCTCGCTCTGCCGCGCCATCGTGCATAAGCCGGATGTCCTGATCATGGACGAACCCTTCGGCGCGCTCGACAATTTCACCCGCGAGGATCTGTGGCAGACGATGCGCGACCTGCGCGCCGCCGAGCCCTTCACCGCCGTTCTGATCACCCATGACCTGCGCGAGAGCGTGTTCCTCGGCGATCAGGTCATCGTGCTCTCGGGCCGCCCGGCACATACGCAATATGTGCTGGATGTCGACCTGCCGAAGGATCGCACGATCGACATTCTCTACGAGCCGAAAGCCGTCGACATGCTGCATTTGCTGCGCGACCAGATCCGTATCGCTCAGGGCCGCGACGAGGAGATGCACTGATGGACTTCAAGAAAATCCTCACCCCGATCCTGTCGATCATCGCCTTCCTCGCGATCTGGGAATTCATCGTCTGGGCGAATGGCTGGCCGAATTACGTCATGGCCTCGCCCTCTGACCTGCCCGCCGCCTATATGCGCTACTGGAACCTGTTCCTGATCGATAGCTGGCAGACGCTGTGGCGGACGGTAGCAGGTCTTGCGATCTCGATCGTCTTCGGGACGTTCCTCGGCATGGTCATGGGCTTCTCGCGCACCGCGCGCGATGCGCTCTATCCGCTTCTGGTGGGCTTCAACGCGGTGCCGAAAGCGACCGTGGTGCCGGTGCTGGCGCTGCTGTTCATCGGCGCGCATGACTTCAACACCGTGCTGATGGCCTTCATGATCTCCTTCTTCCCGATCGCGGTGTCGGTGGGGATCGGCCTGTCGACGCTGGAGCCGGAATATCGCGATATTCTGGGCGCGCTGGGGGCCTCGAAATTCACCATCTTCCGCAAGATCGCCCTGCCGAAAACCCTGCCCGAATTCTTCGGCGCGCTGAAGGTCTCGGTGACGCTGGCCTTCATCGGCACCAACCTCGTCGAGATCATCTCGCCCCATGGCAAAGGCCTCGGCGCGCTGTTCCTGTCGGGTCAGACCAACGGGGACTACCCGCTGATGTTCGCGGTGCTGATCGCCTTGGCCTTCCTAGGCATCCTTCTCTATTACGCCGTTGTCGCGCTGGAGAAGATATTCGCAGGCTGGGCTGAGCGGCAACCGGGTTAAGGGGCTCTGCCCCCCGTCGCGGGAGGGCGACATTCAGCGGAGAATGAAGGGGGCTCTGCCCCCTCGGGCTTCGCCCTCACCCCCGGGATATTTTCGCCAAGGCGAAGGGGGTCCGCTCCGCGAACCGATAAAGAAAACCGCCCGCACGAGAGAGACGTGCGGGCGGTTTTGCGTTTCAGGTCGGTGACCGGATCAGGTCTTGAAGATCCGGTAGATCGCCGGGATCACAAGCACCGTCAGCAGGGTCGAGCTGAGCAGACCGAACAGCAGCGAGATCGCGAGACCCTGGAAGATCGGGTCGGCCAGGATCACCACCGCACCGATCATCGCTGCGATCGCGGTCAGCAGGATCGGCTTGAAGCGGATGGCGCCCGCCTCGATCAGCACCTCGGTCGGCGATTTGCCCTCGTGGCTGCCGTGGCGGATGAAGTCCACCAGCAGGATCGAGTTGCGCACGATGATCCCCGCCAGCGCGATGAAACCGATCATCGACGTGGCCGAGAACGGCGCGTGGAAGATCCAGTGGCCGAGCATGATCCCGAGGAAGGTCAGCGGCACCGGGGTCAGGATCACCAGCGGCAGGCGGAACGAGCCGAACTGCGCGACGACGAGGATGTAGATCCCCAGAAGCGCCACGGCGAAGGCCGCGCCCATGTCGCGGAAGGTCACCCAGGTCACCTCCCATTCGCCGTCCCACAGAAGCGTCACATGGCTCTCGTCCTGCGGCTGGCCATGCAGCGACACGACCGGTTTCTCGCCCTTGGGCCAGTCCATGTTGTTGATCGCATCGTCGACGGCGAGCATCCCGTAGAGCGGCGCCTCGAACTTGCCGGCGAGCTCTGCGGTGACCATCTCGGCCTCGCGCCCGTTATGGCGGAAGATCGGATAGGACGCCTTCTCCTTGTCGACGCTGACCACGTCGCCCAGCTCCACCACGCCGCGCGCGCCGGGCAGGACATTGGCCGGGATCGGCGTCGAGAGCGTTTCCTCGTTCATCACCTTGTTCGACTTCGAGCGCTCCATCACGATCGGGATCGGCTGGCGCTCCTGCCCGCGATGGGAATAGCCCACCGTGGTCGAGCCGTTCAGCATCCCCAGCGTGTCCCAGACATCGCCTTCGGAGACCGAGTAGAACTCCAGATCGTCGGAATTGACGGTGGCGCGCAGCTTGTCGGGCTGGATGCCGAAGCTGTTATCCACGTCGACGATATAGGGCACCTGTTTGAAGGCGTCCTCGATCCGGCGGGCAGCGTCACGGCGCATCTCGGGCGTCGGGCCATAGACCTCGGCCAGAAGCGTCGCGATCACCGGCGGACCGGGCGGCGGCTCGACCGTCTTCAGGCTCGCGCCTTCGGGCAGCTTGATCGCCTTGATCTTGTCGCGGATCTCCAGCGCAATCTCGTGGCTGGTGCGGTCCCGTTCCCCTTTCGGCGCAAGCTGAAGCTCGACATCGCCCTGATTGGGCTGCGCGCGCAGGTAGTAGTGGCGCACGAGCCCGTTGAAGTTGAATGGCGCGGAGGTGCCCGCATGGGTCTGCACCGAGAGCACCTCGGGCAGCTTGGTCACGATCTCGGCC
Organism: Thioclava sp. F36-6; assembly: GCF_002020305.1. Lineage (NCBI taxonomy): Bacteria > Pseudomonadati > Pseudomonadota > Alphaproteobacteria > Rhodobacterales > Paracoccaceae > Thioclava > Thioclava sp. F36-6. The sequence goes on along the minus strand of NZ_MPZX01000001.1, from coordinate 915,649 downwards.
ACCTGCTGAGCGACCGCATCCGTGCCCTCGACCGAGGTGCCCGCAGGCATATCGACCACGACCGAGAGTTCGGATTTGTTGTCGAAGGGCAGCAGCTTCACGGTGACATGCTTGGTATAAAGCAGCCCCAGCGAGCCGAAGGACAGCACCGACACGACCAGCAGGAACAGACCCGAGCGGCCCTTGGTCTTCAGGATCGGACGCGCCACGGCGCTGTACATCCGGCCGAGCTTGCCGCCCGCATGTTCGCCGCCATAGGCATCGTCGTCGCCGTGATGGCCATGCAGCTGCGCCTTGCCCGCGACCTTCACCATCAGCCACGGGGTGATGATCACCGCCACGAAGAAGGAGAAGATCATAGCCGCCGAGGCCACCGCCGGAATCGGCGACATGTAAGGCCCCATCAGCCCCGACACGAAGAGCATCGGCAGCAGCGCGGCGACCACGGTCAGGGTGGCGACGATAGTGGGGTTGCCCACTTCGGCCACGGCCTCGATCGCCTTGGTCACACGACTTCCGGGCGTTTTCATCGCCCAGTGTCGCGCGATATTCTCGATCACCACGATGGCGTCGTCGACGAGAATACCGATCGCGAAGATCAGCGCGAAGAGCGACACCCGGTTCAACGTGAAGCCCATGATATAGGCCGCAAACAGCGTCAGCAGGATCGTCACCGGAATGACGACTGCAACCACGATGGATTCCCGCCAGCCGATCGCGACCAGCACGAGGCCCACGATCGAGACCGTCGCGAGGCCAAGGTGGAACAGCAGCTCGTTGGCCTTCTCGTTCGCGGTCTCGCCATAGTCGCGGGTAACCTTCACCTCGACATTGTCGGGGATCAGCTGGCCGTGCAGCTCGTGCACGCGGTCAAGGATATGCTCGGCCACGACCACGGCGTTGGACCCCGCGCGCTTCGCGATGGCCAACGTCACGGCAGGTGAGCGCTCGATCTTGCCATTGGCGTCGCGCTGCACATTGGAGACGATATGGTCCGAGGCGTCCGGCACATAGGACACCTTCGCGACATCGGCCACATAGACGGGGCGGTTGTCGCGCGTGGTCAGCAGAAGGCCCGCGATCTCGGAAGGCGCGGTCAGCGTCTCCCCTGCCGAGAGGCTGATCTGCTTGCCCTCATGGCGGATATTGCCGGTGTTGAAGGCGCGGTTCGCCTGCGTGACCTTGTTCGAGAGCTGCTGCAGCGTCACGCCGTAGAGCGCGAGCTTGTCGGGCTCGGGCTCGATGCGGATCTCGCTCGTGGCGTCCCCCACCAGATAGGTCAGGCCGACGTTCTGGATCTTCGTGACCTCGGTCTGCAATTCGCGCGCGACACGGGTCAGCTCGTCGCTGTCCACCTGCGCGCCGTCCTTGCCGGTCAGCGTCAGCGAGACGATCGCCACATCGTCGATCCCGCGGCCCACGATCACCGGATCGGGGATGCCTTTCGGGATCTTGTCCATATTCGCGCGGACTTTTTCATGCACGCGCAGGATCGCGGCATCCGATGAGGTGCCGACCTTGAAGCGCGCCATCACCAGCGAATAGTCGTCCTGCGTGCGCGAATAGACGTGCTCGACCTCGTTGATGCCCTGCACGATGGTTTCCATCGGCTCGGTCACCAGCTTCATCGCGTCCTGCGCCTTCAGACCCGGCGCCTGCAGGTGGATATCCACCATCGGCACGGAAATCTGCGGCTCTTCCTCGCGCGGCAGCGAGATCAGCGCGACCAGACCTACCGCGATTGCGGCGAGGATCATCAGCGGCGTCAGCGCCGAGCGGATGAAGGACTTCGTGAGTCCCCCCGCTATTCCCAGTTTGACGTGGATTTCGTCGTCTTCGGGCGTCTCGGGCCCGGTGCCTTGGTTATTGCTCATCGTTCGGCACCACCGTGTCGCCGGCGTTCAGACCGGTAAGAACTTCGACCATGTCCTGGCCGTCGATATTGACCTTAACGCCCGGCACGACCGTGCGCAGATAGGTGCCGTCCGCTTCTTTCACGCGGACGAAATCGAGCCCGGTGCGGTTGAAGACATAGTCCTGCGGGATGACAATCGCGTCACGCTCGCCCATCGGCAGCTTCACCAGAAGCCGCGCGCCGACGAAGCGCGAATCCAGATCGGGCACTTCGACATCGGCCTGCACCCGGCCGCCCTCGATCTCGGGGTAGATCTTGGCCAGCTTGCCGTCGATCTCCTTGCCGTCGGGATCGGTGATCATGATCGTGTCGCCCATGTGCAGCGTGTCGGCGTGACGCTCGGGGATCGACAGACGCAGGAAGAACCCGCCGCCGCCAATCGTCGCGATGGTCTCGCCGCCCATGATGACGGCATCCTTGGTGACCGGAACGGTCACGACCTTGCCGTCGATCGGCGCGGTCACGGTGCCGAATTCCTGCTGCTGCTCATAGACCTTGCGCTGCGCCTTCTGCGCCGCGATCTGGCCCTCGTAGACATTCACCTGAGTCTGAAGCTGATCGACATTCTGCGAGGTCGAGACGCCGCGCGCCTGCAATTCCTGCCCGCGCTTGAGCTCGGTCTTGGCGTTTTCCAGCTGCGCTTCGAGCGCATTGATCTGCGCATCGACCGCGCCGATCTGATAATCGAGCGTCTGGTCGGTGATCTTGCCGATCTCCTGACCGGCCTTGACCTCGTCGCCCTCGGTCACGTCAAGCGCGGTGATCGTGCCGGAAATCCGTGCACGCGCCGCAATCGTGTTCTTTGCCTCGACCTGCCCGTAGACAGATTTCCAATCGGTCACGACCTGCGGTTCGACCGTAATCGCCCCGTCCTGCGCCAACGCGATTCCCGGCAGCATCAACGCGGCGAATGCCAACGGCAGAAGCTTCAACGTCATCTCGGGTTCCCTTCCCTTACCGGCGCGCCCCTGCGCCTGCAATTTATATTCCGGTTATTGAATATGTATTCGCCCGGACGAATACAACCACTCCACAGGTTCGAATTCATTGACCTGTGTCATGGCCGCATCGCCAGGGGTTTTCGCTTTCACTTTCATGCGCTAAAGCCTTTCCCGCAACAGTCTTGGAGATGGTGAGATGCACGATATCCGCGCAATCCGCGAAAACCCCGAAGAATTCGACGCGCAGCTGGCGCGGCGGGGGCTCTCGCCGCTCTCGCCCGAGATTCTCGCGATGGACGAGGCGCGCCGCACGGCGATCCACGCCGCCGAGACCGCGAAAGCCGATCAGAATGCCGCATCGAAGCAAGTCGGCGCTGCGAAAGCGAAGGGCGACGACGCCGAATTCGAGCGCCTGCGCGCGCTGGTGACCGAGAAGAAAGCCGAAGTCGCGCAGATGCAGACCGAGGCGGGCGAGCTGGACGCCAAGCTGCGCGATCTGCTGATGACGATCCCGAACCTGCCGCTGGCCGAGGTACCCGATGGCGCGGATGAGGACGAGAATGTAGAGGTGAGCCGTTGGGGCACGCCGCGCGAATTCGCCTTTGATCCGAAAGAGCATTTCGAGCTGTCCGCCGTGGGCGGCGAGATGGATTTCGAGACGGCGGCGAAGCTGTCGGGCTCGCGTTTTGTGGTGCTCAAGGGCGGGGTCGCCCGCGTCCACCGGGCGCTCGCGCAATTCATGCTCGACCTGCATGTCGACAAGCACGACCTGTCCGAGAACATCACCCCCGTGCTGGTGCGCGACGAGGCGATGATGGGCACCGGGCAACTGCCGAAATTCGCTGAGGACAGCTATCAGACCACGAATGGCTGGTGGCTGATCCCGACCGCCGAGGTGACGCTGACGAACTACGCCAATGGCGAAGTGATGGAGGCCTCCGCCCTGCCCCAGCGCATGTGCGCCCATACGAACTGCTTCCGCTCGGAAGCGGGCTCTGCGGGCAAGGACACCTCGGGCATGCTGCGTCAGCACCAGTTCGAGAAGGTCGAGATGGTGACGCTCTGCACGCCCGAGACCGCGATCGACGAACATGAGCGCATGACCAAATGCGCCGAAGCGGTGCTGGAGGCGCTGGAACTGCCCTATCGTCGCATCGTGCTCTGCACCGGCGACATGGGCTTCGGCGCGCAGAAGACCTACGATCTCGAGGTCTGGCTGCCCGGCCAGAACACCTATCGCGAGATTTCCTCGGTCTCCACCTGCGGCAGCTTCCAGGCGCGGCGGATGAACGGGCGCTACAAGCCCGAAGGCGGCGGCAAGCCGGAATTCATCGCGACGCTGAACGGCTCGGGCCTCGCGGTCGGACGCTGCCTGATCGCGGTGCTGGAGAACGGTCAGGAAGAGGACGGCTCGGTCACCCTGCCCGCCTGCCTGCACCCCTATCTCGGCGGCAAGACGCGTCTGGTCGACGGCAAGCTGGCCTGACACTGCGACCCGGCGACGCAAGACTCCGGCCGGGAACGTTGTTAACGTTTCCGTGTTCGAAGTGAGTCGCCGGGAGAGCTGCACATGTCCGTAACAGTCACGCACAAGCGGGATAGCGTCTTGATGAGGCGCATTCTCGAGATCGGTGAGGACCAGATCCCCGCGCAGATCATCGCGATGCGCCGGGAAAAAACGCTGTCGAAACTGATGGCGGAGATCAATGCGAGCGTGCTTTCGGACTCGATCGAAGAGCGCGCACGTGCCCAAGCGGCACTCGATCGGCTGGGCTTTCTGTAAAGCGCGTCGGCATCGCCGAAACGAAAAACGCCCGCCGGAGATTTCGACATCCTCCGGCGGGCGTTTTCTTTTAGGATTAGCGGCTTACTCGCCCTTCTTCGCCTCGCGCGCTTTCCGCGCCGATTCCTTGTGGGCCGAGCGCTTCTTCGCATCGACGTGCTTTTTCAGGCGCGACGGGATCGACTTCTTGCGATCCTTATAGGGGTTCGTCTTGCCCTGATCGCGCATGTACAGGCGGATCGGCGTGCCCGGCATGTCGAAGCTCTCGCGCAGACCGTTAACCAGATAGCGCTCGTAGCTTTCCGGGATCTTGTCGGTATGGGTCGACTTCACCACGAAGCCCGGCGGACGGGTCTTCGCCTGCGTGATGTAGCGCAGCTTGATCCGGCGGCCGCCGGGAGCCGGCGGCGGGTGCGCCTCGGTCATCGCGGTCAGCCAGTTATTCAGCTTCGCCGTCGGCACGCGGCGGTTCCAGACCTCATGGGCCTTCAGGATCGCATTGTGCAGCCGGTCGAGCCCCTTGCCGGTCTTGGCCGAGACGGTCACCAGCGGCGCGCCCTTGAGCTGCGGCAGCAGACGCTCAAACGCCTCGCGCAGCTCCTTCAGCTTCTCGGGCTTGTCTTCTTCGAGATCCCATTTGTTCGCGGCAACCACGACCGCGCGCCCCTCGGTCTCGGCGAAATCGGCGATCCGCAAGTCCTGGGTTTCAAAGGGAATATTCACGTCGAGCAGCACCACGACCACTTCGGCGAAGCGCACCGCGCGCAGGCCATCGGCCACGCTCAGCTTCTCGACCTTGTCGGTGACGCGCGCCTTCTTGCGCATCCCCGCCGTGTCCCAGATCCGCATCGGCGTGCCCATGAAATCGGCGGTGACCGAGATCGCGTCGCGGGTAATCCCGGCCTCGGGGCCGGTCAGCAGGCGGTCTTCGTTGAGGATCTTGTTGATCAGCGTCGACTTGCCCGCATTCGGGCGCCCGATCACGGCAAGCTGCAGCGGTTTCGTGGCGGAGGGCGGCTGGTAGGCGGGGATGTCGCCTTCCTCGAGCTCGTCCTCGATCACGATATCGGTGACGGGGGCGTTCGCGGCGTTGCGCTCGGCGAATTCGTCGGCCAGCGGCACCAGCGCGGTGTAGAGATCGTCGAGACCTTCGCCATGCTCAGCCGAGATCCGCAGCGGCTCGCCCAGACCAAGGCTCCAGGCCTCCATCGCGCCCGCATCGCCCGCAGCCCCTTCGGCCTTGTTGGCCGCGAGGATGACGTTAGCGCTTTTCTTGCGCAGGATATCGGCGAAAATCTCGTCGGCGGGCGTCACACCCACGCGCGCGTCGATCATGAAGAGGCAGATATCGGCCTCTTCCACGGCGCGCTCGGTCAGGCGGCGCATCCGGCCCTGAAGGCTGTCGTCTTCGGCCAGTTCCAGACCGGCCGAGTCGATCACGATGAAACGCAGATCGCCCAGACGCGCATCGCCCTCGCGCAGGTCGCGCGTGACGCCGGGCATGTTATCGACAAGCGCGAGTCGCTTGCCGACAAGCCGGTTGAACAGCGTCGATTTTCCGACATTCGGGCGGCCCACGATGGCCAGGGTAAAGCTCATGATGCCCTCCTTGGGCGGTCGTAAGCGGCCCCCTTACACCCTAAAGGGCTCACTGAAAAGCGTGCAGTTTCCCATCGCCGCCGACGACGTAGAGGGTGCGCCCCGCCACGACCGGATCGGTCGCAGCCCCGCCCGGGATCTTCGCCTGGCCGATCAGGCTGCCGTCGATCGGGCTGAAGACGCGCAGCACGCCGTCGGAAGACGCGACGAACAGCTTGTTGCCCGCGAGAACCGGGCCGTAGCTCGCGACGATGTCGCGCTGACGCTTCGGCTTGTCCTTGGTGTAGTACGGCAGGTCCTTGGACCAGATCTGATCGCCGGTCTTGGCATCGAGACGCACGATCTTGCCCTGATCCGAGACGAGGAAGATCGAGCCGCCTGCAACCTGCACCGGGCTGTTGGCCCCTTCGGTCGCGGTCCAGATCCGCTCGCCGGAATTCACGTCGAAGGCCGCCAGCTTGCCCGCCGAGGAGCCCGCATAGACGGTATCGCCCACGACGACCGGATCGCCGGTCAGATCGACGATATTGGCATAGCCCACGCCCGGACGTGCGCCCGGCACTTTGGAGTTCCACATCTGCATCCCGCTTTGCGGCAGGACGCCGCTCAGGAAGCCCGAGGAGAACGGGAAGATCACCATGCGGTCGGTGACGGCGGGCGAGGAGACGCCGGTCATGCCCGAAGCCGACGGCGCACCCGGCACTTGCCAGATTTCTTTGCCGTCGCTGGCGCGGATCGCCCAAGCCGAGGAATCGCGCGCGACCACATAGACCACACCGTTCTTCACGGTCGGCGCACCGCCGATGCCTGCGTCGAAATATTGCCGCCACTTGATGCCGCCGGTGGCTGCGTCGATCGCGACGAGCTCGGCGAAATCGGAGGTCACATAAACCGTGCCGTTGGCATAGGCCACGCCGCCGCCCGAGGCATCGCCCTGACGGTCGCCCGGAGGCGTGATGTCGGTCTGCCAGACGCGCCCGCCATTCGTCGCGGTCGCGGTCACGCGGGCCTGACTGTCGAGCGTGTAGATCTTGCCGCCACCCACGATCGGATCGGCGGTGATGCGGTAGCGGCGCGCATTGCCCGAACCGATATCGGCAGACCAGACCGGCGTCGTGCCGTTGCCGAGCGCCGCGTTGAAGAGGCTATGGGTCGCCGAGCCCGCACGCTGCGGCCACTCGGCATTGCCCACCTGACGCGGCAGCGAGATCGGCAGCGACTGCTGGGCGGGCGCATCGGCCAGCGGCAGCCCCTCTTCGGCGCGCAGCGCGTCGCGGGGCGAGAGACGCTCGCCGGGAAGGATCGTTTCCTTGGTACAGCCTGCCACGAAAGCCGCCACACTCAGCACGCAGATCGTCTTGCTCAGCTTCACGCCCGTTCCCCCTGCCTGTCTCGGCTCTCTTGCAGTGCCCGCGCGCTCGATAAAGACGCGCCGGTTCAACCCTTTACTCTTGCGGTGCCGGAGCGCTCTGCCCCGGCTGGGTCGGCACTTCGCCACCCAGCGCCACAATCAACTCTGTCGCGCGTTGTTGCAAGCCCGGCGTGAGGCCGGAGTCCTGAAGAATCTGCTGGGCGATCGAGATCGCGCCGTCCGTGTCGCCGGATGCGACGGCTGCGGCCGCCTGCTGCTCCATCGCCAGAAGGCGGTAGGGCGCGCCGGGGGTAGCCAGTTCCTGCAGCGTCGCGTCGCGCTTGGCCGCATCCATCTTGTCGCCCGCCGCGATCACCGCCTTGAGCTTCGCGAGATCGCTGATCGAGCGCGGCAGGCCCTGCTCGGCGCTCACCGCGTCGAAGAACTTGATCGCCTCGTCGGGCTTGCCCGCCTCGATCGCGGCGTCGCCCTGCATGATCTTGAGAACCGCGGTGCGGCCGGGACCGTCGGGCGTGACCTTGGCGAGATCGGCGCTGGTGGCGTCACCGTTCACGGCCGCCATTACCTGATCGCCAAAGGCGCGCGCATCGGCCTCGGTCTTTTCCTTCTGCCACGCATTCCAAGCGGTGCCGCCGACGATCGCGAGGATGATCACCGCGCCGATCCAGCCCCATTTCTTGAACGCCGCCCAGAGCTTGTCCTGACGCACGGCATCGGTGACTTCGTCGATGAAACTGTCGGTATCACTCACGCGCGGGTCTCCTCGTAGCTTTGGCGCCCCTCTTACACGGCTCCCCCGGCGCTGCCAAGGGCCGCACGAACCGCTCTGGTCACGCGGGTCGTGGCGGAATGCAAGCCTTGAGATCACGCTCCGCTCTCGGTAAGTTGAACGCTGCGGTTCAGTCCCCATTTTGGCGAGACGCCGTGCCCACATACAGGAGCCCGCCGATGCGTCCGGTCCCGATCCTTAACGCGATCCTCGTTCTTGTCGCGCTCTACCTTCTGGTGTTCGAGCGCGACCGCCTGATGGGCTATCTCGGCGATGCCGCGACGCCTGCCGAGCAAGCGCAGCAGGTCGAGGCGACCGGCACCCCCGCCGTGCCGGTGCAGGCGATGGTCTCGACCGCGCAGCCGCTCGATCAGGGCGTTCTGACGCGCGGGCAGACCGAGGCCGCGCGCCGCGTTGAGGTGCGCTCCGAGACGACGGGCAAGGTGATTTCCGAGCCGCTCGGCAAGGGCGCGCAGGTCGAGAAAGGTCAGCTGCTGTGCAAGCTCGATCCCGGCACGCGGCCCGCAGCGCTGGCCGAAGCGCAGGCCCGGCTGGCGGAAGCGCGGCTCAACGCCACCGCCGCCGAGAAGCTGAAAGAAGGCGGTTACCGGTCGGAAACCTCCACCGCCTCCGCGCAATCGGCCCTCGAAGCGGCCAGCGCCGCCGTCGGGGCAGCACAGACGGAACTGGCGCGGCTCGAGATCACCGCGCCCTTTGCTGGGATGATCGAAGAAGACACCGCCGAACTCGGCGCGCTTCTCTCGGCGGGCGGGCTTTGCGCCACCGTGATCCAGCTCGATCCGATCAAGCTCGTGGGCTACATCCCTGAAACCGAGATCGACCGGGTCAAGACCAGCGCGATGGTCGGTGCACGCCTCGCGACCGGGCGCGAGGTGATGGGCAAGGTCACCTTCGTTTCGCAATCGGCGGACGCAGCCACCCGCACCTTCCGTATCGAAGCCGAAGCGCCCAATGGCGACCATTCGATCCGGGAAGGGCAGACGGTCGAGATGATCATTGCCGCCGACGGGACCAAGGCGCATTTCCTGCCCGCCTCCGCGATGACGCTGAACGATCAGGGCAAGCTGGGCGTTCGGCTCGCGGTGGACGGCGTGGCCCGTTTCGCCCCGGTCGACTTCCTGCGTGACACGCCCGAGGGCGTCTGGCTGGCGGGCCTGCCGGAGAGCGCCACGGTGATCGTGGTCGGGCAGGACTACGTCACCGAGGGCTCTCCCGTGGCCGTGACCCTCGTCGATCACGCGCCGGGTGATGCGGCCAACGACACGCCCGCCCCCATGACGCCCGCCCCGCAGTCTGATGGCGACGCCAGCGGCGGGGCCGCGCAATGACCGGTATCGTCGATTGGGCCGCAGCGCGCGCGCGGATGGTGATCGCCTTCGTGGCGATCTCGATCCTCGCGGGGCTGACCGCCTATCTGAGCCTGCCCAAGGAGGGCGAGCCGGATATCGAGATCCCGATGCTGTTCATCTCGGTCCCCTTCCCCGGCATCTCGGCCACCGATTCCGAGAAGCTGCTGGTCAAGCCGATGGAGACCGAACTGGCCGGGCTCGACGGGCTCGACAAGATCACCGGCATCGCGAAGGAGAATTACGCGGGGCTGATGCTCGAATTCGACTTCGGCTGGGACAAGACGAAGATCATCGCCGATGTGCGCGATGCGATGAACACCGCCGAGGGCAAGTTCCCCGACGGGGCCGAAAAGTATTCGATCAACGAGATCAACTTCTCCGAATTCCCGATCGTCGTGGTGACGCTGTCGGGCAACGCGCCCGAGCGCACCCTGCAAAAGCTCGCCCGCGAATTGCAGGACGAGGTCGAGGGGCTGGAGCCGGTGCTGGAAGCCCAGATCGCGGGCCAGCGCGACGAGATGTTGGAAGTCGTGATCGATCCGCTGAAGCTCGAGGCCTATAACGTCACCGCGCCCGAGCTGATCAATGTCGTGCAAGCCAATAACCAACTGATCGCGGCAGGCGAAGTCGAGACCGATGGCGGCGCGTTCTCAGTGAAGATCCCCGCGACCTTCGAAACCGCGCAAGATGTCTATGCGCTGCCGGTGAAGAAGAACGGCGAGAGCGTCGTGACGCTGGGCGATCTGGCCGATATCCGCCTGACCTTCGAGGACCGCACCGGCACCGCGCGCTTCAACGGCGAGCCGACGGTGGCGCTGCAGATCGTCAAGCGCAAGGGCTACAACGTCATCGACACGGTGGACCTGCTGCGCAAGACCGTGGCCGAGACCGAGAGCAAATGGCCCGAGCCGCTGCAACGCGCCGTCGATGTGGGCATCTCGCTCGATCAATCGAAAACCGTGGGCGCGATGGTGAGCCAGCTCGAAGGCTCGGTGCTGACCGCGATCGCGCTGGTGATGATCGTGGTGCTGGCCACGCTGGGAACGCGCTCGGCGCTGCTGGTGGGCTTCGCGATCCCGACCTCCTTCCTGCTGACCTTCCTGCTGCTGGGCGCGATGGGCGTGCCGATCTCGAATATCGTGATGTTCGGCCTGATCCTCGCGGTGGGAATGCTGGTCGATGGCGCGATCGTCGTGGTGGAATATGCCGACAAACGGATCTCGGAGGGCTCAGGCCCGATGGCCGCCTACACTGAAGCCGCGAAACGCATGTTCTGGCCGGTCGTGTCGTCCACGGCGACCACGCTCTGCGCCTTCCTGCCGATGCTGTTCTGGCCGGGCGTGCCGGGCGAGTTCATGGGGATGCTGCCAGTCACGATCATCTTCGTGCTCTCAGCCTCGCTGGTCGTGGCGCTGATCTACCTGCCCGTCGTGGGCGGCGTCGCGGGCCGGATGAGCCGCCGTCTGGACATGGGCGCGCGGGTCATCAAGGGCTGGCCGTACTGGCTGCGCCTGCTGCTTGCCGTAGTCTCGGCAGCGCTCGTCTTCCTCGGCGCGCTCCTGACGCTCAACCCGGCCTTCGTCACCGGCACGCATACCGCTTCGGGCAATCTGCTGGCCTCGCTGCCCGGCGTGATCCTGTTCGTGATCGCGACGCTGCTCAGCTCGATCACCTTCACGGCGGCTAAGCCGCAAGGCAAACCGAAGCCCATCGAGGCGGGCTATCGCCGCCGCCCCTTCGGCCATTTCACCGCCGCCATCGCGGGCAATCCGATCATACCGCTGATCGTGGTCGCGGTGATCGTGACCGGCGTCGTCATGACCTTCGGCTATTACGGCAAGAACAATAACGGCACCCAGTTCTTCACCGACAGCGAGGTCGAACAGGCGATCGTCTATATCCGGGGCCGCGGCAACCTCTCGCTGACCGAGAAGGACGCGCTGCTGCAGGAAGCCGAAAACATGGTGATCGGCACGCCCGGCGTCGGCGCGGTCTTCTCCTTCGCGGGCGAAGGCGGGCTGAACCAGAACAATGGGGGGGCCAGCGCGCCGCGCGACACGATCGGCCAGATTCAGGTCGAGATGATCCCCTGGGCCGAGCGCAAGGACGATCCGGCGCTCGATGGCGATCTTGTGATGGAGAAGATCATGGCGAAGATCGCCACGATCCCCGGCATCCAGTCCGAATATCTCGCGCAGGATCGCGGGCCGTCCTCCGGCAAGCCGATCCAGCTCCGGCTCGAGGGCGATGATTTCGCGGCGCTCGACAAGGCCGTGCGGCAGGTCGAGGCACATATGGCGGAGATGAAGGGCGTGACCGACATCGAAGACACCCGCCCCCTGCCCGGCATCGACTGGGTGATCGACGTGGACGTGACCCGCGCGGGCCGCTTCGGCGCGGATGTGGCGACCGTGGGCGGCATGGTGCAGCTGGTGACGCGCGGCATCCTGCTCGACACGATGCGCGTGCCCTCGTCTGACGAGGAGATCGAAATCCGCGTGCGCCTGCCCGAGGAAGACCGGGTTCTGTCGACCCTCGACACGCTGAAGCTGCGCACCTCCGAGGGGCTGGTGCCGCTCGCGAATTTCATCACCCGCACGCCCGCCCCCAAGCTGGGCCAGATCGACCGGATAGACCAGACCCGCTATTACGACATCAAGGCGGGGGTCGAGGAGGGGCTCACCAACGAGGACGGCCAGCCGATCACCGGCAACGAGCGGATCGCCGCACTGGGGGAATGGCTCGATACCGAGGCCACCCTGCCCCCCGGCGTCAGCTACGAATGGTCCGGCGATCTGGTCGAGCAGAACGAGAGTCAGGACTTCCTGATGACCGCGTTCGGCGGCGCGCTGGCGCTGATGTTCGTGATCCTGCTCGCGCAGTTCAACAGCTTCTACAATTCGGTGCTGGTGTTGCTGGCGGTGGTGCTGTCCACGGCTGGCGTGCTGATCGGGATGCTGGTGATGGGTCAGCAATTCTCGATCATCATGACCGGCGTGGGCATCGTCGCGCTGGCGGGGATCGTTGTGAACAACAACATCATCCTGATCGACACCTATCAGGAATTCTCACGCTACATGCCCGAGCTCGAAGCGATCATCCGCACCGCCGAGGCCCGTCTGCGGCCCGTGCTGCTGACCACGATCACCACGATGGCAGGGCTTGCGCCGATGATGTTCGGCCTGTCGCTCGATTTCTTCAATGGCGGCTATTCGATCAACAGCCCGACGGCGCTCTGGTGGAAGCAACTGGCGACGGCGGTGGTGTTCGGCCTTGGCACCGCGACCGTGCTGACGCTGGTTCTGACGCCCGCGCTGCTGGCGATCCGGGTCTGGTTCAACACCGGCGCCTATCGCGGGACCAAGGCGCTTTCGGCGCTGATGCAGGGCATCGACAGCCGGGCCGCGCGCGACCTCGCGCTGGAGCGTGCGATGCGCAAGATGCGTGGGCGCGAGATCATCTGGGAGGACGGCGAACCCGAAGGCGGCGTGAAGCCGCATCTGGTGACACGGCCCGACGCGGCGGAGTGAGTGCGAAGGGGCGCGCCCTGCCCTCGGGTGGGCGCGTCGCATCGTCGGTGGCGTCGCGCGTTATCGTGCAAGCCCGCAAGTCGGTCGTGCCCGCAATCTCCTCGCCAATGCGCCCTCCCGAGGGGAGGGTCGAGCGCGGCCCGGGGCTGGTCGCCCCGAGCCTAGAGGGCTGACAACGGAAGGCTTACGCCGCCCCCTGCTCCGCCTCGTCGTCCTCTTCCGCCGATTGCCGCGCCCACATCGAGGCGTAGCGCCCGCGCTGTGCCAGCAACTCCTCGTGGCGTCCGCGCTCGATGATCTCGCCCTTGTCGAGCACGAGGATCTGATCGGCATCCGCGATAGTCGACAGACGGTGCGCGATGGTGATCACCGAGCGCCCCTCGCCCATCGCCTTAAGGCTCATCTGGATGTCACGCTCGGTCTGCGTATCGAGCGCAGAGGTCGCCTCGTCCAGCAGCAGGATCGGCGGGTTCTTCAGGATCGTGCGCGCGATGCCCACCCGCTGCTTCTCGCCGCCCGAGAGCTTCAGCCCCCGCTCGCCCACGGCCGTGTCATAGCCTTCGGGCAGGCTGAGCACGAAGTCATGGATGCGCGCGGCCTTCGCTGCCGCCACGATCTCTTCGTCCGAGGCATCGGCGCGCCCATAGGCGATATTGTAGCGGATCGTGTCGTTGAAGAGCACGGTATCCTGCGGCACCACGCCGATCGACTGCTGCAGGCTCTCCTGCGTCACGTCGCGCAGGTCCTGATCGTCGATGCGGATCGCGCCGCCGGTCACCTCGTAGAAGCGGAACAGCAGGCGCCCGATCGTGGACTTGCCCGAGCCCGAGGGGCCGACCAGCGCCACCGTCTGTCCGGCCGGCACGTCGAAGGAAATCCCCTTCAGGATCGGCCGCGTCGGGTCATAGGCGAATTCAACATGGTCGAAGCTGATATGCCCGCCTTTCACTTTCAGAACGTCCGCGTCTTCCTTGTCCTGAATTTCGGCCGGTTGCTGCAACAAATCGAACATTTCGCCCATATCGACCAGCGCCTGCCGGATCTCGCGATAGACCGTGCCGAGGAAGCCCAGCGGCATGGTGATCTGGATCATGTAGGCCTGCACCATGACGAAATCGCCGACCGTCAGCGTGCCCGCCTGCACCTGCATCGCGGCCATGACCATCACCGTCACGAGCCCGATCGTGATGATCAGCGTCTGGCCCGCATTGAGCGCTGCGAGCGACTGGCCGGTCTTCACCGCCATCGACTCGTAGCCCTTCATCGACTCGTCGTAGCGTTCCGCCTCGCGCTTGGCCGCGCCAAAATATTTCACCGTCTCGAAGTTCAGCAGGCTGTCGATCGCCTTCTGGTTCGCCGCCGTATCGGCCTTGTTCATCTCGCGCCGGATGTTCACGCGCCACTCGGTGACCTTGAAGGTGAACTTGATATAGGCCGCGATGGTGACCAGCACGACCGCCGCGTAGCGCCAGTCGAAGACCACCGCGAAGATGATCGCCACCAGCGTCAGCTCGACGATCAGCGGGCCGACCGAGAACAGCATGAAGCGCAGCAGGAACTCGACGCCTTTCACCCCGCGTTCGATGATCCGGCTGAGGCCGCCGGTCTTGCGGGTGATGTGATAGCGCAGGCTCAGCTGGTGCATATGGGTGAAGGTCTGCAGCGCCAGATGGCGCAGCGCGCGTTGCGCCACCTTCACGAAGATCGCATCGCGCAGCTCGCCGAAGGCCACCGTCATCAGGCGCGCGACGCCGTAAGCCACGGTGATCGCCACCGCCCCCATGCCCAGCGCCCAGGCCGCCGAGGTGCCCTCGCCCGAGAGCGCGTTGACCGCCTCGCGATAGACGAAGGGCGTCGCGACCGAGATGATCTTGGCGATAACCAGCATCACCATCGCGAAGACGACGCGGCGCTTCACCCACGGGGCTTCATGCGCCCAGAGATAGGGCAGCACCGCGCGGATCGTGCGCCAGCCGCGGGCGCGTTCCTCGGCATTCATCTTGCCCTTGGTCGTGATCTGTGCCGGAGGCATCGCGCCCTCCTCTTCCTCTTGGCGAAAATATCCCGGGGGCTCCCGTCAGGGAGCGGGGCAGCGCCCCTCGCCGGTCAAACCTGCGCGCAACCTACTCGGCGGCGCGCAGGAGTCCAGCCATGCAAGCGGTCTGTGCGCTACTGCGCAGCCTCCGCGGGCTGTGCATCGGGGGCGGGAATGTTGAAGACCTGCCCCGGATAGATCAGGTCGGGGTCGCGGATCTGGTCGCGGTTGGCATCGAAGACCCGCACATAGAGGAACCCGTCGCCATAGACCTCGCGTGCGATCGCCCAGAGCGTATTGCCCTTCACGATCTGCACCACTTTCACCGCGTCGCCGACCTCTCCGGTCGCGCGCACCGAAGCCGCCTGCGCACCGGTCGGATCGGCCGCGCTCGCCACGAGGATCTCGTCGGGCTGGTCGAAGCCGGTCTCGGCCCGCGCGACCACCTTGCCGGACGCATCCTGCGCGTCGATCCGCAGCTTATGCTCGCCCGTGCCCAAGCCAGGCAGGCTGAGCGACCAGCGCCCATCCGCACCCGGCTGCGCCTCGGCGACGAGCGTGTCGTCGAGATAGGCCGACAGCGTCGTGCCCTCGGGCGCGCCGCGCCCTTCGCTGCGCGCAACCTCGCCCGAGCCGAAGGAGATCGTGTCGATCACCAGATCGTCGCTTTTCGGAGCAAGGAGCCGCGCGCCATCGGCATCCGCGATGAGCGGCGCTGCCGGCGGCGTGGGTGTGGAGGGGGCCGCGTCGGTCCCGGTTGCGGCGGACGCGCCTGCGTCAGTGCCGGTCATCGCCGCACCATCTGTCGCCGAAGCCGTCGCCCCGGCGCTTCCATCTGTCGCACCATCCGCAGCCGTTCCAGAGGTCGCGCTCTCCCCTGCCGAAGCAAGCCGCTCCTGTTTCGGCTGGCCGCGCAGCACGAGCGTCTCGGCGCTGTCACGCGCGGTGCCATCCGCGCCGGTCACCCGCAGCGAGAGCGCGCGTGGGCCATCGGAAGGCGGCAGATCGAAGAGCGAGGCGAAGCTGCCGCCGCCATCGGCCAGCGTGCTCGCCACGACCTTGCCGTCGACAAGTACATCGAGCTTGGCCCCCGGCTCGGCCCGACCGGCGAGCGTCACCGAACCGTCGGGCGCGGCGCGCAGCGCATCGAATTGCACTTGGGCGAGCGGCTTGCCGTCCGGCGCCGCCTTTGCAGTGGTGCTGTCAGCCCCCATCTCAGTGCCGGTGGCGGACGCTGCAGCCGAGGCCTCAGCACCCTGACCGTCGACCGTTTCAACCAGCTTATCGGTAGGCTCCTCTGCCAGTGGAGCCGCGGCACTCGCCGCCTCTTCCGCTTCCTGAGCCACGGTTTCCACGCTTTGCTTTTGCGGTGCGGCGGTGCCGGAGGTCGTGCCCCCATCCCCCTGCTGGGCCGTTTGCGGTGCCCCGGCGGAACCGGTCGCGGCAGTCGTATCTGTCCCCGACGGTTGCGCCCCATCACGCTCCACCGGGCGCAGAACGCCCCAAAGCACCAGCCCCAAGACCACAAGGAGCAGCGCGACCGCCCCCCCTTTCACCGCCCCGAGCCCGGTGCTCTCGACTGGTTGATCCGTCACGTTTTCATTCATTTATGTCCCGCCTTCACGTCATCCCTCGGGGCCTGCCGCCTATTCTTATGTGCGGTTAGGTCACCCGGTCCCTTGAGGGAACTTAGCAACCCCGGTATCACCGCTCAATAACAATGCATTTTCGGAGACACCGTCATGACCCTTCCCCGTTCCGTCTGTGTCTATTGCGGCTCTCGTTCGGGCGCGAAGCCTGCTTATGCGGCAGCAGCGCAGGAAACCGGAGAGATGCTCGCCGCGCGCGACTGGCAGCTGGTTTACGGCGCGGGCGATGTCGGGCTGATGGGAGAGGTCGCGCGCGCGGCGCAAACCGCGGGCGGGCGCACCTTCGGCGTGATCCCCGAGCATCTCTTCCCGCGCGAGGTCGGCAAGCGCGACCTGACCACCTTCGTCGTCACCGAGACGATGCACGAGCGCAAGAAGGTGATGTTCATGAATGCCGATGCGGTGGTGGTGCTGCCGGGCGGCGCGGGCTCGCTCGACGAGCTGTTCGAAGTGCTGACATGGCGCCAGATCGGCCTGCATGAGAAGCCGATCTATCTGCTCAATATCGAAGGCTACTGGGCGCCGCTCGAGGCGCTGATCGACCATATCATCGGCGAGGGCTTCGCGGATGCGTCGCTGCGCGAGCTGGTCGTGACGGTCGATAGCGTGGCGGAGCTGGAAAGCGCGCTCGTCTCAGCTTTCGCCTAAACCGCGCTGCGTGGCGGGCTGTGCCGCAGGCTGCGGGCGGCGCATCCGCAGGTTGGCGCTGGAATAGAGCGCGAGCGCCGTCCAGATCAGCCCCAGCGCGATCGCGTGCCAGATCGTGACCGTCTCGCCGAAGGCCAGCGTCGCCACTGCGAATTGCAGGGTCGGGTTCAGATATTGCACCAGCCCCACGGTCGCCATCCGCACGCGCTGCGCCGCATAGGCGAACAGCAGCAAGGGCGTACCGGTCAGCGGGCCGGAGAAGATCAGAAGCAGCGTCGTCTTCCAGTCGCCGCCGAAATGGCCTGCACCGGGCGCATTGCCCCACCAGCCCGCGTGATAGCCCCAGAGCACAATCAGCGCGACGGGCGAGAGCAGCAGCACCTCGGCGCAGACCGAGACCATCGGCCCCGCGCGCAGCCCCTTCTTGATCAGCCCGTAAGTGCCGAACGTCGCGGCAAGGATCAGCGAGACCCAGGGCGCGACGCCCAGCCCGATCGTCAGGACGATGACCGCCGTGGCCGCCAGCGCGACCGCCATCCATTGCCGCGTGCTCAGCGCCTCGCGATAGACGATCAGCCCGAGGACGACGGCGACGAGCGGGAAGATGTAATAGCCCAGCGACGCCTGCACCGCATGGCCGAAATGGACCGACCAGATGAAGGTGAACCAGTTGGCCGAGATCATAAACGCCGCTGTCGCGATCACCAGCGTTCCGCGCCCGCGACGTTCCGCCAGCGCGACCCAAAGCTCGCCAATGCGGCCTTTCAGCCCGAGGATCACCGCGAAGAACAGGAAGGACCAGAGCGTGCGATGGGCAAGCACCTCGATCGGCGGCATCCCGTCGAGCATTTTGTAATAGAGGCCCGACAGCCCCCAGATGACGCAGGCCGTCACCATCGCCCAGAAGCCCTTGACCGCCTCGTTCATCGAAATTCCCTTCTCTCAACCGCGAGACCCTGACCGATTGGCGGGCGAAAGGAAAGGCCGCGCCTCACGGGAACCTGTGCGCTTGTCCACGCATTGGGTCTGCGTCAATTCACAGTACCGAGAGAGACCGCCAATGTCCGCTACCGACAGCCACGACCCCGACGATTTCGCCTGGGCAGTGCCCGTGATGCGCACGGGATACGGGGGGCGCGGGCTCGTCTATCTCGTCGTCGCCGGTGTCTCGCTCTGGTCGCTGTTTCATGGCGGCAGCGCCGAGGGCACCAAGCAGGTGCTGCAGAAGCTGTCGAGCGGCTGGGGGGCCGTGCTGCTGGTCGCCATCGCGCTCGGCATGGCGGCATATGCGATCTGGCGCGTGGTCGATGCGGTCTGGGACCTCGAGGCCTATGGCTCCGAGATGAAGGGCTGGTTCGCGCGGATCGGCCTCGTCGTAAGCGGCCTCGTCCATCTCGGCATCGGCGGTATCGCGGTGACGACTCTGGTCGCGCGCGCCAGCGGCGACAACGGGACGAGCAAGCTGGTCTCCACGATCCTGAGCGCACCGATGGGGCGCATCGCGCTTGGCGTCATCGGGCTGATCGTGATCGGCGCGGGTGGCTATTACCTCTATAAGGGGATCACCAAGGCCTATCTGAAGCACCTGAAAGCCAACGAGGTCACCCGGCGTGCCAATATCGTGCTGCAGGCGGGGCTTGCGGCGCAAGGCGTCGTAATCGCGATCATGGGCGGCCTGATCGTCTACGCCGCCTATAGCTACGATCCCTCCAGCGCGGGCGGCCTCGGCAAGGTGTTCGACTGGCTGCGCGGACACCCGTTCGGGCAGTTCCTGACCGGGGCGATCTGCGTGGGGCTTCTCGGGTTCGCCGTGTTCTGCTTCGTCAACGCGGTCTATCGGATCGTGCCGCGCGCCAGCGATCCCGATATCGAGACGCTCAAGCAGAGCCTCGAGAGCGACGACTGAACCGCCTCTTCCCTCCCCATCCAACGAACGCCGCGCGGGTCTCGCGCGGCGTTTTTGCGTTGTTCGGCAGACGTCCAGAGAAGCGTGGCTGGCTGAACCATCCGTGGCGCTCGGACCATCAGCGGCCCCCACTCCCCTTTTCAACCCAAATGAAAAAGCGCCGCGCGAGACCCGCACGGCGCTTTTCCTGTCATCTTGGCGAGGCCTGGCTCAGGCGGTCGCGAGCTCTTCCTTCACCAGCTTCTCGATCTCGTCACGCGGGTGGTTGGTCAGCGTCTTGTCGATCTCGGCCACCACCACGTCGGAGACTTCCTTATGCAGTGCAGAGCGGATTTCGCCCAGGACGCGCGGCGCCGCAACGATCACCAGCCGCTCGATCCGGCCCTTATGGACCATCTTGTAGAGCCGCTCGGCCAGATCGTCGGCGAAGCGCATCTTCGCCAGCTCGTGCCAGTCGGTCTCCTGGAAGGCCGAGCGATGGCCGGGACCGTCATCGGCCATGCGACCGGGGCTGTCGGTGCCCTGCTCGTGATCCGGCGGGTTCTCCTGCTCGTCGATGCGGCGCACGACGAGGTTGGGATCCTGCTCGTCCATCATGTTTTCAAGAAACAGCGCCTTCTCGCCATCCGCGATCACAACCCAGGTGCCTTTGGAAAGCTTGGTCATCACATCTTCTCCTTTTCACCGCTGTCGCGCTCGTCACCGCCCAACGGACGGGTCGCGCCTGCCGAAGTCTCATCCAGGCGTTTCTTCTCGTCGCGGGTGCCGACCTTGCGATTGAGGTTCCCGCCCGAGCTGCCTTGCCCCTGCGGCGTCTCGATATTCTCGGGCTTCTCGCCGAGGACCTCTTCGGTTTCGCGCTTGCCGTCCTTGGAACGAATACGCTCTGCCATCACATCCTCCTCTTGGTTTCTGGTAGCTGTCAAGAAAACCGATTTGGCAGGGGTGCGGTTCCTGCTTTGCAGGCTTTCCGTTCCGGCAATCATCACGGTTACAAAAACGAAAAAGGGCGCCCCGCAGGACGCCCTTCCAATTCGTATCGCGCGCGGAAATTACATGCGCGACGCGACGTTTTCCCAGTTCACCAGCTTGTCGAGGAAGTTCGACAGGTAGGCCGGGCGCTTGTTGCGGAAGTCGATGTAGTAGGAGTGCTCCCACACGTCGCAGCCCAGAAGCGCGGTCTGGCCGAAGCACAGCGGGTTCACGCCGTTCTCGGTCTTGGTCACTTTCAGCGACCCGTCGGTGTCCTTCACGAGCCATGCCCAGCCCGAGCCGAACTGGCCCGCGCCTGCGGCGGCGAAGTCTTCCTTGAACTTGTCGACCGAGCCGAAGCTTTCGGTCAGCGCCTTTTCCAGCTCGCTCGGCATCGCCGAGTTGCCCGGACCCATCATTTCCCAGAACTGGGTGTGGTTCCAATGCTGCGAGGCGTTGTTGAAGACGCCGCTCTGCGCAACCGCGTTCGGCTGGTAAGTGCCCTTCACGATCTCTTCGACCGACTTGCCTTCCCATTCGGTACCGGCAATCGCCTTGTTGCCGTTATCGACATAGGCCTTGTGGTGAATGTCGTGGTGGTATTCGAGGGTTTCCTTCGACATGCCGAGATCCGCGAGTGCGTCGTGGGCATAGGGAAGATCGGGAAGTTCAAAAGCCATGATGTCCTCTCATTAGTTCGAAGGTACGTGTGTCAAACACTAAAGAAGCGCTGGAGGTTCCGAGGTCAAGCCGTTTCCGGCCCCAAAATCCGAGAGATGCGCTCAGGTTTTTCGCCTCAGCGAGAGGGCGATCCCGCCGATCACCAGCGCCGCGGCCAGCCAGAAGCGTGCCGAAGGCGTCTCCGCTAGCAAAACCGCTCCGCCCAGCGCCGCGATCAAGGGCACGGAGAGTTGAGCGATGGCGGCGAGGCTCGCGGGGATTTGCGGCAACACGCGATACCAGAGCGCATAGCCCAGCCCCGAGGTGACCGCGCCCGAGAGGATCGCAGGCGTCCAGCCCCAGCTTGCCCCCTGCCCCCAATCGCCCGCGCCCAGCATCCAGATCAGCGCAAGCGGCGTGGCGAGTGCGAAATTGAGCGCGGTGGCGACCAGCGGATCGGTCGCGCGTCGTCCGTTGAGCGAATAGAGCCCCCAGCCGATCCCGGCGAGCGCCATCATCGCAAATCCGCGCGGGTCGATATGGGCGGCACCCGAGGCGGGCAGCAGCAGAACAGCCAGCCCCGCAAAGGCCAGCCCCGCCCCGATCCAGCGCCAGAGCGAGATCGCCTCGCGCAGCCACAGGGCGCCCGCGAACATGGTGATCTGCACCATCCCGAACAGCGTCAACGCGCCGACGCCCGCGTCGATCAGCCCGCTCGCAATGGAAAACCCGAAGATATAAAGCGCCAGCGTCGCAACCCCGGCCCCCAGCACCGCGCTCGGCAGCCGCAGCCCGCGCGCGCCTTTGGCCCGGATCGCAAGGATCATCAGCACCAGCGCCCCCGAGGCGAGCCGCACGAAGCCCGTCGCAGCCGGTCCCCACCCCGCATCATGCACCGCCATCCGGTTGAGCACCGAATTGGCCGCGAAGGCGACCATGACGAGGGCGGTGAGGGCGAAAAGGCGCATGCTCAAGTCATCGCCGCGCCAACCGGCGCTGTCCAGCCCGACCTTTGGCCGACGCGAAAACAATGGCTTCGACGCCCGGCCCTATACATCGCGGGACCGTTGCCGCACGATGCAAAGGCTAGGGATTGACACGGAGGAGCCGGATCATGGCGAAGAAAGCGAAGCTCAAAGAGCTGAAGCAGGAAGTGAAGACGCGCAAGGCCAAGGTCGAGCGTCAGGAAAAGAAGCTGAAAGCGGCGAAGAAGGCGCTCAAGAAAGCCTCGTAACCCCGCGCTCGGGCTCGGGCGCAATGAAAAAGGCCCGGATCGCTTAGATCCGGGCCTTTTTCTTGTGTCGGGCGAACCGCGGATCAGTCGCGGGTATACATGCCCTCGTAGATCGGGACGAGCGTGTCGGTCTCGAAGAGCGACGACACGGACGTGCCGGACCAGGTGTTGAGTATCGCCTGCGCGAACATCGGCGCGGTCGGCACGATGCGGATATTGGGGCAAGCTTTCACGGCGTCGGTCGGCTCGATCGAGTCGGTGATCACCAGCGATTTCAGCGCCGAATTGGTCACGCGCTCGACCGCCGGGCCCGACAGGACGCCGTGGGAGATATAGGCGTGAACCTCGGTCGCGCCGTGCTCCATCAACAGATCGGCGGCTTTGCAGAGCGTGCCCGCCGTGTCGACCATGTCGTCGACGATGATGCATTTCTGACCCTTCACGTCGCCGATCACGGTCATGCCCGCAACCTCGCCCGCCTTCTCGCGGCGCTTGTCGACGATGGAGAGCGGCGCGTCGATCCGCTTGGCCAGCTCACGCGCGCGGGCCACGCCGCCCACGTCGGGCGAGACGACCATGATATCGTCGGTCTGGCCTTTAAAGTTGTGCAGGATATCGAGCGCGAAGACCGGCGAAGCGTAAAGGTTATCCACCGGGATATCGAAGAAGCCCTGAATCTGGGCTGCATGCAGGTCGAGCGTCAGGATGCGGTCGACCCCGGCTTCGGTCAGAAGGTTCGCGACCAGCTTGGCCGAGATCGGCGTGCGGGCCTTGGTGCGGCGATCCTGACGGGCATAGCCGAAATAGGGGATCACGGCGGTGATGCGATCGGCCGAGGAGCGTTTCAGCGCGTCGGTGATGATCAGCAGTTCCATCAGGTTATCATTGGCCGGGTTCGAGGTCGGCTGAATGATGAACATATCCTCGCCGCGGACGTTCTCGAAAACCTCGACGAAGATCTCGCCATCGTTGAAGCGCTCGACCCGCGCATCCACCAAACCGACTGACATGCCGCGATGCATCGACATGCGGCGCGCGATGGATTGCGCGAGCGGTTTGTTGGAATTTCCGGAGATGAGCTTCGGTTCAGTGACGACGGACATGGGCCAGTTCCTTCGTGACGCCGATCAGTGCCGGCGGGATTCGCTTGATTGCGCCTGCCTTAGCACCGGGGTAGCGTGGCGGCAATTTCGACTGTCAAGAAAGTGTTATGAATGGCACGCATCGACTACTATTTCGGCACGTTCAGCCCCTGGGCCTACCTCGGCGGCCCGCGATTCGAAGAGATCGCGGCGCGTCATGGCGCTGACGTGACTTACAAACCGCTCGACCTTCTGGGCCTGTTCGACCGCACCGGCGGAGTGCGCCCGGCGCAGCGCCACCAAAGCCGGATGGAATACCGGATGCAGGAGCTCAAGCGCTGGTCGAAGCGGCTCGGGATGGAGATGAACACCACCCCGCCCGGCTATCCGCCGAACCCCGCACCGTCCTCCTACGCGATCATCGCGGCGCAAAAAGCCGGTGGCGGCAATGTGGGCGGTCTGGTCAACGCGATCCTGCGGGCCTGCTGGGCCGAGGATAAGGACATCGCCTCGGACGAGGTGATCCGCGCGGCGCTGGAAGCCAATGGCTTTGACGGCAATCTGGCGACCACGGGCCTCTTCGACGGCGCGGTCACCTATGAGAAGAATCTCGAGGAGGCGGTCGAGGCCGGCGTCTTCGGCTCGCCCTTCTATATCGTGACCGATACGGATGAGCGGTTCTGGGGGCAGGATCATCTGGAGCTGCTCGACGACTATCTGGGGACGCTCTGAATGCCGCGAGACCAACGACAAGGGGCCGAGGTTTTCTGGCAGAGCTTCGGTCAGGGCGAGCGTCCGGCGATCGCGATCCATTGCACGTTGGGCAGCTCGAACCTCTGGGCGAAGGCGCTGACACCGCTGGCCCAGCAGATCAACGCCATTGCCTTCGATCAGCCGAGCCACGGACAATCCGCACCTTGGCGCGGCGACACGAGCGAGCCGGGCGGCTTCCAGACGCTGGTGACGCGGATCGCGGCGAGCTTCATCGAGCGCCCCGTGGACCTGATCGGACATAGCTTTGGCGCCTCGGTCGCGTTGCGCATCGCGGTGGGCGCCCCCGAGGCCGTCCGCTCGCTGACCTTGATCGAGCCGGTGCTGTTCGCGGCGCTCCCCGAGGACGACCCGGACTGGCAGGACCTGCGCGCCAAGCAAGATCACTTCGAGCAATTGATGGAAGCGGGCGACTATGAACCGGCGGCGCGCGGCTTCATGCGCGACTGGGGAACCGGTCAGCCGTGGGACAGCTATTCCGAGACGCAACGCGAGCGCTTCACCGCCTGCATGCCGATGGTAGAGAATATCTCCCGCGCCAATTTCGAGGATCCGGCGCAGATCGTGCGGCCCGATGGGATCGAGCAGATCGACGCGCCCGCGATGATCATCC
The DNA here is from genome assembly GCF_002020305.1 of Thioclava sp. F36-6. Lineage (NCBI taxonomy): Bacteria > Pseudomonadati > Pseudomonadota > Alphaproteobacteria > Rhodobacterales > Paracoccaceae > Thioclava > Thioclava sp. F36-6. The sequence goes on along the minus strand of NZ_MPZX01000001.1, from coordinate 890,800 downwards.
ATGGCGACCGCTCGCCCGCGACGATGCCGAAAGTGGCCGAGGCGATCGCTGCGCGTCTTCCGGACGTGGGCGTGGCCTGCGTCGAGGGCGCCGGTCATATGCTGCCCGCCACCCATCCCGAGCAATGCGCGAGCCTGATCGCCGCCAATCTGGAACGTAGCTGACCTTATGGCCAAGCAATCCGCGATCTTCCGCTGTGCCGAATGCGGCGCGACGCATGCCAAATGGTCCGGGCGTTGCGACGCCTGCGGCGCATGGAACTCGATCCACGAGGAAGCGCCGATCTCGACCACGCCCGGCTCGGGGATGAAAGGCGCGAAGGGCAAGGTGATCCCGCTCACAGCGCTCGACACGAAGGAAACCCCGCCGGCCCGTGTGAAATCGGGCATGGAGGAGTTGGACCGGGTCTTGGGCGGCGGTCTCGTGGCGGCCTCTGCCGTTCTGGTCGGCGGCGATCCGGGCATCGGGAAATCGACGCTTCTGCTGCAAGCGACGGCCAGCTTCGCCCGCAAAGGCGTGAAGGCGCTCTATATCTCGGGCGAGGAAGCGGCGAGCCAGGTGCGGATGCGCGCGCAACGGCTTGGGCTTGCCGATGCGCCGGTCGGTCTGGGCGCGGAAACCTCTCTGCGCGACATCCTGACGACGCTGGAAACCGAGCGCCCCGATCTGGTGATCATCGATTCGATCCAGACGATGTGGTCGGACAATGTCGACAGCGCGCCGGGATCGGTGAGCCAGTTGCGCGCCGCCGCACACGAATTGGTGAGCTTCGCCAAAAAGCGTGGCACCGCCGTCATCCTCGTCGGCCACGTCACCAAGGAAGGCCAGATCGCCGGCCCGCGCGTGATCGAGCATATGGTCGACACGGTGCTCTATTTCGAAGGCGAGCGCGGCCACCAGTTCCGAATCCTGCGCGCGGTGAAGAACCGCTTCGGCCCGGCTTCCGAGATCGGCGTCTTCGAGATGACCGGCGCGGGTCTGGCCGAGGTCGCCAACCCCTCGGCGCTGTTCCTGTCCGAGCGCGGCCAACCCGCACCGGGCTCGGCGGTTTTCGCAGGAATCGAAGGCACGCGGCCTGTGCTGACAGAGATTCAGGCGCTGGTTGCGCCGTCCACGCTCGCCTCGCCGAGACGAACCGTGGTCGGGCTCGACAGCGGACGGATATCGACCATTCTCGCGGTGCTGGAATCGCGCTGTGGCATCCCGTTTGCGGGGCTCGACGTGTTCCTGAATGTCGCGGGCGGCATGAAAGTGGTGGAGCCAGCAGCGGACCTCGCCGCCGCCGCAGCCCTTCTCAGCGCGCGCGAAGATGTGGCACTGCCTGCCGATATGGTCATTTTCGGGGAAATCAGCCTGTCGGGCGCGCTGCGTCCCGTGGGTCAGGCGGAAAACAGGTTGAAAGAAGCGGCGAAACTTGGTTTTTCACAAGCGATCGCACCCTCGGGAACGAAAGCCGAAGGGTCGAGCGGGATGGCATTGCGCAAGCTGGGCGATCTCGTGACATTTACCGGGGAGATGTTCGGCGCCGGTTAACGCCGAGAACATAGGAGCGCAAATGGACGGGTTCACCATTGTCGATGCCATCGTGGCGGTCGTCATCATTCTTTCGGCGATCCTCGCCTATTCGCGGGGTTTCGTGCGCGAGGCGCTGGCCATCGTCGGCTGGATCGCAGCGGCGATCGTCGCCTATATCTTCGCCAACGAGGCACGCCCACTCGTTCAGCAGATTCCCGGCCTCGACAAGTTCATCGGCCAAAGCTGCGAGCTGGGCATGATCGGCGGTTTCGCGGTGGTCTTCGCCGTCGCACTGGTCGTCTTCTCGATCCTCACGCCGCTTTTCGCCTCGGCCGTGCAACGCTCGGCGCTTGGCGGGATCGACCAGGGTCTGGGCTTCCTGTTCGGCGTGCTGCGCGGTGTGGTCCTCGTGGCGGTGGCTTTCGTGGTCTATGACCGCGTGATGAGTAACGATCCCGTGCCGGTGGTCGACGACTCGCGTTCGGCCAAGGTCTTCTCGCGCGCCTCGGGCCAACTCGACGAATCGATGCCCGCCGATGCACCCGGCTGGATCGTGCAGCGTTACGAACAACTTGTGGCCGCCTGCCCCGCCCCTCCCGGCGCGGATGCCCCGGCCCGGACGGACGAACTGCCTCCGGCGACCGACAATTGATGTCAGTCACATGACGGTTTTACAGGCGCGAGGGGTTAACACCTCTCGCGTTTGTCTATAAATGGGCCAAAGCGCCCTCCCCTTGCGTCATTCGGAGCTGATGCCATGTCCTGCCCCGCCGCCCAGAAGCCCCACTACGCCCACCCTTTCGACGACGACAAACTTAAGGAAGAATGCGGCGTCTTCGGTGTTGTCGGCATTTCCGACGCCGCGAATTTCGTGGCCCTCGGTCTTCACGCCCTCCAACACCGCGGTCAGGAAGCGGGCGGCATCGTCGCCCATGACGCCGCCACCGGCTTCAACTCGGCCCACCGTTTCGGCTATGTCCGCGACAACTTCACCAAGTCGAGCCTGATGGAAACGCTGCCGGGCGATGTCGCCATCGGCCATGTTCGTTACTCCACCGCCGGCTCCAAAGGTGCGGTGATCCGCGACATCCAGCCCTTCTTCGGCGAGTTCTCGATGGGCGGCTGCGCGGTCGCCCATAACGGCAACCTGACCAATGCCGACGCGCTGCGCCGCGAGCTGATCGAACGCGGCGCGATCTTCCAGTCGTCGTCGGACAGCGAATGCATCATCCACCTGATGGCGCGCTCGATCCAGCGCAAGCATGCCGACCGGATCGCCGATGCGCTGCGCCGCGTGGAAGGCGCCTTCTCGATCGTCGCGATGACGCGGACCAAGCTGATCGGTGTGCGCGACCCGCTGGGCGTGCGCCCGCTGGTGCTGGGCAAGCTTGGCGAGCATGGCTATGTGCTGAGCTCGGAGACCTGCGCGCTCGACATCATCGGCGCGGATTTCGTCCGTGAGATCGATCCGGGCGAGATGGTCGTCATCCAGGACGGCCATATCGAGAGCTCGCGCCCCTTCGGCCCCTCCACCGGCCGCTTCTGCATCTTCGAACATGTCTATTTCTCGCGCCCCGACAGCATGATCGGCGGCCGCTCGGTCTACGAGACCCGCCGCGCGATCGGCGTCGAGCTGGCCCGCGAGGCCCCGGTCGAGGCCGATCTGGTCTGCCCGGTGCCCGACAGCGGCACCCCGGCGGCGATCGGCTACAGTCAGGAAAGCGGCATCCCCTTCGCGCTCGGGATCACGCGCAACCAGTATATGGGCCGCACCTTCATCGAGCCGACCGAGCAGATCCGCAACATGGGCGTGCGCCTCAAGCTCAACGTCAACAAGTCGCTCATTCGCGGCAAGCGCGTGGTCCTTGTCGACGACTCGGTGGTGCGCGGCACCACCTCGCGCAAGATCAAGGACATGATCCTCGATGCGGGCGCGAAGTCGGTGCATTTCCGTATCGCCTCGCCGCCGACCGCATGGCCGTGCTTCTACGGCGTCGACACGCCCAACCGCGACAAGCTGCTAGCAGCGCAGATGACCGAAGAAGAGATGCGCGACTGGGTTGGCGTGGACAGCCTGAAATTCATTTCGCTCGACGGGCTGTATCGCGCCGTGGGCGAGGCCGAGGGCCGCGACAATTCCTGCCCGCAATATTGCGATGCCTGCTTCTCGGGCGAGTATCCGATCACGCCGTCGGATCAGCTGGAAAAGGGTTTCGAGATGAAGGCGGCCGAGTAAGCGCGCGACGCTTCAGGTTTCCCGAATGAACGAACAAGGGCCGCCGCGCTGATCCGCGTTGCGGCCCTTATTCTTGGCGGCAGGCCCTGAGCAGCGGTTGCACTTCGCCATCCTCGGCGATCCAGTCGAGCATCGCCTGCGCGCCGCGCGTCCACCACACATAGCCGGCTTCGCCCTCGCCATCCGCGGCATATTTCGCACCATCGGCCGAGCGGATATGGCTCATCACAACCTGCCGCCCCTGTAGAAACACGACGACGCGCTGCGGATCGGTGTCGTTGAGATAGGCCGCATGCACTTCCGCGCCGCGCTCGCAATGATAGGTGGCGTTCACCACCGCCGAGGGGCCGTCGCCGACAATCGAATTGAGAGGCTCCAACCGTTCGACCGATCCGTCATCCGGGGCCGTGCCCTGCACCGCGTCCTGCGCCGCGACCGGTCCCGCCAGCGCGACACTTGCGAGCGCCGCGCCAAACAGCGCCCGCCTCACGCGTCGTCCTCGACCCGGTCGGCAAGCGACTCCGCGCGCGCGGCGATCTCGGCCAGCGTTTCGGTCACTTCGGGCGGCATGATCGGCACTTCGACATGCGCCGGGTTCGACTGCAACTCGTCGATCTTCGCCTGCAATTCGCCCAAACGGTTCATCGCGTCGCGCAGCTGATCCTCGATGCCCGCCGCCTTGTCGGCCAGCATCAGCCCCGACATCAGCAGCATCCGGTTCTCGGGCACGCGGCCGATCTGACCCAGAAGCACCTGCGCCTCGCTGTCGAGCATCCCGGCGGCAGAGCGCAGGAAATGTTCTTCACCTTCTTGGCAGGCGACCTGAAAATCGCGGCCACCGATGGAAATCGTCACCTCAGGCATCGGTCTCCTCCTCGCGGTTCGCCGCTTCGATGATCGGGTCGAGACCCGCGATGATCTGCTCCAGCTCGGCGCTCTCGCCGTCGCGCGCGGCGCGCAGGCTTTGCAGCTCGGCCATCAGCGCCTCCTCGGAGAAGGCCACGCCCTCGTCCATCAGCTTGCGATTGGCCGCGACCAGCGCTGCGTTGGCTTGCTTGAGGGCTGCGACTTCCTTGAAAGCGGCTTCCTGCGCGCGCACGGCCGCGCCGTATTTGCGCTCCATCGCGCCCAGCGTGGTGTCCTGTTTCTCGCGGATCGCGCGGACGCGTTCGGAGAGTTGCGCATTGGCCTCCTGCTCGGCGGCGAGCGCGGCTTTCAGCTCGGCCACTTCGGCGGGATCGGCAATTGCTTCGGGCGGGGCCTCCGGCACGGGGGGTAGCTCCGCCTCGGCGGGCGGCTCGGTCTCCGGCTCGGGCTGGTGCGTGGCATCCTGTGCAGCTTGCGCCTGCAATGCTTCGCGCTGCTTGAGCGCTTCGACCCCGCGCCCGATCCGCTCTAGCGCGAAAGCGATGCGGCGTTCGTATTCGGCTATGTCACTCATACGCGCCTCCTCGTCCTCATGTTTTTCGCTTGCCATGACCGAATCGCGGCCGACTGCGAGTTTCGTTAAGTCTAACCTTTTGCGACAGGGCAAGCCCACCCTTTTGCCCCAAGCACTTGTGGGCCGCGCTTGATCTTGGGCCGATCCCTGCTATCAGGGGCGCGGACCCATCCAACTGCTGCCCTGCGAAAGGACGTTTCATGGAAATCGAAGAGCTGCGCGCCGCCCATCCTGAGCATTGGAAACTTGCTTCCGCGATCCGCGCACTGGCGATGGATGCGGTACAGGCCGCAAATTCCGGTCACCCCGGCATGCCGATGGGCATGGCCGATGTGGCGACCGTTCTGTTCCAGAACCACCTGAAATTCGACGTGAAGAACCCGAAATGGGCTGACCGCGACCGGTTCATCCTGTCGGCGGGTCACGGCTCGATGCTGATCTACTCGCTGCTCTATCTCTGCGGCGACGAGCAGGTGACGCTCGACCAGATCAAGAACTTCCGCCAGTCGGGCGCTCTGACCGCCGGCCACCCCGAGAACTTCCTGCTCGACGCAGTGGAGACCACGACCGGCCCGCTCGGCCAGGGCCTCGCGACCTCGGTCGGCATGGCCATCGCCGAAGAGGCGCTGCGCGCCCAATGGGGCAAGAAGCTCGTCGATCACCGCACCTGGGTCATCGCAGGCGACGGCTGCCTGATGGAAGGCATCTCCCAGGAGGCCATCGGCCTTGCCGGGATGCAGGAACTGTCGAACCTGATCGTGCTGTGGGACAATAACGACATCACCATCGACGGTCGCGTGTCGATGTCCGACAAGACCGACCAGCGCAAGCGCTTCGAGGCGTCGGGCTGGACTGTGTTTGCCTGCGACGGCCACGATCCCGCCTCCATCGACGAGGCGCTGACCAAGGCCAAGAAAGCCAAGGGTCCGGTTCTGGTCGACTGCAAGACCATCATCGGCTTCGGCGCACCGACCAAGGCGGACAGCTACTCGGCCCACGGCTCGCCGCTGGGCGACGAGGAGATCGCACGCACCAAGGCGATCTACGGCTGGGATCACGGGCCGTTCGAAATCCCCGCCGACGTGAAGTCGCAATGGGAGGCCATCGGCACCCGCGGCGCGGCCGAGCGTGGCGAATGGGAAGAGCGCTTCGGCAAGCTCTCGGCAGCCAAGCAGGCCGAGTTCACCCGCATCATGGAAGGCGGCGTCTCGAAGAAACTCACCGGCGCGATCCGCAAGTTCAAGAAAGAGCAAGCCGAAGACGCGCCGAAAGTCGCGACCCGCAAGGCGTCCGAGATGGTGCTGGGCGTGATCAACGCCGCCTGCCCCGAGACCATCGGCGGCTCGGCCGACCTGACCGGCTCGAACCTGACCAAGTCGAAGGACATGACGGTCTTCAACGCGGAGAACCGCAAGGGCCGCTACATCCATTACGGCATCCGCGAACATGGCATGGCGGCTGCGATGAACGGCCAATGGCTGCATGGCGGCGTGCGCCCCTATGGCGGCACGTTCTTCTGCTTCACCGACTACGCGCGCGGCGCGATGCGTCTGTCGGCGCTGATGAAAGTGCCGACCGTCTATGTCATGACCCATGACAGCATCGGCTTGGGCGAAGACGGCCCGACCCACCAGCCGGTCGAGCATCTCGCGATCTGCCGCGCGACGCCGAACACGCTGACCTTCCGCCCCGCCGATGTCATCGAGACCGCCGAAGCGTGGGAAATCGCGATGAACCAGGAGGGCACGCCCTCGGTTCTGGCGCTGTCGCGTCAGGGTCTGCCGACGCTGCGCACCGAGTATAAGCCGCAGAACCTCACGGCACGCGGCGCCTATGTTCTGGCCGAGGCCGATGGCAAGCGTCAGGTGATCCTGATGGCGACCGGCTCGGAAGTGGAAATCGCGATCAAAGCCCGCGAGCTGCTGCAGAAGGAAGCGATCGGCACCCGCGTCGTCTCGATGCCCTGCATGGAGCTGTTCGCCGAGCAGGACGAGGCCTACCGCAAGCGCGTGCTGCCGCCGAACTCGGTCCGCGTGGCCGTCGAGGCCGCCGTGCGCCAGCCGTGGGACCGTTGGCTTCTGGGCGAGCGTGGCCGCGAGGCGAAAGCCGGCTTCGTGGGCATGGAGGGCTTCGGCGCTTCCGCCCCCGCAGGCGAGCTTTACGAAAAGTTCGGGATCACCCCCGAGGCCGTGGCCGAGAAGGTCAAGAGCCTCCTCTGATGGCTCTGCCCGGGTTGAAAGCGACTGCGAGGGGGCCCGGCGTGGCCCCCTCTTCACATCCCGAGGGCGATCGTCCCGGGATGGGGATCGCGCTGATGCTCGGCGCGTTCTCTATGCTGACTTTGATGGACGCTTTCGCGAAGCTTCTCGGGCAAGGCTATCACCCGCTCTTGATCGTCTGGGCGCGCTTCGCGGTGAATGCCGCCGTGCTCGCCTTCATCTATCGCGGCAGCCTGCCGCGCAGGCTCCGCAGCGCGCAGCCGAAGTTCCAGCTGGGCCGGGCGCTGTTCCAGATGGGCGCGATCGTGGCCTTCTTCTACGCGCTGAAACATGTGCCGCTGGCCACCGCCACCGCGCTTGGCGATCTCAACCCGGTGATCGTGACGCTGGGCGCGGCGCTGTTTTTGGGCGAGCGGCTGGGCCCGCACCGCATCTTCGGCATTCTGGCGGCCTTCATGGGCGCGATGATCATCCTGCGTCCGGGTTTCGGCGGGCTGCATCCGGCGGCGTTTCTCGCGCTGCTAGCCGCGTTCAGCTTCGCCGGCGCGGTGCTGCTGACGCGCTACCTGCGCGGCGATAGCGCGGCCACCTCGCAGCTGTGGTCGGCGTTCACCGGGCTTGCGCTTTCCTCGCTCGCCCTGCCCTTCATCTGGCAACCGATCGCGCTGTCCGATCTGTGGATTTTCCTCGGTCTCGGGCTGGCGGGCAGCCTGTCGCAATTCCTGCTCATCCGCGCCTTCGCACTGGCCGAAGCCTCGACGCTCGCGCCCTTCGGCTATTCGGGCCTGCTGTTCGCCTCGTTCTGGGGATGGCTGATGTTCGGCCAGTTTCCCGACGGGTTCACCATTGCCGGGGCGCTTGTGATCGTGGGGGCTGGCCTCTATGTCTGGTCGCGTGAGCGCCGTGCCGCGCGCCAAGCCAGAGCCTGACACCCGACACGATGAAGAACCGCGAACCCACCCTGTCCGACCGTGCCTCGAATGCCCTTTTCGTGGCGGTGATGCGGCTGGTCCAGCGCCTGCCCTACGAGCGGCGTATCCCCGCGGCGGGACGGATGGTGGCGCGGCTCGCCCCGATCCTCGGCTTCACCCGCAAGATCCGCGAGAACCTGCGTATCGCCTGCCCGGACCTGTCGGAAGACGAGATCAAGCGGCTGCAGCGCGAGATGCCCGACAATCTGGGCCGGATGCTGGCGGAGATTTATTCCGGCGAGGAATTCGTGGCCCGCGTGCACGATCTGCCGATCGAGGGCCCCGGCGCCGAGACGCTGGAGGCCGCCCATCGCGAGGGTCGCCCCGTCGTCCTCGCGGCAGGCCATTTCGGCAATTACGACGCGTGGCGCGCGGCGCTGGCCGGGCGCGGCTACCGGGTCGGCGCGATCTACCGCCCGATGAACAACCCGCTTTTCAACGAGCAATACGTCTCGACCATCTCGGCCATCGCAGAGCCGCTGTTCTCGCGCTCGCGCCGGGGGCTGGGCGACATGATGAAATTCCTGCGCGACGGCGGAATGGTCGCCTTCGGCTTCGACCAGCATTTCAACAAGGGCGCGGAACTGAGCTTCTTCGGCCTACCCGCGCGCACGCCGCTGTCGGCGGCGGAAATGGCGCTGAAGATGAAAGCCGATCTGGTGCCGATCTACGCGATCCGGCAGCCCGACGGGCTCAACTTCAAGATCTATGCCGACAAGCCCGTGCCGCACAGCACCCCCGAGGCGATGACGCAGACGCTCAATGACGGGCTGGAGGAGATGATCCTCAAGCACATGGAGCAATGGCTCTGGATCCATCGCCGCTGGAAGGTGAAGCGGACATAAGAAAGGCGCGCGAGTATCCCCGCGCGCCCTTTTGTCATCTCGCAAAGGCTCAGTTACCGCGCTGGATACGCTCCATCAGCGCGCCGGTCTCCTCGGCCGGAAGCGCCGCGCGCAGCGCGAACCAGATCACCACCAGCGACCACACCGCGACGAGGCCCATCCCGCTCCAGAAGTTCAGCACATTGAGCGCGTGATCCGAGGTGCCGAGTCCGGTGATCACCCAAAGCCCGCCGAACCACAGCGCCAGCCAGCCGATATGGCCCCAGCCGAACTCGGAGGCGGATTTCTTCTGCAGGACGTGGAAGACCACCGCATAGACCGCGAAGCCCCCGAGCAGCATCCCGAACAGGATCGAGTCCGTGTAGAAACCCGTCCAGTAGATCACGAGGTTCGACGCGATGAAGGCCAGCGGCGCAAGGAACTCCGCCCCTTTCAGGCGGAAGGCGCGCTCGGCATCGGGTTGGCTGCGGCGCAGCACCATCAGGACGATCGGACCGAGGCCGTAGGTCAGAACCGTGATCGAGCTGATATAGCCCACCAGCAGCTGCCATGCCGGGAAGGGCAGCAGGAAGAACACGCCCACGGCCCACATCACCGCGACCGCCAGCCACGGCACGCCGTGACGGGTCGTGTGGGTCAGCGCGCTCGGCCCGCTCTCGGTGTCGCCCACCGCATAGAGGATACGCGAGCCGCCGGTGACGTAGATCAGCCCCGTCCCGCCGGGAGAGACATAGGCATCGACGTAAAGGAGCAGCGCCAGCCATCCCATGCCCAGCGTCGCCGCGAGACCGGCGAAGGGACCAGCGGAGCCTTTGAAGCTCAACGACGCCCAGCCATTCGCCAGATCGCCCTGTGAGAGCGCCATGATGAAGGCCACCTGCAGCAGAACATAGACGATCGCGGCGAGAATGACCGAGCCGATGACAGCCATCGGGATATTGCGGCCAGGGTTGGCGCTCTCACCGCCCAAGTCGATCGCGGTGCGGAAGCCAAGGAAGGAGAACACGATCCCCGCGGCGGGAATGGCGGTGAACATGCCCTGCGCCTTGTAGGTGCCCGGTGCCGCATGCCAGACGCCCCAATGGGACGAGGCCGCGATCAGCCCGACCACGGTGATCAGCGGCACGGCGATCTTCCACCATGTCACGGTGTTGTTCACCTTCAACAACGCCTTGATCGCGAGCAGGTTCAGCAGCGCCAGCACGCTTAGGAGAAGCGCGGAGGTGATGAAACCCACCAGCGTCAGCGTGCCAGACCCGTCCCCGCGCAGAAAATAGGGCAGGTAGTTGTTGGCATAGGTGACGATCCCCTCGGCCTCGACCGCAGGCACCGGCGCATAGCTGAGAAACAGCATCCAGCCCCAGAGCCGGCCCAGCGTCGCGCCGTGGCTCGCATGGCTCATATGGACGAGCGCGCCGGATTTGGAGAACATCGTGGAGAGTTCGGCAAAGCACAGCGCGATCAGCATGATGATCGCGGCCCCGATCACCCAGGACCAGACCGAGAGCGGCCCCGCGATTTTCGAGGCGTGATAGGCGCCGAACAGCCAGCCCGAGCCGATCATGGAGGTGGTGGAGGCAAAGAGCAGCCCGATGACCCCGGCGTCGCGCCGCAGTTTGCCTCCTCCGGCCATCGTTTCCGTTGATGCCATTGGTTAATCCCCTGTTTCTTATTAATCACAAGGGTTCAACTAGGGCGCGATTTCGCCAACCGGAGCGATTACACGGGCTTGTGGCGGAACGCGATCACGCGTGAAATCCGCGGCAGGACTCAGCGCAGGAATTTCTGGGCAAGCTTCGCCATGCGTCCGCTGCGATAGGGAGGCATCAGCATCGCAAGCGGCGCGAAACGGTTCTCGAGCACGGGCTTGAAATGGGTGAAGGCCTCGAAGCCCCAATGCCCATGCGCCGCCCCGACACCCGAATTTCCGATCCCGCCGAAGGGCAGGTTCTGGTGCAGGTAATGGACCAGCGCGACATTGACGCCGACCGCGCCCGAACTTGTCGCGCGGCGCAGCCGGTCGATCAACCCGCGGTCGCGCTCGAAGATATAAAGGGCGAGCGGCTTCGGCCCGGCCTCGATCCGCGCCACCACATCCGCCGCATCGTCGAAGGGAATGACCGGCAGAACGGGGCCGAAAATCTCCTCCTGCTCGACGCGCATCGACGGGTCGGTGCCCATCAGAACGGTCGGCGCGATATAGCGGCTCTCGGCCTCGCTGGTGGCTCCGGTCAGCGCCTTTGCGCCAGCGGATTGCGCGCTCTCGATCATGCCCATCAGGCGGGCGAAATGATCCGGGTTGATGATCCGTGCGAGATCGCGCGAGGCCGCCTGCGCCTCTTCCGTCTTGCCATACATCCGCGCGATCGCGGCTTTCAGCTCGGCCAGAAAGGGCGCTTCGATCTGCTTGGCGACATAGACGTGATCGGGGGCGATGCAGGTCTGACCGGCATTCGCGAACTTGCCCCAGGCGATCATCCGCGCGGCCTTTTTCAGGTCCGCACCGGGGCCGACGATGACGGGGGATTTCCCGCCCAGCTCCAGCGTCACCGACGTCAGATGCTTCGCCGCCGCCACCATCACGATCTTGCCCACCCGCGGCGAGCCGGTGAAGAAGATATGATCGAAGGGCTGGTCGAGCAGTTCCTGACTGACCTCGACCCCGCCCTGCACCACGCGCACGAGATCGGCGGGCAGCGCCTCCTCCACGATCTGCGCGATCACGGCGGCGCTGGCCGCGGCCAGCTCTGACGGTTTGACGATCGCGGCACAGCCCGCCGCGATGGCCGAAACCAGCGGCCCGAGCGACAGCGCCAGCGGGTAATTCCACGGCGCGATGATCAACGCGGTGCCCTTCGGCTCGGGCACGATGCGCGCGCGGGTGCCGAGCATCGCGCGGGTCGGGCGGACCCGGCGGACCTTCGTCCACGTCTTCAGGTGGCGCAGCGCGTGCGAAATTTCGGCCTGAACGGGCAGGATCTCGGTCAGGCGGATTTCGGCTTCGGGCTTGGCGAAATCTTCGGCCAGCGCCGCGAGGATCTCCGCTTCGCAATCGTGGATCGCGCGCGAGAGCGCCTGCAGCGCCGCGCGCCGCTGCGCGGGATCGAAAGCCATGCGACGCTGTGGATTGCCCGCCGCGAGGTCGACGAAAATCTGCGCCGGGGTCTTGAAACTGCGGTGATCCATCGGGGCTCCTTTGCCGCGCATCTCAACGCGCGGGAGGGGAAATGGCAAGCGGCAGCGCGGCTTAGCGCGCGCGACGCAGCGGCAAGGACAGTACGAAGAGCACGGTCGAGGCCGCCACGATCGACGGCCCGGCGGGGGTGTCGAACTGCAACGACCCCCAGAGCCCCAGCAGCACCGAGGCGATCCCCACCCCGGTCGCGCCTGCCGCCATCGCCTCCGGCCCGCGCGCGAATTGCCGCGCCGTCGCCGCCGGGATGATGAGCAGTGCCGCGATCAGCAGCGCGCCGACGATCTTGATCGCCACCGCCACGGTCAGCGCCAGCGCGATCGTCAGCGCCATCTGCTCGCGTCGCGGGTCGAGCCCCGAAGACATCGCCAGCTCGTCATTGATCGTCGCGGTCAGCAGCCCCTGCCAGCGCCATGCCAGCAGCGCCACGACCACAGCCGAGCCGCCCCAGACCACGGCCAGATCGCTGCGCGACACGGCGAGAATATCGCCGAACAACCATGCCGACAGATCGACCCGCAGCCCCGATTGCAGCGACGCCGCGACGAGGCCGAAAGCCAGCGCGGAATGGGCGAGCACCCCCAAGAGCGTGTCCATCGCATGGCCGCGCCCCGAGAGCCGCGCCACTGTGAGCGCCATCGCCAGCGCCACGCCAAGCGTGCCCAGATAGACCGAGATGCCGAAGGCGAAGCTCAGCGCCACGCCGAGGATCGCCGCATGCGCCGTCGCATCGCCGAAATAGGCCATCCGCCGCCACACGACGAAAGAGCCCAACGGCCCGGTCGCGAAGGTCAGGCCGATCCCGGCCAGCGCCGCGCGGAAAAGAAAATCGTCAAACATGCGCCTGCCCGTGGGTTTGAGTGCCGTCTTGTGCCTCGTCATGGGCGTGGTCGTGATCGTGGCTGCAGGTCGCGTGATCCGCGTGCTCGCCATGATCGTGGCTATGCTGGTAGAGCGCGAAGGCCCCTTGCGTGCCCATCCCGAACAGCGCGCGATATTCCGGTGCCTCGGCCACCACCTTCGGCGTGCCCTGACAGCAGACATGGCCGTTGAGGCAGATCACCCGATCCGAGGTCGACATCACCACGTGCAAATCGTGGCTCACCATCAGAACCGCGCAGCCGGTTTCCTGACGGACCTCTTCGATGAGCTTGTAGAACCCTGCCGTGCCGGGCTGGTCGAGCCCCTGCGTCGGCTCGTCGAGGATCAGGATCTGCGGCTCCGACAGCAAGGCGCGCGCTAGAAGCACACGTTGAAACTGCCCGCCCGAGAGGCGCGAAATCTGCCGCGCGCCCAGATGCGGCACGCCGGTGCGCTCCAGGGCGGCCTCGGCCCGCGCGTTGGAAACGCGCTTGGGCAGCGACAGGAAGCGGCGCACCGTCAACGGCAGGCTCGCATCGACATGCAGCTTTTGCGGGACATAACCGATCCGCAGCCCCGCCTGACGGTTCACCTTGCCGCGCGCGGCGCGTTCCAGCCCGATCAGCGCGCGGATCAGCGTCGATTTGCCCGACCCGTTCGGCCCGACGACAGTGACGATCTCGCCCGGGGAAATCGTGAAGTCGACGCCGTGAAGCACTTCGACCTCGCCATGACGCACGCTCAGGCCCTGCGCCGTGATCAACTCGCTCATTGCGCCTCCTCAGCGGCGCAGTTCGGGCAGAGCCCCAGCGCCTCGACGGTCGCCCGCTCGACATGGAAATTCAGCCGCTCGGCCGCGCCCTGCAGCGCGTGGCGCACCTCTTCGGCCCCCTCTTCGGGTCCAGCCTCGGCGACCTCGCCACAGTTGCGGCAGATCAGGAAGACCGGCGCGTGTTCCTCGCCCGGGCTCATGCAGGCGGCGAAGGCATTCAGGCGGCGCACGCGATGCGCCAGACCATGCTCGACAAGGAATTCCAGCGCGCGGTAGGCCACGGGCGGCTGCTTGCCGAACCCATCCTCTGCGAGCCGGTCGAGCACCTCGTAGGCCCCCATAGCCCGGTGTTCTTCCAGCAGAATTTCCAGCGCGCGCTTGCGCACCGGGGTCAGACGCGCGCCCTTTTCGGCGGCGACAGCCTCGGCGCGCGCCAGCGTCGTGCCGGCGCATCGGCTATGGTCATGCGGCGTGAAAGCCTTGGCGGAAGAGGTCGAAGATCCCACGAGAGCGTTACCTTATCACATTTCTTCTTGACGAGTGATTTTATAACATACATGTTCCGCTCCTCAGATCAAGTTGGACAGGAGACATCCGATGCGCCCCACCCTTCCCGTTCTCGTGAGCGCGCTTGCCGCACTGCCCGCCCTCGCCCAAGCCGAAGTGCCCAGCGTCGTCACCGATGTACCCCCGGTGCAGTCGCTCGTAGCGCAGGTGATGGGCGATCTGGGCAAGCCCGAAGTGCTGCTCGGTCAGAATTCGGACGCGCATCACTATCAGCTGAAGCCGAGCCAAGCGCGCGATCTGCAGGATGCCGATCTCGTCTTCTGGGTCGGCCCGCGCCTGACGCCGTGGCTGGAACGCGCCATCGAAGGCGTCGGCGTGAAGGGCCAATCGGTCGAATTGCTGCACGCCCCCGGCACGAATGTGCGCAGCTTCTCGGCGCAGGACCCGCATGATCACAGCGCCGATCTCGACGAGGACGAGGGGCACGCCGAGGCGGGGCACGACGACCACGGCGAGGTCGATCAGATGACCGATCCCCATGCGTGGCTCGACCCCGACAATGCGAAGCTCTGGCTCGGCCTGATCGCCGAAGACCTCTCCAAGGCCGATCCCGAACATGCCGACACCTACGCGGCCAATGCCGAAGCCGCGCAGGCCCGGATCGAGACGCTCGACGCCAAGCTCAAGGCCGAATTCGCCCCCGTCGCGGATAAGCCCTTCCTCGTCTATCACGCGGCCTATGGCTATCTGGCCGATCATTACGGGCTGACCATCATGGGCGCGCTCTCGCCCAGCGACGCTTCGACCCCCGGCGCGGCCCATCTCGTGAGCCTGCGCGACGAGGCCTCGGCGAAGGATGCCGTCTGTGCTTTCCCGGAGGCGAACCACGATCCGAAAATGGTCGAAATTCTCGTCGATGGGACGCCGGTGACGCTCGGCAAGCCGCTCGATCCTTCGGGAACCGCGCTGACCTATGGCCCCGGCCTGTACAACGACCTGATGCAAGGAATGGCGGACACGATCACCGCCTGCCTGTCGCAGGGTTGATCCCGCACCACCTCCGTGCGATCTGGTGAGCCATGGCAGATTGGATCGCACTCACGGAAGAATTCGGGCGCTGGCGCGCTGCAAATGTCTCTGACGGGGCGGTGAGCGATCGCAAATCCGGGCCCGCCGCGCGCCCGCTCTTGCCCGACGGGGCCGCTGCGATCGTGGCGGCCTCCACCGCAGGCCCTGCCCCGCGCGCCCTGCCCTGCACCCCTCGCCCCGAAGGCGCGCTGCCGCTGACCGAAATCGGCGGGCAAAGCTATCCCGCCCTGCCCGGCCTGATCCAAGACAGCGACGGCACCGAGATCACCGCCCCCGAGGCGGCCCGGATCGCCGGCATCCTCGCCGGCCTCCCGCAATTCGATGGCGTGATCTGGATCTGCGGCGCAAGCGCGATCTGGGCGCATATCTCGGCGGGCGAAGTGGTCAGCGCGATGCGCGCAGGCTCCGCCGCGATGCTGGCCGCTCTTGGCGCACCGCTGGAGGCAGGCGACGGGTTCGACGCAGCCCTCGCCGATACGCTTTCGCGCCCCGAGCGCCTCGCCCGCGAATTGGCGCCCCTCAGCCTCGGACGTCCCGCCCCGCGCGCCACTGGCGCCGTGCTCGGCGCGGAACTCGCCGCGGCGAAACCGTGGTGGCTCGGGCAAACCGTGCTGGCGCTGTCCTCCGCCTCCGCCCCCGGCTGGTCGGAAATTTGCGCCCGCGGCTTGCAAGCTCAGGGCGCGCAGGTCACTTTGGGCGACGGGGAGGCCGCGCTGATCGCGGGGCTGTCCGCGGCGCGCCGACCCGGCGCGTAACCGAGCGGCGAAAATAGGCGGCAGAGGATGGATGCATGAGTGAAACCGAACTGCCCGAAGCCTTCGCCGAACTCGCCCCCCGTTTCGGATTTTCCCGCCCCGCGGGCCGCTGCCTCGGCGCGATCTGGCGCGCGGCGCAAGCGCCCTCGGCCGACGATCTGGTGACGCAGCTTGGCTTGTCGCGCTCCAATGTCTCGACCGCGTTGAAGGAATTGCGCGATGCGGGTCTCGTGCAGGCTGCACGCTCGCCCGGCTCGCGCAAGGATTTCTTCGTCGCCCCGACCGAACCGTGGGAGTTGGCGCGCCTGATGCTGGCCGAACGCGACCGTCGCGTCATCGGCCCCGCGCGTGACCACCTTTCCGCCCTGGAAGCCCGCAGCGCCGATCCGCGCGCGGCGGCCCTGTGCGAGCTGCTCGACGCGGCCTCGGGCTACATCCAGGCGCTGATCCGCCTCGACCCGGCCGAGCTTGCCCGTCACATCGACCCCGCCCGCGGCGGCGGCAAAGCGGAAAAGCCCGCGGCCAAGACCTCCAAGAAGAAAAAGAAAAAAGCCGCGCAAAGCTGAGCGCGGCTTTTTCAATTTCGAGCTTGGGACCGGTTTACACCAACCGGCTCTGATCCCGCGCGGCCTTGATGAAGCCTGCAAACAGCGGGTGCGGTGCGAAGGGCTTCGATTTCAACTCGGGGTGGAACTGCACGCCGATGAACCACGGATGGTCCTTGTGCTCGACGATCTCGGGCAGGCGGCCATCGGGCGACATGCCGGAGAAGGTCATGCCGCATTTCTCGAGCGGCTCGCGATACTTGATGTCGACCTCGTAGCGGTGGCGGTGACGCTCTTCGATATCGGTCGAGCCGTAGACCTCGGCGACCTTCGAGCCCTCTTTCAGCGCGGCCGAATAGGCGCCCAGACGCATCGTGCCGCCCTTGTCGTCTGTCACCTTGCGCTCGACCCGGTGGTTGCCCTGCACCCATTCCTTGAGGTGATAGACGACCGGGGTGAAGCGCTTCTTGCCCGCCTCGTGGTCGAACTCTTCCGAGCCCGCATCGCTGACGCCCGCGAGGTTCCGCGCGGCCTCGATGACGGCCATCTGCATCCCCAGACAGATGCCCAGATAAGGCACGCCCTTTTCGCGCGCGAATTGGGCTGCCCGAATCTTGCCTTCCGTGCCGCGCTCACCGAAGCCGCCGGGCACGAGGATGGCGTGGTAGTTCTCCAGATAGGGCGCGGGGTCTTCGTTCTCGAAAATCTCCGCGTCGATCCATTCCGCCTTCACGCGCACCCGGTTCGCCATGCCGCCATGGGTCAGCGCCTCGGCGATCGACTTGTAGGCGTCCTCCAGCTGGACATATTTGCCCACGATCGCGACACGCACCTCGCCCTCGGCATGGTCGAGACGATCCATCACGTCTTCCCAGCGGCTCAGTTCGGGCTTCGGCGCGGGCGAGATGCCGAACGCGTCCAGCACCGCCTGATCGAGGCCCATGCGGTGATAGGCCAGCGGCGCCTCGTAGATCGATTTCAGGTCATAGGCCGGGATCACCGCCTCGGGGCGCACGTTACAGAACAGCGCGATCTTGCCGCGCTCTTTCTCCGGAATCGGCTGCTCCGAGCGGCAGACCAGCACGTCGGGCTGCAGGCCGATCGAGCGCAGTTCCTTCACCGAGTGCTGCGTCGGCTTGGTCTTCAGCTCGCCCGACGCCGCCAGATAGGGCAGCAGCGTGAGATGCATGAAGATACATTGGCCGCGCGGACGGTCCTGGCTGAACTGGCGGATCGCTTCGAAGAAGGGAAGGCCCTCGATGTCGCCGACCGTGCCGCCGATCTCGCAGAGCATGAAATCGACCTCGTCATCGCCGACATCGAGGAAGTCTTTGATCTCGTTGGTGACGTGCGGGATCACCTGGATCGTTTTGCCCAGATATTCGCCGCGGCGCTCCTTCTCGAGCACGTTGGTGTAAATCCGCCCCGAAGAGATCGAGTCGGTCTTGCGCGCCGAGACGCCGGTGAAGCGTTCGTAATGGCCAAGGTCGAGATCGGTCTCGGCCCCGTCATCTGTGACGAAGACCTCGCCATGCTCGAACGGGCTCATCGTGCCCGGATCAACGTTGAGATACGGGTCGAGCTTGCGCAGCCGAACCGAAAAGCCGCGTGCTTGCAGCAATGCCCCCAAGGCGGCGGATGCCAAACCCTTGCCGAGCGACGAGACAACGCCGCCGGTAATGAAGACATAACGTGCCATGAAGACCCCCGTGATCTGCGAAATTCGAATGGTTTCCCTGCCCCAAAGAGGGTCAGGATCACGGGATTTAATGCTTACACGATTCGCGGCCTGCCCGCAACCAGACCGCAAGCTATTGAGTTTGGATTGGACGCACCCGCAACTTTTTGTGGGTGCGAACCGATTGTCGGCTGAAGTGACGGCTTAGTTGGCTGCGGGCGGCGTAACCGGACCGCTTTGCGTATCCGTCGTGGTTTCGCCCGCGTTTCCGCCGGTCGAGGCATCCGACCCGCTTGCCGGCGGCGGCATCACGACATCGAGCGACGGCGTCGAACCGGTCGTGTCATTGGCCGGCGCGGTCTCTGCCGGTGCGCTTTGCTCGGGCGCGGCGCTATCAAGCACCGAACTGCTGCCCGCTTTCTGCGCGGCCAGAACCGTCAGCGTCACCGAGGTCGCGAAGAAGCCAGCGGCCAGAACCCAGGTCACGCGAGTCAGCGCATTGGCCGCCTGCCGACCGGTCATCAGCCCGCCGACACCGCCGCCAGAGCTGTTGGACGACCCCATGCCGAGGCCACCCCCTTCGGAGCGTTGCAGCAGCACCACGCCAATCAGCAGCAGTGCGAGGATCAGATGGATCGAGAGAACGACGTTTTCCATGAACGGGTCGGGCCTTCTTTCTTGCGACGCGCCTATCTAGGCGGATGAGACTGAGGGTGCAAGGCCGCAGAGGTGTATTTTCGGCTTTCGCGGGGTCAAATCGGCACAGCCACGCAGCCTGCATCCGCCCTCCCCTTCGTTTTGGCCTAAATATCCCCGCCGGAGGCGCCTGCCCCCTCGCGCGCGACACGCGGGAATTAGAGAGTGCATCTCTCGCAAATGCGGTCTTTCGCACCGCGCGCTCAGCCGCTATACCTCGCGCGGTTTTACACCTGCCAAGGAGAGAGCAATGGCCAATGTCGTCGTCGTCGGCGCCCAATGGGGTGACGAGGGGAAAGGCAAGATCGTGGACTGGCTCAGCGAGCGCGCGGATGTGATCGCGCGATTTCAGGGCGGTCATAACGCGGGCCATACGCTCGTGATCGACGGCAAGGTCTACAAGCTCAACGCGCTGCCTTCGGGCGTGGTTCGGGGCGGCAAGCTCTCGGTGATCGGCAACGGTGTCGTGCTCGACCCGTTCCACCTGCTCGCAGAGATCGAGAAGATCCGCGATCAGGGCGTGGAGATCACCCCCGAGACGCTGATGATCGCGGAAAACACCCCGCTGATCCTGCCGATTCACGGTGAGCTCGACCGCGCCCGCGAGGAAGCGGCCTCGAAAGGCACCAAGATCGGCACCACCGGTCGCGGCATCGGCCCGGCCTATGAAGATAAGGTGGGTCGCCGTTCGGTCCGCGTGGCGGACCTTGCCGATGACGCGACGCTTGAAGCCCGCGTCGACCGCGCGCTGCAGCACCACGATCCGCTGCGCAAGGGCCTCGGCATCGAGGCGATCGACCGCGACGCGCTGATCGCAAAGCTCAAGGACGTCGCACCCGAGATCCTGAAATACGCCGCACCTGTGTGGAAAGTGCTCAACGAGAAGCGCAAGCAGGGCAAGCGCATCTTGTTCGAAGGCGCGCAGGGCTCGTTGCTGGATATCGATTTCGGCACCTACCCCTTCGTGACCTCGTCGAACGTGGTTGCAGGTCAGGCTGCCGCCGGCACCGGTATGGGCCCGGGCGCGATCGATTTCGTTCTCGGCATCGTCAAAGCCTACACCACCCGCGTCGGCGAAGGCCCCTTCCCGACCGAGCTGGACGACGAAGACGGCAACCGCCTCGGCACGCGCGGCCATGAATTCGGCACCGTCACGGGCCGCAAGCGCCGCTGTGGCTGGTTCGACGCGGCGCTGGTGCGCCAGACCTGCGCGATCTCGGGCGTGAACGGCATCGCGCTGACCAAGCTCGACGTGCTCGACGGCTTTGAGACGATCAAGATCTGCACCGGTTATGAGCTCGACGGCGAGACGCTCGACTATCTGCCGACCGCCGCGGAAGAGCAAAAGCGCTGCGTGCCGGTCTATGAAGAGATCGAAGGCTGGGCCGAATCGACCGAAGGCGCGCGCAGCTGGGCCGATCTGCCGGCGGCGGCGATCAAATATGTCCGCCGGATCGAGGAGCTGATCGACTGCCCGGTCGCGATGCTTTCGACCTCGCCCGAGCGCGACGACACGATCCTCGTGACCGACCCCTTCGCGGATTGATCCGATGGCGCTGAGCTACAAGGCCCGACGCCGCCTCTCGCTGCTGGCCCTCGTCGTGGGGCTGCCCGCCTATATCGTCGTCGCGGTGACGGTGGTGAACTGGGCGGGCGCGCGCTGGGGACGGCTGCCGATCTGGGCCGAGTTCGGCGTCTATGTCGTGCTTGGCCTACTGTGGATCGCGCCGCTCAAGCCGATCTTCAAAGGCGTCGGCAAGGACGATCCCGACGATCCGTCGCAGCCGTGACACCCTCTGGCGGGCGCGCCGAAAAACGGGCAAATTAGCCCGATGACAAGCGCGCCCTGCCCCCTCCCGCCCGACAGTCTGACCAACGCCGACATCGCGGAATTGACCGCGTGGCGGCACCGTCTGCATCAGGACCCCGAGCTTTCCGGCGAGGAACGCGACACCGCGGCGCGCGTCGTCGCGATGCTGCTGCCAACCGCCCCCGACCGGACGCTGACCGAGCTTGGTGGGCATGGCGTGGCCGCGATCTACGAGGGCGCGGAGCCCGGTCCGACGATTCTCTTGCGCTGCGAATTGGACGGGCTGCCGATCCACGAGACCGGCACGCCGCCCTACCGGTCGAACTTTCCCGGCAAGGGGCATCTGTGCGGCCATGACGGTCACATGGCGATTCTCGCAGGGGTGTCGCGCTGGCTGTCGCGCAATCGTCCCGCGCGTGGCCGCGCGATCTTGCTGTTCCAACCCGCCGAAGAGACGGGCGCGGGGGCTGCGGCCGTGATCGCCGATCCGCGTTTTGCCGAAATCGCGCCCGATCTGTCCTTCGCGCTGCACAATATGCCCGGCGTGCCCTTCGGGGCGGCGGCGCTGCAGGACGGGGTGATGAATTGCGCCTCGCGCGGTATGAAAATCACGCTCACGGGGTGGACCGCCCATGCCTCGCTGCCTGAAAGCGGTCGTTCCCCCGCCCCGACGCTGGCCCGGCTGCTGACCGACCTGACGGCGCTCGGCAACGATCTGCACCAGAGCGATCCCGATTTCGCGCGCGTGACGATCACCCATGCGCGGCTCGGCGAACCCGCCTTCGGTGTCGCGCCCGGCGCGGCGGAGCTGTGGGCGACCCTGCGCACCCAGCGCGATACGGGGATGGCGGGGCTGGTCGAGAAGGCCGAGGCGATGGTGCACGAGGCTGCCGACGCGCACGGTCTGGAGCGCGAGATCACCTATCACGACGTCTTTCGCCATTGCGAAAATACTCCCGAAGCGACCGAAATTCTGCGCGCGGCGCTGCAGGCCGAGGGGATCGAAACCACCGAAACCGATCTGCCGATGCGCGCCTCCGAGGATTTCGGGCGTTTCGCCGATCATGGCCCTGCCGCGATGGCGCTTCTGGGCGCGGGCGACCGCCCGGCCCTACACAATCCCGATTACGATTTTCCCGACGCGCTGATCGCCCCCGGCTCGCGCGTGCTGATCCAGTGTCTGCGCGCGCGGCTGTACTGATCGAATGAGAAAGGGCGGCCCCGCAGGACCGCCCCTTCTGATCTGTCGCCGGGCTTACTGCCCCGAGGCCATCTTCGCCTCATCCCAGTAGCGCGAGGCTTCGGTGATCGCGTATTGGCCGCGCTTCACCTTGGTGATCTTGCCCTGACGCAGCAGACGGCCGAAGACGCGCATCCGCTCTTCGCGCGGCACGTCAGCCGCATCGTCCATCACGGACAGCTTGCGCATGATCTGCGGCGGCGAGAAATGCGGGCGCCCTTCCACGGCCGACGTATAGGCGGCGGCGGCTTCCAACAGATCGGAGAGGCCCTGCGTGCCAAGGCTTTCCGCGAATTCGGCGAAGCTGGTCGCCTGCTCGGGGTTCATCGGCATGGCTTCGGATTCGTCGCCTTGGGCAGCGGCGAACTGACCTGCGGAAACGCGACGCGGACGGATCGCGGCGGCGGGCTGAGCCGCGGGCTGCTCGACCTCCTCGACATCCGAGGCTTCTTCGGCGTCGACGCGCTGTTCGGAAACCAGCACCAGCGGCGCGGGGCGCAACGGATCGGGACGGCGCGATGCCGTCTCGCCCGAGCTGACCGGGCGGCGCGGGCGCACGGCCTGGGTCAGATCGGCGCGGTAAGGCTCGGATCCGTCCTCATCCTCGACGCCCCCTTTCGCGGTGTCCTGACCCTTGGCAAGACGATCCGCAACGGTGGCGGCGACGGCGGCTTTGAGATGCGCGATCGCGGAGAAGCGGCGGCGGGTTTCGACCACTTCGGCCTGCTTGTCGGCCTCGGCCAGAAGGCGATCCACCTCGGCTTCGCGGTCGGTCTCTTCCTCGGAGAGCGACGCGGCCTCGCGTGCGGCGACCTCGGTCGGGACTTCCGCCTCTTCCATGTCTTCCGCATCGGCGGTCTCGACGGTTTCGGCCTCTGCCTCCGCTTCGGCCTCTTCTGCGGTCTCGGCTTCAAACTCGGGTGCGAACACGTCGGCGGAAATATCCTCGGCCTCATCCTCGGCGACGGTGTCGTCTTCCGACATCTCGGCTTCGGCTCCCGCCTCTTCGGCGATGATCGCGTTGCCCAGAACCAGCACGTTTTGCGCGTCGAGCGATGCGGTTGCCGGGGTTGCCTCGGACTCTTCCGCTTCGGGCGCTGCGGCCTCGTCTTGCGTCAGAACCAGCGGCGCGTCGACCGACTCGTCTTCCAGATCGGACAGGTCGATATCGGGCAGCTCGAGGTCTTCGTAGACATCTGCCTGCGCAACCGCCTCTTCCGGGGTTTCGTCAGCCGTCTCGATTTCGGCGCCGGTGAAGAGGTTCTCCATCTGCAGGGCGGCGAGTTCGCGCATGAGATCAGCTTCGGCTTCGGGCGAGAGGCGCCCCGGCATCCGGCTGTCGCGATCACCTTCATCCTGCGGCTGCTCTGCCTGCGGCGTGACCTGAGCAACGCTTGCGTCGTGCGACGCATCGGCAAGTTCGGCGGCCAGACGTGCGGCGAGGTCGTCATCCTCGGCCTCTGCCTCCAGCTCGGCCTCGGTTTCGACGTCTTGCTCGGCTTCGGCAGCCACTTCAGGTGCCTGTTGCGCGGCGTCGTCCTCGACCTGCTCGGCAGCCGGGATCGATTGATCCTCTGCGCTGTCTGCCATGGCCGCGTCGTCGGTCTGCGCCGGAAGCTCTTCCGAAGCGTCCGCTGCAACCTCCGCAGTCGCGGCTTCGATCGTTTCGCGGCGGCGCACCTTGATCACACGCGCGCGCAACCGCGGCGCGGCGGGCGCATCGGCGTCAACGGTGATGTCGGCCGAGGTCTCTTCGGTTTGGTCCTCGGCCTGCTCAACCGTTTCCTCTTCGGTCGCACCGAGTTCTTCGGCTGCGGCCTTGAGTGCGGCGATGCGCTTGGCACGCTTGGCCGAACGGCGCGCGCGGCGGCTTGCCTGACGGCGCTGCATGTGATCGTCGGTGGGGCCAAACGCGGCTTCGGCTTCGTCGACAGCGTCCTCTTCCGAGGCAACGGCTTCGGCTGCTACGATGTCTTCGGCTTCGGTCTCATCCGCTTCGGCGACGGGCTCTTCCTCGGTGACGACTTCTTCGTCTTCGCGAGCAACTTCCGCCACTTCTTCGTTTTCTTCCGCAATCTGTTCGAGCGCGGCGTCTGCCGAGGCTTCTTCTGCCACCTCCGCCTCGGGCATCTCGGCCTCGGGCTGCGTGGGTTCGGAGGCTTCGGGTTCGATTTCCTCGGCGCTCAGCGGGCCGGAAATGTCGAGGTCATAGCCGAAATCTTCCGCTTCGCTCGACGGTTCGGCCTCGAAGCGGTTCAGAAGCGCCTCGGGGACGGAAACGGGCTCGTCTTCCTCGGAGAAGCTGTCGGCCTGAACCACGCGGGCGCGGGCCACGGCTTCGCGGATGCGCTGCAGCTTGGCGGCGACGGTTTCCGGCTGCGCGAAGCCTGCTTCGGGTTCGGCGGGCTGGGTTTCAATCTCGGGCTCGGGCCGCTCTGCGACTGGTTCGGGCGCGGCTGCCGGCTCGGGCTTCTCGGCGACCTCTGGCTGCGCGGGCGCTTCGGCGGAAGGCGCGGCTTCTTGCGGCGCTTCCGACGTCACCAACGGCTCTTCCTGAGCGGGCGCGGGCGCTTCATCCGCCGCAGCCTCGCCACCCAGCAGGGTGTCTTGCTGGCGCAGAACAACGCCGTTTTCTTGAATTTTCGCTTCGACCCGGCGCTGAATTTCGCGCTCTGCGATACGGTGAAGCATCTCCGCATCGGGCTGGGGCGGCTCTGCACCGAAATACCGGTCGTCGGCAGCCAGATCGCGGAAATACTCCGCAATCGCCTTCATCGTGTTGAAAGGCTCATCAAATCCTTCCAAGGTGCACGAAAAGGTGCCGTAGGATACGGTCAGGATCTTGCTCGCACCAACCATGGACCACTCGCTTTCTATTGGACCTCAATGCGTCGACATTCCTGTCCAACTGGTTCTTTCGCGTGGACGAAAGAAGGCATTTGAAAGGTTTTTTACCGGTCTCGATTGTCTTTCTTTGCCACAATCGTCATCAATCAGCCCATGATTAGCAGTATTGTCCATTCGTCAACCGGGGTTTCGCTTCTTGGCGCCGGCGCAGTTAACCACGCGGATGTTGACGAAGCGTTGACAATCGCCCCCTGTCTCGTGGCCGCCGATGGCGGTGGAGATCGGGCCTTGTCGATGGGTCTCGAGCCCGAAGCAGTAATCGGCGATCTCGATTCCCTGTCGGATGCGGCGCGCACGACACTTGGCCCGCGCGTGCATCAGGTGGCCGAGCAGGACAGCACCGATTTCGCGAAATGCCTGCAACGGATCAAAGCGCCGTTCATCCTGGCGCTCGGCTTCACGGGGATGCGGCTCGATCACACGCTGGCCGCGATGACTGACCTGATCCGCACGCCGCACCGGGTCGTGATGCTGGCCGAGGAAGAGGTGATCTTCCGTTGTCCCCCGTCCCTTTCGCTGGATGTGACGGAAGGCACGCGGGTCTCTTTGTTTCCATTCGGCGAGGTAAAGGCGCGCTCGGAAGGGCTGCAATGGCCGCTGGACGGGATCGGCTTCACGCCCGCCGAGCGGGTCGGCACATCGAACCGGGCGACGGGGCCTGTGCGGATCATGCTGGAGGGGCCAGCCCTGATGATGCTGCCGCGCGAAGAATTGGCCGCCGCCCTGACAGGTCTGGGGATCGGCTGAGGCGCTAGCCCGCCTCGACCCGCAACGTCCCGTCCAGCCACGGCGCTTCTTCCAGCGCGGGTCCGACTACGCGTTCTTGCAGCAGCGCCCGCAGGCGGGCAGCCACTTTCGCGGGCCAATCCGCCATCATCCCGTCGCGCGCCGCCAGCACGATCCGCCGGGTCAGCGGCGGCCCGTCGAGCGGCGAGAGCGCAAGCCCCGCGCGCGGCGCATGACGCACCGCCGAGGGCGTGAGGATCGTCCAGCCCCGCCCCGCCGCGACCAGCGCGAGGATCGCAGGATAGCTGTCGAGTTCCAGTTGATGCGGCGGCGATTTGCCCGTCTGTGCCAGATGCGCGGCGATCTGGCGGCCCATCAGCGTGCGCTGGGAATAGTGGATCAGCGGCAGCGGCGGATCGCTTTTCGCAGGTGCATCGGCGGGATGAATGGCGAGGAACGGCTCGGTCAGAAGCGGGTGCAGTTCGATCCCATCGAGCGCCGCGCCCTGCGGCTCGGCGGCGACGGCGACATCCAGCCCGCGCGCTTCGAGCTTCGAAAGCAGCCGGTGGCTCGGTCCGGTTTCCAGCTCGAAGCGGCAGGTGCTGAGCTCGTCGGCCATGCCCGCCAGCAGAAGCGGCGTCACCTCGGCCTCGAAATCCTCGATCATGCCCAGCCGAAAACTCGTGAGCCCCGCCGGATCGGCCTGACCCACCCCGGCGCGACCGCGGGCCAATTCGTCCAGCATCGCCTCGGCATGAGGCAGGAACGCCCGCCCGGCGGCCGTCAAAGCGAAGGGGCGCGCGGAGCGGTCCACAAGCTCCGCGCCCAAAGCGCCCTCCAGGCCCGCAAGCTGCTGGCTGACCGCCGAGGCCGAGACGCCCAGACGGCGCGCGGCGGCGGTGGTCGCGCCTTCTTCCGCCGTGGCCACGAAGACCTCGACCGCCCAAAGGCTGATGCGGGGATTGGGGGCGGGCATGGGAGGCTCCGTGATCGGGGAGGCGGTAAGGCTTGTGGCGCAGACTGCCCTGCCCCGTCCCGGCGCGCAAGCCGCGGCATCCTGAGACATCGCGGACCATTGACGCCGACCGCGCCGCGGATAGCCTCGCTTTCATCCATCGCCCATCCCGGAGGAGTCGCGAGATGAAAGACCAGAGCTGGCAGGCCCGCGCCGATGCGCATAGCTTCTACGGTTTCACCGATCTGCCCACGATCCACGATCGCGGCGCGGTCGTCGTGACCCACGGCGAGGGGCCGTACATCTTCGACACCGAGGGGCGGAAATATCTCGATGCGAATTCAGGGCTCTGGAACATGGTCGCGGGGTTCGACCACCCCGGGCTGATTGAGGCCGCGCAGGCGCAATATGCGCGCTTCCCCGGTTATCACGCCTTCTTCGGTCGGATGTCGGATCAGACGGTGATGCTGTCCGAGAAGCTGATCGAGGTCTCGCCCTTCGACGACGGCAAGGTATTCTATACCAATTCCGGCTCCGAGGCGAATGACACGATGGTCAAGATGCTGTGGTTCCTGCATGGGGCCGAGGGCAAGCCGCAGAAGCGCAAGATCCTGACCCGCAAGAACGCCTACCATGGGGTGACGGCGGTCTCGGCGTCGATGACCGGCAAGCCCTATAATTCGGTCTTCGGCCTGCCATTGCCGGGGTTCCTGCATCTCACCTGCCCGCATTTCTGGCGCGAGGGGCAGCCCGGCGAGACGGAGGAGCAGTTCACCCAGCGCCTCGCGAATGAGCTGGAAGCGACGATCATCAAGGAAGGCGCGGACACGATTGCGGGCTTCTTTGCGGAACCCGTGATGGGTGCGGGCGGGGTGATCACGCCACCCAAGGGCTATTTCCAGGCCGTGTCGAAGATCCTCAAGAAATACGACATCCCGCTGATCTCCGACGAGGTGATCTGCGGCTTCGGGCGCACCGGAAACACCTGGGGCTGCGAAACCTATGACTTCCAGCCCGATGCGATCATCTCGTCGAAGAACCTCACCGCCGGGTTCTTCCCGATGGGCGCGGTGATCCTCGGGCCGGAATTGTCGGGCCGCCTGCAGGCGGCCTCCGAGGCGATCGAGGAATTCCCCCACGGCTTCACCGCCTCGGGCCACCCGGTCGGCTGCGCGATTGCGCTCAAGGCCATCGACGTGGTGATGAACGAGGGGCTGGCCGAGAATGTCCGGCGCCTGAGCCCGCGGCTCGAAGCCGGCCTCGCCCAGATCGCGCAAAACCCCAATATCGGCGAGCTGCGCGGCGTGGGCTATATGTGGGCGCTGGAAGCGGTGAAGGACCGCGAGAGCAAAACGCCCTTCGACGGGTCGCTCTCGGTCTCGGAACGCATCGCCAATGCCTGCACCGATCAGGGGCTGATCTGCCGACCCTTGGGGCAATCGGTGGTGCTGTGTCCGCCGTTCATCCTGATGGAAGCGCAGATGGACGAGATGTTGGAAAAGCTGGAGACGGCGCTGAAGAAGGTGTTCGCAGAGGTGGGGTGACCCGCCAAACCGCGAGATCACCTGCGTTCTGTCTTAGGCACCCCGACGCATAATTCAGTCCAACTGACGAAAATTATGCTATTTTTACCTTGCCCCCTGTGGGCGAGGTAAATTGCGTTGGTCGGAGGAACGCGCATGAGCCGTCTTCTCAGAGTACTTATCTGCGCCGCCCTGATCGCCCTCGGTGCGCTCTCGCCAACCTATGCCGCCGATAGCATCGGCAATGTCGGGAAGTGGAGCGTCTTCGAAGAGAGAAGCGGCACCATGAAGACCTGCTGGACAGCGACCGCGAATGATCGGCGGATTTTGCTGAATGGCTCGCTTCTCTATGTCGCGGTGACGAAGCACTCGGGCCGGCAACCGGAGCTGTCCGTCTATGCCGACCGACGGCTGCCACGCTCCGGCGGACTGACCATCACGATCGGGCAGAGCAAATTCCGTCTGCGTTCGACAGGGCAATATGCCTGGCTGGATCAACGGACCGACAAGCTTGCGATCAACGCTTTAAAACGAGTCGAGGCGGCAGGCGGGAACGCGAATTTCACCGTCTCCATTCCGAAAGTGGGCGTCTTCGACTTCTCTGCAAAAGGCTTCGCCGCCGCGTTGGACATGACATTGAAGCGATGCAGATGACGGCTGCGGATGCGTTTCGATTGGATCGTTCGGACGCGTCTCAAATGGACCGGACGGCCAAACTGAAACGGGCCGCATCCTGCGATGCGGCCCGGTGTCAATTTCATGCAGCGCCTGCATTGCGCCGACGCGGGCGACGCCGCTTCGGCGAGGCGTTGCCACCGGCATCGACCTTGGGCTTGGCGTCAGTGCGGGGTTTCGAGCGCGCCTGGGCCTGAGCTTGACCTTGCGGCTGGCCCTGCCCCTGCGGTTTGCCCTGAGACTTGCCGCCGCGACCCTTGTTGCCACCAGAGCGCGGACCGCCACGACCGCGGCCGCGGGCTGCGCGCGCCGAGGGACGCACGGCCGCAGACGGGCGTTCGCCGCTCGCGGTCGGGATCTCGATCTTCATCAACTTTTCGATCTGCAGGAAGTTATCGGCCTCGTCCGGCGAGCAGAAGGCGATCGCCTCGCCCTCGCGACCGGCACGCGCGGTGCGCCCGATCCGGTGCACATAGGCGTCCGGCACGTCCGGCAGGTCGAAGTTCACGACATAGGACACGCCCGGAATGTCGATCCCGCGCGCGGCCACATCGGTCGCGACCAGCACGTTGACCTTGCCATCGCGGAAGCCCTTGATCGCGCGGTCACGCTGGCCCTGCGATTTGTTGCCGTGGATCGATTCCGCGTTGTAGCCGTCGGCGCGCAGGCTCTTCATCAGCTTTTCCGCGCCGTGCTTGGTGCGGGCGAAGACGAGCGTCAGCGCGCCCATATCGGCCGAGAGGATATCGCGCAGCTTGCGGGCCTTCTCGGCCTTGCTGTCGAGGAAGTGCACCGACTGGGTGATCTTGTCGGCCGCTTTACCGGGAGGCGAAACCTGCACGCGCTTGGGATCGGTGAGGTAAGCCTGCGAGATTTCTTCCATCTGCTTCGGCATCGTGGCCGAGAACAGCAGCGTCTGGCGCGGCGTGCCGAGGCGCGACGCGATCTTGCGCAGCGCGTGGATGAAACCGAGGTCGAGCATCTGGTCGGCCTCGTCGAGCACCAGATGGCGGGTGTAGCGCAGGTCGACCGCGCCGCGATCCATCAGGTCGATCAGACGGCCGGGGGTGGCGACGAGAATGTCGTTGCCGCGATGCATCATGGTGATCTGACGGTTGATCGACTGGCCGCCGACGACGGTGGCCACGTTCATCTTGGTGCCCTGAACGAGCCCCGCGAGGTTGTCGGCGATCTGGTTCACCAGCTCGCGAGTCGGCGCGAGGATCAGCGCCTTGCAGGTCTTGGGTGAGGGTTTGCCCTGCTGCGCCATCAGCTTGTCGATGAGCGGCAGGCCGAAGGCCAGCGTCTTGCCGGTGCCGGTCTGGGCGAGGCCCAGGACGTCATGGCCCGCAAGAACCAGCGGGATCGCCTTTTCCTGAATCGGGGTCGGCTGGGTGAACTTTGCGCGTGCGAGCGACTTGAGAATGGCCGGGGAGAGCCCCAGCGAAGAGAAATCGGACAATGCCTATCCTTTATGGCCGAGGCTCCCAACGCGGGGATGCGCACGGCGATCAGCCCGGACGGGATTGTCCGGAGCGCAGGTTGACGCAGACCTCGGGACAGGCGGGCTAGTCCCGCGTGGTCCGGTCTTGCGTGTCAGAACCCTGCGTGAATGGGAACTCGGGAGGTATCGCCGATGCGCCTCTCTCGGGCGCGGCTTGCTCACGCGGCAGCGCGGCGATTGGGGGTAAATGCGCGTGATGGCGCGAAAAGTCAAGGGGGAGCGTGTTTTGAGGGCCTTCATTGGAGTGATGCCCGCCAGGGCGACCAGCCCGGGCCGCGCCCATTCGTCTGGCTTACGCCGCGCCACTGGCGCGACGGTCCCTCCTCATTCCCCCCGGGAGGACGCATCTGCGCAACCTGCGCGCGCTCGGCTTTCGGGAGAGGTGGCACGATAAAGCGCAAACCACTTGGCGAGCATGCGCCCACCCGAGGTCGGGCGCAGCCCTCAGCACGAATGAGGCACCCTCAGCAGTTCGGCACGTTCACCGCCAGCCCGCCGAGGCTCGTCTCCTTGTAGTGCTCGTGCATGTCGCGGCCCGTCTGGCGCATCGTCTCGATCGCCGCATCGAGCGGCACGAAATGCGTGCCATCTCCGCGCAGCGCCAGCGAGGCCGCCGACACCGCCTTGATCGCACCCAGACCGTTGCGCTCGATGCAGGGCACCTGCACCAGCCCTTTCACCGGGTCGCAGGTCATGCCGAGGTGATGCTCCAGCGCGATCTCGGCCGCGTTCTCGATCTGCTCAGGCGTGCCGCCCAGCACGGCGGCCAGCCCCGCCGCCGCCATCGCCGCCGCGGATCCGACCTCGGCCTGACAGCCGCATTCCGCCCCCGAGATCGAGGCGTTGGTCTTGATCAGCCCGCCCACCGCCGCCGCCGTCAGCAGGAAATCGGGAATCTTAGCGGAGGACGCGGAAGGCACATGATCGAGCCAATACCGGATCACCGAGGGCAGCACGCCCGCCGCCCCGTTCGTGGGTGCGGTGACGACCTGCCCACCGGCGGCGTTTTCCTCGTTCACCGCCATCGCATAGGCCGAGATCCAGTCATTGATCTGATGCGGCGGCGCGAGGTTCTGGCCCCAATCCGCCTTCAGGCTCTCATGGATCGCCTTGGCGCGCCGCTTCACCCGCAACCCGCCGGGCAATTCGCCCTCACTCGTCAGCCCGCGCTCCATGCAATCGCGCATCGTGATCCAGATTTTCTCGAGACCTTCGTCGATTTCCTTCGGGCCGCGGAAGCGCGCCTCGTTGCGCCGCTTCATCTGCGCGATGCTCAGACCCGAGGCATGGGCCATCGCCAGCATTTCCTCGGCACTCTTGAAGGGGAACGGCACCGGGCTCGGCGCGTCGCGGGCGGCGTCGTCGACGGCGGCCAGTTCCGCCTCGGTGCGCACGAAACCGCCACCGATCGAGTAATAGACCTCGTGCATCAACACGTCGCCCTGCGCGTCGCGCGCCTCGATCACCATGCCGTTCGCATGGCCGGGCAGAGACGTGTCGTAGTCGAAGATCAGATCGGCCTCGGGGTCGAAAGCCAAAGGCGGCAGGCCCTCAGGTTTCAACAGGTGGTCGCGCGCATTCGCGGCCAGCAATTTCTCGGCCAGATCATTGTCGTAGCTCTCGGGCACCACGCCCGCGAGCCCGAGGATCGCCGCCCGATCCGTCGCATGGCCCTTGCCGGTGAAGGCAAGCGAGCCGTGCAGGCGCACCCGCACCCCATGCGCGGTGAAAGGTGAGGCCCGGAGCGCGTCGAGAAACCGCGCGCCCGCCACCATCGGCCCCATCGTATGCGACGAGGACGGCCCGACGCCGATCTTGAAGATATCGAAGACGCTCAGAAACATGCGGCCTCCCTGCCCTGATTTGGGCCCAGACTGCCGTGTTCGCCCCCGGATCAACAGCCCCAAAACGACCCCGCCACGCGCAAAAGCAACATCGTTGACGCGATATTCAGGATTATCGCGCAGCCTGAGCGGCGAAAGGCTGTGGTGGGCACGATGCCGATTTTCGGTGCATGGCAATTTTCAGACCTGATCGTCTCGGGCCCGGACCCGTTCGGGTCGAACGCGTTGGCGAATGCCGATGCGGTGGGTGCGACCAGCTTCACAATCGATGCCTCCGCTGCGGTGCAGATGATCGATCTGACCGATGACGACACCAATCTCGAGGATGCCGACGGCTCGCAGGAACTCACCGTCCCGATGACATTCGACGGCATCGCCTGGGGCGCGGGTGCGGCGGGCGATGTCGAAATCGAATACAGCTATGTCATCCGTCCGGCGGGCTCCTCCGATCCGGCCGACAATATCACGATCTTCGTGCTCGAATTCGAGGGCGACGTGCATGGCATCGCGTCATCTCACCGCCTTTTCGCGGGGCAAACCTATGAAATCGTCGCAATCGACAGCAACGATCCGGTCATTCCTTATAGCGATCTCGCGGTCTGTTTCGCGCGCGGCACCCGGATCGCGACGAAACTCGGCCCAGTCGCAGTTGAAGACCTGCGCCCCGGCATGAAGGTGCAGACCGCCGATAATGGCTATCGCGAACTGATCTGGACGGGCCGCTGGCGGATGACGGGACGCGACGGGAACGCACCGATCCGCGTCGCGAAAGGCGCGCTTGGCAATGACCGCGCCTTCGAGGTCTCAGCTCAGCACCGGCTGCTGGTTCGCAGCCGCGCGGGCGTCCTTGGCGGGCGGGAGCTTCTGATCCCGGCCAAGGGGTTACTCGATCTGCCGGGGATCGCGCGGGCGCCGCGTCCGCGCATCGAATGGCTGCATCTGCTGTTCGAAGCGCATGAGATCGTCTTCGCGGACGGGGCGGCCGTGGAAAGCCTCCTGCCCGGCCCGATGGCGCTGCGCGGGGTTGGCCCTCAAGAGGCCGCACGGCTGCGCGCGCTGATGGCGGAGAACCCGCTCCTCACCCAGCCCGCGCGCCCGATCCTGCCCCCGGGGCAGGCGCGACGCCACGCCAAGCAGGCGGGCGGGATGCGACAATTCCTCCTGCGCTGAAGACAGGCCGACAAAGCCCTCGCCTGAGCGGTTGTGATTGCCTATAAGCGTCGGCAACTCAGACTGCCCATGAATGGAGTGCCAAATGGCTGCCGACCTCTCCCCGATCGACAAGGCGAAATTCGCCGCCGCCCGCCGTGCCGTTGACCTCGTTGAAGACGGGATGCGTGTGGGCCTCGGCACCGGCTCGACCGCCGCATGGATGGTGCGCTGCCTTGGCGAGCGTATCCGCGATGAAGGGCTGCAGCTGATCGGGGTGCCCACCTCGACGCGTACCGCCGATCTCGCCCGTCAGGTCGGCATCAAGGTCGTGGCGCTCGACGAAGCGAAATGGCTCGATATCACGATCGACGGGGCAGACGAATTCGACCCCGACCTGAACTTGGTGAAGGGTGGCGGCGGCGCGCTGCTGCAGGAGAAGATCGTGGCCACCGCGTCCGATCAGATGGTCGTCATCACCGACGCCTCCAAGGAAGTGAACCATCTGGGCGCCTTCCCTCTTCCCGTCGAGGTCGTGCCCTTCGGCTGGCAGGTCACCCGCGCGCTGATCGAGGAACTGCTCGACTCGATGGACGTGATGGGCCGCCAGACCTCGCTGCGCCTGAACGGCCAGCAGCCCTTCGTGACCGATGAAGGCAATTACATCGTCGATCTGCATCTCAACCGCATCGGCAACCCGCGTCAGCTGGCACTGGTGCTGAACCAGATTCCCGGCGTGGTCGAGAATGGCCTGTTCATCGACATCTGCGACAAGGTCATCATCGGCGGCACCGACGGCAAGGTCGAGATCCGCGACATCAATGAGGGCACGGTGGCCAACGAGACCATCGAGTTCGCCGAGGACGAGAATATCTTCCGCGATATGGACTGATCTTGGCGCCGGACGCGCGCCTCGGGGATGCAACGCTGTGACGCATCCCCGCCTTGCGCGCGTCTTTCCGTCCCCGCCTTGCTCCTGAGCGCATGGACCGCTAAGCCAAGGCCCAAGGAATATCAGGAAGGAAGGCGCCCCCATGAGCTTCGACTACGACCTTTTCGTCATCGGCGGCGGTTCTGGCGGGGTGCGGGCGGCCCGGATTGCCTCGGGCCATGGCGCGCGCGTCGCATTGGCCGAGGAATACCGAATGGGCGGCACCTGCGTGATCCGCGGCTGCGTCCCGAAGAAACTGATGGTCTTCGCCTCCACCGCGCCGGCGGCTATCGAAGAAGCCCGCGCCTATGGCTGGAGCGCCGATGTCGGCGCGTTCGACTGGTCCGGCTTCCGCGGCAAGCTGGATGCTGAGCTTGACCGGCTCGAAGCGATCTATCGCAAGGGGCAGGAAAACGCGGGCGTGAAGGTCTTCGACCAGCGCGCCACCGTGTCTGGCCCGCATGAGGTCACGCTGGCCGATGGCACAAAGATCACCACCAAGCATATCCTCGTCGCGGTCGGCGGGCGGCCCTTCGTGCCCGAATTCCCGGGCTGCGAGCTGGTGATGACCTCGAACGACATCTTCAAGCTCGACACCCTGCCCAAGCGCATCCTGATCGTCGGCGGCGGCTATATCGCCTGCGAATTCGCCTGCATCCTCAACGGCTTGGGCGTGGAGGTCACGCAATACAATCGCTCGCCCCTGCTACGCGGCTTCGATGGCGAGGCGCGCGATCTGATCGTGGATCAGATGCAGGCGAGCGGCATCGACATTCACACTCATGTCGTGATCACCGAGATCGAGAAGACCGAGAACTGCCTGAAAGTCACCTGCGGCGACGGGCGCGAGGAAGAGTTCGACGCGGTGCTCTACGCAACGGGCCGCACGCCGAACACCGAAGGGCTCGGCCTCGAGACCGCGGGCGTGGAGCTGGGCGAGCGCGGTGAGGTCATGGTCGATGAATGGTCGCAGACCAACGTGCCCTCGATCTTCGCGGTGGGCGATGTGACCGACCGCATCAACCTGACCCCGGTCGCGATCCGCGAGGGCCACGCTTTCGCCGATACCATCTTCGGCGCCAATGCCCGCGCCTCCGATCACGAGCTGGTGGCCTCGGCCGTCTTCACCCAGCCCGAATTCGGCACCGTCGGCATCACCGAGGAAGAGGCCGAGGAACGCGGCAATGCCGAGGTCTACGTCTCGAGCTTCCGGCCGATGCGCTCGAGCTTTGCGGGCTCCGACGCGCGGGTGCTGATGAAATTGATCGTTTGCCGCGAGACGCGCTGCGTGCTGGGCTGCCATATCGTGGCCCCCGAAGCGGGCGAATTGATCCAAATGGTCGGCATCGCCGTCAAAATGGGGGCAACCAAGGAACAGTTCGACGCGACTTGCGCGGTCCACCCGACCATGGGCGAAGAGCTCGTGACCATGCGGAACCCTGTAAGACATTATTGAAATCACGGAAAAGATACCCAACTGTCCGACAAGATAACGGAAAGGTGAGGAGCATATGAGCAACGGAGGCCCCTGGGGCGGCGGAGGCGGTGGCGGCGATGACCGCGACGACGACCGCGAAGACAAGCGTCCCGGTCAGCGACGTCCCGGCGAGGGCGGACAGATCCCGGAAATTGAGGAATTCATGCGCAAGGGCTCCGAGCAGCTCAAGGTGCTGATGGGCGGCAAGGGAGGCGGCAATCGTCCCAACCGTCCCAATGGCGGCGGAGGCGGCAAGAGCCCCTTCCCGGCCAAGACCGCGGTCGTCATCGGCCTCGTGGCTCTGGTTGCGATCTGGCTCGGCTCCTCGCTCTACAAGGTGAACCCGGAAGAACGCTCGGTGGAGCTGATGTTCGGGCGCTACTACGCGACCAAAGGCCCCGGCCTAAACCTCGCGCCGTGGCCCTTCATCACCTATTCCAAGGTTCCGGTGACGCGCGAACAGACTGTCGATATCGGTTCAGGCCGCGCAGGCACGAACGATACCGGCCTGATGCTGACGGGCGACCAGAATATCGTCGATCTCGAATTCCAGGTGGTCTGGAACATCAGCGATCCGGCGAAATACCTGTTCAACCTCGGCGATCCGCAGGACACGATCCGCGCGGTGTCGGAATCGGCGATGCGTGACATTATCGCGCGCTCGAACCTCGCGCCGATCCTGTCGACCGCACGTGGCGAGATCGCGGGCGATCTGCGCTCGGCGGTGCAGAACACGCTCGACAGCTATGATGCGGGCATCAACATCGTTCGTGTGAACTTTAACCGCGCCGACCCGCCGCGCGAGGTGATCGACAGCTTCCGCGAGGTGCAAGCCGCCCAGCAGGAGCGTGACCGTCTCGAGAAGGAAGCCGACGCCTATGCCAACAAGGTGACGGCAGGCGCTCGCGGTGAGGCCGCTCAGGTCAAGGAAGAGGCCGAAGGCTACCGCGCGCAGATCGTGAACGCCGCCGAAGGTGATGCCGCGCGCTTCAACTCGATCCTCACGGAATACGAGAAAGCGCCCGAAGTGACCAAGCGCCGGATGTTCTACGAAACCATGGGCAAGCTGCTCCAGAACGTCGACAAGGTCGTCGTGGACACCAAGGACGGCGCTGGCGGGGTCGTACCCTATCTGCCGCTGGATCAGCTGCGCAAGAACTCCAGCTCGACGTCCAACACCAACTCGACCGCTAACACGGGAGGAAGCAACTGATGCGCGGACCTATCGCAATTGCCGTTCTCGTTGTTCTCATCTTCCTCGGACTGAATTCGGTCTTCGTGGTGGACGAGCGTGAAAAGGCCCTCGTGCTTCGCTTCGGTGAGGTGCAGCAGGTGAAGACCGAGCCCGGTCTCGGGTTCAAGATTCCGGTCGTGGACACCATCGTGAAATACGATGACCGCATCCTGAGCCTGACCACGCAGCCGCTCGAAGTCACGCCCGAGGACGACCGCCGTCTCGTGGTCGACGCCTTCGCGCGCTGGCGCATCGTCGACGCGGTGAAATTCCGCGAAGCGGTGGGCGCGGGCGGTGAGACGACCGCAAAGAGCCGCATCGACGGCATCCTGAACAACGCGATCCGCGAAGTTCTGGGCTCGGTCCCTTCGACGGCTGTGCTGTCGGATGACCGGACGCCGCTGATGAACCGCATCCGCGATCTGGCACGTCGCGAGGCGCTGTCGCTGGGCGTGGACGTGATCGACGTGCGTCTGACGCGCACCGATCTGCCCGAGCAGAACCTCGCCTCCACCTATGGCCGGATGCGGGCAGAGCGTGAACGCGAAGCCGCAGACGAGCGCGCCCGCGGCGCCGAGGCCGCACAGCGCATCCGCGCAACCGCCGACCGTACCGCGGTCGAGGTCACGTCCGAGGCCAAGAAACAGGCCGAGATCGTGCGCGGTGAAGCCGATGCGCAGGCCAACAAGGTCTATGCGGATGCGTACGGCAAGGATCGTCAGTTCTTCGCCTTCGTGCGCGCGCTGCAATTCTACGCGCAATCGATGAAGACGCAGACCTCGTCGCTGGTGACGCAGCCCGACAGCCTCTACTTCGATTACGGGCGCTTCCTGCGCTCGATCGGGGAGAACCCGGGGCCCGAAACCGGTGCAGGCCGGGGCAGCGCATCTGCGAGCCAGGTCGGCCAGTGATGGCGATGCTTCTGACCGGTCTGGGACTGGTCCTTGTGATCGAGGGGCTGGCGCTTGCGCTGGCCCCTTCTCGTATCGAGGAGGCGCTGGATATGCTGCGCGCCATGTCGGCGGGCCAACGTCGCGCCCTTGGCCTCGCGGCTCTGGCGACGGGGGTGGCGATCCTCTGGGCGCTGCGGCAGTTCGGATAACCGCCTTTCTCTCGTGCCTTGAGCGCAAGAGAGCGCCCTTGTCCGCCCCCTGCGACGCAATTTCCTGTCGTGAATTTTGGCGAATAACTTCCCTTCGCCCCTCCCTGCTCCTACATTTCAAATCAAAGAGAGCATCGCGCCGGTCTTCCGCGCCGGCGAAGCAAGGGAGAGCCATATGACAATCCTCACCGGACCCGGATCCATGCTGCGCGCCGGATTGAGCGCCGCCACGCTTGCCGTGGCGCTCGCCTGCGCCCCTCTGGCCGGGCCCGCCTATGCCCGCGCCGCCCCGGAAAGCTTTGCCGAACTCGTCGATCAGGTTTCCAATTCGGTGGTGAACATCACCACCTCGACCACGGTGGCCGCGCCGACCGGCGAAATGCCGAACTTCCCGCCCGGCTCGCCCTTCGAGGATCTGTTCCGCGATTTCGGCCTGCCGAACCCGAACGCCCCCAATGGCCCGAACGGGCGCGGTGCGCCGCGCCGCTCGAACGCGCTCGGCTCCGGCTTCGTGATCTCGGAGGACGGCTATATCGTGACCAATAACCACGTCATCGAAGATGCCGACGAGATCGAGATCGAATTCTTCTCGGGCAAGCGTCTCGACGCGAAACTGGTGGGCACCGATCCGAAAACCGATATCGCCCTTCTGAAGGTTGAGAGCGATTCCCCCCTGCCCTTCGTCGCCTTCGGCGACAGCGACGCCGTGCGCGTCGGCGACTGGGTGATGGCGATGGGCAACCCGCTGGGTCAGGGCTTCTCCGCCTCGGCCGGGATCATCTCGGCGCGCAATCGAGAGCTGTCCGGCAGCTATGACGACTATCTGCAGACCGACGCGGCGATCAACCGCGGCAACTCGGGCGGTCCGCTTTTCGACATGGAAGGCGAGGTCGTCGGCGTGAACACCGCGATCCTGTCGCCCAATGGCGGCTCGATCGGGATCGGCTTCTCGATGGCGTCCAACGTGGTCGCGAAAGTGGTCGATCAGCTCAAGGAATACGGCGAGACGCGGCGCGGCTGGCTGGGTGTGAAAATCCAGGACGTCACCGCCGACATGGCCGAAGCGATGGGGCTCGAGGCCCCCGAAGGCGCGCTTGTCTCTGAAGTGCCCGATGGCCCCGCGAAAGAGGCCGGGATCGAGGCCGGCGACGTGATCACCTCCTTCGATGGCGGAGAGGTCAAGAGCACCCGCGATCTGGTGCGTCGCGTGGCCGACGCTCCGGTGGGCGAGAAGGTCCGCGTGACCGTGATGCGCGATGGCGAGGCCAAGACGCTGCTGGTGACGCTGGGCCGTCGCGAAGCCGCCGAGGGCGAACAGCCCCCGAAAGCCGTACAGGCCCCGCAGGAGGTCGAGAAGGACATGCTCGGCCTGACCGTGACGCCGCTGACAGACGACCTGCGCACAGAGATGGGCCTGACGAAAGAGGCGAACGGCCTCGTCATCAAGCAGATCGACGAGACCTCCTCGGCCTATGAAAAAGGGCTGCGCGTCGGCGATCTGATCACCGAAGTCGGGCAGAAGCCGGTCTCCGCGGTCGATGACTTCGAAGAGCGCGTGCAGGCGGCGAAGGATGCGGGGCGCAAGTCGATCCTGCTGTTGATCCGCCGCGCTGGAGAGCCGCGTTTCGTGGCCCTCCCCGTGGAGTGATCCGCACCGTTCAAAACGATAGAAAAGGCGCCCCGCGGGGCGCCTTTTTCAGTAAATGGTGCGCGTGAGAACGTTGAAGGCTCGAAGTGCAATGGCCGCTTCGACCCCAAACTGGCTGATCCTGCGCTTTGCACCAACGGCAGCAATGCGCGGGCCATGGAAATCGAATTCGCCGACTTTGCTGCATGAGGTGGACAACGCGGCAGAACCGCTGTCAAAAACAGTCAAGCATGAGGGGGAATGACATGGATTCAGGTTGGTTGGCGATCCTTAAGGCAAGTGCGTGGCAACTACTTGGACTTAGTCTTGGATTGAGCGTGTTTTGGCTCTTATTGACGGCAGAGGTACTTCCTCCTTCGAACTCTCCGTTTGTTGTCTACGGCCTGCCTTTAGCGACCCTAGTTACGGCCGGGCTTGGTCTTGCTTCGTTAATCGAAAAGGTCACAACATGGGCGACAACCGCGCTGAAAGAACGTCACCAAGCAAGAAAACAGGAGCAGAGGATTGCGGAGCACCAACGCAAATTCGTTGAACACATACCTTATATGACGGACAATGAATTAGCAATTTACGGCTACTTGCTTACGCATAGCCGGAAGAGCTTCACTGCGGAGATGGACGGTGGCCATGCAGCTTCGCTTTACAAGCGCGGCTTCATTCAAACTGACGCGCAAAACGGTCATTCTTACGGATTCGATGAATTTCCGTTCTCAGTCCCTGATCACATCTGGTCGGTCATGGAAGAGAAACGGGACCAGTTTCCAAGTGACTTCAAAGATAAAAGTCTACCTTGGTTCCGACACCGTTTCTGAGAACGGACTGACTAGAAGCTCATCAAGGAGCGGTCATTCAATTGGCACACCTCAACGTCCGCTTCTTCCGCTTAGCCGACATCCGCCGCAGACAGCTTCCGAAGGTCTTGTCGGGAACTGCTGATCGACATGGCGTCGCGCCTACACGGCGTTCGGCCCCACGCTGCACCCTTTACTGCATGGGGCCGCCCCGCGGGGCGCCTTTTTCATTGCGCCGTTTCGCGTGCCCGCACCCGGCGCGAGGCGATCGTCAGGCTCCCGGCGGCGATCACGCACCAGACCGCCATGCCCAGCATCTGGGTCGGCAGCTCCACCCCCATATCGATCAGCACGCCCGTGATCCCCGGCCCCACGGCGGTCGAGAGCACCATCGAGGCCACGATGATCGCGCGGATGCCGCCGAGGTTCTTCACGCCGTAGACCTCGGGCCAGAGCGCGCCCATCAGCGTGCCGGAAAATCCGTTCGACATGCCAAGCAGCGCCATGAAAGCATAGACGCCCCAGACCGGCGTGACCAAGGCGACCGTCAGCGAGGCAAGCGTCAGCGGGGCCAGAACGAAGGGCAACAGGCGCAGCGCCCCGAACCGGTCGATCAGCCCGCCGCAGACGAAGCCGAAGCCCACCGTCGCTATCGACATCACCGGGAAGGCGGCTGCGAAGGCGAGCGGGGAATAGCCGCGCAGCTCGGTCAGGTAGCCTTGGTGGAAGAAGATCACCGTGCCGATGAAGGGCGGCGCGAGCAGCCCCGTCAGCAGCATGTAGAGGACCGGGTCGCGGATCACCTCCGACCGGGTCCAGTCGCGCGCGGTACCCGAGGCGCTCGATTGCACCTCGGTCGCATTGGGCACCCGCTCGACCTGCATCAGCCGCATCAGGAGCGGCCAGGCGATCAAAACCAGCACCCCGGCCGAGAGCCACCACGCGAGATGCCAATTGCCGCTCGCCTGCGCGATCAGCACCACCAGAACCGGCAGCACCGCAGAGCCGAAGGGCTGGCCCGGCACGATCAGCGACATCGCCTTGCCGCGGCTCGCGACGAACCAGCGGCCGATCTCGGTGAAGGCAATCTCGGTCATCATGCCCTGCCCGAAGAGCCGCAGCATGTAGATCGCCAGCGTCAGGAAGATCAGGTTCGGCGCAAGCGTGATCCCGATACAGGCCAGCGCGAGCAGCGGAATGGTGAAGCGCACCACCTTCCAGCCGGGCATCAGGTCGAGCGTGCGCCCGAGAAACGGCAGCGTCGAGGCCGAGGCCAGCGTCGCCACCATGTAGAGCGCGCCGAAGGTGCCGCCCGACAGACCGAAAGTCGCCCGGATGTCATTGCCCGACAGGCCGATGAAGAAGGTCTGCCCGAAGGAGGAGAACAGC
Organism: Thioclava sp. F36-6; assembly: GCF_002020305.1. Lineage (NCBI taxonomy): Bacteria > Pseudomonadati > Pseudomonadota > Alphaproteobacteria > Rhodobacterales > Paracoccaceae > Thioclava > Thioclava sp. F36-6. The sequence goes on along the minus strand of NZ_MPZX01000001.1, from coordinate 848,572 downwards.
GTCAGCAGGAACCCCGCGCCGAGCCAGCGGGCATTGTCGCGCATGAAGCGCAGGTTGCTGCCGAAAAGCTTTTGCATGATGCCCCCTGTCCTTTGGCCCCGGTTAGAGCCCCTTCCCCCCGTGGGCACAACCCCGCCGCCTGCGCAAAGGGGTGTGCGGCGCTGCGATGGCAAGCGCGGACGGCCTCAGTTCGACCAGATATAGAGGCCGAGCTCCTGCGCGGCGCGGACCGAAAGCGTCGGGCTGTCGAGGCCGCGCGGCGCTTGATAGGCCGCGATCGCGCGGCCCGTCGCCGGGTCCAGCTTGCCGTCGGCGGGGCCGGAATAAAGCCCGCGCAGCGCCAGCGCTCGCTGGGTCATCGCAACGAAAGCGGGCGTCAGATCCTCCGAGCAGACGGATTCGAAATAGCGCGGTTTGCCGCTATCGACGAGCTTCTGGCCGCTCAATTCGCGATAGATCGCGGGCTGCGTGACCTTGCCGGTCTTCGGGTCGCGCTGTTCGGGGATGACCTGCACCTGCCCGGTCACGGTCTCGACCTTGGCCGGGCCTTTGAGTTGGGTGAAACAGCCCTGCGCGTCGTCGGCGGGCGGGCGGCTTTGCAGCACATGGGCGAGCGTCTTGGCGGGCGGATCTTTCGGCGCGGCCTCCGAGCCCTGCGCTGTGGGCTGACAGCCCGCCAGCCCCATCGTCACACCCAGCGCCAACAGCATTGCCCGCGCCGTGCCGAAGTTTTCAGCGATCTGCCGCATTCTTGTCTCCGCCTGCCTTGGGCCGGCAGACTAGCCGATATCTACGCTGCGGCAATCCCTTGCCCGTGATAGCCCGCCTCTGGCCAAATCACCGAAAGCAGCTTAGATCACTTGCGACCGGCCCCGCCGGCAAGCGCGTTTTGATTACGAACAAGAGGCCCCGAGCTATGGCGAAAATCACCTATGTCGAATTCAACGGCACCCGTCACGAGATCGACGTGAAGCCCGGCATGACCGTGATGGAAGGTGCACGCGACAATGGCGTGCCCGGCATCGACGCCGATTGCGGTGGCGCCTGCGCCTGTTCGACCTGCCATGTCTATGTCGACAAAGACTGGATCGAGAAACTGCCTCCGCGCGATCCGATGGAAGAGGACATGCTCGATTTCGCGTACGAGCCCGATCCCGTCACCTCGCGCCTGACCTGCCAGATCAAGGTCACGGACGAGCTCGACGGTTTGATCGTCAACCTTCCCGAAAAGCAGATCTGATGCGACGCGCGGTGACCCTCGCCTTCGCGCTGGTCACCGCTGCCGCCCTGCCCGCGCGGGCCGAAATGTCGGTCGCTGCGCGGTTCACCGAGCCGACGGACCGCTACGGTCACGGCGCGCTCGGCCCCGATCAGGAATTCGCAAATCTCCAGATCGACGTGGCCCGCAAGGCGGGCAGCCCCAAGGGGCTGTTCTCGGGCCACAGCACCCTGACCTACGACCTGCGCCTCGACCCTGACATGGTCTATGAGGACACGAGCCCGCGCCTGAGCGATCTCGACGGTGACGGCATCGACGAGGTGATCGTGGTGCAATCGCATCTGAAGTTCGGCTCGCGGCTTCTGGTGCTCACGGTGAAATCGGGAAAGCCGGAATTCCTCGCCGCGACCGATTTCGTGGGCGAGCCGAACCACTGGCTCGCGCCCATCGGCATCGCGGATTTCAATGGCAACGGGCATCGTGACATCGCGCTGATCGACGCGCCGCATCGGTTGGGCGTGCTGCGCCTCTTCGAGTATCGCAACGGCGAGCTGCACCCGACCTTCGCGGGAGGCAAGTTCACCAATCACCGTTTCGGCTCTGACAACATCCTAGGCGGGGTACGCGATTGCGGCGCCGGGCCCGAGATGATCGTCGCCAGCTTCGACTGGTCGGAATTGCTTGCGCTCTCCGTCACGTCCGCAAACGCAGTGAACTGGACGCGCCTTGGCCGCGACACCTCGCCCGCGGGCTTCGCGAAAGCGCTGAACTGCAACGGCTGAGCCCTGCCGCACCTGCCTCGGGAACCGCCCTGCCCCCGCCCATGTTACCCCTGCATCACGACACCGGCGCGCGGTCGTTCCTCCCCGTCGCGCGCCCCGATGCAGGATCCCAGCCATGGCCGACGCCCAAGCCTCCGAAGAAAAGCCGATTGCCGTCTATGGCGCGCTCGCCGCGAACCTCCTGATCGCCATCGCGAAATTCATAGCCGCGGCTTTCACGGGTAGCTCGTCCATGCTGGCGGAGGCGTTCCACTCGGTGGTCGATACCGGCAATGAAGGGCTGCTGTTGCTGGGCCACAAGCGCAGCAAGAAGGAACCGGACGAGAAACACCCGTTCGGTTATGGCAAGGAGCTGTATTTCTGGTCGCTCGTCGTCGCGATGCTGCTGTTTGCGATCGGCGGCGGGCTCTCGATCTATGAGGGCATCGTTCATATCCAGAACCCCGAGCCGATCGAGAAACCGATCTGGAATTACGGCGTCCTGCTGGTGGCTTTCCTCGCCGAGGGCACGTCCTGGGTTATCGCGATCCGTCAGCTTCTGAAGCAGCGCAAACCGGGCGAAGGCTATTTCAAGGCCTTCCGCCGCTCCAAGGATCCGTCGATCTTCGTCGTCGTCGCGGAAGACAGCGCGGCGCTTCTGGGTATCCTCGCCGCCGCACTTGGTGTTTATCTCTCGGTGACGTTCGAGAACCCGTTCTTCGACGGCGCGGCCTCCATCGTCATCGGGCTCATCCTGATCGTCGTGGCGATCATCCTCGTCTACGAGACCCGCGCGCTGATCATGGGCGAGGCCGCTGACCGCGATGTGCGCAAATCGATCCGCGAGATCGCGACCGGGTTCGACGAGGTCGCAGAGGTCAAACGCCTCCTGACGATGCATTTCGCGCCCGATCAGGTGCTGGTGAATATCGAGCTGAAGATGCGCACAGGCCTCTCGCCCGCAGCGATCTTCCACGCGGTGGAGACGGTGCAGAAGAAAATCCATGAGGCCCATCCCGAGGTTTCGAGCGTTTTCCTCGAAATCGAATCCCTGCGCGGTACGCAGCCCGAAAACGCGGCAGCCTGAGGCCGCGCGCCGCGCCCCTGACGCAATGCCGCTTTTCACCGCAACGCCGTCGCTTTCTCCCGCGCCCTTCCCCGGACTCGGGGTGATTGTGTCCCCACCCCCGGCGCGCTAGGAAACCGGGCGAAAGATCAAAAGGGATGCGACATGACCCAGACTGCCGACGCTTACGTTCTCACCGTTGCCTGCCCCTCCACGCGGGGGATCGTCGCGGGGATCGCGAACGTGTTGGCCGATCAGGGCTGCAACATCACCGACTCGCATCAGTATGACGACCCGAAGACGGGCCAGTTCTTCATGCGCGTCAGCTTCGTCTCCGAGAAAGGCAAGGATGCCGAGGCGATCCGCGCCGCCTTCGAGCCGGTCGCCAAGGATTTCGAGATGGACTGGGCGGTCCGCGACTCCCGCGAGAAGATGAAGGTTCTGGTGATGGTGTCGAATTTCGGCCACTGCCTGAACGACCTTCTCTATCGCTGGCGCATCGGCGCGCTGCCGATCGAGATCGTGGGCGTGGTGTCGAACCACATGACCTATCAGAAGGTCGTCGTGAACCATGACCTGCCCTTCCACCACATCAAGGTGACGAAGGAGAACAAGCCCGAGGCCGAGAAGCGTCTTCTGGACGTCGTCGATGAATCGGGTGCGGAACTGATCGTGCTGGCGCGCTACATGCAAATCCTGTCGGATGCGCTGTGCCAGAAGATGTCGGGCCGGATCATCAACATCCACCACTCCTTCCTGCCGAGCTTCAAGGGCGCGAACCCCTACAAGCAGGCTTACGAGCGTGGTGTGAAGCTGATCGGGGCGACCTCGCATTACGTGACCGCCGATCTCGACGAAGGCCCGATCATCGAGCAGGACACTGTGCGCGTCACCCATGCGCAAAGCCCGTCGGATTACGTCTCGCTGGGCCGCGATGTCGAGGCGCAGGTGCTTTCGCGCGCGATCCACGCCCATGTGCAGCACCGGGTCTTCCTGAACGACAGCAAGACGGTGGTCTTCCCGGCCTCGCCCGGTGCCTACGCCTCCGAGCGGATGGGCTGATCAGAGATGTAGGATGCCCGCCTCGGTCACGATCATGTCGAGAGGCTGATCGGTCGGCTCGGTGGGCACTTCCGGCACTTCCTGCGCCGCAAAAGCAAAGCCGATCGCCGTGACGGGGCCGCGTGCGCGCATCCCCTCCAGCGTGCGGTCGTAAAAGCCGCCGCCATAGCCCAGCCGATAGCCCTGCGCGTCGAACGCCAGCAGCGGGACGATCAGCACCTCGGGCGTGCTCTCTTCGCCCTCTGCCGGGATATGCGCCCCGAACGCGCCCGCGATCATCTCGGTCTCGGGCGTCCAGCGGTGAAAGACCAAAGGCTGCGCCTCCGCGACCACAACCGGCAGACAGAGCGGCCCGCCATGCGCGACCATCGCCGGGCGCGGATCGGGCTCGGTGCGGATCGGCCAATAGCCCGCCAGCACCTTGCCCGCGAAAGGCTCCAGCGCCGCCGTCAGCGCTCGCGTCGCCGCCCCGTCATCGGCGGCATGGGCGGCCTTACGCGCCGCGAAAGCGTCCTTGCGCGCGAGATCCTTGCTCATAGCAGCACGACGGAGGCGAGGCCGAGGAAGGCGAAGAAGCCCACCACATCTGTCATCGTCGTCACGAACGTGCCCGAGGCCAGCGCCGGGTCCGCGCCGAGCTTCTCGAGCGCGAGCGGGATCAGGATGCCCGACAAGGCGGCCACCACGAGGTTGATCACCATCGCCAGCCCGATCACGATGCCAAGCTGCGCGCCAGAGAACCAGAAGGCGGCCACCGCGCCCATCACCACCGCGAAGGCCAGACCGTTGAGAAGCCCCACGATGGCTTCCCGTCGCACGACCCGCCAGACGTTGCTATCGGTCAGGTCGCGAGTCGCCAGCGCACGCACCGCGACTGTCAGCGTCTGCGTGCCCGCATTGCCGCCCATCGAGGCCACGATTGGCATCAGCACGGCCAGCGCCACAAGTTGCTGGATCGTGCCCTCGAAGATCGAGATCACCGCCGAGGCGAGAATGGCCGTCAGGAGGTTAATGAAGAGCCACGGCAGGCGCTGACGCACGGTTTCCAGCACCGTATCCGAGATCGCGGATTCGTCGCCAACACCGGCGAGGCGGAGGATGTCTTCCTCGTGCTCCTCGTCGAGCACCGACATCGCGTCATCGATGGTAATCACGCCGACTAGGCGGTCGTCTTCATCCACAACCGGGGCCGAGATCAGGTGATACTGGTTGAACGCATAGGCCACGTCGCCCTCGTCCTGATAGGCCGAGATCTTGCGGAACTCTTCCTCGCAAATCTCGATCAGCTTCGAGGCGCGCGGGGCGGACAGGATCCGTCCCAAGGTGACATTGCCGACCGGATGATGGCCCGGATCGACGAGGGTCACGTGATAGAACTGGTCGGGCAGCCATTTGGCTTTGCGCAGAAAGTCGATCGTCTCGCCCACCGTCCAATGCTCGGGCGCGGTCACGACCTCGCGCTGCATCAAACGACCCGCGGAATATTCGGGATAGCCCAGCGATTTTTCGACCGCGGCACGGTCGGTCTCGTCGAGCGCGCCGAGGATCGCTTCCTGCTGCGGCTCCTCGAGGTCCTCGATCAGGTCGACGACGTCATCGGAATCGAGCTCACGGACAGCGTCGGCCAGAACTTCCGGCGGCAGGCTTGCGAGAACCTCCTCGCGGATGCCCTCATCGATCTCGGTCAGGATCTCGCCGTCGATCTGGCGGCCCCAGAGCCGCAGAATCTCGCGCCGCTCATGGCCGGAAACCTGTTCGATAAGGTCGGCGATATCGGCGGCGTGCAAGGGCTCGAGCAGCTCGCTCAGGCGATCTGCATCTTCCTGCTCGACGGCATCAAGAATTTCCTCGACCAGCTCTCCGCTCAGCCGATAATCCTCTTCCTCGCGCTCTGTCTCTTCGGCAAGTGCTTCGGCCATGTCGCCCCCATTCCGATCGCGCGTGAAACATAGCTGTTTTCTCGCAGATGGACAGGGGGGCGATGGCGAAAAAGAAGCGCCGCGACGGCAGAGATTTACCTTCGCCCCGCCCCGCCCTAGCATGACGCGTCGGACAGGAGAGAATGATGGCTGAACTGCATCTTGGGCAGGTTCTGGAATACCGTGGCGACGCGCTTGTCGAAGGGCCGGAGGCGGTCACGCACCGGCGCCGCGGCGGTATGCTGATCGACGGCGGTATGATCGCCGCCGTGGGCGAGGCCGACGATCTTCGCGACGCCCATCCGCAGGCCGAGATCGTCGATCATGGCGATCATCTCCTGTCGCCCGGTTTCGTCGATGCGCATGTGCATTACCCGCAAACCGCGATCGTCGCGAGCTGGGGCAAACGCCTGATCGACTGGCTCAACACCTATACTTTCCCCGAAGAGATTTCCTTCGCCGATCCTGCCCATGCGGAAGAGATCGCGACCCGCTATCTCGATCTGGCGCTGATGAACGGCACGACGTCGATGTGCAGCTATTGCACGATCCATCCCGCCAGCGTCGAAGCCTTCTTCACCACCGCCAAGGCCCGCGGGATGCGCGCCGCAGCGGGCAAGACCTGCATGGATCGCCACGCCCCCGAGGCTTTGCGCGACACGCCGCAATCGGCCTATGACGACAGCCGCGTCCTCCTGCAGAAATGGCACGGGACAGGCCGGCTGAGCTACGTCATCACGCCGCGCTTCTCGCCCACCTCGTCGGCGGATCAGCTTTGCGCACTCGGCGCGCTCTGGGCGGAGCATCCCGATTGCCTGATGCAGACCCATCTGAGCGAGCAGGTGGACGAGATCGCCTGGGTGCGCGAGCTATATCCCACCGCGCGCGACTATCTCGACACTTACGAGACCTATGGCCTGCTGGGCGAGAACGCGCTTTACGGCCACGCGATCCATCTGGAACCGCGCGAGGCCGACCGGATCAAGGAGGTCGGCGCGGCGCTGATCCATTGCCCGACCTCGAACACGTTCATCGGCTCGGGGCTCTTCGACTGGCCGACGCGTCTGGCCGAGGGGCAGCAGATCGGTCTGGCCACCGATACCGGCGGCGGGTCGAGCTTCTCGATGCTGCGCACGATGGCCGCCGCCTATGAGATTGGGCAGCTGACGCATCAGCCGCTGCACCCCGCGCAGCTTTGGTGGCTGGCCACGCAAGGCTCGGCCCAGTCGATGCGGATGGGCGACAAGATCGGTGCGCTGGCGCCGGGGATGGAGGCAGATTTCATCGCCGTCGACCTCGCCTCGACGCTTGCCATTTCGCAGCGTGCCGACCGTGCGAATGACATCTGGGAGGCGATCTTCCCGACGATCATGATGGGCGACGACCGCGCGATCGCGGGCACATGGGTCGCGGGCAAGCGGCTGCATTGAGCGATCCGGCCTTCGAGAGGATCTACGCCCGCGCGCCTTTCACGGTCGATTTCCTAGACGGTGGCGGCGGCGATCTGGTAATCTCCTTCGCCTCGATCGGCCATGACCCAAGCCGCCCGCCCGCACCGGAATTCGTCGCCACCGCTACAGGGCGCGGCACGCTCGGCTTCCCGCGCCGAGCGCTGTTCATCAGCGACGAAAGCCGCAGCTGGGCAAACGATCCGGGTTTCGCCCCTGCCCTGCGTGCCGCCTTGGCAGAGGTGACGCGCCGCCGCCCCGTCACCCGGATCGCTGCCATTGGGCTCTCTATGGGCGCGGTCTCGGCGCTGGTCGCGGCGGAGGTAATCCCGGTCAATGTGGTGCTCGCCCTGTCGCCGCAAGTCTCGGTCAAACCGGGCGTCGTGCCGGGGGAGACGCGCTGGAGCGAATGGACCTCTCGGATCGGAACATTCGCCCGCGGGACCACGCCGCTTCCGTCCGCGCCCTGTTGGACGATCCTGTGCCACGGCGCGCATGACGATCTGGATCAGGCGATGCCATTCCCGCGCGCAGAAAACGTCGACCACCTGATCTTCCCCGATCTCGGCCATTCCGACCTCGGGCCGCATCTGAAGGCGCGCGGCGGGCTATCCGGGCTCATGGAGGCCGCCCTTGCAGGCAACCGACGCCGCCTGCTGCGGATCGCGAGCACAGCCGGGGCGGTGCGGCGCGAGAAATTCAGCCCATAAGCCGTGCCGCGAGTCGGTTCTGCGTCTCGATCACCCGCGGCAGGTCGATCGTCACCACCTGCCCGTCGCGCACCACCTGACGGCCCTCGACGAAGAGGTGTTTCACCTTGGGCGGCCCGCACAGCACCAGCGCCGCGACCGGATCCCATGCGCCTGCCGCCTCCAGCCCGGAGACATCCCAGATCGCCACATCCGCGCGTTTTCCGGGCGCGAGCACGCCGCAATCGAGGCGGCCCAGCACCTGCGCCCCGCCCAAAGTCGCGATCTCCAGCGCCTCGCGCGCGGCCATCGCATCGGCGCCGTTTTGCACCCGCTGCAGCAGCATCGCCATGCGTGCCTCGCCGATGAGGCTGCCTGCATCGTTCGAGGCCGAGCCATCGACGCCAAGCGCCACCTTCACCCCCGCATCGCGCATCTGGCGCACCGGCGCGATGCCCGAGCCCAGACGACAATTCGAGCACGGACAATGCGCAACGCCCGTCTTCGTGCGCGCGAACAGGTCGATTTCGCCCGCGTCCAGCTTCACGCAATGCGCGTGCCAGACATCCTCGCCGGTCCAGCCGAGATCTTGCGCATATTGCCCGGGGCGGCAGCCGAACTGCGCCAAGCTGTAGGAAATATCCTCGTCATTCTCGGCCAGATGGGTGTGCAGCATCACGCCCTTGTCGCGGGCCAGCAGCGCCGCGTCGCGCATCAGCTCGCGCGAGACCGAGAAGGGCGAACAGGGCGCGATCCCCACCCGGCACATCGAGCCCTCGCCTGCATCGTGGAACGCATCGACGACCCGGATGCAGTCGTTCAGGATCGCGTCCTCGCGCTCGACCAGACTATCGGGCGGCAGGCCACCATCGCTCTCGCCGATGCTCATCGCGCCGCGGGTGGGATGAAACCGCAGGCCCAGCTCGGCGGCGGCATGGATCGTGTCCTCCAGCCGCGCGCCATTCGGATACATGTACAGATGATCGGAACTGGTGGTGCAGCCGGTCAGCGCCAGCTCCGCCAGCCCCACCTGCGCCGAGACGCGGATCTCCTCGGGGCCCATCTTCGCCCAGATCGGGTAGAGCGTCTGCAGCCAGCCAAATAGCAGCGCGTCCTGGCCGCCCGGCACCGCACGGGTCAGCGTCTGGTAGAGGTGATGATGGGTGTTCACGAGGCCCGGCGTGACGACGCAGCCCTTGGCCTCGACCACCTCGCCCGGGCTTTCCAGCCCCGGCCCGACGGCCGCAATCTGCCCGTCGCGCAGCAGCAGATCCGCGCCCTTCAGCTCGCGCCGGGTGCCGTCCATCGTGACGATCACCTCGGCGCCCCGGATCAAGATCTCGCCCATCGCGCACTCCTATTGGCTGGTTTCGCCAGAGCCTAGACCGCGCGGATGGGCGAAGACCAGAGGCGCTCAGCGCCCCATCGCGTAGAACTCGGGGTTCGGCGGGATCGCAGCCATGTTCACCAAGCGGTTCGACAGGCCGAAAAACGCGGTGATCGCGCCGATGTCCCAGATATCGTCATCGGTGAACCCGTGGGCGCGCAGCGCTTCGTAATCGGCCTCCTCGACCTCCTGCGCGCGCAGGCTCACCTTCATCGCGAAATCGAGCATCGCGCGCTGGCGCGGCGTGATGTCGGATTTGCGGTAATTCACCGCGACCTGATCGGCGATCAGCGGGTTCTTGGCCCGGATGCGCAGGATCGCCCCATGCGCGATCACGCAGTACTGGCACTCATTGGCCGCCGAAGTCGCCACCACGATCATCTCGCGCTCGGCAATGGTCAGGTTGCCGGGCTTCTCCATCAGCGCGTCATGATAGGCGAAGAAAGCGCGACATTCGTCGGGCCGATGCGCCAGCGCGAGGAAGATGTTCGGGATGAACCCGGCCTTCTCCTGCACCGCCTCGATCCGCGTGCGGATATCCTCGGGCATGTCGGCGAGTTTCGGCACCGGATGCCGGCTGATCTTGTCTTGCATGTGGGGTCTCCTCTTCTCCGCCGCCACTATGCACAGCTGCGACGGGGCCGAGGAAATGACGTTGCGGCAATCGCGCTCAGAGGTCGAGCGTGATCCAGACCGGCACGTGATCCGAGGGCTTGTCGCGGCCGCGGATTTCCTTATCGATGCCCACATCGCGCAGCAGATCGGCGGCCTGCGGCGACAGCAGCAGATGGTCGATCCGGATGCCGTTATTCTTCTGCCAGGCGCCTGCCTGATAGTCCCAGAAGGAGTAATGCCCCGGCCCTTGGACCCGGGCGCGGAACGCCTCGGTGAAACCGAGATTGAGGATACGGCGGAAGGCTTCGCGGCTTTGCGGCAGCGCCAGCGCATCACCGCGCCACGCCTCGGGTTTCGCGGCATCCTCGTCCTGCGGGATGATGTTGTAATCGCCCGCCATCACGAAGGGCTCTTCCAGCGCCAGCAGCTCTTCCGCGCGCGCCTTCATCCGCTCCATCCACGACAGCTTGTAGGCGTATTTGCCGCCTTCGACGGGCTGGCCTGCGTCGTCAAGCTCCACCGGGTTGCCATTGGGCAGATAGAGACCACAGAGCCGCACCGCGCCCTTGTCGCCGACCACGGTGGCCTCGATCCAGCGCGCCTGTTCGTCACCCTCGTCCCCGGGCAGGCCGCGCGTCACATCCTCCAAGGGCAGCTTCGAGAGGATCGCGACGCCGTTGAAGCTTTTCTGGCCGTGCGTCTCGACCGAATAGCCCAGTTCCTCGAAGATCTCGCGCGGGAAACCCTCGTCGACCGACTTGATCTCCTGCAGCAAAGCCACGTCGGGCTCGGCTTCCTTCAGCCAATCGACCAGCGCCTGATGGCGCGCCTTGATGCCGTTGATGTTGAAGGTGGCGATTTTCATAAGCGGCTCCGGGTTTGGCAGTCGCGAAAGGTGTAACGGATCGCGGCGGGCACGGACAGGGCGGAGTTAGCCCTCCTCGCTTTCCTCGGTGTCGATCCCGTGACGCTCGAACAGCTTCGCCTGCGACATGATGAAGGCGATCATGATGATCGGCAGACCAAAGGTCTTGAAATCAACCCAATGCGCGTCCGACATCGTGCGCCAGACGATTTCATTGGCCACGGCAAGGCCCAGAAACAGCCAGACGAAGCGCTTGGTCAGGATCATCCAGCCTTCATGCGCCATCGGCATCGCCTCGTTCATCACCAGTTGCAGCCACGCCTTGCCGCGCAGCAATCCGGCCCCGAGGATACCCGCAAACAGCAGGTAGATGATCGTGGGCTTCATCTTGAAGAATGTCGGATCGTTCAGCCAGACCGACAGCCCGCCGAAGATCGCCACCAGCACGAGCGTCGCGATCTGCATCGCCGAGAGCTTGCCGGTCAGCAGCCACAGGATCAGCGTCGTCGCCGCGATCAGCGGGATGAACAGCGCGGTGGCCACAACGAAGCCCGAGTAATCAGTCCCGAGGATCGTGTAGGTGCCGTCCTTGAGCCGGTTGAAGGCGACGAAGAACACGATGAGCGGCCCCCAGTCGAGCGCCGCTTTCACCCAGGGGGAAATCTTTTTCTCTGCCATCTGCCTTTACCTGCCTGCTATCTCAACGATCACGGCCCCTGCCGCGATCAGCGCCATCAGGGCCGTGCGCCGCGGCCCCACCTTTTCGCCCAGCACGAGCCAGCCGATGAGCGCTGCGAAGACCGTAGACGTCTCGCGCAGCACCGCCGCCTCGCCCACCTTGTCGAGCCGTGTCGCCAACATGATCGAGCCAAAGGAGAAATAAGCAACAATCGCGCCGATAACACCCCTCTTGATGAGCGGCACCATTTCCGAACTCGGCAGCTTCGTCCAGCGCCGCGCGGTAAAGATCGGCATGAACCAGCCGTCGATGAAGAAGAACCACGCAAGGAAGGTGAACGGATCGGCGGTCGCGCGGATGCCATAGGCGTCATAGGTGGTGTAAAGCGCGACGAAGGCGCCGGTCGCCACGGCCAGCATCAGGGCGGGCACCATCGTCTCGCGATCGACCGTCACATTGCGCAGGTTGTAGAGCGCAAGCCCGTAGATGCCTGCCAGAAGCGTCGCCACTCCGGCCCATTGGCCCAGCGTGAAATGCTCACCGAAGATGAACCCCGCCCCGATGACCGCGAAAAGCGGTCCGGTGCCGCGCACGACCGGATAGACCACCGTATAGGCCCCGCGCTGGTAGCAGGCCGCCTGCAGCAGCTTGTAGGCGACATGGATGAAGAACACGCCCACGAAGATCGGCCACATGAAGGGCTCGGGCCACGGCACCACGAAAAGCGCGAAGGGGGCTGCGATGATCCCGTAGCTCGCATCGATCGCGGCGCGGCTGAGCCAAGGATCGTGCCGCCCCTTCTGCAACGCCCCGAACAGCGCGTGAAGAAAGGCCGCGAGCAGAGCGAGGCTCAGCGCGAGGTGCTTGCCGGTCTCGGTGCCCGAGACGGAGATTATCCAGTCGCTCAAGGGGAAGTCCTTCGTGATGTCGGCGGCAAGGGGGCGCTGCCCCCTCTGGCCTCAGGGGCCATTCACCCCCGGGATATTTCGACCAAGAGGAAGAGGAAAGGCGCATCCCTCTCTTCGCTCTTGCACAAATATCCCGGGGGGCGCGCGCAAGCGCGGGGGGCGGCGCCCCCTTCGCGGCGTCAGTCTTCGAGACCGACGAGAGCCTGCGCGAATTCCTCCGGATCGAAAGGCGCCAGATCGTCGAGTTGCTCGCCCACCCCGATCGCATGGATCGGCAGGCCGAACTTGTCGGCCAGCGCCACCAAAACGCCGCCCTTCGCGGTGCCGTCGAGCTTGGTCATCACCAGCCCCGACACGTTCGAGATTTTGCGGAAGACATCGACCTGTTGCAGGGCGTTCTGCCCTGTCGTCGCATCGAGCACGAGAAGCGTGTTATGCGGCGCGGTCTCGTCGACCTTGCGGATCACGCGGACGATCTTGGCCAGCTCCTCCATCAGGTCGGCGCGGTTCTGCAACCGGCCTGCCGTGTCAATCATCAGAAGGTCAGCGCCCTCGGCCTCGGCCTTCTTCATCGCATCATAGGCGAGCGAGGCCGGGTCCGAGCCTTCGGGCGCGGTCAGCACCGGCACGCCGGCGCGATCGCCCCAGACCTGAAGCTGCTCGACCGCAGCCGCGCGGAACGTATCGCCCGCCGCGATCACGACCTGCTTGCCGGCTGCGCGGAATTGCGAGGCAAGCTTGCCGATCGTCGTGGTCTTGCCCGAGCCGTTGACGCCCACCACCAGCACGACCTGCGGCTTCCTCGGGTAAAGCGGCAGCGGCTTCGCGACCGGCTCCATGATCCGGGCGACCTCTTGGGCCAGCAGCCCCTTGATCTCGGAGACCGAGAGCTTGCGGCCCATCCGCCCCTCCGCGAGGTTCGCCGAGACGCGCAGCGCGGTGTCCACGCCCATGTCGGAGGCGATCAGCAGCTCTTCGAGGCTCTCCAACATCTCGTCATCGAGGACGCGGCGCGGCTCGGCGGGTTTCGCCTCGCCGCCGCCGAAGATGCGGCCCAGAAGGCCGGGTTTCTTCGGCTCGGGGCTGGGACGTTCGGGCGCGGGCTCGACGTCGAGCGGCGCTTTGGCGATCTGCGCGTGCTCCTCCTCGACCGGTTCGGTCACCGGCGCGGGCACGTAGCCGGGCGCAGGTGGCGTCGGATCGGGGAGGTTGATCGTCTCGCTGTGCCGCGGTTCGGGCTCAGGCTCTGCCTCGGGCTCCGGTTCCGGCGCGGGTTCGGCGCGGGTCTGCGGCGCGGCCTCGGGGGAGGTCTCTGCGGGCGTCGCGGGCGCGGAAGGTTCCGGCGTCTGCGCGACCTCGTCTTCACTGGCCGCATTCTCGGCAACGATATCCTCGAGGCCCTGCTCGAGCTTCGAGGAGGAACGCGTCAGACGCGATTTGAGCTTTTTGAAAAACGACATGGATCAGGCCTTTCCTTACGCTCCACCTAGTTCATCGCAGGCCCGGATGGAAGGCTTATCCCCCGGCAAAACCGGATCCCGCGCCCCAGCCGATCAAGGCCTGACCGCCCCAGTAGAGCACCCAGAGCGCGCGTGCCGCCAGCTGTTTGCGGCCAGCGTCGCGCAGCACGAACATCTCCAGCGCGAGGATCAGGTCAGAGAGGACGAAGGCGAGGCTGCCCACGACCACCATCAGATAGCCCGCAGGCAGGCCCATCGCCACCGCCGCCATCGCCACGATGATCCAGATATAGCTGCGCACCGGCCAGCACAGTCCGCCCGTGCGCGGCAGCAGCCAGAACTCCGCCGAGAGCCCCAGCGCGATGAGCGGGATAGTCCAGGCGGAGGGCTGCGCGCCCATGTCGAGGAACCCCAGAAGATAGGCCAGATGCCCCGCAGCAAAAGCCGCCATGCCGATCAGGAAGGCCCGCTGGCCGGGGCGCGACAGGGCGAAATCGCCCGCCGCCCCGAGCGCGAGACCCGCGAGTATCGCAAGCGGCGCGCCCATGGCCGCCGCCATCGGAATCAGCGCCACGACGGAGGCGGTCTTCACAAGGGTTTTCGCACCGCTTTCCCCAGCACCCGCATGACGTGCGAGGTAAATCAGCGCGAAGACGGCGGCGATGAGGAGACTGATCGGGGCTGCGGACATCATGGCCACATCTCGCGCAGAAAAGCCCGGCCGTCGCAAGCGGGGTCATAAAAGGGTCGAAATTGGCGAAAGAATAGCGCAAAACCATTGCACTATTGAGAGTGAGCGAAGCGGACCCGCAGCACGTGCCCCAAGGCAAAGACCCTTCACGCAAGCGCCGCCTGAGCGGAGCAATTGCAGATCTGCTGCGGCGGTCGCGCGAGATCCCCGGGGTCGACAGTTTCGCGGTGGTGACGCTTCTGCCGGTGCCGCTTCTGCTGGTGGCGGGTGTCTTCGGCGGGATCGCGGCCTGGGCGGCGCTGGTCTGGATCGGGCTGTGCATGTTCATCCTGGATGAGGCGCTGAAGCATCCCTCCCCCGATGCGCCGGAAGGCTCCGAATTCCCCGCGGCGGACGCGCTGTCGACGACGCTGGCGGTGGTGCATTTCGTGCTGCTCGTGCTCGGTGTGGCGGCGATGTCGGGGCATACGCTGCTGGAGGGCCCAAGCTGGATCGCGGTCTGGCTGGCCTTCGGGCTGTTCTTCGGACAGGTGTCGAACTCGAACGCGCATGAGCTGATCCATCGCTCGGACAAACGGCTGTTTCTGCTGGGGAAATGGGTCTATATCTCGCTGCTCTTCGGGCATCACACCTCGGCGCACCGGCTTGTCCATCACCGTTTCGTCGCGACGCCGGACGATCCGAATTCCGCGCAGCTTGGCGAGGGGTTCTGGTCGTTTGCGCCGCGGGCCTGGATCGGCAGCTTCATCGGCGGCTACGAGATGGAGCGCAACCGCTTCGCCCGCCTGCCTGCGATCGATCCGAAAGCGCCGCTGAGCGCGCGGATCAAGGCGAGGATCGCGCGGCTCGGCCCCTACCCGTCCTATCTGCTGGGCGGGCTGTGGTTCGCGGTGCTGTTCGGGATGCTCTTTGGGGCCGAGGGCGTGGTGGCTTACCTGATGCTCTGCGCCTATGCGCAGGTGCAGATCCTGCTCGCCGATTACGTCCAGCATTACGGGTTGTCACGCAAACGCCGTGGCGATGGCAGTTTCGATCCGGTCGATGCGCATCACAGCTGGGATGCGCCCGCGCCGATCACCTCGCTGTGGATGCTCAACGCGCCGCGCCATTCGGATCACCACGCGCATCCGGCGCGGGAATACCCGGCGCTGCGACTTGGCGATCTGACCGAGCCGCGGCGGCCCGTCCTGCCGCGCAGCCTGCCCGCGATGGCGGCGCTGGCGCTGTTCCCGCCGCTCTGGCGTCGGATCATGGACAAGCGCGTGAAAGCGCTTCAGGGCAAGCCAGCCGACGCCGACGCGCCCAGCGCGCGCTAGGCAAGCGGGCCGCGATCTGGCAGGTTGGGTGAAAGACCTTGCCGGAGCCTCCCCCATGCGCCCGAACCCGATCCTGACTTTATCCCTTGCGGCCTTGGCCCTGATACCGACGCTTGCGCGTGCTGCCGACCCGCTCGGCCCACCGCTCAATGCGGAGCAATTCGATCAGCGCACCGTCGGGCGCACCATCACCTATTCGGTCTTCGGCCAACCCTACGGCTCCGAGCAATACAAGCCCGGCCACAAGGTGATCTGGGCCTTCACCGAAAGCGAGTGCAAGGAAGGCGACTGGTATCAGGACGGGCAGTATATCTGCTTCGATTACGGCGAATACGCGCCGCTGCAATGCTGGACCTTCTACGATACGGCGCAGGGGCTGGTCGCGCAGTTCAAGGGCGATCCCTCGCAGGAGCCGCTGGTCAGCCTGTCGGAAAGCCACGACCCGCTAGGCTGTCAGGGCCCGGATGTGGGCGTGTAAGCCTCAGAACAGACTGCCCTGAGACGGGCCCGGATCGGGCTTTTTCTTCTTCGGCTTCGGCGCGGTCGCACTGCCGCCCCCGCCCGGGATGACAGCGAGCTTGCCATCGGCGAACTCGATTTCGAGACCGGGCTGCTTCTCCGCCACCGCTTGCGAGGTCACCACGCCGTCGGGGCCGCGCACCACCGCATAGCCGCGCTTGAGCGTCTCGGTATAGCCCAGCGTCTGGCGCATCCGGTCGAGCCGCTCGAGCCGTTCGCGCTGCGCCTCGAGCCGCGCCGGCAAGGAGCGCTCGAGCCGGGTTTCCAGCCCCGCCAGCCGCTCGGCGCCATCGCGGTTGCGCCGCTGCGCATCGCCGATCATCCGCACCCGCGCCGCATCCAGCCGCCGCGCAAGCTGCGTATGATCCTGGGTCGCGCGCCGCATCCGGGCCGCCGGTGCCGGCGCCAACCGCGCCGACAAGCCGTCGATCTCACGCGAGCGGTCCCGGATGAAGCGCCGCAGCAGGTTCGGCGAAATTTGCGCAGCCAGCGGCGCGAAGCGGGTATTCTTGCGCAGGACCAGCGTGCGCAGCGCAGGGCCCAGCCGCTCGGCCCAGAGATCGAAGCTTTGCCGCGCCGGTTGCGTTAGCGCCTCGGGACGGCCCAGCCCGCGCGCCAGATCGCGCAGCCGCTGGCCGCGCTGATCGAGCCGCCCGCGCGCCGCCCGCATCATCCGCGTCTGCGCCTCCGACAGCCAAGCGGCCAGTTCGGCGCGCACCGGCACCGCCATTTCCGCCGCCGCCGTGGGCGTGGGCGCACGCCGGTCAGCGGCGTGATCCACCAGCGTCGTATCGGTCTCGTGGCCCACCGCCGAGATCACCGGGATGTCGCTTTCGGCCACGGCGCGCACCACGGCCTCCTCGTTGAAGCCCCAAAGGTCCTCGATCGAGCCGCCGCCGCGCGCGACGATGATCAGATCGGGGCGCGGGATCCCCCCCCCCGGCGCCAGTGCGTTGAAGCCCCGCACCGCGCGCGCCACCTCTGGCGCACAGGCCTGACCCTGCACCGCCACCGGCCAGATCAGCACATGGCGCGGGAAGCGGTCGGCGAGCCTGTGCAGGATGTCGCGGATCACCGCGCCCGAGGGCGAGGTCACCACGCCGATCACCTGCGGCAGCCACGGAATGGGCTTCTTGCGGCCCGCGTCGAACAGCCCCTCGGCGGCCAGCGCCTTGCGCCGCGCCTCCAGCATCGCCATCAGCGCACCCGCGCCCGCCGGTTCGACATTGTCGACGATCAGCTGGTATTTCGACTGGCCCGCGAAGGTCGTCATCCGGCCCGTGGCGATGACCTCCATCCCTTCCTCGGGGCGGACCTGCATTTTCGCCACCTGCCCCTTCCAGCTGACGGCGGCGATCACCGAGCGGTCGTCCTTGAGATCGAAATACATATGGCCCGAGCGCGGCATAGACACGCGGCCCACTTCGCCACGCACCCGGACGCGGCCGAATTCGCCCTCGATCACCCGCTTCACCGCCCCCGAAATCTCGGAGACCGTGTAGTCATGCGCGTTCGAGCCGTTTTCGTCGTCGAGAAGGTCCATATGCCTGCCTGCTTGAGCGTTGGTCCGGGGCGCCTTGCCTCAGAGTTTCGCGCAGCTTAGAAGGCGGGAAAGCGAAGGCCAAGGGGGCGAGCGATGAACATTCTGGTTCTGGGCGGCGGCGGGCGCGAACATGCGCTGGCTTGGGCGATCAAGCAAAATCCGAAATGCGACCGGCTGATCGTGGCCCCGGGCAATGCCGGGATCGCGCAGATCGCCGATTGCGCGGCGATCGATCCGAACGATGCGGCGGCGGTGCTGGAACTCTGCGAGGCCAATGCGGTCGATTTCGTGGTGATCGGGCCGGAAGCGCCGCTGGCAGCGGGCGTGGCCGATGCGCTGCGCGCGCAGAACATCCTGACCTTCGGCCCTTCGGCTGAGGCCGCGAAGCTGGAAGCCTCGAAAGCCTTCACGAAAGAGATCTGCGACGCCTGCAACGCGCCCACTGCAGCCTATGCCCGCTTCACCAGCGCGGAAGGCGCGAAAGGCTATGTACGCGAACAGGGCGCCCCGATCGTGGTCAAGGCAGACGGTCTCGCCGCCGGTAAGGGCGTGATCGTCGCAATGACGCTCGATGAGGCGTTCAATGGCATCGACGAGATTTTCGGCGGCGCGTTCGGAAGCGCGGGCGCGGAAGTCGTGATCGAGGAATTCATGGAGGGCGAGGAAGCCTCGCTCTTCGTGCTGTGCGATGGCGAGAACGTGCTCGCCGTGGGCGGCGCGCAGGACCACAAGCGCGTCGGCGAAGGCGATACCGGCCCGAACACCGGCGGCATGGGCGCCTATTCCCCCGCCCCGATCCTGAGCCCCGAGATCGAGGCGAAGGCGATGGACGAGATCGTCCGCCCCACCGTCGCCGAGATGGCCAAGCGCGGCACCCCGTTCCAGGGCGTGCTCTATGCCGGGCTGATGATCAAGGATGGCCAGCCGCGTCTGGTCGAATATAACGTGCGCTTCGGCGACCCCGAATGTCAGGTGCTGATGCTGCGGCTCGGAGCGCAGGCGCTCGATCTGCTGTTGGCCTGCGCGGAAGAGCGGCTGGGCGAGGTGCAGGCGCAGTGGGCGCCCGATCACGCGATGACGGTGGTCATGGCCGCGCAGGGCTATCCCGGCGCCTATGAGAAAGGCTCGGTGATCGGCGGGCTCGACGCGCTGCCCGAAGACGGCTCGCGCATGGTCTTCCACGCTGGCACCTCTGAGAAAGACGGACACGTCGTCGCGACGGGCGGCCGCGTGCTCAACGTCACCGCCCGCGGCGAGAGCCTGCAGGAAGCGCGCGATCGGGCCTATGAAATGGTCGATGCGATCGACTGGCCCGAGGGCTTCTGTCGCCGCGATATCGGCTGGCGGGCGCTGAGCTGAGGCGTGACAGGGGGCGCTGCCCCCGCTCGCGTTCCGCGCGCCCCCCGAGATATTTCCACCAAGCCGAACGGGCGCAACGGAACATTAACTACGCTCAGGCTATCAAGGATTCGCGGAACAGGCGGGGACGCCGATGACCGCCCAAGACGAACGTGCCCGGCTCGCCCGCCCTTCTGCGGATCGAGTCGGGCATTTTTCGTTTTCGGCTTGGGTCAAATATCGCGGGGGGCTGGCGCAGCCAGCGGGGGCAGAGCCCCCTCGCTTGGCGCAGGAAAACTCCGTCATGGTGAAGATGTGCTAGCCCCGGCTTGCAGCATTTGCCGCTCCCACTGAGGCAAAGCACCGCCTGCCGAAACGTCAGGCAGGAATTTTCCCCTTCGCGCAAAATTTCCTCTTGCAGCCTACGCCGCTATCCCCTAAATCCGCCTCCACCGAACCGGCGCGGGCGTAGCTCAGGGGTAGAGCATAACCTTGCCAAGGTTAGGGTCGGGCGTTCGAATCGCCTCGCCCGCTCCAGTTCGGTCAAATACCCAAGGATGCGGGCGTAGCTCAGGGGTAGAGCATAACCTTGCCAAGGTTAGGGTCGGGCGTTCGAATCGCCTCGCCCGCTCCAATACAAAAAAGCCTCCCTTCGGGGAGGCTTTTGTTTTTCCGCCCCACTGCCCGTCAATCGACATGCCCCCGCTTGAGCGCGCCCCCTGCCCCGGCCTATAAGGCGGTGAGTTTCAAGGAGGCGCCCCATGCGCAAAGCCACGATCAGCCGCAAGACCGCCGAGACCGAGATCAACGTCGAGATCAATCTCGATGGCACCGGTCAATTCGATAACAAGACGGGCGTGGGCTTCTTCGACCACATGCTCGACCAGCTCGCGCGGCATTCGCTGATCGACATGACCGTGCGCGCGAAGGGCGATCTGCATATCGACGATCACCACACGGTCGAAGATACCGGGATCGCACTGGGTCAGGCGCTGGTGCAGGCGCTTGGCGACAAGCGGGGCATCCGCCGCTACGGCCATTTCGCACTGGCAATGGACGACACGCAGGTGCAATGCGCGCTGGATCTGTCCGCGCGCCCCTTCTTCGTGTGGAATTGCGACATGCCCACCGACAAGATCGGCACGTTCGACACCGAACTGGTGCGCGAGTTCTTCCAGGCGCTCGCCACCCATGGCGGAATCACGCTGCATATCGACCGCGTGCATGGCTTCAACAGCCACCACATTGCCGAGGCCGCGTTCAAATCGGTCGCCCGGGCCCTGCGCATGGCGGTCGAAACCGATCCGCGCATGGGCGGCGTGCTGCCCTCGACCAAAGGGGCGCTTTGATGCTCACGGCACTGGTCGATTACGATTCGGGCAACCTGCACTCGGCCGAGAAGGCGTTTCAGCGCATGGCGAACGAGACGGGTCACGGCACGATCGTCGTAACCTCGGAGCCCGACGTCGTCGCGCGCGCCGATCGGATCGTGCTGCCGGGCGACGGGGCGTTTCCGTCCTGCAGCGCGGCGCTCTATCGCTTCGAGGGGCTGGCGCAGGCGATCGAAGAGGCGGTGACCGTGAAGGGCCGCCCCTTCCTCGGGATCTGCATCGGGATGCAGATGCTGGCGACGCGCGGGCTCGAGTTCCGCGAGACAGAGGGCTTCGGCTGGATCCCCGGAGAAGTGGTGAAGATCGAGCCTTCCGATCCGTCGATGAAGGTCCCGCATATGGGCTGGAACGATCTGGTGGTCGGCTACAATCACCCGGTGCTGAAAGGCATCAACACCGGCGATCACGCCTATTTCGTGCATAGCTACCACTTCAACGTAGCCGAGCCCGAACACCGTCTGGCCTATGCCGAATATGGCGCCGAGATCACCGCGATCGTGGGCCGCGACAATATCGTGGGCACCCAGTTCCACCCGGAGAAATCTCAGGCGACCGGTCTGCGGCTGATCGCGAATTTCCTCGGCTGGAAACCCTGATGGCGCCCAAGGCGGTTCTCTCGTGGTCCTCGGGCAAGGATTGCGCGATGGCGCTGCATGCCTGCCGGACCGAAGGTCACGCGGATGTCGTGGCGCTGCTGTCGACGACCAACGAGGCTTTCGACCGGGTCGCGATGCACGGCACGCGCAATGAGCTGCTGCGCCGTCAGGCGAAGGCCGCGGGCCTGCCGCTGATCGAGGTGCCGCTGCCCTGGCCCTGCTCGAACGAGGATTACGAGGCGCGGATGGCCTCGGCTATGGATCAGGTGAAGGCGCTTGGCGTCGAGACGATGGTCTTCGGCGATCTCTTCCTCGAAGACGTGCGCGAATACCGGATCGAGAAGCTGAAGCCGCTCGGCGTCGAGGCGCTCTTCCCGCTCTGGCAGCGGCCTACGGATCAGCTGGCGCGCGAGATGATCGCGGCGGGGTTCGTGACCCATCTGGTGACCGTGGATCCGAGCAAACTCGATCCCAGCTTCGCGGGGCGGCGGTTCGATGAAAGCCTGCTGGCCGATCTGCCCGAAGGCGTCGATCCCTGCGGCGAGAATGGCGAGTTTCACACCGCCGTCAGCGCGGGCCCTATCTTTGACTCGCCGATCCCGGTGCGGGTGGGCGAGACGGTAATGCGCGACGGGTTCGCCTACGCCGATCTGATCCCCGAGTAAGCCCGGCGAGAAATCCCGGCCCGCCGCGTCATCGCAGGGGCCGGGGAATACATCATTTCACGCGCTGCCAGTCCTGCGACTTGCAGAACAGACCGCCCGCCACGCAACCAGCCAGCGCCATCGCGTTGCCGTTCACGGTGACCTTGCCGAGGTAGATCTTGTTGTTGGACGGACGCCAGACCTTGCCCTGGTATTTGTTGTTGCCCTTCGGCTCCATCCCGATCACGAGCTGCTTGCCGAGGTTTTCCGACTTGTACTCGCTGCCGCCCTTGAAGGTCCGCACAATGGTGCCGCAGAACTTCGACCCGCAGGGTGCGATGTCCACATAGGCATAGGCGCCGTCATCGGGCTGCGTCTTCCAGGTGCCCTCGATCGGGTCGGCAAGCGCCGCGCCTGCGCCCAGTGCCAGGGTCGCTGCGGCGATCATCAAAGTCTTCATGGCAAATCTCCTCCCTTTTGCCTGCTGGCCGCATCAGGCCATGCAAGAGCGATTCCCGGCAAGCCTGACGTGACGTCCGCGTCAGGCTTGGAAAATCCGCGAACCCGTGGCAAGAGGCATCGCGACAGTTCAGGAGTGCCCACAGATGATCCTCTACCCCGCAATCGACCTCAAGGATGGCCAATGCGTGCGTCTGCTGCATGGCGAGATGGACAAGGCCACGGTCTTCGGCGACGACCCGGCGGCGCAGGCGGCCAAGTTCGAGACGGCGGGCTGCGAATGGGTGCATCTGGTCGATCTCAACGGCGCCTTCGCCGGCGAGCCGGTGAACGCCGCCGCCGTCGAGGCGATCCTGTCGCGCATCAAGGTCCCCGCGCAGCTGGGCGGCGGCATCCGCGACATGGCGACGATCGAGCGCTGGCTGGATAAAGGGCTGGCGCGGGTGATCCTCGGCACCGTCGCGGTCGAGAACCCCGATCTTGTGCGCGAGGCGGCGAAAGCCTTCCCCGGTCAGGTGGCCGTCGGGATCGACGCGCGCAACGGCAAAGTCGCGACCAAGGGCTGGGCGGAAGAGACCGATGTGATGGTCACCGATCTGGCGAAGTCCTTCGAGGACGCGGGCGTCGCCGCGATCATCTACACCGACATCATGCGCGACGGCGCGATGGGCGGACCGAATATCGCTGCGACCGAGGCACTGGCCCGCGCGGTCGAAATCCCGGTCATCGCGAGCGGTGGTGTGTCGTCCCTGCCCGACCTGATCGCCCTGCGCGACACGGGCGTGATCGCGGGCGCGATTTCGGGGCGGGCGATTTATGACGGGGCACTCGATCTGACCGAGGCATTGGCCGCGCTGCGCGCCTGACACAGCGCTGAGGAAATCCACCGCAAGTGACACAAATCATTGCGTCATGTGAATTTCCGCGTGAGGGTTAACCCAGCGTTAACACCAAGTGTGGAGGGTGCCATGAAACGCATGATGACGATTGCCGCGGTGACCGCTTGCCTCGCAAGCGCGGCCATGGCGAATGATACCAAAGGCTTTGTGGGTCTGAACTGGACCTTCGGCCCGGGCGCGAGCGGCCTTGAAGGGGTGTTCGGCGCGATGAATTACGACCTCGACCCGGATGGCGACATCAACGGGGCGAAGCTGTCACTGCATCTCGGCATTGGTCCGGGACCGGTTCAGGGCAAGATCAAGCTGACCGGCGTCGCCGGACAGGACAACGCCATGGCGGAACTGGGCATGGGCTATGGCAGCCGCGGCTGGTTCGGCACGGGCGGCCTTATGGGCGAACATTGGACCGTCGGCGGCGATCTCTTCTTCCAAGGCGGCTGGGAAGGCTTCGGCGGCATTCACAGCCTGCAATTCGATCGGCCGAAAGCGCCCACAGCGCCGCCTCCGCCGGCCAGTGAAGCCGTCATCGGCCCAACAACGAACCTGAACTGACGATCAAGGGCGGCTCAAGCCGCCCTTTTCCTTAGCTCAAGCGCCCACCGATTTGCGCACCATATCCCAGTAGATATCGGCCACGGTGGCGCGGCTCAGACGACCACCTTCGCGGAACCATGTATTCACCCCGGTCAGCATCGCGATGATCGCCATCGTCGCAAGCTTGGTATCCGGGATCAGGAACACGCCCTCGTCCTGCCCTGCCTTCAGGATCGCTTCCAGCTCGGTCTCGTAGGTCTTGCGCAGCCCCTCGATCACCGCGAAATTCTCCGGGCTCAGGTTGCGCAGCTCCATATAGCTGAGGAACACCGCCTCCGCCCGCTCGAGGTTGAAGCGGATGTGGAAGCGCACGAAACGCTCCAGCCGTGCATGGGCATCAACCCCGGCGGGCTCGGCGTGCCACGCGGCGATCAACTCGTCCATGTGGGTCTTCAGCAGATCGAACAGCAGCGCCTCTTTGTCGGGCGTGTAGAGGTAGAGCGCCCCCGCCTGCACCCCCACCGCGCCTGCGATCTGGCGCATCGAGACCGCAGCAAACCCATGCCGCGCAAAGAGCCTTTGCGCCTCGGCGCGGATCTTCGGGCCGGTAATCTCGGAATGGGAGCCAGTCTTGCGTGCCATGATACCGACGCTAACTGAACGGGCGTTCATTATCAAACCCGATTTGCGGCGCAATCGGCACTGGCAATGGGGCCGTGGGCGCAATAGTTTGCCCCTGTCCCGAGAGGAGAAACCATGCGCGCCCCTGCCCTGATCGCCCTGTTTGCCCTGCTGGCTTCGCTCGCCGCCTGCTCGAAGCAGTCGATGGAGGGCTATCCGGCGCTGCTGCCGATGGACGAGATCCTGACCGATCAACCCCTCACCCCCGACCCAGCCCCCGAGCTGGAGGCTCGCGCCGATGCGTTGCGCACCCGCGCAGACGCGATGCGCAGCCAATAAAATCACGCCATAGAGCGGTTGAAGCCGCACGCCGCGTTGCCCTGCCTGCGCTTTCCCGCTAACAGGGCGCAAACCACCCAGTTTCTCTCATGAGGTCCCTATGTCCGCCGTCTCAGATACCGCACCCTTGCGTCTTGGCATCGCGGGTCTCGGCACCGTGGGCATCGGTGTGGTGAAGATCGTGCAACGCCATGCCGATCTGCTGGCGGCCCGCGCGGGCCGTCCGGTCGAAATCACCGCCGTCTCGGCCCGCGACCGCACGAAGAACCGCGATGCGGACCTGTCGAGCTATGCATGGGAAGACGATGCGGTGACGCTCGCCAAGCGCGACGACATCGACGTCTTCGTCGAGCTGATGGGCGGCCATGAAGGCCCCGCGAAGGACGCAACCGAAGCCGCGCTGAAAGCGGGCAAGGACGTGGTGACCGCGAACAAGGCGCTGCTCGCACATCACGGTCAGGCGCTCGCGGAACTCGCCGAAAGCCTCGGCCGCACGATCCGCTATGAGGCCGCCGTCGCGGGCGGCATCCCGGTCATCAAAACGCTGACCGAAGGGCTTGCGGGCAACGGTATCCGCCGCGTGATGGGCGTGATGAACGGCACCTGCAACTACATCCTGACGCGGATGGAAGATGCGGGCCTGCCCTATGACACGGTCTTCGAAGAGGCACGCGCGCTTGGCTATCTCGAGGCTGATCCGAACCTCGACGTGGGCGGGATCGACGCGGGCCACAAGCTCGCCATCCTCGCCTCCATCGCTTTCGGCACGCAGGTCGCTTTCGACGACGTCACGCTGGAGGGGATCGGGCGTATTTCGATCGACGATATCCGCCGCGCGGGCGATATGGGCTACAAGATCAAGCTTCTGGGCGTCGCGCAGATGACCGGCCGCGGGCTGGAGCAGCGGATGACGCCCTGTCTCGTGCCCGCAACCTCGCCGCTGGGTCAGCTGACCGGCGGCACCAACATGACCGTTCTGGAAGGCGACTCGGTCGGCCAGATCGTGCTGCGTGGCGCAGGCGCGGGCGAAGGCCCGACCGCGAGCGCCGTGATGGGCGACGTGATGGACCTCGCACGCGGGTTGCGGCTGCCGGTCTTCGGCCAGCCCGCCGACAAGCTCGAGGCCCCCACCCCGGCCGTCACCGCGATCCCCGCGCCCTATTACCTGCGCCTGCAACTGTCGGACAAACCCGGCGCGCTGGCGAAGGTCGCGACCGTTCTGGGCGAGGCGGGCGTCTCGATCAGCCGGATGCGCCAATACGGCCATGCCGACACCTCGGCCCCGGTGCTGATCGTCACCCACAAGACGACCCGCGACGCGATCGACGCCGCGATCGACGCCCTGCCCGCGACCCGCGTGGTCGAGGGCGAGCCGATCGCGATCCGCATCGAAGAGGTCTGAGCGGATGGGGATGCTGAGCCATGTCTCGCTGGGCATCTCCGATCTCGACCGGGCGCTGACCTTCTACGCCCCGCTGATGGAGCGGCTCGGTCTGGCGCTGCGCTTTTCCGAGCCCGCCAAACAGTGGGCAGGCTGGACCGCCGAGGATGGCAGCCGCCCGATCTTCTTTATCACCCGCCCCTTCAACGGCGACGCCCCCGCCCCCGGCAACGGGCCGATGGTCGGATTCGATGCGCCCGACCGTGCGACGGTCGATGCCGTGTACGCCCTCGCGCTGAAACTGGGCGGCACCGATGAGGGCCCGCCGGGGCTGCGCCCGCATTATCACGCGGATTATTACGGTGCCTATTTTCGCGACCCGGATGGCAACAAGCTCTGCATTGCGTGCCATTTTTCACCGCAATAGCGGCTGGCCTCTCCTGTTAGCGTTCACGGGGTTGCCCTTCGCGCCCCCACAGGCTTTACCTATGCCCGGCCCACAACGCCTAGGCAGACAGGAAGACCCAAATGACCCCTCCGAGTGATTTCAACGACCGCATGCTTTCGCTGGGCCTCGCCCGCGTGTCGGAAGCGGCTGCTCATGCCTCCGCCGACCTGATCGGTCGCGGCGACGAGAAAGCTGCCGACCAGGCGGCGGTGAACGCGATGCGCGATCAGCTCAACAAGCTGGAAATCCGCGGCACCGTGGTCATCGGGGAAGGCGAGCGCGACGAGGCTCCGATGCTGTATATCGGCGAGGAAGTCGGTCAGGGCGTCGGCCCGGAAGTGGATATCGCGCTCGACCCGCTGGAAGGCACCACGCTGACCGCGAAGGACATGCCCAACGCGCTGACCGTGATCGCGATGGCGCCGCGCGGCACGATGCTGCACGCGCCCGACGTCTACATGGACAAGCTGGCCATCGGCCCGGGCTACGAGAAGGACGTGGTCTCGCTCGACATGACCCCGACCGAGCGCGTTCAGGCGCTGGCCAAGGCGCAAGGCGTCGAGACCAAGGACATCGCGGTCTGCATCCTCGACCGTCCGCGCCATGAGGACATGATCGCCGAGGTCCGCGAGACCGGTGCGAAAATCCGTCTGATCACCGATGGCGACGTGGCGGGCGTCATTCACTGCGCCGAGCCGGATTTCACCGGCATCGACATGTATATGGGCTCGGGCGGCGCGCCTGAGGGCGTGCTGGCGGCCTCGGCGCTGAAATGCATGGGCGGTCAGATGTGGGGCAAGCTGCTGTTCCGCAACGACGACGAGCGTGGCCGTGCGAAGAAGGCAGGCATCACCGATCTCGACAAGGTCTATGCGCGCGACGACATGGTGCGCTCGGACGTGATCTTCGCTGCGACGGGCGTGACCGACGGGTCCATCGTGAAGGGCGTGAAGCGCGAGCCGACCTATATCGAATCCGAGACGATGCTGATGCGCTCGAAAACCGGCTCGCTGCGCCGCGTGATCTACCGCAACCCGGTGAAGTAACCGGCGCGTCTGGATATTTTTATCGAGAAGAAGAGAAAGGCCGGAGCGCGATGCTCCGGCCTTTCTTCATTCTGGCTGGCGGTCACTCCGCCGCGTCGGCGTAACTCTCGACCGGCGGACAGGTGCAGATCAGGTTGCGGTCGCCGAAGACGTTGTCGACCCGGCCCACGGGCGGCCAGTATTTGTCGACGCGGAAGGCGCCTGCCGGGAAACAGCCCTGTTCGCGGGTATATTTCCGGTCCCAATCGGCCACGAGGTCTTCCACCGTATGCGGCGCATGGCGCAGCGGGCTGTCCTCGGGGGTGATCTCGCCCGCCTCGATCTCGCGGATCTCGTCGCGGATCGACAGCATCGCGGTGATGAAGCGGTCGATCTCGGCCTTGGTCTCGGATTCCGTGGGTTCCACCATCAGCGTGCCCGCCACGGGCCAGCTCATCGTAGGGGCGTGGAAACCGTTATCCATCAGGCGCTTGGCGATATCGTCCACCGTCACGCCCACGTCCGCGAAGGGTCGCGTGTCGATGATGCATTCATGCGCGACACGTCCACGATTGCCCATGAAGAGGATCGGGTAGCCCTCTTTCAGCTTCGCGGCGATGTAGTTCGCAGCGAGGATCGCGACGCGGGTCGCCTGCGTCAGGCCCGGCCCGCCCATCATCAGGATATAGGCCCAGGAGATCAGCAGGATCGAGGCCGAGCCGTAGGGCGCGGCACTCACCGGCCCCTCTTCGCCGCCCGTCTCCGGGTGGCCCGGAAGGAAGGGCGCGAGGTGCGACTTTACCCCGATCGGCCCCATGCCGGGACCGCCGCCGCCATGCGGGATCGCGAAGGTCTTGTGCAGGTTGAGGTGGCTCACATCCGAGCCGATCTCGCCCGGCTTCACCAGCCCCACCAGCGCGTTGAGGTTGGCGCCATCGAGATAGACCTGACCGCCATATTCGTGGGTGATGTCGCAGATGCGCTTCACCGTCTCCTCAAAGACGCCATGGGTCGAGGGATAGGTGATCATGCAGGCAGCGAGCTTGTCGCCCGCCTCCGCCGCCTTCGCCTCGAAATCCTCCAGATCCACGTCGCCATTGGGCGCGGAATTCACCACGACGACCTTCATCCCCGCCATATGCGCCGAGGCCGGGTTCGTGCCATGCGCCGACATCGGGATCAGGCAAACATCGCGCTGATCGTCGCCATTGGCGTGGTGATAAGCGGCGATTGTCAGAAGCCCCGCATATTCCCCCTGCGCGCCCGAATTGGGCTGCATCGAGAAGGCGTCATAACCGGTGATCTCGCAAAGCTTCGCGGTCAGATCGTCGATCATCTCCGCATAGCCCTGCGCCTGATCGAGCGGCACGAACGGGTGCAGCGAGCCGAATTCCGGCCAGGTCAGCGGCATCATTTCGGCGGCTGCGTTGAGCTTCATCGTGCAGGACCCGAGCGGGATCATCGCGCGATCCAGCGCGAGGTCACGATCCGAGAGACGACGCATGTAGCGCATCATCTCGGATTCGGCGCGGTTCATGTGGAAAACCGGATGGGTGAGGTAATCGCTCTCGCGCAGCAGCGCATCCGGCACCGCCGGTTGCGTGGCCTTGGGCGCCGCTTCGGTGATCCCGAAGGCGTCGAGCACCTTGGCCACCACGCCCGGATCGCTGGTCTCGTCGAGCGAAATCCCGACCCGGTCGCGGCCCACCTTGCGCAGGTTGATCCCGCGATGACGGGCGGCGGCGAGGATGCCCTGCTGGCCCACGCCCACCTCAACGGTGATCGTATCGTAGAAATTCGCGGGCTCCACCAAGGCGCCTGCCGCTTTCAACGCATCGGCCAGCTGCACGGTCAGAAGGTGCACGCGTTCCGAGATCGCACGCAGCCCGACGGGGCCGTGGAAGACCGCGTAGAAGCTCGCCATCACAGCGAGAAGCGCCTGTGCGGTACAGACATTCGACGTCGCCTTCTCGCGGCGGATATGCTGCTCGCGGGTCTGCAGACTCAGGCGATAGGCGCGGTTGCCGTGGCTGTCGATGGAGACACCGACGATCCGGCCGGGCATCGCGCGCTTCATCTTGTCGGTGGAGGACATGAAGGCCGCATGCGGGCCGCCATAGCCCATCGGCACGCCAAATCGCTGCGCGGAGCCCACGGCGATATCAGCGCCCATCGCGCCCGGCTCTTTGAGCAGGCACAGCGCCAGAAGATCGGTCGCGACCACGGCCACGGCTTTCGCGGCATGGAGCGCCTCGCATTCGGCGGTGAAGTCGCGGACATGGCCATAGGTGCCCGGATATTGGAAGATCGCGCCGAAGACCTTATCGGCCTCAAGCGTCTCGGGCGCGCCCACGATCACCTCGATGCCGAGCGGCTCGGCGCGGGTCTGGATCACGCCGATGGTCTGCGGGTGGCAGTTCTCGTCGACGAAGAAGGCGGTGGCCTTCGACTTCGCCACGCGCTGCGCCATCGCCATGGCTTCCGCCGCCGCCGTCGCCTCGTCCAGCAGCGACGCATTGGCGACCGGCAGGCCGGTCAGGTCCGACACCATCGTCTGGAAGTTCAGAAGCGCCTCAAGACGCCCCTGCGCAATCTCGGGCTGGTAGGGCGTGTAGGCGGTATACCAGGCCGGGTTCTCGAGGATATTGCGCTGGATCGCGGGCGGCGTGACCGTGCCGTAATAGCCCTGCCCGATCAGGCTGGTCATCACGCGGTTCTTCTTCGCGACGCCTTCCATCTTCTGCAGGAGGCCATATTCGGTCAGCGGCGCCCAGCCCAGCGGCTCGCCCTGACGGATGCTTTTCGGCACCGTCTCGGCGATAAGCGCGTCGAGGTCCGGCGCCCCCACGGCTTTGAGCATCTCCTCCATCTCGGCCGGTGAGGGGCCGATATGGCGGCGATTGGCGAAATCGTAACTGTCGTAAGTCGTGGGGGTGAAGGTCATGGATATTACCCGATGAAGTCTTTGTAAGCGGCCTCGTCCATGAAGCCGTCGAGCGCGGAGGCGTCGGTGAGTTTCATCTTGAAGAACCACGCCTTGCCCAGCGGGTCTTCGTTCACGAGGCCCGGATTGTCTGCCAGATCCTCGTTGATCTCGACGATCTCGCCACCCAGCGGCGCGAGGATGTCGGAGGCAGCCTTGACCGACTCGATCACGCAGATCTCGTCGCCCTTCTCGACCGTGTCGCCGACATCGGGCAGCTCGACGAAGACGACATCGCCCAATTGCTCGGAAGCGTGCTCGGTGATGCCGACGATCACAACGTCGCCTTCAGTTTTGAGCCATTCGTGGTCTTCGGTGAATTTCATGTAACGTCTCCCGATTGGTTGTTCAGCGTTTGTAGGTGGCAGGGCGGAAGGGCATCGAAACGACCTTGGCGGGCAGACGCTTGCCGCGCACCTCGCCATAGACGGTGGTGCCTTCGAGCGTTTCGGCCGGCAAATAAGCCATCGCCATCGGTGCCTCGATCGAGGGACCGAAACCGCCCGAGGTCACGCGTCCGATCGGATCGCCCCCCTCGGCCTCGGCGAAAATCTCGACGCCTTCGCGCATCGGTGCGCGGCCCTCGGGGCGCAGGCCGAGGCGCAGGCGGCTCGGTCCGTTTTCCAATTCGCTCAGGATGCGATCCGCGCCGGGGAAGCCGCCTTCGCGCTCCCCACCCTTGCGGCGCACCTTCTGGATTGCCCAGGCGATGTTGCCCTCGACCGGGGTCGTGGTGGTGTCGATATCGTGGCCGTAGAGGCAAAGCCCCGCTTCGAGCCGCAGGCTGTCGCGCGCGCCGAGACCGATCGGCTCCACCGCCTCATCGGCGAGCAGCTTGCGGGCGAATTCCACCGCGCGGTCCGCGGGCACGGAAATCTCGTAGCCGTCTTCACCGGTATAGCCCGAGCGCGAAATCCAAAGCTCCGCGCCGTTCCAGTGATAGACGCCCACATCCATGAAGCGCATCTTGGCGGTGCCGGGCACCAGCGCCTCCAGCACAGCCTCGGCGGCGGGCCCTTGCAGAGCCAAGAGCGCGCGGTCGGTGAGCTCCTCGACCGATTCCAGATGCGCCCGCATATGCGCGATGTCGTCTTCCTTGCAGGCCGCGTTCACCACGACGAACAGATGATCGCCACGGTTCGCCACCATCAGGTCATCGAGAATGCCGCCATTCTCATCGGTGAACATCGCATAGCGCTGGCGGCCCTCTTTCAGCCCCATCAGGCTCACCGGTACCAGCGCCTCGAACGCCTCGGCAGCGCCTTCGCCCGGCACGATCACCTGCCCCATGTGGCTGACATCGAACAGCCCCGCCTTCGCGCGGGTGTGCAGGTGTTCCTTCATCACGCCCAGCGGAAATTGCACGGGCATCTCGTAGCCCGCGAAAGGCACCATCTTGGCGCCCAGCTCAACATGCAGATCGTATAGCGGTGTGCGTTTCAACTCGCTCATCGCGGCCTCCCCTTCAGCCGGATGATCCGGCATCGATTCATGAGCCTTCCGGCTCGCCCGATGCCCCCTCTGTCCGTGCCTGCGATGCAGACGCCTGAGATCGTTATCCCTTCGGCGGATGCCGCGATTGCACGCCGCATCACTCTCCAGAGTCCTTCGTCGGGCACGGTCCTTTTGCCTGAGAGTTTACCGGGGCGGTTGCTCCTTCGGCACCGAGGTTTCCCCCGGATTCTCCCGTATCCAACTTCTCCCGATTACCTGAGGCCCCGCGCGACTGACAAGCCCCAATCGCCAAAAGCGCCGCTTTACCGCCGAAAACGACCTCACGAGGTCGCGAATTGCCCAAACAAAAAGCGCGAGGGGTTCTCCCCTCGCGCTTTTGGAATTGGTTTTGCGAGCCTGCGGCGGAGCCGTCAGCCGCGCGCCGGAACCTTGTGCAGAAGCGGCATCAGCTCGCCCATATCGGGCCCATGCGCCATGCCGGTCACGGCCTTGCGCAGCGGCATGAACAGCCCCTTGCCCTTGCGCCCGGTCGCGTCCTTCACTTCCGAGGTCCAGTCCTTCCACGTGGTGTCGGAATAGGGCGGCGCGGGCAGCATCGTCATGGCCTGAGCGATGAAGTCGCGATCTTCCTCGTCGATCTCCGGCTCCGCGCCGTTCAGACACAGATCGGCCCAGCCCTTCAGATCGTCGAGCTTGTCGATATTTTGCGAGGCGACCTTCCAGAAGCGCTCGCGCTGATCCTCGGGGATGCCGAGATCCGCGATACGATTCGCCACGGCCGAGAACGGCAGGTGCTGGTTGCGCGCACGGGTCAGCGGGATCAGGTCCGCCGGGTCGAATTTCGTCGGCGCCGAGCCGAAATGGTTCAGCTCGAACCCGTCGGCCAGCTCGTCGATCGACATTTTCAGTTCGATCGGCTGGCTCGAGCCCAGACGCGCCATCATCGACAGCAGCGCCTCGGGGGCGATGCCTTCGGCGCGCAGATCGCGGATCGAGAGCGCGCCAAGGCGCTTCGACAGTTCCTCGCCCCGCGGGCCGGTCAGCAGCGAATGGTGCGCGAAGCTCGGAACCTTGCCGCCGATCGCCTCGATGATCTGGATCTGCGTCGCGGTATTGGTGACGTGATCGCCGCCGCGCACGATATGGGTGATGCCCATATCCGCGTCGTCCACCGGCGAAGCGAAGGTGTAAAGCACCTGCCCCGAGGCCTTGATCAGCACCGGATCGGACACGGAGGCCGCATCGATCGACAGATCGCCAAGGATGCCGTCTTTCCACTCGATCCGTTCGAGTTCCAGCTTAAAGCGCCAGTAACCTTCCTTGCCTTCCGCGCGCATCGCGTCTTTTTCGGCATCGCTCAGATGCATCGACGCGCGGTCATAGACCGGCGGCTTGCCCATGTTCAGCTGCTTCTTGCGCTTCAGGTCCAATTCGGTCGGGCTCTCGAAGCATTCATAAAGCTTACCGTCGGCCTTCAGCTGCTCGGCCACCTCGGCATAGCGGTCGAGCCGCAGCGACTGACGCTCTTCCCGGTCCCATTCGATGCCGAGCCATTCGAGGTCCTGCTTCAGCGCGTCGATATATTCCTGCTTCGAACGCTCCTGATCGGTATCGTCGAGGCGCAGGATGAATTGACCGCCGGTCTTGCGGGCGATCAGGTAGTTCATCAGCGCGGTGCGCAGGTTGCCGACATGGATATAGCCGGTGGGCGACGGGGCGAAACGGGTAACGGTGGTCATCTGGGCAAACTCCTGTTGGCGCCTGCTCTTTCATAAGGCGGCCCGTTTGTCCATATGAGGGGCCATGCGGCGCGTGCAGAGCGGCTTGGAGAGTGCGATGAGCGAGGGTTACGACTGGGCGGAGGTCATGGCGCCGGGCATCGAGGAGATCGAGGCGCTGGCCGAGGCCGCACGCGCGGCGCTTCCGCCGGAATTCGCCCGCGCCGCGCAAGGTGTCGCGATCCGGGTGGAAGACTTCGCCTCCGAGGCGATGCTCGCCGAGCTGGGCATCGAGGACCCTTTCGAGCTGACCGGGCTTTATGACGGGATCCCGCTGACCGAGAAATCCGTGATGGACCCCGGCGGCCACACGGATGTGATCTGGCTCTTCCGCCGGCCTATCCTCGACGAGTGGGTGTCGCGCGGCAACGAGCCTCTCGGCGCCCTCATTACCCATATTTTCGTGCATGAACTGGCGCATCATCTGGGGTGGTCGGATGGCGATATTTCGTCGATCGATCGCTGGTGGGAGTGAACCGAAGCGGCTCACGCAACGTTCACGACTCTGTGGAAGCGGCGCGATGCGCTAGACTTCGACCTGCGAAGACCAACCATCGAGAGGGAGAGACCCGATGACCAGGACCTTCATGACCCGCCGTGCAGCATTGAAAACCGCCGCTTTCCTGCCCGCCGCCCCCGCGCTTCTGACCGGGACCGGCGCCGCCGCGCAAAGCTCGAACGAAGCCCCGCCCGCGATCCCGCGTTATCGCCGGATGCAGATGGGCGACCTGACGATCACCACGCTGCTCGCCGGATCCCGCGAGTTGGAAAACCCGCAAACGATCTTCGGCATGAATGCCAGCCCCGAAGACTTCGCGGCCGTCTCGGAAGCCGCTTATATCCCCGCCGACAAGTCGTTGAATTTCTTTACTCCGACGCTGATTGAGACCGGCTCGGAGAAAATCCTCTTCGACACCGGCCTGTCGCCGGAGGGGATCACCTCAGCACTTTCCGCCGCCGGACACGCGCCCGAGGACATCACCCATGTCGTGATCACCCATATGCATGGCGACCATATCGGCGGGCTGATGGGCGACGGTGGCGAGACCTTCGCCAATGCCGCCTATATCACCGGCCAGAAGGAATTCGACCACTGGTCGAATGCGGGCAACGACACGTTCGAGGCCAAGGTCCGTCCGCTGGCCGAGAAGATGAGCTATCTCAAGGGTGGCGATTCGGTCGTCTCCGGCATCTCGGCGGTCGAGGCCTTCGGCCACACACCGGGTCATATGGCATTCATGGTGGAGTCGGGTGGCAAAGGCCTGATGCTCGCCGCCGATACCTCGAACCACTATGTCTGGTCGCTTCAGCGTCCCGATTGGGAAGTGAAATACGACATGGACAAAGAGATGGCCGCGAAGACCCGCAAGAAGCTTCTGGGCCGTGTCGCCGCCGACAAGCTGGCCTTCATCGGCTACCATATGCCCTTCCCCGGCGTCGGCCATCTCGAGGCGCTGGACACCGGCTTCCACTTCCACCCGATCACCTATCAGCTCAACGTCTGATCCGTGATGCGTGCGGGTCCAACTCGCACGGAGAATTTCAAGCGCGCGCCCGACCGGCGCGCGCTTTTCTTATGTCACCCTGCTCTGAGAGGGGCACGCCTGTAAGGGCCGCGACTGGCTGCGCCCCACCCGTCAGGCGGCGGCATCGCCCTCATGCAACTCCATGCGCACAAGGGTCTGGTTGAGCAGGATATAGGCGATCTCGCCGAAAGTGACGGGGCCGGTGAAGCCGCCGGTGCGCTGTCCTTCCAGCTCGCCGTAGAGATAGTTCAGGATACAGTTGCACGAATATTCGTTGGCGCCTTTGCCCCCCGCGCCTTCAGCGAAGGCCTGCGCGTAGGAGCCCAGCGCCTGCGCCAGACGGTATTCGACCCCCTCGACAACAGGGGCGTAGAATTTCACCTTGCCGGCCTCGGCATCGACCTCCTGGATCGAGACATTGACGAGTGTGCCTGCGTAATTTGCGACCAGCGGTAGGCGCGTGTCGAGCTCATGCTCGGCGATGTAGCGGGCGAGGTTGACCTCTTGCCCCTCGACCGTCGCCACCTCGGCTTCGAACCCCGCCTTCGGGAAGGTGAAGGTCTGCGCCTCGGCCTCGCCTTGGGTGAAGATATTGAGGATGTCGAGATCGGCCGCGACGCCATCGGGCAGCTCGACATGCAGCAGCACCGCCCCTTCGTCATGCGCCACGCCCGTCGCGCCGTCGAACACCTTCGGCGCGCGCTTGCCCAGCTCATCGAGATGCACCCCGGTGATCCAGCCCGCCAGCGGCTGATCGAAGAGACCGGGATAGCCCTGCCCCTCCACCGCGAAATCGGAATGCGCCACCGAGAAGGCGGGGATCATGATCATGGTGAAGCCATTCTCGGCGTAGCCTTCGGAGATCTTCGGCAGATCGCCCACACCGATCCAACGCGGCACCGCGCCCGTTGCCCGCTCGAACCGGGTGCAGAACAGCTTGTCGCGCACCACCGCTCCGCCCTCTTCGGTGACGAAATAAACCGTGGTGCCGCCGATCCATTTGCCGCGCGGGAGCTGCGCCAGAAGCGCCTCGTCCCCCGCCACGACCATGACGTCACCCGCCTCGATCCGCGCGGCGGCCTCGGCCACGCTCAACATCTCATTTTTCATCCCGGATCCCCTCTCGAGCCTAGAACGCCGCGACATCGCCGGCGGCAAAAGCATTTTTCGCGACGAACTCACGCAGCTCCGCAATCTTGTCGCCAAGCGAGGCCGGGCTC
The DNA here is from genome assembly GCF_002020305.1 of Thioclava sp. F36-6. Taxonomy (NCBI): domain Bacteria; kingdom Pseudomonadati; phylum Pseudomonadota; class Alphaproteobacteria; order Rhodobacterales; family Paracoccaceae; genus Thioclava; species Thioclava sp. F36-6. The sequence continues at coordinate 811,788 of NZ_MPZX01000001.1, read as the reverse complement.
GCGGCCACCTCGCGACGCAAGCGCGCAATCAAGATCTTCGTTGCCAGCGACGCCGCACTCAAATCGCTCTGACTCGTCAAAACCCGCTTCCATCGCGGATCATCGGCACCCGGGACCATCCTCACACTCCTTTGAAACAGCACGGGAGAGGTCATAGCGCACCATCCCTTAACACTGCGTTGACAGGCGCGAGCTTCGCGCCGCAAAGTCGGGCTCTGGGCCAAAAGGAGACGCGATGACCTCGATCCTCACGATCACGCTCAACCCGACGGTCGATCTGTCGATCGAGACCCCCGAGGTCGCGCCCGAGCGCAAGCTGCGCTGCACGCGGCCGCTCACGGATCCGGGCGGCGGTGGCCTGAATGTCAGCCGCGCGATCGCCGCCTTGGGGGGCAATTCGACGGCTTTCGTGGCCCTTGGCGGGACCACTGGCGACCGGGTGATGCGGCTTCTGGCCGAGGCCGGGATCGCCGTCTTCCCCTTCCCCGCGCCGGGCGAGACGCGGATGAGCCTGACCGCCACGGATCAAAGCACGGGCGCGCAATATCGCTTCGTGATGCCGGGGCCAGACTGGGGCGCACGCGATGTAGCCAAAGCGCTCAGCCGGATCGCGCGGGCCGCGCCCGAAGGCGGGATCGTGGTGCTGTCGGGCTCGCAACCGCCCGGCGTGCCCGAGGATTTCCCGGCGCGTCTGGCGACGAAGATGGCGCGGACCAAGGCGCGGCTTTTCCTCGACACCTCCGGCGAAGCGCTGCACCAACTGATGGAAAGCGAGGCGCAACCCGCCGACGTGCTGCGGATGGACGAGCTGGAGGCCGAGGGGCTGGCGGGTCGCAAACTTCCCGAACGCCGGGATAGCGCCGATTTCGCCCAAGACCTCGTGCGGCGCGGGCTGGCCCATGCGGTGATCGTGGCACGCGGCGCGGACGGCAATGTGCTGGCCACCAAGGATGCGCGTTGGTTCGCTGTGGCTCCGAAGGTCGACGTCGTGTCGAAAGTGGGCGCGGGCGACAGTTTCGTGGGGGCCTTCACGCTGGCGCTTTCCCGCGGCAAGACCTTCCGCGAGGCGTTACAGCACGGCGCCGCGGGCGCAGCAGCGGCGGTGACCACCCCTGCGACCGATCTGTGTTCCGCCGCGATGGTGCGCCGCCTCCTACCGCATTGTCCGGTCGAGCCGGTCTGAGCACTCTGCCCCTTTGCCTCGCGGCACCTGCGCGTTATGAAAGCGCCAAAGGAGCGCCGCCCATGCTGAAGACCCGCATCATTCCCTGTCTCGACGTCGCCGATGGCCGCGTCGTGAAAGGCGTCAATTTCGTGAACCTGATCGACGCGGGCGACCCGGTCGAGGCCGCCAAGGCCTATGACGCGGCCGGCGCCGACGAGCTGTGTTTCCTCGACATCCACGCGACGCACGAAAACCGCGGCACCATGTTCGATCTGGTGACCCGCACCGCCGAGCAATGTTTCATGCCGCTCACCGTGGGCGGCGGTGTGCGTACCCATGAGGACGTGCGTGCGCTGCTGCTGGCCGGGGCCGACAAGGTCTCGTTCAACTCCGCCGCCGTGGCCGATCCGAACGTGATCACCGAGGCCGCCGACCGCTTCGGCAGCCAGTGCATCGTCTGCGCGATCGACGCCAAGACGGTGGAGCCGGGCCGCTGGGAGATATTTACCCACGGGGGCCGCAAATCCACTGGCATCGACGCAGTGGAATTCGCGCGCACCGTGACTGCAAAGGGCGCGGGGGAAATCCTGCTGACCTCAATGGATCGCGACGGCACCCGCGCGGGCTTCAATCTGGAGCTGACGAAGGCGATCTCGGACGCGGTCGACGTGCCGGTGATCGCCTCCGGCGGCGTCGGCAATCTCGACCATCTGGTGGAAGGCGTGACCAAGGGCGGGGCTTCGGCCGTGCTCGCGGCGTCAATCTTCCACTTCGGCGAATACACGATCCGCGAGGCCAAGGAATACATGGCCGCCGCGGGCATTCCGATGAGGCTGCAATGAGCATTCTGGACCAACTCGCCGCGACCATCGAGAGCCGTAAAGGCGCCGATCCCGACACGTCGTGGACCGCGAAGCTGCTGGCCAAGGGCCCGGAGAAATGCGCCGAGAAATTCGGCGAGGAAGCGGTGGAAGCGATCATCGCCGCGGCCAAGAACGACCGCGAAAATCTGACTTATGAGGCGGCGGATGTGCTCTATCACCTCTTGGTGATGCTGGCGGCGCGCGACGTGAAGCTGGACGATGTGCTCGCCGAACTGGAGCGCCGCGAAGGAACCTCCGGCATCGCCGAGAAAGCGGCCCGCAGTTAAGGGGCGCTGCCCCTCTGCCTTGCGGCATTCACCCCGGGATATTTCTCAAGAGCGAAGGCGCGGTCCGTGCCTGTCTTCGCTCATGCCGAAATATCCCGGGGGTGAGGGCTGCGCCCGAGGGGGCTGGCCCCCTTTCCCCGCGCGAACCGCGTGCTAGCTGGCCTCTCAAACAGGAGGCTTTCATGGCACAGACGACCGACACCAACCGCAAGATCATCCTCGCCGAACGCCCGAAAGGCGCGCCGGACGAAAATACGCTGAAGCTCGAGACAGAGGCCGTGCCGCAACCCGGCAAAGGCGAGATGCTGCTGCGCACCGTCTGGTTGTCGCTCGACCCCTATATGCGCGGGCGGATGTCGGATGCGAAATCCTACGCAACCCCGGTCGAGATCGGCGGCGTGATGACCGGTCAGGTCGTGGCCGAGGTCATGGAGAGCGATGTCGCGGGCTTCTCGAAGGGCGATTATGTGCTCTCGCCCTCGGGCTGGCAGGACTTCTTCGTCTCGGATGGCACGCAAGTGCTCAATCTCGGGCCGGAGCCGGAGAACCCGAGTTGGGCCTTGGGTATTCTGGGGATGCCGGGCTACACGGCCTATGCGGGGCTCTTGAAGATCGGCGAGCCGAAACCGGGCGAGACAGTGGTGGTTGCCGCCGCCTCCGGTCCCGTCGGTGCAACGGTCGGCCAGATTGCCAAGATCAAGGGCTGCCGCGTCGTCGGCGTCGCGGGCGGGGCCGAGAAATGCGCCCATGTCACCGACACGCTGGGGTTTGACGCCTGTATCGACCACCGTGCCGAGGATTTCGCCGAGCAACTGGCGGCGGCCTGCCCGGACGGGATCGACGTCTATTTCGAGAATGTCGGCGGCAAGGTGCTCTACGGCGTGCTGCCGCTTCTCAACCCCTTCGCGCGGATGCCGGTCTGCGGCATGGTCGCGTGGTATAATCTACAAGGCCTGCCCGAGGGGCCCGATCACGGCCCGCAGATCCTCTCGACGATCCTGCGCATGAAGGTGAAGGTGCAGGGCTTCATCATCTTCGACAGCTTCCCGATCGAGCTTTATCAGGAATTCTCCGAGGCGATGACCGGCTGGCTGAAAGAGGGCAAGGTTCAGTACAAGGAGCAGGTGGTGGAAGGCCTCGAGGCCGCGCCGCAGGGGCTCTACGACCTGCTGGAGGGCCGCAATTTCGGCAAGATGGTCGTGAAAGTCGGCTAAAAGCGAGGCACGCGCGCAGGGCTTTCGCATCCGTGACTTGCCCTGCGCCGCGCATCGCTTATCTCTATTCCTATGTTTGGACGCCTTTTCGATATGCTCAACGATCCCGCCCCCGATCCGATGGAGGGGGAAGATCGCGAATTGGCGCTTGGCGCACTTCTGGTGCGGCTCGCGCGGTCGGATGAAAACTATACCGAAGAGGAGAAAACCCGGATCGACCGGGTTCTCGCTCAGCGCAACGGGCTCTCTGGCTTCGAGGCGACCGAGATGCGCAAGCGCGCCGAAGAGGTCGAGGCGGGCGCGCCCGACACGGTCCGCTTCACCCGCGCGCTGAAAGACAAGGTCGCCTATGAGGACCGCACCGGCGTGATCGAGGCGCTGTGGGACGTGGCGCTGGCCGATGGCGTGCGCGATGCCCATGAGGATGCGCTGATCCGGCTCGCGGCGAAACTTCTGGGCGTAAACGATGTCGATTCGGCGGTCGCAAGGCAACGAGTCGAAGCCCGCCGCACCTGAATTCGACGGGCACACCGGCGCGGGGCGCGACCGCTCCGCGCCTGTTTTTTCCTCAGATGCTCGTGATTTCGGCCCCTTCCCCATCGTCAACCGGGCAGACGCAGTTGCATTCACCGGTCAAATCGCGCCAGATTGCGCGGATGGACAAAGAGAAGCTGCCTGCGTGACCCGAAACGAGCCTGCGCCCAAAGACGCGCCCGTCATCGAAATCCGTGACCTTTACAAGAGCTACGGCTCGCTCGAGGTGCTCAAGGGCGTCTCGATCACCGCGCCGCGCGGCCATGTGGTGTCGTTGATCGGCTCCTCCGGCTCGGGCAAATCGACCCTCTTGCGGTGCTGCAACCTGCTTGAAGACAGCCAGAAGGGCGATGTGATCTTCGAAGGCGAGTCTGTGCATTGGCGTGGCGAGGGGCTCAATCGTCGCCCTGCCGACCGCGCGCAGGTCACCCGGTTCCGCACGAACCTGTCGATGGTGTTCCAGCAGTTCAATCTCTGGGCGCACATGACGATCCTGCAGAACGTGATGGAAGCGCCGGTGACGGTGCTGGGCCGTGACAAGGCAGAGGTCGAACCGCTGGCGCGCCAGTTGCTCGACAAGGTCGGCATCGGCGACAAATGCGATGCATGGCCCGCGCAGCTCTCGGGCGGCCAGCAGCAGCGCGCGGCGATCGCGCGGGCTCTGTGCATGGAGCCCAAAGCGCTTCTCTTCGACGAGCCCACCTCGGCGCTCGACCCGGAATTGCAGCAAGAGGTGGTAAAGGTCATCAAGGACCTCGCCGCCGAACACCGCACCATGATCCTCGTCACCCACGACATGCGGCTGGCGCGTGACGTCTCCGACCACGTCGTCTTCCTGCATCAGGGCAAGATCGAGGAAGAGGGCCCGCCAGAGGCTCTGTTCGGCGCGCCGAAATCGACGCGCCTGCAACAATTCCTGTCGGCCACCGCGCCGGCGTGAACCAACCCAAGAATTAACAACGGGGAACCAAAATGAAAAAACTGATCCTGACCGCTGCCATCCTCGGCCTCTCGGCCGGCGTCGCTGCGGCACAGACCGTCCGCATGGGCACCGAGGGCGCCTACCCTCCCTACAACTTCATCGACGATAACGGTGAAGTCGCGGGCTTCGAGCGCGAACTCGGCGACAAGCTCTGCGAGATGGAGAGCCTCGACTGCACCTGGGTCACCAATGACTGGGATTCGATCATCCCGAACCTGCTCTCGGGCAACTACGACACGATCATGGCTGGCATGTCGATCACCGCTGAGCGTGAGAAGACCATCGACTTCACCCAGGCCTATTACCCGCCGGCAGCCTCGTCCTACATGGCGATGGACCCGGGCGCGGACCTCAAGGGCGGCGTGATCGCGGCGCAGACCGGCACCATTCAGGCGGCCCATGTCGCTGAAACCGGCGCAACGCTGGCCGAATACGCGACCCTCGACGACACGATCGCCGCCGTGAAGAACGGCGAGGCCGACGCGGTCTTCGCCGACAAGGACGCGCTCAAGCCCTTCGCAGGCCAGGACAACCTGGAATTCGTGGGCGACGACGTGCAGCTCGGCAAAGGTATCGGCATCGGCCTGCGCAAGTCCGACACCGAGCTGAAGGACAAGTTCAACGACGGCATTTCCAAGCTGAAAGCCGATGGCACGCTCAACGAAATGCTCAAGAAGTATTTCGGCGACAACGTCATGACCTTCAAGAACTGATCCAAGATACGAGGCCGGGGCGGCATAAACCGCTCCGGTCCCGACCGAAAGTCCGATGTTCGAAAGCTGTTCCGATCCTTCTGCCCTTCACGGGCTTGGCTGGCTGCTCTGCTACCTGACCACGGGTAAGCAGATCATGTTCTATGGCTCATTCGGCATCGTGCTGATCCTGCTGGCCGTGACCGCGCCGGTGGCGCTGATCTTCGGCTTCGGCGGGGCGCTGGCCGCCCGGTCGAGCGCCGCCCCGCTGCGCTTTCTCGGACGGGGCTACATCGCGATGGTGCGCGGTGTGCCCGACATCATCTTCTTCCTTTTCGTGCCGATCGCGATGGACCAGGGGCTTGAATACCTGAAGTCACGCGCGGTTTGCCCCGATCCCGGCCCGGCCTGGACGGGTAACGAATTCCACGTCTGTGCCTCCGCGAAAATCCCGCTCGGCACGGCCCCGCAATTCTATCACGAGGCCTATGGCTTCGCGCTGGCCGTGGTGGCCTTCTCCATCGTCTATGGCGCCTTCGCCGCCAACGTGCTGTTCGGCGCTATGCAGGCGGTGCCGCGCGCGCAGCTGGAGACCGCCGAGGCTTACGGCATGACCCGCGCGCAGGTGAACCGCCGGGTGCTGATCCCGCAGATGTGGGCCTATGCGATCCCCGGTCTGTCGAACCTCTGGATGATCCTCATCAAGGCAACGCCGCTGCTGTTCCTTCTGGGCATCGAGGATATCGTCTATTGGGCGCGCGAACTGGGCGCGACCAAGTCGAGCATCTACGCCTATCCGCATCCCGACTGGCGTCTGTATTACTTCCTCGTGCTGCTGGTCTTCTATCTGGTGATGACCAAGCTCTCCGAGATCGTGCTGGCCCGCATCAACCGCCGCCTCGCCTTCGGGCAGGCCACGGCGGCCGGGGAAGCGCTGAGAAAGGCGGACGCATGAGCTGCATTCAGACCATCGCGGATTACGGGCTGCGGTCGATCGGGATCGGCGAGCGGCTGCTGCCGCGCTCCGATTTCACGATGTGCCAGCAATTCACCCTGATCGGCTCGGGGATGATCTGGAACCTCTATTTCGGCATTCTCGCGCTGCTGGCGGGTTTCTTCCTCGCCACGACGCTCGCGGTGGCGAAGAACTCCGATCGCGCGATCTTCCGCAAACCGGCCGAATGGTTCATCTTCCTGTTCCGCGGCTCGCCGCTCTTCATCCAGTTCTTCCTCGCCTACGAGGCCTTCGCGATGCTGCCCCGTGCAGGCTTCCCGATCCTCGGGATCACGGTCGCGACGGACTGGATCACGCGGGCCTGGGCAGGCGCACTGATCGTGCTGTTCTTCAACACCTCCGCCTATGCCGCCGAGATCTTCTACGGCGCGCTGCGCTCCGTGCCGAAAGGCGACATGGAAGCCGCGGACGCCTACGGCATGACCGGTTGGACCAAGTTCCGCCGCGTGACATGGCCGACGATGCTCCGGCTCGGCTGGCCGTCCTACACAAACGAGGCGATCTTCCTGTTCCACGCCACCACGCTCGTCTTCTTCTCGGGCTTCCCGGCGTTCCGGCAGGAGGGCGACGCGCTCTATTACGCGAAATATTTCGCGGACAAGACCTTCAATCCCTTCATCCCCTACCCGATCGCGGCGTTCTACTTCATCCTGCTTACGCTCTGCGTCATCGCGGTCTTCGGGGTGATCAACCGCCGCCTGAACCGCCATCTGCCGCAGGAAAGCCGCAAGCGCTTCCGGTTCAGGCCGCAGATTATCAGGTGACACATGAACTGGCTGCACGACCATCCCGACGTTCGCACGATCCGCGTGGCGGCGGCCGATCTCAACGGGGTGGCGCGCGGCAAGCGCCTGCCGGCCCGCTTCGCCGATAAGGTCTTCACCGAAGGGACGCGCTTTCCCTATTCGGTGATGAACCTCGACATCTGGGGCGAGGATGTCGAAGACAGCCCGCTCGTGTTCGAATCCGGCGATGCCGACGGCCTTCTGATGCCGACCGAGCGGGGCTTCCTGCCGATGCCGTGGCTCTCGGCGCCGACCGCCCTGCTGCCGATCTGGATGTTCCATATGGACGGCAAGCCCTATGCGGGCGATCCCCGGCAGGCGCTTGCCCGCGTCGTGGAACGCTACAAGGCGCTGGGGCTGACCCCGGTGGTCGCAACCGAGCTGGAGTTCTTCCTGATCGACGACAGCGGCAAGACGCTGCGTGTGCCGCCCTCGCCGCGCTCGGGCAAGCGCCGCACCGGCGGCGAGGTCCTCTCGCTCCGCGCGCTCGACGCGTTCGACATCTTCTTCAGCCAGCTCTACGACGCCTGCGAGGCGATGGATATTCCTGCCGATACCGCGATCTCCGAAGCGGGTCCGGGGCAGTTCGAGATCAACCTTAGCCACCAGCCCGACCCACTGAAGGCCGCCGATGACAGCTGGCTGTTCAAGATGCTGGTGAAAGGTCTGGCGCGCGCGCATGGCTTCGCCGCGTCCTTCATGGCGAAACCTTACGACGAATGGCCCGGCAACGGGATGCATATGCATTTCTCGGTGCTCGATGCCGAGGGCAACAACATCTTCAACGACGGCACGCCGCAAGGCTCGGACCAGATGCGCCACGCCGTCGCCGGGTGTCTCGCCGCGATGGAGGGCTCGGGCCTGATCTTCGCGCCGCATGAGAACAGCTATGACCGGCTCGTGCCCGACGCCCATGCGCCGACCGGCATCGCCTGGGCCTATGAGAATCGCACCGCGGCGCTGCGCATCCCGGCCTCGGGACCGCAGGCGCGGCGGATCGAGCATCGCGTGGCGGGCGGCGACGTGAACCCCTACCTGATGATCGCGGCGATCCTCGGCGCGGCCCTGATCGGGATCGAGGACAAGATGGAAGCGCCCGAGCCGATCAAGGGCAACGCCTATGCGCTCGACCTGCCGCAGATGCCGACCGACTGGGAAGCGGCGATCGACGCCTTCCAGAATTGCGAGATCATGCCGCGCATCTTCGACCGCGACCTGATCACCAATTTCGCCATGACCAAGCGACAGGAGCTGCATTACATGGCCGAGCTGTCGGATCAGGAACAGACCGAGCTTTATCTGGATACGGTCTAAGGGGGCGCTGCCCCCTCGGGCTTCGCCCTCACCCCCGGGATATTTCCATCAAGGGGAAGGGAGCGGCGGGGCGCAGGCAGAGGGGCCGCGCCCCTACCCGGCTGCCGCTTTTGCCTCGGCACGGGGATAGAGCCGCGCCATCGTCAGGCCGCGCGTGGCGTTGAGGATCATCAGCCCCGCCCAGAGCCCGTGATTGCCGAAAAGCGGGATCAGCACGAAAAGCGCGGCCGTGTAGATCACGACCGAGATCACCATCGCGTTGCGCATCTCGCGGGTCAGGGTCGCGCCGATGAAGATGCCGTCTAGCATCCAGGCCGGGCCGCCGATCAGCGGCGCGGCGGCGATCCAGATCAGGTAGTCGCGCGCCTCGATGCGGACATTCGGGGCGGTGGTCATCAGGTCGATGATCGCAGGGCCTGCAAGCAGGAAAACCGCGCCCAGCACGAGCGCGCCGCCGATCCCCCATTGCGAGGAGACGATGCTCGCCCGGCGCAGCCTTGCTACCGAATGTGCGCCCACAGCCTGGCCCACGAGGCTCTCGGCGGAGAAGGCGAACCCGTCCAGCGCGAAGGCAGTGATCTGCAGGAATTGCAGCAACACCTGATTGGCCGCGAGCGTCACATCGCCCTGCCCCGCGCCGAGGAAGAGGAAGGAGGTGAAGCTCGCCTGCAGCAGGATCGAGCGCAGCATGATGTCGGTATTCACCCGCGCCATCGTCGCCAGCTTCACCCGGTCGAAGATTGCGCGCGCCCGCCATAAGCCGTTTACGAAGGCCGCGCGACAGAGCCACAACGCCAGCACCACACCGCTAATCTCGGAGATCAGCGTGGCGCCCGCGACGCCTTGCACGCCCCAGCCGAGGCCGAGCACGAAGAACAGATCCAGCCCCACGTTCAGCGCGTTCATCGTCACTTGCAGCAAGAGGACACCGCGGGTGCGCTCCAGTGCGATCAGCCAGCCGGTGAAGGCGTAGAGTGAGATGGTGAGCGGCGCACCCCAGATGCGGATCTGCAGGTAGTCGCGGGCAAGACGCTCGACCTCGTCGCTCGCCGGGGCAAGCTGAAACGCGGCCCAGAACAGCGGGAGTTGCAGCACGATCAGGCTCAGCCCGGCGATGCCCGCAATGATCAGCGCGCGCATCAGCCCGGCGGAGACCTCGCCGGTATCGCCCGTCCCATGCGCCTGGCTCACCAGCCCGGTCGTGCCCATCCGCAGGAAGCCGAATATCCAGTAGAGTGAGGACAGGATCACCGCCCCGATCCCCACCGCCCCGATCGGTGCGGGCAGGCCGATCTGGCCGACGACGGCCGTGTCGACCGCGCCGAGGATCGGGATCGTGGCGTTCGAGAGGACGATGGGCAGCGCGATCTTCAGGACCCGCGCATGGGTAATCTCAGCCATTGGCGGAGGTATCGTCCCGCGCGGGCATCAGGAAATGGCCGGTCGCTTGGGCAAAGATCCGGGTCCGGTTATCCTGCCACGCCTCGACATGGACGCTGGCATAGCGCCGCCCCGAGCGGTTGACGCGGGCGCGCGCATAGGCGTCGCGCGGCAGGCCGGACCGCAGGTAGTCCACGGTGAAATCGATCGTCTTGGGCAGCCGCGGTAGGCTCTCGGGCGTGAGCGCGTCGAAATCGATCCGCCCCGCCTCGATATCGTCCCACAGGTAGGACCAGCTGAGTTCGATGATCGCGGTGACCTCGAGAAAGGCCGCCGTCACCCCGCCATGGATCGCGGGCAGCATCGGGTTGCCGATCAGCTTGTCGTCATAGGACAGAACGCCGGTCAGCTCATCGCCGCGCCGGTCGAAACCGATGCCGAGGAACTGCGCGTAAGGAATGCCCTCGACGAGCATCTTGAGCGCGCCGTCGCGGCGCTGCTTGACCTGCTGGACGGGTTCGGGCTTGGGACGGCTCATGCTTGCCCCTCCGATTTGGATTTGTCGGGGCGCGAGACGGTGAAGGCGCCGGTGGCGGTCGCCACGGGCCGCTCGGCATCCTCGTCATGGGTGGTGGCGCGTACGAAGGCCACCGAGCGGGTGACGTGGTAGCATTCGGCCCGCGCGGTGATCCGCTGACCGGGCGTCGCGGGCCGCATGTAATCGATGCGCAGATCCAGCGTCGCGGTGGAAGCGCCCGCTTGCGGGTGGCTCATCACAGCGGCGCCTGCGCAGGTATCCATCAGCGCCGAAACCGCGCCGCCATGGATCACGCCGGTGCGCGGATCGCCCACGAAGCGCGTGTCATAGGGCATCGAGAGGGTCGCGCAGCCGGGGCGGATCTCGTCCATCTGCATCCCCAGCGCGCGGGAATGCGGGATCGCCTCGATGAACTGGCGGGCCTGTTCGAGTATCTTGTCGTTCTCGTCGCTCATGAAATCATCCCCGAATATCTTGCGCGACTATCCCCGCTGGCCGACGGGGTTACAAGACCCGCGCCTCAGCCCTGCCCCTGCGACATCAGGAAATAGCGCGCGATCCCGTAGAGGTAGAAACCGGTGAACATGATGTTGAGATATTTCAGCTGACGCTCGGTATGCAGCCACGCGTGATAGGCCCAGATCATGCAGAACGGCAGGCTGAGAAAGAGATTGAGCGGGTACCAGTTCTGCACGATGGCGATGGTCGAGGCGATGCCGAGGGCCAGTGCGACCCATTTCATTTCTTGCTGATAGGCCGCAAGGCCACCTTCGCGCAGACGCAGTGCCGGACGCATGCCCGCTCCTTCTGACTGATACCAATGTCGGGGGTCGCGGCCCTTGGGGCCTGCGATGCGATTGATATGCCACAGGAAAGGCAATCCGTCCAGACGGGCGTCGCTCAGCGGCGCGCGGCGAAGAAATCCTTCAGAAGCGCCTCCGCCTCCGCCGCCCCGATACCGTCATAGATTTCCGGCACGTGGTGGCTTTGCGGATGCGAGAAGACGCGCGGCCCCTGCGCGACGCCGCCCGATTTCGGATCGGCTGCGCCGTAATAAAGCCGCGCGATCCGGGCCTGAGAGATCGCCGAGGCGCACATCGGACAGGGCTCGAGCGTGACATAGAGGTCATAGCCCGGCAGCCGCTCCGAGCCGATCTGCGCACAGGCCTCGCGCATCGCGAGGATCTCCGCATGGGCGGTCGGATCGCCCAGCTCGCGGGTGCGGTTGCCAGCGGCGGCCACCACCCTACCGTCAGGGGCGACGACGACTGCACCCACGGGCACCTCGCCGCGCTTGGCCGCCTCGCGCGCCTCTGCCAGCGCCTGTTGCATGAAAGACCGGAATTCCATGGCTCTTCATCGCTTGCAAATCCGCGCTTATCAAGACGCTTCCCACGCGCAGCAGAAAGGTGTAGATCGCCATCTTTCGCGCCCGAGCGACTCGCGCGCCCCCTCCCCTAGAAGGAACCGGACATGACCGACACTCCCGAAAATTCCCCTGAAAATTCCGTTTCGAAATCCGCCGAGAAATCCGGCGCGAAAGAACGCATCGCCAAGGTGATCGCGCGCTCCGGCGTGGCTTCGCGCCGCGACGCCGAGAAGATGATCCTCGCCGGCAAGGTCGCGGTGAACGGCAAGCAGATCGACTCGCCCGCGCTCGACGTGGCGGCGTCCGACAAGATCACCATCGACGGCAAGCCCATCGACGCGCCGCAGGAAACGCGGCTGTGGCTCTATTACAAGCCGCTGGGTCTGGTCACCACCGAGAAAGACGAACAGGGTCGCCGCACGATTTTCGACGAGATGCCCGAAGGCATGCCGCGCGTGCTGAACGTCGGCCGTCTCGACATCAACTCCGAAGGTCTGCTGCTGCTGACCAATGACGGGGGCCTCAAGCGCCGTCTGGAACTGCCCGAGACCGGCTGGCTGCGCAAATACCGCGTGCGCGTGAATGGCCGCCCGACCGAGCAGTCTTTCGAGCCGCTGCGTCAGGGCATCACCATCGAGGGCGAGGAATTCCTGCCGATGGAGGTCTCGCTCGACCGTCAGCAAGGCGCGAATGCGTGGCTGACCGTGGGCATCCGCGAAGGCCGCAACCGCGAGATCCGCCGCGCGATGACCGAGATCGGCTTCCAGGTGAACCGCCTGATCCGCATCAGCTACGGCCCGTTCCGCCTGATGGACATGAAGGCGGGCGACGTGATGGAAGTGAAGCGCAGGATGTTGCGCGATCAGCTTGGCGGGTTGCTCGACGACAAGCCGGTGGGCGGCGAAGCCAAGCCCGAGCGCAAAGAGCGTGGGGATCGTCCGGAGCGCGGCGAGCGCAAGGATCGGGGCGACAAGCCGCGCTTCAAGCGGGATCGCGATGACGGCGGTCGTGATGACAAGCCGCGCTTCCGCAAGGATCGTGACGAAGGTGGTCGTGAAGATCGTCCCCGCAAACCGCGCACGGGCGGCTTCAAATCGCATCGTGACGAGGGCGAGCGCGGCGATCGGGGCGATCGGGGACCGCGTTTCTCGAAGGATCGGGGCGACCGCCCGGATCGCGGGCCGCGTGGCGACAAGCCTCGTTTCAACCGCGACCGCGACGAGGGTGGCCGTGACGACAAACCGCGTTTCCGCAAGGATCGCGAAGAGGGCGCGCGCGAGGATCGCCCGTTCCGCGACGGGCCGCGCAAGCCGCGCACCGGTGGGTTCAAGTCGCATCGTGATGAAGGCGAGCGTGGCGACCGGGGCCCGCGTTTCTCGAAAGATCGTGGCGACCGCCCGGATCGTGGGCCGCGTGGCGACAAGCCCAGCTTCAATCGCGACCGCGACGACCGCTCGGGCGGGAAGTTCGGCGGCAAGCCCAGCGGGAAGTTCGGCGACAAGGCCCACTTCAACCGGGACCGCGACGAAGGTGGCCGTGACGACCGTGGCGGCGACAAGCCCCGCTCGGGCGGCTTCAAATCGCATGGCGGAAAGCCGGGCGGCAAGCCGCGCTCGGGCGGGTTCAAATCCCACGGCGACGCGCGCGGCGACCGGCCCGCACGCTCGGGCGGCTTCAAGTCGCATTCGGGCAAACCGGGCGGAAAACCCGGTGGCAAGCCCTTCGGTGGCAAGCCGCGCGGTGGCAATCGCGACTGACCGGCGAAAACGCGCTTTTAGGGAGGGGAAAACCGCCGTGGTTTTCCCCTCTTCTTTTTCCTCGGCGAGTTTACGCGAATTTCACACCGTCTCTCTGGCATAGACCCGCCAGCCTGCTTATAAATTCTCCCTGAGGACGTCGAAATTCGCGTCCGATGGCAGGGGCTGGCGATGTCGCGCGAGGCGCAAAAGAGAATCGCTTTCTGGCTGATGATCGCGCTGACGCTGTCGGTCGCGCTCACCGGGAGCGTATGATGACTCAACGCTATGGCGGAAAATACTCGCCCCAAGGCCCGGCCAGCGGGCCCGACCTGCACGATCCCCGCAGCGTGCCGCCCCATCGTCGTCCCGATGCCCGCCACCCCGAGGAAGGCCGTCCGTTCTGGATCGTGGCCGCCGCCCTGCCCTTCCTGCTGGGCGCTTTCGGCGAAGGCCCCTTCGCACTGGCCCGCGCGCTTGGCGCTTTCGCACTGATCGCAGGCGCCGCCTGGACGATCCGCGAGGGGCTGCGGGCCGAATTCGCCTATGTCGCGCGCAGCTCGGCCAAGCGCCCGGCCTTCCCGCGGAAAATTCTGGGTTCCGTCGCCTATGGTCTGGGTCTCGCACTGGGTGCACAGGCCCCCGAACTGGGCATGATCGGCGCGGCCGGGATCGGGGCTATCGGCACGGTGGTCTCGCTCGTGGCTTTCGGCCTCGACCCGCTGAAAGACAAAGGGATGGAGGGCGTCGACGAGTTTCAGCAAGAGCGCGTCGCTCGCGTGGTCAAGGAAGGCGAGGCCTATCTGACCGAGATGCGCAGGGCGATCACCCCGTCGGGCGAGCGAGTGCTGATCACCCGGGTCGAGCAATTCGCCACCACCGCGCGCGATCTGTTCCGCGCGGTCGAGGAAGACCCCGGCGATCTGGCGCAGGCGCGGCGCTACATGACCGTTTATCTGGAGGGCGCGCGCGACGCGACGATCAAGTTCGCCGATCTGTGGCGCAACACACGCGATCACAAGGCACGCGACGATTACGCGGCGCTGCTCGATGATCTGGAGGCGAATTTCACCGCCCGCACCCGCAAGATGCTGGAAGACGGCCGCGAGGGGCTGGAGATCGAGATCGACGTGCTGCGCGACCGGCTGGCGCGCGAAGGGGTCGTGCCGACGACCCGCGAGAATTGACGAATTGTGACGTGACAAGTGACACCGGGAACTGCCCCGACAGGCGCAAGGAGGCCCTGAGATGACCGAGACGACCCGCCAAAAGGCAACCGAGCTGATGACCGAAGTGGAAGGTGTCAGCGGTTCGCTGCTGCCCGAGCCGGGCCCGGCAGAGGCGGTGACGCCGCTCGATCAGGCCCCGCCCGAGACCGCCGAGGAAATCCGCAAGCGCATGGCCGAGCTGGACATGGGCGACTCGAATTCCATCGTGCAGTTCGGCTCGCGCGCGCAGGTCGATCTGCAATCGATCAGCCAGGAGATGCTCTCGGGCGTCAAGAACAAGGATGTCGGCCCCGCCGGAGACAGCCTGCGCCAGATCGTCACCACGATCCGCGGCTTCTCGGTCTCGGAACTCGACGTGCGCCGCAAGCGGAGCTGGTGGGAAAAGCTGCTGGGCCGCGCCGCGCCGTTTGGCAACTTCATCGCCCGGTTCGAAGAGGTGCAGGGCCAGATCGACCGCGTCACCGACGAGTTGCTGAGCCATGAGCACAAGCTGCTCAAGGACATTAAATCGCTCGATATGCTCTACGACAAGACGCTGCATTTCTACGACGAGCTCGCGCTCTATATCGCCGCGGGCGAGGAAAAGCTGGCCCAGCTCGACCGGGAGGAAATCCCCGCGAAAGAGGCGGCGATGGACGCCGCTTCCGAGGATCAGAAAGTGCTCAAGGCGCAGGAAATCCGCGATCTGCGCGCAGCCCGCGACGATCTGGAGCGCCGGGTGCATGATCTAAAACTGACCCGTCAGGTGACGATGCAGTCGCTGCCCTCGATCCGGCTGGTTCAGGAAAACGACAAGAGCCTCGTGACCAAGATCAACTCGACGCTCGTGAACACCGTGCCGCTCTGGGAGACCCAGCTGGCGCAGGCGGTCACGATCCAGCGCTCGCGCGAGGCGGCAGGCGCTGTGCGCGAGGCCAATGATCTGACCAACGAGCTTCTGAAATCGAATGCCAAGAATCTGCGCGAAGCCAATGCCGAGATCCGCACCGAGATGGAGCGCGGCGTGTTCGACATCGAGGCGGTGAAGGCGGCCAATGCCGATCTGGTCGCCACGATCGAGGACTCCTTGCGCATCGCGGATGAGGGCAAGCGCAAGCGCGCCGCAGCAGAGCATGATCTGGTGGAGATGGAAGACAAGCTGCGCGACACCCTGTCGGCGGCGAAATCCTCCGCACAGGCTGGCGGAGCTGCGGGATGACACGGATGCGTGCGGCCTTTCCGGTTCTTGCAGGGCTGGCGGCGCTGGCCCTTTCGGCCTGCGCGCCGGGCTTGGGCGGCTCGCCGCTCGCACCGGATAAGACCGCGCGCCCGCCCAGCGCACCGGCCGATCTCGATCGCTCGGGCGCCACCAAGCAAAGCGCGCTCTCGCGGGAGATGTCAGCCTATTTCGCCAAGACCGCAGCCGAGATGGAGGCGCGCGGCCAGCTGCGCACCGATGTCGCGCCGCGCGATGCGCCGTTCAACCAGCGGCAGCTGGTGCAGGACTTCATCCATATCGCGCTTTACGACGAATACGCGGCGCAGGGCGGCGGGTTCGTCGCGCGTCAGACGCCCTCGCGCCTGCGGCGCTGGGACAAGCCGGTGCGGATGGATATCGACTTCGGCGCCTCGATCCCCAAGGCCGACCGCGCCTCGGATATCGCCGAAGTGCGCGCCTATGCGGGCAAGCTTGCGCGCGCCTCGCGCCATCCGGTCAGCGTGGTGAACCGCGGCGGCAATTTCCACGTCCTGTTCCTCAACGAGGACGAGCGCCGGGCGATCGGTCCGCGCCTGCGCCAATTGGTACCGGGGATCGATGACAGCTCGGTCGAGGCGATCACCAACCTGCCGCTCTCGACTTATTGCGTGGTCTTCGCCTTCTCGCAGGGCGACAGTCCAATCTATACCGACGCCGTCGCGGTGATCCGGGGCGAACACCCGCCGGAGCTGCGCACCAGCTGCATCCATGAGGAACTGGCCCAGGGGCTTGGCCTCGCCAATGACTATCCGCGCGCGCGGCCCTCGATTTTCAACGATGACGAGGAATTCTCGCTGCTGACCAAGCATGACGAGTTGCTGCTGCAGATGCTTTACGACCCGCGCCTGACGCCCGGCATGACCGAACGCGAGGCCCGCCCGATCGTCACCACCATCGCCTCCGAATTGCTGGGCGGCGCAAGCTGAGAACCAAGAAGGAACCGCATCCATGGGCATTCTCGATTTCCTCTCCGGCGAATTCATCGACGTCATCGGCTGGACCGACGACACCCGCGACACGATGGTCTGGCGGTTCGAGCGCGAGGGTCACGCGATCAAATACGGCGCGAAGCTGACCGTGCGCGAAGGTCAAGCGGCCGTCTTCGTCCATGAGGGGCAGCTGGCCGATATCTTCGGGCCCGGGCTCTACATGCTCGAGACCAACAACCTGCCGATCCTGACCACGCTTCAGCACTGGGATCACGGCTTCAAATCGCCCTTCCAGTCCGAGATCTATTTCGTCAACACCACCCGGTTCAACGACCTGAAATGGGGCACGAAGAACCCGGTCATGGCGCGCGATCCGGAATTCGGCCCGGTGCGCATCCGCGCCTTCGGCACCTATTCGATGCGCGTCACCGATCCGGGCAAGTTCCTGACCGAGATCGTGGGCACCGATGGCGAGTTCACTTCGGACGAGATTAGCTACCAGCTGCGCAACGTGATCGTGCAGGAGTTCTCGCGCGCCATTGCCAGCTCGGGCATCCCGATCCTGGACATGGCCGCCAACACCGCCGACATGGGCAAGCTGATCACCAAGGCAATCGCGCCCACCATCGCGAATTACGGGCTGGAGCTGCCGGAATTCTACATCGAGAACGTCTCGCTGCCCGAGGCGGTGGAGGCGGTTCTCGACAAGCGCACCTCGATGGGGATCGTGGGCGATCTGAACAAATACATGCAATACAATGCCGCCGAGGCGATGGGCCAGCCGGGCTCGGGCGCCTCCGCCGGGATGGGCGCCGCGATGGGCGCGGGCATGGGTGCCGGCATGGGCATGGCGATGGGCCAGCAGATGGGGCCTTGGGGGCAGATGGGTCAGCAACCCGCTGCCGCCGCACCGCCGCCCCCTCCCCCGCCGCCGGTGGAGAAGGTCTGGCATCTCGCGGTCAACGGCCAGACGCAGGGGCCCTTCGGGCGCGGGCATCTGGGGCGTATGGTGTCGGAAGGCTCGCTCACCCGCGACAGCCTCGTCTGGACGCCCGGCCAGAACGGCTGGATGCGCGCTGAAGACGTTACCGAACTGGCGCAGCTCTTCACCATCGCGCCGCCGCCGCCTCCGCCTGCCGCGCCACCTGCGAGCTGATCCGATGCTGGGTTTCCCGAAAGTGGGGCGGAGCGCGGCTGCCGCCCCTGCCGACCCACGCGGCGAGAGCCACTATCACTGCGAGAGCTGCGGCGCCGATCTGCGCTTCGCGCCGGGCCAGACGCGGCTCGTCTGCGATCATTGCGGCCATGTGCAGGACATCCCCTCCGCCACCGGGCGCGGAGAGGCGCGCTTGCGCGAATTGCCGCTCGACGATGCGCTGACCCGTGAATTGCCCGCGCAGGAGATGGAGGAGCACCGCACTGTCTCCTGCCCCAATTGCGGCGCCTCGATCGAGTTGCAGAACGGCGAGCACGCGACCGAATGCCCGTTCTGCGCGACGCCCGTTGTGGTCGATACCGGCACGACGCGGCTGATCAAGCCGCAAGGGGTGCTGCCCTTCCAACTGACCGAGGACCAAGCGCGCGCGGCGCTCTCGAAATGGCTCGGCTCGCTGTGGTTCGCGCCCAATGGGCTGTCGCAATATGCCCGCAAGGGGCGGCGCATGACCGGCATCTACGCGCCCTTCTGGACCTTCGACGCCGCGACCCGCACACGCTATTCCGGCCAGCGCGGCGACGCCTATTACGTCACGCGCACGGTGCAGACCGACAAAGGCCCCCGCACCGAGCAGGTCCGGCGCATCCGCTGGACGCCGGTCTCGGGTCAGGTGGCGCGCGATTTCGACGATGTGGTGATCTACGCCGCGCGCTCGCTGCCGCCCGATTACGTGCAGGCGCTGCGCCCGTGGGACTTGGGCGCGCTGGAGCCCTACCGGCGCGATTATCTCGCGGGCTTCACCGCCGAGGGCTACACAGTGCAACTGCAAGAGGGCCATCACGCCGCGCAGGCCGAGATGATCCGCGTCATCCAGACCGACATTCGCCGCGATATCGGCGGCGACGAGCAGCGGATCGGCGCGATGGACCCGCAGTTCTCGGCCGAGACCTTCAAGCATATCCTGCTGCCGATCTGGACCGCCGCCTACAAGTTCCGCGGCCGCTCCTACCGCTTCGTCGTGAACGCCCAGACGGGCCGCGTGCGCGGGGATCGCCCGTGGTCTGCATGGAAGATCGCGCTGGCGGTGCTCGCTGCGGCGATCGTCGGGGGGACGCTGTTCTATCTCAAGAGCCGCTGAGCGGGTCAGCCTTTCGCGAGATCGTCCATCCCGAAGGCGATGCCCTGCGGGGCGAGCCATTCGGCGAAGCGCGCGATCTTTTCGTCGAGCGAACAGGTATTGGTTTGCCGCGCCATCTCGATGTCATAGGCGGCGCGAAGGTCCATCTGGCGTTCGGGGCTCAGCTCTTTCCAGCGCGTCATGTCGTCTCCTTGCAAAGCCGAAGTGGGTTTCCGATATATCTTGCAACCCAATGTAAAGGAGGGGTGACATGACCCAATCCTCTCAAAGCTACCGCGTAACCTGCCTTGATTGCGGGCAGGCCAACCGCGTCCCCGCCGAGAAGCTGGGCGCGAATCCGAAATGCGGCACCTGCGGCGGCTGGCTCGTCTCGCACAAGGTGACCGAAGTCGACTTCAAGACGCTCGCCAAGGCCGAAAAGGACGATCTGCCGCTGCTGGTCGATTTCTGGGCGCCGTGGTGCGGCCCGTGCAAGGCGATGGCGCCGCAGTTCAACATGGCCGCCGAGAAGCTGACGCCGCATGTGCGGCTGGCGAAGATCAACACGCAGGTGAACCCGACCGCGACCCAGCGCTACCGGATTCAGGGCATCCCCGCCTTCATCCTGTTCGCCAAGGGCCGCGAGGTCGCCCGCGCCGCAGGCGCCCGCCCGGCAGGCGATCTGGTCAATTTCGTGAAGTCGAAAATCTCGGTGCCCGCATAACGCGGATCAGCAGAAAATTTCGCGCACGGCGCGGGCGGGCCGCTTGACAACGCCCGCGCCTTGCGCGAAATACCACGCCACGGTTCGGGGCCTTAGCTCAGCTGGGAGAGCGCGTCGTTCGCAATGACGAGGTCAGGGGTTCGATCCCCCTAGGCTCCACCAAACCGCTTCAAAAAGCGCCCGATCTTCGGGCGCTTTTTGCGTTTCCGAACAATCTCAAACGCTTAGCGGGTAGCAATCCGCAATCCGCCCCGCGTTGTGGATGAACTATCCCCAGATTTCGTGGGGGCCACCCGGCTTATCCACCAGAAATTGCTTTACACAATAGCAACCTGCCTACACGATATCTTGTAGGGACAGGCGGCTGCTACCGCCGTTCCTTGTAAAGCCGACAAGCCCTAGGGGAGCTGCACCCCGGGCATCTAAAAAGGCAGGGGGATACGAGCATGGCACTGAGCGAAGACTATCTGTACGCCGAAGAACTCCACCCGATCGACATCGTCGAGACGCTGGCCGAAGCCCATGAATGGGAATTCGACCGGGTCACCGATGACCAGATCGCAATGGCGGTCGAGGGTCAGTGGCGGACCTACTCGATCACCCTCGCCTGGTCGCCGATGGACGAAACCCTGCGGCTGATCTGCACCTTCGAGATGGACCCGCCGCCGGCCCGCGAAGGCGCGCTTTACGAGCTTCTCAACCGCATCAACGACCGGGTCTGGACCGGCGCCTTCACCTTCTGGCCCGATCAGCGGTTGATGGTCTGGCGGCATGGTCTTGTGCTCTCGGGCGGGCAGCTGCCCGGGCCGGAGCAGATCGACCGTCTGATCGGCGCGGCTGTCGTGTCCTCCGAGCGGTTCTACCCGGCCTTCCAGCTGGCGACCTGGGGCGAGCGCGATCCTGAAGACGCGATGCAGGTGGCCATTGCGGAGGCCTACGGGCGCGCCTAATCTCCCCCCGAACCAAAAGGGGGAAGCATGAGCTTTGACAAGATTTCCGACCGCGGCCTCGTCATTCTGGGCTGCGGACGCATGGGCGGCGCGATCCTTCAGGGGCTGTTGAAGGGCGGTCTGCCCGCAGCCTCGGTCTGGGTGGTCGATCCGAATCCGTCCGATTGGCTGAAAGAGTCCGGCGTGAACCTCAACGCCGATCTGCCCGAGAATCCGGCTGTCGTTCTGGTCGCGGTGAAGCCGCAGATGATGGCCGACGCGCTGCCGCAACTCTCGGCCATGGCCGAGGGCGACACTCTGTTTGTCACCGTCGCCGCCGGGATCACCATCGAGGGCTACGAGAAGATGCTGGGCAAACAGGCCCGGCTGGTGCGCGCGATGCCCAACACGCCTGCCGCGATCGGCCGTGGCGTGACCGCGATCGTCGGCAATCCGAACGCGACCGGCGACGATCTAGACACGGCGGATGCGCTGATGACCGGCGTGGGTCAGGTCGTGCGGCTCGACGATGAGGAACAGATGAACGCCGTGATCGGCGTCTCCGGCTCGGGCCCGGCCTATGTCTTCCACCTGATCGAGGTGATGGCGGCGGCGGGCGAGGCCGAGGGGCTCGACCCCGATCTGGCGCTGCGACTCGCCAAGGCGACCGTTGGCGGCGCGGGGCAACTGGCCGAGGATAGCGACGAGACACCCTCGAAGCTGCGCGAGAACGTGACCTCTCCCGGCGGGACGACGGCGGCGGCGCTGGAGGTTCTGATGGACCCCGAGACCGGCATGCCACCCCTGATGCGCAAAGCGGTCGCCGCGAATATCGCGCGCAACCGGGAGCTGGGGAAATGACCATCTCCTTCGACGACTTCATGAAGGTCGACATTCGCTGTGGGCGGATCACGCAGGCCGAGCCCTTCCCCGAGGCGCGCAAGCCCGCGATCAAGCTCTGGGTCGATTACGGCCCGGAGATCGGCGTGAAGAAAAGTTCCGCCCAGATCACGGTGCATTACGCGCCCGAGGAGCTGGTCGGCAAGCTGGTCTTCGGCGTGGTCAACTTCCCGCCGCGCCAGATCGGGCCATTCATGTCCGAGGCGCTCGTGCTGGGCGTCCCGGACGCGGCTGGCGAGGTCGTGCTGCTGACGCCCGACAAGGACGTGCCGATCGGCGGGAGGATGTTCTGATGAAGCTCCTCGTGACCCGCAAGCTGACCGACGAAGTCGAGGCCCGTGTGGCGAAGGAATTCGACGTGACCTTCCGCAACGGGGCCGCGCCGATGACCGAGGACGAGGCGCGGCAGGCGCTGGCCGAATACGATGCGCTTCTTGTGACCTTGGGCGACAAGGTGACGGCGGCGGCCTTCGAGGGCAGCCCGCGCGCGAAGATCGTGGCCAACTTCGGGGTCGGCTATAACCATATCGACGTGGCTGCCGCCGAGGCGAAAGGCATCACGGTGACCAACACGCCGGGCGCCGTGACCGATGCCACCGCCGACATCGCCATGATGCTGATCCTGATGAGCGCACGACGTGCCTCGGCGGGCGAGCGCTTCGTGCGGCGCGGCGACTGGACCGGCTGGACGCCGACGCAATTCCTCGGCCAGCACGTTTCGGGCAAGAAGGTCGGCATCATCGGTCTGGGCCGCATCGGCACGGCGATTGCGAAACGCTGCCATTTCGGCTTCGGCATGGAGGTCGCCTATACCAAGCGCACCCCCGTCGACCCGGGCTTCCCCGCGACGCATCTAAGCCAGGACGAGCTGCTCGCCAGTTCCGATTTCGTGGTGATCGCGGTACCCGCCAGCCCCGCCACCCATCACCTGATCGGCGCGGCCGAGATCGCGAAGATGCAGCCGCATTCGCATCTGATCAACATCGCGCGCGGCGATATCGTCGACGAGGCCGCACTGGTGGCGGCGATGCAGGGCAATGCGATCGCGGGCGCAGGCCTCGACGTCTATGAGCGCGAGCCTTATGTGCCGGAAGCCCTGCGCGCACTGGATAACGTCACGTTGCTTCCGCATCTCGGCACCGCCGCTCTTGAGGTGCGTGACGACATGGGCCACATGGCGGTCGACAATCTCATCGCCTTTCGTGACGGCAACACGCCGCCCAATCGCGTGTCGTCTTGACCTTTCACCTCCTTGGCGGGAGGCTCTGCCAAGGAGGATCCGATGCATCAAGCCGTCATTACCGGGACCGGGGTCTATACGCCGGAACACGTCATCACGAATGCCGAACTGGTCGAGGCATTCAACGCCTATGCCGATCTGTTCAACGCCGAGAACGCAGAGGCCATCGCCGCGGGCGAGATCGAGGCCAAGCCGCATAGCTCGGTCGAGTTCATCCTGAAAGCCTCCGGGATCGAGCAGCGCTACGTGATGGACAAGGAAGGCGTGCTGGATCCGACGCGCATGTATCCGCGCCTGCGCCAGCGCTCGGATGACGAGCCGGGCATCATGGCGGAAATCGCGCTCGATGCCTGCAACAAGGCGCTGGCGCAGGCCGGGCGTAAAGGCGAGGACATAGACCTCGTGATCTGCGCGGCCTCGAATATGGAGCGCGCCTACCCGGCCGTCGCGATCGAAATCCAGAAGCTTCTCGGCGCGGGCGGGTTCGCTTTCGATATGAACGTCGCCTGTTCCTCGGCCACTTTCGGCATTCAGGCCGCCGCCGACATGATCCGCACGGGCTCCGTGCGGCGCGCGCTGGTCGTGAACCCCGAGATCACCTCGGGCCACCTCGAATGGCGCGACCGCGACTGCCATTTCATCTTCGGCGATGTGGCCACCGCGACGCTGATCGAACGGCGCGAGGATGCGCCGCATGGCTTCCTGATCCGCTCCACCCGCTGCGCGACGGAATTTTCCAACAACATCCGCAACAATAACGGCTTCCTGCGCCGCACCCGCCCCGATGGCGTGGCCGACCGCCGCGACATGCAGTTCATGCAGGAAGGTCGGAAGGTCTTCAAGGAAGTGATGCCGATGGTCGCTCAGCACATCCTCGGCCATCTCGCCGACGCGGAGGTGAAGCCCGAAGATCTGCACCGTCTCTGGCTGCATCAGGCCAACAAGACGATGAACGACTTCGTGGGCAAGAAGGTCTTGGGCCGCGATCCCGAGCCGGGCGAGCAGCCCAATATCCTGCAGGATTACGCCAACACGTCGTCTGCCGGGTCGATTATCGCGTTTTCGAAATATTCCGACGATTTCAAACCGGGCGAGATCGGGCTGATCTGTTCCTTCGGGGCGGGCTATTCGGTGGGCTCGGTCGTTCTCGAGAAGATCTGAGGCTTACGCCTCGCCCATCGCTTTGCGCCAGTGACGGCGGCAGAGGCTGACATAGGTCTCGTTGCCGCCGATCTGCACCTGATCGCCATCGCGCAGCGCTTGGCCGTCCGGGCCCATCCGCACCACCATCGTGGCCTTCTTGCCGCAATGGCAGATCGTGCGGACTTCGCGCATCTCGTCGGCCAGCGCCAGCAGCGCCGCCGAGCCGGGGAACAGCTTGCCCTGAAAATCCACCCGCAGCCCGTAGCACATCACCGGCACGCGCAGGTCATCGACCGCGCGGGCGATCTGCCAGACCTGCGTCTCAGTCAGGAACTGCGCCTCGTCCACGAAGATGCAGGCACAGGGGCCCTCTGCCAGCCGCGCCTCGATCAGCGCGAACATGTCGGTCTCTTCGGAAAAACAGGCCGCCTCCGCACCGATTCCGATCCGGCTCGCGATGCGCCCGTCGCCCGCACGATTGTCGAGCCGCGCAGTCACGAGGAAGGTCTCCATCCCGCGTTCAATATAGTTGTGGGAGGCTTGCAAGAGGATCGTGCTCTTGCCCGCGTTCATCGTGGAATAATGGAAGTAGAGCTTGGCCATGGCCTGCAATAGCCCGCGTTTTTCAGGGGGGCAAGACTGCCCACGCGACGCTCAGGGACGGTCGGCGCTGTCCATCCAGATCGTGACCGGCCCATCATTCAGAAGCGCCACTTTCATATCCGCACCGAACTCGCCGGTCTGAACCGGCAGGCCCAGAGATTCGAGGTGCCGGGCGAAATGCTGATACAGCCGATCGCCGTCTTCGGGCGGCGCTGCCGCAGAGAAACCGGGGCGGTTGCCGCGCGAGGTGTCGGCGGCCAGCGTGAACTGGCTGACCACGAGACAGGCGCCGCCGATATCGCCCACCGCGCGGTTCATCTTGCCCGCCTCATCCTTGAAGATGCGTAGCTTCGAGACCCGCTCGGCCAGTTTCTCGGCGACCTTTTCGTCATCGCCCTGCATCGCGCAGCACAGGATCAGAAGGCCCGGCCCGATCTCGGAAATGCGCTTGCCGTCGACGGTGACCGAGGCCTCGGAGACCCGCTGGATCAGCGCCCTCATGCCAGTTCGTCCGCCCAGGGCGGGTTGGCCCCTGCCCGGCTGACGACCACCGCAGCGGCTGCCACGCCAAGCTTCAGGCAGTCCGAGATCAGCCCTTCCTCGGCGCGAGCGAGCGCGCCTTTGTCGAGCGCCTCGGCACGGTCCAGCGCGGCCAAAACGCCTGCGTTGAACGTATCGCCTGCGCCCACCGTGTCGATGACCTCGACCTTGCGCGCGGGCACGAAGACCTCGCAGTGTTTCGAGAAGCCATGCGCGCCGGTCGCGCCTTCGGTGACGAAGACCAGCTTCGGCCCCTTGGCGAGCAACCCACGCGCCAGATCTGCGATGGTGCCCGGCCCTTCGATCCAGCGCAGATCCTCGTCCGAGACCTTGACGATATCGGCCACGGCGAACATCCGTTCCAGCCGCGCGCGATAGGCCGCCTCGTCGCCGATGAAACCGGGGCGGATATTCGGGTCGATCATGGTGACGCGGCTCTCGGCTTCGCGCAGCATCAGCGCCTCATAGGCCGCACCGCAAGGCTCGACCGGCAGGGAGATGCCGCCGAAGAACATCGCCTTCACCTCTGCCGGGATCTCGGGCATGTCCTCGATCTTCAGCATCCGGCCAGCCGTATTCTCGTCGTAGAAAGCGTAGCTCGCATGGCCGTCGGTCAGCGTCACGAAGGCGAGCGTCGTCGGCCGGTCCGAACGCACTGCAAGCCCCGCATCGACGCCACTATCGGACAGCGAGTGGATCAGC
Source organism: Thioclava sp. F36-6 (assembly GCF_002020305.1). Taxonomy (NCBI): domain Bacteria; kingdom Pseudomonadati; phylum Pseudomonadota; class Alphaproteobacteria; order Rhodobacterales; family Paracoccaceae; genus Thioclava; species Thioclava sp. F36-6. The sequence goes on along the minus strand of NZ_MPZX01000001.1, from coordinate 785,465 downwards.
ATCTTGCCGAACAGGTCTTCGGACAACCCCGACAAAAACCCCGAGCGCGCCCCGAGCCGCCCCAGCGCGATCGCAGTGTTGAACACCGCACCCCCCGGATAGGGCGCAAAGGCCGCCTCGCCTTGCGCGCTCTCGCGCGGGAGCATGTCGATCAGTGCTTCACCACAGCTCAGGATCATCGGGTTTTCTCCTCCGTCATCGCGTTCCGATACCGCTAACACCTGCTACACGCGAAGCGGTGTCCGGGCAATCCCCGCAGGGATCACGCTGCGGTCGGCCCGCCCTTATCGCCGCCACTGCCGCGCCGGTTGTGCCCTTCGATGAGCCACGCGCCCACGGTCAGCAGGGCCGCCAGGATCAGCCAGGCCCAGGCAGGCAGCAGCGGCTGCACCCGGATATCGGTGGTGGCCGTGGCACCACGCGGCGTGATGCCGATCCAGCCGCGCCCCGATGTCGGGCGACCCGCGCGCACTTCGCGGATGGAGGGCACCCCGTCCTCAAGCCGCGTCACGCCGCCATTCGACGCCTCGACCACGGCGGAGAGGGGATCGCCGCTGGCGATCGTCTGCTCGAACTCGCGCGGGCTGGCTGGCCCCATCGCCACGACACGTTCGAGATCGCCGTCCTTGAGCCGGTAGAGCCCCGCCTCGGGCGCGGTCCAGCGCGCAGTGAAGCGGCCCGGCGCGGTCTCGGTCAGCGGCACCTCTTGGGTCGAGCCATCGGGCAGCGTCACGGTCACCGGCGGCGCGGTGTCTTCCATCGTGCGGCGGATGATCCGCATCGAGAGCGCGCCGGGATCGATCTCGGCATAGAGCGCCTCTTCCTCGAGTTCCGGCTCTTTCATCTCCCAATGCGCGATCCGGCGCAGCAATTCGAGCTGCGGCCCGCCGCCCTCATAGCCGCGATCCCAGAGCCATGCCTGATCGGAGGCCAGCAGCGCCACGCGCCCCTCGCCTTCGCGCGAGAGCACCAGAAGCGGCTTGCCCTCGGCGCCGGACATGACCACCTCGCCGGTGGGGTTGGTCAGTTCGATCTGGCGCAGCCAATGGCCCCAATGCGGGCCGTCTTTCTCGGCGGCCGTATCCTGCTCGCCCTCGGGCGCGGGCGCCCCTTCCAGCCCCGCCGTCACGGGATGGCGCAGCCCCAGATCGGTCGGGCGCGGCAGAAAGCTTTCCGACATCACACGACCCGTGGGGCGCGCGGGCATGATATCGCCAAGGCTGGTCTGATAGAGGCTTTCGACGGTCGCGAATTCCGGACCGGCGGCCACGAGGATCGCCCCGCCGCGTTCGACGTAATCCTTGATATTGTCGAAATACGCGGACGGCAGGATGCCCCGCGCGCCGTAGCGGTCGAAAATGATCAGGTCGAACTCGTCGATCTTGTCGACGAACAGTTCCTGCGTCGGGAAGGCGATGAGCGACAGTTCCGTCACCGGCACACCGTCTTGCTTTTCGGGCGGGCGCAGGATTGTGAAATGCACGAGGTCCACGCCTGCGTCCGATTTCAAAAGGTTGCGCCATGTCCGCTCGCCCGCATGGGGCTGGCCGGAGACCAAGAGCACCCGCAGCCGGTCGCGCACGCCGTTGATCTGCACGGTGGCGACGTTGTTGCGATCGGTCAGCTCGCCCTCGGTCGGCGACAGCGTGAACTGCACCACGTTCTGCCCCCCATGGGTCAGCGTCAGCGGCAGTTCCAGATCGCGGTCGGTGCGCACCGTGTAGCTTTTCGGATCCTTGCCATCGATCGAGATGGTCAGATCGGCAGTGCCACCCGCGCTTGCGGGCACGTTGCCCATATCCTCGACCTTGAGGCGGATATCGGTCTCCTCGCCGATGATCCCGAAGGACGGCGCGGTCTCGATCAGGATACGCCGATCCCAGTCGCTGCGCTTGCCGGTCAGCAGCACCTGCAGCGGCGCGGGCAGATCGGGGGCGAGCTGCGCATCATGTGCCTGCCCGTCGGTGACCATCAGCGCGCCCGCGACCCGCGCGCGGGGCTCTGCGGCGAGCGCCTCGGCCAGGGTCGAGCCCAGCTCGGTGCCCGCATTGTCGGCCCCGTCCGGAACGGTGATCCGGCGCGTCTCGACATTGGGCATCGCGTCGAGTTGCGCCTGCAGACGCGTCAGGGCGGTATCGGTCTGCGCGACACGATCCGAGAGTTTCTGCGACGAGGAACGGTCGTCGATCAGCAGCACGATATTGGACAGCGGCGCGGTCTGTTCGCGCTGCAAGGAGGGCTGCGCGATGGCGGCCAGCAGCACCAGCGCGGCCAAGGCCCGCAGCGCCCAGCCCTTCAGCCCGCGCCACAGCGCCAGCGCCAGCAGCACGACAGCCACCACGCCTGCGCCCGCGATCACAGGCCACGGCAGAAGCGGTGCGAAGATGATCGACATCCCGTTCATTGCCCCAGCCTTTCGAGAAGCGCAGGCACATGGACCTGATCGGATTTATAATTACCGGTCAGCACATGCATGATCAGGTTCACCCCGAAGCGATCCGCGATCTCGCGCTGACGCTCGCCGGTGCGGCCACGGCCCACCGGGAACATCGGCATCCCGCGATCGTCGACGGCCCAGGCCGAGGCCCAGTCATTGCCACCGATCACCACCGGCGTCACCCCGTCATTGAGGTTGCGAAACGGCATCCCCTCGGCGCGTTCGGCATCGGCGGGCGGGGCCTCCACCCAGATCGTGCCGTCATAGCGGCCGGGGAAATCCTGCAGCAGGTAGAAAGTGCGGGTCAGCACGTGATCGTCGGGGATCGGCGCGAGCGGCGGAATGTCCAAGGGCGCGGCCAGCGCCTGCAGGCGTTTGCCCGCGGGGGTCGCCTCGCCGAAGCCCGCGATATCTGCGTCGCGCGTGTCGAACAGGATCATGCCGCCGCCGCGCAGGTAGCGGTTGAGCTTGGCATATTCCATCGGGCTCGGCGCAGGCTGATCTGCGGTGATCGGCCAGTAGATGAATGTGAAGACCGCGAGATCGTCGTTCTTGAGGTCGACCATCATCGGCGCAGACGGCTCGACCGTGGTGCGGCGATTGAGAACCTGCGACAGCCCCTTGAGCCCCGCCATGGAGACCCGGTCCACCTCGGCATCGCCGGTGGGCATCGCGGCCAGAACCACGTTGGACGCAGCCTCGATCGCGCGGGCCGGATCCATATCCTCGGCATGGGCTTGCGGCGGCGCGAAGCTGGCGAGGATCAGGGCGGCTCCAAAAGCGGCGGCCTTCATCGCGCGCGGCCCCCAAAGCTTGCCCGAGAGCGCCAGCGTCGCGAGGATATCGATCAGCAGCGCCGCCAGCGCCGCGGCCAGCAGCCAGCCTTTCAGCGGCATCTCGCGCTGCTCGAAGGCCCCTTCGACCGGGACATTGGCGGGCCAGCTTGCCGGGGACAGCGTCGCGCCGCGCGGCAGGGCGTTCAGCGCGACTGAGCGATCCTCAGCGGTGTAGATGCCCGGGCGCAGTTTCGGCCCCGGCTCGGCCTTGGCCAGCTCCTCGCCCGGAACCCCCGCGGCGGCGCCTGCGTCCTGCAACCGCCCGAACCCGTCGAGCAGCTTCTGCGGTACCCAGGTCTGGCCCGCGAGATCAGCCTCTTCCGGCGCGGCGGGCCGGGCAGAGACCGCGAGCCGCTCCAACATCTGCGGGAACAGAAGCGACAGCGGCAGCGTCGACCATTCGGCATTCGCGGTGACATGGAACAGCACGACCGCCCCCTGCCCCATCTTGGCGCGGGTCACGAGCGGCGTGCCATCGGTCAGCGCGGCAATGGTGTGCTCGGAGAGGTCCGGCGTGGGCTCGGCCATGACCTGCGCCTTCACTGTCACATCGTCGGGCACTTGCAGCCCGGCGAAGGGCGAGTTCTCCGGGAAAGGCGCCAGCGCGCGCGGATCGCCCCAGCTCATCGTGCCGCCAAGCGAGCGGCCGCCAGCGCGCAGTTGCACCGGCAGAAGCGTATCGGCGTCGAGATCGGCATTGGCCATGCGGGGCCCCGCGAAACGGATCAGCAGCCCGCCCTTTTCGACCCAGTCGTGCAGTTTCGATTGCTCCGGCAGATCGGCCATATCGGCGAGGATGATCACGTCCGGATCGGCGGTCAGCACATCGGCCAGCGTGCCCTCTATCAGGTCCGCCGTGGGCGCGAGCGCCTGATGCAGGTAATGGGTGGGCGAGAGCAGCTCCAGCCCCTCGCGGTCGCGCGCGCCCGACAGGATCGCGACCTTGCGGCGCTTCACCGCGTCGTCGGTTAGGCTGACGGCGCCTGCCGAGCGCATGCCGGTGATCTCGATCCGGGTGATGCGGTTGCGCAGCTCGGGCGGCAGATCGAAGCGCAGCTCGGTCTCGCGGCTGTCGGTGAACTGCAGCGGCTGGCTGGCCAGTTCGCGCTCGATCCCCGCCGGGTCGCGCCCCACGGCCGCGACATCGCGCGGGCTGGGCGGGATGGTTGAGGCGAGCGCAGGCACGACGAGCGCGCCGTCCTCGATCCGCGCCGCCCCTAGCGCCAAGACCGGCAGTTGCGGTTGCCAGACCTTGACCGGACCGCGCGCCTCCAGCGCATTCAGAACGCCCGCGCGGCTGTCGCGGGCCAAGCCGTCCGACAGCCAGAGCGTCTCGAAATTCCCCTCCGGCAAATTGGCGGCGTCGAAGCTCTGCGGAGCCCAGGGCTGCGGCTGGATACCGGGCAGCGACTGGATCAGCGCGCCCGCATCCGTGAAACTCACCTGTGCGGGCGGCGGATCGGTCAGCGAAATCACTGCTGCGGGACGTCCCGCCTGCTGCGCATCCTTCAGCGCCGACGTCATCCGCTCCACCCGGCGCGGCCAGTCGCGCGCGGAGGCCCAGCTACCGTCAGCCACGATCAGGAGCGGCCCGGTTCCGGGCACGGCGCGCTGCGGGTTCAGGACCGGTCCGGCAAAACCGATGATCGCCGCAGCCAGCGCGAGCAGACGCAGCGCCAGCAGCCACCACGGCGTGCGCGCGGCCTGCACTTCCTCGTCCTTGAGACCCAAGAGCAGCGCGACGCCGGGAAAACGCCTGCGGATCGGCGCGGGCGGCACCGCGCGCAGGATCAGCCAGATGATCGGCAACGCAGCGAGCCCCAGCAAAAGCCAGGGCGCGGTGAAGCCGATGGGGCCGAGCATCCACATCAGCGCCCCCTCTCGAGCGCGGAGTAAAGCCACAGCAGCGCAGCCTGCGCCGGATCGCCCGTGTGATGGGTCGAGAATTGCCAGCCTGCGCTGCGCGCCAGCCGGGCGAGTTGATCGCGCCGCGCGGCGAGCCGGTCGAGATAGCGCGCGCGCAGATCGCCCGCCTTGCGGGTCTCATGGACCAGCGCGCCGGTCATCGACTGGAAGATCGTGCGCCCGTCATAGGGGAAGGCCTCTTCGTCGGGGTCGAGCACCTGCATCATCACGCCCGACACACCACGATCGGCCAGACGCCCCAGCGCGGCTTCGATCGGCCCGAGATCGCCGAAGAAATCCGACAGCAGCACGACGCGCGACTGCGGCGTGACGCCTGCGATTTCGGGTGCGCCGTAGTCCTGCACGCCCGCCTCGCGCGACAGAAGGCCTGCAAGCTCCATCAGCTGCGCTCGGCCCGGACGTGGCGGTGCGAGCGGGCCGGTCAGCCCCACGCGTTCGCCGCCGCGCACCATCAGCACCGCAAGCGCGAGTCCCAGAACACGGGCGCGCTCTGATTTGGTGACGCGCGCATTGCGCCCACTCTCGGCCCCGGTGAAGCGCATCGAGGCCGCGTCGTCGACCCAGAGATGGACCGATTGCGCCAGCTGCCATTCCCGCTGGCGCACATATTGGCTATCCGAGCGCGCCGAGCGCCGCCAATCGACGAAGCGCAGCTCGTCGCCCGCATGGGCGGGACGGTATTGCCAGAATTCCTCGCCCGATCCCGCGCGCCTGCGGCCATGCGCCCCCATCTGGACGGTCGCCGCCAGATGCTCCGCCGCGACCAGCAGCGGAGGCAGCGCAGAGGCCGCCCCTTCCGCCTCGCGGCGCAGGCTCAGCGCGGGGGCCTGCCCCGACGCTGCGGTATCGGAGGTTGCGCTCAAGCGGCGGCACCGGCGGCGCGCGGCCCGGTGACCTCTGCCACGGCGCGGTCGATCAGATCGCCCAGCGTCTCGCCACGGGCGCGGGCCGCGAAGCTCAGCGCCATGCGGTGGATCAGCACCGGGCGGGCCATCGCCTGCACGTCGTCCAGCGTCGGCGCGAGGCGGCCATTGATCAGGGCACGTGCCCGCACGGTCAGCATCAGCGCCTGCGCGGCCCGCGGCCCTGGCCCCCAGGCCAGCGCGTCACGGATGAAGTCGGGCGCCTCGGCCTCGCGCGGACGGCATAGCCGCACCAGATCGAGGATCGCATCGACGACCTTCTCGCCCACCGGCATCTGCCGCACGATCCCCTGCGCCTCGATCAGCTCGGCCGGGGTGAAGACGGTATGCGCGCCCTCGGCGGCGACCCCGGTGGTCGCCAGCAGGATCGAGCGCTCGGTCTCGCGGTCCGGGTAATCGACGTCGACCTGCACGAGGAAACGGTCGAGCTGGGCTTCGGGCAGCGGATAGGTGCCCTCCTGCTCGATCGGGTTCTGCGTAGCGAGAACGTGGAAGGGGGGGCCAAGCGGACGATGCTCGCCCGCGATGGTGACCTCGCGCTCCTGCATCGCCTGCAAGAGCGCCGATTGGGTCCGGGGCGAGGCGCGGTTGATCTCGTCGGCCATCAGCAGCTGGCAGAAGACCGGGCCTTCGAGGAAGCGGAACGCGCGGCTACCATCGGGCGCGGTTTCCAGAACTTCGCTCCCGAGAATATCGGCGGGCATCAGGTCGGGCGTGAACTGGATGCGGTTCGATCCCAGCCCCATCACGGTGGATAGCGTCTCGACCAGAAGCGTCTTGCCCAAGCCCGGCAGACCCACCAGAAGCGCATGCCCCCCGGAGAGCATCGCGGCCAGAACCAGCTCCACCACCTGATCCTGCCCGATGAAACGCCGGTCGATCGACGCGCGCGCCTGTGCGAGCTTGCCGCCAAGTCGTTCGATATCTTCCATCAGCTTTTCGGGCTCGGCCATGACATTCTCCCCGTTGATGCCTATCTTTCCCAGCAAAGCAGATATCCACGCTCCGACCAACGGCCAAATTTACATGACGGATCACAAACAGACAGTTTCGACCCCTTCCCCGACGGCAGACGGGCTTGCCGATGCGGCCAAGAAAGCCAGCAAAAAGGGCCCGCCGCCCGTGCATTTGTGGGATCCGCCCTTCTGTGGCGATCTCGATATGGAGATCCGCCGGGACGGGACTTGGTTCTATCTCGGCACACCGATCGGGCGCGAGGCGCTGGTGCGGCTGTTTTCATCGATTCTGAAACTGGAGAACGGGAAATACTACCTCGTCACCCCGGTCGAGAAGGTTGGTATCCGGGTCGAGGACGCGCCTTTCATCGCCGTCGATTTCACAACCGAGGGCGAAGGCGACGACCAGTCGATTCGCTTCACGACAAATGTGGGCGACGTGGTCCTGGCCGATGCGGAGCACGCGATCCGGGTGGAACATAGCGAGGATGGCGAGCCCCGCCCTTATCTGCACGTCCGGCGCGGGTTGGAGGCTTTGATCGACCGCAAGAGCTTCTACCGGCTCGTCGATCTGGCCGTGACGCGCGAGCATGAGGGCGAGGACTGGACCGGCGTGATCTCGGCGGGCAGCTTCTTCCCGATCCTGCGCGCCGCGGAGCTGTAACTTGCCCGAATTCGCCGCGAACCTGACCTTCCTCTTCACCGAACTGCCCTTCATGGAACGGTTCAAAGCGGCGAAACAGGCCGGCTTCGATGCGGTCGAAGTGCTTTCCCCCTACGACGCCTCCGCGCAGGAGATGCGCCACGAGTTGATCCGTCACGACCTGAGCTTCGTGCTGATGAACATGCCGCCGCCGAATTATACGGGCGGCGATCGGGGCTTCGCCGCCGTGCCGGGGCTGGAAGACCGCTTCCGTCGCGATTTCGACCGCGCGATGCGCTTCGCGGATATCCTGAAGCCGCGTGTCATCCATATCATGGCGGGCAAGGCCGAGGGCGCGGAGGCCCGTGCGACCTATATCGAGAACCTGAAATGGGCAGCGGCGCGCGCACCGAAACGGCGCCTGACGATCGAGCCGATCAACCCGATCGACATGCCGGGCTATTTCCTGAACGGTTTCGATCTCGCGGCGGAGATTCTCGATGCGGTCGCGGCCCCGAACCTGCATCTGCAATTCGACGCCTATCACGCGCAGATGCTGACCGGCGATGTGGCGGGAGCTTGGGCGAAACATGGTCACCGTGCGGCCCATGTGCAATTTGCCGATGCCCCGGGGCGCGGCGGCCCCGGTTCGGGAAAGATCGATCTGGAAGGTGTCTTCGCGACGCTCGATGCCGATGGCTATGACGGCTACGCGTCAGCGGAATACACCCCGCAGACGGAGACACGCGAAACGCTGGGCTGGCTTCCGCGCTAACTCAATGCGCCGGGTGGCCCGTGTGGGCATGATCTGAGTGGCCATGATCTGAGTGATCGTGATCTTCGTGGTCGTGATGGTCCGCGTGATCGGCACAGCCCAGGCTCGCGCTTTCCGGCTCCAGCGTCGCGTGGTGGATGCCGAACTGATGCGCCAGCATATCTTTTGCCCGCGCGATGACCGTGGCGTAATCCCGCCCCTCGTCCAGCACCAGATGCGCCTCGACGGAGACACGCTTCTCGTCGATCTGCCACAGGTGGACGTGGTGGACGCTCGCGACCCCCTCGACATCGCCCAGCGCGCCCTGCACTTCCGTACAATCCTTCTCGGGCGGCGCGCCCAGCATCAGGATGCGCAGCACCGGTTTCAGATCGGTCGCGACATGCCACAGGATGAAGACCGAGATGCCAATGGTCAGGATCGGGTCGACCAGCCGCCAATCGTAGAGAAGGATCACGATACCGCCCACGATCACCGCGACCGAGGCGCCGGCATCGGCGAGGTTATGCAGGAAGGCCGCGCGGATGTTCAGGCTGTGCTTGGAAAGCGCATAGGTCAGCGCGGCGGTCGCCAGATCGATGATCAGCGCCAGCGTCGCCAGCCAGACCACGATCCAGCCATCGACCTGCGGCGGGTGGATCATCCGCCCCACCGCTTCGACGACCAGCCAGACCGAGATCAAGATCAGCGCGATGTAATTGACGAAGGCCGCGATGACCTCGGCGCGCGACCAGCCGAAGCTCATCGCCGCATCCGCCCCGCGCTTGGCCAGTTTGCGCGCCCCGAAGGCCAGCACCAGCGCCGCCGCGTCGGAGAAGTTATGCACCCCGTCCGCGATCAGCGCCATCGAGCCCGCGATCGCCCCGCCGAAGACCTGCGCAAAGGTAAGCACGACATTGACGACCACCGCCCAGAGCACACGGTTGTCACTGGCATCGTCCAGATTGTGGTGGTGATGATGATCGTGGGGCATGGGCGCTCTTCTCGGTTCTCGGCGCCTGAGGCGCGGTTGGGACGCTCCGCGGGGGATATTTGGACCAAGCCGAAGACCAAGCATGCAATTCGGCTTGGCGCAAATATCCCCGCCGGAGGCATGCGCAGTCTCAACATTGCGGGGCGGCAGGGTCAATGCGGGACGGTGTCTCTGCGCGGATGAACACACAGGTTTGTGCGTTGCGTGCTCACGTCCAATCACCAAAATGCGAGCGACTGACTTTCCGGCCCAAGGAGGAGACCCGATGATCCCCGCCCGCTACGCGCATTTCATTTTCAGCCTGATCCTGTCGGGGATCATGTCGTTTCTGGTCTCGGGCATCGCGACCTACCGCGCGACGGGGATGGTGGAAGACTTCACGACGCTGTGGGTGGCAAGCTGGGTGTCCAGCTGGATGCTGTCCTACCCGTCGGTGCTGATCGTCGCGCCGTTTGCACGGCGCGTGACCAATCTGCTGGTGCGTCAGCCCGCGGCTCAGTGAGCGGCGGCCCAGCTATCGCCCTGCCCCGCATCGACGACGAGCGGCACGGAGAGTTTCATCACAGGCTCCGCCGCGCCTTCCATCGTGGCACGGGCGGTCTTGATCAGATCGTCGATCGCGGCCTCCTCGACCTCGAAGATCAGTTCGTCATGCACCTGTAGCAGCATCCGCGCGGGAATGCCCTCGATCGCCTGAGGCATCCGCACCATAGCGCGGCGGATGATATCGGCGGCCGCCCCTTGGATCGGCGCGTTGATCGCCGCACGCTTGGCGAAGCCCGCCGACGGTCCCTTCGCGCCGATATCCGGCGTGTGGATCTTGCGCCCGAACAGGGTCTGGACGAATTTGTGCTCTTTCGCGAAGGCCACGGTGTCGTCCATGTATTTGCGGATACCGGGGAAACGCTCGAAATAGCGGTCGATGAAGCCCTGCGCCTCGGCGCGCGGGATGCGCAGGTTGCGCGCGAGACCGAAGCCCGAAATCCCGTAGATCACCCCGAAATTGATCGCTTTCGCCTGGCGGCGGATTTCGGGCGTCATCTGATCCAGCGGCACGTCGAACATCTCCGACGCGGTGGCTGCGTGAATGTCCAGGCCGTCCTTGAAGGCTTCGCGCATCTCGGGAAGGTCCGCGACATGGGCGAGAATGCGCAACTCGATCTGGCTATAGTCGAGCGAGACGATCTTGCAGCCGTCGCGCGCGACGAACGCCTCGCGGATGCGGCGGCCTTCCTCGGAGCGCACGGGGATGTTCTGCAGGTTCGGATCGGTCGAAGCCAGACGCCCGGTATTCGCGCCCGCGATGGAATAGGAAGTGTGAACGCGGCCCGTATCCGGGTTCACATGGGTTTGCAGCGCATCCGTATAGGTCGATTTCAGTTTCGAGATCTGCCGCCAGTCGAGCACCCGTGCCGCCAGCTTCGCAGCCTGCGGGTTGGTGTCTTCCATCGTCGTCACGTCTTCGAGCACGTCCGCCCCGGTGCCATAGGCTCCGGTCTTGCCCTTCTTGCCGCCCTCGACGCCCATCGTGTCGAACAGGATCTCGCCCAGCTGTTTCGGCGAGCCGACATTGAAGGGCTGGCCCGCGATCTCGGCGATCTCGTCTTCGAGCTGCGCCATCTTTTGTGCGAAGGCATTGGACATGCGCGAGAGCACCGAGGCGTCGACCTTCACGCCGGCCATTTCCATATCGGCGAGCACCGGGACCATCGGGCGCTCCAGCGTCTCGTAGACGGTAGTGACCTGTTCGCGATGGAGGCGCGGCTTGAACTGCTGCCAGAGGCGCAGCGTGATATCGGCATCCTCGGCGGCGTAGCGGGTGGCCTTGTCGATCTCGACCTTGTCGAAGGTGATCTGGCTCTTGCCAGAGCCGATCAACTCCTTGATCGGGATCGGCTGGTGATTGAGGTAGCGATCCGAGAGCGCATCCATCCCATGGCCATGCAGCCCCGAGAACATCGCGTAGGACATCAGCATCGTGTCGTCGATGGGCGCAACGCGGATGCCGTGGCGGGCGAAGATCTTGAAGTCGTACTTCATGTTCTGGCCGATCTTGAGGATCGCGGAATCCTCGAGCACGGGCTTGAGCAGCGCGAGCGCCTCTTTGAGGTCCATCTGCCCCTCGGCGCGCTCGGCTCCGCCGAACAGATCGCCTTCGCCTTTGCTGTGCCCGAGTGGCAGATAGGCCGCTTTCCCCGCCTCGATGGCGAGCGACACGCCGACCAGATCGGCTTGCATCTCGTTGAGCGAGGTCGTCTCGGTATCGACCGCAACCCAGCCCTTGGCGCGGGCCTCATCGAGCCATTGCGTCAGCGTCTCGGCGTCGCGGATGCAGACATAGCTGTCAGGATCGAAGGGCGGCTGCTCGACCTCGGGCGTAGCGTTGTCATGGCTGGCGGGCACGTCAGAGACTTCCGGCGCGGCCGGCGGCTCGGCGCCGAATTTCTCCGCCACGCGGCGGGTCAGCGTGCGGAATTCCATCTCGTTGAGGAAGCCCATCAGCGTGTCGACATCGGGCTCGCGGATTTCCAGATCGTCGAGCGTGAACTCGATGGGTGTCTGATCGTCGAGCGTCACGAGCTGTTTCGAGAGGCGAATCTGGTCGGCCTTCTCGATCAGCGTCTCGCGGCGCTTGGGTTGCTTGATCTCGGAGGCGCGCTCCAGCAGCGTGTCCAGATCGCCATATTCGTTGATGAGAAGCGCCGCGGTCTTCACGCCGATCCCGGGCGCGCCGGGGATGTTGTCGACCGAGTCGCCGGCCAGCGCCTGCACGTCGATCACGCGCTCGGGGCCGACGCCGAACTTGGCCTCGACCTCCTCGACGCCGATGGCGCGGTTCTTCATCGCGTCGAACATCTCGACCCCGCCGCCGACGAGCTGCATCAGGTCCTTGTCCGAGGAGATGATCGTCACGCGGCCGCCCGCCTCGCGGCCCTGCCGCGCCAGCGTCGCGATGATGTCGTCGGCCTCGTAGCCGGCCAGTTCCTCGCAGGCGATGTTGAACGCCTTGGTCGCGTCACGGGTCAGCGGGATCTGCGGGCGCAGCTCCTCGGGCATCTCGTCGCGATTGGCCTTGTATTGATCGTAGAGGTCGTTGCGGAAGGTGTGGCTGCCCTTGTCGAAGATCACCGCCGCATGGGTCGGCGCGTCCGAGCCCTTGGCGTCTTCGATGTACTTCCAAAGCATGTTGCAAAAGCCCGCGACCGCCCCGATCGGCAGCCCGTCGGACTTGCGCGTGAGCGGCGGCAGCGCGTGATAGGCGCGGAAAATGAAGGCCGAACCGTCGATAAGATGCAGGTGACAGCCTTTGCCGAATGCCATTGCGAGAGCCCTCCTTCGCGCGTTGGCCCCGGTTGTGCCACAGGGGGGTGCGGAGGGGAAGAGGATCGGGGATGCTGGAAGCGGAGGGCCGCGCCCGACCTTCCAAGGGATCAAAGCGCCCAACCGAGGCTCGGGCGCGTCCCTCATGGCAAAGCTTCCTCTTGCCAGCTCCCCTGAAATCCCCCATCTCAAGCGGCAACCGCAAAGGATCGAACCGATGGATTATTCCAAAATGGGTGGCGCAAGGCCGCCGAAGAACACGCCCAAACATGCCGAGCATAACGCCTATGGCAGTGACAAGACGCCGTACGGGAAGAAAGACCCGAAGGCTGCGCTGCTCGAACGGATGAAGGCGGCGGCGAAGAAGGATAAGTGAGGCGCGGCAGGCAGACCGGTGCCTAGAGCTGATCTTCCAGCGCCGCGGCCCCGGTCATCATCTGAGCCGAGACCTTGCTGAACAACTCGGCCCAGTCGGAGGCCAGTTCGGGCGTCCAGTGATCGCCCAGCTTGGCCGCGAGGCCAGCGATCACTGCCTCTGACAGCCAAACGTAATAGTCCGGCTCGGCTCCGAACAGCACATGCATCTGGCCGAGGCCGGGCAGTTCCAGCTCCTGCTCCTCGGGTGGATCGAGCGTGGAGAGGATCACCTCCATCATCGCGGCATATTTCAGCTGCTGCCCGCCTTCGCTGTTGGGCAACACCTGATCAAGCTCGGGATGGACCGCGAAAAGCCGCGCGAAGGCGTCGCGAAACAGCGACGGATCCTCGAAGTCGAGCCGCGCCGCGCTGGCTTTCACCCGCGCCGCACGCTCTGCTGGCAAAAGTGGTTCAGTGATCGTCATGCGCGTGATCGCGGTCGATCACATATTTCTTGTCGCAATAGCCGCATTCGACGAAACCGGTGTCACGCGGGATCGACAGCCAGACGCGCGGATGACCCAACGCCCCCTCGCCGCCATCGCAGGCGACCTTCCAGGTGGTAACGACCTCGGTCTCGGGTGCCTCGGGGGCATTAGGCGAATGGGTGGCAGTCATGGATGCTCCGTCTATATAAGGCACGAAAACCGCGCCCTGAATTTGGGCTTCATTCTAGCAATCGCGAAAGGCGGGGCAAGTTGGAACAGCAGGCAATCGAAGTTACCGGGCTGCGCAAGACCTATGCAGGCGGCAAGAAGCAGGAACCGAAGGAAGCGCTGAAGGGGCTCGACCTGTCGATCCCGGAAGGCTCGATCTTCGGGCTGCTGGGGCCGAACGGGGCGGGCAAGTCGACGCTGATCAACATCCTTGCGGGTCTGGTGAAGAAAACCGACGGGCGCGTCGTGATCTGGGGATTCGATCAGGACGTGAATCCGCGCCAGTCGCGCGCCGCCATCGGGGTGATGCCGCAGGAGCTGAACATGGACCCGTTCTTCACGCCGCGCGCGGCGCTGGAGATGCAGGCGGGGCTTTACGGCGTGCCGAAATCCGAGCGCTGGACCGATGAGATTCTCGAACTGGTGGGCCTGTCGGACAAGGCCGAGGCCTATGCGCGCAACCTCTCGGGCGGGATGAAGCGACGGCTATTGCTGGCCAAGGCGCTGGTGCACCGCCCGCAGATCCTCGTGCTGGACGAGCCGACCGCAGGCGTCGATATCGAGCTGCGCGCGATGCTTTGGCGCAATGTGCGCAAGCTCAACGAGCAGGGTATGACGATCATCCTGACGACGCACTATCTCGAGGAAGCCGAGGAAATGTGCGACGAGATCGCCATCATCAACAATGGCGAGCTGATCGTGCGCGACACCACGCCGAACCTGCTCAAGCGGATGGACCGCAAGGCGCTGGTGGTCGAGCCGCGCAAAGAGGTCAGCCAAGAGATTCGCCTGCCCGAAGGCGTCACCATGGAGACCCGCCCGGGCGGCCAGATGGCGTTTTCCTATTCGCGCGAGCAGACCTCGGCGGAAGATATCCTCGATGCGCTGCGCGCCGCTGATGTCGAGATTCGCGACATCGCGAGCGAACAGCCGGGGCTGGAGGAAGTCTTCGTCTCGCTGACCTCGAACCGTTAAAGCCCGTGGCTGCGGTCGTAAGCGTTGGGCGCAGGCGGCGCCCAGCCTTCGGGCGCTGATTTCGGACGGTAGATTTCGACGCCCAGCGGATAGCAGGCCGCCGTATCCGAGCTGTGCTCGGACGAGCAATCCCCGCCCGGACAGGCCGAGAGCACGCCCAGCAGATCGGTCTCTGCGAAGAATTCGAGGTAATCTCCGGGCCGCACCGGGCTCGCCTTCATGAAATATTGCCCGGTGTCGCGGGTGAAGCCGGTGCACATGAAGACGTTGAGCACGTCATGCACCAGCGGCTCCGCCTCGCGCAGCGGCAGATCGCGGGCCTCGGCCAGCGCACGGGTCAGGTTCGAATGGCAGCAATGGTGATACTGCCCGCCATCGGACAGCAGGCAATGCGTGTAGGGATCGCAGCGCGTCCCGATCACGTCATGGACCGAGCCGCCGAATGCGTCGATGCCATACCAGTCGAGCGTATCCTCGGTGATCGTCGCCAGCGGGCGCATCGTTGGAAAGCCTGACCACATTTGGTCGCCGCGGCTGAGATGCGTGCCATGTAGCGCGCGCGTCTTGCCGGAATAGAACCGCTCGGACAGGTCCGCCGAGAACAGGTTCAGATCGCCCACCTGCGGCCCCTCGACCGAAGCGATGCGGAAGAAATGTCCGGCGGGTACGTCGAAGGCCAGCGCCTCGCGCGGGGGCACGCGCAGATCGGCGACCTTCTCCCAGCCTTCCCGCGCGGCGCGATAGGCGTACAGGTCCGGCACGGGCAGCGCATCGGTCGGGTAACAGATCACCGGGGCGACATCGCGGCGGGCTTGGGCGTCTTCGGGCGCGGCGTGCTCGGGCGTCGGATGCATGGGACTCCCTCCTTGTTGCGGCCACTCTGCCCTGCCCCGGCTAAGAGCGAAAGGCGCAAAGAAAAACCCCGACCGAAGCCGGGGTAGTCACGACAGAACTATTCGGGAGGTCACCGCTCAAGCCGCGGTGTAATACTCGTACATCAGCTCAACCGCTTCGAGACCGTCGGTATTTTCGGTCTTCGCAGTCGGGATGAATACGGGCGTGGACTTCTCAGGGGTGTAGTAAGCCAGATGCTCTTCGGCCACCTGGATCGGTTGCGCCCCTTTGGGGAATTTGACGATGTCGACCATGGAACTCTCTCCAGTCACGTTTCGAGTTCCTCCCTGACACCCGATTTAGGGATTTTTCCGCGGATTCAAACCCAAAATGCTGCATGTGCGATATGCATTTGCCGCAACGCAGCAAAAAGGGCGGCTCGCGCCGCCCCTTCCACAAATCGTTGAGGGTGAACCATAGGCTCACCCCAATATATGCATCGGATCAGACGACCCGGTTGACCTGCATCCGCTTGATCTCGGCGATCGCTTTCGCCGGGTTCAGACCTTTCGGGCAGGTCTTGGTGCAGTTCATGATCGTGTGGCAACGATAGAGCTTGAAGGGGTCTTCGAG
Organism: Thioclava sp. F36-6; assembly: GCF_002020305.1. NCBI lineage: Bacteria > Pseudomonadati > Pseudomonadota > Alphaproteobacteria > Rhodobacterales > Paracoccaceae > Thioclava > Thioclava sp. F36-6. The sequence continues at coordinate 769,160 of NZ_MPZX01000001.1, read as the reverse complement.
CTGATCGAGACGCTCTGCCGTCGCTTCGTCGCGGCTGTCGATGATCCAGCGATAGGCGTGCAGCAGCGCTGCCGGGCCGAGATACTTGTCGCCGTTCCACCAGTAGCTCGGGCAGGAGGTCGAGCAGGATGCGCACATGACGCATTCATACAGACCGTCGAGCTTCTTGCGATCCTCGATCGACTGACGCCATTCCTTCTCGGGACGGTTCGTCTTGGTCTCGAGCCACGGCATGATCGACGCGTGCTGGGCGTAGAACATGGTCAGGTCGGGGATCAGGTCTTTCACCACCGGCATGTGCGGCAGCGGGTAGATCTTCACGTCGCCCTTGACCTCGTCGAGGCCGTAGATACAGGCCAGCGTGTTGATCCCGTCGATGTTCATCGCGCAGGAGCCACAGATGCCTTCGCGGCAGGAGCGGCGGAAGGTCAGCGTCGGGTCGATCTCGTTCTTGATCTTCAAGAGCGCATCGAGAACCATCGGCCCGCACTTATCCATATCAATGAAATAGGTGTCGAGACGCGGGTTCTCCCCGGTATCCGGGTCCCAGCGATAGATCTGGAACTTGCGGATATTCTTGCCATCCGGCTTCGGCCAGGTCTTGCCGACGCGGATCTTGGAATTCTTCGGAAGCGTGAACTGAACCATGGTTGGTCCCCTTTCCGTCAGTACGAATAGAGCGGCCGCGTGGGCATTCGGCCGGATTTTCTGAAAACGCAGGAGTCGTAGGCCGCAGAGGGATCGCCCTGCACATAGGCCCCGACATTGAGCTCGACCTTCATGTTCGAGCGGAAGCCGTCACTGGTCACCCCCATGCCCGCCTCGCCCGAGATGGGCGGTTTGGGCGCGAACTGGGCGTAGCACTGGCGCTCTGCCTGCTCGACCGGAATAGGGCCGCAGGCGGCAAGGCCAAGCCCTGCCGCGAGAAGCCCATATGCCGGTGCGTGACGCATCAGTAGACCCGCTTCTTCGGCGCGATCTTCTTGATCTCGATCCCGCCCTGATCCTCGGGGGTCAGCGGGTCCATGTGGACCGGGCGGAAGGTCAGATCGACGTTCGCGCCTTCGACATGCATAATCGAGTGCTTGCGCCATTCGGTGTCGTCGCGATCGGGATAGTCCTCGTGGGCGTGCGCCCCGCGGCTTTCCTTGCGCGCCTCGGCTCCGACGATGGTCGCCAGCGCGTTCGGCATCAGGTTCTCGAGTTCCAGCGTTTCCATCAGGTCCGAGTTCCAGATCAGCGAGCGGTCGGTGACCTTGAGATCGTCGAGCTTGGCGGCGACCGCCTTCATCTTCTCGACACCCTCGGCCAGCGTCTTGTCGGTGCGGAACACCGCCGCATCCGCCTGCATCGTGCGCTGCATCTCGAGGCGCAGCTCGGCAGTCGGCGTGCCGCCATCGGCGTAGCGCACCTTGTCGAAGCGCTCGAAGATCGCATCGATCTTGGCTTTCGGGATGACCGGGTTGGACGCATCCGCGTCGACGACCTTGCCAGCGCGGATCGCAGCGGCACGGCCGAAGACCACGAGGTCGATCAGCGAGTTGGAGCCCAGACGGTTCGCACCGTGCACAGACGCCGAGCCCGCCTCGCCCACGGCCATCAGGCCGGGCACGATCGCATCGGGGTCGCCCTCTTTCGGGTTGATGACCTCGCCGTGGTAGTTCGTCGGAATGCCGCCCATGTTGTAGTGAACGGTCGGCAGAACCGGGATCGGCTCTTTCGTGACGTCGACACCGGCGAAGATTTTCGCCGATTCCGAGATGCCCGGCAGACGCTCGGCCAGGGCTTCCGGCGGAAGGTGGCTGAGGTTCAGGAAGATGTGGTCCTTGTGCTCGCCCACACCGCGGCCTTCGCGGATCTCCATCGTCATGCAGCGAGACACCACGTCGCGCGACGCCAGATCCTTATAGGTCGGCGCGTAGCGTTCCATGAAGCGCTCGCCTTCGGAGTTGGTCAGGTAACCACCCTCGCCGCGTGCGCCTTCGGTGATCAGGCAGCCCGAGCCATAGATGCCGGTCGGGTGGAACTGAACGAACTCCATGTCCTGCAGCGCGAGACCGGCCCGCGCGACCATGCCGCCACCGTCGCCGGTGCAGGTATGGGCCGAGGTGGCCGAGAAGTAGGCGCGGCCGTAACCGCCGGTCGCCAGCACAACCATCTTCGCGTTGAAGACGTGCATCGTGCCGTCGTCGAGCTTCCAGCAGACGACGCCCTGACACTGCCCGTCATCGGACATGATCAGGTCGATTGCGAAATATTCGATGTAGAACTCGGCGTTGTTCTTCAGCGACTGACCGTAGAGCGTGTGCAGGATCGCGTGACCGGTGCGGTCCGCGGCAGCACAGGTCCGCTGCACGGGCGGGCCTTCACCGTATTCGGTGGTGTGGCCGCCGAAGGGACGCTGGTAGATCTTGCCCTCTTCGGTGCGCGAGAACGGCACGCCGTAGTGTTCCAGCTCGTAGACGGCCTTGGGGGCGTGACGCGCGAGGTATTCCATCGCGTCGTTATCGCCGAGCCAGTCCGAGCCCTTGATCGTGTCGTACATGTGCCACTGCCAGCTGTCCGGGCCCATATTGCCCAAGCTGGCGGCGATACCGCCCTGTGCGGCGACCGTGTGCGAGCGGGTCGGGAAGACCTTGGTCACGCAGGCGGTGCGCAGGCCTTGTTCGGCCATGCCGAGCGTGGCGCGCAGACCCGAGCCACCGGCGCCGACCACGACCACGTCGTAATTATGCGTTTCGTATTCGTAAGCAGCCATTATCTCGTCCCGTTCAGTTGCCCAGCAGAAGGCCGATGAAGACCATCTTGCCGAGTGCATAGAGTGCGGTCGCCATGATCACGTAAGCCAGCGAATGCATCGCGATCTTGGTCGCCTTTGCGGCGGTGCCGTGGATGTAGTCCTCGATCCAGATCTCGGTGCCCTTCGCGAAGTGGCGCATGCCGACGATCACGACCAGCGCGGTCAGGATGGCCGGGAAGGGCTGCGAGAAGGTCGTGATCACGGTCTGCTGATCGGCGCCGAGCGTGGTGCCGACGATGTAGAGCCAGGTCGGGATCATGAAGGCGAGAGCCACGGCCGAGGCCGACATCCACCAGTGATGCTCGGGGCCGGTGCCCGAGGCGCCCTTGCCCACGGCGCGCTTGCGGTCGGTGAGGTAACGCATGAGGGCCTCCGTCAGAATTGGATGATGATGAGGGTCAGCACGGTCAGCACGACCGAACCGATGGTGCAGATCCAGCCGAGCATCTCGGCGGATTTGATGTCCATGTATTTACCCGCATCGAAGATGAGGTGCCGGATGCCGGCGAGGTAGTGATACCAGACGCCCAGCAGCGACAGAGTGAAGACGAGATCGCCGAACCACGAGGTCGCGATCGCGTTCACGAAGTTGAAGTACTCGGGGCTGGTCGCAGCGGCGAGAAGCCACCAGACGAGCAGCAGCACGCCGACGATGATCCCGTTGCCGGTGATCCGCGTCATGATCGACGAGAAAGACGTCATCTGCGGGCGGTAAATTTGAAGGTGCGGGGAAAGCGGACGCTCAACCTGTTTCGCTTCAGCCATGATCGGTCCCTTTTCGCTGGGCTCGGCGCTCTCGTCGGCCTCTATCGGAGGCACGCGCTGGCGCGGAGCTGGCCGGAATTGGCTCTTTTAGTAGCGTAAATTTCTCCCAAGTCACGGGGGGCAAGCTTGAAAACCTGTCATTTACGCATAAAGAGCGGCGAAAAATTCGCTTTGTGATCACATAAATTCTGTGCGTGATCACATGTTAACGCTCGCGGGCGCCCTGCCCCCGCGAGTGAGTCTCTCGAGCCGGGATCAGATCGGCATCAGTGCCCAGTAGTCGAGATCGAGCAGGACCTCGGGCAGGTATTTGCCGTCTTCTCCCTTATAGGCGAACTCGGGCGCGCCCTGCTTCACGGCGACCAGACGCAGACGGATCGCACCCACACCGGGCGCGCCGGTCTCGGCCTTGTCGAGAACTTCCGACCATGCCTTCACCGTATCGCCCGAGAAGCAGGGATTGGCATGCGCCCCGCCATTGAGCGCCACGATCATCTGCGCGTTCGCCAGCCCGTTGAAGGACAGCGCGCGGGCCATCGAGATCACATGACCGCCATAGATCAGACGCTGGCCGTCCTCGCGGAATGTCGCGTCGAAATGCACCTTGGCGGTGTTCTGCCACAGGCGCGTGGCGATCATGTGCTCGGCTTCCTCGATGGTCACGCCGTCCACATGGTCGATCTTTTCGCCGATCTCGTAATCGCCCCAGCGATGCGGCTCGCCCGCCAGATCGAAATCATAATCGTTGAAGCTCAGCCCCTCCGGGATCACCAGATCCGCAGGCGCCACGACCGATGCCAGATCGGGCAGCACGGTCTCGGGCGCAGGCGCATCCAGATCGCCTTTGCGCACCATCACCCAGCGGACATATTCCAGCACGGTCTCGCCCACCTGGTTCAGCCCGCGGGTGCGGACATAGACCACGCCGGACTTGCCGTTGGAGTTCTGCTTGACCCCGATCACCTCGGATTCCGAGCGCAGCGTGTCGCCGGGATAGACCGGCTTCAGCCAGCGCCCTTCCGCATAGCCAAGATTGGCGACCGCGTTCAGCGAGACATCCGGGACCGTCTTGCCGAACACGACGTGGAACGCGATCAGATCGTCGAGGGGCGAGCCATCCAATCCGCAAGCCGCGGCGAATTCGTCCGATGAATAGAGCGCATGGCGCGCCGGGTAGAGCGCGTGATAGAGCGCGCGCTCCCCTTCCGCGACGGTGCGCGGGACGGCGTGACGGATCACGTCGCCCAGCTTGTAATCCTCGAAGAAACGGCCCGGATTGGTCTTGCCCATCATTGCTCTCCCAGCTTCATGTCGGGGTGATACTCACCCTCGATCTCTTTGGTCACGGCCTGGGCACAGCGCATCACGCCATTCGCCTGATCGTAGGCATATTGCGGATCGCCATAGAGCACCCAGCCCTTGGACAGCGCGAGGCTGACCTTGTGACAGAAGGCCGAGGTGTCTTCCTCGGTCAGAAGGCGGTAGATCTGCATATCAGGCTCCGAACGGGTTGTGGCCGAACCAGATGTGGATCGAGGCGATCAGGCCATAGAGGACCAGCGTGCCGACGATGCCGCCGATCTCCTTGCCCATCTTCACCTCGGGCGTGACCTTGGCGGGCTTCGACTTCTTGTTGATCAGGATGACTTCGACCACCGCCCAGGCGAGCAGACCGCCGAACAGGATGATCCCCGGCAGGGTCGGATTGACCAGAAGGTGCGCGAAGGCCCAGGTCTTCACGCCGGTCAGCTGCGGGTGACGGATCTTGCCGCTGAGCCAGAGCTTCATGCCCGAGACCGCGAACAGATAGACCGCGAAGATCATCAGCAGGTTGTTGATCCCCTTGAGCGCCGCGTTCGGCGTCCAGAGGTAGAAGACCGGATCGGCGGCGCGCCAGCCGACGAACATCAGAACGAGGCTGATCAGGAGAAGCGCGGCGACCATCGGACGCTCGGCCCCTTTGAGCGCGCGCCGGAAGCCCGGAAAGATCCGTTTTGCCAGATGTGCGAGCGACCAGATCAGGACGCCGAGGATGAGTAGTGCCATTGCGATTGCCTCTTAGCTGCCAAGCGCGGCAATCGCCTCCGCCTTGGCGAGGACTTGCCGCGCCGTGACGATATGCAGATTTTCGACGATCTTTCCATCCACGACCGCGACACCCTGCCCCGCTTTCTCGGCTTCCTCGAAGGCAGCGATCTGACGTCGGGCGAGGTCGATCTCGGCCTCGGAGGGCGCGAACGCCGCATTGCAGACCTCGAGTTGCGCCGGGTGGATCAGCGTCTTGCCATCAAAGCCCATGTCGCGGCCCTGCTCGCATTCGGCTTTGAGCCCCTCGTCATCCTTGAAGGCATTATAGACGCCGTCGACGATGATCTTGCCATGCGCTTTCGCGGCCAGCAGGCACAGGCCCAGCCCCGGAAGCATCGGCAGACGGTCGGCGCGGAAACGGCTCCCGAGCTCCTTCGCGAGATCGTTTGTGCCCATCACCATGCCTTCGAGCCGCGGATAGGCCGCGATATCGCCCGCGTTGAGCATCCCCAGCGCGGTCTCCATCATCGCCCAGAGCGGCACGCCCTGAATCAGGTCCGCCACCTCGACGAGATCGGCGGGGGTGGAAACCTTAGGGATCAGGATCGCATCGACCTTGGCGCCGTTGCGGATCGCGTCGGCGAAGGCCAGCACATCCTCGCGCCCCCATTCGGTGTCGAGCCCGTTGATCCGCACGATCTTCATGCGCGGACCGTAATCGACCTCGGTCAGCGTCTTCGCGAGCAGCGCGCGCGCGTTGGCCTTCTCCTCGATCGCCACGGCGTCCTCAAGATCGAAGATGATCGCGTCGCAGGCAAGCCCGGTGGCCTTCTCCAGCGCACGCTCTTTCGAGCCGGGAATGTAGAGCACGGAACGGGTCGGGCAGGCCATTTGATTCTCCATCTCGCAATTTTCTTTCGCCAAATCGCACGAATGAGACAGAATCGGCAAGACCCGATTTGCCGCAACGCAGAATAAACACAGCATCCAGCGTTCCTGCGCCCCGACGTAAAGCTTTCTTGACAGCTGGGCCGTCACTCTTTGATGATGACCTCAGAGGGATCAAAATGCTGAACAAAACTTACGTGCTAACGCTCGGCCTGGCCGCAGCGATCGGCTTCGCACAGGCTTCTTACGGAGAGACGCGGGACCCGTCTGATCCGTCGCGCGCCTGCGGCAAGCGAGATGAGATCGTGGCCAATCTCGAAGCGAAATATCACGAGAGCCGCCGCATGGTGGCGCTCTCCGCGAATAACTCCGTGCTGGAGATTTTCGCAGCCGAGGCGGGCAATTGGACGATCATAGTCACACCGGCGGATGGCGTGAGTTGTCTGATCGCCTCGGGCGAGGCGTTCGAGGAGCTCGACGGGACGCTCAAGGAAAAGGACGCGGCGCTCTAGGCGCCGCCCTCACCCGGTGATCGCTTGCTGGATCAGCTTCAGCGAGATCAGCAGAAGCGCCCAGATCACGACCTTGAAGAAGATCTCCGTGGGCATGCGCTTCACAAGCCAGACACCAAGGAATACCGAGGCCGAGGCAGGAACCGCCAGGATCAACGCGGTGCCGAGGCTGTCCCAGTTCACCTCGCCCAGCGCGATGAAGGGGCCGAGTTTCGCAAGGTTCACATAGGTAAAGAGAACCGTCGCCGTGCCCGCAAAGACCTGTTTCGGCAGGTTCAGCGGGATTGTGTAGGCCTGAAAGGGCGGCGCGCCCGAATGGCTGACGAAGCTGGTGAAGCCTGCGATGGTGCCCCAGAACAGGCCCGGTGCGACTTTCGCCTCCTGCCGCGCGCCATGCCGATGCCGGAACAGCGCGTTCAGAGCGAAGAGCGCGCCGATCACCCCCACCATCAGCGTCACCCAGCGTTCTGACACGACCTCGGCTGTGGCCCAGCCGATGCCGATCCCGATCGTCGTGGCCGGGATCATGATCGCGAGCACCCGCTTGTCGAAATGCTTGCGATAGGCCCAGAGACCGAACATGTCCGCGACAATATAGACCGGCAGCAACAGCCCCGCCGCCGCGACCGGGTCCATCACGATCGTCAGGACCGGGACCGAGATCGAGGCCGCCATCGGGATGCCGCCTTTCGACAGCCCCACCATCACCGCGGCGAGCAGCGCCAGCGCCCAACCGAGTAGGCTCAACTCCATTCGGATGCTCCCTTCCCTGCGGGTCACAGAATCGCTCTGCCCCGTCTTGCCCCCTTGCTGACACGGCGCGTGACGAAACGGAACCGCACGTCAGTGTGCGGAACCAGTTTCGGCATACGAGTGCATACAAACAGCGTCGCCGCAGCGCAGCGCCCTTGCCCTTTGCGAGCCAAAGGGCTACTCCACCTGCGATCTATTTTCCAATCCATCCACCCGGAGGACCAAATGGCCAGACCCAAGATCGCCCTTATCGGCGCCGGCCAGATCGGCGGCACGCTCGCCCATCTCGCCGCCATCAAGGAACTCGGTGACGTCGTTCTGTTCGATATCGCCGAAGGTACGCCGCAGGGCAAAGCGCTCGACATCGCGGAATCGGGCCCGTCCGAGGGCTTCGACGGCTCCTTCAAGGGGACCAACGATTACGCCGGTATCGCGGGCGCGGATGTCTGCATCGTGACGGCTGGCGTTCCGCGCAAGCCGGGCATGAGCCGCGACGATCTGCTGGGCATCAACCTCAAGGTCATGAAATCGGTCGGCGAAGGCATCGCAGCGCACGCGCCGGACGCGTTCGTCATCTGCATCACCAACCCGCTCGATGCGATGGTCTGGGCGCTGCAGCAATTCTCCGGCCTGCCCGCAGAGAAAGTCGTCGGCATGGCGGGCGTTCTGGACTCGGCTCGTTTCCGTCACTTCCTGTCGCTGGAATTCGGCGTCTCGATGCGTGACGTGAACGCCTTCGTGCTCGGCGGTCACGGCGACACGATGGTGCCGCTCGCACGCTACTCGACCGTTGGCGGCATCCCGCTGCCCGACCTCGTGCAGATGGGCTGGACCACGCAGGAAAAGCTCGACGCGATCATCCAGCGCACCCGTGACGGTGGCGCAGAGATCGTGGGCCTGCTGAAGACCGGTTCGGCCTTCTACGCTCCGGCCACCTCGGCGATCGAGATGGCGGAAGCCTACCTGAAAGACCAGAAGCGCGTTCTGCCCTGCGCGGCTTACGTCAAAGGTGCGCTCGGCCTCGACGGTCTCTATGTCGGCGTGCCGACCGTGATCGGCGCCAAAGGCATCGAGAAGGTCATCGACATCAAGCTCAACAAGGACGAGCAGGCGATGTTCGACAAGTCGGTCGACGCAGTCAAAGGCCTCGTGGCCGCCTGCAAGGGCATCGACAGCACGCTCGCTTGATCGAAAGCCAGGACTGATCCAATCTTGGGGCGCGCCTTTACTGGCGCGCCCTTTGTTTTGGAGAGTGCCATGTGTTCCGCCCGTCTCGCCCCGTGCCTTGCCGTTCTTCTCGCCCTTTCACCGATCACCACGCATGCGCAAGACGGGCCGGTGACCGCCAAGATCGCGCGAAGCGAGGCACCTGCCGCCGATCCAATCTCGGCGCGGATCGGGGCAGAGGGGATCGCGCCGGTGCTCGCCGATCTGCAATCGCAGGACGCGCTTGACCCGAAGGACCGTTTCGCGCTCGGCGGGCTGGAATTCCTCGCGAGCCTCGAGGCGACGATGCGCTGGCAGCTGGAAGCAGGCGGCGCTCGTGTGCTGATGCCCTTCGTGGGCAACCTTCCCGGCAGGCGCGACGCGCCGCGCGAAACCTTCACCGCCGACGCGGTCCCGCGCGAAAGCGAGGCGCTGATCGCCGGCATGGATCGCGCCAAGACCGCGCTCGACGGGCTGGCCGATGGACCGGAGTTCGGTCTTGCGATCGACCTGAACGATCTCTGGTTTGACCTGAACGGCAATGGCACGCGTGACGACGGCGAGGACGCGGTGACGCTGTTGCGCGGCGCCTTCATGCCCCGCGCACCGGAGGCCGAAGCCGGTGCTTCGCGGATCGTGCGCTTCGACAATGCGGATGCGGCCTGGCTTTCGGCCTATACGCATCTGGTCTCGGGCGTGGGCGAGCTAATCTTGGCCTTCGACCCTGAACCGGCCATCGCCCGCGTGATGGCCACCTATGCGAAACTCGTGGACGCGCGCGACAAGGCGATGGGGACCGGGCAAGCCACGTCGCTGGACGGTCTGATGATGTTCAGCTTCATCGACCCGGCGGCGGCGGTGCTCGATATGCTCCACCAGAAGCCCGATCCGACGCGCACCCGTGCCGCGCGGGATCATTGGCTGGCGATGATTGCGGATAACCGGCAGTTCTGGGATCTGGCTGAGGCCGAGACCGACAATCAGGCGGAATGGATTCCGAGCGACGCGCAGGATCAGGCGCTTAGCGTGGAATTTCCCGACGGTCTGGGAGAAACATGGCGGGGCGTGCTGAGCGATGGCGAGGCGCTGCTGACGAGCGAGAAGTCCTTCCCCTTCTGGCGTGTGCCGGTCGGGGTCGATCTGGGCGCGTGGCTGGAAAATCCCACTCCGCTGCCGCTGACCGGAGTGGTTCAGGGTTGGGCCCTCGATCCCTATTTCACCGACACGCCGATGCTGACGCCCGAGAACTGGACGCGCTTTTCGCGGTTGGTTGGCGGACGCACCGGCATGATGATGTTCACGCTGAACTGACGAGCGGCTCCGGGTCGAAGCCGAATTCCTCGCGCAGCCGCGCGATCAGCTCGGCCTCATGGAGAAGCAGCGCGCGATCGAAGGCGGCTGGCGAAAGATCGACCTCGTCGCCGAAGAGCGCACGGGTCTCAGTCGCGATCTTCACTTCGGGTCGGATCAGCAGCTCGTGGGTTTCCAGCTCATCGGCCTCGTAATCGCGCATCCCCTGCACCTCCCACCAGAGGCTCATCAGCTCGGCTGGATCGGCGGCGCGCTCGGCGGCCGCAGCGAATTGCGCCTTGCGGGACCCGACATAGGGCACTGGCTGCCCCTGCACCTTGGTCGTGGCGCGGCGCAGCATCTTGAGGAGGAAATGCAACGGCGTCAGCCCGTCGAAATGCATCAGCCGCCCGTTATAGCTGGGCCGATAGGGAAGATCGTTTTCCTTGCTGTCCCAGTCTTTCAGCGGGAAGTGCACCCCGATCGCATAGCCGCGCCTAGCCCGCACGATGGGTTTCCCGGCGACATGGCCCGCGAGACCCTTCTTCAGAAAGCGCGACCGGAGGCCGTAGAACATCAGCCCGTCCTCCTGAAATCCGTCCCAGCGTCGCCTAAAGACACCGCTGAAAATATCCGGGCCCAGAGTGCGGTCGAGATAGCAGCGTTCGTCGACCTCCAAGCGCAGCCACGCTTTCTGCTCCCCCGTCTTCGCCAGCTCCCATTCGAGCGGGCGCGCGAGGCTCACGAACTCGTCCGCGTCGCAATGGATCATCCAATCCAGGTTGGTCTCGTTCAGCGCGCGGGTCGCATTGTATTTCTGGCGGCCCTGATGGCGCGCGGGGCGTTTCTTGCGCCAGCTTCGCGCCCAGTCGTCATCGCCGGAATGGTGAATGAACGCTCCATCGACCGGGTCGAGCAGCGCCTCGGCTTCGGGGTTCGGGCGGTCAAAGAAGACGTGGACCTCGCTCGCGCCGATGCTCAGATGATGCGCGACATAGGCGGCCACCAGCGCCGCGGGCTCGTCCACCGTCGCCACCACGCCCCAGCGCGGCATATCTTGCCCTTGCGTCATCTAAATTCGATCCCTGCCGATGCCCTCAGCGCAGATAGGTTCAATTAACCGAGTCGTGCCAGTCCTCCCATGCCACAGCGCAGCATTTTCCAATTTGTGATCACACCTTTCCGCGCTGTGATCACGTATGTCGCTTTTTCCGGGCGAGTGGGGCAGAATGTCGCGATTTCGGTTTGTCCGCCCCGCTTAACAGCCTAGAACCCCCTCAAATCGCACCAGCATGGGGTATCCAAGGATGAATATCCACGAATATCAGGCCAAACAGCTTCTCAAGAGCTATGGCGCACCGGTCTCGGACGGCCGTGTCGTCCTCAAGGCCGAAGAAGCGAAGACCGCAGCCAGCGAACTCGATGGTCCGCTCTGGGTCGTCAAGGCGCAGATCCACGCAGGTGGTCGCGGCAAGGGCCACTTCAAGGAAGCCGAAGCCGGCGAAAAGGGCGGTGTCCGCCTCGCCAAATCGGTCGAAGAGGCTGAAACGCTCGCCAAGCAGATGCTCGGCAAGACGCTCGTGACGCACCAGACCGGCCCGGCGGGCAAGCAGGTCAACCGCATCTACATCGAAGACGGTTCCGACATCGAGCGCGAGCTGTATCTCGCTCTGCTCGTCGACCGCGTGACCTCGCGCGTCTCGATCGTCTCCTCCACCGAAGGCGGCATGGACATCGAGGAAGTCGCGGCGAACACGCCCGAGAAAATCCTCAGCTTCTCGATCGACCCGGCCACCGGCTATCAGCCGTTCCACGGCCGCCGCGTCGCCTTCTCGCTCGGCCTCGAAGGCCCGCAGGTGAAGCAGATGGTCGGCCTTCTCGGCAAGCTCTACCAAGCCTTCGTCGAGAAGGACATGGAGATGCTCGAGATCAACCCGCTGATCGTCATGACCGACGGCAACCTGAAGGTTCTCGACGCCAAGCTCGGCTTCGACGGCAACGCCGTTTACCGTCACTCGGACATCGCCGCCCTGCGCGACGAAACCGAGGAAGACAGCAAAGAGCTCGAAGCGTCGAAATACGACCTCAACTACATCGCGCTCGACGGTGAGATCGGCTGCATGGTGAACGGCGCTGGCCTCGCAATGGCCACGATGGACATCATCAAGCTCTACGGCGCCGAGCCTGCGAACTTCCTCGACGTTGGCGGTGGCGCCACGAAAGAGAAAGTGACCGAAGCGTTCAAGATCATCACCTCGGACAAGAACGTCAAAGGGATCCTCGTGAACATCTTCGGCGGCATCATGCGCTGCGACATCATCGCCGAAGGCGTGATCGCTGCGGTGAAGGAAGTCGGCCTCGAAGTGCCGCTGGTTGTCCGCCTCGAGGGCACCAACGTCGAAAAAGGCAAGGAAATCATCGCGAATTCCGGCCTGAACGTCATCGCCGCCGACAACCTGTCGGATGGCGCAGAAAAAATCGTCAAAGCGGTGAAAGGCTAAGAATCATGGCAGTTCTCGTCAACGAAAACACCAAGGTCATCTGCCAGGGCTTCACCGGCTCGCAGGGCACCTTCCACTCCGAGCAGGCAATCGCGTACGGCACCAAGATGGTCGGCGGCGTGACCCCCGGCAAAGGCGGCCAAGAGCATCTCGGCCTGCCGGTCTTCAACTCGGTCCACGAGGCAAAAGCCAAGACCGAAGCGAACGCCTCGGTGATCTACGTTCCGCCGCCCTTCGCGGCTGACTCGATCCTCGAAGCGATCGACGCGGAAATGGAGCTGATCGTCTGCATCACCGAAGGGATCCCGGTCCTCGACATGATGAAGGTCAAGCGCGCGCTGATCGACTCCAAGTCGCGTCTGATCGGCCCGAACTGCCCCGGTGTCATCACGCCCGACGCCTGCAAGATCGGCATCATGCCCGGCCACATCCACAAGCGTGGTTCGGTCGGCGTCGTGTCGCGCTCGGGCACGCTGACCTATGAGGCGGTCAAGCAGACCACCGACATGGGTCTGGGCCAGTCCTCGGCCGTCGGCATCGGCGGTGACCCGATCAAGGGCACCGAGCATATCGACGTGCTCGACATGTTCCTCGACGATCCGGAAACGGAATCGATCATCATGATCGGTGAGATCGGTGGTTCGGCGGAAGAAGAAGCCGCGGAATTCCTCGCCGAGCAGAAGAAAAAAGGCCGCTGGAAGCCGACCGCCGGCTTCATCGCTGGCCGCACGGCCCCTCCCGGCCGCCGCATGGGCCACGCCGGCGCGATCGTCGCGGGCGGCAAGGGCGATGCGGAATCGAAGATCGAAGCCATGAAATCGGCTGGTATCGTCGTCGCAGACAGCCCCGCCACGCTGGGCGAAGCGGTGATGAAAGCAATCAAGGGCGAATAAGCCCCATTGAGACAGGCGGGGTCGCGGCGCACGCGGCCCTGCATCCTGACCAAGGAAAGGACCGGACCCATGTCGCTGCGGACCGCACGGCGCGCCTCCCTCCCCGTTTCGGGGACGGTCGCATGCGCCCTGCTTGAAAGCAGCGACGGGGGCCGGTCTTTTTTTGCGGCGGAGCGCGTCGCCAACCGCACCGGAAAGCCCGCCCCTGGCGGCCTCGCTCCGGTCGCGATCGTCCGCTCACCGATCGCAGTTCAGACCACGCGCATCCCTGCCCTGCATGGAAGTCCTGACATCAGCACCTACATCATTGACCCAGAAGGCAATATGCCCGGGACTGCAGGTGCCGGTATCGACGTATCCGTGCCGGCCCCGCGCGCGAAGGAAAGGACCCTACATCATGTCCCGTTCCACCCCTGTATCCGTCGCGAGGGCGTTCGCGCGCCGCGCGACCCCGCCACCAGACGCGCCCAGCGTTTAACCAACCGTTCAATGGGCCGCTGATAGACGTTCGAGTTCCACAGATCCCTGTTTCACCGACCGAAGGTGAGGAAAATGACCGACCAATCCCCCAACGACCAGTTCAATGCCTCGCAGTTCCTGCAAGGCGCGAATGCCGAATATGTCGAGCAGCTCTATGCCAAGTTCGCCGAAGACCCGTCTTCGGTCGATACGGCCTGGGCTGCCTTCTTCGCCTCGCTCGGTGATCCCGATCAGGACGTGAAGAAATCCGCCGAAGGCGCAAGCTGGGAGCGTCGCGACTGGCCGCCGGTGGTTGCCGACGACCTGACCGCCGCGCTGACCGGCGAATGGCCCGCCGCCCCCGCCGAGGGCAAGGCTGCTGGCGACAAGATCAAGAAGAAGGCCGCCGAGGCTGGCGTTCCGGTCGACGAAGCCGCCGTTAAGCGTGCCGTGCTGGACTCGATCCGCGCGCTGATGATCATCCGCGCCTACCGTATCCGCGGCCACCTCGCCGCCGATCTCGACCCGCTGAACATGCGCGAAACCGGTCAACATCCGGAGCTCGATCCGAAGAGCTACGGCTTCACCGATGCCGACATGGATCGCCCAATCTTCATCGACAACGTGCTCGGCCTCGAGATCGCCTCGATGCGCCAGATCATGGATATCGTGAAGCGCACCTATTGCGGCACCTTCGCGCTGCAATACATGCACATCTCCGATCCCGAGCAATCGGCCTGGCTGAAAGAGCGCATCGAAGGCTACGGCAAGGAGATCACCTTCACCAAGACCGGCCGCCGCGCGATCCTCAACAAGCTCGTAGAGGCGGAAGGGTTCGAGAAGTTCCTGCACGTCAAATACATGGGCACCAAGCGGTTCGGCCTCGATGGCGGCGAAGCGCTGATCCCAGCGATGGAGCAGATCATCAAGCGGGGCGGTCAGCTCGGCCTGCAAGAGGTCGTGGTCGGCATGCCCCACCGCGGTCGTCTCTCGGTCCTCGCCAACGTGCTGCAAAAGCCCTATCGCGCGATCTTCCACGAATTCCAGGGCGGCTCGTTCAAGCCCGAGGACGTGGACGGCTCCGGCGACGTGAAATACCACCTCGGCGCTTCCGCCGACCGTGAGTTCGATGGCAACAAGGTCCACCTGTCGCTGACCGCGAACCCCTCGCACCTCGAGGCGGTGAACCCGGTCGCGCTCGGCAAGGTCCGCGCCAAGCAGGACCAGCTGGCCGACCGTTCGGACCGTTCCAAGGTCGTCTCGGTGCTGCTGCACGGTGACGCGGCCTTCGCCGGTCAGGGCGTCGTGGCCGAGTGCTTCCAGCTCTCGGGCATTCGCGGCCACCGCACGGGCGGCACGATCCACCTCGTCGTGAACAACCAGATCGGTTTCACGACCGCGCCGCACTTCTCGCGCACCTCGCCCTACCCGACCGATCTCGCGCTGATGGTGGAAGCTCCGATCTTCCACGTGAACGGCGACGATCCGGAGGCCGTCGTGCACGCAGCCCGCGTCGCGACCGAGTTCCGCCAGAAGTTCCACAAGGACGTGGTCATCGACATCTTCTGCTACCGCCGCTTCGGTCACAACGAAGGCGACGAGCCGATGTTCACCAACCCGGTGATGTACAAGTCGATCAAGACCCACAAGACCACGCTGCAGCTCTACACCGAGCGTCTCGTGGCGGACGGCCTGATCCCCGAGGGCGAGATCGAGGATATGAAAGCCTCGTTCCAGTCGCATCTCAACGAGGAGTTCGAAGCCGGCAAGGTCTTCAAGCCGAACAAGGCGGACTGGCTCGACGGTCGCTGGTCCGGCATGGAGCAGGAAAAGAGCGAATACGAACGCGGCACCACCGCGATCGCGCCCGAGACCTTCGAAGAGGTCGGCAAGGCGCTCGTGACCGCGCCTGAGAAATTCGCGCTGCACAAGACGGTCGGACGTCTGCTCGACAACAAGAAGCAGATGCTCGAGACCGGCAAGGGTTTCGACTGGGCGACCGCCGAGGCATTGGCCTTCGGCTCGCTCCTGACCGAAGGCTATCCGGTCCGTCTGTCGGGTCAGGATGCCACCCGCGGCACCTTCTCACAGCGCCACTCGGCGCTGGTCAATCAGGACAACGAAGACCGCTACTACCCGCTGAACAACATCCGTGAGGGTCAGGCCCGCTACGAGGTGATCGACTCGATGCTCAGCGAATATGCGGTGCTCGGGTTCGAATACGGCTACTCGCTGGCGGAACCGAAGGCGCTGACGCTCTGGGAAGCGCAGTTCGGCGATTTCGCCAACGGCGCGCAGATCATGTTCGACCAGTTCATCAACTCGGGCGAGCGGAAATGGCTGCGCATGTCGGGCCTCGTCTGCCTGCTGCCGCACGGTTTCGAAGGTCAGGGCCCCGAACACAGCTCGGCCCGTCTGGAGCGTTTCCTGCAGCTGTCGGCGGAAGATAACTGGATCGTTGCGAACTGCACGACGCCGGCGAACTACTTCCACATCCTGCGCCGCCAGATCCACCGCGACTTCCGCAAGCCGCTGATCCTGATGACGCCGAAATCGCTTCTGCGTCACCCCAAGGCGGTCTCGACCACGGAAGACTTCACCACCGGGTCCAGCTTCCACCGCGTGCTGTGGGATGATGCCCAGCGCGGCAATTCGGATATGGAGCTGAAGTCCGACGACAAGATCAAGCGCGTCGTGATGTGCTCGGGCAAGGTCTATTACGACCTGCTCGCACAGCGCGACGAACGCGGGCTGGACGATGTCTACCTGCTGCGTCTGGAACAGTTCTACCCGTTCCCCGCGCAGGCCGTCACCAAAGAGCTGACCCGCTTCAAGAATGCCGAGATCGTCTGGTGCCAAGAGGAGCCGAAGAACCAGGGCGCTTGGTTCTTCGTCGAGCCCTATATCGAATGGGTCCTCGCCAAGATCGACGCGAAACATGCCCGTGCGCGCTATGCAGGCCGTGCAGCTTCCGCCTCGCCCGCGACGGGTTTGGCAAGCCGCCACAAGGCCGAGCAAGACGCGCTCGTCAACGATGCACTGGAGGGTTGAATAGATGTCCACTGAAGTCCGCGTTCCCACGCTCGGAGAGAGCGTCACGGAAGCTACCGTCGCCACCTGGTTCAAGAAGCCCGGCGACACGGTGGCCGCAGATGAGATGCTCTGCGAGCTCGAAACCGACAAGGTGACCGTCGAAGTGCCGAGCCCCGCGGCCGGCACGCTTGGCGAGATCGTGGCTGCCGAAGGCGAGACCGTCGGCGTCGATGCGCTGCTCGCGACGATCGAAGAGGCCGGCGCCAGCCCCGCGCCGAAGAAGAAAGAAGACAAACCGGCGGAAAAACCCGCCCAACAGCCCCAATCGAATGAGGGAAAAATGACCGACGTGATGGTGCCCAGCCTTGGTGAATCGGTCACCGAGGCAACTGTGTCGACGTGGTTCAAGAAGGTTGGCGACAAGGTCGCTGCCGACGAGATGCTCTGCGAGCTGGAAACCGACAAGGTCTCCGTCGAAGTGCCGTCTCCCGCGGCTGGCGTTCTCAAGGAGATCGTCGCCGAAGAAGGCACGACCGTCGATGCCTCGGCCAAGCTTGCCGTGATCGCCGAAGGCGAATCCGGTGGCGCCTCCGCGAAGGAAGAGGCCAAATCCGAAGCCCCCGCCGAGAGCGGCAGCAAGGGCGGCAAGGACGTCGAAGACGCGCCCTCGGCCAAGAAGCTGATGGCCGAGAAGGGTATCGACCCGGCCTCCGTTCAGGGGTCTGGCAAAGACGGCCGGATCATGAAGGAAGACGTGGCCAAGGCCGAAAACGCGCCGAAGCAGGCGTCGGTCAACGTCGCCTCGACGCCCTCGCAGGCGCCGCGTGGCCCGGTCAATGCCGATGACGCGTCGCGCGAAGAGCGCGTGAAGATGACCCGCCTGCGGGCGACCATCGCCAAGCGCCTCAAGGATTCGCAGAACACCGCCGCGATGCTGACCACCTATAACGAGGTGGACATGTCGGGCGTGATGAACCTGCGCAACGAGTACAAGGACCTGTTCAACAAGAAGCACGGCGTGAAGCTCGGCTTCATGTCCTTCTTCGTGAAGGCCTGCTGCCACGCGCTCAAAGAGGTCCCGGAAGTCAACGCCGAGATCGACGGCAACGAGGTCGTCTACAAGAACTACGTCCACATGGGCGTGGCCGTGGGCACTCCGAACGGGCTCGTCGTGCCGGTCGTGCGTGATGCCGACCAGATGAGCTTCGCTTCGATCGAGAAGACGATCGCCGAGATGGGCACCCGCGCCCGTGACGGCAAACTCTCGATGGCCGAGATGCAGGGCGGTTCGTTCACCATCTCGAACGGCGGCGTCTACGGCTCGCTGATGTCCTCGCCGATCCTCAACCCGCCGCAATCGGGTATCCTCGGCATGCACAAGATCCAGGAACGTCCGATGGTCGAGAACGGCCAGATCGTCATCAAGCCGATGATGTATCTCGCACTCAGCTACGACCACCGCATCGTCGACGGCAAAGGCGCCGTGACCTTCCTCGTGCGCGTCAAGGAAGCGCTGGAAGATCCGCGCCGCCTGCTGATGGACCTGTAAGACCGGGACGAAGGCGGCAGCCCCCTGCCCCTTCCTCTTGATCCAAATATCCTCGGGGGGTCCGGGGGGCAGACAGCCCTCCGGTCCGCCCTCTCCACCGGGAGCGACCCATGACCCCCGAACTCACCGTGCTCATCCTCGCGATCCTGCTCCATCTGGGGCTGATGGTCGCCTATTCGGTCAAAGCGAATACCGAGCTCGGCACGAAATACCCCGTCTCTCCGCGCGACAGGACGCCGCCGCCGATCTCGACCCTGCTCGGTCGGATTCAGCGCGCGATGAACAACTCCTTCGAAGGGCTGATCCTCTTCGCCCCTGTCGCGCTCGTTATCGGCCTGACCGGGCAGTCGAGCGCCGCCACTGTGGCCTTCGCCTGGATCTTTCTGATCGCGCGGGTTCTCTACATTCCGTCCTATGTGCTGGGCTGGGTGCCGTGGCGCTCGCTCATCTGGGGCTTTTCCTTCTTCGCAATTCTGGCGCTGGCGATTGCCGCGCTGATCTGACCTCCCGGCGCGAGGCCCCCTCGCGCCCCAATCCAAGGAGCAAGAACAATGGCTGACTATGATGTGATCGTGATCGGCGGCGGCCCGGGCGGCTATGTCTGCGCCATCCGCTGCGCCCAGCTGGGCCTGAAAACCGCCTGTGTCGAAGGCCGCGACAGCCTCGGCGGCACCTGCCTCAACGTGGGCTGCATCCCCTCCAAGGCGCTGCTGCATGCCACGCATCAGCTGCACGAAGCCGAGCATAACTTCGCCAAGATGGGCCTGAAGGGCAAATCGCCTTCGGTCGATTGGAAGCAGATGCTGACCTACAAGCAGGAAGTCATCGACGGCAACACCAAGGGCATCGAGTTCCTGTTCAAGAAGAACAAGATCGACTGGCTCAAGGGCTGGGGTTCGATCCCGGAAGCCGGCAAGGTGAAGGTGGGCGAGGACGTCCATAACGCCAAGAGCATCGTGATCGCGACCGGCTCCGAACCCTCTTCGCTGCCGGGCATCGAGATCGACGAGAAGACCGTCGTGACCTCGACCGGCGCGCTGTCGCTCAACAAGATCCCGAAGTCGATGGTCGTCATCGGTGCAGGCGTCATCGGTCTGGAAATGGGCTCGGTCTATGCCCGTCTCGGCGCGGATGTGACCGTCGTGGAATATCTCGACGCGATCACCCCCGGCATGGACGGCGAGGTTTCCAAGAACTTCCAGAAGATCCTGTCCAAGCAGGGCCTGAAATTCGTCATGGGCGCCGCCGTGCAGGGCGTCGACGTGAAGAACGGCAAGGCCACGGTGAACTACCAGCTGCGCAAAGATGAGAGCAACGCCTCGATCGAAGCCGAGACCGTTCTCGTCGCGACCGGCCGCAAGCCCTATACCGACGGTCTGGGCCTCGAGGGCGTGGGCGTCGAAATGCTGCCGCGCGGTCAGGTAAAGACCGACGCGCATTGGCAGACCTCCGCGAAGGGCATCTACGCGATCGGCGACGCGGTCACCGGCCCGATGCTCGCCCACAAGGCCGAGGACGAGGGCATGGCGGTCGCCGAAGTCATCGCGGGCAAGCATGGTCACGTGAACTACGAAGTGATCCCGAGCGTGATCTACACCACGCCGGAAGTCGCCTCGGTGGGCCAGACCGAAGAGGCGCTCAAGCAGGACGGCCGCGCCTACAAGGTCGGCAAGTTCTCCTTCATGGGCAATGGCCGCGCCAAGGCGGTGTTCCAGTCGGACGGCTTCGTGAAGCTGATCGCGGATAAGGAAACCGACCGCATCCTCGGCTGCCACATCATCGGCCCCGGCGCGGGCGACCTGATCCACGAGATCTGCGTGGCGATGGAGTTCGGCGCCTCGGCGCAGGACGTGGCGCTGACCTGCCACGCCCACCCGACCTTCTCCGAAGCCGTGCGCGAAGCCGCGCTCGCCTGCGGCGACGGCGCGATCCACGCCTGATAGGCCAAGGGTCGTGAGAAATGCGAAAGGGCGCCCCGCGGGGCGCCCTTTTTTTGGCCGTCGAAAGGCTCAGCTGTCCTTCTCGGGCACCAGATCGTCCGGCGTCCAATCGCCAGACCCGGAGGGGCCCATGCCACCCGCATCGCCCGGCGGCGGGCCGGGAGGGGCTCCGTTCGGGCCGCCTGCGCCGCCCGGACCACCATTGCCTGCCTCGCTCACCGCATCCGGGTTCACGCCCACCACGAGCTGCGCCACATACCCCTCGCTCTGCTCGCGCAGCGCTGCATAGGCGCCATCGCCTGCCTGATGCGCGATCCCGTCACTTGCGTTGATCGTGTCGCGGGTGCTTTCGCGCGTATAGGGCGCGATATTGTCATAGAGATACTGGCTCAGCGCATCGGGGAAAAAGATTTGCGAGGTCAGCACGGTCACCTCGTCGAGGAAAACCTTGTAATGGATGTGAGTCGTGCGCCCGCGATACCAGCCCGGATAGATCGTCTGGAATTGCACAAGCCCGCCCGCTTCCGTCATCTGCGTGCCGCGCAGGAAGGTTTGGCCGGTGGTGTCGAGCGTGGCCTCGGAGCCTTGGTTCGCATAGCCTGAATAATTGCCCTCGGCGTCGCAATGCCAAACATCGACGCGCGCGCCTTCGATCGGGGTGCAATCGGCATTGACGACCTGCATCTGCAATACCAGCGGAATGCCCGTCCGGTCCTCGGTAATGTCGGCGCGCACCAGATTTGGGTCGATATAATAGGGGCCTTCGGTGACTTCCGGCATCACCAGACAGACATTGGGCGTAATCAACCCGGCGGCCGTTGCGGCAGAACTGGCTTCGGCGCGCGCGGCCAGCGGAAACGTCGCAGCACCAGCAGCGACCGGAGAGGCCGCGAGCGCGCGCAGAAGGTTTCGTCGGGAAAGATTGGGGGAGGTTTGTCTCATGCGTGAATTCCTTTCGCAGGTTCAACGCATCGGACCACCCGTTTCCGTCTTTCACCGTTGCGTGAGGCCTACCCCTCGCCGTGATCCGCCGCCGCGTCCATCTTGGCGGCGAATTCCCGACGCAGTTCGCGGCGCAGTTCGGCGGCGCGCCAGCGGTGGCGTTCCTCTGCCGTCTCCGGCTCCAGCTTCGGCACCGCGGCGGGTTTTCCGTCCTCGTCCACCGCGACCATGGTGAAATAGCAGCTATTGGTGTGGCGCCGCGTACCGGCGGTGATGTTCTCGGCCTCGACGCGGATGCCGATCTCCATCGAGGTGCGGCCCGTGTGGTTCACGCTGGCCCGAAACGTCACCAGCTCGCCCACGTTGATCGGCTGCTGGAACGTCACCTGATCGACCGACAGCGTTACCGCGTAGCGCTGCGAGTAGCGCGAGGCGAGCGAGAACGCGACCCGGTCGAGCCAGTTCAGCAGCGCGCCGCCATGCACCTTGCCGGAGAAATTCGCCTGATCGGGCGTCATCAGCACGGTCATCACGAGGCGCTTGCGGTCCTCGAAGCTCAGCGTTTCGGTCATGTTTTTCCCTCGTTGCCCCCGGGCCATATGCGCGAAAGCCTCCCTTGGGGTCAATCCGCGCGGTGCGCATAGCTTACTTGCGCGGCTTGGCCCGCAGGGTCGGATCGGCCTCGCGCGGATCTTCCGGCCACGGATGCTTGGGGTAGCGCCCGCGCATATCCTTTCGCACATCGGCGTAAGAGCCCTCCCAGAAACCCGGCAGGTCCATCGTCACCTGAATAGGTTTGTGACCGGGCGACAGCAGCGTGATCCGCAGCGGCAGGCGTTTCGGGCCGACCGTGGGATGGGCGGTGACGCCGAACATCTCCTGCAGGCGGATCTCGATCCCCGGCGCCTCGCCCGCGTAATCGATGGGCACACGACGGCCCAGAGGGGTCTCGAAATGCGCAGGAGCCAAACGATCCACGAGCTGCATCTGCTCCCAGTCGAGCGCGGCGCGCAGCGGATCGGTGAGGTCCAGCTTGCGCAGATCGGCCTCGGTCCGGGCCTTGCCGAGATAGGGCAGCAGCCAGTCCTCGGCCCTCTCCAACAGCCCCTCATCCGAGAAATCCGGCAGATCGGCCCCCTGCCCGCGCAACAGCTCCACCCGCGCCTGAAGGCGGCGCGCGGCGGGCGTCATCGGCAGCCCGATTTGGCGCAGCCCGGCCAGTGCGCCGCGCGCCAATGCCTCGCGCGGAGCGTCCTTCCAGACGCGATCATCCAGCACCAGCGCCCCGAACCGTTCGTGCTTGCGCGCGATGACCCGGCCCTCGCGCCTGGACCAGTCGCAGACATCGTGCCACGCGATCTGATCGGCAAAGAGGCGGCGGACCTCGGCCTCGGAGATCGCGATGCCTTGGCGCACTTTCGCCTCGCGCGGATCGCCATCGAGATCGCTCACCACGATCAGGCGTTGTGCGCCCAGCGGATCGCCCTCGGCCACCACCGCGCCCTTGCCGCCAGACAGGACGTAGCGCGGCGCATCGCCCTTGCGGCGCAGCCCCACACGGTCTGGATAGGCGAGCGCAAGTTGCTCGGCGGGCGAATAGGTCTCGGGCGCCTCGGGGGCGAGGCGAGCCAGCCGCTTCGCCTCGGAGCGGATACGCTCGATCGTGCCGCGATGGGGCGTGTAGGGGTGGTGCGACTCGAAGCGCTTGGGGTCGCGGATCGCACTGAGGCGCAGAGACAGATCGGCGGGCGCGCCACGCAGCGGGTCGCGCTCGGCCAGAAGGGCGGCAAGGGGAGCTGCCTCAGGGCCAGCGGTCAGCAGCATGTGGCCAAGGCGCGGATGCAGTGGCAGTTTCGCGAGCTTGCGCCCGTGTTCGGTAATCAGCCCCGACTTCAGCGCGCCGAGTTCCTCCAGCAAAGCGCGCGCCTCCGCCATCGCGGGCGCGGGCGGCGGGGTCAGGAAGGCCAGATCGCCGCCCTCCGTTCCCCAGACCGCGAGTTCCAGCGCGAGGCCGGTGAGGTCCGCCACCTCGATCTCGGGCGGGGCGAAGGCGGGCAACGCGCCTTCCGCGCCCTTGGTCCAGAGCCGGTAGCAGATGCCTTCCGCCACGCGGCCTGCGCGGCCCCGGCGCTGCTCGGCCTCGGCGCGGGAGACGGGTTCGGTCACCAGCCGCGCCATGCCCGAGCGCGGGTCGAAGCGCGCGCGGCGGGCCCGGCCGCCATCGATGACGACGCGGATGTCTTCGATGGTAAGAGAGGTTTCCGCTATGGCGGTGGCCAGCACCAGTTTCCGCCCCGAGGGTGCGGGTGCGATGGCGGCGCGTTGGGCGGCGAACTCCATCGCGCCGAACAGCGGACGGATCGCGATGTCGGCGGGCAAGCGGCCCTTCAGCAGCCCTTCGACGCGGCGAATCTCGCCTTCACCCGGCAGGAAGGCCAGAAGGCTGCCGTCGGTGGCCTCTGCGGCCTCGGTGATCAACCCGGCCATCGCGGCCTCAAACCGCATCGAACTGTCGACCGGACGGTCCAGCCACCGCGTCTCCACCGGATAGGCCCGGCCCTCGGACACCACGATGGGCGCATCGTCCAAGAGAGCCGCCACCGGCTCGGCATCGAGCGTGGCCGACATCACGACCAGCGCCAGATCGGGGCGCAGCGCGCCGCGCACTTCCCATGCCAGCGCCAGCCCCAAATCGGCATTGAGCGAGCGTTCGTGGAATTCGTCGAAGATCACGCAGCCGATGCCGGTCAGCTCCGGGTCGGATTGCAGCACGCGGGTCAGGATGCCCTCGGTCACGACCTCGATCCGGGTGGCTTTCGAGACCTTCGCCTCGCCGCGGATGCGGTAGCCGACGGTCTCGCCGACCTTTTCGCCCAAAGAGTCCGCCATGCGCTCGGCGGCGGCGCGCGCGGCCAGACGGCGCGGCTCCAGCATCACGATGCGGCCCTCGATCTGATCCAGCAACGCCAGCGGCACGCGGGTCGTCTTGCCCGCGCCCGGCGGCGCCATCAGCACCGCGCGGCCATGCGCTGACAGCGCCGCCCGCAGATCGGGCAGCACCAGGTCGATCGGAAGAGAAAAGCGGTCTGTGTTCACCCGCCCCTTATTGCCGAGTGAGGCGGCCTTTTCCATAGAGCGTGTCGGTCTCGATCTTGTCGACCTGCAACCCACCCTTCGGGCTCGGCTCGTAATAGAGGGTGAAGGCGAAGCGGCTCTTTTCCTTCATGTCCTTTTCCGAGAACCCTTCGAGGCGGCGATATTCCCCCGAACAGACGAGATCTTTGCCATCGGGTTTCGGATCGAACAGGCGCACCTGAGAGCGCCGCGCGCCGTCATACATCTTCACGTCGAGCTTGCAGGCCTCGTCGCGCGGCACATCGCGCAGCACGGCATAGAGCGCGGTCAGCGGATCGACCGTGCCGCCCTGTTTCGCGGGATCGACATCGCGGGGCTTGGGCTTGCGCGGCGGCTGCTGGCTGACGGAAACGGGCGTGCCGTTATTGTAGATGATCTGGTGCTTGGATTTGCGCCCCGGCGCGTCATCCACCTCGGAATATTTCATTGGGGTGAATTTCTGGCCGTCGTGAAGCCCCGAGACGCTGGCCGAAAACTTGATCTTGCGCAGCAGCCCCACGAGGCCTGCCGTCTGCAGCACACCGTTCGCGCCATATGCCCCGTCGGTTATCTTGCCGTTGATCGCCAGCTCGCCCGCGCGGATGCCTTTGAGCACCACGTCGAAGACGATCTTGTCGCTTTGCTCGGCGCGTGCGGGCGCTGCGCCAAGGGGCGCGATCACCAGCGCCGCTGTCAGCGCAGCGGTCAAGGCGCGGGGCAAACGGTTCGAAAGAGATGTCATTGGCATCCTCGTGTCAGGAATTTCCCATTGGCTCTGGACATAGGTCGCAGGGTGCAGGCAAGTAACCGTTAAGTCTTCACGTCTGATGTCATTTTTGACACGAATACCCAAAATCAGCGAAAGCCTGCCGATGACCAAACAAAGCCCCGCCGACCTCGCTCCGCGCATTCTGGCCTCCGATCGCCGCGCCTTGGCCCGCGCGATCACGTTGGTGGAATCGGGCCGGGCCGAGCATCGCGCGCAGGCGGTCGAACTGCTCGATACGCTGGCGGGCGAAGGGCGTCAGGCGCTGCGCATCGGGCTTTCGGGCACGCCGGGCGTGGGCAAATCCACCTTCATCGAAGCCTTCGGGATGATGCTGACCGCGAAGGGGCTGAAGGTCGCCGTGCTCGCGGTCGATCCCTCCTCGGCCCGCTCGGGCGGCTCGATCTTGGGCGACAAGACCCGGATGGAGCGGCTGTCGCGCGATCCGAACGCTTTCATCCGTCCCTCGCCTAGCCAAGCGCATCTCGGCGGCGTCGCGCGGCGTACCCGCGAGGCGGTGTCTCTGTGCGAGGCGGCGGGCTTCGACGTGGTGTTGATCGAGACCGTGGGCGTCGGTCAGTCCGAGACGCTGGTGGCCGAGATGGTGGATCTGTTCGTGCTGCTGATGGCCCCGGCTGGCGGCGACGAGCTGCAGGGCGTCAAGCGCGGCATCATGGAGATGGCCGACCTGATCTTGGTGAACAAGGCCGATGGCGATCTGAAACCGGCCGCCATGCGGACGGTCTCGGATTACGCCGGTGCGCTGCGCCTGTTGCGCAAGCGGCCGCAGGACCCCGAGGGTTTCCCCAAGGCGCTGCCTGTCTCGGCGATGGAAGAGAACGGGCTGGAGAAGGCTTGGGACGAGATGACCGCGCTGGCCGAGTGGCGGCGCGCGAACGGGCATTTCGATCAGCGCCGGGCCGAGCAGGCGCGGCATTGGTTCGAAGCCGAGGTCCGCGAGGGGCTGCTTGCGCGGTTGCGTCAGGACCCGGAGATCCGTGCAAAGATGCGCGAGCTTGGCGATGCCGTGGCCAGCGGCGAAAGCGCGGCCTCGGCGGCCGCAGCGGAGATGCTGGAGCAGTTGGGCGGCTGAGCGCCGCCCTGCCCGGCCCCGATCACATATCGCTTTCTTTCTTGTCCATCGTGGGCTCCGTATGCTCCGGCTCCCCGTGGGTCATGTCTTCATGTGAAATCTGCGGATCGGCGACCGGCGCGGTCTCCTGCGACGGTGCGGCAGGCTGATCGCGGTTGAGATCGACCGGGATGTCCACGACCATCAGACCCGTCTTCTCGAAGCGCAGGTTGAGCGTGACCATGTCGCCCTGATGGAGCGGCTGGTTCAGCCCCATGAACATGACATGATCGCCGCCGCGCTGCAGGACATGCTCGCCTTTGGCGGGGATCTCGAAGCCTTCCTTGACCTCGAGCATCTGCATCTCGCCATTCGGCCCCTGCTTGTGGGTGTGCAGTTCGACGCGCGCGGCGACGTTCGAGCTGACCGAGAGAAGGCGATCGTCGAGATCGGAGATGTTCTTGATCTCCATGAAGGCCGCCGCCGATTTCGACATCGGGGTCGAGACCCGGACGTAGGGGTCGAGGATCTGGATCGGTTCGGCGGCGAAGGCGGGGAGAGCAGCGGCGATCAGGGCCGCGCTCATCAGGTATTTGCGGATCATTTGCGTCTCCTGTGGGTATGTTCGTCTGAAAGCTTGGAGGTCAGACGGTCACGGGCGGTCCGCGGGCGCGCGGCACCAGGACGGCCTGCGCCTGCGCGGTCTCGGGCTCGACCGTCTCGACGCTGCGCCCCTCGCCCCTTGGCGGTGCCGGCAGAGCCGGCGCGAGCGCGACGGCGGCCATCATCGCCAGAACCATGTCGGGGCAGATATGGGCGGGACTGGTCGGTTTGCCCTCGGCATCGACGCTGACCGTGGTCACGCCGTAACCGGTGCAGAGCACCACCTCGCCCGCGACGCGCGCCTGACCGCGTGCGACCGCCATCGTCATGCTGGTCATGGCCAGCATGAGCGCCGCGGCGATCCCGATTGGCAGCTTGAAGCGCGTCCTCCACATGGCGCTCACACTAGCGTGACGACGCAGGGAGGGAAATACGGCAGATAAAGCCGCACAAGCAAAAACCCCGCGCCGAAGCGCGGGGTTTTCGTAACCGTGAATCCGGAAAGGATCAGGCGGCTGCCTGAGCTTTCGCGATCGCTTTCTTGATCTTCAGAGCATTCACCGACAGCTCTGCATCCTTCGCCTTGGCGAGGAACGCGTCGAGACCGCCGCGATGGTCAACCGAGCGCAGGCCGGCTGCGGAAACGCGCAGCTTGAAGCTCTGGCCCAGGGTATCCGAGATCAGGGAGACATCGTTCAGGTTCGGCAGGAAGCGACGACGCGACTTGTTGTTCGCGTGGCTCACTTTGTTGCCCGTCGTGGGGCCCTTGCCGGTCAGTTCGCAAACGCGCGACATGGCATTCTTCCTTCGTTTCTTACCTGGCCGAAGTTACGCGAATCGCGCGCCCGGCCCCAACATGAGAAGGCGCCGCATGGCAGCGCCCGAAAATCTGTTGGCGCGGAATACGGGCAATGGCGTCTCGCGTCAAGTCGCCCAAGCCGTTTTTATGCCCCTCACGCATCGCTTCAGGGGCGGTTTTACCAGCCACGCTGGGCCAGGTGACGCAAACCCTGGGTCACATCGGTGCGCACGGCCAATCGAAGCGCCGGTTCGTCGCCCGCACGCAGAGCCGAGAGAATCATTCGGTGGTGGCGCGGCGGCTCGTTGCGCTGCAGCTTGGTGTAGACCGCGCGCATCGTCGGTCCCAACTGCAGCCAGACGGTTTCGATCACCGCGAGCATCGCGGGCGCCTGCGCGCGCAGATAGAGCGTGCGGTGAAATTCGAGATTGGTGCGGATGTAGCCCACTGCATCCTGCTTCGCGACGGCCTCGGCATTGGCGACGTTGATCGCGCCGAGACGGTCGATCAGCGCGAGGTGGGCGCGCGGCAGGGCACGGGCCGACAGCTCCGGTTCGATCAATGCGCGCAGCGCCGCCAACTCCTCGATCCGCTCGTTCGACAGCTCCGGCGTCGCTACGCGGCCCGAACTGGACAGCGTGAGCGCCCCTTCCGCCACCAGCCGCCGCAGCGCTTCGCGCGCGGGGGTCATGGAGACACCGTATTGCTTGCCCAAGCCCCGCAGCGTCAACGCGGTGCCCGGCAGCAACTCCCCCACCATGATCTGCTGACGCAAGGCGCGGTAAAGCCGATCATGGGCGGCGGTCTCGATGGGGCGTGTGGAAATCGTGGTCATGCGCTTTTTGTGATCACGTTAGCAGCCGGGGTCAATCTCGAAACCGGATCGCATGCAGCGCGGACCCTTCGCGCTTGAGCCAGGCGCGCTCTGCCTTGAAGCTCGGGCGGAGGGCTTCGACGACGCGCCAGAAGGCGGGCGAGTGATTCATCTCCTCGAGATGCGCGACCTCATGGGCCGCGACATAGTCGAGCACCTCCGGCGGCGCCATGATCAGCCGCCAGCTATAGGAAAGCGCCCCGGTGGAGCTGCACGAGCCCCAGCGCGAGCGCGTATCGCGAATCGTGATCTTGGCGAAGTCGCGCCCGATCTCGGATGCATAGCGCGCGCTGGCCGCATGGAGCCGCAGCCGGGCCACGTGTTTGAAAAAGGTCTCGACCCGCACGCCCAGACGCGCGGGGTCTTCGGGCACCAAGAGCCGCGCGCCGTCGATCTTCGGGCTGCGCAATCGTGCGGGCTCCAATGTCAGAATCTGTCCCTCGAAGGGGATACCTTGCCCGAATCGCACCGCCTGCGCGGGCGGAATCGCACCGAGGGTCTTGCGCAGCCATTCGGTTTGCGAGCGCGCGAAGGCCAAAGCTTCGCGCTCGGACGCACCCCGCGGGATCGTGAGCGCCACCCGGCCGTCCACCCGCGACACCCGCAACGAGAACCTGCGCGCACGCCCGGAGCGGCGCAGAACCAACTCCACCTCAGGCAGTTCGGGAATGGGGGGCGTGCGGGACAGAAGCTTTCTCCGAAAGGTTCGACAGCGAGAGGTGGCCCGGGGGTCGCAGCCCGGCCAGAAAACGCACGAAAAGGCTTTGACACCCTGCCCGGCATGTGGCAGGTGGCTGCGACTCTGCTGGATTAAGTGCGCAGGAGAATTCCATGCCGAAAGAGGAATGGGGCGTCAAGCGTCTGTGCCCGCATTGCGCGAGCCGCTTTTACGACCTGAATAACGACCCGATGACCTGCCCGGTCTGCAACAACACCTTTACCCTCGAGGCTCTGACCTCGGGCAGCGGTCGTACGCTTACGACCGACAAGACGTCGTCTCAGAAAGACGATGACGTCAGTCTCGGAGATGACGATCTCGACACCGATGACGGTGACGTGGATCTCGACGACGATCTGCTCGACGACGACGACGATGACGACAATGTCTCGCTCGATGACATCGCGGATGTCAGCACCGAGGATAAGGAAGACAACTGAACGGCTGGGCCGCTCGGGACCATTGATCAAGGCGCGACGGGAAACCGTGGCGCCTTTTTCTTTGGCCCGGCGCCCTGCCCCGGCACGCGGCCTCGCGCCCCGTTTCCGGGTGCGGATGAAGACTGACGTTTGGGAATGCGCGACGGCCGAAATTTTCGCGCGGTTCGGGGCGAAATTCCTCTTGCGCCGCCGCGGCGCTTTGCCTATACGCCTCCCCACACAGCGGGGCTACCCGCTGGACCTCCGGTGGGGCCATAGCTCAGTTGGGAGAGCGCTTGAATGGCATTCAAGAGGTCAGGGGTTCGACTCCCCTTGGCTCCACCAATACAAACTTCGCGACGCCGAAAACCCCGCCCTTCGTGGCGGGGTTTCGCGTTTCCGAGGGTTTGTTTCTCTGCAAACAGCTGAACCGCACGCCGCCTCCGACAGCCGCCCGAGAGAGGCTCGAGAAGGCCTTCCAAGCGTCCTGCTTTTGTATCCCGCCCGGGGAAGACGCAGAGCGTCGATCAGCACCCGCAGCCACCCTTCGAACGCCTCCGGGGCACCCCACACCCAAGCGCGGCCCCGAACCGCTCTCGCAGCGCAGCGAGAGCTTGTCCGATGAGACGCCCCTAAGGACGACCGAGGCCCACAGCGCAACATGCGCGACGACAGAGCGCGCAGACCGCAACAGCCAACGGCGCGAACGACAGGCATGGCCCGCGAGACATTGATTTTTAGTAGGAGGGGGAAATGGCGGACCCGGGACGATTCGAACGCCCGACCCCTTGATTCGTAGTCAAGTGCTCTATCCAGCTGAGCTACGGGTCCGCTTATGTGGGGCGATGTAACGGCCACGTCGGAGCGATGCAAGAGCAAATTCGAGGCAATTTTGGAAAACCGTCAAAATTCTTGGATGCCCTTGCGGAAGCCCTGAAGATCGGCACGCACCTCCCGGAACCTAACCCCGCGCAGGCTCAGGAAATTGCGCCCGCGCCCTTCTCGGAGGCGCAATCCAGCGCGATATCCGACGGCAGGAAGATCCGGAACTCAGTGCCATTGCCGTCGGTCCGCACCAGGTCCAGACGCCCGCCATGACCACGAATCAACTCTGCGGCGATGGCGAGGCCAAGGCCTGTGCCGCCCGCGCGCGTGCCGCCTGTGAAGGGCTTGAAGAGGTGTTCGCGCGCAGTCTCCGGCAGGCCGGGGCCGCTATCCTGGACGCGAATCCACCAGCCGTCAGCATTCTCGCCCGCGCCGATCTCCACCGTGCCGTTCTGGCCGGTCGCTTCGATCGCCTGTCGGGCGTTGCGCACGAGGTTGTTGAGCACGCGATAGAGCTGCTCGCGGTCGGCGCGGATCACCAGATTCGGCGGCATGTCGGTGACGAAATCGACGAGCGGGCCTTCGCTCGGGTGCTCTTCGTTCTCCAGAACCTCCTGCGCCAGTTCGCCGAACATAAAGCGCGACAGCGTCGGCGGCGGCTCCTTGGCCTTGCCGAAGGCGAGCGTCGTTTCGCACAGGTTGATCGCGCGCTCGATCGAGCCGGTCAGCTTCGGGGCGGCGCGCTTCACGCCGGGGTCGTCGGAGCTTTCCATCCGGTCGGCGAAGAGCTGCGCCGTCGTCAGGATGTTGCGCAGATCGTGGCTGATCTTGGCGACCGCCTGCCCGAGCTGCGCGAGACGCTCCTTCTGGCGCAGCGACGCGGTGAGCTGCTGTTGCATCGAGGCCAGCGCCTCTTCGGCGACTCGCAGTTCCTCGACGCTGGCCTGCGGAGTTATGATGCGCCGCGCATCCTCGGGCGCGTCCGCGTAAGAAGACATATGCGCGACCAGCCGCTTGATCGGCACGACCATCAGGCGGCGCACGAGAAGGAACAGCAGAACGGCGGTGATCACCGAGAAGACCGCCGAGATAGACAGGAGCCGCAGCCCGTATTCCACCATCGCGATCCGCATCGGTTCGGTCGCGAGCGTCACCTCGATCACGATACCGCCCTTCTGCACCGGCTGACCCAGCACCCGGATCACGCGATCCCCGGAATCGAAGAGCGCGTGGACCGCATCGCGAATCCGCGTCCATTCCGTCGAATCGCGCAGGTCGTAGGTTTCGGTCACCGGAGAGGGAATCGGCGAGGACAGCACCAGCTGCCGCGCCGCGTCTCTGCGTAGCACCACGTTGAAGACGCCCGCGTTGGACAGAAGCTCTTTTTCCAGATCGGGCGCGATAGTGGTGTCGGTGGTCAGAAGCGCAAGCGAGGCGATCTGCGCACGCTCGAGTCGCGTCAAAAGATAGTCTTCGCGAAAATTCGCCAAACCCGGCAAAAGGATCAACGCCTCGGCGAGCACCACGAAAACCGTGGTCAGGATCAGAAAACGTCCTGAAAGAGTGTTCACTTTCATCGCCTATCAAACGCTGGGCCGCCCCACAGGATCGGCCCGTCCCCTTCAATGTCACTCTTGATGCACCGCCGGTCAGGATGCAAGGATACCGTCCCCTGCGTCAGCCGCGCTTTGCGCACAAGATAGGCGGCTCGCGCAGAAGGCAAAACCCCGTGAGCGGTCACGATCCGTGCGAAGCGACCGGAAAAGCCGGAAAAAACCCGCTTTCGCGAATTGACTTGCTGGGGAGAGGTCACTAAAGAGCGGCTTCGAAATGCTATCTGGCCCTCGAATCCTGTTTCTGGGCCCGAACCGGAGTGAAAACGATGAAACGCACGTTCCAGCCGTCGAACCTCGTTCGCGCCCGTCGCCACGGCTTCCGCAGCCGCATGGCCACGAAGGGTGGACGCCGGGTTCTCAACGCCCGTCGCGCGAAGGGCCGTAAGCGTCTGTCGGCTTAAGGCCGTTACAGCCGCGACTGGCTTTTGACGCCGCCGGATGCTTTTCGCAGGTCGGGCCCTCGGGTCGGATCGGTGAAAAGACCGGCGGCTTCGCTATTTTGCGCGCCGTTTATTCGCCGGAGGTCGCCTGATGGCCGCCATACGCTCAGATGATCCGACTCGTCCGACCGCGGTTCTG
Source organism: Thioclava sp. F36-6 (assembly GCF_002020305.1). Classification (NCBI taxonomy): domain Bacteria; kingdom Pseudomonadati; phylum Pseudomonadota; class Alphaproteobacteria; order Rhodobacterales; family Paracoccaceae; genus Thioclava; species Thioclava sp. F36-6. The sequence goes on along the minus strand of NZ_MPZX01000001.1, from coordinate 736,216 downwards.
CGGCAGCGGGCGGATTTCCTGAAAGCGGCCTCGGCGCAGCGTAAGGGGATGCCCGGCTTTCTGCTGCAGGCGCGCAAGCGCCGCGAAGACGAGCCCGTCGCCCCCGATCTGATCCGCGTGGGCTTCACCTGCTCGAAGAAGCTCGGCAATGCGGTGGCGCGCAACCGCGCGAAACGGCGTCTGCGCGAGATCGCCCGCGCCGTTCTGCCCAAGGCGGGTCGGCCGGGTTGGGATTATGTTCTGGTCGGGCGCCCCGAGGCGACCGCCACCCGCGACTTCGCCGACATGCTGGCTGAATTCGAGACCGTGCTCACGATCATTCACGATTTGCCGATCTCCCCGCCGCGGCCGCGCAAACCCAAGGGGAGCAAACGCAAATGAGCCCCCTCGCCCGAATCCTCGCCCTGCCGGTTCATGCCTATCGCCTGCTGCTGAGCCCCTGGATGGGGCATGGCTGCCGCTATCAGCCGACCTGTTCGTCCTATGCGCTCGAAGCGCTCGAGCGGCATGGTGCGGTGAAGGGTGGATGGCTGGCCGGGAAGCGGCTCCTGAGCTGCCACCCCTGGGGCGGGCATGGCTATGACCCAGTGCCCGGGGCCGATCCCGAATTTGACGCCGCCCATCGTTGCGCCCATGCGCATGACGCGAAGGACACTCCAGATGCTTGATGACGAAGACAGCCCGATCCATCCGCTTTTCGCAGGCGCACCCTCGACGACCGAGTTCAAGAAGCTGCGCAAGCGCATCGTGCGCGAGACCCGCGAGGCGATCGAGAAATACGGGATGATCGAACGCGGGCAACGCTGGCTGGTCTGCCTCTCGGGCGGCAAGGACAGCTATACGCTTCTGGCCGTTCTGCACGAGCTGCAGTGGCGCGGGCTGCTGCCGGTGGAGCTGCTGGCCTGCAATCTCGATCAGGGCCAGCCGGGCTTTCCCGCGACCGTGCTGCCGGAGTTCCTCGCGAAGATGGGCGTGCCGCACCGGATCGAGTATCAGGACACCTATTCGATCGTGATGGACAAGGTCCCCCAAGGCCGCACCTATTGCGCGCTGTGCTCGCGGCTGCGGCGCGGCAACCTCTATCGGATCGCGCGCGAGGAAGGGTGCTCGGCGGTCGTGCTGGGCCATCACCGCGACGACATCCTCGAGACTTTCTTCATGAACCTGTTCCACGGCTCGCGCCTCGCGACGATGCCGCCGAAACTGCTGAACGAAGAAGGCGATCTCTTCGTCTATCGCCCGCTCGCCTTCGTCTCTGAGGCAGATTGCGAGAAATTCGCCCGCGCGATGGACTATCCGATCATCCCCTGCGACCTCTGCGGCTCTCAGGACGGGCTGCAGCGCCAGCAGGTGAAGATGATGCTCGACGGCTGGGAAAAGAACGCCCCCGGCCGCCGCAACAAGATGTTCAAGGCGCTAATGAACGCGCGCACCTCGCATCTGTGCGACCCCTCGATCTTCGATTTCGCGGGGCTCGAGCGCCGCGCGGAGGGTGAAGCGGATTTTAACGAAAACGTCCCGGTTTTGCGCGAGCGCGATTAACCAGCTGATCACAAATGACGTCTAGCCTTGCTGGCGAAGGGGGGCCTTGAGGGGCCCGCATGTGCCACGGGGGTAGGTGTCATGGGAAATGACGGGGGCAAGCGCGCCGCCCGCAAATCAGAGCTGCGCGCAAGATATAACGGCAAACCGGGTCCGGTTCTGCTCCGACGCGAGATGATCGCCTTTTTGCCCGCCTGCGGGCTCGCCCTGCTCTGGGTCGGGCCGGAGGCGATGGTGCTGATTGGGCTGACCGCGATTCTGGTGGGTTGGATGACCCGCCCCCTGCCCGTTCCGCCCGAGAGTGACGAGGAGGGATGCGACCCCGCGACGGGCCTGCTGCCGCCGAGTGCCGCGATTGCAGAGATGGCCGCCTCCTTGCAGGACGCACAGCGGCGCAACCGCCCGACCGGATGCCTGATCCTCGGGCTCGACGCCCCCGATCAGGCGCTACGGCGTCTCCACCCAAAGGAATTCGATCTTCTGCTGCGCCGGATCGGCGAACGGCTACAGGCGCAGTTGCGCAGCGGCGATGTGGTCACGCGCTGGGACGGCACGCGTTTCGCGGTGCTGCTGCGGCCGACACCGCGGCTTGGCCTCGAAGGGATGATCCAGCTTTGCGGCCGCCTTCAGGAAGCGGTGAGCGAGCCTTACGTGATCGCCGAGCAGACGCAGCAGATCACCATGCATATCGGGTTTCACCTCGTGGGCCGAAGTGCTGCGACCCCGGCCTATCGCGACGACGCGGCCACGCAGGCCAAGGCCGACGCGCGCGCCAACACAGAGGCGGAGGCGGCGCTCTCGCGCGCCGAGACCGCGGCCAACCGCGCGATGCAGTCCGGCCCGGGGGCGATCCGCTCCTCCCGCTCGGACAAGATCGCCACGAAAGACCCGGGCGCGCATCCGCTGTCCGCCAGTGTCGGAGAGGCGCTCGAAGCGGGCCATATCAAGGCGTTTTTCCTGCCGCAGATTTCCACCGACACAGGCGGTATCAGCGGATTTCAGGCGATCCCGCGTTGGCTTCATGCGCAGCGCGGGATTCTGACCGAACGCGAGATACTCCCCGCAATCGAGGCGGCAGGGCTGGGCGCGCGCTTCTCCGAGGTGATGCTTTACGCGGCCTGCGGTGCGCTGCGCGACATCGCCCGCGATGGCAGCGATTTCGGCCCGGCCTCTCTCCCCTTCCTGCCCGGACAGATGAGCGACCCAAAGCTGGCCGAGCGGCTGGCCTGGGAATTCGACCGCTTCGAGATCGCCCCGAACCGGCTGCGGCTGATCGTCCCGCAGGCGATGGTGGCACGGCTCGACGATCCGGTCTGCAGCCATACGCTGCACGCGATCAAGCGCCTAGGCTGCCTGATCGAACTGGCGGGATTCGGCTCCGGTCCCGTCTCGGCGGAGACGATCCGCCAACTCGGGCCGCAGCGGCTGCGCATCCATCGCTCGCTCACGGCAGAGATCGACCACAACACCGAACACCAGCGCCTCACCGCCGCGATCGTGTCGATGGCCGAGGGGCTGGGGCTGGAGACGCTCGCCGAAGGGGTGCCGGGAATCGCCGAACACGCGATGCTGTGCCAGTTGGGCTGCTCGGCGGTGCAGGGCCCGGCGATTGCCGCACCGATGCCGATCAGCGAATTCCTCGAATGGGCAGAACGCCATCGCACCAAGCTCGACGCGACGCCGCAAATCGGCAGGCGGTGAACCACCCCAAAGACCAGGCCGCAGACCGAGTCGCAAACCGGGCTTTGCGACCGCGGACCCCGGATCCGGGCCGAAAGCGTGATGGCAAACCATGCCCGATCCACTGTTTCAAGGGAAAATGGCTTGACCTTTGGCTGCCCCTTCTGTTGAACCCATGCAAGTTTTCGACAGGCTTGTGGAATTAGGGTTTCATGGACAACCAAAACAAGAATCTCATTCTCGCGGTGGTGCTTTCCGCGCTCGTGCTGGGCGTCTGGACCTACTTCTTCCCGCCCACGGAAGACACGACAACGGCACCGAGCCAACCGGTCGCGGAGCAGAGCGCTACGCCCGAAGGCACTGATATCGCACCGAAGACCGCCGCCGACTCCACAGGCGCGCCGGTCGATACGGCGACGATGTCCCAAGCCGCGAGCGCCCAATCCCAGAGCGCCGCGCGCATCGAGATCGACACCCCCGCAGTCGAGGGCTCGATCTCGACTCTCGGCGGGCGTTTCGACGACCTCTCGCTCAAGAAATACAAGGAAACGCTGGCCGAGGATTCGCCCGACGTGCGGCTTCTGTCGCCGATCAGCGGCGATACCGGCAATTCGACCCTGCCCTATTACGTCGTCTATGGCTGGCTGCCCGCAGGCGGTCTGCCCGGCGATCAGGTGCCCGGTCCGAACACGGTCTGGACGCAGGTCGGCAACGGCAAACTCACGCCCGACACCCCGGTCACGCTGCAATGGAACAATGGCCATGGCCTGACCTTCCAACGCGAGATCTCGGTCGACGACAAGTATCTCTTCACGATCAAGCAGTCGGTGCAGAACGGCACCAACGCCGCGGTGAAACTTGCTCCCTACGGCATCATCGCGCGTCACGGCATCCCGCAGGAGCGCCGCGTCTACGTGCTCCACGAAGGTCTCGTGGCGATGGATGACGGCAATCTCGAAGAGATCAAATACAAGAACATCACCAAGCTCGACAACAAGGGCGCCGAGGGTCAGGCCGAGATCAAGCAGGTGCAGGACGCCGGCTGGACGGGCTTCACCGACAAATACTGGCAGACCGTTCTGGCGCCGATCTCGGGCCCGTTCACTTCGGTCGTGAAATATTCGGGCGAGAAGTCCGACATCTACCAGACCGAGACCCGCCTGCCGGTGATCGACGTCGCGCCCGGCGCCAAGGGCGACGCGCAAACCCACCTCTTCGCCGGTGCGAAGGAATGGGAAACCCTGCGCGACTATCAGGACAATGTCCCGATCCCGAAATTCGTCGACTCGCTCGACTGGGGCTGGTTCTACTTCCTCACCAAGCCGATGTTCCGCCTGCTGCACTTCCTGCATGGCGCGATCGGCAACATGGGCTGGGCGATCATCGCACTGACCTTCATCATCAAGCTGATCGTCTTCCCGCTGGCGCGGAAGTCCTACATCTCGATGGCGCGCATGAAAGAGCTGCAGCCCGAGATGGAGAAGATGAAGGAAGCTGCCGGCGACGACCGCCAGAAGATGCAGCAGGGCATGATGGAGCTCTACAAGAAGCACAAGGTGAACCCCGCCGCGGGCTGTCTGCCGCTTCTGATCCAGATCCCGATCTTCTTCTCGCTCTATAAGGTGATCTACGTCACGATCGAGCTGTATCACGCGCCGTGGATCGGCTGGATCCATGACCTCTCGGCCCCCGATCCGACCTCGATCCTGAACCTGTTCGGCCTGCTGCCCTTCGCAGCGCCCGATCCGGGCTCGCCGCTCTTCATCCTGTCGCTCGGTATCCTGCCGATCCTGCTGGGTGTGTCGATGTGGTTCCAGCAGCGTCTGAACCCGGCGCCGACGGACAAGACGCAGGCGATGATCTTCGCGTGGATGCCGTGGGTCTTCATGTTCATGCTGGGCAGCTTCGCCTCGGGCCTCGTGCTGTACTGGATCACGAACAACACGATCACGTTCCTCCAGCAGTACACGATCATGTCGATGCACGGGAAACGCCCGGATCTGTTCGGCAATATCAAAGAGAGCTTCCAGCGGAAGAAACCCGCCGAAGAGAAGAAATGAGCGCAACGCTCTCTCGCATCTACCGACATCCGATCAAGTCGATCGGGGTAGAGGAACTGAAGGACGCGTCCCTTGAAGAGGGGCGCGTCTTGCCTTGCGACCGGGAGTGGGCGGTGCTGCACGAGCGCTCCAAGGTGGGCGTCGGCGCGGATGGACGTGCCGATAGCTGGGGCCAGAAGATCAACTTCGTGATCGGGCGCTCCGCGCCGGGGCTGATGGGGGTCACCTCGCGGATGCTCGATAACGGGCACATCCTGCTGGAGCATCCCGAGCAATGGCATCTCGAGATCGACCCCGAGCGCGAAGCCGACCAGCGCAAGCTATTCGAATGGCTGCGCACCTTCTGGCCAGACAGTGCGCCGCGCCCGACCGCGCTGGTGCGCGGCCCGGATCGCGCCTTCACCGACGATCCCCTGCCCTATGTCTCGTTGATCGGGCAGGCTTCGCTCGACGATATGTCGGCGCGGGTGGGCAAGCCGATCGACCGCCGCCGCTTCCGCGCCAATCTCTGGGTCGGGGGCTGGGAGCCCTTCGCGGAGATGGACCTGATCGGCAAGACGGTGCGCGTTGGCGAGGCAGAGCTGCAACTGCGCGCCTGTATCGGGCGTTGCCGTGCGACGGACGCCAATATCGAGACGGGCGAACGCGATATCGACATGCTGGCAGAGCTGGAACGCCACTACGGGCATACCGACCTTGGCGTGTTCTGCCTCGTCACCAAACCGGGCCGCATCGCGCGCGGCGACAAGATCGAGGTACTCTGATGGAGTTGAATTTCCCGCTGGCCGAGACCCCCGACGATTTTTCGCGTGAGCGCGGGCGCAAGCTTTTCGCCGCCCCCGTCGAATTCCTCAAGGGCGTCGTCGCGATGAAGGGGCTGCCGCCTGCCGACCGGATCGAGGTCTGCTTCGCGGGCCGCTCCAATGTCGGCAAGTCGAGCCTGATCAACGCGCTGACGAACCGCCGCAATCTTGCGCGGGCGTCGAACACGCCGGGCCGGACGCAGGAGATCAATTATTTCACCACGCAGGACGGTCCCTATCTGGTCGACCTTCCGGGCTACGGGTTCGCGCAGGCCCCCGTAGCGGTGGTCGCGAAATGGCAGGCGCTGCTGAAGGACTACCTATCGGGCCGCGCCACGCTGCGCCGCGCCTTCGTGCTGATCGACACGCGCCACGGCGTGAAAGCGGTGGACGAGGAAATCCTGACGCTGCTCGACCGCGCCGCCGTCCCCTTCCAAGTCGTGATGACGAAGGCCGACAAGGTCAGCGCGAAGGATTGCGAGAAGGTACTGGATCAGGTGCGTCAGGCGCTGGCGAAACACCCCGCCGCCTTCCCCGAGATCGTGCTGACCTCGTCCGAGAAGGGCGAAGGGATCGAGACGCTGCGCGCGATCATCGCCGGGCTGGAGTAACCCCCTGCCCGGCTGCTGTCGTTATTTGCCGAGGCAGTAGCGCATCACCGCCTTTTGCGCGTGCAGACGGTTTTCGGCCTCGTCGAAGATCACCGAGGCCGGGCCGTCCATGACGCCGCTCGTAGCCTCGTCATTGCGGTGCGCGGGCAGGCAATGCATGAAAAGCGCGTCGGGCTTGGCGTGGCTCATCAGCTCCTCGTTGACCTGATAGGGCCGCAGCTGGTTGTGGCGACGCTCCTTCGCGGATTCCGGATCGTGCATCGACACCCAGGTATCGGTGACGATCAGATCGGCGCCTTCGACCGCCTTGACCGGATCCCGCTCGATGGTGATCGGGTGGCCGGCCTTCTCGGCCACGTCGAGCCAAGCGCGCTCGGGATCGAGCGTTTCCGGACCCGTGAAGGTCAGATCGAAGCCGAACTGCGCCGCCGCATGGGCGAAGCTCGCGAAGACGTTGTTGCCGTCGCCCGACCAGACCACCTTCTTGCCCGCGATCGGTCCGCGCTGCTCTTCATAGGTCATCACATCGGCCATGATCTGGCAGGGGTGGGTGCGGTCGGTGAGACCGTTGATCACCGGCACCGAGGCATATTCCGCCATCTCGAGCAGGGTTTCCTCCTCGAAGGTCCGGATCATGATCAGATCGACATAGCGCGACAGAACGCGGGCGGTGTCGGCGATGGTCTCGCCATGGCCCAGCTGCATATCCGCGCCCGAGAGCACCATCGACTGACCGCCCATCTGGCGCACGCCGACATCGAAGCTGACGCGGGTCCGGGTCGAGGGCTTCTCGAAGATCAGAGCGACCATGTGACCGGCCAGCGGCTGCTCGTCATCGGGCGCGCCTTTCGGGCGACCGTTGCGGGCCTGCTTCATCGCGATGCCTTGGTCGATCATGGACCGCAGCGCGGCGGGGTCGGTTTTGTGGATATCGAGGAAATGGTTCATCGGTTTGTCTTTCGTGGAGGGGCCTGAGGGGCTGTCCGCCCCGCTGCGCTCCCGCGCAGCCCCCGAGGATATTTACGCCAAGAGGAAGTCAGGCGGCCTTTTCGAGTTGCGACGCGGCGGCATCGAGACGGGTCACGGCCTCGGCCAGATCGGCCTCGGAAATGTTCAGCGCGGGCAGAAGGCGCAACACATTGTCGGCAGCCGGCACGGTCAGCAGGTGCTGATCATAGGCGGCAGCGACCAAGTCGGTCGGCGCGCGCTTGCATTTGAGCCCGAGCATCAGACCGGTCCCCCGCACGCTCTCGAACGTGTCGGGATGCGCCGCGATCAACCCTTCGAGCTTCTGACGCAGGAAGCCAGCGCGCGCGTTCACCTGATCGAGGAAGGCAGGCTCGGAGACGATCTCCATCACCTTCGCGCCGACAGCGCAGCCCAGCGGGTTGCCGCCATAGGTCGAGCCATGCGTGCCCGCGACCATGCCGGAGGCGGCGTCTTCGGTGGCCAGCACAGCGCCCAGCGGGAAGCCCCCGCCGATGCCTTTCGCGACCATCATGATGTCGGGGGTGATGCCCGCCCATTCATGCGCGAACAGCCGCCCCGAGCGGCCCACGCCGCATTGCACCTCGTCGAAGATCAGGAGCGCGCCGGTCTCGTCGCAGAGATCGCGCAGCCCTTTCAGGCATTGATCGGGCACCGGGCGAATACCGCCCTCGCCCTGGATCGGCTCGATCAGGATGGCGGCGGTCTTGTCGGTGACGGCGGCCTTGAGCGCCTCGTGATCGCCCCAGGGAAGCTGGGTGAAACCGGGCAGCAGCGGACCGAAGCCCTTCACCATCTTTTCCGAATTCGGCGTGGCCGAGATCGCCCCGGTGGAGCGGCCGTGGAAGGCGCCATCGAAGGTGATGATCTCGGTTCGATCTTCGCCCTTCGAGGACCAGTATTTCCGCGCCATCTTGATCGCGAGTTCCGCAGCCTCGGTGCCGGAATTGGTGAAGAAGACCGTATCGGCGAAAGTCTTCTCGACCAGCGCGTCGGCCAGCGCCTGCTGCTGCGGGATCTGGTAGAGGTTCGAGACATGCCACAGCTTGCTCGCCTGCTCGGTCAGCGCCTCGACCAGTTCGGGGGCGGCATGACCCAGCGCATTCACCGCAATCCCCGCGCCCATGTCGAGATATCGGGTCCCGTCCGCCGTCTCCAGCCAAGAGCCCTCGCCCTTCACGAAGGCGAGCGGTGCGCGATTATAGGTCGGCAAAACGGAGGGGATCATCGGGTCAAACTCCAGTAAGAGAAGGCAAATGCGTGCAACAGTCCCGGGGGGCTGTCAACATTCAGGGGCCTAAGGTCAGCGATTTGGGATAGGGTGTGGCGGCATGCCACGGCAGATCGGACGTCAGGCGCTTCAGCGGCGACGTCGGGGACGGGTGATATATGCGGTCCGTGCGATCATGCGTTTGCGCTTACGCCGGGGCAGCGCGGAAGTAAAGAGGGTTTAGCCAAGCGTCACGTCGAGGAACATCATCAGGATCAACCCGAAAAGCAGCCCCGCGGTCGCGCGGTTCTGATGCCCGTTGCGATGGGTCTCGGGCAGGATCTCGTGGCTGATGATGTAGAGCATCGCGCCCGCCGCGAAGGTCAGGCCCCATGGCAGCAGCGCTCCGGAGACCGAGACCGCCGCCGCGCCGACCAGCGCGCCTATGGGTTCTACCGCGCCGGTCATCGCAGTGACGAAGAAGGCTTTGCGGCGGGTATAGCCCTGCCCGATCAGCGCGACGGCCACAGCCAGCCCCTCGGGGATGTCCTGCAGCGAGATGCCGGTCATCACCGAGAAGCCGTTCTCGTTGCCCGCGCCGAAGGCCACGCCGATCGACAGGCCTTCGGGGAAGTTGTGGATCGTGATCGCGATCACGAAAAGCCAGATCCGCGCCAGTTGCGCCGCGTCTGCCCCTTCGCGCCCGGAGGTGAAGTGCTCGTGCGGCAGGGTTGCGTTCAGCCAGGCCACGAAGCCCGCGCCAATGGCAATGCCGATTGCGGCGATGGCGGCGGCGACCCAGACCGAGCCGAACATGGTCTCGGCCACGTCGATGCCCGGCAGGATCAGCGAGAAATACGAGGCCGAGAGCATCACGCCAGCCGCGAAGCCCAGCATCGTGTCGGCGGTGCGCTGGCTCATAGAGCGCCCGAGCAGCGCCGGGATCGCGCCGGCGGCCGTTGCGACGCCCGCCACCATGCCGCCCATAAGGCCGAGCCAAATCTCGTTCACGCCGCTCTCCTTTTCGTGTTCGCTCGGCGAGATGGGAACGGATCGCGCATGATTGCAAGCGTTGCGATGGGTGATTGCGCAAATTTCGAGGGATTGGTAAGGAAACTTAACCACGGAGAGAGGAACCCCCATGCCCGTCATCACCTCCATCGCCGATCTGAAACGTCTGCATAAGCGCCGCACGCCGAAGATGTTCTACGATTACGCGGAGAGCGGCTCCTATACCGAGCAGACCTTCCGCGAGAATACCGAGGACTTCGCGCAGATCCGCCTCAACCAGCGGATCGCGCGGGACATGACGGGGCGCACGACGAAATCGACGATGCTGGGTCAGGAGGTCGCGATGCCGGTAGCGCTGGCGCCGGTCGGGCTGACGGGGATGCAGCGCGCCGATGGCGAGATCAAGGCGGCGAAGGCGGCGGAGAAATTCGGCGTCCCCTACACGCTGTCCACGATGTCGATCTGCTCGATCGAGGACGTGGCCGAGAATGTCAGCCAGCCCTTCTGGTTCCAGATCTATACGCTGACCGATGACGACTATAACAAGCGCGTGCTGGAGCGGGCGCGGGCAGCGGGCTGTTCGGCGCTGGTGATCACGGTCGATCTGCAGCTGCTGGGCCAGCGCCACAAAGACCTGAAGAACGGGCTGACCGCGCCGCCGAAATTCACCCCCGCCGTGCTGGCGGATCTGGCGACGAAATGGCGCTGGGGCATCGAGATGCTGCAGACCAAGCGGCGCTTCTTCGGCAATATCGTGGGCCATGTGGACAGCGCCGCCGATCCCGCCTCGCTGTCGTCGTGGACTGCGGAGAAGTTCGACCAGTCGCTGAACTGGGACCGGATCAAGCAGCTCATGGATATGTGGGGCGGCAAGGTGATCCTGAAGGGGATCCTCAGCGAGGAAGACGCCGAGATGGCGGCCGCGACCGGGGCCGATGCGATCGTGGTCTCGAACCATGGCGGGCGACAGCTGGACGGGGCGCTCAGCTCGATCCGGATGCTGCCGAAGATCGTCAACGCGGTCGGCGACAAGACCGAGGTCTGGCTGGATTCCGGTATCCGCTCGGGTCAGGACGTGCTCAAGGCGCTCGCGCTTGGCGCGAAGGGCGTGATGATCGGGCGCGCCTATGTCTACGGTCTGGGCGCGATGGGCGAGCCGGGCGTGACCAAGGCGCTGGAGGTTATCCAGAAGGAGCTCGACACCTCGATGGCGCTGTGCGGCGAGCGTCGGATCGAGGATCTGGGCCGGGACGATCTGCTGATCCCCAACGGCTTCTTCGACACCTATTCCTGAGGGTTTAGGCGCTTCTCGAAGAACCGGTCGGGATAGGGATCGTCGTTGAAGCGGTCGATCTCGTCCCAGCCGAAGCGGTGATACATCGCGACCGCTTCGGGCAGTGCGGAATTGGTATCGAGCCGCAGATGCAGCTGGCCCAAGTCGCGTGCGGCCGCCTCGATCGCCTCCATCAACTTCCGCGCCAGCCCGAGGCCGCGCGCGGCAGGGGCGATCCAGACGCGCTTCACCTCGGCATAATCCGCCCCGCCCTTCAGCGCCGCACAGCCCACCGGCACTCCATCGGACAATGCGAGCAGGAAGGTGCCGCGAGGAGGGCGCATATCGTCGGCCTCGGGGTCTTTCGACAGGTTCACATCGAAGCCGCCTTCGAACCGGGCGGCAAGCTCCGCGTAATACTGCGCAAGACAATCCCGCGCCCGCGGATCGCGCGGATCGCAGGGCACGATCTCGATCTCGGCGCGGGTCAGTGCCGTCGCGATCAGATCCATCGCCGCCAAGAGCGCGGTCTGATCGGGATGACGCGAGAGGATATCCGCCGCCTGCGCATCGGAGAGCCGCTCATATTCCGCGAATTCCGCCTGCCCCGCCTCGGTCAGGCGCGCGATGCGGCGCCGCCCGTCTTCGGGATCGTCCTCCACGACGATCAGCGCCTCGCTTTCCAGCCCGCGCAGCAGACGGCTCATCAGCCCGGAATCGAGCGCCAGCGCCTGACGCAGCTTGGCTACATCGCCCTGCCCGCGCCCGATCGCATTGAGCACCCGCGCAGAGCCCAAAGGCCGCCCGCGATCGAGAAACGAGGAGTTCAGCGCGCCCACCTGCCGGGTGACGGCCCGGTTGAACCGCCGTATATGTGCGATAGCGTCCATAGGAATACCTGACCTGAGTCCGAGATAGTTTCTGACATTAGTCAGATATCCTTCTATAGCAACCCGTATTCCGCCGCACCGTCGCTTTCCCCTTGCCATCACAGCCAATCCCGAGTATCCGCGCGGCTTCATGGGCCCGACACCCTTGGAGGCGGCTCATCACTTTGACAAATTGGAGACCAGTTATGGCAAAAGAGATCGAAACGATCGAAGCCGTGGCGCGTACGGGGACGGGCAAGGGGGCCGCTCGGCAAGCGCGTCGTGAGGGCCTCGTGCCCGGTATCGTCTACGGCGACGGCAAGGACCCGGTTGCAATCAACCTCGACTACAACCGCCTGATCACCCGCCTGCGCAAAGGCCGCTTCATGTCCACCCTCTTCAACCTGAAGATGGACGGGCAGGAAGATGTCCGCGTGATCTGCCGCGGCGTTCAGAAAGACGTCGTCAAAGACCTGCCGACCCACGTCGACTTCATGCGCACCCACCGCAACTCGCGCATCTCGCTCTTCGTGCATGTCGAGTTCATCAACCACGAGAAGGCGCCCGGCCTGAAGCGCGGCGGCACCCTCGTCGCAGTGCGCCCGGAAGTCGAACTCAACGTTCTCGCCGGTGACATCCCCGAGCAGATCGTGGTCGACCTCGAAGGCAAGCAGATCGGCGACACCATCCACATCTCCGACGTGGACCTGCCGAAAGGCGCCAAGCCGACCATCGAGCGTGACTTCGTGATCGCGAACGTCGCTCCGCCGAAAGGCTTTGGTGGCGGTTCCTCCGACGAGGACGAAGGCGAAGAAACCAGCGAAGAAGCGACCGAAGAGTAATTCTTCTTCCGATGAGATTTTCGAGACGGGGCCTTTCGGGGCCCCGTTTTTCTTTGCGCAGGGCCGTGCTCCCCGGATGCGCGGCACGCCGCAAGCGACGCATGCTCACATTTATGTGAACAAAAAATTTCTCGCCTTTTTTCCAAAACGCGATAGCTTCGAAGGTAATACAACCTAAAGGCTAGTCACATGCTGGAGCTTATCGCACTCGTTCTTGCAGCATTCGTGGTGCTACCGCCTAGAATGCTCAGCGCAATTGGTCGCGCCGTTTATGCGGTGCTGCGTCCGGTCATCCGCCCGTTCTACCGCTTCGCGTCGAGACGACTCCCGCGCAACGGGTATGAAGAAATTGCGAAATGCAATATCGACGAGACCAGCGAGCGCCTCTTCGATGAATTCGCCCTGCCCGAGCCGCAAGAGCGCTCGATCATCCTAGGCGAGTCGGGACGCCCGACCTATGTCGAATACCGCGCGGCTTAAGCGCGACGCCCCCTTTCCCCTGCGCGCCCGCTCACATATCCCTCGGTGAGCAGAGCCTCGACACCGGCGTTCGAAAGGGGAGACGCATGCAGCTTTGGGTGGGCCTGGGAAATCCGGGCGCGAAATACGCGAACAACCGTCACAATATCGGCTTCATGGCGCTCGACCGGATCGCCGAGGATCACGGCTTCGCCCCGTGGCGCGGCAAGTTTCAGGGTCAGGTGAGTGAGGGCCGTTTCGGCTCGACCCGCGTTGTGCTGCTGAAACCCGAAACCTTCATGAACCTGTCCGGCCAATCCGTGCGCGCGGCGGCCGATTTCTACAAGGTCGAAGTCTCCGACATCACCGTCTTCCATGACGAGCTGGACCTCGCCCCCGGCAAGTGCCGCCTCAAGCAGGGTGGCGGCCATGCGGGGCATAACGGGCTGCGCTCGATCCATCAGCATATGAGCCCCGACTACGCGCGGGTGCGGCTGGGCATCGGCCATCCGGGGCACAAGGACCGCGTGGCGGGCTATGTGCTCAACGATTTCCCGAAGGCAGAGCAGGAGATGCTCGACGACCTGCTGCGCGGGATCTCAGATGGGGCGCCCGCGCTGGCGGCGGGCGACGGGTCGAAATTCCTCAATGCGGTGAGCCTGCGGGTCGCGCCGCCGCGCTCTTCGACCGGGACCAAGGCACCGGCCAAAGCCGACGCCCCTGCCCCGCAAGACGCCCCGCAGCCCGCGCCGCAAAAGAAAGAGGCCACGGAAACCCGCAGCCCCTTCGACAAGCTCAAGGATCACTTCCGTAAGTGATCACCAGCTGCCGGTGTTCTCCATGCTCGACCACGGCTCCTGGATCGGCAGCGGCTCGCCCATTTGCAGCAGCTCGATCGAGATATTGTCGGGCGAGCGCACAAACGCCATGTGACCGTCGCGCGGCGGGCGGTTGATCGTCACGCCATTGTCCATCAGGTGCTGGCACATCTCGTAGATGTTCTCGACGCGGTAGGCGAGGTGGCCGAAATGGCGGCTGTCCGAGGGCAGCCCGCTGTCGCCGTCCCAGTTCCAGGTCAGCTCCACATCCGCCGTGCCGTCGTCCTGCTCGGGCGGACACATGAAGACCAGCGTGAAGCGGCCCTTGTCGTTTTCGATGCGGCGGCGTTCCTTCAGGCCCAGAAGCTCGTAGAAGGCTTTCGATTTCTCGAGGTCGAGCACGCGGACCATCGTGTGCAGATATTCGATTTTCATGAACAGGCTTCCTTGGAACTGATTGCGGTTAACCGGAGGATAGCCCTTAAGGCAGCCGCGGCAAGCACCCCGGCTTATCCACAGGATATGGCGGTTCCTAGAGCCGCCCATCGCATATATAGTGGAGGTCGATTCGAGACATCCGGAGGACATCATGGCGCTCACCCCCGAACAACAAGCCGAGATCGACGCACAGCGCGCCGAGACGCAAATGACCGCACGGGCGGTCTCGCCGGGGATGGAGAAGCGCCTCTATACCGCCCATGAAGTGCTCGATCACGGGGTGGTCCGGGTCATCGACTATATGGGCGACGACAATGCGATCGTGCAGGCCGCGCGCGTCTCCTATGGCCGGGGCACCAAGACTGTGAACAGCGACGCGGGCCTGATCCGCTACCTGATGCGGCACTGGCACTCGACCCCGTTCGAGATGTGCGAGGTCAAGTTCCACGTCAAACTTCCGGTCTTCGTCGCGCGCCAGTGGATTCGCCACCGCACCGCGAACGTCAACGAATACTCCGCGCGCTACTCGATCCTCGACCGGGAATTCTACATCCCCGAGGCCAGCCAGCTCGCCGCGCAATCGAGCCAGAACCATCAGGGCCGCGGCCAGGTGCTGGAGGGTGCCGAGGCCACCCGCGTGCTCGACATCCTGCGCGACGACGCGATGCGCGCCTATGACCATTACGAGGACATGCTGACGCCCGACGAGGATGAGGGCAAACAGGGCCTCGCCCGGGAACTGGCACGGATGAACCTGCCCACCAATATCTACACGCAGTGGTATTGGAAGGTGGACCTGCACAACCTCTTCCACTTCCTGCGCCTGCGCGCCGACAGCCACGCGCAATACGAGATCCGCGTCTATGCCGAGACCATGTGCGACATCGTGCGTGACTGGGTCCCCGCCGCCTATTCGGCCTTCGAGGATTACCGTCTGGGCGGGGTGAACCTGTCCGGCAAGGCGGTGGAGCTTCTCAAGCGCCGTCTGGCGGGCGAGGAGATCACGCAGGAGACTTCCGGCATGAGCAAAGGGGAGTGGCGGGAGTTTACGGAGGTCTGGGGGTGAGGCGCGGCCCCGGATTTTGATCCGGGGCGAAAACGCTCCAGTGGAGCGTTTTCAGTGCCGAACGCCCGAGCGCAAGCGAGGGCGCGATTTATTGTGACCAGAAAACGAAGCCGCAATCATCATTATGTACCAAAATGTATTCAGCGCCATTTTTGCGGAGAGGGTGAGCGCCTATGGTACGCTGAACGGAACAAAAGCGGGCGGTTTTTAGAACCAGAAGAAAGAAATATACGGACAACGTTTAGAGAGAAAGATCGGAATACGATCCTCCTAAACGGGCAACCATCCGATATTGTAGAACACAGCTTTTTTGAGAAGTTGGACAACTACCTCGGCAAGACTATTCCTGAAATCGTCGACATAATCTCGGAAGGTGCCGCACCCGAATTTTCAGAAATTGCTCGCCTCGACTTCATTTATGCAATCTACGAAAGTTTGCGTAGATCACCTGATTTCTTTGACATCGATGAGGCAAGTAAAGGTGAAGAGCTCGTTCGTGGCCAACTGTCGAAATTGGATGAGAATAAGGATAGTTCGACCATAGAAGCCTTACAAGCCACACTAGCTTCGCGCTACGAGCTTCGGAAACTCGGTCGTGACATAAGAGTTCGCGCGGCATTTGGAGAAACTGAGCTCTCCGAGAAAATAAAACTGGAGTTAAAAACTCTCGAAGTTCGTTGGGCTATTTCCAATGCCAAACATTCCTTCGCTCTTCCCAGCTCCGGATGCTATAGGGTAGGAAACGGCGGCTCTAATGGGCTTTCAAACGAAAACGTTGAAATTTGGATGCCTATCACTCCTAAAATCAGCATAGTTCTATTGAGAGACCCAAATAAGAGAATTCCGCCCCTCATCAATGTCAGCCGCGATCTCGTTCGTAGAATGAACGAGTATGCCACTCGCAACAGCAGAGCTATTGCCTCGCACAGCGGACACCTCATCTACTCGCTAACGGGCTATTCTCGACACTAATCACCCCGCCCGGCCCCTAGGCCGGGCCGCGCCCGACCCGCCCCCAGGGCGGGCGCGATTGCGCCCACCCTCGGGTCGGACGCGCCCCTCCTCGCGATGGCCAGAGCGTGCTAGGCTCATCCCATGACCCAACGCTTCCACGCCCCGCAAGACCGCGACTATCCGACCGCCCTCGCGGAACTCCGCCAAGGTCGCAAGACCAGCCATTGGATCTGGTGGATCTTCCCGCAACTGGCCTCGCTCGGGCGGTCGCCCCGGGCGGTGGAATACGGGATCGCGGATCTGGCCGAGGCGCGGGCCTATCTCGCCGATCCGGTGTTGCGGGCGCGGCTGGTGGAGGCCTCCGAAGCGGTGCTCGCCCATGCGGGCACGCCCATCGAGGAGATCATGGGGCCGGTCGATGCGCTGAAGCTGCGCTCCTGCGCGACGCTGTTCGAGGCCGCCTCAAAGAAAAAGGAGCCGGTGTTCACCCGGCTCCTTGAGACGTTTTACGAGGGCGAGCGCTGCCCGCTGACGCTTGACGCTTTAGCCCGGTGACATCCCGCGCAGGCGCTCGGAGCGGCGGCGCAGCAGCTCGACCGTGGTCAGCAGCGCGATCGACACGAAGACGAGAATCGTCGCCACCGCAAGGATCGCGGGGCTGATCTGCTCGCGGATACCGTTCCACATCTGACGCGGGATCGTCTGCTGGTCATAGCCTGCCACGAAGAGCACCACGACGACTTCGTCGAAGGAGGTGACGAAGGCGAACAGCGCGCCCGAGACCACGCCCGGCAGGATCAGCGGCATCACGATCTTGAAGAAGGTCGTCCGCGGATCGGCGCCGAGGTTCTGCGCCGCGCGGGTCAGCGAGTGATCGAAGCCCACCAGCGTCGCGGTCACGGTGATGATCACGAAGGGAATGCCCAAGGTCGCGTGGGCCATGATGATGCCCGGATAGGAATGCGCGAGCCCGGTCTTCGAGTAGAAGAAGAACAGCCCCGTCGCGGTGATGATGATCGGCACGATCATCGGCGAGATCAGCACCGCCATGATGGCACGGCGGAACGGCATCTCGGGGCGCGACAGACCGAGGGCTGCCAGCGTGCCCAGCACCGTCGCGAGGATCGTCGAGAAGAAGCCGATGATCACCGAGTTCTTCGCCACGTCGATCCAGGTCGAATGCTGCCAGGCATCCATCCACCACGACCAGCCACGCTCCACCTGCGGCTCCTGCATCCCGAAGGTCAGCAGCAGGTCATACCAGCGCATCGAATAGCCGGATGGGTCGAAGCTGAGCATCTTCTCGGTGAAGGTGAAATAGGGCTCCGCGTTGAAGGACAGCGGAATGATCACCACGATCGGCGCGATCAGGAAGAAGAAGATCAGGCCACAGATCACGAGATAGGCGTAGTGCCAGGTTCTCTCGAGCGGGCTTGCATATGCGGGAACGGCCATCTGTGTTTCTCCTCAGCCCAGCTTCATGTTGTCGATGCCCACCAGCCGGTCATAGAGCCAGTAGAGGATGATGACGCCGCCCAGCAGCATCGAGGCCAATGCCGCAGCAAGCGACCAGTTGAGCGATTTCTGCATGTGGAAGGCGATCATGTTCGAGATCAGCTGACCGTCCGCACCACCGACAAGGGCGGGGGTGATGTAGTAGCCGACCGAGAGGATGAACACCAAGAGCGCCCCTGCCCCGATCCCCGGCAGCGTCTGCGGCAGATAGATGCGGCGGAAGGCGGTCCACGAGGTGGCGCCAAGGCTGCGGGCCGCGCGGACATAGCTCGGCGGGATGGTCCGCATCACCGAATAGAGCGGCAGCACCATGAAGGGCAGCAGGATATGTGTCATCGCGACGATCGTGCCGGTCTGGTTATACATCATCTCCAGCCGGTTATCGTTGCCGATCAGACCCGACCAGACGAGCAGGTCGTTGATCACGCCCTGCTGCTGCAACAGCACCATCCACGAGGTCGTCCGCACCAGCAGCGAGGTCCAGAAGGGCAGCAGCACGAAGATCATCAGAAGGTTCGATTTCGCCAGTGGCAGCGAGGCCAGCAGATGCGCGATCGGGAAGGCGAGGAACATGCAGAGCACGGTAATCACCAGCGACAGGATCGCGGTGCGGATGAACAGCTTGCCGTAGATCGCGCGTTGCGGATCGACGGGCACGATATTGTTGTCCTTGTCGCGGGTGTGGTCGGTCGCGGCGAGGTAGAAATCCACCGTGTAGGGGCTCGACGCGGAGCGCATCGCGCGCCACAGGTTCGGGTCGCTCCACCCCTCGTTCACGCCGAGGATCGACTCTTTCCACGGCGGCTCGAGACGTTCGATCTTGCGCGCAGTCGAGGTGAACAGCGAGCGCGTGCCCGCCACGTCATAGTTGATCCGGGTCCCCGCCTCGCCCTGCGTGCGGTTTTCCTTCATCTGCTTGAGGTCCGAGGCGAGCGCGGTATAGGCGCTCTCGTCGATCGGCGACCCCAAGGGGTGTTCGTTGAACCATTGCCCCAGCGCCGGCGCGTTCTTCGAGAACCCGTCATTATAGACCGATTGCAGCAGCATCTGCCCGATCGGAACGACGAAGGTAATCAGAACGAAGAGGAACAGCGGCGCGACCAGAAGGAAGGCGCGGCGTTTTGCGCGGAGTTGCGATTTCGCGAGGGCGGCCTTCAGCGGCAGCCCGTCGGCGGTCTTCAACTGTGTTGGTTCGGGGCCGTTCAGGCTCGCATCCATCGTTGCGTCGCTCATCGTGTCTCCTTGGCCCCTTAGGGCAGCGGGGCGAGCTGCGCGCGCAAATTTGCGGCTTGCTCGGCGGGAATATCGGGCAGCATCACCCGCGTCGTGTAGTTGCCGTGAAGCTTGCCATCGCGGCGAAAGCTCCAGTCGGAAATCTGGTTCGGCGCGAAGGTAATCTCGTCCCCAGCATGCGCTTTGAAATGCACGGGCTCGTTCATCAGCGTGCCGGTGATTTTCTGCGCGGAGATCGAAATCGGCGCGATCCAGATATGTTCGAGGCCATCGGCGGGCGTATCGATCCCCGCCTTGAGCATGAATTGCGAGCCGGACCGGGCGCGCACCGCAGGAATGAAGACGCTTTCATAGGTCGCGCGGGCTTGGCCGATCGCCGCGTTCATCTTCGTGTCGCTGGTCTCGTAGCCGACGACCGCATCGTCTTGCGCCTGAGCGTGCAAGGCAGCGGGCAACGACAGACAAAGACCGATGCACAAACAGGCCAGTGACGACCGGAAAGCTGACATCCGCGGGGCTCCTGACATCGAACAGGTCGAGCCGCGCGGCACCGAAATGCCGCGCGGCCCTATTGGCTTTAGCCAGCGAGCCAAGCGTTGAAGCGCTCGCTCAGTTCGGTGTCGTGGTCAGCCCAGAACTCCGAGTCGTTGACCAGGGCGTTCTGCATGTTGTTTTCCGCGGTGGGCATATGCGGGCCCATCTCGGTTTTGCCGTCCTGATACATACCGACCATCGGAGCCGAGGACTTACGTGCCGGACCGTAGGAGATCCACTTCGCCTGGTTGGCGAGCTGCTGGGTCTCGGTCGCGAACTTCAGATATTTCTTCGCGGCTTCCATATGGGGCGCGCCCTTCGGGATCACGAAGAAGTCGAAGTCCATCAGCTGGCCGTCCCAGACGATCTTGAAGGGCTGACCCTCGGCGACTTCAGCGTTGAAGATACGACCGTTATAGGCGGTCGACATCACGACTTCCCCATCGGCGAGAAGCTGCGGCGGCTGTGCACCGGCATCCCACCAGACGACGTCGCCCTTGATCTTGTCGAGTTCGGCGAAAGCCTTGTCGACGCCCTCGGGGGTGCCGAGTTCCTTGTAGACGTCCGCAGCCGGAACGCCTGCGCCCATCAGCGCGAATTCCAGCGTGCCTTTGGCCGACTTACGCAGACCGCGCTTGCCCGGGTACTTCGCGGTGTCGAAGAAATCGGCGATCGAGGTCGGCTCACCGTCAACTTTGTCCGAGTTGTAGGACATCACGGTCGACCACACGATGTTCGCCACACCGCAATCGGTGAAGGAGCCATCGATGAAGTCTTCGCTCGCCGGGGTGCCGTCGGGCGACGCGGCCAGATCGGAGTCGGGGTCGATCGGCTCGAGCAGACCTTCGTCGCACAGGCGGATCGCGTCGGACTTCTCAACATCGGCCACGTCGACCGACACGTTGTTCGCCTCGACCTGTGCCTTGATCGGGGTCGCCGGGTTGTCGGCGGCTTCCATGTTCACGTCGATGCCGGTCGCTTCCGCGAAGGGCTTGTTATAGGCTTCGACCTGGCTTTTTTCGTAAGCGCCGCCCCAGGAAAGGACAGTGACTTCCTCGGCCTGCGCCGCACCGGCCACGAGGCCGACGAGCGCGGTGCTCAGGATCATTGCTTTTTTCATCTTGGTCTTACTCCCAGTTGGTTGAGCTTTTGTGGTTTCGCGACGTTTTCGCCGCTTGGCCGCTTTTTGCGGCAGTTCGGAGCGTGCGGAGCTTGGACCGCACGTTCCGCATTCTTTAGAGATCGAGCGCGCGCGCGTCCTGCGGGTGCCAGCCGATCTTGACCGTCTGGCCTTCCGTCAACCGCACCTGATCGAGCGTATTGCGCGATTTCATCACGAATTCCGGCGACCCGGCAACCTTCATTCGCGTGCGCAGGATATCCCCCATATAGATCACTTCGAGCACGTCGGCGTTGATCGTATGGGCGCCCGAAGGCATCATCTCGGGCTTGAATTCGACCCGCTCGGGACGGATGGAAACCAGCGTCTCCTGCCCCGCCTCGCGGATGTTCACCGCCGTCGCGTCGATGATCTCGCCGGTTTCCAGACGCACCGTGCAGGTGTCGCCATTCAGCGTTTCCACCCGACCCGGAAGCTTGTTGTTCTCGCCGATGAACTGCGCGACGAAGCTGTTCTGCGGACGTTCGTACAGTTCGTCCGGCGGCGCGAGTTGCTGAATGCGCCCGTCGTTGAACACGGCCACGCGATCGGACATGGTCAGCGCCTCGCCCTGATCGTGGGTCACGTAGACCACGGTGATCCCGAGACTTTCGTGCAGGTGCTTGATCTCGAACTGCATATGTTCGCGAAGCTGTTTGTCGAGCGCGCCGAGCGGTTCGTCCATCAGGACCAGCTCGGGGTCGAAGACCAGCGCGCGGGCCAGTGCGATCCGCTGTTGCTGACCGCCCGAAAGCTGCGCCGGACGGCGATGGATGAAACTCCCCATCTGCACCATGTCCAGTGCGCGCTTGACCTTGGTTTCGCGTTCATCCTTGCCCATGCCCCGCACTTCGAGCGGGAAGGCGAGGTTCTCGCCCACGGTCATATGTGGAAAGAGTGCATAGTTCTGGAACACCATCCCGATGCCGCGCTTGTGCGGAGGCACCATGTTGATGTTCTGGCCGTCGAGGCGGATCTCGCCGTTGGTGGCGGTTTCGAAACCTGCAAGCATCATCAGGCAGGTGGTTTTCCCTGAACCGGACGGTCCGAGCATCGTCAGAAACTCGCCCTTACCGATCGAGAGATTGAGATCCTTCACGACGAGCGTTTCGCCGTCATAGCTCTTCTGCACGCGGTCGAATACGACGAATCCATCGTCGCTAGCTGCGTTGTTCAAAGCGGGCTCCCCGTTGTTTTTTGTCGTTGGTCAATTCCCGTGCATGTGACTAAAGCAAGGGCATTTGCGTTTTTCAACCCGGAAATCAAAAACCCACGTCACCGACGCATCACAGCACGGTTTCGCCTGAAAAATTGCCGTTTTGCGTCGCTTGTCGCGCAAGGAGCGACCACGACTTGCATTTGGAACGATCTAGCTTCCGCGACGTAAGAGACGGACGAACTCGTGGACCGTAGACCGCTTCCGGCGCCGCGCCGAGGAAATGGACCTTCGCCAAGGCGGGGTGGGCGCGCAGCAGATCGGTCAGATCTGAGGGGGTCAGCGCGCGCAGCGCCTGCGGTCCGGGCCAGAAACTTTCGACCCAGGCGCCCTCGGCATTGACCAACGCGTGACGCGGCAGCAGCAGGTGGTGATAGATCACCTCCCGGCAGCCCCGCATCACCCGCGCCCCGCCCCATCCCGTTGCCGCTAAGTGGCGCGCGCGCGCGAGCGCGCCCTGCCCCTCCGGCACCCAGATGCAATGTTGCCCGGAGAGAACCAGCGCCTCGCGATTACCGAAGGCGCCGGGCCGCAGTCGCACCGGGCAAAGCCGCGGATCGGCGGCCAGCGCCGCCGCCCCAAACCGGCGACGCGCATGCCACAGGACCGGCTGCGGCGCATCATCCAACGTCGTGACCAGATCGCCCGGTTTCAGGGTTTCGATCCGGCGCGGCCCGCCCGGCGTAGCCAGCCGCGTGCCTTCGGTGAAACAGGGGATGCCCATCGCGTAGAGCTGCGGCGCCCCCGCCACCTGCGCGGGCGCGACGCCGGTCAGCGTCAGGCTCTCACCATTGGGAAAGCTGAGAACCGCGTTGCCCGCGCCATCGTCGCTGACCGCGACATCCCAGGCATTGACCGGATTGCCGCTGCCATCGGTCAGATCAGAGGCATCGAGTTGGTCGAGCGTGAAGCCCGTCCCGTCATCCGTCAGATCGAAATCGGTGACGATGTCCTGCCCGTCGCCATCGCTGAAGCGGAGCGTATCGGCCCCAAGCCCGGTGGTGATCGTATCGGCCCCGGCGCCCGCATCTATGACGTCATCGTCAGCGCCTGCATCGAGCGTGTCGCCCAGCGCCGAGCCAGTCAGCGTATCGGCCCCGTCGCCTGCTGCGATCGAGACGGCATTCCCCGCGGCGGAGGCATCGAATGCCTCTGCGTCGGCGGAGCCCCGAACCTCCTCGACTTCCCAGAAATAGGTGACGGTAATGCCGCCGTCATAACTGATCGCGCCGGTTTCCCAACCGGACCAGAGGACGACGGCCTCACCCGGACCAAGCTCGATCACGTCCCAATCGGTGCCGCCTTCGCCGCCGAAGATCGTCTCGGCCCCGTCCCCGTCATAAAGCAGGAAAGTGTCGGCATCGTCGCCGCCATGCAGCTCGTCAGCCCCTGCGCCGCCGGTCAGCGTATCGCTACCACCCACGCCCTGTAGCGTATCGTCGCCCGCCCCGCCCGAGATCAGGTCGTCGCCGCCCAGCGCCCAGATCGTGTCGTTGCCGTCGCCGCCCGAAAGCGTGTCCGCGCCGGATCCGCCGGTGATGGTGTCGGCGCCGCCGCCACCGTCGATCAAGACGCCGCTGGCATCACTCGTGGCGTCGATCACGTCGCCCTGCTGCGACCCGACGACCCCTTCGATCTCGCTGAAACTCGCTGTGTTGCCGCCTGCGCTGGCCGTGCCGCTCTCCGATCCGGAGAAGGTGACGGCCACGCCGCCCGCCGTGTAATAGGCGAAGTTGAGCAGGTCGAAATCGCTGCCCGTGGTGACAGTCTCGCCGCCGAAGACCGTATCGCTGCCCCACGCGTCGCTCAGGTAGAACGTGTCGGCATCGGCATCGCCGCAGAGGAGGTCACTGCCCCACTCGCCGGCGAGGTGATCGGTCCCGTCACCGCCCGAGAGCGTGTCATCCCCAATGCCGCCGAGAACCGTATCGGCGCCAGCTTCGCCCAGAAGCGAGTCATTGCCATCATCGCCGTAAAGCTCGTCACTCCCCGCGCCCCCGAGGACCGTATCGTCCCCAGCCTCGCCATGGAGCACGTCGCCATCGGCACCGCCGAAGACGTAATCCGCGCCGCCCCCGGCCCAGACCGTATCACTCCCGGCGCCGCCATAGATGGTGTCGTCATAGTCGTAGGAGATGCCCGGGACGTCATCGATCAGATCATTGCCATCGCCACCATAGACCAGATCGCCCTCGGCCAGCGTGCTGCCGCCGGCGCCGTAGTTAATAGTGTCGTCGCCCGCGCCACCGTCGATCGTGTCGGCGCCAGCGCCCCCATCGACCAGGTCGTTCGACGCGCCCCCTTGAAGCGAGTCATCCAGACTGCCGCCCTGGATCGCGTTGGCGTCGTCGGGGTCGTAGGTTGCGTTGAAGAGCTCAGTATAGGCCGGACCGGTCGAGACGTCGACGATCGAAGTGACTTCGTAGGTGACGCCAGGCTGCAGCGGTTGATCGGCGACCTCGCCGACGATCGTTCCGCCGATCTCAAGGATATAGATTGTGATCGTCGTGCCGTCCGGGGCGAGCAGCGTGAACTCATTCTCGATATAGACCTGACCGGACGCAATCGGCGCGCCATATGCATCGGTCACCGAGACGGATTGCGTGAGGTCGTTGCCGATCTCGTCGAGGATTGTGTCGCCGGAGAGAGTCGAGCCGTCGTCGGTGAAGGTGAAGATACGTCCGCTCGTATCGACGTCCCAAGTCGGGTCGATCATGAGACGGCTCCCGGTGACGACGGTCGAGCCGCCGCCCTCGATCAGGAAATCCGATCGGAAATAGCCATGAAAGACGTAACTCGCCATCGCCCGACCGCCCGATCAGCCCCACACACGGTTTCACCCGGAGCGATCATCGCGCGCGTCTCCCAAGGCAGGGTTAACGCGCGCGAGAGAGTTCTTGCGATTTGAGATAAATCGGCCGGAGTTCAGCCCGGCGTGACCGTGTTGTCGGGTTGCCACGGCGCGAGCCCGGACGCGTCCAAGGGCAGCGCCAGAGCCGCGCCATCCGATGCCCCCGCCGGATCAAGCGGCGGAAACTGCGCCATCCGCGTCGCGACCCGGTTCGCGCACAGCCGCCCGCCGCGGTCGTTGAGATGGATCAGCAGATCGCCCCCCGCCTCGACCGCGAGATACCAGCCGCGCGTCGCGAGGTTGATGCCGCTCTCGCCCCACAGATCGATCTGCGGAATGCCCCAACGATCGGCGACACGCGCATGCACCGCGTTGCGCTCGAAATGCCCTTGCGGCCAGTCGAGCGTCCCGTCGAAAGTCCAGAAGGCCTGCGGCTCGCGCACGATGAACAACCGATGATCGGGCACCCCGTCGAAGCCGCTCGCCGCAAGATAATTGGCGATCATCGTGTGCCACAGCCCCTCATACGTTACGATATGCCCGTTGCTCAGCGGCGCAGACAGGAAGGCCGCCGCACCATCCGCGGCGTTGCGCGCCTCGAACTCGTCCTGCTCTGTTTCGGTCATGATCCGGTCGCAGCTATAGGCGATGCCGGGCTGCGCAACGTGATAGACCGCGCGCGCCTCGGCGCTGCCGGTATTGCGATGCTCATAGAGGATATCGAAGCCGGTCTTCGTGCCGGGGGCCATGAAATAGGCCCCGGCTTGCGTCGCCGCGAGCCCCTCAGCGGGGCCTGCGAAATGCCCGACGGAGAGCGCCGCCGCCTTCGCCGCCAGCCCCGCGATCTGCGCCCCATCGAGCGCGAGGGTTTGATACCCGGCATTCGCGAGATCCGTCACCCCGTCATTCGCGCCGAGCCAGAAGATCGTCGCCGCACTCCGGTCCCGGACACCCGCGCTCAGGCCCAGCGTCGTCGCGTTTCCTGCGGTCGCATCGCTGAAATTGATCAGGTCGTTCGCGAGTCCCGCCATATAGTCGCGCGAGAACATACCCGTCACACCCTCGCCCGGCTTGGGCTGCAAGGTGCCACCCGAGATCCCGCGCACCGAGTGCCCCTCGAGCGACAGCATCTCGCGCAGATGCGGTTGCCACATGACCTGCGAGACCAGCGAATGGCCCAAAGTGATAACCCTCTTGCCCGCCCAAGGGGAGCGCAGCGCCTCCGCCATGTCGGCAAGATCCGCGCGGGCCGCCTGCCCCGCCTGCTGGGCGTAGCCCGTCTGGACCGCACGCACCGCGTCGAAGCTGATCGCCTGCGCGGTCTCGGGCAGCGGGTGATAGGGGGCGCCCAGCCGCGCCAGCGCTTCGGCCACCTCCGTTTCGCTGAGGTCGAATGCGGGCTCGCCGGCCACGCCCAGATCGACCAGCATGAAGCAGCGCAGCGTGAGTTTGAGCGACAGGGTCAGGAGGTTCTGATCGCTCCCGTCGCGCGGGCTCGCGAATTCGATATAGGGATTGCCGCGCGTAGCGCTCTTCTCGGCGGTGAAGCACCGCGCAACGCGGTGGCGGATCGGCGCACCTATGTCACCCACCTGCACGCGCAGCGCATCCATCGCCGATCCCGGCGTCGATTGCAGCACGAAGGGACGCCAGCCGAGCGTGTCGATACCGCTTGCAGCGACATCGCCCTCCGCGTCGAAATCGGCGTAGAGCGCGTAGCGATGCCCCGCGACCAGATCGACGCCCGCGCCGGGGACGTCCTTATAGATCAGCATCGCGCCGAAGCTTTGCCCCGACAGGCTCCGCGCGACCTCCGCGCCCTCGGGGGGCCAGCTTACAGTATCCGCCCCAGAGATGGCCCATCCCGCGGCACCGTCGCGAAAGTCGTTGCCGCCGAAGACCGAGCGCATACCAGAGAAACTCCGCGCCGACAGCGCCTCGGAAGACGGGTAGCTCGCGACCTCCTCGGCGATGCCTCCGGCCGCATGGCGGTAGAGCGTCGCGAAAATCGCGCCCTCGCCCGCCACACTGAAATGCGCGCCTTCCGCCGTGGCCCCGAGTCCGTCGGCAACGCTCGCATAAAGTCCGCCGCTCAGCATCGCGGCATCGCGCGCCAGTTCCGCCGCCGCCCGGCTCTCCGCAGCGGACGCGCTGGCCCCCGCCGCCACCGTCGCCTCTGCGCCCGCCGATTGCGCCGCGACCTGCGCAGCCTCCGCCCAGGCCTGCGCGCTTTGCGTGCCCGGCCCGCCCGGAGTCGCGCCCTCCGCCCAAGCCTGCGCCAGCGCGACATATACCGCGCTCGCCTCCGAGGGCGGCGTATCTGCGGGCGCTTCCTCGGGGGCAGTCGCGATACAATTGGCGAAACTCTCGCTTGGTGCTTCGGGCACCCGGGCCAGAAACTCCCAATGCAACTCCCACGCGTCACCGAAACAGGTGCCGTGATAGTCGCCCGCAGGCAAGTCGATCGCGAGCGCGCCCTCCGCGTCGGTCTGGGCCGAGACGACCCTAGGCACCCGGACCGTGACGCCGCCTTGCTCGACGGTCGAGACGATTCCGCCCAGCCGCTCGAAGCTGACGGTGCAATTGGCGCTAATCGTCCCGTCTGGGGATGTGACGATTCCGGTGATGTGGCAGGTCATGCGATCCTCGCTCAGGGTAAGCCGCTGTCGAGGGATAGGATCAGCAAGAGGCCCTACCGAGCCTTGAACCGAGCGCACGGAGCTCGCCCGAGGCCATCAGGACTTTGAAAACAAATGGAAACCGCCAAAGCTGGAGATACACAAAGCCGCGCGCACATCTACGGTGCAACGTGAGATTTTCGAAATGGGGGATACCCGCCTCGGGTCTGTCAGCTTTCTCTTCAGGAGAGAAATGGTGCGGTCGAGAAGACTCGAACTTCCACGGGAGTTACCCCACAGCGACCTCAACGCTGCGCGTCTACCAATTCCGCCACGACCGCACTGTCTAGGCTTGGTGTGGCGCGTATTAGCCAAAGGCTTGGGGGATGAAAAGGGGGTATTTCGGGATTGGCGAGAATTTTTCGCATTCGCGCTCTTGCCGTTGCGACAGGCCGGGCCGTCCCGGCCTGTCGCGGGGTACAGGTTATTGCGGAGCCGCGGTTTCCACGAGCTCCGCCGCCTTCGCCGCAAAGCTCGGCAGCGCCATCGCGGGCTTCGGCGCGGTGGCGGCGTCGGCGCGGCCGTTCATCATCAGGGCCGCCTTGCGGATCAGACCGCTGCGCTCGGGCTGCGCAGGCGCGAAGACCGGCTGCGCCGAAAGCGCGTTCTCGTACCAGCCCATCGCAAGATCGACGCGCTCGGCCGTGCCGATTCCCTGCATCAGGTGATGGCCGATCAATTCGTCATAGGCGCCCTCGCCCAGACCGCCCAGAACCAGCGCCGAGCCCAGCGCCACATCCATGTCGTCGGTGCGGTAGCCGACCGACAGGCAGACCTTCGCGGTGCCCGAGAGCTGCGCCGGGCTCATCCCCGAGCCGTCGATGAAGCTTTTCACCTTGGCAAGCGTTGCCTCGCGCGGGGTGGTGCCGATGGCGGCCACCTGCTGGGAGAGAAGCGCGCCGAAATCGCGGCATTGCGCGGCGATCTGCTCGGGCGTGAAGCCCCCGATATTGGCCTCCAGCTCCGCGCCCTCGTCCAGCGCATAGCCGCGTGCGAGGCAGAACTGCTCGCCCAGGGCCTGCCCCGGATCGGTCAGCGAGGCTTCGGTGACGAAGCCGCCATTGGAGGACGTGACGAGACTGGTCTTGGCGCAGAAAGACGCAAGCGACACCGGAACCGACTCCGTAACCGGCGCGGGCGCCACGAAGGACGGCATCGCGGGCGCCGGCTGCGAGGCCATCTGCGTCGCGAAGGACGGCGCGGCCGGAGCTGGCGCAGGCGCAGGCGCGGCAGCCGTGACCGGCGCGTTGCTCTGGGCCCCCGGATCGGCCTTCTGACATGCTCCCGCCTGACAGGTGAACATCGCAGGCGTCGCGTTATAGGCCTGAAAATCGTTGCGCGAGAAGCCGCTCGGCGTCGAGGCGAAGACCCGCACCGCGCAGCTCTTGTCATTGCACCAGAAGCCCGGCCCGAGCACCGAGGTGTCGAGCAGATAATCGGTGCGCCCGTCATTGTTGAGATCGGCCAGCTGCACGAAGCCAGACCGCGCCATCAACTGCTGCGGCTCGACATTGGAGCTGCGCGCGATCTCGAACACGGCCTCGGAGATTTGCGGCGGCAAGCCCCCGATCGAATTGCCCGCATAGGTGTTGCTCCCCGTGCCCAGCATCTGATCGCGCGTCTGCATCAGCAGCCCGCGCATCCCCTGCGGATGGGTCGAGATCGTCTGCGTGACTGCAGCGCCGCCCAAGCTCGCCTTCTGATAGGACGTGGTCAGAATGGTGCGCTGAATATCGGTCAGCTCACCCGTGATCGGGAAATCCATGAAGGCCTGATATTGCGAGATGCCCGCGCGCGAGTTGCGCCCCAGTACCCCGTCCGGCGTGCCGACATTCCAGCCGAAGTGGTTGAGCGAGACCTGCACTTCGCGATTGGCCTCGCGCTGCGCCGACGACATGGTCGGCTTCTTGTAATAGGTGCGCTTGGTGACCGTGCGCGGCTGGCGGTTGGCCTCGTTCACGATCGCGCCGCCGATGATCCCTCCGATCACCCCGCCTACGATATCCGAGCCGCCCGCCAGCGCCGGCCCTGCCGGTCCACCCGTAGCGACGGCGAGCGCGAGACCCGCCAGAACGAACTTGTGTTTCATCCCTGAACCCTCCAATCAAATAACTTCCGGTCTTGCCTGTTGCCCCGCAAATTCCATGTTTCTGCACGACAGGACCGGTCGGAATGGGACCGGCGCGGGGGGTGCGCGACCTTACCAATAGGTCAAGTTTGCGCTCCGAATCGGCGATGTGGCAAGGAATATTGACGCCGGGTGAGGAATTCCGGTGGGTGAGGTTAAGAAATGGTCGAATGGCGCGTAAGTGACAGCCCGGTCCCCTATCATGAGGCGCTGGCCTTCATGGAAGACCGCGTGGCCAAGATCGCCGCGGGCGAGGCCGAGGAGATGATCTGGCTTCTCGAGCATCCGCCGCTCTACACGGCCGGGACCTCCGCAAAGCGCGAGGATCTCGTCGATCCCGACCGTTTTCCCGTCTTCGAGGCGGGGCGGGGCGGTCAGTACACCTATCACGGGCCCGGCCAGCGCGTCGCCTATGTCATGCTCGATCTGAACAAGCGCGGGCGCGACGTGCGCTGCTTCGTGCGCCAGCTCGAGGATTGGGTGATCGCCGCGCTCGACGAGTTCAACGTGAAGGGCGAGATTCGCGACGGCCGCGTCGGCGTCTGGGTCCAGCGCCCCGACAAGCCGAAGGCGGCGGATGGCAGCCTGCGCGAGGACAAGATCGCCGCGATCGGGGTGAAGCTGCGCAAATGGGTCAGCTTCCACGGCATCTCGATCAATGTGGAGCCGGACCTGTCGCATTTCGAGGGAATCGTGCCATGCGGGATTCGCGATCACGGGGTGACCAGCCTCGTCGATCTCGGCCTGCCGGTCGAGATGGCGGATCTTGATCTCGCGCTACGTGCGACATTCTGTCGCATTTTTGTGAGTAAACTAAATGCGACCTCAGAAGTTTAGTGGACACATAGGTAATCATGCATGTTAGAACGCCCTTCAAGGCAGCGTGACTGCCCTGTGAAAGCCGGGTCGGGAGGGCCCGAGCTTCGTCTCAAAATGAACAAGGAAGACGCGATGAAACTCAGCCTTATTGCCATGATCACCGCCGTCACCGTTGCGAGCCCCGCGCTTGCGCAGGACGTCGAGAAAGGCAAAAACGAATTCAAGCGGTGCAAGGCCTGTCACTCGATCGTCGCCCCCGATGGCACTGCGATCTACAAAGGCGGCAAGGTCGGCCCGAACCTCTACAACGTGATCGGTCGCAAGGTCGCATCCGTGGATGGCTATAAATACAAGGACGGGATCAAGGAATACGCCGATACCGGCGCCGTCTGGACCGAAGAGCTGCTCGCCGAATACATCACCGATCCGTCGAAGTTCCTCGAGGAGCAGACCGGCGATCCCAAGGCGAAATCGGGCATGGCCTACAAACAGCGCAAGGACCAGGCAGACATCGCCGCTTACCTCGGTTCGGCAGAAGTGTCGCCCGACGCGCCCGCGTCCTGATCGCGACATAAACGCATCACGCGTTCGTTGGCGGACCCTTTCGGGGGTCCGCTTTTTTTGTGCCAGCGTCGCGGATTCGCAACGCCCGCGCGGCGCCACCCCGACGCTCGCACAGCCTGCCAAGGGCGCGAGATCACGGATCACTCACGCCTGACAGAACTGCGACATTTTTTCACGGATGCGTGTGCAGAATTCTTGCCCTGCCATCGAAATATTCATAACCTCCGTTCATTCAGGCCCAAAGGGACGGGAGACCCGGGTCTGACGGGAGAAATGGGAGATCACTATGGCGGACGCAGCCGTTCACGGCGAGGGCGCACATGACACGCGCGGGTTCTTTACCCGCTGGTTCATGTCGACCAATCACAAGGATATCGGGATCTTGTATCTCTTCACCGCAGGCGCGGTGGGGCTGATCTCGGTCCTGTTTACAGTTTACATGCGCCTCGAGCTGATGGAGCCGGGCGTGCAATACATGTGCGCCGAGGGCGCGCGCTTCATCGCTTCGGCCGAGGAATGCACCCCCGACGGGCACCTCTGGAACGTGATGATCACCTATCACGGCGTCCTGATGATGTTCTTCGTCGTCATTCCGGCGCTGTTCGGGGGCTTCGGCAACTATTTCATGCCGCTCCAGATCGGCGCGCCGGACATGGCGTTCCCGCGGATGAACAACCTCAGCTACTGGCTCTATGTCGCGGGCACCTCGCTCGGGATCGCTTCGCTGCTCGCCCCCGGTGGCGGCGGCGGCGCAGGCTCGGGCGTGGGCTGGGTGCTCTACCCGCCGTTGTCCGTGAACGAGGGCGGCTATTCGATGGATCTCGCGATCTTCGCCGTGCACGTCTCGGGCGCCAGCTCGATCCTCGGCGCGATCAACATGATCACGACCTTCCTCAACATGCGGACGCCGGGCATGACGCTGCACAAGGTGCCGCTGTTTGCCTGGTCGATCTTCGTGACCTCCTGGCTGATCCTGCTGTCGCTGCCGGTTCTGGCGGGCGCGATCACCATGCTGCTGATGGACCGTAACTTCGGCACCACCTTCTTCGATCCGTCGGGTGGCGGCGATCCGATCCTCTACCAGCACATTCTGTGGTTCTTCGGACACCCCGAGGTCTACATCATCATCCTGCCGGGCTTCGGCATCATCAGCCACGTCATCGCGACCTTCTCCAAGAAGCCGGTCTTCGGCTACCTGCCGATGGTCTACGCGATGGTGGCGATCGGTGTTCTGGGCTTCGTCGTCTGGGCGCACCACATGTACACGGTGGGCCTGTCGCTGACCCAGCAGAGCTACTTCATGGTGGCGACGATGGTGATCGCGGTGCCAACGGGCGTGAAGGTGTTCAGCTGGATCGCGACGATGTGGGGCGGCTCGATCGAGTTCAAGACGCCGATGCTCTGGGCGATCGGCTTCCTGTTCCTGTTCACCATCGGCGGCGTGACCGGCGTGGTGCTGTCGCAGGCGCCGCTCGACCGCGTCTATCACGACACCTACTACGTCGTGGCGCACTTCCACTACGTGATGTCGCTAGGGGCGGTGTTCGCGATCTTCGCGGGCATCTACTTCTGGATCGGCAAGATGTCGGGCCGCCAATACCCGGAATGGGCCGGTAAGCTGCACTTCTGGATGATGTTCATCGGGTCCAACCTGATCTTCTTCCCGCAGCACTTCCTGGGCCGTCAGGGCATGCCGCGCCGTTACATCGACTATCCGGAGGCCTTCGCCACCTGGAACTACATCAGCTCGATCGGTGCGTTCATCTCGTTCGCCAGCTTCGTGTTCTTCATCGGCATCGTGCTCTACACCCTGTTCAAGGGTAAGCGCGTCACCGAGAACAACTACTGGAACGAGTATGCCGACACGCTGGAGTGGACCCTGCCCTCCCCGCCGCCGGAGCACACGTTCGAGGAGCTCCCGAAGCGCGAGGATTGGGATCACGCCCACGCGCACTAGTGATCTAGATCTCCTGATAACGAGAACGGCCCCGGAGCGATCCGGGGCCGTTTGCAAAAGGGCGAGAGGTTGCAGGAAGGACCGGGCGGATCATGCCCTATCGCTGGACAGATACCGAAGGCCAAACCATGGAGGCGCCCCGCTCCGAGGCTGCGCCCCTGCCCGATCAGCTGCACCTGTGGCCCTATCGTTCCCTGCCGCGCAAAGGCTTCGTCTTCTTCATCGCGGCCACGGTGGTCATGGTCAGCCTGCCGCTGCTGTCGCTGCTGGGCCATGTGGAGCTGTGGGGGCTGCTGCCCTTCATCGCGCTCGCCATCGCAGGCGTCTGGTGGGCAATCTCGCATAGCTATCGCACCGGGGAGGTGCTCGAGGTCCTGACCTTCAACGGGCCGGACCTGCACCTGATCCGCCACGAACCGGGCAAACCCTCGCGCGATTGGGCGGCCAATCCGCATTGGGTGCAGGCCGATCTGCATGGAAAGGGCGGGCCGGTCGAAGCCTATCTGACGCTGCGCGGCGGCCCGCGCGAGGTGGAGATCGGCGCCTTTCTCACCCCGGAAGAACGCCGCCAGCTGCACCGCGAACTGGTGATCCGTCTTGCAGCCTCGCGCGCCCCTGTTGCGCCCTGATCACCATGAAATTCACTTCGAGATACCGACCCCCGGTGCGGCCACGGGCAGGCATTCATACTGTTCTTCGATCTTCAACGCCGCTTCGCGCGCCCAGGCGTCGCTGTCCCGGTTGACCTCTTGCGCGGCGGAACTCGCCCCGGTTCCGGCCTCCAGAGCGGAGACCAGCGTCTCGGCGAACCTGTCGCCGTAGCTTTGTATTTCGGCCTCATAGGCAGCATGGGCCTTGCGCGCGCGGGCCTTGGTGGCCCTCGGCGTGCTGCCCGGCGCGCAGAGATAGCTCACCTCGCCGCCCAGAGCCGAAGAATTGAAATGATAAAGCGCGCGGTCGGGATAGCTCCGCTTCAGATCCTGCAGGCCCGGTTCCGGGACACATCCCGATAGACCGACAACAGTCCCAATCACCGCCAACCCCGGAAGACACCTCATCCACTTCTCCAAACACATTACTCGTCACTCGACATCAGGCACAGCCTTGGCGGCACCGCTCAGTCGTCCTTGGTGTCGGGCAGGCCTTCGCGCTTGGTGCTCGCGATATCTTCAAGCTCGCTTTCGGACATGCTGTCATACATCTCCTTCGATGCGCCCTGAAGATCGCCGACCTTGGTCTCGCCGCGCTTGGCTGCGAGCGCCGCGCCCGCTGCTTTCTGCTGTGCTTTCGATTGCGCCGGCATCGCCGCCTCCTTTGACAAATGCTCAAAAGAAAACGCCCCACAAGGGGGCGCTGTTCCCAGTCTCGAGAGACCCAAAGCAGATCAGGAGGCGAGACGGTCTTTCACCATCGGGCCAGCCTTCGAGAAATCCATCTGTCCGGTATATTGGCCCTTCAGCTCGCCCATCACGCGGCCCATATCGCGAATCGACTCCGCGCCGAGTTTCGAGATGGCGGCTTCGATGGCGGCATTCACCTCATCTTCGCTCAGCTGACGCGGCAGGAAGTCCTCGATCACGCGGATCTCGGCCTGCTCCTTCTCGGCCAGCTCCAGCCGACCGCCCTCTTCATAGGCGCGTGCGCTTTCCTGACGCTGCTTCACCATCTTTCCCATGATCGCAAGCACTTCGGCGTCGCCGACAGTGCCCTCGCCTTCGCCTTCGGCGCGCATCGCGATCTCGCGGTCCTTGATGGCGGCGTTGACCAGTCGCAGCGTCGAGAGCCGCTCCTGATCCTTTTCCTTCATCGCCGCTTTCAACGCGGCGGCGATCTTATCGCGCATTTGCATCACATCGTGTCCCTACTTCAGTGAAGGCGCCAGAATAGCGGCATTGCGAAACGCGCACAACATCCGCAAGCCATTGATAAATAAGCAATTCGCAATTATCTCATGGCCTCTTGACCCCCGCGTTCAGCGCGTCTAGGTTCCGGCGAATTTTGACATCGGGGAGTCGCGCCATGCCTGCAAGCCAGTCCGCATCGGAAAAGCCCACTGCGTTGATCGCGCTCGCTGATGGATCGCTGTTTTACGGGAAGGGTTTCGGCCGCCCGGGCGAGACAGTGGCCGAACTGGTCTTCAACACCTCGATGACCGGCTATCAGGAAATCATGACCGACCCCTCCTATGCGGGTCAGGTGGTGACCTTCACCTTCCCCCATATCGGCAACACCGGCGTGAACCCGGAAGATGACGAGACGAACGATCCCGTCGCCGCTGGCATGGTGGTGAAATGGGACCCGACCGAGCCGTCGAACTGGCGCGCAGCCGAGACGCTGGTCGAGTGGCTCGAAAAGCGCGGCCGGATCGGCATCGGCGGCATCGACACCCGCCGCCTCACCCGCGCGATCCGCCAGCAAGGCGCGCCGCATGTCGCGCTCGCCTACAACCCCGATGGCGTCTTCGACATCGAGGCTCTGGTGCGCAAAGCGCGTGAATGGTCCGGGCTCGAAGGGCTCGACCTCGCGAAGGACGTGACGTGCTCGCAAAGCTACCGCTGGGACGAGATGCGGTGGGCCTGGCCCGAGGGTTACAAGAAAGCCGAGGGCAACGATCTGAAAGTGGTCGCCATCGACTACGGCGCAAAGCGTAACATCCTGCGCTGCCTCGCCTCGGCTGGCTGCGACGTGACCGTGCTGCCCGCCACCGCGACCACCGAAGACGTGCTCGCGCTCGAGCCCGATGGGGTCTTCCTGTCGAATGGTCCGGGCGATCCGGCGGCGACCGGGGAATATGCCGTGCCGATGATCAAGGGCATTCTGGAAACCGAGCTGCCGGTCTTCGGCATCTGCCTCGGCCACCAGATGCTGGCGCTCGCGCTCGGCGCGAAGACGATCAAGATGAACCACGGCCACCACGGGGCGAACCACCCGGTGAAAGACCTGACCACCGGCAAGGTCGAGATCACCTCGATGAACCACGGCTTCGCGGTCGACAGCCAGACCCTGCCCAAAGGTGTCTCCGAGACCCACGTGTCGCTCTTCGACGGCTCGAACTGCGGGATCGCCATATCCGATCGCCCGGTCTTCTCGGTGCAGTATCACCCCGAGGCGAGCCCGGGCCCGCAGGACAGCTATTACCTGTTCGAGCGCTTCGCGACCGCGATGCGCGCGCGCAAGGCGTAAGCTGCACTCCGACCAATCGCTCGCCGTGATGCCTAACCGGCCCCGGCGGGCGTTAACACCATGTTAACCAAGCGTTCGCATTCTGCCCTGCGGGACAGATGCGAGGATTGGCATGGGCGGCGCACGGCGACAGCTTCTCGAAATACCGGCGGCGATAGCAGAACCAGCGGAACGCGCGCAGCGCGCGTCACCGGCGAATTCGTCTGGCGCGGTAACGCGCCCTAAGCCCGACCGCCCGCCGCGCCAACCTTTGGGACAAATCCTGTTGGATCGGGGAGTGGTCGACCCGGGCGACCTGCTCAAGGCCGCAGCGCTGCGGCAACGCGAGGATGTGCGGCTGGGCGACATTCTTTTGGCCAATGGCTGGGTGCGCGAGGCCGATCTGCTGGCGGCCTTGGCCGAGCAATGGCGCGCCTCGGTCGTCGATCTGCAGACCTGCCCGCCCGATCCGCGCCTGATCGATGCGATCGGGGCGGAGCTTTGCCTGAGACATGCGATGGTGCCATGGCGGCGCGTGGGCGGTGTCACCCTGATCGCGACCGCACGGCCCGAAGATTTCGAAGCGCTACGCGACGCCCTGCCCGTGCGCCACGCACCCTATAGGCTCGTGCTGGCTCCGGAGCGCTGCATCCACGAGAGCTTGTTGGCCCGTCGGCAGACCGCCCTGATCCGCCGCGCCGAGATCAAGGTCGACCCGGCCGAGAGCTGCCGTGACCATAACGAAAAGCGTGCAAGCCGGATTGCGGCGGGGTTTCTCGTGGTGACGGGTCTCGGCCTGTGGCTCGCACCTTCTCTCCTGATCGGCATTCTCTTCGCATGGGTGATGCTGACGCTCGTAGGCTCCATCGCGCTCAAACTGGCCGCTTTCGCGAGCGAACTCATCGCCTGCCGCCGTCCCGCCCCTGACCCGTGCGACCGTGGCGCGCCAAGAGGACGGCTCCCGATCATCTCGATGATGGTCCCGCTCTTTCGCGAAACGGACATCGCCGCACGACTTGTCGAACGGCTCGGCAAGCCGCGCTATCCGCGCGAATTGCTCGACGTGATCCTCGTCGTCGAGCAGACCGACGCGATGACTCTGGCAGCCCTATCCGGCGCCGATCTGCCGCGCTGGATGCGGGTGGTCACGGTGCCGGACGGGCCGATCAAGACCAAGCCGCGCGCGCTGAACTACGCGCTGAACTTCTGTCGGGGGTCGGTGATCGGCGTCTGGGATGCCGAGGACGCGCCCGAACCCGATCAGCTTCAGATCGTCGCGCAACGTTTCCTCGCAGCGCCGCCCGAGACCGCCTGCCTGCAAGGCATCCTCGATTATTACAACCCGCGCACCAACTGGCTCGCACGCTGCTTCACCGTGGAATATGCGACCTGGTTCCGCATGTTCCTGCCGGGGCTCGCGCGGCTCGGTTTCGTCGTGCCTCTGGGCGGCACGACCCTGTTCTTCCGCCGCGACGCGCTGGAGAAGCTGGGCGGCTGGGACGCGCATAACGTGACCGAAGATGCCGATCTCGGCGTGCGTCTGGCGCGGCATGGCTACCGGACAGAGTTGATTCCGGCCGCCACTTATGAGGAAGCCAACTGCCGTGCTGTGCCTTGGGTCAAACAACGCTCGCGCTGGCTGAAGGGCTACGCGATGACTTGGGCGGTCCATATGCGCGATCCGGTGCAGTTCTGGCGCGATCTCGGAACGAAACGCTTCATCGGGGTGCAAATCCTGATCCTCGGATCGCTCTCGCAATATGTTCTGGCCCCGGTGCTGTGGAGTTTCTGGCTCGCGCTGTTCGGGGTCTGGCATCCGATTGCGAGTGCCCTGCCCGACCCGGCCTTCGCGCTTGTTATGGGCACCTTCATCCTGTCCGAGCTGATCGCGATCTCGACCTCTGCCTGGGCCTGCCGCGGTGCGGAACATCGCCATCTGATCAAATGGGTCCCGACGCTGCATCTCTATTTCCCGCTGGGGGCGCTGGCAGGCTGGAAGGCGCTGTATGAGTTGGTCGCGCGGCCCTTCTACTGGGACAAGACGAGCCACGGCATTTTCGATGCCCATAGCAGCACAGCGCCGGACAGCGCGCAGCACAGGCTTCTCGAGGAAGTCGCAGCCGCACAGGCCGGGGCAAAGCCCGGACC
The DNA here is from genome assembly GCF_002020305.1 of Thioclava sp. F36-6. Classification (NCBI taxonomy): domain Bacteria; kingdom Pseudomonadati; phylum Pseudomonadota; class Alphaproteobacteria; order Rhodobacterales; family Paracoccaceae; genus Thioclava; species Thioclava sp. F36-6. The sequence continues at coordinate 697,629 of NZ_MPZX01000001.1, read as the reverse complement.
GCAGCGTCTGGCGCGTGCGCCGCTTATCGGCTGATCAGAGCGCCTCGGCCCAGTGGCCCGCCGTGCCGTGATGCGCAGCGTCGAGCGTGAGGCGCGTCTCGAAGGCGCGCGAGATATGGGCGCGCAGTGCCGAGGCAGCCGCATCGCCATTGCCTTCGCGGATCGCATCGACAATCGCCTGATGCTCGTCGAGCGCAGCCTCGCCCCGGCCTTTCACCGCAAGCGAGGTCGTCGCGAGAAGCGCCATCGAGCGGTGCACGAGGTCGAGCTGCTGGACAAGGTAACGATTATGCGAGGCGAGGTGAATTTGGTGGTGGAACCGGCGATTGGCCCGGCTCAACGCCTCGGGATCGTCCAGTTGCCCGCGATCCTCGTCGATCATGTTCTGCAGCACGCGGACCTCTTCGGGCGCCGCATGTTTCGCCGCCAGCTGCGCGGCCAGCGCCTCCAGTTCGGCGCGCACGATATAGAGCTCCGCCAGCTGGTTGTGATCGAGCGAGGCCACGATCAGCGACCGCCCGTCACGGGCCAGCATTTGCTGGGTTTCCAGCCGTTGCAGCGCCTCGCGCACCGGGGTGCGTGACACTCCGAACCGCTCCGCCAATTCGGATTCGACCAGACGGTCCCCGGGGCGGTAAACGCCTTCGTCGATGGCGTCGAGTATGAGAGTGTAGGCGTCTTTTTGCATGCAACCTGCTTTCGCGTTCTGCCAGAGATTAGGCGCGGGCCGCCCCCGGTGACAAGCAGATTGCACCTGCGCGCCCCGCGACCTAGCTTGCAGCCCATGACAGACAGCTCCGCGCCTGCCCCCGCCTCCGCCACCCCCACCGACCGCGATCTCGCCGCCGAGTTCGCGCATGTCGACGCCTGGGTGTTCGATCTCGACAACACGCTCTACCCGCCAGAGGCGCGGCTCTTCGACCAGATCGAAGTGAAGATGACCGATTTCGTGATGCGCTCGCTGGGCGTCGATCGCGCGCGGGCCGACCATCTGCGCAACCACTACTGGCAGCTTTACGGCACCACGCTGGCGGGTCTGATGCACGAGCACGATGTGGACCCGGCCCCCTATCTCCACGAGGTGCACGAGATTTCACTCGACCATCTGGTGGTGGATAAGGCGCTGCGCGAAGGCATCGAAGCCCTGCCGGGACGCAAGATCGTCTATACGAACGGCTCAGCCCCCTATGCGACGCGGGTGATCGCGGCGCGCGGGCTGACGGGTCTGTTCGACGGGGTCTATGGCGTCGAGCATGCCGAGTTCCATCCCAAGCCGCGCGCCGAAGCTTTCGACCGGGTTTTCGCGCAAGCCGGGATCGCGCCCGACCGCGGTGCGATGTTCGAAGACGACGCCCGTAACCTGCGCCATCCCCATGCGATCGGGATGAAGACCGTGCATGTCGCCCCCGCTTCCGCGCCGGAGGATCACATCCACTATCACACTGCCGATCTCGCCGGGTTCCTGCGCAAAATCACGCGCGCATGAAGGGAAAGTGACGGCGCTGCGACAATATGGCACGGCTTCGCATCTTTATCGAAACGAGATGCATCTTTAAATCACGGTGGCCTGTCAGGGAGACAGCAAACGGGAGAATCGATTATGACCATGACGACCGCCGATTCCGGCGTTTCGGCCTATGTGGCCGATCATTCCGAAACCGAGCACAAGCAGATTTCGCCGGCTTTCATGTTCACCCTCGCGCTTGTCGTCGTGGCTTTGGCCGCGGGCATGGTCGCGATCATGGGCCTTGGCGGCCTGATCCTCTGGGCCGTGGGCGCCACCTGGATCATGCTCGCCCTCATCGTGGTGATGACCGCAGGCGGCTGACGTCGCATTAGAAGAATTCTCGCCCTTGGCGAACACGGCCCGGATCCGCGCGATCCGGGCTGTTTCTTTTTGCGCCCCGCGTTGCGGGACCTGCACACCCCCGGCTTGCGTTTCGCTGTGTCGCCGCGTCGCATCCCGGCGGCGGATCATTGCACCTGCCCGCGCCGGAGGGCAAAGTGGCACGGACATTGACGGAGGCGCCCCATGGCCGAGACCCGCACACCCATCGACACCGATATCCTGATCTCCGGCGGCGGCGTCGCCGGTCTGACGGCAGCCGCAGCCTTCGGGCAGGCGGGCTTCACCACGATCTGCGTCGACCCCACGCCGCCGGTCACGGAAGAGGCGGCAGAGGGCGCGGATATGCGCTCGACCGCGTTCCTGCGCCCGTCGCGCGAGGTGCTGCAGGCTGCGGGGATCTGGGATCGGCTCCTGCCCTATGCCGCGCCGCTGCAGATCATGCGGATCGTGGATGCGGGCGGCGAAAGCCCGACCGCGCGCCTGACCCGCGATTTCGACGCGGCGGACCTGTCGGACGAGCCCTTCGGCTGGAACTTCCCGAACTGGCTGCTGCGGCGTGAACTGGTGGCGGCGCTGGCCGATAACCCGCTCGTCGATTTCCGCCCCGGCGTCGCAACGACCGGCCTCGTGACCCGCGAAAGCGGTGCCGAGGTGACGCTGTCCGACGGCACCCATGTGCGCGCGCGTCTCGTGATCGGGGCCGATGGCCGCAATTCCTTCGTGCGCGAAGCGGCGGGGCTTGGCGTCAAGACGATCCGCTATGGCCAGAAGGCGCTGGCCTTCGCGGTCACCCACCCGATCCCGCATGACAATGTCTCGACCGAGATCCACCGCTCGGGCGGGCCGTTCACGCTGGTCCCGCTGCCCGACCGTGACGGCAAACCCTCTTCCGCGATCGTCTGGATGGAGCGCGCCGCCGAGGCCGAACGCCTCGCCACGCTGCCCCCGGAAGAATTCGAAGCGGCGATCATGGAACGCTCGACCGGGCTTCTCGGGCCGCTGAAGCTGGAGACCCGCCGCGCGGTCTGGCCGATGATGACGCAGATCGCGGATCGGTTCTCGGGCCAGCGCGTGGCCCTGATCGCCGAGGCTGCGCATGTCATTCCGCCGATTGGCGCGCAGGGGCTGAACATGAGCCTCGCCGATCTCGCCTGCCTTCTGAAGCTGGCCGAGGAAGACCCGGTGCATCTGGGCGAGGCGAAGATGCTCGACGCCTATCACCGCCGCCGCTGGCCGGAGGTGAAGGCGCGCGAAGTCGGGATCGATCTGCTCAACCGCGCCTCGATGGTCGAAGCCCAGCCGCTGCGCGATCTGCGCGCAGGCGTTCTGGGCGCGCTCTATTCGCTCGGACCGGTGCGCAAGACGCTGATGAAGGCGGGGCTTGGCGTGCGTTAAGCGACTGACTGGCGCGGCTGCAACCACGGCCCGCGCCAGAACCGCCGCATCATCATCGCCCCCGCCGAGGCAAGGCCAAGCACTAGGCCGAGCCAAAGCCCGACGCCGCCGAAATCCAGCGTGAAGGCGAGAAAATAGCTGGCCGGGATACCGATCAGCCAATAGCTCGCCACCGCCATCCACATCGGCACGCGCGTGTCCTGCACCCCGCGCAGCAGGCCCAGCGCCATCACCTGCATCAGGTCGAAGAGCTGAAAGATCGCCGCGACCATCAAGAAACGCACGCCGTAAAGGACGATCTCCGGCGTGGCCGGATTGTCGGCATCAAGAAAGAGCCGCGTGAGCCAGGGACCGGCGAAGACGAAGACCGCCACCGTCAGCAGACCGAACCCCACGGAGAGCCCCGTCACCACCCGCGCCCCGTCACGCAGAAGGCGCGGGTCACGCTTCCCATGGGCCCGGCCCGCCCGCACGGTGGCGGCGTTCGACAGGCCGACATGCACCATGAAGGTGATCGAGGAGACCTGCAGCGCGATCCCGTGCGCGGCGAGTTCGATCGTGCCGATCCAGCCCATCATCAGCGCCGAGGCCTGAAACATCGACCCCTCCGCCACCGCAGTCAGCCCCACCGGCAGGCCCATTTTCGCGACGATCCAGAAGGCCTCCCAATCGGGCCGCCAGAACCGCTGGAACAGCCGGATATGGGTCAGGCCCGGCGCACGCGCGGCATAGATCGCCTGCGCGACAAGGTTCAGCACCATCGCGCTCAGCGAGGCGATGGCCGCACCCCGCACGCCCAGTTCCGGCGCACCCCAATTGCCGAAGATCAGAATCCAGTTCACGCCCGCATTCAGCAGGACAGCCCCCAACGTGATCCAGAGCAGCACCGCCGTGCGCTCCTGCGCGGACAGGTACGAGCGGATCACCATCATCGCGAGACCGGGCGCGAGGGCGAAGCCGAGGATGCGCAGGTAATCCTGTGCGAGCGCCGCGATCTCGGGCTTCTGACCCAACATCTCCAGCACCGCGCCGGAATTCCAGAAGACCGGCAGCATCGCGAGGCCGAACAGGATCGACAGCCAGATCCCCATTCGTGTGTCGCGCCGCGCCTGCACCTCGTCATCCGCGCCCAGGCTCGCCGAGACGCGCCCCATCACCGCCAGCGCGATCCCGTTGCCCAGCATGAAGATCGAGAAGAAATAGGAGGTACCCAGCACCAGCGCCGCCAGCGCCTCGACGCCATACCAGCCCACCATCACCGTATCAGTCACGTTGAGCAGCATCTGCGCGAGGTTGGAGCCGATCAGCGGCAGACCCAAAGTGAAGATCGCCCGCACGTGGCGGGCGAGAGGCATCGCTTGGTTTTGCGGCTGAGGCGGTGGCGCGCTCTGATGGGGGTCGGTGCTCGTCATGGGCGAGCGCTAGCCCCGCCCGACGCGGCGGTCAAGAGAGCGGTTACTCGCCCACTTCTTTCTTACCCGTGATCATCGGCTTCACGAGGTTCACGCCCTTCCACGTCCGGTAATAGACGATGGCCGCGATGTGGATGCCCACGACGATCAGCAGCAGGGTCGCCACGAATTCATGGATTTTCGGCGCCCAGCTCGTGCTGATGCTCTCGGGCACGGAGCCCGCAAGGGGACCGACGTTGATATAGTCTTGCGGATCGGAGGTCAGCCCGGTCACGACCTGCACGATCAGCAGCGCGAGCATCACGAGAACCGACCAGCCGCCCAGCGGATTATGCCCGACATGGCCGGAGCTTTCCTTCGACGGCAGGTGGCGAAGATAATTCGCCACCTCCTTGGGTCCATAGAGGAACTGCGAGAACCGCGCCGTGCGCGACCCCACGAATCCCCAGATCAGACGCACCGCCAACAGCCCTGCGATCGCGTAGCCGGCATAGAAATGCCACGTCATCTGGTTCGGCCCCCATTCGCCGAGGCCCCAGGCGGCGGCAAAAGCCGCCACCAGAAGCCAGTGGAACAGACGCACGACAGGGTCCCAGACCGTGACGGTTTTCTTCGCGGGGGAGGCGGCGGTGTCTTTCATTCTGCGTTACTTCGAACGGAACTCGTCATGGCAGCTTTTGCAGGTGCCGCCGAGCTTGCCGACCGCCGGCTGCAGCGTCTCGAGGCTGCCTGCCGCATCGGGCATCTCAGCCGCGGCTTGATGGAGGGCATCCGCCTTTTCCATGAACAGGTCCATGTTCGACCAGATTTCCGACTTCGCGTGGGTCTCCATCATGTCGTCGACCGAAGTTCCTTCGACGAAGAGCGGCGAGATGTCGACCTTCGCGAGCGCCGCAATGTTGTTGGCGGCGGTCTGTGCCTTGGCGGCATCGAAGTCCATCTTGCCCTGCGCCATCGGCGCGAGCACGGCCATCTGGGCGCCGAGCAAATCGAAGAAACCTTGGCGCGCTTCGACAGCGTCTTTGGGCGACTGCGCGAAAGCGGCGCTGGCGGCGAGGGTGAAGGTCAGGGCGAGGAGAGGCTTACGCATGTGGAACTCCAATCTGCGATGGCAAGAAACGTACAGGTTTGAGGTTACACGCATTCGTGTCAATCCGAAGACACTCCTATGTGCGCAGGCACACATTTCCCCTACCGGGACGATAGGGAGGCACCGGGTCTTAGGCAGGTTCCGGCCTATTGCCGTTCGAACGCGCAATTTGCCTAGAAATCGCACTTAAATCGCGACGGAACGTCAGGCACCCCGCGTATAAGCCGCGCCAAACCCTGACTTTATGCCGAAATCTGCGGAATCAGCGCTCGGGTTTGCGGGCGACGAAATCGATCAGGGCGGCGCGACCGGAATGGCCCGCGCCCTCGTCGAGATCGGCATCGTAATCGGCCTGATGCAGCACCTCCCAGCGCGGGAAGGCGTCGCGCAGGAGATCGAGATCGTAGAGCTGCTCCACGACCCCGGGACCGCCCGTGCCGTAGCGCGGCTGGCGGCGCGCGAAGCCGTGGATCAACGCGAGCCCGCCCGGTTTGAGCGCGGTCGCGATGCCGTCGAAAATCTCCGCCCGAAACGCGGTATCGGCGAATTGGATGAAACAGGCGAGAACGGCGTCATATTCGCCGCGCGGCCAGTCATAGCCGCGCAGATCGGCGTCGATCGTCTGCATCGACACGCCCCGCTCCCGCGCCAGTTCAGCGGCCTTGCGGCGCGCGTTCTCCGACGGCTCGAGGGCCGTGACCTGCACTCCGAGGCTGGCGAGATAGGTGCCGTTGCGCCCTTCGCCGTCAGCGATGCTCAGAAGCCGCGCCCCCGGAGCGAGACGCCACGCCTGACGCGCCACGAAATCCGCCGGGGTCGTGCCATATAGATACTCTTCTCCGGCGAATCTTTCGTTCCAGCCCATGCTCTCCTCCGGTTGTTACCTTTCACATGGAATGCAACCGGCGAAGGGACAAGCCCCACCGGTCACCGAAATCGCCATCGGCAATCACATGCTCAGGATTTGGTCACGCGGCGCTGATCGGGATGAAGAGATGCGCCAAGAATATGCTCGGACGAATGCACGACATGGCTCGCATGGCCCACGATCAGCGGATCGGGCGGCGTTGCGATCGTGGGATCCTTGTCGGGATAGTCCAGCGTCGACAGGAAATGCTTCATGCAATTCAGCCGCGCGCGCTTCTTGTCGTTCGACTTCACGATGGTCCACGGCGCATCGGCGGTGTCGGTGTAGAAGAACATCGCCTCTTTCGCCTCGGTGTAATCGTCCCAGCGATCGAGGCTCGCCAGATCGATCGGCGACAGCTTCCAGCGCTTGAGCGGATCGGTTTCGCGCGATTGGAAGCGACGGCGCTGCTCCTCGCGGGTGACCGAGAACCAGTATTTGTAAAGCCGGATGCCCGAGCGCACGAACATACGCTCCAGCTCCGGGGTCTGGCGCATGAATTCGAGGTAATCGTTAGGCTTGCAGAAGCCCATCACGCGCTCGACGCCCGCGCGGTTATACCAGCTGCGGTCATAGAAGGTCATCTCGCCCGCGGTCGGCAGATGCTCGACATAGCGTTGAAAATACCACTGACCGAGTTCCTCTTCCGAGGGCTTGTTGAGCGCGACGACCCGGGCAAAGCGCGGGTTGAGGTGTTCGGTGAAGCGCTTGATCGTACCGCCCTTGCCCGCCGCATCGCGGCCCTCGAAGAGGATCACGAATTTCTCGCCGCTCTCCTGCGCCCATTTCTGGACCTTCAGCAACTCGGCCTGAAGCTCCGCCTTCTCTTTCTCATAGGCGGCGCGCGCCATCTTGCGCTTGTAGGGGTATTTCCCGGTCTCGAAAGCCAGCCGCACCGCACTGGGATCGACGCGCGGGAAGCTCTTCGGGCCGGTCGCCTTCGGCTCGGGCGGGGTGATCGCGGGATGCGCCTCGGCGGGATCGATCGGCTTGACGACAGCCTCTGCCTTCCCGGCTGCGGCCTTGGCCGGTTTCGTCGCGTCGCTCATGAGCTGATCTTTCATGCGTATCCCTCCGTTGGCTGAACCTTCCGGAGCATCGCGCAATCCCGCGTGATGTGCCTTGATACGCATCAAAAACCCGTGTCTGCTGGGCCTCCGGCGGCAAAACCGCCACAAAAATCGAGCGAAACGAAGGAACGGACATGATCACGATCTACGGCAACTATCATTCGCGGGCGAGCCGGGCGCTGTGGTTGCTCGAGGAGTTGGGCCTGCCGTTCCGTCTGCGCCGAGTCGTGCAGGCGAACCGTTTCAAGGATCCGCTCGCGCCGGAGGTTCCGCTCAACACCCGCTCGCCCGAATTTCGCAAGCTCTCGCCGATGGGCGCGATCCCGGTGCTGGAGGAAGACGGGCTTATCTTGACGGAGTCGCTCGCGATCAACCTGCATCTCGCACGCAAGGCGGGAGGGCCGCTCGCCCCTGCGCACGAGCGCGAACTGTCGCAAATGGAGCAATGGGCGCTCTTCGCCGCGACCTGGATCGAGACCGACGCGCTCGCCCTCAGCTTCGTCTATCGCCGCAAGGAGCAGGACACGCCGGAAGGCAAGGCCGAGATCGCGTCTCTCTGCTCGAAGCTCGCACGGCCCCTGACCACGCTCGAGACCCATCTCGAGACGCATAGCCATATAGTGGGCGGCCGGTTCACCGTGACCGATCTCAATCTCGCGGAGGTTCTGCGCTACGGGCAGGACCACCCGGAGTTCCTCGCCCCCTACCCGCGCCTGCAAAGCTGGATCAAACTGTGCCAGAGCCGCAAAGCCTTCCGCGCGATGTGGGAGAAGCGCGAAGCCGAGGCGGTTTGATTCGGCGAACCCCGCGCCGCGCATAGTTCGAACGGTGTATGTGATGATGGCGCGAATACGCGCTCTGCTCAAGCGATGGGCAGGCGCTCAACCCAACTTCGCCTTTCAGTCAGGTCTCCCTGACCAAGTGGTCGGGTTTTCCGCAGCGGGGTGAATTCCTCTTAGCAATACAGCTTCCCTTACGTCATTTTGTCGGGGTGAAGAGGGTTCGAGGTAACCATGTCTGCTTTGCTTGGATACAGCCTGTGTTTGGGTGCGACGCTGATCGTGATCGCGGGAGATTTCGTTCTGAAATCCGCCGTTGATAAAGGTCACGCGCTGCATTCGCCGTCTGTCTTCCTAGGTTGCGTGCTTTACGCCGCTTCGGCAGCAGGTTGGTTTCTGGCCTTGCGGCATGTGTCGCTGGCACAAACGGGCGTGGCCTCGGCGCTTTTCACATTGATGGCTCTGGTGACGATGGGAGTCGTCCTGTTCGGTGAAAAACTCGCCTTGCGGGAAGTCTTCGGTATCGCGATGGCGGTGGGGTCGATGCTGCTCATGGCGCGCGTCGCGTAAGGGCCGGACGTTTTCGGGGGTGTGGGGCTTTCGAAGCGGATCGGGGCGGTGGGGTCTTCTTGCTCCTCCGCCCCAACCTGCGGTATCTCTTGTTTAGAAAACTACAAGAGAAAGCGAGCAGCATGGCCGACGATCTTCTGACGCCCCAGACCGATTCCTATGACGCCTCCTCGATCGAGGTGCTCGAAGGTCTCGAACCCGTGCGAAAACGCCCCGGCATGTATATCGGCGGCACGGACGAGCGAGCGCTTCATCACATGGTGGCCGAGGTGCTCGACAACTCGATGGACGAAGCGGTGGCCGGTCACGCCAACCGCATCGAGGTCGAGCTGCTCGCCGATCATTCCGTCGTCATCCGCGACAACGGGCGCGGCATCCCGATCGACCCGCACCCGAAATTCCCCGGCAAATCCGCGCTGGAAGTCATCCTCTGCACGCTGCATGCGGGCGGCAAGTTCTCGGGCGACGCCTACGAGACCTCGGGCGGTCTGCACGGGGTCGGCGCCTCGGTGGTCAACGCGCTGTCGGACCTGATGGTCGTTCAGGTCGCCAAGAACAAGGAGCTGTATGAACAGCGCTTCTCGCGCGGCATTCCCGAAGGCCCGGTCGAGAGGATCGGAGCGGCGCCCAACCGTCGCGGCACCACCGTCACCTTCCATGCCGACGAGCAGATTTTCGGCCATCACCGGTTCAAGCCCGCACGTCTGCTGAAAATGGTGCGCTCGAAGGCGTATCTCTTCTCGGGCGTCGAGATTCGCTGGAAATCCGAAGTCGACGACGGCGAGACCCCGACCGAGGCCACCTTCCACTTCCCCGGCGGCCTCGCCGATTACCTGACCGAGACGCTGAGCGGCGCGAGCACCTATGCCGACCGCCCCTTCTCGGGCAAGGTTGAGTTCCGCGAAAAGTTCAATGTGCCGGGCTCGGTCGAATGGGCGATCAACTGGACGCCGTCGCGCGACGGTTTCATCCAGTCCTACTGTAACACCGTCCCGACGCCCGAGGGCGGCACCCACGAGGCGGGCTTCTGGTCGGCGATCCTCAAGGGCATCCGCGCCTATGGCGAGCTGGTGAACAACAAGAAGGCTGCGCAGATCACCCGCGACGACCTGATCACCGGCGGCTGTGCGCTGGTCTCGTGCTTCATCCGCGAGCCGGAATTCGTAGGCCAGACCAAAGACCGCCTTGCCACCGTCGAGGCGCAGCGTCTGGTCGAGGGCGCCGTGCGCGACCACTTCGACAACTGGCTGGCCTCGGACACGAAATCCGCAGGCGCGATCCTCGATTTCCTCGTGCTGCGCGCCGAGGAACGCCTCAAGCGCCGGCAGGAGAAAGAGACCCAGCGCAAGTCGGCGACCAAGCGGCTGCGCCTGCCCGGCAAGCTGGTCGATTGTTCGGCCACGAACCGCTCGGGGACCGAGCTGTTCATCGTCGAGGGCGACTCGGCAGGCGGCTCGGCCAAGATGGCGCGCGACCGCAAGAACCAGGCGCTGCTGCCCCTGCGCGGCAAGATCCTCAACGTGCTCGGCGCGGCTTCCTCCAAGCTCGGCTCGAACCAGGAGATCAACGATCTGACGCAGGCGCTCGGCGTCGGCCTCGGCACCAAGTTCAACGTCGACGATCTGCGCTACGACAAGATCATCATCATGACCGATGCGGATGTCGACGGAGCCCACATCGCCTCGCTCCTGATGACCTTCTTCTTCACCCAGATGCGCCCGATGATCGATCAGGGGCACCTCTATCTGGCCTGCCCGCCGCTCTATCGTCTGACCCAAGGGGCCAAGCGCGTCTATGTGGCCGACGACGCCGAGAAGGACGCGATGCTGGAGAAGGGTCTGGGCGGCAAAGGCAAGATCGACGTGCAGCGCTTCAAGGGTCTGGGCGAGATGGACGCGAAGGACCTGAAAGAGACCACGATGCACCCCGACACGCGCAAGCTGATCCGGGTCACGATCCACGACGACGAGCCGAACGAGACCGGCGATCTGGTGGAAAGGTTGATGGGCAAGAAACCCGAACTGCGGTTCCAGTATATTCAGGAGAACGCGCAGTTCGTGGAGGAGCTGGATGTTTGAGGAGGCGCGGTGACGGAGCCTCGCTATCAGGTCCAAGAGGATTTACCTGACGACTATTTGCTCGCGCTCGGGATCTACGTGCAGACCTGTGCGCGGATCGAGTTGTGGGCGGCGCGTCTTGTTTGTTTGACCGAAGGCTTAGAGCCGCGCTCTCCTGAGTTCACGAAGCGAACCGATAAACTTCGGCAATTCACGAAGCCATTAGCTGAGAAATTGAAGTCTGCTTTAGATACGGTTTCATCCGATGAAAACGTAAAGTCAGAATTATCCGAACTTGGGCAGCAAATCCTGACAAGCTTAGATGACCGGCACAGAGCAGTGCACGGAGTTCATTTCATCCATGAAGGCCGTCTGGTGATCGAAGCCGGCACAAAAAGAAACAGCGAGCGGCTAAAGATAGCCGCATACGATCCAGCGCTCATACAGGCGGCTATTACAAATGCCGATCGCGTGCTCCGCCTACTCAAAGAGTATTGCGAGACATATAGATGATGAGTTCGGCCCGGGCGACCAGCCCGGGCAGCGCCCGACCCTCCCCCCGGGAGGGCGCATTGGCGATGCAGTTCACAGCCTCCCCGTCCTCCGGGCTTGCAAAATAAACCGCTCAAACCAAACGACAGCGAAGCGCCCACCCAGGGTCGGGCGCTACCCTCATCGCTCACCACACGCGCCCGCCCGGCCCTTCGCTCGCGCTCCGGGCGTTCGCCGGGCGTCCTTCCACTGGAAGGCCGCCCTTCCCGGCTCACCCCTCCCCCCGGGAGGGTGCATTGGCGACGCAGCCCGCAGCCTCACCGTCCTTCGAGCTTGCAAGATAAACCGCCCAAACCAGACGACAGCGAAGCGCCCCCTGCGCCGCGACGCGCGGCGCGTTCGCCACTGAAGGCTTCCACTGGAAGCCTTCCGAGACGCGGCTCACCCCAAGGCTCGGGCGCTGCCCTGATCTCTCACCACACGCGCCCGCCCGGCCCTTCGCTCGCGCTCCGGGCGTTCGCCGGGCGTCCTTCCACTGGAAGGCCGCTAGTCCCGGCTCACCCCTCCTCACTCGGCATCGAATGGACACGGGCTTGGATCATCTCCGGCGGCGCGATACCAAGGCGCGACACGTCACAACCTCCGGATCCCGACATATGCCCCAGATTTCTACCGAAAGCCTCAGCGTCACCATCGCCGATCTGGGCGCCGAGATGCAGGGGCTGAGCTATCAGGGGCAAGAGCTGCTCTGGGAGGGCGACCCGGCCTGGTGGAGCGGGCAGGCCCCGATCCTGTTTCCCATCGTCGGCCTTCCCGCGGCCGACGGGGTGACGATCGACGGCACGCCCCACGCGATCTCCAAGCACGGCTTCGCCCGCCGCCTGCCCTTCCGCGTGACCGAGCTGACGCAAAGCCGCTGCTGTCACCTGCTCGAACCCTCGCAGGAGACGGCGGCCTATCCGTTCGATTTCCGCCTCGAGATCGTCCACGAGGTCGTGGGGGCAGAGCTGAGCGTCACCGCCACGGTCAGCAATGCGGGCGACCGGGAGATGCCGTTTTCCTTCGGTTTTCACCCCGCCTTCCGCTGGCCGCTGCCCGGCGCGACGGGCCCGCATCGGATCGAGCTGCGCAACGGGGCGGAGCCTGCGCTCGCGCGGCTCGCGGATGGGATGCTGGGGCGCGCGCGGATGCCCTCGCCCTTCACGGCGGGCGCGCTGACCCTCGACCCGGCGCAGTATGAGGACGATGCGATGATCTTCCCCGAAGGCGCGGGCGACGGGCTGCGCTACCGCGCCGATGGGGCGCCGGTGCTCGATTTCCGCTTTTCCAACCTGCCCAATCTCGCGCTGTGGCAGAAACCCGGTGCGCCGTACATTTGCATCGAGCCGTGGCACGGGCTGCCCGCTGCGGAAGGGGCCGGGCCGGAACTGGCCGCGCGGCCCGACAGCATGATCTTGGCCCCCGGCGGGCAGGAGACATTCGCGATGACCCTGCAGGTAAGCGGATGATGCCCTACCTCGCCTATGGCTCCAACCTGCTGACTTCGCGGCTTGCCGCGCGCTGCCCCTCGGCCCGCGTGCTCGGGTTGGCGGAGGTGCCCGGACATGCGCTCGATTTCTCGAAACGCGGGCGCGATGGGAGCGCGAAGGCCACGATCACCGAAAGCGCGGCGCGCACCCAAGGGGTGCTGTTCGAGATCACGGAGACCGACATCCCCGCACTCGATGCTGCCGAAGGCGCGGGACTGCATTACGAGAAGATCGTGCTGGTGCTCGAGGATGGCCAGCGCGCCTTCACCTATCGCGCGCTTCAGCGCCGGGACGGGATCGCGCCGTTCGAGTGGTATCTGGCGCTGATCCGGGCGGGGCGGCGCGAGCACGGGCTGGGCCTGGGCGATCTGGCGCATGTCGAGCCGATCCCCGACCCCGAGCCCGACCGCCCTGGTTTCATCGCCGCCCGCGAGGCGTTGGTCAGCGCGGGCTATCGCGACTGGCGCGCGGCGCTCTGACCGATCGGGCGCACCGGCATGCCCGGCCCGGTCAGCACGGCGATGCCTGCCCCGACCAGCGACGACAGCTCCGGCCCGTCGCAATCCAACCCCCCGGTATATGTGCCGAAAGCGGGTAGGATCAGGTGATCGCGCCCCACCAGAAACGCGCGATGCGACCGCCGGGCGATCTGAGCTTTGGGGTGGAAATGGCCAGAAAGGTCCGGCCCCTGCCCTGCGATATGGCGCAGGGTGAGCGGGCCGATTTGCGCCTCTTCCACGGTCTGCCCGAGGCCGATCGGGTCATGGTTTCCCGCGATCCATAGCAGCTTCGTCTGCGCCGCGATGCGGGTCAGCCGCCCGGCGATTTCGGGCGCGATCTCACCCGCCGCCGCATCGTCGTCGAACGCATCGCCAAGGCTGATCAGCCGCGAAGGCCGCAGCCGCAGCACCTCAGCCTCCAGCCGGATCACCGTGTCGAGGCTCTCGAAAGGCGGCAAAAGCGCACCACCGCGCCGCGCCATCCGCTCGGACTTGCCCAGGTGAAGATCGGCCACGATCAGCGCCTCTTCCCCGGGCCAATAGAGCGCGCCCGATGGTTGCGCGATGAGCCGCTGCCCCGCGAAGGTGATCTCTCTCATTCCAGCCCCGCCTCGCGCATCATTGCCTGCGCCTCTTCTTCCATCAGCCGCGCCTCGCCCGTGCCGCCGCGAATGCCGACCTGCCCGTGCTCCAACAGCAAGGGCGCGGCCAGCGGCGTCACGTGCGGGGCGCGGATATGCACGATTCTCTTGCCCTGGGCCAGCATCTCCTCGATCCGTTCGAAATCGACGAGACCGCGGCTCGCCTCCTCGCGGGTGATGCGCAGCAGAAGGTGGTCGGGATCGTAGCGGCGCAAGGTGTCGTAAAGGATGTCGGACGAAAACGTCGCCTGTTTTCCCGATTTGCGCTGCCCCGGCAGGTTGCGCTGGATGAGGCCCGCGATCGTGGCAATGGAGCGGAAGGCGCGCTTCATCACCGCGTTGCTCTCCAGCCAGTCGCGCAGCCCTTCCCGTAGCCCATCGGCCGATAGCAACGGGGCGGGGTCTTCGACCAGATCGATCGACCAGATCAGCAGCGCGTAATCGGTGGCCACGAACCCGAGCGGCCCGAGCCCCGCCTGCTCCATCCGGTGCGTCAGCAGCAGCGCGAGCGTCTGATGCGCGTTGCGCCCGGCGAAACCGTAGAGGCAGAAGAACGCCCGCCCGCCGCGCAGAAAGGTCTCGCAGGTCAGCGTGCCGGGGGCGGGTAGCGTGGAAATCTCGCGCTGCAGCGCCAGCCAGTCGCGGGTGTCAGGCGGCAGTTGCTCCCAGTCCTCGGGCGTGGCGATGAGGCGTTGGACCCTTTGCGACAGCTCCAGCGAGGTCGCCATCTTCAGCCCTGAGAAGACGGCGATTTTCGGCTCGCGCGTGGCGGCGTTCGTCACCTCCACGACCATCTCGCGCAGACCTTCGTAGCGGACAACCTGCCCGCCGATTAGGAACGTGTCGCCGGGGGTGAGAGACGCGGCGAAGCCTTCCTCAACCTCGCCCAAGGGCGTGCCGCCGCGTCGGGATTTGCGGCGGACTTTCAGCTTCTCGGTCTCGGTAATCGTGCCGATATTCATCCGCAGGTCGCGGGTCGCGCGCGGATCGCGGAGCTGCCATTTGCCCTCGCGCTGCAACAGCCGCTGCCAGCGGTCATAGGCGCGCAGCGCGTAGCCGCCGGTGGCGCAGAACTCGAGACAGGCATCAAAATCGGCACGCGGCAGCTGCGCGTAGGGCCCCGCCCGCAACACCTCCGCATAAAGCGCATCCTCCTCGAACGGCCCGGCGCAGGCGGTCAGCAGGATATGCTGACACAGCACGTCGAGCGGCCCGCGCCAGCGCCGCCCGCCGCCGTCCAAATCGTTCTCGCGCACGGCCTCCAAGGCGGCGGCGCATTCGACAATCTCGAAGCGGTTCGCAGGCACGATCCGCGCGCGCGAGGGCTCGTCATAGCGGTGATTGGCGCGCCCGATCCGCTGCACGAGGCGCTTGACGTTCTTCGGCGCGCCGACCTGCAGGACCAGATCGACATCGCCCCAGTCGAGCCCCAGATCGAGCGAGCCGGTGCAGACCACCGCGCGCAACTCGCCTCTGGCCATCGCCTCCTCGACCTTGTGGCGGGCCTCGCGCGAGAGCGAGCCGTGATGCAGCCCGATCGGCAATGCGTTGTCGTTCACCTCCCAGAGCGCCTGAAAGAACAGCTCGGCCTGCGCCCGTGTGTTGAGGAAGACAAGGCTGAGCCGCGCGTCCTCGATCGCTGCCATCACATCGCGCGCGGCGTGCCGCCCGCCGCCGCCCGCCCACGGTGCGGGACGCTCGGTCGGCAGCATCTCGATATCGGGGGGCGGGCCTGGATCGGCCATGATCACCCGCGCGCCGCCCATGAAATCGGCCAGCGCCTGCGGGGCTTCAACCGTGGCCGACAGCCCCGTGACGGTCAGGCCCGGCGACAGGCTGCGCAGCCGCGCGACGCCCAGCATCAGCTGATCGCCGCGTTTGCTCTCTGCCAGCGCGTGGATTTCATCGAGCACCACCCGCTTCACGCCTGCGAAGATCTTCGGCGCTTCCGGGTAGGACAGCATCAGCGCGAGACTCTCCGGCGTCGTCAGCAAAATCTGTGGTGGATCGACCCGCTGGCGGCGACGCTGCGTGGCCGATGTGTCGCCGGTGCGATCCTCGATCCGCAGGTCCAGCCCGATTTCGTCCACCGGCGCGCGCAGGTTGCGCGCGATGTCCTTGGACAGCGCCTTGAGCGGCGAGACATAGAGAGTGTGCAGCCCCTCATATCCCTCGGCCAGATCGACGAGCGACGGCAGAAACCCCGCCAGCGTCTTGCCGCCCCCGGTCGGCGCGATCAGCAGCGTATCTTCGCGCGCGGCCAGCACGTCGAGCTGATGCCTGTGCGGTTGCCAGCCGCGGCTGGCGAACCAGTCGGCGAAGCGTTGCGGCAGGAGGGGCGTGGCGGCAGTGTCGGGCATCGCGTGAAAGGTAGGCGTGAGGAGCGGATACGCAAGCTTTGCGGCACCTCTTGGCACAGGCGGCCAGCTCGGGCCGCGCCCGCCCCTTCTTTAAAGCAATCAGCCTTTGCGCCGAGACGCGCCCCTCCCCCAACATCTCGCACCATCGCACACCCCACCCGCGCGATCTCGCCACTGTTCATCGGGCGATCCATGTTATATTCAGGCCCGCGACAGGAAATTGCCCGAGTCCCCTCGGGCGCGACAGAAACGGAAATCTTATGGCCTTTTATCGTTCCCGTAGATCCACCCATGGCCGAAACATGGCGGGCGCGCGCGGTCTGTGGCGCGCAACCGGCATGACCGATGACGACTTCGGCAAGCCGATCATCGCGGTCGTGAACTCCTTCACCCAATTCGTGCCGGGTCACGTCCACCTCAAGGACCTCGGCCAGATGGTCGCGCGCGAGATCGAGAGCGCGGGCGGCGTCGCGAAGGAATTCAACACCATCGCGGTCGATGACGGGATCGCGATGGGCCATGACGGGATGCTCTATTCGCTGCCTTCGCGCGAAGTGATCGCGGACTCCGTGGAATACATGGTCAACGCGCATTGCGCCGATGCGATGGTCTGCATCTCGAACTGCGACAAGATCACCCCCGGCATGATGATGGCCGCGATGCGCCTGAACATTCCGGTGATCTTCGTTTCCGGCGGCCCGATGGAGGCCGGCAAGGAAGGCGCGGAAATCATCGGTCACGACCTCGATCTGGTCGACGCGATGGTGGCGGCTGCCGACGACAAATATTCCGACGAGGACGTGCTCGCGATCGAGAAGGCCGCCTGCCCGACCTGCGGGTCGTGCTCGGGCATGTTCACCGCGAACTCGATGAACTGTCTCGCCGAAGCGCTGGGTCTGGCGCTGCCGGGCAACGGCTCGATGCTGGCGACGCATGCCGACCGCAAGGAGCTGTTCCTCGAGGCGGGCCGCAAGATCGTCGAGATCACGCGCCGCCATTACGAGCTGGAAGACAAGGGCCTGCTGCCGCGCGAGATCGCGACGTTTGAAGCCTTCGAGAACGCGATGAGCCTCGATATCGCGATGGGCGGGTCCACGAATACCGTGCTGCACCTGCTGGCGATCGCGCATGAGGGTAAGGTCGACTTCACGATGGAAGACATCGACCGGCTCTCGCGCAAGGTTCCGGTGTTCTGCAAGGTGGCGCCGGCGAAGCAGGACGTCCACATGGAAGACGTCCACCGCGCGGGCGGCATCATGGGTATCCTTGGCGAGATGAACCGCGCCGGTCTGATCCATCAGGACGTGCGCACCGTGCATTCGGAGACGATGGCCGAGGCACTGTCGAAATGGGACGTGATGGTCGCCAATGATGACGCCACAGATCAGTTCTACCGCGCGGCGCCGGGCGGCGTGCGCACGACGCAGGCCTTCTCGACCGAGAACCGCTACAAAGAGCTCGACCGCGACCGCGAGGGCGGCGTGATCCGCACCGCGGAACATGCGTTTTCGCAGGATGGCGGTCTGGCGGTGCTCTACGGCAATATCGCCGAGCAGGGCTGCATCGTGAAAACCGCAGGCGTCGACGACTCGATCCTGAAATTCTCGGGCCCCGCAAAAGTCTACGAGAGCCAGGACGACGCGGTATCGGGCATCCTGACCGGCAAGGTCGTCGAGGGCGAAGTGGTCATCATCCGCTACGAGGGCCCGCGCGGCGGTCCGGGGATGCAGGAAATGCTCTACCCGACCTCCTATCTCAAATCGAAGGGCCTCGGCGCGAAATGCGCGCTGCTGACCGACGGACGTTTCTCGGGCGGCACCTCGGGCCTCTCGATCGGTCACGTCAGCCCGGAAGCGGAAGAAGGCGGCACGATCGGCCTCGTCGAGACCGGCGACATCATCGAGATCGACATCCCGAACCGCACGATCAACCTCGCCGTGGCCGACAACGTTCTGGCCGCGCGCCGCGAGGCGATGGGGCCGCTGCCGTGGAAACCGGCAGAGCCGCGCAAGCGCGCTGTCTCGACCGCGCTCAAGGCCTATGCGCTGCTGGCCAGCTCGGCGGCGAAGGGTGGCGTGCGCATCCTGCCCGAGTGATCGCACCCGAACGCGAATTGGAACGGCCGCCTCTCGGGGCGGCCGTTTTCATTCAGGCGGCATCGCTTTCGGGCAGGCTTTCTTCCCAACCGAGCCGCTTGCGGATCGCATGGGCGAGGTAGCTCATCGCCAAGGCCGAGACCCCGCCCAGCACCGTCCCCGCGACCCGGCCCCAAGCGTTCGACAAAGGCGCATCATTGCCCATCGAGACCATCACCACGATCAGCGCGGTCAGGAAGGCCACAAAGGTCGGGTAATGCGCGGGCGGCGCGAACAGGATCGCAGTCACGCCGAAGATCACATAGAGCCCCGGCATCACGAAACTGTCTGGCCCCAGCCACAGCACAAGCAGGCTCGCCCCCAGCCCGCCTGCGAGGGTCGCGAGGCTGCGCACCAGCACCCGGTCCCATGTCATGCCGGGACGCGGGCGAAGCATCAACAGCGCCGAGAGCGGCGCCCAGTAGGGGTGATTGATCGAGAAAGCCACTGCGATCCCGTAGGACAAGCCCACCGCGCCCATCGCCTGCAGCCCCTGACCGATCAGCGAGTTGAGCGGCGCAACGCCATCGGGCGGCACCTGCCCATCGAGCTTCGGCCCCGTCTTCGGCGCGAAGTGTTTCCAGATCACCCGCACCGCCTCTTCCACCGCCAAGACCCAGACCATCGCGCCGCCGACGGCGAGCAGTACCGGCCCGGGCGACGGGATGAACTGCACGAGGAAGGTCGAGAGCGAGAAGAACAGCCAGCTTTGCAGAAACAGCCACCACAGGCTCATATCGCGGCGCGAGAGCAGGCCAACGGCGAACGCGCCAAGCAGCATTCCCGGTACGCTCAGCGCGACACCCCCGATCATGACCTTCGCGGCGATCATGCCGGCGAAGATCCCGACCAGTTTGCCCGCAATATCGAGGAAGGTGACCGGCCAGCGCCGATTGCGGATCGACTTGCCCTGCCCCGTCGAGGTGGCGAAGCCCGCGCCAAGCGCCGCGAGTTCCTGCCCGCGCGGCAGATCGAGTGACAGCACGATCGCGACCAGCCCGCTCAGCGCAAGCGCTGCGGGCAAGCCGCGCGACCAGTTCAACTTCTGAAGTTGCGTAGGGGAGATAGTCACCAATTGCACCGTGTACCACCTTTCGATGCAGGCAAAGCGCCTTACCGACGCGCTGGTTCCGCGCTAGACGTCGATCCGGTCAAGAAGACCCGCCACCATTCCGTGATAGCCCGAACCGAACAGGCGCAGATGCACCAGCGCAGGCCAGAGTTGATAGATCGCCCGCCGCGCCTGCCAGCCGGGTTCAAGCGCGCCGTAACCAGCGGCGAATTCCGGCCCGGGCGCGCCGAAGAGATGGAGCATCGCGAGATCGACCTCGCCGTCACCGTAATAGCAGGCCGGGTCGATCAACCCGCTCAGATGTCCCTGATCGGCCAGCACATTGCCCGCCCAGAGATCGCCATGCAGCAAGGACGGGAACGGGCGCGGCGGCAGATGCTCGTCGATCTGGTCCGCCAGTTTCTCGACACGGCGGGCGAGTGGCGCGGGCAAGGCAGGCAGCGACGGGCGCAGCCGCGCCTCGGCCCAGAATTCGGGCCATGTCGGGCGCGCTGCGTTCGGGATCGGCACCGGGCCGAAGGCGTAATCGTCGGACCAGCCGTAGGGCGCCTCATCCGGTGCCCCAGCCGCGCGGTGTTGGCGCCGAAGCATCTCGCCCAGTTCCAGCCAGCCTGCCCCCCTTAGGCCTCCGCGCTGCGGCAAAGCCTCTATCACGAGGCAGACCCGAGAGGCCGCGATCACCTTCGGCACCCGCGCGCCCGCCTCAGCGAGCGCACTCAACATCTCCGCCTCGATCTCGGGGTGAGGCCCGCCCTTGGCGATCACCCGCTCTCCGGTCGGCAGGTCTAGCGCCAGCACCGGGCTCAGATCGCCGCCCGCCAGCGGCTCGGCCCTTCGCGGGGTGATTTCCAGCAGGCGCGCGGCCTCTGCCAATATCCGCGCCGTTTCGTCCATGTCGCCCTCCTGTTTTCGGTCGTTTGCCTTTTCTTGCGGCACCACAGGCGAATATCCGCCCTGTACGACAGGATTACGGTTGCGTGACGGGTTCCATCCGGTGCAAATGCCCTTTGTTGCCATCGATCAGCCTCCCCGTGGCGGGTCAGCCCTTCGTGCAGCATAGACATTTTGGACGCCTTCGTGCCGAGACAATGCGTGCAGCGCGCTCGGGCCGGAGGATTTGTCCGTTTCTGTCCCTCGGGGGGCAACACGAGACCCTGACGGAGATATCCCCACACTCGTCTCCGTCGGGTAGCAGCCGCCGCGAACCCCTTGCGGCGGCTGCGTTTAGCCCCGGCCCCGGTCAGCGCAGGAAGTTGTCGCGCATCAGCGAGACCACCTCATCGGCACGCCCGTTGAGCACCGCCTTGACGCCGAAGAGTGCGGTAGAGCCCACCTGTGCCGGTTTGATCTTCGGCGGCATCACCAGCTCCATCCGGTTCACCTTCACGTCGAGCAGCGCAGGCCCCGGTGCGGCGAGCCAGTCCCGCACCGCGCCGTCGAGCTCTGTCGCGTTCTCGACCCGCGCGCCCTGCATCCCGATTGCGCGCGCCATCGCGCCGAAATCCGGGTTGTGCAGCTCGGTGAAGGCGTCGAGCATCCCCTCCACCCGCTGCTCCATCTCCACGAAGCCCAGCGAGGCGTTGTTGTAGACGAGCAGTTTAACCGGCAGTTTCTCCTGCACCAGCGTCAGCAGGTCGCCCATCAGCATGGTCATTCCGCCATCGCCGCACATCGCGATCACCTGCCGCTCGGGGTATGCCTCCTGAATGCCCAGTGCCTGCGGATAGGCGTTCGCCATCGTCCCGTGCAACAGCGAGGTCAGGAAGCGCCGCTCGCCATTGGCCGAGAGGTGACGCAGCAGCCAGACCATGGGCGAGCCGCCATCCGCAGTGAAGATCGCATCCTTCGCCGCGAACCGGTCGAGCAGCTCGGTCAGGTGCTGCGGGTGGATCAGGCTCGGGTCGGGTTCTTCCGCGCTATCGAGGTAGCCCTTGAGGTCCTCGGCATAGCTCTTGAGCGCCCGATCCAGATGCTTGCCGGTCTCGCGCGGGACAAGGCGCGGCAGCAGCGCGTCGATCGTGTCGCCGACATCGCCCGCAAGTCCCAGATGGATCGGGGCGCGCCGTCCCAGCCGGGTGGGATCGATGTCGAGCTGCACGATCTTGGCCTTGCCGGGATAGAACTGCGTATAGGCGAAATCGCTGCCCAGACAGAGCAGCAGGTCGCAATCGCCCATTGCCTCCATACCCGCGCGATTGCCCAGGATCCCGGTCATGCCGACATTGTTGGGCATGTCCGGCTCGATGAATTCCTTCGCCCGCGTCGTATGCGCGACCGGTGCGGCGAGGCGCTCCGACAGTGCCCGGATCTGCGCGGCGGCCCCGCGCGCGCCGATGCCCGCATAGATCGTGATCCGCTCGGCTTCGGCGATCATGCCCGCCAGCGCGTCCAGTTCCGCCTCCGACGGGCGCATCACCGGCCGCGGGCGATGCACGGCCCAGTGCAGATCGTCCTTCGCGGTCTCGCGGAACATGTCGCCATTGACGATGACCACCGCGACGCCGCCCTTGGTCAGCGCCGCCTGCGCCGCCTGCGCGGTGATCCGGCGGGCCTGATCGGGATGGCTGATCCGTTCGCAGAACACCGAAGCCTGCTCGTAGATTTTCTTCTGATCGACCTCCTGCGGGAAACCCAAGCCCTCCTCCGCGCGCTCGATATTCGAGGCAATCAGCACCACGGGCGCGCCGTTTCGGTGGCTCTCGAAGATACCGTTGACGAAATGCAGGCTCCCGGGCCCGGTGGTCCCCGCGCAGACCGACAGCTCCCCGGTCATGTAGCTCTCGCCACCTGCCGCGAGCGCGCCGACCTCTTCATGGCGCACATGGACCCAGCTCAGGTCCGAGCGGCGTACCGCATCGGTGAAGTGATTGATCGTGTCGCCCACGATCCCGTAGACGCGCTGCGCCCCCGCCGAAACGAGGGTTTCGGCGATGATGTCGGATACGCTCTTGCTCATGTCAGGCCTCTTTCAATTCGGCTTTGTGATGCAGGCTGGTACGCTTGGCATCGAGGTCGATGCGCGGCTTGAAGCTGTCGGCATCGGCCGCTTCCCACCAGTCCGCGTAATCGGTGCTGCCCGGATCGTCGTTGAGGATGTTCGCGGGCAAAAAGGGATAAATCTTGTCGATGGTGCGGGCCTCGCGCACGGCAGTGCGATGCACGATGTGATGGGGCTGCAGCTCGCTCGGATGCTCCAGCCCGGCGGCTGCGACGATGTCGGCAAGCGCCTCCAGCGTCTTGGCGTGAAAGCGCGCGGCACGGGGGCCCTGCACCTCGGGTACGAGGCCGCGTTGGCGGCTCTTGTCCTGCGTGGTCACCCCGGTCGGGCAGGTGCCCAAATGGCACCGCTGCGCCTGAATGCAGCCGATCGAGAACATGAAGGCCCGCGCGGCATTGCACCAATCCGCCCCGATCGCGAGGTTCTGCGCCAGCCCATAGCCGGAATAGACCTTGCCGGACGCCGCCAGCCGCACCTTGTCCTTCACGCCCGCGCCGACCAGAGCGTTGCGCATCAGAACGAGCCCGTCGGTCAGCGGCATCCCCACATGATCCGACAGCTCCAGCGGCGCGGCCCCGGTGCCTCCCTCGGCGCCGTCGACGACGACGAAATCGGGATAGATGCCGGTCTTCTGCATCGCCTTCACGACCGCGAAGGCCTCATGCGGCTGGCCGATGCACAGCTTGATACCCACGGGCTTGCCGCCCGAGAGATCGCGCATCTTCGCCGCGAATTCCATCATCTGCGCGGGCGTCGAAAACGCCCTATGGCCGCGCGGAGACAGGCAGTCCTGATGCGCGGGCACCTTGCGGGTCTCGGCAATCTCCTCGGTGACTTTCGCCGCAGGCAGCAAGCCGCCATGACCGGGCTTCGCGCCTTGGCTCAGCTTGATCTCGGTCATCTTGACCTGATCGCGGCTGGCCTGATCCTTGAACAGCTCCGGGTCGAAATTCCCCGCATCGTCGCGCGCCCCGAAATAGCCCGAGCCCAGTTCCCAGACGATGTCGCCGCCATGGCTCTGGTGATAGGGAGAGAAGCCTCCCTCGCCCGTGTCGTGGTAGAACCCGCCCTGCTTGGCCCCGAGGTTCAGCGCCTCGACCGCATTGGCCGACAGCGCGCCGAAGGACATGGCCGAGATATTGAGCACCGACGCCGAATAGGGCTTGGCGCATTGATCGTTGCCGACCGTCACGCGGGGGCTTTTGTCGGGATGCTCAGCGGGCGCGATGGAATGGTTCACCCATTGATATTCAGCGCCTTCCACATCGCGCTCAGTGCCGAAGGGATGGGTATCGGTCCGGCCCCGCGCCCGCGCATGAACGAGGTTGCGCGCCTCGTAGGGGTAGGGTTTGCCCTCCAGATCACCCTCGACGATATAGGCGCGCAGGAAGGGCCGCAGATCGTAGGCGAGCCAGCGGATGCGCGCCGCGCCCGGATAGTTGCGCGTGATCGTCCAGTCCTTCTGAAAGTAGTCGTAGAGGCCGAGCGCCAGAAGCGGCACCGTCACAAGCAAAAGGATCAGCCACCAGGGGCTGATCCAGACGGCCAGCGCGAGCGCCAGCACAGACATCAAGAGCGAGCCGAGAGGGACGATGTTGCGGATGATGCTGTTCATATCGTCCCTCCCGGCTCTGCATGACTTACACTGTCGCCTTGGCGCCTTTCGGCCCGACGAGCAGCCAGATGATGAAGCCGATAATCGGCAGGATGACGATCAACAGGATCCACAGCACTTTCTTGCCGGTGGATTCGCCCGAGCCAAGGATCGACACGATGGCCCAGATATCGAGGATGAGGACGACGAGGCCCCCGATCATGCTCAGCATAACTTCACTCCTTTATCGGTTTTTTCCGGCACTTACCGGCGTTCCTTGGCAGGGAAACTTGCGCCTTCAGCGCTTTGTTCCCTGCTTTCCCCGTTTCAAGCGGAAGTGATTGATCGCCAAGGCGGTCGCGCGCGTACAGCGGCCGCCTTGGCATTGGGATCGCGCCTTCGCCTCAGCGCCCCGGCGTCAGCTTGCGGATCAGGACGTAGAAGGCGGGCACCATAAAGACGCCGATGAAGGTCGCCGCCGCCATGCCGCCCAGCACACCGATGCCGATCGCGTTCTGTGCCGAGGCCCCTGCCCCGGTCGCGATCGCCAGCGGCACCACGCCCAGCATGAAGGCGAGCGAGGTCATCAGGATCGGGCGCAGGCGGAGCCGCGCCGCCTCGATGGTCGCGGGGATCAGTTCCTTGCCCTCGGCTTCGAGGTTCTTGGCGAATTCCACGATCAGGATCGCGTTCTTCGCCGCCAGACCTATGGTCGTGAGGATACCCACCTTGAAGTAGACGTCATTCGACTGCCCGAAGACCCAAGCCGAGACCAGCGCCCCCAGAACCCCCACCGGCACGGCGAGCATCACCGAAAGCGGGATCGACCAGCTCTCGTATAGCGCGGCGAGGCAGAGGAAGACGACCAGCACCGAGAGCGCATAGAGATAGGGCGCCTGATCGCCGGACTGGCGTTCCTGATAGCTCAGCCCCGTCCAGGCAACCGCGTAGCCGCCGGGCAGGTCACTGACCAGCTGCTCCATCGCGTCCATCGCCGCGCCGGAGCTTGCGCTGTCCGAAGCCTGACCCGAGATCTCGATCGCATTGGCCGCGTCATAGCGCGACAGTTTCGGCGCGACGGAGACCCATTTCGTCGTCGCGAAAGACGAGAACGGCACCATTTCACCAGAGGCGTTGCGCGCATACCAAGTGTCGATATCCTCCGGCTGCATCCGGTAAGGCGCATCCGCCTGCACGATCACCGGGCGCAGATTGCCGTTGAGATCGAAGTCGTTCACCGATCTCCCGCTGAAGATCACCGAGAGCATCGAATTGAGATTGCTCAGCGTCAGCCCGAAGCTTTCGGCCTTCTGCTGGTCGATATCGAGCTGCAGCGCCGCTTTGTTCTCGTCGCCGCTGACGCGGACATTGGTCAGGCGGCTGTCGGATTTCGCCTCGGCCACGAGCTGCTCGCCCGCCTCCTTCAAGGCCGTCGTGCCGTTATTGCCCTGATCCACCAGATACATCTGGAAACCCGAGGAGTTGCCGATACCGCGGATCGCGGGCGGTTGCAGGAAGAAGACCTGCCCCGCGCGCAGCCCCGCGAAATGCGCATTGGCCCGGCCCGAGATGGCGGCAGCGGTCTGATCCGCGCCGGTACGGTCGTCGAAATCCTTGAGCTTGGCGAAGACCATCGCGGTGTTCTGCCCTCCGCCGCCGAAGGAGAACCCGAGCGTCGCGAAGACCGACGACACATCCGATTTCTCCTGCGTCAGCAGGTATTGCGTGATCTGGTCGACCACATCCGACGTCTGCGCCGTGGTCGACCCCTCGGACAGATTCACCATCGCCATCAGCACGCCCTGATCTTCCTGCGGCAGGAAGGACGAGGGCAGCCGCGTCATCACGCCCCAAGCACCCGCCAGCACCAGCACGAGAACCAGCGCCATCAGGAAAGGTTTGCGCACGATACGGGCCACCGCGCCCGCGTAGCCGCCCTGCATCTTCGCGAAGCCCGTGTTGAAGGCGCGCGCAGGCGCAATCGCTCGACCCGTCGAAGGCCGCAGCAGCTTTGCCGCCAGCGCAGGCGTCAGGATCAGCGCGACCACGGCAGAGAGCACCATCGCCGTGATGATCGTCACCGAGAACTGCCGGTAGATCACCCCCGTCGAGCCCGGGAAGAAGGCCATCGGCAGGAAGACCGCCGAGAGCACCAGCGCCACCCCGATCAGCGCGCCGGTGATCTGCGACATGCTTTTCTCGGTGGCCTTGAGGGGGCTGAGGCCCTCCTCCTCCATCACGCGCTCGACATTCTCCACCACGACGATCGCGTCATCGACCAGCAGGCCGATCGCCAGCACCATCGCGAACATGGTCAGCGTGTTGATCGAATAGCCCGCGACCAGCAGCACCGCGAATGTGCCCAGCAGCACCACGGGAACCGCGACGATCGGGATCAGGGTCGCGCGCCATTTCTGCAAGAAGACGAGGATCACCAGCAGCACCAGCACGATCGCCTCGGCCAGCGTGTGATAGACCTTCTCGATGGAGAGCTGCACGAAGGGCGAGGTGTCGTAGGCGATCTGGAATTCGACGCCTTCGGGCAACGACGACGACATCCGGTCCAGCGTCGCACGCACCGCCGAGGCCGTATCCACCGCATTGGCACCGTTCGCGAGGTTCACGCCGAACCCCGCCGCATTCATCCCGCTGAACTTGGAATTGCTGCCGTAATCCTCCTGCCCGATCTCGATCCGCGCCACGTCGCCCAGATAGACCGCCGAGCCGTCGGCCTCGGTCTTGAGAAGAATCTTCTCGAACTGCTCGACCGAGGTCAGCTGGCTCTGCGCGGTGATGGTCGCGGTGAATTGCTGCCCTTCGGTCGTTGGCAGATCGCCGAGCGAACCGACCGAAACGGTCGTGTTCTGCGCCTGCACGGCCGAGGTCACGTCGGTCGGCGTCAGCTGATATTGCTCGAGCTTGTAGGGATCGAGCCAGACCCGCATCGCGTAGCCGGAGCCGAAGACATTGATCCCGCCCACGCCTGCGGTGCGCTCGATCGCGCCTTTCACTTCGGTGTCGAGCAGGTTGCCCAGCTCGACGGTCGAATATTTCCCGTCGGTCGAGACGAGTGCGCCGACCATCAGGATATCCGAGGACGAGCGCGACACGCTCACCCCCGACGACTGCACCGCATCGGGGAGCGAATTCTCGACCTTGCGGATCTTGGTCTGCACCTCGTTCTCGGCGTCGATCGGATCGACAGAGCCGTCAAAGGTCAGCGTCAGCCGCGCCGAACCCTGATTGGACGAGCTCTCCATGTAGAGCAGCCCGTCGAGTCCGGTCAGCGAGTCTTCGATAGGCGTCGTCACCGAGTTCTCGACCGCCTGCGCGGTAGCCCCGGAATAGCTGGCGGAAATGCGGATCGTGGTCGGCGCGACTTCCGGGTATTGCGACACGGGCAGCTGGGTGATCGCGTAGCCGCCGGCGAGCATCGTGACCAGCGCGAGCACGATCGCGAAGACGGGGCGATGGATGAAGAAACGGATCATGTCGGGTTCACTCCGCCTTCGCCGTGTCGTTGGCTGCATCGGCGGAATTGTCGGAGCTATCCGTGGCATCCTTCACAACGCCCTGCGCGTTGATCGTCACCGGCACCGTCTTGATCTCGGCCCCGTCGCGCAGGTTCTTCAGCCCGTCGAGGATCACCTGATCGCCGCTCTCGATGCCGTCTGTCACGATCCACGCGTTCTGATAGGTGCCCGCCGTCGTCAGCGTCACCTTCTTCGCCGTGCCATCGGCGGCAATAAAGGCCGAGAGCGACCCATCCCCTTCCCGCGTGGTTGCGCGCTGCGGCACGAGGATCGCCTGCGTCGTGCCCAGCGTGATCTTCGCGCGCAGAAACTGACCCGGCAGGATCATTCGGTCGGGATTGTCGAACTTGAACCGGAAATCCACCGTGCCCGTTGTCGAGGAGACAGTCGCACCAGGGCTGACCAGCGTGCCGGTGCCGTCATATTCCTCACCCGTCTCCAGCAGCAGCGAAACCTTCAACTGATCGCCGCGCTGCAAGGAGCCTTGGTCAATCCGCTGGCGCACCCGCATGATCCGTGCCGCACTTTCCGAGACATCGACATAGATCGGATCGAGCCGCGTCACCGTGGTCAGCGCATCGGACTGGTTCGCAGTAACCAGCGAGCCGACCGAGACGTTGGCCACATCCGGATAGCCGTCGATCGGCGAGCGGATCACCGTGCGGTCGAGGTTGAGCTGCGCGGTCTGCAGATCGGCCTCGGCACTCAACGCTGAGGCCTTGGCTTGGGCCAGCGTGACCCTGGCCGTCTCCAGATCGCTCACCGAGATCGAGGTCTTCTCAAGCTTGGTGTAGCGGTCCACCTGCGACTGCGCGGCCTGCACATTGGCGTCGGCGCTCGCCTTCTCGGCCTCGGCTGCGGTCAGTTCGGCCTGATAAGTGTCGTCGTCGATGTGAAACAGCGCGTCGCCCGTCGCGACCTTGTGGCCCGCCTCGTAGTCGATGGAGGCAATGGTGCCCGCGACGCGCGGGCGGATATCGGTCTGCTCAAAAGCCACCGCGCGGCCCGGCAGGGTGACTGTGTAAGGCACCGATTGCGTCTCGACCTGCTTCACGCCGACCTCGGTCGGGCCTTGAGTGCCACCCGGCATTCCTTGCGCCATCGCGCCCGTTGCAATTGCCACGGCCACCAGCGTCCCCACCGCCGCGCGCGACGTCCACTTACCTAAACCCATTCCTGTCGTTCTCCTGTCCGCAGCCCGTTTGATCCGGGGAATTCGGTTTTCCTACGGTAGGCTCCGGACATTCTGTCGCCACGTGTGCGAGAGCGGACTTGCGCCCTGCACATGGCTGGACCGGCAACAAGGGGCACCGAAGTGCCCCTTATCCTTGTTATTATTCAATGGAATAGCAGAGTTTCGAACGCATCTCACCCTTACGCGAGACCGTCCTCTGGCACTTGTTCCGGCGCCTGAAGATGATGTCACGATTTCGCGATGAGGCGGCTCAGGGCGCATGTCACGGAGCCGTTCAGTTCAACGTACCGGGCGAGGCGAAACCGTATTTGTGGTAGATCTTCTGCCCGTCGCTCGAAGTCAGGAAGGTCACGAAATCCTTCGCGGCTTCCGGATGTGGCGCCGTCTTCAGCACGCCAGCCGTATAGGTCAGAGTCGAATTCTCGCTATCGGGCAGCTTGACCATATCGATGCCTTCATCCGCCCGCTTGGAGTGGAACTCGGCCTCCGTCAGCCAGACCGGCGCGGCATCGGCGAGCCCCGCCATCACCCGCATCGGCGACTGGCGATGGTGGATATGGGTCAGGTAGGTCGAGCCGTCCCGGACCTTGTCCTTCATGATCTTGTCGTCGAGCGCCTGCCCGTCTGCCTTGACGTAGCTCTTCTCGATCACCTTCGCGATGCCCTCCCAATCGGGGTTCGGCATCGTCACGCGGGTCGCAGGATCGGCCAGATCGGCGAGGCTCTGGATATGCAGTGGATTGCCCTTCGCCACCATCAGCGCCAGTTCGTTATCAGCATAGTCCTGCAAATCGGAGAAGGCCTTCTCGTCCTTCTGCATTGCCTCCATGGCGCCCTTGCCGCGGGTCAGCACGTCGGGCTTCATCGCGATGCGCAGATTGCCGATGGCGAAGGCTCCGTCATGGTTCTTCACCGCATCGAGCAGGATGCCCGGCGGCAGGGTGACGTAGAAGATACGCTTGTATTGCGGATAGGCGCGCTGGAAGGCCGCGATCAGGTCCTGCACCACCATGTATTGATTGCCCGCGAAATAGATCACCAGTTGCGGATCGACGATATCGCCATGCAGGTCGGGAAGATTGTTCACCTCCGGCACCGTGAAGTTCTTCGCATCCGAAGGCGGATTGTCCCAAGGCGCGAAGATGCTGGCCGAGCGGTTGAAGGTCGTCGGCTGGTCGGTATAGCCCGAAAGCTCCTGCCAGCTTTGCCCATCGTTGGACTGGGCCTGTGCCATCGGCGCGGTGAGCGCCAGTCCTGCAGCCACGGCGAGCGCGGTTGTCCTGAGCGATGCCATCGTGATTTCTCCTCCCTGTTGTGATGATGCAGCGCGAAATATCGCCGCACTCACTTCAGCCTAAGGTGGAGTTCACACCCGCCCACTCACGTCTCACTCACAGCCCCTCTCTTTCGTGCGAGGCCCTGTGTCATTTATTGAAAAGGGACGCCGACGCGCCCCTTTTCAATCTCGGCCGGTCCGATCAGCGCCTCACAGCGTGATGCGGTAGAGCGCGAAGCCCCCCTCGCCGTCGCCTGCGGGCTCGATATCCAGCCCGCGCGATTTGACGTCTTCGAGATAGTCCTGCGCTTTCGGCCCGGTCTCGAACAGCACGGTCGCACCATCCGCCGGCGCGAAGGACCAGTTGGCGTCGGCCTTCGGGTTGATCGTGCCCTTGTCGTGGATGTAGCGCACGATCACGTCGCGGTTGGTGTCGGGCGCGCGATAGATCACCGTCGAGCCATCCGCGCCGGGGAAGCTGCCGCCACCCGACGCGCGGTAGTTGTTCGTGGCGATCACGAACTCGGCCTTCGGGTCGATCGGCTTGCCGTCATATTTCAGATCGACGATACGGTTCGTATCGGCGTTCACCACCGCACCGTCCTTGTCGAACTTGGCAGGCTGGGTGATGTCGATCTGATAGGTCACCCCGTCGATCACGTCGAAATTATAGGACGGGAAATCGGGGTTCAGCAGCTTGGCATCCTTCGCGCCGGGATCGATCTGGTTGAACATGCCCGCCGAGCGCTCCAGCCAGTCCTTCACCTGCGCGCCGGTGACCTTCACCGCCTGCAGCGTGTTCGGATAGAGGTAGAGGTCGGAGACGTTCTTGATAGCCACCGGGCCTTTGGGAACATCGGTGAAGTAATCCGGGCCGCCGCGCCCGCCCGCCTTGAACGGCGCCGCCGCCGAGAGAAGCGGCAGCTTGCCTTCGGGCGTGCCCTCCAGCAGCTTCTTCACATACCAAAGCTGCGCATTCGAGACGATCTGCACCGACGGATCGTCAGCCACCAGCGCGAAGTAGGAGTAGAGCGGCGCTTCGGTCTCGCCGACCTTGGCGCGGACATATTTCAGCGTCTCTTCATGCACCTGATCGGTGGCGGCGAGGATCGGTTCGTAATCGGTGGTGAGCGGCGTGATCGAACGATCCTCGCCACGCGCGAAGATCGGGCGAATTTCCGAGGTATGGGTGTCGATCTTCCACTTGCCGCCGTCGCGGCTCAGCATCAGGTCGATCAGGCCCATATGGTTGCCCCAGAAGCCCGCCTGCACCGCCGGCTTGCCCTGCAGCGTGCCCTTGTCGTTGTCGATGCCGGGGCCGGAGAAATCCTTGCCGGGGAAGTTCAGGTGCTGGTGCCCGGTGATCACCGCGTCGATCCCGTCCACACCCGCGAGATAGAAGGCCGCGTTCTCCATCCCGTCGCTTTGCGGTCCGTTGTCGATGCCGGTATGGGCGAGCGCCACGATGAGATCGGCGCCCTCTTCCTTGATCTGCGGCACCCAGGCTTTCGCGGCCTCCACGATGTCGCGGGTCTGGTAGTTGCCTTCGAGATGCGCACGGTCCCATTGCATGATCTGCGGCGGCACGAAGCCGATCACGCCGATGCGGATCGGCATCTTGTTCCCCGCCCCGTCTGTCAGGTCGCGATCGAGGATCAGGTAGGGCGGCAGGTAGAGGTCATCCTCACGCGGGGAAGCCCCGAGCTTATGGGCGAAGTTCGCGCAGACCATCGGGAAATTCGCGCGGTCATTCACCTTCTTGAGGAAATCCATCCCGTAGTTGAATTCGTGATTGCCCAGCGTGCCGCAGTCATAGCCCAGCAGGTTCATGCCCGCGATGACCGGGTGGGTGTCGCCCTCTTTCATCCCCTTGGAATAGGCGATGTAATCGGCCATCGGGTTGCCCTGCATGTAGTCGCCATTGTCGAACATCATCGTGTTCGCGGCTTCCGCCCGCACGCCTTCGATCAGCGTCGCGGTGCGCGACAGGCCGACCGTGTCGACGGGCTTGTCGGCATAATAGTCATAGGGCCGAATATGGCAGTGAATATCGGTCGTGCAGAGCAGGCGCAGGTGGGCCTGCCCTTCGGCGGCGCGCGCCGTGAACGGGTGGACCAGCGTGAGACCGCCCGCAGCGGTGGTGGTGATCAGGAATTGGCGACGCGAAATAAGCGACATAAGGGGGATCCTCCGAGACAATTGGCTCCTTGCCGGAGCGCTCTATCCGAGGATCGTAACAGTGCTTTGACCGTCCGGATAAATATCCTGACGTAAGCTCGCACAAATTGGTGTGAGCGGGCGAGAAAGCCCCGCCCGCCGCACAAGAATTCAGCTCTCCGAGAGCACTGCCTGCACTTCCGCGGCAGGGCCGGGATGGTGGCAGAAGACCTGCCGCCCGGCGACCTCTTCGGTGGGCGGGGTCGTGGCGCAGATCTCGCTCGCACGCGGGCAACGGGTGCGCAGCGGGCAGCCCGATGGCGGGTTGAGCGGGCTCGGCAGATCGCCTTCCAGCGCAATCAGCACCTTGTTGCGCTCGATCTCCGGGTCGGGGATCGGCACCGCCGACAGAAGCGCCTGCGTATAGGGGTGCTGGGGCTCGGCGAAGAGCTTCTCGGTCGCGCCCGCCTCCATCATCTGGCCCAGATAGAGCACCATCACCTCGTCGCAGACATGGCGCACGACGCTCAGGTCATGGGCGATGAAGATGATCGTCAGGCCCAGATCGCGGCGCAGGTCTTCGAGAAGCGCGATCACCTGCGCCTGAATCGAGACGTCGAGCGCCGAGACCGGCTCGTCGCAGATCAGGAGCTTCGGCTCCACCACGAGCGCGCGGGCGATACCGATACGCTGACACTGACCGCCCGAGAACTCATGCGGGTAGCGGTTGATCTGGTTCGGCAGCAGGCCGACCTTCTCCATCACCTCGCGGACCTTCTCCTTGCGCTCCTTGCGGCCCATCTTTGGGCGATGGGTGCGCAGCGGCTCGGCGATGATCTCGCCCACAGTCATGCGCGGGTCGAGCGAGGCCAGCGGGTCCTGAAAGATCATCTGGATGTCGGAGCGGTATTTCAGCATCTGGCGCGGCGAGAGCGGCAGAAGGTCCGTCTTGCCCTGCCAGATGATCTCGCCCTCGGCGGGCAGCATCTGGATCAGCGCGCGCGCCAGCGTGGACTTGCCGCAACCGGACTCGCCCACAATGCCGAGCGTCTTGCCCTGCTCGAGCTTGAAGCTCACGCCATTGACCGCGCGCAGCTTCGGCGGCTCGGTCCAAGGCAGGTCCGAGGCGCGGCGGATGTCGAAGGTGACCCGAACGTCGCGGGCCTCGATCAGCGGGGTCGTCATGCGGCGGCCTCCTCGATCGTTTCAATGGAACGGTGACAGGCGCGGGCGCGGCCCGGCGCGAATTCCGTCAGCGGCGGCATCACGTCGGCGCATTTTTCTTCGACGAAATCGCAGCGCGGACAGAACGGGCAGCCCTTCGGCGCGCCGGTCATGTTCGGCGGATTGCCCCGGATCGGGGTCATCGCGCGATCCGCATCCAGACGCGGCAACGCGGCCAGCAAGCCCTTGGTGTAGGGATGGGTCGGGTTGGCGAACAAGGGATCGACGGGCGATTGCTCCATCACCTGACCGCCATACATGACGATCGCGCGCTCGCAGAAGCCCGCGACCACGCCGAGGTCATGGGTGATCAGCACGGTCGCCATGCCCAGCTCGCGGCGCAGCTCGCCCAGCAGGTCCATGATCTGCGCCTGCACGGTCACATCGAGCGCGGTGGTCGGCTCGTCCGCGATCAGCACATCTGGTTTGCACAGAAGCGCCATCGCGATCATCACGCGCTGACGCATCCCGCCCGAGAATTCATGCGGGAAGAGGCGCACGCGGTTCTTCGCGTCCGGGATCTTCACCAGTTCGAGCATTTGCGCAGCTTCGGCCACGGCGGCGCGCTTGCTCAGCCCCTTATGCAGCATCAGCACTTCGGCCATCTGGTCCGAGATGCGCATATAGGGGTTGAGCGCGGTCATCGGGTCCTGAAAGACCATCGAGATCCGGTCGGCGCGTAGCTTGTTCAGCTCGGGTTCGGGCAGGTTCAAAATCTCCCGCCCCTCGAATTTCACCGAGCCCGAGGCCTTACCATTCGCGGCCAGCAGCCCGAGGATCGAAAAGCTGAGCTGCGATTTGCCCGAACCGGACTCGCCCACGATGCCCAGCGCCTCGCCGCGCTCCAAGGCGAAGCTGACGCCATTGACGGCGTGAACCTCGCCCTCCTGCGTTGCGAACCGGACGTTGAGGTCGTTGACTTCCAACAATGGCATATCAGCGCTCCTTCGGGTCGAGCGCGTCACGCAGCCCGTCCCCTACGAAATAGAAACCGAACAGGGTGGTGACGAAGAAGAACAGCGGGAAGGCCAGCTGCCACAGCGTGCCGTAGCTCATGGTCCCCGCCCCTTCCGAGATCAGAGCCCCCAGAGAGGTCTGCGGCTCTTGCACGCCGAGCCCGAGGAAGGAGATGAAGCTCTCCGTCAGGATCATCAGCGGCACAAGCAGCGTCGCGAAGACCACGACCACGCCCACGAGGTTGGGCAGGATGTGACGCCGGATGATCGTCGGCGCAGGCACCCCGATGGCGCGCGCGGCCTCGACATAGTCGCGGTTCTTCAGGGTCAGTGTCTGCCCCCGCACGATCCGCGCCATCTCGAGCCAGGATATCAACCCGACGCCCACGAACAGCATCCCGATCGAGCGGCCATACATGACCAGCAGCAGGATCAGCACGAACATGTAAGGGATCGCCAGAAGGATATCGACGAGGCGCATCATGAAGCCGTCGACGCGGCCCCCGAAATAGCCCGAGATCGCGCCGTAGACCGTGCCCACGGAAACCGCGATCAGCGTGCCGATCACGCCCACCAGCAACGAGATCTGCGTGCCCTGCACGGTGCGCGCGAACAGGTCGCGGCCCAGATCGTCGGCGCCGAAATAGTGGCCGTTGGCGAAGGACGGCGCGGAGGCCATCGCATCACCCATCACGTTGTAATCGATGTCGGAATTGTTCCACGCCGCGATCAGGTTGCCGAACAGCGCGAACGCCACGACGAAGGCCAGCAGCCCCAGCCCGAAGATCGCGGCCTTGTTGTTGAAGAACCGCCGGCGCGCATCCGCCCAAAGCGAGCGGCCCGCCACGTCTTCGCGGCTCGTTGCCTCGGCGAGCGAGGTCATCTTGGATTCATCTATGACCATGTCAGTACCGGATTTTCGGGTCGATCCATCCGTAGACGATATCGACGACAAGGTTGAACAGGATGGTCAGCGTGCCCAGCAGGATCGTGATCCCCATCATCACCGCGTAGTCGCGGTTGAGCGCGCTATCCACGAAGCTTTTGCCGATCCCACCGGTGGTGAAATACACGTCCACGATCACCGAGCCGGTGATCATCGAGACAAACGCCGGACCGAGATAGGAGATCACCGGCAGCAGCGCGGGTTTCAGCGCGTGGCGCATGATGATCTTGCGCTTCGGTAGACCCTTGGCGCGGGCGGTGCGGATGTGGTTCGAACTCAGCGTCTCAAGCATCGACGAGCGCGTGATCCGCGCGATCGACGCCATGTAAGAGGTCGAGAGCGCGATCACCGGCATGATCCAGAAGCGCGGATCGTCGAAGCTCCAGCCACCGCCGGGCAGCCAGTGCAGGCTTAGCGTGAAGATCAGCACGAGGATCGGCGCCATCACGAAGTTCGGCAGCACCTGCGCGCCGATGGAGATACCCACGGCGAGATAGTCGAGCCACGAGTTGCGCTTGATCGCCGCGGTCACGCCAAGGGTCACACCGACAAGAACCGCGGCGATGAAGCTGAGGAAGCCATATGTCAGCGTGACCGGGAAGCCCTGCGCGATGATGTCGTTCACCGAGCGGTCCTTATACGAGAACGAAGGCCCGAAATCGAAATGGGCGACCACGTTCCACAGATAGGTCGCGATCTGCTTCCATAGCGGCTGGTCGAGCCCGTATTTCGCGTTGAGATTGGCGAGCACCTCGGGAGGCACGGCACGTTCGGAGGTGAACGGCCCGCCGGGCGCCGTGTGCATCAGCAAGAAGCTCGCGATGATGAGCACCAGAAGCGTCGGGATCGCGATGGCGAGACGCTTGAGAATGTAGACGATCATAAGAGTGTCCCGAAATAAGTCGGGCGGGCCGATCGTGCGGCCCGCCCGTTATTGTTTCAGCCGGCTTACTTTGCGACCTTGTACATGTTCTTCGCGTACCAGTTCAGCTGGACGTTATCGAACGGGTAGCCTTTGATCTGCGGGTTCAGCAGCATCGGCAGCGAGTAGGCGTAGATCGGCGCAAGCGGCATGTCCTCGGCGAGGATTTTTTCCGCCTTGGTGTAGTCCTCTTGCGGATCGGCCGCCGTCTTCGAGTCCTTCATCAGCTTGTCGTAGTCGGCATTCGACCACTGACCCGAGTTCTGATCCGACCACGAGGTGTTCACGTCGAGATAGGTCGACGCCTCGTTGTAGTCGGCACACCATGCGGTACGCGCCACGTCGAAGTCATGCTGACCGTTGAGCTTGTCGAGATAGACCTTCCACTCGTAGTTCTCGAGGGTCGATTGCACGCCGATCTGCTTCCAGAACTGCTGCACCGCGATCGCGATTTTCTTGTGGTCGGCCGAGGTGTTGTACATGATCCGCAGGTTCAGCGGGTGATCGGGACCGTAGCCGGCTTCCTTCAAAAGCTCCTTGGCTTTGTCCATACGCTCCTGCTGCGTCATGTCGGCATAAGCGACGTCCGGTGCCTTGAAGTTCGCGGTCGCCCAGTGGGTCCAGGTATAGGCCGGTTTCTGGCCGCCCTTGAGGATCTTGTCGACGATGATGTCGCGGTTGATCGCATAGGACAGCGCCTTGCGGACCTTCACGTCCTTGAGCGCCTCGGGGCCGTTCGGGCCGACGTTGAAGCGGTAGGCATAGACACAGGAGCGCGGCGGAGCGTGGGCCGCATCCGGGTATTCCTTCTTCAGGCGCGGATATTGACCGGCCGGGGTCTGCACGAAGTCCAGCTCGCCCGCCTCGTAGCGCGTCAGCGCCTGGTCGTTATCCTGCATCGGGATGAACTTCAGATCGGTCAGCGTGACGTTCGCGGCGTCGTAATAGGCGTCGTTCTTCGTCAGCTCGATCGAGTTGCCGATCTTCCAGCTTTTCAGCTTGTAGGGACCGTTGACGACCATGTTCTCGGGCTTGGTCCAGTCGGAACCGTATTCCTCGACGACCTTCTGCGGCACCGGGAAAGTCGAGGACAGCACGAGCATCTGGCGGAAGTAGGGGATCGCGCTGTCGAGCGTCACCTGCAGCGTGTGGTCGTCGAGCGCCTTCACGCCCAGCTCGCTCGGCTTCTTGTCGCCCGCGATCACGTCATGGGCGTTCTTCACCTGCATCAGCTCGATATACCACGAGTATTGCGAGGCGGTCGCCGGATCGGCGAGACGACGCCATGCATAGACGAAGTCCTGCGCGGTGACGGGATCGCCGTTCGACCACTTCTCGTTACGCAGGTGGAAAGTGTAGGTCTTCTTGTCGTCGGACACCTCGTAGCTCGTCGCGAGCGCGGGCACGAGTTTACCGTGATCGTCCTGCTGGTAGAGACCTTCGAACATCTGCTGAAGAACGTCGTTGCCGTCCTTCGAGGTGCTCAGATCGGGATCGAGCGTCTTGAGATCGTCCTGCATCCAGTAGGTGAAGGTCTGGTCAGCGGCGAGCTTGGTGCCTTCGGGCACTTTGCTCGACTGAGCGAGAACGGGTGCGGCGCTGCCCAGCATAAGGGCAAAAGCGGAAATCGCGGCAATCGACTTCAAGGGATACCTCCAGTTTTCCGGGGTCCGGTCGCGCGCAACGCAGGGGTGAGCGCGGGGCCCCGATTTTTCGTTGATGGGGCATCAAGGGCAGGATCGTGGCGCGGCGCAAGTCTGACGTCACGGTGCTCACACCCATGTGAGAGCGCATTTCTCGGACCTCGGCGAAATCTTTCTGAAACTTGCGCGGAGCCCTTGAAATTTGCAACGAACGCCAAGCTTCGTTGCGCGAGCCGAGGCATGCTAACGACCCTTCCGCGTCGAATCTCTTCGCCCGCGATGGATCCGCTTGCGCGCCTCCTGACGTATGTATTTTGACACACCCGGAAGTTGCTATACGCGGTTTTGCCTTCGGTCGTGCTATTGACCCGCCCCGCCCCACCGCTAGCTAGGCTTGGCGTCACAGCCGCGACAGAACGGACCCTGAATGAACAAACCTGACAGTGCCTCTCCACTTTCGCCCGCACGCCGCTGGGCGGCTGCAGCCGTGCTGCTGCTGGCGAATTTCATGAACCTGATCGACATCACGATCGTCAATGTCGCCCTACCCTCGATGAAGAACGAGCTGGCGGCCCCGCCGAACCTGATCGAATGGATCGTCGCGGGCTACACCTTCTCTTTCGCGATCCTGCTGCTGCCGGCGGGACGGATGGGCGACCTCTTGGGGCGGCGCAAGCTGTTCGTGTCGGGCATCGCGCTATTCACTGCCGCCTCGCTGATCTGCGGCATCGCGCCGGGGATCGGGACGCTGGTCACCGCGCGCATCGTGCAGGGCGTGGGCGCTGCGATCATGACGCCGCAAACGCTGGCGCTGGTGCCGCGGCTGTTCCCGCCGGAGCAACGCGGCGCGGCCTTCGGCCTGTTCGCGCTGACCGCCGGGCTGGCCTCGGTCGCGGGGCCGATCGTGGGCGGGCTGCTCCTGACCGCTGACATCTACGGACTGGGCTGGCGGCCGATCTTCCTCGTGAACATTCCGCTGGGCATCGCGGCCTTCATCGCGGCGCTGATGCTGGTGCCCAAGGGCGAGGGCAATCGCAAGCTGGGCATCGACAAGGTGGGCATCGCGATCGCCGCCGTGGCAACGTTGGCGCTTCTGTTCCCGCTGGTAGAAGCACCGTCGATCGGCTGGCAGGGATGGATGTATCCGATGGTGATCGCCGCGCCGATCCTTGGCTGGGTCTTCATTCGCTGGCAGCGGCATCAGGAAGAACGCAACGCGCCCCAGCTTCTGCCGATGCGGCTGCTGCGCTCTGGCTCGTTCCTGTCGGGGAGCCTTCTGAACGCGGCGCTGTTCACCGCGGTGCCGAGCTATTTCTTCACCATGGCGCTTTATCTTCAGGCGGGCTACGGGCTCACGCCCCTGCAATCGGGGCTGACGACGACGCCCTTCCCGCTGGGCGTGCTGCTCGCCTCGGCCACGACCGGCTGGTTCGGGTCGCGCTGGGTCCGCTGGCGCGTGATGGGCGGCGGCATCCTCATCGCGACGGGCTTCGCAGGGCAACTCTGGGCGATCTGGACGATGGGCGACGCGATCAGCTGGTGGCGCATGGCACCTTGGTTCTTCTTTGGCGGCTTCGGCCTGGGCAACACCGTATCGCCGCTGTTTCAGGTCTCGCTGTCGGCGGCGGATAGCAACGACAGCGGCTCGGCCTCGGGCGCGGTGCAGGCGATCCGGCAGGTCGGCATCTCCTTCGGCATCGCGATCATGGGCGGGATCTTTTTCGGCATGCTGGGCGGCGCGGAACCGGGCGATCACGAGGCCTATCGCGGCGCGATGATGTCCGCGATCGGCTACGCAATGGTCATCGCGAGCGTGGTGATCCTCACACCGTGGTTCACGCCGATGAAGATCGAGCGCGCCAAAGACTGAGCGGGCAGCGCGCCCCTGCGTCGTCCCCTTCCTGCTTCGTACGCGATGACATGATCGTGCGCCACAACTGTCACGCGACACTCGCCCCGAGCGCCGCGCGCCCCATCTACCCAAACCAGAGGGGCCGTCCGAACCTGGCCCCCGAAAGATGCGAAAGGAGCGATCCATGCGTTACAGACCTCTTGGCCCCAGCGGCCTTCTCGTCTCGGAACTTTGCCTCGGCACGATGACCTTCGGCGGCTCGGAGGGCATGTGGGGCCAGATCGGCCAGCTACGTCAGGATGATGCCGACGGCCTCGTGAAAACTGCGGTGGACGCGGGCATCAACTTCATCGACACCGCGAATGTCTATGCGGGCGGCGAGAGCGAGCGCATCCTCGGCCAGAGCCTGCGCAATCTCGGCATCGCGCGCGACGAGGTGGTCATCGCGACCAAGGTGCTCGGTCCAATGGGCGAAGGCATCAACCAGCGCGGCGCCTCGCGCTATCACATCATGGAGCAGTGCAAGCAGAGCCTCGAGCGGCTGCAGCTCGACCATATCGACCTCTACCAGATCCACGGCTTCGACCCGATGACGCCGATCTCGGAGACGCTGGAGGCGCTGACCACGCTCGTGCAGCACGGCCATGTCCGCTATATCGGCCTGTCGAACTGGGCCGCGTGGCAGGTGATGAAAGCAGTGGGCATCGCCGAGGCGCGCAAGCTCGCCCCGATCCTGTCGCTGCAGGCCTATTACACGATCGCCGGGCGCGATCTGGAGCGCGAAGTGGTGCCGATGCTGCGCGACACGGGCATGGGCCTGATGGTCTGGAGCCCGCTGGCAGGCGGTCTGCTGTCTGGCAAATACGACCGCGACGGCAAGGGCTCCGACGGGCGTCGCGCCAATTTCGACTTCCCGCCGGTCGAGAAGGACCGCGCCCATGACGCGATCGACGCGATGCGCCCGATGGCCGAGAAGCGCGACGCGAGCGTGGCACAGATCGCGCTGGCATGGCTTCTGCATCAGGACGTCGTCACCAGCGTCATCGTCGGTGCGAAGCGCAAGGACCAGCTGACCGACAATATCGCCGCGACCGAGATCACGCTCGACGCGGAAGAGCAGGAAACCCTCGACAAGGTCAGCGCCCTGCCCGCCGAATATCCGGGCTGGATGCTGGAGCGTCAGGGCGGCTACCGCCAGCGCTGAACACGCAGCGAACCGATCGGCGCGCCCGGGCGGGTGTTGGCTTGGCCAACCCTGCCTTGGCGCGCCTTTTCATGTCTGCGACCGGAGCCGCAATCGGTGCGCGCTTACGTCGCGGCCTCAAATCGGTTCACTTTTTCATGGACCTCAAAAGACACAGAGCGCGTTGAGCGGGAAAGCACTTACCAAGGAGAGTTCCTTTGGCACATTCCCGCTCAGCATCACGGCCACGCAGCATCCTGATTGTTCTGGGGGCGTTGATCGGCGCCGCCATCGCGATCTGGAATTACGTCACCCCCCTGACCGGCGTGACCGGCACTTTCGGTGCAGGGCTGGTAATCGCCTCCTCCGTGCTGATCGCACTCGCAGGGATCGTGATTCAGATGACCGAACCCGGAGCGATCCGCACGATCCTGCGCGTCCTCGTCGCGCTCGGCCTGCTGGGCACCGCAGCGGCTGGCTATTTCCTCCATGAATGGTGGCTGATCGCGGCGATGGGTGTCGTGCTGATCGGCCTCATCTACGACATCGCCTCGAGCCGGGGCGCGCGTTCGAAAGGAGCCTACGCATGAACCGCAAGACCGTCTCGCTCGCCTTCGCCCTCGCCTTCTTTGCTGCCGCCGGGTACGCGCAGGACACGACCGCGACCGACAGCACCGCAACCGACAGCGGCACCGCGACCTCTACCGACAGCAGCTCGACCGATACCGGCACTTCGGCGACCACGGACGCAGCTACGACGTCCGACACTGGCACCGACACCAACTCCGATACTGGCAGCACCAGCGACACCGGTAGCCAGTCCGGCACCGATCAGCAGACCGACAATCCCGCGGCCAACGAGGCCACGCCGCCCGGCCCCGACGCCAATGCCGATCAGCCCAAGCCGGTCGCCGAGAGCGTGGCCCAACCGATGCTCGCCAGCGGCCCGCGTGAACGCAACGGCACGCCGCTGGTGCCCGAGCAGCCCGTCTGGAACAGCTTCCACGGCCAGCTTTCCGCCCAGAAATATTCGCCGCTGACCCAGATCAACCCGGACAATGTGGGCGATCTGGAGAAGGTCTGGCAAGTCCATACCGGCGACGTCTCGGATGGCTCGGGCGACAAGCCCGCGACGGTCTGGTCAGCCACGCCGATCTTCGCCAATGACACGCTCTATATCGGCACGCCCTTCTACCGCGTGCTGGCGCTCGACCCGGCCACGGGCGAGCAGAAATGGGCCTTCGACACGAAATCCAAGCTGGAGGCGCTGACCCAGCCAGCGCTGAAGAACCGTGGCGTCGCCTATTGGCAGGCCGAGAACCCGGTCGCGGGCAAGGTGTGCCAGAAGATCGTCTATATCGGCACGATGGATGCGCAGCTCTTCGCGCTCGACGCCGATACCGGCAAGCCCTGCACCGATTTCGGCGATAATGGCGTGCTGAACGTGGATAAGTGGAACACGGTCAATGACAGCTTCCCGCTTTCCGTGCTGCAGCCGCCGACGGTTGCGGGCAATCACCTGATCCTCGGCTGGGCCGGTCAGGACTGGGAGTCGGCCGAGGCTCCTCCGGGCGCGGTCTTCTCGGTCGATGCGCAGACCGGGGAGCTGCAATGGTCCTTCGAGACCCTGCCCGAGAACATCCGCCGCAAGACCGGCACCGCGAACGTCTGGACCGCGATGTCCGTCGATCCGGGCCTGAACATGGTCTATCTGCCGGTGGCCTCGCCCTCGCCGAACTACTGGGGCGGCAACCGGACCGAGCAGATCCCCTACGCCACCTCGACCACCGCGCTCGATCTCGACACCGGCAAGGTCGTCTGGTCGCGTCAGTGGGTGCACCACGACATCTGGGACTATGACATCAACTCCGCGCCGACGCTGATGGACATCACCGTCGACGGCAAGGAAATCCCCGCGCTGATGCAGGGCACGAAGATGGGCTTCCTGTTCGTCGTGAACCGCGAGACCGGCGAAGACGTCTGGCCGATCGAGGAACGTCCCGTCCCGCAAGGCGACGGCACGGTGAAAGGCGAGGTCTATGCCAAGACCCAGCCCTTCCCGACCAAACCCGCGCCGCTTCTCGACCAGTCGAAGAAGCCCGAGGTTTGGGGCATCGCCGATCTCGTCTCGGGTGGGGCGTGTTCCAAGCTGTTCGACAACCTCACCTATGAGGGGATGTATACCCCGCCGACCACCAAGGGCGAAGGCACGCTGGCCTATCCCGACAGTGCGGGCGGCGTGCAATGGGGCGGCGTGGCCTTCGATCCCGACGCGCAGATCGCGGTCGTGAACACGAGCCACATCGTTCAATACATCAAACTCTGGGAGCGCCAGGACTACGAGCAGAACGCCGGTGGTTCGGGCAACGAGAACGGCTTCTACCCGCAGAAGGGCGCGCCCTACGGCATGAGCTTGGGCAATGCGCTGAACTCGCTCGGGATGCCGTGCTGGAAGCCGCCGTTTGGCGAACTGGTCGCGATCGACATGCATACCGGCGACGTGAAATGGCGCAAGCCGCTCGGCAGCTCGCAGAAATACGGGTTCTTCATGCCCGAGAGCATGGGCTCGCCCACGATCGGCGGTCCGGCGGTGACCAAGTCGGGGCTGATCTTCATCGGCGCGACGATGGATGCCAAGGCGCGCGCCTATGACATCCAGACCGGTAAAGAGCTGTGGTCTTCGCAGCTCGAAGCTCCGGTCGTCGCGAACCCGGCGATCTACGAGTATAAAGGGCGCGAATACGTGGCCTTCATCTCGGGCGGCAACTCGATCCTGAAGCCCACCGTGGGCGATATGGTGGCCGTCTACGCGCTGCCGGAGAACTGATCGCGGCGCAAAACACATTGCGGGTGGCGTGGTACGACCCACGCCCCCGCCCCCTGACGCGCACAGCGTCCGCGAAGCCCTCACCGCAACGTGAGGGTTTTCTCGCAGGAACCGTTCCGCGCGCGCGGTGTTCCCCACTAAGCT
Organism: Thioclava sp. F36-6; assembly: GCF_002020305.1. Taxonomy (NCBI): domain Bacteria; kingdom Pseudomonadati; phylum Pseudomonadota; class Alphaproteobacteria; order Rhodobacterales; family Paracoccaceae; genus Thioclava; species Thioclava sp. F36-6. The sequence continues at coordinate 653,321 of NZ_MPZX01000001.1, read as the reverse complement.
GGTTTGAACGTCTGCTTCCCCAGACGGCTGCGCCAAACCTGAATTCCGGACAAGGGGGACCCCATGAAGGTTTCATTTCACGTCAATGGCGAGGCCCGCGCGCTTGACCTCGACCCGCGGGTGACGCTGCTCGACGCACTGCGCGACCATCTCCAACTCACCGGCTCGAAAAAGGGCTGCGATCATGGCCAATGCGGCGCCTGCACGGTGCTCGTCGACGGGCGGCGGGTGAACTCCTGCCTCAGCCTCGCGGTGATGCATGAAGGCTCCGAGATCACCACCATCGAAGGGCTCGGCACGCCCGAAAATCTCAACCCGCTGCAACAGGAATTCGTCTCCTGCGACGGCTACCAGTGCGGCTATTGCACACCGGGGCAGATCATGTCGGCAACCGGGATGCTGGCAGAAGCCGCCGAAGGTGCGCCCAGCCATGTCAGCGACAGCCTCACCGGAAAATCCGAACTGAGCGATGCCGAAATCGCCGAGCGGATGAGCGGCAATCTCTGCCGCTGTTCGGCCTATCCCTTCATCCGCGAGGCCATCTCGCGCGTGGCCGAGGCGGAGGAGAAGTAATGAGACCTTTCGACTATCTTCGCGCAAATACACTCGATGACGCGGCCTCCAAGGCGGGTGACGGCGCGCAGTTCATCGCGGGCGGGACCAACCTGCTGGACCTGATGAAACTGCAGGTGATGACCCCCGAGACGGTCATCGACATCAACAATATCGACGGGCTGGACAAGATCGAGCCGCATGAGGGCGGGCTGAAGATCGGGGCGCTGGTGCGCAACGCCGATCTCGCCGCCGATCCGCAGGTGCGCCGCGCCTATCCGGTTCTGTCGCGCGCGCTGCTGGCGGGCGCTTCGGGCCAGATCCGCAACAAGGCGACCACGGGCGGCAACCTGCTGCAACGCACGCGCTGCCCCTATTTCTACGACCCAGCAATGGCCTGCAACAAGCGCGACCCCGGTGCGGGCTGCGCCGCCAAGGGCGGTGTCAGCCGGATGCTCGCGATCCTGGGCACCTCGGCCGCCTGCAGTGCCGCGCACCCCTCCGATATGGCGGTGGCGATGCGCGCGCTCGATGCGCAGGTGGAAATCCGCGGCACCGATGGAGCAACCCGCACCGTGGCGATGGACGAGCTCTATCAACTGCCCGGCGAGACGCCCGAGATCGAGACGAGCCTGAAGCCGGGCGAGATCATCACCGCGGTGATCCTCCCTGCCCCGCAGCCGAACGCCACTCAGAGCTATCGCAAGATCCGCGACCGGGCGTCTTACGCCTTCGCGCTCGTCTCGGTCGCCGCCGTGGTCGAGATGGAGGGCGACGCGATCAAGCAGGCCTCGCTCGCGTTCGGTGGCATCGGGCCGCGCCCTTGGGCGGATGCGCAAGTCAATGCGATGCTCGAAGGCGAAACCCCGTCGGAGGAGCTGTTCGGCAAGGCCGCCGATACGCTTCTGGCCGAAGCGGTCACCGACGAGGGCAACGATTTCAAACGCGAAATGACCCGCCGCGCACTGATCGCGGTGATGCGCGAGGCGACGGGCATGGCCCCGGCCTCGACCGGAACGGACAAGGTGGAGGCGCTGGCATGAGCGACACGTTCACGATGGATGAAGCGCAGCCGCGGCTGCTCGACGAAACCAAACAGGGTCTGGTGGGCGCGCCGCTCGACCGCCCCGAGGGCAAGTTGAAAGTGACCGGCACCGCGACCTATGCGGCCGAATTCAAGCCTGAAGGCATGGTGCATGGCGTGATGCTGCGCGCCACGATCACGCGCGGCAAGGTCACCGGCTTTGATGAGACGGAGGCGAAGAAGCTCCCCGGTTATCTGGGCCTGTTCCACGGCCCGGAATTCGTGCGCAACCCGGCGCAGGGCATGGCAGGCGCCGCGCCGGTGCAGCCCGGCGACCGCGTCGATTATCACGGTCAGCCCATCGGGCTCGTGGTCGCGGAAAGTTTCGAGACCGCGCGCGACGCCGCCGCCCGGATTAAGATCAGCTACGAGCAGAACCCCGGCGCACCGGTCGATCCGGCAGGCGTTGAACTCGAGCTGAACGAGAAGCGCGAAAGCATCCAGGGCGATCTCGACGCCGCGATGGAGAAGGCCGCGCAATCGGTCGATCTCGAATATACAACCGCCGGTCACGTCGCTGCGGCGATGGAGCCACATGCGGGCATCGCCGAGTGGAAGGACGGTCGCCTCGTTCTACATGGCTCGCTGCAAATGGTCCGTTTCAACAAGGAGGAATTGGCCGATGCGGTTGGCATCGAGTCCGACAAGGTCCACATCCTCGCGCCCTATGTGGGCGGCGGGTTCGGCTCCAAGCTGGGCATTTCCTCCGAGCATGTCGCGGCGGCGCTTGCCGCGCGCGAACTCGACCGTCCGGTGCGTATCGTGCTGAGCCGTCAGACCGTCTTCGATGCCGTGCTGCGCCGGACCGAGACATGGCAGCGCCTGCGCCTTTCGGCGGACAAGGACGGCAAGCTGACCGGGATCGGGCACGAGGATCGCGTGTCCAATCTCGAAGAGGAAGCCTTCTCCGAACCGGTCAACGCCGCGAGCCGCTTCATGTATGGCGCGCCCAACCGGGTGATGCGTCAGCACATCTCGCGCAACCACCGCACGCCTACGGGCTCGGTCCGCGCGCCGGGCGAGGCGGTTGGCACCTTCGCGCTGGAAACCGCGATGGATGAGCTGGCCGAGAAGCTGGGTCTCTGCCCGGTGGAACTGCGCCTGCGCAACATTCCCGAAAAGCACCCCGACACCGGTCAGGCCTATTCGGCCCGCGCGCTGGAAGACAGCCTGCGCGAAGGCGCGAAACGCTTCGGCTGGGATCAGCGCCCGGAAACCGGAACGCGTCGCGAAGGCGAATGGCTGATCGGCATGGGCGTCGCGGCTGCGGGGCGGGCGAACTTCCTCGTGCCGTCGGCGGCGCGCGTCACGCTCAGCGCGGATGGCGCTCTGGTCGAGACCGACATGACGGATATCGGCACCGGCAGCTACGCGATCCTCGGTCAGATCGCGGGCGAGATGCTGGGCCTGCCGATCGACAAGGTCTCGGTCCATCTGGCCGATAGCGACCTTCCGGGGGCCTCCGGGTCGGGCGGCTCCTTCGGGGCGTCGTCGTCGGGCTCCTCGGTGTTCCTCGCCGCACGCAAGATCCGCGAGCAGCTTGCCGACAAGCTCGGCTGCAAGTTCGACGAGCTCAGCCTTGGCAATGGCGAGGTTTCGGGCGGCGGCAAGACCGCGAAACTGGTCGATCTGCTGAGCGATCCGATCAGCGCCGAGGGCAAAATCGAAGGCGGCAAAACCGCCAAGAGCCATTTCTCGGCAGGCTTCGGCGCGCATTTCGCCGAAGTCGCGGTGAACGAGGTCTCGGGCGAGGTGCGCGTGCGCCGGATGCTCGGCGTGCTCGGCATCGGGCGCGTGCTCAACGAGAAGACCGCGCGCAGTCAGGCCGTCGGCGGCATGGTCTGGGGCGTCGGCTCGGCTCTGCACGAGGAGCTTGGCCACGATCCGCGCACCGGCCATATCGTCACCCGCGATCTGGCGAATTACCACGTTCCGTCGCACGCGGATATCCCGCGCGAGATGGAGGTGGTGTTCCTGCCCGAGCGCGATGACGAGGCGAACCCGATCCAATCCAAAGGCGTGGGGGAGCTTGGCATTTCGGGCGCAGGGGCCGCGGTGATCAACGCGATCCACAATGCGACGGGCGTACGGCTGCGCCACTATCCGGCCACGCCCGACAAGGTACTCGAGGGGTTTGCCAATGGACGGTAGTCCGCTTCGCCAGCGTGCGCGCGCTGAAACTCGGTTGGGCATGGCGGAAATGCCTCTGCCCGCGCCGGGCCGGCTCGCCGCGCTGGCCATTCTGACACGGATCGAGGGGGCGGGGTATCGCCCCCTCGGTGCTGCGATGAGCCTTGACGATCGGGGCGAAATTCGCGGCCATCTCTCGGCAGGCTGTATCGATGCCGATATCGAACACCATCTGAACAAGGTCGCGCAGGACGGCTGTACGCGGCATCTGCGCTATGGCGAGGGCTCGCCTTTCATCGACCTCGTTCTGCCTTGTGGGGGGGCGCTCGACATCACGGTGATCCCTGCCCCGCCCGTCGCCGATCAGGAGCGCATGGCCGAAGCGATTGACGCTCGGATGCCGCTGTCGCTGCACCTCTCGGGCACGCAGGGCACCCTGACGCTCGAGCCGCAACCCGAGACCGATCTGAGCCTGCACCTCGTGCCCGAGCCGCGTTTCGTGATTTTCGGCACCGGGGTGGAGGCCGAGACCTTTGCGCAGCTCGCCGCGGGCGCGGGCTATCAGGCCGATCTCATCATGCCCGATCCAGTAAGTCTGCCCGGCGTGACGAGCCACAAATTCCGGCGCAGCAATCCGCTTGGGGACATCGCGCCCGACCCGCGCATGGCGGCGCTGCTGTTCTTCCATGATCACGACCGGGAAATCCCGATCCTCGCGCAACTTCTGGAAAGCGACGCCTTCTTCATCGGCGCTCAGGGCAGCCGTCGCACGGCGCGTCAGCGCGCAGTGGCGCTGCGTCGCAAGGGGCTGTCGGAGGCCGCGATTTCGCGGCTGCGCGGACCGGTCGGCCTGATCGAACAGGCGCGCGAGCCGCGGCTGTTGGCGGTCTCGGTGCTGGCCGAAGTGCTGCAACTCGCGCGGGTTTGACGCTTGGCGCGCAAGATCATGGGCGTGGTCCTGGCGGCGGGCGCGTCGCGGCGCTTCGGCGCGCGTGACAAGCTGTCCACGCGCTGCGGCGGCGAAGCCGCGCTTGTGCTGCGGTCCGCACGGAAGCTCCAAGGGCTTGGCCTCCATCGACGCGCCGCGATTACGCGCTCTCCCCGGCTGCCGAAAGAGCTAAGCGGCGCGGGGCTCGACCTTCTGTGCATCGGAGCGGGTCGCGCCCAGAGCGCGAGCCTGCACCGTGCGATCCGCGCTGCTCAAGCCAGTGGCGCGAGCCATCTGCTGATCGTGCTCGGCGACATGCCCGAGGTCTCACGCGCGCATCTGCGCCAGCTTCTCACGACACCCGGTCCCCACCCGGCGATGGCCACTTCGGACGGTCGCCTCGCGCCGCCAGCGCTGATCCCGCGCAGGCTGTTCGGCGCGGCTTTGCGGCTCACGGGCGACCGGGGCGCCGGGGCGTTGCTGCGCCGCGCCCCTGACCTGCGACGCGTTGCGCTACCGCCCGGCACGCTCCGCGATATCGACCGGCCTGAAGATCTTCGCAACGCCACAGAATAGGCGCGCGGAACGGGAACTGCGCCGATACGCCCGGCGTTTTCGCTCCATGAAAGACCTGCCCGATCTCGTCTATTATCCCGATGACCGCCCCGGCATCACGCGCAGGCGCTGCGGGCGCGGGTTTTCCTATATGGCCCCTGACGGGACGACCATCGCGCGCGGCACAGAGCGCAAACGGATCGAGGCACTGGCCGTGCCGCCCGCCTATGAAGATGTCTGGATTTGCCCGCGGCGGAACGGCCATCTGCAGGCGACGGGCCGCGACGCACGCGCGCGCAAGCAATACCGCTACCATCCCGACTGGACCGAGTTTCGGTCGCAGCGGAAGTTCAACCGGCTCGCGGAATTCGGCACCGTCCTGCCGCGTCTGCGCCGGTCGATCCTGAGCGATCTGCGTGGCCATGATCCAGGGGATCGGTCCTTCGCGCTGGCCGCAGTCCTCGCCCTGTTGGACCGCGCCGCGATCCGCGTCGGCAATGCCGATTACGCTCGCGAGAACCGCAGCTTCGGCGCGACCACGCTGCGCGGCGCGCATATGACGCTCGACGGCGGCACGCTGCGGCTGGCCTTCACCGGCAAGGGCGGCACGAAGATCGAAAGCGAGCTGCGCGACCGGACGTTGGAGCGCGCGCTGACGCAGCTCGACGATCTGCCCGGGGCAGAGCTGATCACCTGGATCGACGAGGATGGCGACCCCCATTCGGTGCGCTCGGACGAGGTGAACGCTTTCCTCGCCGACCGGACCGGGGCCGAGGGGCTGACCGCAAAGACCTTCCGCACGTGGAACGGATCGGCGGCAGCCTTGGAGGCCGCGCTGCGTCAGGCGGATGGCGGGCGGGTGACGATCAAGGCGATGGCAGAGGCCGCCTCTGAGCGACTGCACAACACACCCACGATCGCGCGCAACTCCTACATCCATCCGCAGGTGATCGCGCTGACCGAGGCGGAGCCGGAAGCGCTTGTCGCTCTTGCGCAGACCGCGCCCGCGGTCGACGGGCTGCGCAAGGCCGAGGCGCAACTGCTGCATCTTCTCGACGGCGGCACGCGCTGAGCGCGCCACTCACGACACATCACGTTTAAGCGCGAAATTGCGAGCGACGCGTGATCCGCATCGCCATATCTCCCGTATCCCCTGCACGATCCACCACCGGATCTGCCCACGATCCAACACAGGGAGAAAGAGAATGCTGAGAAGAACCTTCATGGCCGCAGTCCTCGCCGGTACCGCGCTCGTTTCCGCCCCCGCCTATGCCGACAATCATGGCGGAATGGATATCGTCGATACCGCCGTGAACGCAGGCAGCTTCGAGACGCTCGTGGCCGCCGTGCAGGCCGCCGGTCTGGTCGAGACGCTCAAGGGCGAAGGCCCCTTCACCGTCTTCGCCCCCACGGACGAGGCTTTCGCAGCCCTACCCGAAGGCACCGTCGACGACCTGCTCAAACCCGAGAACAAGGACAAGCTGACCTCGATCCTCACCTATCACGTCGTGCCCGGCAAAGTGATGTCCGGCGATCTGAGCGACGGGATGATGGCCAAGACGGTGCAGGGCTCGGAAGTCATGGTGAAAACCGACCCCGCCGTGATGGTCGATGAAGCCAGCGTGACCCAGGCCGATATCGAAGCCAGCAACGGCGTGATCCACGTGATCGACAAGGTGATCATGCCCGAGTGATGGGCTTATGTGAAAAGCCCCAGTGACGGGGAGGTCTGTCGGAAGGTCCCCCTCACGGCAGACCGCTCCCGGACCGTTCGCGCAGCTTCGGATGCGCGGGCGGTTTATTCTTTGAGGTGCCCACGGGGCCGCAGGTCGGGGTCGGTCAGGCGTAAGCGCTCAGAAGGGTGCCGCTCCCGCTCGGATCGCCACCGCCGGGTACGATCTCGCTTTGGCTCGGCAGGTCCTCCTCGTGAATGACCGGCGCATCGGTCATCCGCGACAGGTTCTGCGCGATCGCCTCGATTGCGCTGTGGCACGCGTGATCTCCATTGTGCTTGGGCACGAAAATCCGCGTCAGATTGTGCGCCTGCATGATGTAAGACAGCACATGCGCGATCGAACCATGCTCCTCGGGATCGGACAGCGCCCCATCTTCATAGGTCAGGAAAGACGCACAGATCGGCGTCGCGCCACAGGCACCGAGCCGGGCGATCAACTCGCCACGCCCGCCGCCTTCCTGAGACAGGCAAACGATATGGGCACGGTCGCCCTTGAGAGCTTCGATGAACGCCCCATGGCAATCGAGATCGCAATTTCCGGGGTGGAGCATCAGAACGAGCGCGCCCTCCTCCGACGCGGTCGGCTCCATATTTCGTGACATCATGGTCATATCAGACCTCCTCCTTTGAAATAGAGCGATGCGCGCCGGGGTCGAATTCCCGGCCCTCTTCGCCGCGGAGCCATTCGGCGGCGCGTCCGGTAATGCGCAAAGCGGGTGTGCAGGCGGCGAGCTGATCGAGGAAGCTGCGCGCCCAAGCACCGGTATCGGTCGCGTGGACGACTTCCATGCAGGCGGCGTGGCGCGCGCGGCGTTCCTCCAGCGGCATCGTCAGAGCGCGACGGATCGCCGTGGCGGTCTCGTCGACGTCATGCGGATTGACCAGCAGCGCCTCGGTCATGTCCTCGGCGGCGCCCGCGAAGCGCGACAGCACCAGCACGCCCGGATCCTCCGGGTCCTGCGCTGCGACATATTCCTTCGCCACGAGGTTCATCCCGTCGGCAAGCGGCGTCACCAGCGCGGCCCGTGCGCCGCGCAGCAGCCCCGCGATCTCGTCGCGCGGCACCGGGCGGTGCAGGAAACGGATCGGCGCCCAATGGACCTCGCCGAAGCGCCCGTTCACCTGACCCGCGATCTGCTGCAGATCGGCGGTGATCTCCTGATAGGCCCGGACGCTTTCGCGCGAGGGTGGCGCGATCTGCACCAGCGAAGCGCGCGGCCCCGTGTCGTAGGTCTCCAGATAGCGCTCAAACGCGCGAAAGCGTTGCGGCAAGCCCTTGGAGTAGTCGAGCCGGTCAACGCCGATGACATAGGCGTCTCCGAACAATTCGTGCGCGGGCGGCGGCGCGCAGTCCTGCGCCGCCCGGGCGAAGCTCTCAGCTGAAATGCCAATCGGGAAAGACCGGACGGACACCTCCTGCGCGCCGAATTTGATCGCGCCGTTGGGCAGCATTTCTGCCCTCGGATCGGCGCGGAACATCTCGAGGCATCGCGCCACGTCAGCCCGCGTCTGCAGGCCGACCAGATCGTAATGCGCCAGCCAGCGCGCGAAGGCGGGCGGGTCGGGCAACACATCGAGATCGGTGATGTTGGGGAAAGGAATATGCAGGAAGAAGCCGATGCGGTTGGTCACACCCAACCTGCGCAGCTCCTCCGCCAGCGGGAAGAAATGGTAGTCGTGAATCCAGATGTGATCCTCGGGCGAGATCACCTCGGCCATCTGCTCCGCGATCCGACGGTTCACGCGCAGGTAGCCCTCGTCGAAGCTGCGATTGATCTCGACCAGATCGGTGCGGTGATGCGCGATCGGCCAGAGCACGGAATTCGCGAATCCCAGGTAATAGGCCGCGCGGTCTTCCTCGGTCAGTCGGAAGGCGAGCTTGTCATATTGGGTGCCTCCCATATCGATAAGGGTGGGCTCTTCGGGGCCCGTCTCGGGATGCGCCCCGATCCAGATGCCGCCTTTCTCACGCAGCGCCTCATGCAGCGCCACCACGAGCCCGCCCGAGGGCGTAGCCTCGGAAGGGATGCGGTTGGACACGACGATGAGGCGGGCGGACATGATGAGAGAGACCTCCGAAATTGGGCGGCTGAATGGGTTTGTCCCTGTTGGGATGTTTCGCCCGAGCAACTCCTCCTTACGCATGGCAGTTCCTCTCTCTGAGGGCGAAAACAGCCTCTCAGCCGAAAAAAGTTCATATCTTTAACATAAGACAATCAACCGCCTCACCGAGATGCATTTTTTTACACATTTTCAAGCTCTTCCGCGATGTTTTGTGACATCTCTCCCAGCTCGCGCGCATACGGCGCCGGACACATGGCGGGTGACAATTTCTCCGCCGCGACGCGCTTTGGGCACGGAACCACGGCGCGCGCGACAGGTTGGCCTGTCACACGACACAAGCCGCGACGGAGAGCACCATGTCAGACCCCGGACCGCATCGCGCGGACCATGCGGACCCCAAGCCGGCCGGACTGGGCGCGAAGGCCTCGCGCGAGCGGATTGCCTTCTGGCTGCCGATCGCGATCTTCGCACTTCTGGTGCTGATCGCGCCCGATATCCTGCTGCTGGTCTTCGCGGGGCTTCTGGTCGCGGTCTTCCTGCGTATGGGCGGCAACGCCATCGCGCGCAGGCTGCACATCCGCGAAGGCTGGGGGCTCGCGCTCTATTCGATCATGTTGGTCTGCCTCGCGGTTCTGTTCTTTCTCTATGCGGCGCAGGGCCTGTCCGATCAGCTCGACCAGCTTACGACCGCCCTGCCCAAGGCGCTGAAACAGGTGCAGGACTTTATCGACTCGCATGGCTGGCTGCATTCGATCACGCGTTCGATCGACCTCGGCTCGATCGCCCCGTCGAGCAAGGGGGCCGCCACGACCGTGATGATGTCGATCGGCGTGATCGGGAACGCGATGCTGATCCTGTTCATCGGCGTCTATGGCGCGGTGGAGCCGCAATTGTACCGGCGCGGGATTGCAGCACTCTTCCCCGCCTCCAAGCGGGACTGGGTCGTCGCGAGCTTCGCGACCGGCTGGGCGGCGCTGTCGGGCTGGCTCTTTGCGCAGCTGATCTCGATGACGGTGATCGGTCTGCTGACCTTTGTCGGGCTGTGGCTGCTGAACGTGCCGCTGGCCGCAATCCTTGCGATCCTCGCAGGACTTCTGACCTTCATTCCGAATATCGGGCCGGTCCTGTCGGCGATCCCCGCCTTGGCGATGGGCCTGACGGTCAGCCCGATGACGATGCTTTGGGTCGTGGTCCTCTACCTCGCGGTACAGGCACTCGAGAGCAACCTGATCACGCCGCAGATTCAGGAAAAGGCGATGTCGCTGCCCCCGGCCCTCATCATCGCGTTCCAGCTTTTGATGGGGAGCTTCTTCGGTCTTCTCGGCCTTGCGCTGGCGACACCGCTGCTGGCCGTTCTGATGATGATGACACGGCGCCACTACCTGCCGCTGGTCAGGCCCGAGACCGCCTGACCGCACGCCCCTTTCCAACTTTCGGAGCCTCCCGTGACCATTTTCCTGATCTTCCTCGGCACCGCCATCGTTGCGATCTCACTTTGGGACATTCTGCTCTGCGCGCTTGGTGCGGGCCAGTCCGGGGCAATCTCGCTGGCCGTCGCGCGGTTCGGCTTCAAGCGCATCCGCAGTTTCGGGCAAACGCGGCTCGCGCATCGCATCTGCGGCCCGGTGACGATGGCATGGCTCGGCGGCGTCTGGATCATCATGGTCGCTTTCGGCTGGAGCCTGATCTTCTTCGCCGCGAGCCGATCTTTGGAGACGACCAAGGGCCTGCCCGCGGCGAGCTTCGGTGACAGCCTCTCTTATGCGGGGCATCTGCTCTCGACGCTGGGTGGCGGCTACGCGACGCCCGCAGGCACCGGCTGGTCGCTGATCTCGGTCATCACGGGGGTGACAGGGATGCTGGTGCTGACGCTCGCGGTAAGCTTCGTCTTCTCCACCACGCAGGCAGCAGCGCAGGGTCGTGCGGTCATGGCGCTGGCCGAGGTCTTCCCGGCCGGCTCCGACGAATTCACCGGGCAGTTCCTGCCGCAATTATCAAGCTACGTGGCGCAGGTGAAATCCATCCCCTTCGCGCTGTTCTATAGCACCGCGAGACCCGAGCGCCGCCTGCCGCGCGGCATCTATCGGCTCTGGCACGACGACCGACTCACCGAAGATCAGCGCCGCGCACTGCGGATCATTCTGCATGAATTTCCCGGGCTCGAAGGGGTCCCGCCCGAGCGGTTCGACGACACGCTCCAGCATTGGGCGAAGCGCCACGATCTGTGTCCACAGGACATGACGCGCCGCGCGTGATGCGATGCGCGCGGATGATGTGACTGCAGACCAGCCTTAGCCGAAGGGCGCGATCTCGAACCCGGCCCCGGTCAGATGGCCGCGCAGCGCGCGCGCCATCGCCAGCGCCTCTGCCCCGTCGCCATGCAGGCAGACCGTGTCGATCTTGCAGGGGATTTCCTTGCCCGACGCGGTCACGATCGCACCTTTGCGCAGCATCGTCTCGATCCGCGCGCCGACCTCTTCGGCGTCATGCAGCACCGCACCGGGTTTCGAGCGCGACACGAGCGAGGCGTCGTCCTCATAGGCGCGATCGGCGAAAATCTCGCCCGCCCAATTGGCCTGCAGATCGCGCGCGACCTGTTCCATCGCGGTTTGCGGCAGCACGACGAGGATGATGTCGGGCTGCACCTTCAGTGCCGCGGCATAGCAGGCGCGGGCGATCTCGGCATTCTCCGAGGCCATGTTCGACAGCGCCCCGTGCAGCTTGAAATGCCGCACCGCGCCGCCCGCCGCGCGGGCCATCGCCTGCGCCGCGCCCAGCTGATAGGTCACCAGATTGGTCAGTTCCTCGGCGCTGAGGTTAAGGCGACGGCGTCCGAAACCCTGCAGATCGGCAAAGCCCGGATGCGCACCTATACCGACGTCATTGGCCACCGCCGCGCGCATCGTCTGCGCCATCACATCCGGATCGCCCGCGTGGAACCCACAGGCGACATTGGCCGAGGAGATCACCTCCATCAGCGCGGCGTCGTTGCCCATGACCCACGGGCCGAAGCTCTCGCCGATATCGGCGTTCAGGTCGATCTTAGCCATTCTCTTCCTCCAACTCGCGCCCTGCCGTCACGCCGCTGATCAATTGGTAGCCTAGCAGGTCATGGATGTCGTGCGGATCGCGGATCAGCGGCCGCAGCTTGGCACGTTGCGCCTGCAGTTGCGTCTCCCAGCGCGGCGCCAGCGCGTCGGCCTCGTCCAACGTCACGGGCTTGAACCGCAGCTTCGTCCCCGGCGCGGCCTGGGCCACGCGCGGCAGATCGCAGGGCAGCACGGTGCCGATCCGAGGGTAGCCGCCGATGGTCTGGCATTCGGCGAGCAGCACATAGGGCGTGCCCGCGCCGGTCATCTGGATATCCCCCTCGAAGATCACGTCCGAGGCGAGCCCCTTGGCCTTGTCCGAGGTCAACGCAGGCGCGTCGCTGGTCAGCGCCACGCCCTGACGGTTGCCCTGCCGCGCGCGGGTGAATTCGGTCGTGGTGAGCCGCGCGAAGGTATCCTCGTCGAAGAGGCCCGTCTGCGGCCCCGGGATGATCCGCAGCGTGCCCCCCGAGAAACGGTCGTCCTGCGTGAGAACCATCGCGGGCGCATCAGGCTCGGGGTCGACGCCCAGCGGCAGGCGCACACCCGACTGCAGCGCCGAGCCGATCCCGGCGGCGAGATGCGCCGAGCGGCTGCCCAGCACTTCGGGCGTCTCGATCCCGCCCGCGAAGGTGAGATAGCCGAACATGCCCGTGCGCGCGGCACCGATCGACAGCACCTCGCCCGGTTCGACCTTGTGGCTCGCGCTCCAGCGCAGGGGGCGTCCGTCAAGCTCCGCCTGCATCGGCGCGCCGGTCAGTGCGATCCGCGTCGGGGCCGTGACCTCGAACCGCCCGCCGCTTACCGCCATTTCCAGCGCGGGCAGCGGGCTGCGCGATCCCAGAAGCGCCGCCGCCTCGACCAGCGCGAGCGGATCGACCGCGCCACCGCGCGAGATGCCTTGCGCCATGCGGCCGGGGCGGCCCATGTCTTGCACGCTCACGCTTGGCCCGAGGGCGCGCAATATCACCGATCCGCCGCTCATGACCGCACCTCGCAGCGCGCGCCGCCCATCGGATCGTCCGCTTTCAACAAGGCGTCCATCTCGGTGCCGGAGACCGGCGCGAGGCGAACCTCGTCGCCCGCAAGCAGCGGCACGGGGTCGGATTGTTCGGGGCGGAACACATCGAAGGCCGTCCGCGCGATCTGGTGCCAGCCGGTGGGCGAGGTATTCGCGAACAGCACGAGCTGGCGCACCGCCACGCAGAGCGCGCCTTTCGGAACGCGCGGGTTCAGCTCGGACCGGCGCGCGAGATTCCAATGGTCAGGCAGCAGGCCGAGATAGGGCTGACCGGGCGCGAAGCCGATGGCGAGGACGCTCAGCAGGGTCGCGGTAATTTCGTCGATGGCCGCTCGAGGGGAAAGACCCGCGAGCTTCGCCGCCTCTTCCAGATCGGGGCCGTGTTCACCGCCGAATGCGACAGGCAGGTGCCAGACGCGTTGCGCGGGATGCGGCGCCGCACTCCGCCAATCGGCCTCGGACAGCAGGGTCTCCAACCGCTGAGCCATCTCGGTCCGCGTCACGGCCTCCGGATCGAAGCGCAGCAGAACCGATACGAGGCTCGGGACGATCTCGCGCACCCCCGGCAAATCGCTTTCCGTCACGCGCTGATGAAAGCTCTGCGCTGCCGCTATCGCGGTGGGCTCGGCAACCAGCGCGAACCGCACGAGCAGCCCGTCCCCGCCAGCCGGCAAAATCTGCGGCCTATGCGCTTGGGCCGTTCCGGGCCGCAATGCTTCTTCGAGCATCATGTCAGGGCATCTCCACTGGCTCAGACCGCGATTTTGAAACTTATCGTTGACTTTGATCTCATTTTACTGACAATTTGTCAACGTTATGAAAAAGAGGCGGACACGAATTCCGCCGCGACCCGACAGGAGAGAGATATGATCAGATTTGCTGCAAGCTTCGCGGTTGCGCTGGGGCTGGGCACGGCCGTTCAGGCGCAGAGCTGGGACATGCCGACGCCTTACGGCGACACAACCTTCCACACCGTGAACATCCGCGATTTCGCCGAGGACGTGTCGAAAGCGACCGACGGCAAGCTGGAGATCAAGGTGCATTCGGCGGGCTCACTCTTCCCGCATTCCGAGATCAAGAACGCCGTGCGCTCGGGTCAGGTGCCGCTCGGGGAATTCTTCCTCTCGACGCTGTCGAACGAAGATCTGGCTTTCGGCGTCGACAGCCAGCCCTTCCTCGCCACCAGCTACGATCAGGCCGAGAAACTGTGGGAGGCGCAGAAGCCCGTCATCACCAAGCTTCTCGACAAGCAGGGCCTGATGCCGCTGTTCTCGGTGCCGTGGCCGGCACAGGGGCTTTATACCAATGGCGAGATCAAATCCGTGGACGACCTCGCGGGTCTGCGCTTCCGCGCCTATAACCCGGCGCTGGAAGAGTTTGCGACGCTCGCCAAGGCCGCGCCCGTGCAGGTCGAAGCGGTCGACATTCCGCAGGCCTTCTCGACCGGTCAGCTGCAGGCGATGATCACCTCGCCCTCGACCGGCGCGAATTCCAAGGCGTGGGACTTCGTCGACACCTACACCAAGATCGACGCCTGGCTGCCCAAGAACATCGTCGTGGTGAACAAGCGCGCCTTCGACCGTCTGAGCGAAGACGAGCAGACCGCGGTGATGGACGCCGCCGCCACCGCGCAGACCCGCGGCTGGGAGATGTCTGAGAAAGAGGCCGCCGAGAAGACCGCCGTGATGAAGGAAAACGGCATGGCGATCGTGGATCCCAGCCCCGAGCTTGAAGCCGGGCTGAAGAAGATCGGCGACGAGATGCTGGCCAACTGGAAAGAGAAAGCCAGCCCCGACGCACTTGAGGTGCTCAAGGCCTATCAGGGCAACTGAGCCCGCCCGATCCGGCCCTTCCGCGTCCCGCGCGGGAGGGCCTTTTTCGATGCTCAACCCCAATTCAAGCTTTCGGAGCTTTCGCCATGCGTCGCCTGCTCGATCAGGTCTATCTTCTGTCCGGAGGGATCGCGGCCGTCTCGATCCTCGCGATCTGCCTGCTGGTCACGGCACAGGTCGGGCTGAACGTGCTCGCCCGTCTGGGCGGCCCCGCCCTCTCCTACACGATCCCGTCCTATGCCGATTTCGCGGGCTACTTCCTCGCGACGGCAAGCTTCATGGCGCTGGCCCACACGCTGCGCCACGGCAGCCATATCCGCGTCAATCTCGTGCTGACCCGCCTGCCCGCGCGCGGCCAGTGGGTCGCCGAGATCGTGGCGCTCGCGCTTGGCTTCGTGGCCAGCGTCTACGCTGTGTGGTTCGCGACCTCGCTGATGCTCGAGAGCCTGCATTACGGCGATATGTCCACCGGCATCGTCGCGATCCCGATCTGGATCCCGCAATGCACGATGGTGGTGGGGCTGGGCCTTCTGGCGCTCGCCTTCCTCGACACTCTGATCGAGAGCATCCGCGCCAAGCGCCCCGTGCTCGTCGATGATGTTTCGGAGTAAACCATGTCCGATCCAATGACCTTCGCAATTCTTCTGGGGCTGCTTCTGGTGCTGCTTGCGGGCGGCGTCTGGGTGGCGCTGTCGCTGCTGATCGTGGCGCTGGCGGGGCTGGCCTTCTTCTCCGGCGCGCCGACCGGGCTGGTGATGGCGACCACGCTTTGGGGCCACAGCCATAGCTGGCCGCTCGCCGCTCTGCCCCTGTTCATCCTGATGGGAGAAATCCTGCTGCGCTCACGGCTATCCGAGGATATGTTCTCCGGCCTCGCCCCGTGGCTTGGGCGCGCGCCGGGCCGCTTGCTGCATGTGAACGTACTGGGCTGCGCGATCTTCGCCGCCGTTTCGGGCTCGTCAGCGGCAACCGCGGCCACGATCGGGCGGATGTCGGTGCCCGAGCTCACCCGCCGCGGCTATCCCGAGAGCCTGATCCTCGGCACGCTGGCGGGCTCGGCCACGCTTGGCTTCCTGATCCCGCCTTCGGTGATCCTGATCGTCTATGGCGTCGCGACCGAGCAATCCATCGCGCGCCTCTTCATCGCGGGCATCCTGCCGGGGCTGATGCTGGTGACGTTGTTCGGCGGCTATGTCGCCCTGCGCGCCTGGATGAACCCAGCGTCGATCCCGCGCGAGGACATCACCTTGAACCTGCGCGAGAAGCTGCGGGCCTCGCGTCGCCTGATCCCGATCGTCATCCTGATCGGCGGGGTGATCGGCTCGATCTATACCGGCGTCGCCTCGCCCACCGATGCGGCTGCCGTAGGCGTGGTCTTCTCGGTGATCCTTGCGATGGCGACGGGCAGCTTCCGCTGGCGCGACTTCAAGGAGGCGCTGTTCTCGGCCACCCGCACCAGCGCGATGATCGCCTTCATCCTGCTGGCGGCCTCGGTGCTGTCAGTCTCGATGGGCTTCACCGGCATCCCGCGCAACCTCGCGGCGTGGATCGGCACCTTCGGGCTGTCGCCCACGGCCCTGCTGGCGGTGCTGACGGTGTTCTTCATCCTGCTGGGCTGTTTTCTCGACGGGATTTCGGTCGTGGTGCTGACCACTTCGATCATCCTGCCGATGGTGGAAGCCGCCGGGATCGACCCGCTCTGGTTCGGCATCTACCTCGTGCTGGTCGTCGAGATGAGCCAGATCACGCCGCCCGTGGGCTTCAACCTCTTCGTGATACAGGGCCTGACAGGCTACAACATCCTCAAGGTCGCCCGCGCGGCGCTGCCCTTCTTCGGGCTGCTGTTGCTGGCGGTGCTGCTGATCACGCTGGTGCCGGGGATCGTGACCTACCTGCCCTCGCTGATGGGCAACTGAGCCAACGACCCGCGCGGCCTCAGAGCGAAGAGGCCGCGCGGCTCGCCTGATCGTAATAGCCCGACAGCACGCGCAGGGCCGAGGCGATCTCACGCAGGTCTTCCCCTGCCATGCCACCTTTCTGGATCGGCTCGAGCAGGCATTCCTCGCGCACTTTGCGATAGCGTTCGCACAGCTCGCGCCCGCTTTCCGAGGTGCGGTAGAACACTTCCTTGCCGCGCTTCTCGGAATCCAGAAGACCCAGCTTCAACAGCTTGCGCAGCGCATAATTGACCGTATGCGTGTCCTCGATATTCAGGAGGAAGGTGATGTCGTTGAGCCGCTTTTCGCGGTCGCGGTGATTGGTGTTGTGCAGCACGAGGATTTCGAGCGGCGACAGCTCCATCCCCGAAGCCGCCATGCAGCGCTGCATCCATCGCGCGAAGGAGTTGTAGGCGATGATCATCCCGTATTCGAATTCCGAGGCTTCCCAGCCCGGCCCTTCGGCCAGATGGCGGGATGAGACGATGCGGCGTTCTCCTGCGGGCATGAGCGGCGCTCTCCTTTCGTGCGTTTACGCCCTCACCTTATAGACATTTCGCTGACATTCTATCCTTGAGAGAAATTCGGCGCGCGCTTTTGCAGGTTCGCCATCACCATTTCCATCTGCGCGGGACCGCCGATGATCTCCGCCTGCAGCTCGGCCTCCAGCGCCAGCCCATCGCCGGGCGGCATCGTCCATGCCTGCTCCACCAGCGCCTTGCTCGCAGCCAGCGCCTCGGGGGAGCGCAGGGTGAATTCGGCGGCCATGTCGCGCGCCGCCTGCAGCGGGCTCTCGGCCACGCGCGTGATCAGCCCAAGCCTCTGCGCCTCCTCGGCCTCCAGCACCCGGCCCGTCATCATCAGCTCTTTCGCGACGTCGGCGCGGGTCAGTTTCGGCAGGCTCTGCGAGATGCCCATATCGGGGATCAGCCCCCATTTCGCCTCCATGATCGACAGCCGCGCATCGGGCGCAGCGATCCGGAAATCCGCGCCCAGAGCCAGCTGCATCCCCGCCCCGAAGGCCACGCCCTCGATCGCGGCGATCACCGGCACGGGCAGCTCGGCCCATCGTGTCACCGGGCGCTGAAAGCGGTTCGCGCCCTGCGCATCGCGTTCGGCCATCTGCGCCTTCACCCCCGCCAGATCGGCCGCGAAGCTTTGCATCACGGTCAGGTCGAGCCCGGCCGAGAAACAGCCGCCCGCGCCGCTCAAGATCGCCGCGCGCAGACCCTTTTGCTGCGACAGGCTCTGCGCCGCCTCGGCCAGCGCATCGAACATCTCCAGGGTCCAGGCGTTCTTCTTTTCGGGGCGGTTGAGGGTCACCTCCGCCACGCCTTGCGCGCTTACCGAAATCTGCACCGGGTCGGCCATGTCCATCCTCCTCGCTTGGGTCTGCGCACTATGCAGACCCGCCGCCCCCTCGCAAAGCGGAACGCGGGGTCATAAGTCAGGGATCAACTGCCGCGCGGCGTTGGACAGCTCTGCGCGGCGCGCTAGCTCTGCCCCGACGGAGGTTCCCCATGCAGCAATTCTCACTTCTCGATCTGTCGCCCGTGCCCGAAGGGAAAACCGCAGCCGATGCGCTTGCGGGAACGGCCGATCTGGCCCGGATGGCCGAAGATGCGGGCTATCACCGCTTCTGGCTCGCCGAACATCACAACATGCCCGGCATCGCGAGCGCCGCGACCTCCGTGCTCATCGGCCATGTCGCCTCGGTGACCAAGACGATGCGCGTCGGTGCGGGCGGCATCATGCTGCCGAACCATGCGCCGCTGGTGATCGCCGAACAGTTCGGCACGCTCGCCACGCTTTATCCCGACCGGATCGACCTCGGTCTGGGCCGCGCGCCCGGCACCGATGGCGGCACCGCCCGCGCCCTGCGCCGCAATATGTCGCCCGAGGACACGTTCCCCGCGGACGTACAGGAACTGCTCGCCTATTTCAGCGACGAGGCCGAGACTTTCCGGGTGCGCGCCATTCCGGGCGCAGGCACCCATGTCCCGATCTGGATCCTTGGCTCGAGCCTCTACGGCGCGCAGCTTGCCGCCTATCTCGGCCTGCCCTACGCCTTCGCGTCGCATTTCGCGCCCGACATGCTGGGCGACGCGCTCGACATCTATCGCCGGAGCTTCCGCCCGTCGGCCTATCTCGACAAACCCTATGCGATGATGGCCGCCGGGGTGTTTGCCGCCGACACCGATGAGGAGGCGCAGTATCTGCGTTCGTCTCAGGTGCTGGCCTTCGCGCGGCTGCGCTCGGGTATGCCAGGCAAGCTGCCTTATCCGGTCAAGGATCTCTCCGAGGTGCCGCCGCAGATGATGGTTCAGGTGCAGCGCGCGCTGTCCTGCTCGGCCACCGGCTCCAAGGAGAAGGTGCGCGACGAGTTGGCGCGCCTAATCGCTCAATACGAGCCCGACGAGCTAATGGTGACCGGGATGATCCACGACGCCGATGCGCGTCAGAAGTCCTTCAAGATCGCCGCCGAGGTCCTCAGCGAGTTTCGCGAGCAATCCGCGGCGGCCTGAGGCACGGCGCGACAATCAGACATGCAAAGAGGCGGGCCCGAAAGCCCGCCTCTTTTCGTTTCAATCCGTTCGGCTTCAGTGCCCGGTGATCGCCGGGAAGGCCACCAGCAGCCCCACCGCGAAGATCTGGATCGCGATGAAGGGCAGCAGCGAGCGGAAGATCTCGCCCAAAGAGATGTCCTTCGGAGCGACCGATTTCAGGTAGAACGCGGCTGGCCCGAAGGGCGGCGACAGGAAGCTCACCTGCATGTTCATCGCGAAGACCACGCCGAACCAGACCGGATCGTAACCGAGGTCTTTCACGATCGGCACGAAGATCGGCATCGTTAGCAGCGCGATCCCCACCCAGTCGAGGAACATGCCGAGGAAAAACAGGATCGCCATCATCGTCAGGATCACGATGATCGGGGTGTCCGAGACGCCTTTCAGCAGCGACGAGACAAAGTCGATCCCGCCCATCAGGTTGAACACGCCGACCAGAGCCGAGGCGCCGATACCGATCCAGACGATCATCCCGCAGGTCGCGAGCGTCTGCAGCGCCGCCCCTTTGAGCATCGAGAGCGTCAGCTCGCCCCGGATGATCGTCGAGAGCATCACGCCCGCCACACCCAGCGCCGAGGCCTCGGTCACCGAGGCGATCCCGCCATAGATCGAGCCCAGCACGAAGCCGATCACCAGCACCGGCAGGACGAGACCCTTCAGGAGCTTGATCTTCTCGGACCACGGACGCTCGTCGGGCTCCGGCATGGGGGCCAGATCGGGGTTCAGCTTCACGCGGATGATCACGAAGATCACGTAGAAAGCCGCAAGCATGAAGCCCGGTATGAAGGCCGAGGTGAACAGATCGCCGATCGAGACATTCGCGGTCAGGCCGTAGATGATCAGAACGATCGACGGCGGCACCATCGTACCGAGCGAGCCGCCCGCGCAGATCACGCCGATGGCGAGCTTGCGGTCGTAGCCCTGTCGGATCATCTGCGGCAGAGCCAGAAGACCCAGCAACACGATCTCGCCACCGATGATGCCCGACATCGCCGCGAGGATGACCGAGACGAAGATCGTCTGCACCGCGACTGCGCCGCGCATCCGGCCGCCGACGAGCTTCATCGCCTCGAACAGATCGCGCGCGATGCCGGATCGGTCCAGAAGCGCCGCCATCATCACGAACATCGGCACCGAGACGAAGACGAAACTCGAGACGAAGGAATAAACGCGGCTGGTGATCAGCGGCACCGCCATCGGCCCGAACCAGCCAAGGGCGAAGATCAGCGCCACGAGCAGCGTCACGAAGGCCAGCGGCATGCCGGTCAGCAGAAGACCGATCAGCAGCGCGAACAGCAGCACCGTGCCATAGCCGATGCCCAGCGCAGAGAGGTCGAAACTCAGCAGATGTTCGATCATTTACCCGCCTCCGATGCGAAGGCGCCGCGCAGGTAGTTCACCGCCATGATGATGAATTGCACAACCATGAGGCAGAGCACCACGAGAAGGAAAATCTTGAGATAGGCCGGGAATGGCGGATCCCAGGCGCTGCCCGAGGTCTCGAAATGGACATCGCCGCCGGGGCGGAAGGTCGCCTTCATCACCATGCCGTAGGCGGCCCAGGCGAAGAAGCCGGCCGCGAACAGGCAGATCAACGAGATGATCGCGTCGAGGATGCGCTTCGCCCGGCCGGTGACCATGTCGTAGATCAGCACCACGCGGATATGGCTGTTGCGCACGACGCAGTAGAGCCCGCCATAGACGAAGGCCATCGCGCAGAGGAAGATCGTCGTCTCATGCGCCCAGATCGTCGGGCTGTCGAAGCCGTAGCGCAGCACGACCTCGTTCAGGAGGATCAGCGCGGAGGCGATGATGCCGAGCGCGAAGACGATGCCCACCGCGTTGATCGCGCGGCCGAGGATGCCCGCCTCGGGGATGGTCGCCGCCTCGTCCTCGGTCTGCACCGGTTCCGGCGTGTGCGGATCATGTGCGGGGTGATCCACCCCGTTATTCTCGGGTTGTGACATTGCAAAAACCGCTGCTGTCAGAAAACTGGAAAAGATGCGGGGCCGCGATCGCAGCCCCGCACCGATAGGAGATCAGAGAAGGTTGTTCTTCTTCAGGTAGTCGGTCAGGACGTCATAGACGTGCTGCGCCTTGTCCGACTTCTTGGCAACCTTTTCCCACTGGGTGATCGCGATGCGGCGGAACTTGGCGCGCTCTTCATCCGACCAGTCGTGGATGTGGATCTTGCCGCCTTCTTCAGCCTTGGCCACGGCCTTCTTGTCGGCCTCTGCGAGGTCGCTGACTTCCTTGTCCGCGAATTGCTTCACCGACTCTTCGAAGGCTTTCTGCAGCTCGGGCGAGAGCGACTCCCATTCCTTCTTGTTCATCGCGACGCCCACGAGCGGCATCGAGTGGAAGCCCGGATAGACCGGGTTCGGCGCGATGTCGTTGAGGCCCTGCGCCTGGTTGGTCGAGAACACGGTGTAGTCGGCCGCATCGATCACGCCCTTGTCGAGCGCGGTGTAGACTTCCGAACCCGGCAGGTTCACCGGAGCCGCGCCAGCCGCCGCGAAGACGTCCTGCACGAGGCCTTCCGGCGCGCGCATCTTCAGACCCTTCAGGTCCGCCACGCCGTCGAGCGGCACTTTCGAGACGAGCGACTCGAGGCCCGTCGTGGTCGAACCGACGTAATGCAGGCCATAGGGCTGGAACAGGTCGTTCGCGAGTTGCTGGCCTCCGCCATTGTTCATGAAGTCCAGCAGCTGATCGGTGCTCGACCATGCGCCGACCGGGTTGCCCAGCAGCGAGAAGGCCGGGTCTTTCCCCGCGAAATAGGAGATGTCGGTCACGATGCCGTCGATGATGCCGGCGCCGGTGGCGTCGAGCGTCTCGTTATGCTCGACGACGGAGCCCACGGGCATCATCTCGATCTGAATCTGGTCGTCGGTGCGCTCTGCGAGGTCCTTCGCCCAGTTCTGCTGCAGTTCGAAGTTCGGGTTACCCGCCGGGTCCGAGCTTTGGAACTTGTACTTGTGGGTTTCGGCATTCGCGGCGCTGGCCAGCGCCACGACGGCGACGCTCGCGAGGGCGATTTTACGGATCGGTTTCGTCATGGTGTCCTCCCTTAAAAGACGAAATCAAACTTGAGGAGCCGTGAGGCCCCAGGCGTTCAATATCTGCGCACAAAGCGCCTCGGGCGCTTCGCGGATATCGCAGCTCAGCGGGGCCTCGTCGGGCCCCGGCATTTCCAGATCGGCCAGCTGACTGTCGAGCAGCGCGATCGGCATATAGTGGTTTTCGCGCGCGGCCATCCGCTCGGCGATCAGGTCGCGCGGCCCGGTGAGATGCGCGAGATGCATCACGCCGAGGCTTTGGCGCAGGCGATCCCGGTACGAGTGCTTGAGCGCCGAACAGGCGAAAACGACCGTCCTGCCGTCGCGCCCCGCCTCGATCACGCCCTTCGCCACGAGGTCGAGCCAGTCCCAGCGCATCTCGTCGTTGAGCGGCAGACCAGCAGCCATATGCGCGACATTCTCGGGCGGGTGAAAATCATCAGCATCAAGGAACACGCCGTCCACCGCTTGCGCCACGCGCTGCGCCACCGTCGTCTTGCCGGTGCCGCAAACGCCCATCACAAGGACCGGTGTCGCGTTCGCATTGCTGCTGTTTACCATCTTGCCTTACCGGGTTCGCAGGTGTTTCTTGGACACAGAGGCGTAATGTAAGCGGTTACATTCGTCAATCGCCCTTTTAAAAAAGGGGTGCGACCACGGGGAGGGGCAATGAATAAAAACAATGTAAATAAATCAGTTACGATGCGCGACGTCGCCGATCATGTCGGTGTAAGCGTTGCCACTGTTTCGCGCACCCTGCGCAATCCCGAGGTCGTCTCGCCCGCCGTGCGGGACAAAATCGCCGCCGCAATCGAATCGCTCGGCTATCTGCCGGACCCTGCGGCCCGCGCCCTCGCCTCGACGCGGTCGGACATTATCGGGGTGATCCTGCCCTCGGTGTCGAACAACGTCTTTGCCGATGTGATGGATGGGATCTATTCGGCGGTCGAGGGCACGCATCACTCGGTGCAGCTCGGCTATTCGCGCTACGCGCCGCTGTCGGAAGAGAACCTGATCCGCGTCTTCCTGCGCCAGCGCCCCGCCGGGCTGATCGTGGCCGGGATCGACCAGACCGAGGCCGCGCAGGCGCTGTTGCGCGAGGCGGGCTGCCCGGTGGTGCAGATCATGGAGACCGGCAGCAACCCCTATGACCGGATGATCGGGTTCTCGCATTACGATGCCGCCCGCGCCGCGACCGCGCACCTGATCGCGCAGGGCTATCGCCGCCCCGGTTTCTTGGGTGCGCGGATGGACCCGCGCACGCAGCGCCGCCTGCACGGGTTCCGCGACGAGCTGCGTGCCCATGGCATCGAGGAAGGTAAGCGCATCCAAACGACCACCCGCCCCTCCTCTGTGACGCTGGGCAGTCATCTGCTCGCGCAATTGATGGATCTCGCCCCCGAGACCGACGCGATCTTCTGCATCAATGACGACCTCGCTCTGGGGGCGATGTTCGAAGCGCAGCGCCGCAACCTGCGCATTCCCGACGATCTCGGCATCTGCGGGTTCAACGACATGGAGATGATGGCCGCCGCCGAACCGTCAATATCCTCGGTGCGCACGTTCCGCCGCGAAATGGGTGAAGGCGCGGTGCAACTGATCCTCGATGCACTGTCGGGAAGCGCCACGCAGGAAAAGGTCGTCGACCTCGGCTTCCAGGTCATGCAACGTCGATCCACGCGCGGGCACTGAGCGGGCTGATGGCGCTGACCGCCGCGACCTCGGAATGCTCTGGAGTTCGGTCGTTCTCCTCGCCCTCGTGGCGGTTGCGGCCTATCTCGGAATCGAGCGGGTCGAGCGCGTAGTGCTGCGCCGCTACGGGGCAGAGCAACGCGCCAGATAAGATCGGGAGAGACATGACATGACGCCAGCCGTTTTCGCCATTCCGGGGGATATCATGCAATTGACCGGCGGGTTCATCTACGAGCGCAAGCTGCTCGAGGCGCTGCGGTCCGAGGGTCGCCGCGTGGAGCATCTGGAACTGCCGCCCGGCTTCCCCGATGCAACGCCCGAAGAAACCAAGACCGCGCGCCGCCAACTGACCGCCATTCCCGCGGAGGTGCCGGTGATCCTCGACGGGCTGGTCTTCGGGTCTATCGACCCGGAGGTGCTCGACGCGATGTCCGCGCCCGTGGTGGCGATGCTGCACCATCCGCTTGGGCTCGAGACCGGGTTGACCGAGGACCGCGCGCGTCATCTCCTGACACGTGAGGCGGAGAACCTGCGCCGCGCCGCCCATGTCGTCGTGCCGAGCCCGCATACCAGCGCCATTCTGCAAAAGGAGTTCGGCGTCGCCCCGGAGCGGATTTCGATCGCGCTACCGGGCTTCGACCGTCCGCCGGTGATGGAGAGCGCGAAAGCCACCCCGCCGCTGATCCTCGCGGTCGGGCTATTGGCGCCGCGCAAAGGCCATGACGTGCTGATCGACGCGTTGGCGGAAATCGCCGATCTGGACTGGCGCGCGCAGATCGTGGGCAGCGCGCATGATCCGGAGGTCGCCGATGCGCTCGCGGCGCGGATCGCGCGGCTCGGGCTGAGCGAGCGGGTGCAGCTTGCCGGACGGATGGAGCGCGACGCTCTGAATGCAGCCTATCGCGAGGCTTCGATCTTCGCGCTTGCGACGCGCTATGAGGGCTACGGGATCGTCTTCGGCGAGGCGATGCTGCACGGGCTCCCCATCGTCACCTGCCGCACGGGCGCGGTGCCCGACACGGTGCCGCCCGATGCCGGGATTCTCGTGCCTGTGGACGCGCATCTCGACTTCGCCGAGGCACTGCGACAGCTTCTCCAAGACGCGGATCTTCGGGAGCGAATGGGCGCGGCTTCGGCGGTGGCGGGGACCGCCCTGCCGGATTGGCGCGACACAGCGGCGATCATGGGGTCGGTGCTGGACAGCCTCTGAGCTGCACCGAAAATCAGGCGATTTCGCCTCTTCCTTCCGGGCGCGCGAATTCACGGATCGCGCCTTCGGTTCCGACACGATTATTTGCCCTATGTGATTGATCCGAAAAGGAACGTGCGGCGTGCGGGGCCGTTTCATTTTCGTAATTTCAAAAGGAGGCATCTCATGAAATCCAAGACCCGCACCCTCACCGCTGGTATCGCCGCAACCCTGATGGGCACCATGGCGCTCGCAGGCTCGCCCGCCAATGCGATGGACCACGCGAAAGGCGTCAAGCCGCGTCCGGATCTCGACAAGCACGTCGCTGCAGCACTGCAGCAATGCGGCAGCCTCCAGGAGACCTGCCAGCAGGTCGCGACCAATTCCGCAGCCGTTCTGGTCTTCCCCGAAGTGACCACGGTCGATCTCGGCATTGGCGGTTCGGGCGGCTCCGGCGCGCTGATCGAGAACGGCAAGGTTCAGGGCTATTACGACATCGGCAAAGCCTCGGTCGGCCTCCAGCTCGGCGCCAAGCAGGCGAGCCAGATCTACGTATTCCCGACCAAGAAATCGGTCAGCGAAGTCGAAAACGGCGGCGAATGGCATGTCGGCGCGGGCGCGGGCATCACCGTCGTCAACGCCAATGCGACCGCAAATGTCGAGACCGGCAAACCGCGCGTCTATGTCTTCGACAGCTCGGGCCTGAACGGTGGCGCGAAGGTCAGCACGCTGCGCATCTGGAAAGACGGCGACAACAGCTGATCGCAGGCGTCTTCCCCGTCTGGGGGAGGCCCGCGATGAGAAAGGCCCCGGGGTTCGCTTCACCCCCGGGGCCTTTTGTTTGTCCGGCGAAGTCGCGCGGCTCAGGCCTGGCGCGCGTCGCTGATCGCCTTGCGCAGCGTGTCGGCATCGACCGCGCCGGGATAGACGTCGCGCCCGACGATATAGGCGGGCGTGCCACGCAACCCGATCGCCACCGCCTGCGCATCATTGCGCGAGAGCAGCGCGTCGATCTCCTTGCGGTTGGCCTTGTAGCCCGCCATCGCCTTGTCGGGATCGACTCCGGCCTCGGAGAGCGTCTTCTCGATCAGGTCGTTCGACAGCTTTCCTTGCGTCGCCATCAGCGCCTCGAGGCCCGCTTCGTATTTGCCCATGCTCTGCGCGCCCAGCACGAGTTGCGAGGCGTAGACGGACGGTGCACCGAAGATCGGCCAGTCCTTCATCACGACGCGCAGATTGCCGTCTTCCTTTGTCACCTTCTCGACCACCGGGTGGTTCGATTTGCAGTAGGGACACTGGTAGTCGAAATACTCGACCAGCGTGATGTCCCCATCCGGGTTACCGAGCGCGGGCGCTTTGGGGTCGTGGAACACCGCTTCGGGCGAAATATCGGCCTGCGCGAGGCTCGCCGTCGGTAGGATCAGTGTGGAGCCTGCGGCGACGCCTGCGAGGGTGAGGAAATTCCGGCGATCGATCATGTGTCGTCTCCTGTGGTTTGGGGGAAATCTTCGGGGGAGTAGGGAACGGGCGGCAGCGGCTGGCCCGGCGGCACCGTGCCCTTGCCGCTCTCGGCACGGGTCAGCACGACGACATGCGTGCCGGAGCGGACGCGGTCGGCGAGGTCGATGATGTCCTGATTGAACAAACGGATGCAGCCCGCCGACGTCGCCTTGCCGATTGAACTGTCATCCATCGTTCCGTGAATGCGGTAGAGCGTGTCCTTGTTCCCGCGATGCAGGTAAAGCGCCCGCGCGCCGAGCGGATTGTCGAGGCCGCCGGCGAGCCCGTCCTTCACCGGGCCGTATAGCTCGGGGTCTTCCTTGATCATGCTCTTGGTCGGCGTCCAGCTCGGCCAGTCGCGCTGATAGGGGATATGCCCCTCCCCGGAAAAGCCGCGCCCGTCCTCGCCCACGGCGACCGTGTAGCGCAGTGCGCGGTTGTTCTTCTGCACGAGGTAGAGCTTGCGCGCCCAAGGATCGACGATGATGGTGCCGGGCGGCTCGTCGGTCCAGTAATCGACCTCCTGACGGGCTTTCTCTTCGCTCAGCAGTTTCGGGTCCACCGCCGGGATCGTGCGACCGTCATCTTCCATCTGGCTGTAAATCGCCTTGACCCGCGCACTCAGTTGCGGCGCTTGCGGCGCGGGCGGCGGGTTCGAGGCAGGTGGCTCGGGCGCGCAGGCTGCGAGGGCGATCAGCGCGAGAGGGGCGAAGCGGGTGAGGGTCATTGAGCGATCTCCGAAAGCGAGGTCGTGAGTTTCGGCGCGGTTACATCCCCGATCAGCCGGGTGCCCTGCGCCTCCGAATGGTCGGGGTCGAGGAAGATCAGCGTCGGCGGGCCGATCACGCCCAACTGCTTGAGAAGCGCCTGCTGCGGCGCGCCGGTCTTGGTCACATCGACCGCGATGGGCGTGACGTGGCGCAGCGCGGCCTGCACCTGCGGGTCGGGGATCACCTCGCGCGCAATGGTGGCGCATTCGGTGCACCACTCGGCCGTGGTGATGAGCATCACCGGCTCGCCTTTCGCTGCGTTCAGTGCGGCATCGAGCGCCTCAGGCGTCTCGACATGGGTGAAGTCATCCTCCGTCAGCACGTCAGACGTGGAGGCCATGACGGTCTGGCCTGCCGTGAAGGGCGCGAGGGGTCGCAGCGGATCGGCAGCCCCGCTCGCCGCACCGACACCCTCGATCGCACCGGCCAGCAGCGCCGCAACGCCAAGCGCGCCGCCCACACGGCGCAGGCCCGAGCTTTCCGGTCCCAACCGGTCGCGACCGCCCAAGGCCACGCCCGCGCCGATCAGCAGCAGCGCCCAGAGCGCGAGGATCGCAGGTCCCGCGACGACGCGGCTCAAGAGCCAGATCGCGACGCCAAGGAAGACGAAGCCGAAGGCGCGGTTCACGCCGACCATCCATTCGCCCATGCGCGGCAGGATCGCCGAGCCGAAAAGACCGACGGCCATCAGCAACACGCCCTGCCCCAGCCCCAGCGCAAACAGCGCCGAAGCTCCGAGCCCCGCATCGCCCGTCTGCGCGATATAGAGGAAGGCCCCGGCCAGCGGGGCCGTCACGCACGGCCCGACGATCAGCGTTGAGGTGAAGCCGAGGATGGCCGCCCCCGCGAGCGTACCGCGCGGCCCCTGCACGGAGCTGACCTTGTTGGTCAGCGCCTGCGGCAGGCGCAGTTCGAACAGGCCGAAGGAGGACAGCGCGAGGACGGCGAACAGCAGCGCCAGCGCGATCACCGTCGCGGGCGCCTGCATCAGGAATTGCAGGTTCTGCCCCGACCACGCCGCCACGATGCCCAGAAGCCCGAAGGCCACCGCCATCGCCAGCACATAGGTCCCGGTCAGCGCCAGCCCCCGCGCAGGCGTCAGGTCTTTGCCTTGCGCGCCGAGCATCCCGGCCACGATCGGCACCATCGGCAGCACGCAAGGCGTGAAGGCCAGAAGCAGACCGAAGCCGAAGAAGGACGCCACGACCAGAGCCCAACCGCCCTTCGCCGCGATCCCCGCGACGAGGCCGTCATCGGAAGAGAGGTTCAGGCTGTTTCCGTCGCCCTTGGAGGCGACTACGGGAGGCGTGGGAGTATCGGCCTCGGAACGCGCGGCTGGCGCGGAGGACGCGTCGCTTTGCGCATAATCCGGCACGCCGGCGGCTTGGTTCGATTGCGCCGCGCCTGATGCGGCGGCAGTCGCAGCCCCGCCCGGCGGCACGATCTCGCGGCTCTGCGGCGGGTAGCACAGCCCCTTCTCTTCGCAGCCCTGCCAATGCAGCGTGAAGGGCCCGGTAATGTCGCTCACCACGGCCTCGGTGTGATCGTGCCAGACCTCGACCGTGCCGAAATTCGGATCGTCCTTCATCTCGCCCGGCTGCGTCTCGATCACCGGCGCATCGCCCTCGGCGCTCACCGTAAGATGCTCGCGATAGAGGTAATAGCCCGGCGCGATGTCGAAGGAGACCGCGAGCGTCCCGTCATCCTGCCACTCGGTCTCGACCTGAAACGCCTCTTCGGGCGACAGCGGACCGCTGCCTCCCTTGGGCTTCAAAAGATCGAAGCTTTGCGCCGCAGCGAGGCCGGGCAACAGCAATGAGATCAGAAACACGCCCCAGAGGGCGCGCAGCGATAGACGGGAAAGAGCCTTTGCGTTCATGTTGGCCGGATCGCGGGCGAAGCTTAAGTCAGTCTTAAGATTCGTGCGGTGTATCCGCCGCGAAGGAGAAAAGATGCGCATACTCGTCGTCGAAGATGACAGCATATTGGCGGACGGCCTGCGGGTCGGGCTCGGCATGGCCGGGTTCACCGCCGATGTCGTGTCCTGCCTTGAGGACGCCCGCGCGGCACTGGCCGGGGCGGAGTATCGCGCGCTCGTGCTGGATTTGATGCTGCCCGATGGCTCCGGTCTCGAACTGCTGCGCGAATTGCGCGCGGGCCGCGCCGGGCTGCCGGTCTTGCTGCTGACCGCGCGCGATCAGGTCGAGGACCGGGTCGCGGGGTTGGATGCAGGCGCGGATGACTATCTCGGTAAGCCCTTCGATCTGGACGAGCTGGCCGCCCGGCTGCGGGCCCTTTCGCGTCGGTCGGACGGGCGGGCGGTCGCGCAGATTTCCCATGCCGGGCTGGAGCTCGACCCCGGCACCCGCAGCGCCGCCTTCAACGGCCAGCCGCTGAAACTCTCGCGCCGGGAATTCGCGGTGTTGCAGGCGCTGGCCGAACGCCCCGGACGGGTGCTCGCGAAATCGGACCTCGAAGACCGGCTCTACGGCTGGGACGAGGAGGTCGAGAGCAACGCCGTCGAAGTCCATATCCACCATCTGCGCGCCAAGCTCGGGCGCGATTTCATCGAAACCCTGCGCGGCATCGGCTACCGGCTGCGCCCAGAGGAGACCTCGCCATCTCGCTCCGCCTCCGCCTCTTCCTGATCCTCACCGGCGCGACGCTGGCCGTCTGGCTGTCCGCCGTATTCTGGATCGAGAATTCCACCCGCGCCGAGGTGACGCGGGTGCTCGACGCACGTCTGGTGGAGGCGGCGCGCATGGTCTCGTCGCTGGTCTCGAAGAACCAGATCTCGCTGAATCGGGACGGTCCCGCACAGATCACACTGTCGCATAACGAGAGTTACGAGCATCAGCAATTCTGCCAGATCTGGTCTTTCACCCAAGGGCTCGTCGGACGCTCGAACGGGGCGCCGAGCGCGCAGCTGGTGCCCGCCGATGCGACCGGCTTCCGCGATGTGACACGCGACGGCAAGGACCTGCGGGTCTACACGATCATCGATCCCGATCTGGGCGGGCAGGTCACGGTGGGCGACAGTCTTGCCATGCGCAACCGGCTTGTGCGCGATGTGATAGAGGGGTTCCTCTGGCCCGCGCTGGTGATCCTGCCGGTGATGTGGGGGCTGATCTGGTTTGCGATCTCGCGCGGTCTGGCGCCGCTCGACCGCTTCGCCCGCGATCTGGACGCGCGGCCGAGCGAGGATCTGCGCGCCCTGCCCGGCACCGCGCGACAGCCGCGCGAGATTCGCCCGCTCGCCGGCGCGCTCGACGACCTTCTGGCGCGTCTGGCGGCCGCGCGCGGGCGCGAGCGGGAATTCATCGCCTATGCCGCGCATGAGATGAAAACGCCGCTCGCCGGGTTGAAAACGCAGGCCCATATCGCGCGCCACGCGCCCGATACCGACACGCGCGAACACGCACTCGCCGCGATCTCGACCTCAGTGGACCGGACCGACCGGATGGTACGCCAGCTTCTCGATCTGGCGCAGGTGGACAGTCGCGAGGCGCGTGCCACTTCGGTGGAGCTGAATGGGCTCCTGCGGCAGGTGCTGGGCGATCTGGCGGGGCTGGCCACGCGGCGCGGCGTGACGCTGGAACTCGACAGCGCGCCGGACGCGCCGACGGTAGAAGGCGACCCGCTGCTTCTATCGCTCGCCCTGCGCAACCTGATCGAGAACGCCGTTCAGGCGAGCCCAGACGGCGCGGCGATCAAGGTCAGCGTGACCACCTCCGGCAATACGCTCCTCGTCGACATTCACGACCACGGACCGGGCCTGCCGCCCGAGATCGCGCAGCAGGCGGGGCAGAAATTCGTCAAGGGCAAGGGCGCGGATGCGAATGGCTCGGGCCTCGGCCTTTCGATCGCGCACGACGCGCTGACCCGTCTGGGGGGCACGCTCCGCTTCGAGATGCGCGCGGACGGACATCATACGCGGGTCGATCTGCCTGCCGCGTGAGGTGCGGCGTCAGGCCCTGCGCCGCGTCCGCATCACGGCCCAACCGATCAGCGCCAGTACCAGAAGCACCGCCACGGCGATCGCCGCCCAAGCCAACTGCGCGGCGTTCGCGATGATCCAACTGACCGGCTGCTTGCCGCTCAGGATATTGGCGACGCTGCCTTTGGTAACCTCGCCATCGACGCCGCCAAAATTGCTGCGCACATAGCTCGCGACCGAGGCGATCTGCGCGTCGCTCATCGTGCGCTGGAAACCCGGCATAGCGACGTGGCGCGCATCGTTTGGCATGTTGATCCCATGCGCGATCACCTGCACGACATTCGCCGCATT
This sequence comes from Thioclava sp. F36-6, assembly GCF_002020305.1. Taxonomy (NCBI): domain Bacteria; kingdom Pseudomonadati; phylum Pseudomonadota; class Alphaproteobacteria; order Rhodobacterales; family Paracoccaceae; genus Thioclava; species Thioclava sp. F36-6. The sequence goes on along the minus strand of NZ_MPZX01000001.1, from coordinate 621,329 downwards.
CGCAGCGCGCACGTCAGAGATCTGGGACAGCGCGGGCGCGGCGGTGCCCTGCCCATTCATGCCGTGGCAGGTCGCACAGGCGCCCTGATAGAGTGTCGCCCCATCGGTCGTGTCGTGGCCGACCACGGATTGCCAATCGCCGTTGGGCACCTCGAGCGCGGCAAGGTCGAGCGTCGCCTGACCGTCGGGTCCGCTGGCCTCGGGTTGCGTGTCGACCGGCTTCACAGCCTTCAGGTATTTCGCAATCGCCGTGAGGTCGTCGCTCGACAGCTTCGAGGTGGAGCGCGAGACCACGAGCCCCATCTCGCCGCCCGCGACGGCGTGCGCATTTCGGCCCTTGCTGAGATAGGCCACGATATCGGCCTCGCTCCAGTCGCCCAGACCGCCTTTGTCAGACGGCGTGAGGTTCGGCGCATACCAACCGTTCAGCATCCCCCCGGCGAGGTGTTTGCTGGTATCCTCCTGCATCAGCGTCCCGCGCGGGCTGTGACAGGACGAGCAATGCTCCAGCGTCTCCACCAGATAGCGCCCGCGCTGAAGTTGATCGCCCGAGACATCCACCGCGCCGGGCGGATGGCCCTTGTCGAGGAACAGCGTGTTCCAGCCCATCATCGCCGGACGCACGAAGGGGAAGCCTAGATCGGTCTCGGGCACCTCGTTCTCGACGGGTTCGACCTGTTTAAAATAGGCCCAGAGCGCTTTCACATCGGCAGCGGTCAGGCCGGTGTAATGGGTGTAAGGCATCGCCGGATAAAGCCACGTATCGGACTTGCCGCGACGCAGGGCGCCTTCGAATTCCGCCTCGGTCATGTCGCCAATCCCGGTCTTCTCGTCGGGCGTGATGTTGGGCGCATAGATCGCGCCAATCGGGCTTTCGATCTTCTCACCACCGGAGAAATTCTCCGCGTGACAGGAGGAGCAATCCCCCGCGATGGCGAGGTATTTGCCGCGCTTCACGAGGTCGCCTGCCGAAGCATCGGAGCCGGATTGCGCGTTGGCTGCCAGCGGAGAGATCGCGGCGAAGGCGGCGGTGGCCAGGATCAGAACACGCATCTCAAAGCTCCTTCGCGATGGTCTGGCCCGCGCGGATCGCAAGCGCCATGCCGGTCAGCGTCGGGTTCACCCCGCCCGCCGTCGGCATCACGCCGGTCGTCACAAGGAACAGGTTCTCATGGTCGAAACAGCGCAGATCGGCGTCGCAGACCGCCTCTTCGGCCTTGCTGCCCATGACTGTCGTGCCCATCACATGCTGCTGGCAAATAAACTTCTCGGGCGCGGAGACGCGGGTGCCGCCAGTCGCCTGCAGAAAGCGCGCGTAATCCTCCATCAGCCGCGGCAGGTTCGCCTTGGTGTAATCCGAGAGCTTGTAGGTCAGTTTGATGCCGGGCAGCCCCACGGCGTCTTTCCAAGAGGGGTTCACCTCGATCCGGTTAGCGGGATCGGGGAGGTCCTCGGTCAGCGCCTCGGCGGTGAAGACGCGGGCCGAGTGGTCGCGAATTTTCGCGTCGAGCTCGGGGCCGAGCGTGCCGTCCTTCAACAGCCCCTGCGCGATGCCTTCCTCGGGTGGCGCATTGAGCAGGTCGTAGCGCGTCGAGGGCACCTTGTCGCGATCAGGAAGCGCGCGGCGCTGCATGATCGCACCGTGAATATTCTGGCCGCGCCCCGTCCAATAGGGCTCGGGCGAGAGCCATGTCATATCGATCGTCGGGTGGATCATCAGCCGCCGCCCGACCATGTCGGAGCTGTTCGCGAGATCGTTCATCAACAAGAGCTTCGGCGTCTCATAGCCATGCGCGGCGATCACGAACATCTTCGCGGTCAGCCGCGTGCGGTCGCCTTCGGGATTGATGTAGGACAGCGCCGTGATCTTGCCCTTGTCGCCGGTCTCGATCTTGTCGACGATGGCCTGCGTGCGGATCTCGACGCCAAGATCGCGGATCTTCTGCACCACGTGATAGCCCGAATGTTTCGCACCGATCGGGCAGTTCCAGTTGCAGATATTGTTGCCGATACAGGCGGGCCGGTTGTCGTAGGGCTGCGACAGCCGCGACGAGGGCGCGATATCGACGCGAAAGCCCATCGACGCCACCTGCTGCTGTAGCCGCTGGGTCGCATAGGGTTTCGCCTCGGGCGGTAGCGGATAGGGTTTCGAGCGCGGCGGATAAGTCTCGCCCTTGCCCAGACCGCTCTCGTCGAAGCCTTTCTGCCCGTTCACGCCGATCTCGTATTCGGCCTGCGTGTAGAAGGGCTCCAGATCGTCATAGCTGATCGGCCAGTCCTCGGCGATCCCGTAGGTCGAGTGCATCGCCATGTCCTCGGGCAAGAGCCGCCACGTCGCTGCCGTCCAGTGCCGCGAGGTGCCACCCAGCACCCGCAGCGTGCCGGGAAACACGTCGAGCCCGCCGGTCAGATGCGGATCGACATAGCCGGGCGTGAAGCTGTTGGGCGCGTAGGGCACATCGCCGAAGGGGTCGTTGAAGTTGTTCTTGCGCGGCGAATTGCGCCAGTTCTCGGTGACTTTCCAGTCGGGAATGTCGGGACCTGCCTCCAGCACGATCACCGAATGGCCCGCCTGTGCGATCTGCTGCGCGGCCAGACCGCCGAGCGAGCCCGACCCGACCACGATCACGTCTGCATCGAAATCAGCCATTACTGTGCCTCCTGCTGGGAGTCGGAATTGGATGCGGGGTTGGGCGAGCCACTGGCGCCCTGACCGGTGCCACCTCCGCTGTCCGCGCCTTGCGCTTTGCGGGCGGCGTCGACGCTGTCGGCCTCACCCTTGGCATAGGCCAGCCATGCCGGATCGGGATCTTGCAGCTCGTAGCTGGATTTGGGCTGGTACTCCCAGCTCGTGGCTTCCTCGGGAAGGTCCGAGGCATCGACACCTTCGGGCACCGCTTCCCACCAGCCGGCACCGCCGGAGGGGTAAGTCTGCAAGGGCACGATGTCGCTCACCTTCGTCAGGGCCTGCGCCTCGAGGAAGGTCGCGAATTCGGCATCGTCTTTCAGGATGCGTGCTGAGGGGGAGCCGGTGAATCCGAGATACCACGGCTTCGCGATGCTCAGCGCGAGGGTGGTCTGGTCGTCACTGAGGCTTTCAATTGCGGCGGCGCGGTCCTTGCCGTCGAACGCTTTAGCGAGCCCGTCCAGCTTCCCGGCAAAGCCTGCATCGTCCTCGCTCAGCAGCTTCTCGATCCGCGCGGCGCTTTCCTTTGAGAGGCTGTCATTGCCACAGATCGCGCGGCTCACGGAAAGAAAGGCATCGCTGGGCGCGGCGCTATCGGCGGCGCGGGCGAAACCGGGTGTCAAACTTGCAAGTGGCACGGTGCCTGCCAAGGCGATCAGGAAACGTCTGCGGTCGAGGCTCATGGCATCCTCCTCCCGGGGCTAAAAACGGAGCGTAAGCAACAGCCATGCGCAGTGACCCTCCATCCCCGCGCAATCGCGCGGATGGAGCGGTCGGATCGTGGCTGCCTTCGTCATAATCGTGACGCTTTCACGCATTCGGGGTGGCGTAGGTTGACGGTAGGGCCGCGGTCGGGGCCAGCAACCGCCCGCTACCGCACGTTATCGTCAAGGAACAAAGGCCGCGGGATGCGCGTTCGATAGGCCCTCACGTATTCCCGCCAACGAACGCGGCCGCGTCTGAAATCGGCCCGGTCACCGGGATGTGCACGCCACGCCCGGAACCCCGCGAAGGCACGTCGCATTCGGCCAGCAACACCCTCACGAACAGGAGCAGAGCATGGCAAAGATCGCATTTCTAGGCATGGGCGCGATGGGCTCGCGGATGGCGCGGACCCTTCTGGACGCGGGCCACGATCTTATCGTCTGGAACCGGACGCCGGAGCGCTGCGCGCCGCTGGTCGAGGCGGGGGCCACGCAGGCCGACACCCCGCGCGACGCCGCAGCACAGGCCGAATTCACGATCTCGATGCTGCGCGATACCGAGGTCTCGCGCGATGTCTGGTGCGACCCGGAAACCGGCGCTTTCGCCGGGCTTTCCGAAGATGCCATCGCGATCGAAAGCTCGACCATCACCCCGGAGGGGGCCGCGGAGCTTGGCAGCTACGCCACCGCGCAGCAGCGGCGCTTTGTCGAAGCGCCGGTCTCCGGCACGCTGCCGCAGGCGGAGAACGGTGTGCTGGTCTATTTCCTCGGCGGCGAGGCCGAGACCGCAGGCCGTGTGCATGACGTGCTCGAGCCGCTCGCCAAGGCGCAGCACCATGTCGGCACCTGGGGCATGGGCGCCCGGATGAAGCTCGCCACGAATGCGATGCTGGGCGTTCAGGTCGCCGCTTGGGCGGAGATCATTCCGATGTTGGAGCGCGGCGGCATGGATGTCGATCTTGCGCTGGAGGCGCTGTCTTCCACCCCGATCTGGACGCCGAACGCGCCCTATATCACCGGCACGATGCAGCGCTCGGATTTCACGCCGCAATTTCCGGTCGACCTGATCTCGAAGGACTTCCGCTATGCCATCGCCGAGGGCGGAGAAGCGCGGATGCCGATGACCGAGGCCGCGAAACGCCTCTTTGCGCGGGCCAGCGAGGCCGGTCATGGCGATGAGAACATGACCGGTGTCGTGCGGGTGAACCGCGACTGAGGCGCCCTCAGCCTGCCGATTGCGGGATCAGGATGCGGTCGAAGAAATCCGCGACCGTATCCACCGCATCGAGCGGCAAGACCTGCGCGACATATTGATCGGGCCGCAGCACCAGCAAGGCGCCCTGCGCCCGGTCGACGCCGCGCAGATCGAAGATGTCGGGGCCAGTGACGGCGGGGCAGAAGACCTTCTCGTATTCGACCAGCCCGTAGCGCCCCTTCTTGGGACGCAGGGGCGCGGGCAGCGCCTCGACGCGCATCTCGCGATGGGGCGTCTGAAAGACCGCGCGCAGGTCGATAACGCTGTCGATATCCGCGCCCTCGGGCGTGAAGCGGTGAATGAGCCCGTCCGGCTGATCGAGCCGGTCGCATAGCTGCGCGATCGCTCCGCCCGCCTCGCCGGTGTCACCCGTCGGCGCAAACGCCAGAAGCCGCCAGCGCCCATCCGCCTTGAACGCATGGCCCAGCTGCACCGGCTTCGCATCCGCCAAACGCACCACCGGCGCGGAGTGGAAGCGCTTGCCCACGACCTGCCCGGCGGCCAGCGCCTGATGCGCGGCGTCGCCAATCAGGAGCCCCGGCGCATATTGTGTCTCGACCCCGGCGGTATAGCGCCCGTGTTTCTGGAAATAGGCCTGAAACTGCGCCTCTTCCTCCTTGGTCTGCGGCTTCGCGCTGAACAGCCGCGCCATGTCGCGGTCGAAGTCGATCAGCTCTTGCGCCTTGGCCTGCCGCTCCGCCGAATAGGTCCGCAACAGCTCTGGCCGCGCCTGTCCGCGCAGCACGGCAGCCAGTTTCCAGCCGAGGTTGAACGTGTCGGCCATCGAGACGTTCATACCCTGCCCCGCCTTCGGGCTATGGGTGTGGCAGGCGTCGCCCGCGATGAAGATGCGCGGCTCGGTCACGCCGTCGCCGCCCCCGTCGCTGTCGTCGAACCCGTCACAGACACGCTGGCCGATCTCATAGGCCGACCACCATGCGACCTCCTTCACCTCCAGAGTGTAGGGGGAGAGGATCGCCTGCGCTTTCTCGATCAGCATCTCGGCGCTGACATTGCGATCCGCGGCGCGCTCGTCGCCATGCAGCGCGTCGAGCTCGATATAGAGCCGCACCAGATAGCCACCCTCGCGCGGGATGATGAGGATGCTGCCCTCGGTCGCCGACTGGATCGCCGCCTTGAGCCGGATATCGGGAAAATCGGTGACCGGCAGTACATCCATCACGCCCCAAAGCTGGCGCGCGGATTCGCCGTGCAATTCGTGCCCGATGGATTTGCGCACCGTGCTGCGCGCGCCGTCGCAGCCGACGACATAGCGCGCGCGGATCGTCTCGGTCTCGCCCGGCGCATCGAGGCAGTCGAATGTCGCGACCAGCGGATAATCGGGATCGTCGGTGCGGATGAGCGTGGTCAGCGCGCGGTCGTAATCCGGGGTCAGACGGCGTGCACCGTTTTGCATCTTCTCGAGGTAGAAATCATGGACCCGCGCCTGATTGAGGATGACATGCGGCATCTCGGACAGATCGTCGGCCACGTCCTGAATCCGGTCGGCGCGCTGCAGTCCCTCGCTTTGCGCACCGGGCCGCCAGAAGGCGACCTCGTTCACCCAATAGCCCTCTTTCATCACCTTCTCGGCGAAGCCGAAAGCCTCGAACATCTCGACCGAGCGGCAGGCGATGCCATCCGCCTGCCCGACTTCGAGCGGGCCGGGTTTGCGCTCGGTGATGCGCACGGAAATCTCGGGGAAGGCTGCAAGCTGCGCCGCAAGGGTCAGCCCCGCCGGGCCGCATCCGACGATGAGCACATCGACCGCGTCGAGCGCCTCCCCCGCCTGCGGATGACGCGGCGCGATGGCCGGATCGCCGGTAGTGAACCCGTTCAGATGAAACTGCATAGCGCGCCCTCCCAATTGATATGCATACTTACCATTACCGGAAAGGCTGGCGTCACGTCAATATGGTAAGTATACATATCGAATAGCACCCCAAACCGGAGCGCCCTCGATGAAACGCGATCTCGAAACCCTGCCCGGCCACCTGATCCGACGGCTGAACCAGCGCTCGACGGCGGTGTTTCAGAAGCGGATCAAGGACGCCCCGGTGGAACTGACCTCGGTGCAATTCGCAGCGCTCGACGCGCTGTCGCGTGAGCCGGGAATGGATCAGGCGCAGCTGGCATCACGCATCGCCTATGACCGCGCGACGATCGGGGATGTGGTGAAGCGGCTGGTGCAGAAAGGGCTTGTCGCGCGGGCCGTCAGCGAGACTGATCGGCGCGCCCGCAGCCTGCATCTGACGCCGGAAGGGGCAACTGCGCTGGAGGGCGCGCGGCCCGTGGTGACGCGGCTGCAGGCGGAAATCCTGGAAGGGTTGAGCGACGAGGAGGCCGCGCAATTCATCGCGCTTGCCCGCAAGGCGGTCGCCCCGCAGGACTGAAAAGGGAGGCGGATCGCGCCGCCTCCCTCCATATCTTTCCGTCCGGACGGGCTCAGCCCTTCTTCAGGTCGAGCTTGTCCATCGGCATCGAACGCACGCGCTGCCCGGTCAGCGCCGAGACCGCATTGGCAATCGCCGGCGGCACGGCGGGCAGCGGCGGCTCGCCCACGCCGCCCATCTTCGCGCCGCTCTCGATCACCTTCGCATGGATGCGCGGCGCACGCGCCCCACCGAGGATCGGGTAGTAGTCGAAGTTGCGCGCGGTCGGCTCGCCGTTCTTGTAGGCGACCTCTTCGATCAGCGCCTCGGAGGTGCCGAGCGTGGCCGCCCCCATGATCTGCGCCTTGATGATCGACGGATTCACGATGCTGCCCGGATCGAGCACGTCCCAGATGTCATGCACGACGATCTGGCCGTCCTGAATCGAGACTTCGGCAATCGCCGCCGCCTCGCTGCCGAAGGGCGACGCCATCGCGACACCGCGGGCGCGGCGGGTGCCGTCCTCGGCGTCGAAGGGCCCACGCTTCCAGCCGCCCGACAGATCGCCTACGGCTTTGAGCAGATTGGTCAGACGCTCGTTCCCTTCGAGCAGCTTCATGCGCAGCTCATAGGGGTCCTGCCCGCCCGCATCGGCCATCTCGTCGAGGAAGGCCTCATAGAAGAAGTCGTTCATCGAATGACCGACCGAACGCCAATAGGCGAGCGAGGTCGGGTTCTCGACATAGTTCTGCGCGATGCGGCGGTTCGGGATCGCGTAGCTCTTGCCGGTCAGCCCCTCGACAGCCATCGCATCGACCTTGTCGGGGTTATGGCCGTTGAGCGCCTCGGTCGGACCTTCACAGGCGGAGATCGCCTCGAGCGCCACCGGCATGCCCTGATCGTCCAGCGCACCGCGGAAACGCACCGCCGCCATCGGACGCAGCGGGTCGCGCAGGAATTCCTGCTCGCGCGTCCAGATCACCTTGATCGGCTTGCCGACCTCTTTCGCAAGCTGCACCGCCTGCGGGAAGGGGTTCGCCGCCGGATACAGGAAGTGCCGCCCGAAGAAACCGCCCAGCATCGGCGAGTTGACCTTCACCTGCTCGGGCTTGATGCCCGCCGCATCCGCGATCTGAGCCTGGAACTGCTCGGGCGCCTGATTGGGCAACCAGATGTCGAGCGAACCATCCTCGTTGAACCGCGCCAGTGTCGAGGCAGGCTCGATCTGGGCGTGGTGCAGGTATTGGCTCTGATAGGTCGCATCGACCGTCTTCGCAGCCCCGTCGAAGCCCGACGCGATGTCGCCTTCGCTCTCGGCCTCGGTGCCGTCGCCTTTTGTATTGGCCAGTTGCTTTGCGAACTCCTCGGTCGAGAAATCGGCGGGCATGTAGCGGATCTTGGACTTCTCCTCCTCGCTCGGCTCCTGCCAGTCGACCTTCGCAGCTTCGACCGCCGTCTTCGCATCCCAGAAGCGCTCGGCCACGACCGCAACAGCCCCGTCGAGCTTATGCACCGACATGACGCCGGCCATGCCCTTCACCTCATCGAGGTTGCTGATGTCGCCGGGCTTGAGGCCCAGACGTGGCGCGTGCTGGACGGCGGCGTGCAGCATCCCGTCGACCTTGGCATCCATCGCATAGATCGCCTTGCCGGTCGATTTCTCGTAGACATCGACGCGTTTCACCGGCTCGCCGATCCACTTGAAGTCTTTCGGGTCTTTCAGCGTCACGGAGTCGGGGCTCGGCACCTCCTGGTCGAGCGCATCGCCCGCCAGTTCGCCATAGCCCAGCGACTTGCCGGAGGCCTTGTGGACCACCTTGCCCGGCTCGGTCGAGAGGTCAGAGACCGGCGCGTCGAGCTTCTTCGCCGCCGCTTCCAGCATCATCTGCCGTGCCGCCGCACCGAGCTTGCGCATCGTGTCGTAGCTGGTGCGCACCGACATCGAGCCGCCGGTGATCCGCATCTTGCCATAGACCACGAGGTAATCGCTGCCCGCAGGCGCGTTCTCGACAATGAAGCTATCGGGGGCCACGTCCATTTCCTCGCCCACGATCTGCGCCATCGCGGTGAAGACACCTTGGCCGCCCTCGTTGAAGGGGCTCAGCAGGCGGACCTTGCCGTCTTTGCGCAACTCGAGGAAGGCCGGGACGTTGGCGCCGGGCGGCATGTCCTTCGCGGCGGCGGCGGACGCCTTGTTGGGCGCGACGCTCAGGCCGAAGCCCAGCACGAGCGAGCCCGCAGTGATGCCGGCCGAGGCCAGCAGGAAGCGGCGGCGCGAGACGTTCTCGGGCGCGCCGGTCGGGTAGCCGGGATCGGAGATCTTGGGATCGTGGTCGTTCATTGCGCGTCCCCCGCTTTCGCTGCATCGGTACCGGCAATCGAGGCGATCGTATCGTTGATCGCGTTATAGGTGCCGCAGCGGCACAGGTTGGTCATAGCTGCCGTGATGTCATCTTCGGTGGGCTTGTCGTTTTCCTTCAGCAGCGAGGTCGCCGCCATCACCTGACCCGACTGGCAATAGCCGCATTGCGGTACTTCCTTGTCGACCCAGGCTTCGACGACACGCTTGCCGACGGGGTCGTGCTCGATCTCTTCGATCGTGGTGACTTCGCTGTCGCCGACGGCACTGACGGGCAGGACACAGCTGCGCTGAACCGTGCCATCAAGCAGCACCGAACAGGCGCCGCATTGTGCGATCCCGCAGCCGAATTTCGTGCCGGTCATGCCGAGCTCATCGCGGATCACCCAAAGGAGCGGGGTATCCGGGCCGGACTGCACGTCGACGGACTTGCCGTTGATTTTCAATTTCATGAATTCCTCCTCGCCGTTTCATCGGTGAGCGCTCGCGCGGCGCTGGTTGGCCGCTCTCCACCTAGGGCACGAGTGGCGCGAGGCACTAAATTTTCGTGAAAACTTCGCGAGAAGATGGAACCGCCGGGGGTGCCGGCGCGTCAGCGCGGCGCGGCGCCCTGCCCTCGTGTCGATCCCGTGAAGGCAGGGAAACCGCGCACCGCGCCGGAGGTCTTTGGAAGTCCTGCGCTCAGCCGCGCCAGGTGCGGACCGGGCCGCAATCGACATGCACGAAATGCTCGCTCGGATAGTAGCCGACACCGCCGCCACGGATGCGCAGGGCCACTTTGTGCAGCGTGCTGGTCGAGACATGCGGATGCGTCAGATCGAGCGCCTCACCTCGCATGTGATAGCTATGCGTCGCGCCGTGCACGAGACGGTTCGTCTTGGGCGTGCGATAGCCCGACACCAGCATCAGCGGCGTGCTCTGCTCGAGCATGTTCTGCATATTGTAGGCGATATTGACCGTGCGGTTGTCGATCTTCACCTCTTTCTCCTGACGCCAGTCGCGGGCGATCCGGTAGAATTCGCGCATCGCGTCGTCGTCATACTGGCCCTTCGCGAAATAGACCGCGTCGAAATTCTCGTTGGTATGCGGATTGTGGAAGCGCAGGCGGCGCTCGTCCGTCTGGCCTGCCTGTGCCGGGGTGACGATGTAGGGGGTTGCGAGGGCGCCCGCCGCGCCCAGGAGAAACTCGCGACGGAGCAGTCCTGATGCCTTTGCCATGATAGATGTCCCTTCGAATGCGTGTCGAAGGGCGCAAATTCGAAATTTCGGGGACGAACAAAAGGGCCGCACTGGGTTCCATCGATGGAACCGGCAGCCAAATGCCGAGAGCTCAGCAGGGAGTTGCCGACAGACGCCCTCACCTCAAGGTCATCTGACCGGATGTTACCTCTTGAAACCCGCGCAGCCCTTGCAGGTCACGCAGGCGCGAGGGAGCACGAGGACGGCCTCACACACACGAGAGGCCGGATTTTGGCTTCCGGACACGTCACCGCACCTGAAACCACCACCCGATTCGCCCCGTGGAGACTTGGACCCCACGAAGACGCAGCAGCTTCTCGGCGCGCCTTTCGGTCACCGGTAAGTCTCGTCCAACGCCGAATGTCGACATGGGTTCCCGAAAAAATCGGCGCGCGTGTGGGATTGGTCGCAACCGCAAGCGGGGAACAGCGCGCAGCCGTGGGCGTTCGTCCCTGCGCGCCCGCCGCGCCCGCCCGTTCACCTCCGACCGCCGAAAGGATCGCATCCATGCCCGAGCACCCCACTCCGACCGAACGCGAGGCGATGGCCCGCTTGATCGCCAAGGCGAAAGAGGCCGCACAGGAGCCGGGCAAGGCGGGGATCGCCGCCGCGATCCTGCGCGACGGGGAGATCATCGCCGAGGGGGAGAACGAGGTGCATCTGAACTGCGACCCGACCCGCCATGCCGAAATCGTGGCGATCGCGAAAGCGACGCGGGCGCAGGACGACCCGTCGCTCGACGGCTGCGTGCTTTTGACGACGCTGCAGCCCTGCGAGATGTGCCTCTCGGCGGCACGCTTCGCCAGGATCAAGCGGATCATCTTCGGTGCGCAGAAGGAGAATGTCGCGGGGAAGTATTTCGTCTTTCCCGATTTGACGCTGACCGAATTCCGCGACGCAGGCGAAGCCTTCGAAGCGATCGGCGGCGTGCTGGAGGAGGATGTCGTCGCGCTTTATGTCGATGGCGAGGAGTGACGCCTCTGTAAGCTAAGCGGATAGCAAAAAGGCGAGGCCGAGCCCCGCCTTTTCCTTTGGTCTGTCTGACGCTCAGCTTAGCCGCTGATGCTTTTCGCCGAAGCCATGCCCGGCGCTTTCGATTCACCGCCCAGCTTGTCGCGGACCGCTTTCTCGATGCGCGCGCCGATATCGCCGTCGATGTTGCGCCAGTACTCGAACGCACGCTGCAAAATCTTCTCGCTCACACCGTCGCAGAGGTGACCGGTGACGTTGTTCACGAGACGCTCGCGCGCCGCGTCGTCCATCACGTCGCGCACCAGCGCGCCTGCCTGGCTCCAGTCGTCGTCATCCTCGCGCAGCGTATAGGCCTGACGGACCATCTCGCCATCGGAGTACCACAGACCGGCTTCGGATTCCTGCGGATGCGCTTCCGGGCCACCATAGGAGTTCGGGAAATAGACCGGATCCTCGGACTTGTTGACCCGCAGCGCGCCGTCCTTGGTATAGGCGTTCGTCTCGGCCTGCGGCTTATTCACCGGGATCTGCTTGTAGTTCACCCCGAGCCGCGCACGGTGCGCGTCGGCATAGGAGAAGCCGCGCGCCAGCAGCATCTTGTCGGGCGAGAGACCCACGCCGGGGACCATGTTGTTGGGCTCGAAGGCTGCCTGCTCGATTTCGGTGTGGAAATCGGTCGGGTTGCGGTCGAGCACCATCTTGCCAACCTCGATCAGCGGATAGTCCTTGTGCGGCCAAACTTTCGTCAGGTCGAACGGGTTGATGCGATAGGTCTTGGCATCCTCGAAGGGCATGATCTGGAAATAAAGCGTCCAGCTCGGAGCGTTGCCCTCGGAGATCGCGTTGAACAGGTCGCGGCGGTGATAGTCGCTATCGGCCCCCGCCATCTCGTCCGCTTCTTCCTGCGTGAAATGCGCGTTGCCGTCGCCCTGATCGGTCTTGAAGTGGAACTTCACCCAGAACATCTCGCCCGCCTCATTGACGAGCGAATAGGTGTGGCTCGAATAGCCGTTCATCTCGCGCCAGGTCCGCGGGATGCCGCGATCGCCCATCAGATAGGTGACCTGATGCGCGCTCTCGGGCGACAGGGTCCAGAAGTCCCACTGCATGTCGTGGTCGCGCAGACCGTTATCGGCACGGCGCTTCTGGCTGCGGATGAAGCTCTGGAACTTCAGCGGATCGCGCACGAAGAAGATGGGGGTATTGTTGCCCACCATGTCGAAGTTGCCTTCCTCGGTATACATCTTCACCGAGAAGCCGCGCGGGTCGCGCCATGTGTCGGGGCTGCCGCGCTCGCCTGCGACGGTCGAGAACCGCGCGACGATGTCGGTCTTCGCACCCGGCTGGAACACCTTGGCCTTGGTGTATTTCGAGACGTCGCCCGTCACAGTGAAATGGCCGAACGCGCCCGAGCCCTTGGCGTGGGGCTGACGCTCCGGGATGCGCTCACGATTGAAATTCGCCATCTGCTCGATGAGGTAGTGATCGTTCAGAACGATCGGACCGTCGGAACCGACCGTGAGCGAATGTTCGAGACTTTGGACGGGGGCGCCCCCGTCTGTGGTGGCGGGGCGTCCGCGCTTGTCGTTCGTCATGTCGGAACCTCAGATTTTGGAAAATATCGGTTCGGAAACGCAGGGGGCGTGGCGCAGTTCCTTGAAGTTTCCACGACTGAATTCACGGCTCCGATATGTCGATCGAAACGCGTGCGGCCCTTCCCCGAACCATTTCTTTGCACCGCATGCCCGGGAACCGTTTACGTTACGGCGCATTGAACCCGCTGGCGCGTCGCCGTTTCTTCCGAATGGAGCCTCCCCCTATGACCCCCAGTTCGCTGCGTTTCGATCCGTATGCGGGGCGACCCGATTCTCTTGGCGCGCGCGTCACCGGAGACGGTGTGAATTTCGCGATTTTCTCCGAAGAGGCCGAGAAGGTGGAGCTGTGCCTTTTCGACGATGAGGGCCAGGAGGAACTCGCGCGGCTGGAGATGCCGCAGCAGGAGGGCGGGATCTGGTTCGGCCATTTGCCCGGCGCGCAGGAGGGCCTCGCCTATGGCTACCGCGTCCACGGGCGGTTCGCCCCCGAAGAAGGGCTGCGCTTCAACCCGAACAAGCTGCTCCTCGACCCTTACGCGATGGCGATGCGGGGCTATCTGAAATGGGACGATGCGCTGTTCGGCTATCCCATTGGCGGCTCCGATCTGAAGCAGGACACCCGCGACTCCGCCCCGTTCATGCCGAAAGCCATCGTGGTCGATACCCAGTTCGACTGGGATCAGGATCAGGTGCTGCACCGCCCGTGGTCGGAAACCGTGATCTACGAGGCCCATGTGAAGGGGTTGACGATGCGCCATCCCGGCGTCGTGCAGGCCGATCGCGGGACCTTCCGCGCGCTCGCCTCGCCGCCGATCATCGACCACCTTCTGACGCTCGGCGTGACCACGATCGAGCTTTTGCCGATCCATGCCATCGTGCAGGACCGCCACCTGGTCGAGAACGGGCTGTCGAACTACTGGGGTTACAACTCGATCGGGTTCTTCGCGCCCAATCGCAGCTATCTGGCTGGCGAGGACGTGCGCGAAGTGCGCGCCGCGGTGAAACGCTTCCACGCCGCCGGGATCGAAGTGATCCTCGACGTGGTCTACAACCACACCGCAGAGGGTAACGAGCTCGGCCCGACGCTCAGCTTCAAGGGCATCGACAATCGCAGCTACTACCTGCTGTCACCGGAAAACAAACGCCACGGCTTCGACACGACCGGCACCGGCAACACGCTCAACGTCGCCCATCCGATGGTGCTGCGCCTCGTGATGGACAGCCTGCGCTACTGGGTGGAGGCGGTGCATGTCGACGGCTTCCGCTTCGACCTCGCCTCGACACTTGGCCGCGAACCCGACGGTTTCGAACGCGAGGGCGCTTTCTTCAACGCTATCCGGCAGGACCCGGTGCTGTCCGGCGTAAAGCTGATCGCCGAGCCGTGGGATATCGGTGAAGGCGGCTATCAGGTGGGCGGCTTTCCCTGGCCCTTCCGCGAGTGGAACGACAAGTTCCGCGATGACACCCGCGCGTTCTGGCGGCGCGATCCGGGGCTCTTGCCGAAAATCTCCCAGCGGCTGATGGGCTCGCCGGTGCAGTTCGACCACACGCATCGCCCCGCGACCTCTTCGATCAACTTCCTTGCTGCACATGACGGTTTCACGCTGTGGGATACGCTCAGTTACAACCACAAGCACAACGAGGCCAATGGCGAGGGCAATCGCGACGGTCACGACCATAACCTGTCCGACAATATGGGCGTCGAAGGACCGACCGACGATCCCGAGATCAACGCCGCCCGCCTGCGTAGGGCGCGCGCGATGCTGGGCTCGCTGATGGTCAGCCACGGCGTGCCGATGATCCTCGCAGGCGACGAGATGGGCCAGAGCCAGAACGGCAACAACAACGCCTATTGTCAGGACAACGAGACGACCTGGATCGACTGGGAGGGCGCGCGGACCGATCTGCGCGACAGCCTCAGCGCGATGGTCGCGTTCCGGCAGGACTGGCGCTACCACCTCGCTCCGCCCGCCTTCGCACCCAACGCCGCGACCCCGGTCAGCGATTGGTGGCACGCGTCGGGGCGGCAGATGAAGGATGGCGACTGGCAGGAAGCGGGGCAGTGCTGCGTCGGATTGCGGCACCGGTTGGCAGGCTACCCCGAGCTGCTGATCGTCGCCAATGCGGGCGACGCCTGCGAATTCACCCTGCCCGGCGACGGCTGGCACCATATCCTCGACACGACCCGGGACGATCCGCGCTGCGACGAGGCAGTCGACGGAGTGCAGTCGCTGCCGTGGCAATCGCTGCACGCGTTTTGCCGTGAGAGCGAAGCTGCGAGCGACGAGGGCGACGCGTGACGGCGGCAGGCGATCGGCGGCCCCTTCGCTGGGGCACGCATCCGGGGGCGGAGGGTGACTGGGACTTCGCCATCTGGGCCCCTGCCGCAAAACGCGCGGAGCTGGTGCTGGACGGATCGGCGCACGAGATGGGGCCAGTGGGCGACGGCGGCTGGCAGGTCTCCGTCGCGGCCCGCGACGGACTGCCCTACGCATTCCGCCTCGACGGCACCGACTACCCCGATCCCGCCGCGCGCCGCCAGCAAGGCGATGTTCACGGGCCGTCGCTGACCGTTGATCCGGCCCGTTTCGACTGGGGCGCGCCGTGGCAAGGGCGGCCATGGGACGAGGCGGTGATCCTCGAAATCCATATCGGCACCTTCACCCCCGAGGGCACGTTCGCTGCTGCCGCGGAACGCCTGCCCGAACTGGCAGGTCTCGGCATCACGGCTGTCGAGATCATGCCGGTCTCGCAATTTCATGGCGCTCATGGCTGGGGCTATGACGGGGTTTTGCTGCGCGCCCCGCATCCCGCCTATGGCAGTCCCGACGAGATGCGCGCCTTCATTCGCGCCGCGCAAAGCCACGGGATCATGGTGATCCTCGATTTGGTGCTGAACCATTTCGGCCCCTTCGGGAATTATCTCCACGCCTATGCGCCCCAGACATTCGGTGGGGAGGCCACGCCATGGGGCGATGCGATCGACTTCACGCGACCCGAGGTACGCGCGCTGCTGCGCGAGGCAGCGACGGGATGGATCGACGAGTATCGGCTCGACGGGCTGCGGCTGGATGCGGTCCACGCGATCCGCGATCCGTCCGAGCCGCATTTCCTGATCGAGCTTTTGCGAACGATCCGCGCACAGGATCGGGGCCGTCCGATCCACCTGATCCTCGAGGACGAGCGCAACCTCCCCGATCTGCGTGACGCCGGGTACGACGCGCAGTGGAACGACGATTGGCACAACGCGCTGCATGTCGCCCTGACCGGAGAGACGCAGGGCTATTACGAGGCCCATGCCGCCGACCCGTTCGGCGGTCTGGCGCGCGCGATGGCGCAGGGACAGGTAGAGGAAGGCCAGACCCGTTCCGATGGCACCAAGGCACGCGGCGCGCCCGCTGCCCATTTGCCATGGTCCGCTTTCGTGAACGCCAATCTCACCCATGACCAAGCGGGCAACCGCCCCGAGGGCGAGCGCCTCCTGAGCCTGATCGGCGATGAGGCGGGTGCGGTGATCCATGCGCTGTTGCTGCTGATGCCCTTCACGCCGATGCTGTTCATGGGCGAAGAGGTCGGCGCGACCGCCCCCTTTCCCTTCTTCGCCGATCCACCGCCGGACGCCGTCGCCGCACTGCGCGCGGGCCGGACGAAAGAGCTGCAAGCCATCGGCTACGACACGGGGGCGATGATCGACCCGGCTTCGCCCGAGACACCGCGCCTGTGCTACCCTTACCGCGACACCGGGCCCCGCGCGCAGGAGTGGCTGCGGCTGACTCGCGAACTTCTGAGCCTGCGCCGGGCGCATCTGCTGCCGCTTTTGCGCAGCGGTAAGCGCGGCCCCGGCGAGGTCACGCGCCACGGGGCGAAGGCCTTCCACGCGCGCTGGCCTTTCGCAGCGGGGACGCTCGATATTCTCGTCAGCCTCGGGGCACCCGCATCCAATGCGCCGCGCCGGGAGCCTGCGCTATTCTCGATGGGCGACCCGCGCCGGGACGCCTTCGCCATCGACATGAGGATTGAGTGATGCCCTCCGATCTGCCCGCTGCCACCGCCCGCCCCATGATCGCGACCTATCGGCTGCAATTGCGAAACGGCATCGACTTCGCGGCTGCGAAAACTTTCCTGCCCTATCTCGCCGACCTTGGCGTGAGCCATCTCTACCTGTCGCCGATCTTCACCGCGACAGAAGGTTCGACCCACGGATACGACGTGGCCAATCCGCAGGAGATCGACCCGGCGCTTGGCGGCGAGGAAGGGTTTCGAGGCCTCTCCGAGGCCGCGCAGGCGCTGGGGCTCTGCATCGTGCTCGACCTCGTGCCGAACCACACCGCACTCTCGCTCGACAATCCGTGGATGCGCGACGCGATGCGCCATGGCCCCGACAGCGCCTATGCCGATTACTTCGCGATCGACTGGTCGCAAAAACTGATCCTGCCTTTCCTGCCGGAGCCGCTCGACGACATGCTGGCGAGGGGCGAGCTGCGACTGACTGAGGATCACGGTGGCGCGGTGGAATGGGAGGGCGGCTGGCTGCCGCTCGCGCCCGGCACGGAGGCGCTGGGAGACATCGCTGCGGTCCTGACGCACCAGCACTGGCAGCTGCGCGACTGGACGCGCGAACGCGGCGCGCTCTCGCATCGGCGCTTCTTCAACGTCACCGGGCTGATCGGGATGCGCATCGAGGATCCGGCGGTATTCGCCGCGATGACGGAACTGCCTGCCCGACTGGTGCGCGAGGGGCTCGCCCACGCGCTACGGATCGATCACATCGACGGGCTGGCCGATCCCGCCACCTATCTGGAGCGGCTGCGCCAGACGGTCGGCGATGCGGTCCCGGTCTGGGTCGAGAAGATTCTGACCGACGATGAGGCGATGCCCGCCGGGTGGCAGACCGACGGCACGACCGGATACGAGGCCGGACGGCAAATTTGCTGTCTGCTGACCGAACCCGAAGGCTTCGCGCGGCTCGACGCACTTTGGCGCGACCGCACCGGCGGCTGCGACGATTACGAGACGATATGCCGCGAGGCGCGCGCGCAGGTGATCCCCGAAGACCTCGCGGCCGAGTTGCACCAACTGATCGACCTTGCGCAGGCGGCGCTCGTGGTGGATCGGCTCGACCCGCCGGATGCCGAGACGCTGCGCGAGGCGATGCTGGCGCTCCTGATCTTCTTCCCGCGCTATCGCAGCTATATCACCACGCCGCCCGCGACACCCGAGGACCGCGCCATCATTGAAGAGACGGTGGAAGCTGCGGCAGAGACATTGCCGCAACGCGAGGCGCTCGATCTGCTTGCCGGGCTGCTGCTCGACGGGAAGGATAAGCCGAGCCTCAAGTTCCGCATCCGGTTTCAGCAGGTGACGGGCGCGGTGGTGGCGAAGGCACAGGAGGACACCGCCTTCTTCCGCCACACCCGTTACCTCGCTGCCAATGAGGTCGGCGCGGAACCCGATACGCCGCTGCTCGACGCGGAAGGGCTCAACGCGTGGTTCTCCAGCGCGCAGGGCCAGCGAGATACGGCGCTGACGCTCACCTCGAGCCACGACACGAAACGCGCTGAGGATACACGGATGCGGATCGCTGCGATCTCGCACCATCCCGAGACCTTTGCCGATTTGTTCGATACCGCGATGCAAGACGCCGCACGCTCGGATGCCGGTTTCGTGTGGTATGCCACGCAGAGCCTTCTGGGCATCTGGGACGACCCCGCGCCCGGTCCGGAGCTGTGCGAGCGCCTGACCGAGCATCTGCGCAAAGCCCTGCGCGAGGGCGGGGAGATCACGCGCTGGTCCTTCCCCGACATCGAAGCCGAGGACGCCGCCTTGAACGCGGCGCGGCGGATTTGCGCGGCATGGGAGGCGCAGCCGCCAGCCGAACTCGCGCCGCTGATCGCGACGGGGCAGCGGCTGTCGCTGGTGCAACTGGCACTAAAGATGATGCTGCCCGGCATGCCCGACATCTACCAGCGCGGGGAGCGCGCCCTCTACGAATTGACCGATCCCGACAATCGCCGCCCTTTCGCTTTGCCGGAAACCCTGACGTCCTTCGAGCAGGCGAAATCGGACACAACGCGACACCTCCTGAAGCTGCGACGACAGGCGGAGGACGTGTTCCGCGCAGGCACCGCCGAGGCGGCAGAGCGTGACGGTATCTTTACGCTCACCCGTCGCGCGGGCGGGCGCGAAATCACCCTGCGCTTCCGTCGTGACCTTCGCGATCTCAGCGA
The DNA here is from genome assembly GCF_002020305.1 of Thioclava sp. F36-6. Taxonomy (NCBI): domain Bacteria; kingdom Pseudomonadati; phylum Pseudomonadota; class Alphaproteobacteria; order Rhodobacterales; family Paracoccaceae; genus Thioclava; species Thioclava sp. F36-6. The sequence continues at coordinate 601,920 of NZ_MPZX01000001.1, read as the reverse complement.
TGGCGCGCTCTTCGAGATTCGCGATTCGGCGGCAGAGGACACTGCCGCCCGCCTCGCATTTCCGCCGCCTGCCTAATTGATCGGCGGATTGGCGCGACCTGCTTTTTGACACATCGTCCGAGACCGCCCCCTAGACTCAAAGGGTTATCGGGAAGCTCTCGAAACGGTCAAAAAACACACGCGAAAATCTTACCGCGAACCGGCGGAAATCCGGGAACTGCGGACCCGTTTCATGGCTTTCATTTTTGAAAAGCGTTAAGCTTATTCATGTCGCAGCGTCACGGGGGAGGAACTCTGATGCTGGCTCAGAAACGACCCAATTTATTGAACGGCTGTCTTCCAATGGTCTTGGCCGGTGGACGCGGAAAGCGTCTGTACGAGCTGACCGAGGAGAGTTGCAAACCTGCCCTGCCCTTCGGCGCTGGCGGCCAGAGATTGGTGGATTTCACCCTTGCTTCGCTGCGTGCTGCCGGATTCACACGGGCGATCATCGCGACGCAATATCGTCCCGCGCCGCTGATCCGGCATCTGCGCGACAAATGGGCGGTTGCCTTCACAGACGGGCTGCTCATCCGCGATGCGACGCGGCTCTCGCGCGGCGGCTATCGTGGCACGGCCCATGCGCTTCTCGCCAATCTCGACCTGCTCGAGCGCGAAGGCGTGAGCGACGTTCTGGTGATGCCCGCCGATCAGATTTGCGACATCGATCTGCGTCCGTTCATCCAGCGCCATCGTCTGAGTGATGCACCCGCGACGCTGGTCGCCGCAACGCTTTCATCCTCGGATGCGGAGCATCATTCGGTGCTGGAGGTCGCGCGAGACGGGCATGTCAGCGCGCTCACCCATCGCCCGAGCGCGCCCGCCGAGATCGGCGACAGCTCGGGTCGCAGCCTGGTTGCCACGGGCATTTATCTTTTCAAGACAGCGTGGCTTCGCAAGGAACTCCCGGAGCTGTCGCGGGGCCGGTTTGATATTTCGATCGAGGCCGACCTGCTGGAAGCCGCGCTGCGCGAGAAGGCCCTGCAAGTCTACCGTCTGCCGCGCAGCGACACCGGCCGCGAAGCCTATTGGCGCGATATCGACACGCTCGACGACTATCGCTCAGCGCTTCTGGATTTCGCGGCCCCACAAGGCGGCACGGCACGGGGAAGCCCGCCGCTGAACTGCCTGCATCTCGAGGCGCAGCCGGGCGTCATCGGGGTCGGACGGCGCTCCGCGTTGACGGCAAAAGGGGCCGTCTCGCGCGATTGCCACCTGACCGATACGCTGCTGGCACCCGATGTCTCGCTGCCAGCCGGAACGATCGTGGAAGGAATCGGACGCACGAATATGCAATGGTTCCGCCGCAGCGGCGACACCAACCTGATCACGCAGGCGATGGTTGATCGCTCCAGAGAGCGGCTGCACTAGCTGCCAATTCCGAGACGCTTTCGGGCGCGGACCTTCAGCGGTCCGCGCCTTTTTCATTCCAGCGCTATTCCACCGCCAGCCTGACACCGACCTCTGCCGCCGGCAGATCGTCCGGCGCGAAATCGACCTCGGGCGCGGGCTCAGAAAGCCCCGCCATGCACATGCGATAGAGCTCTTCGTAGCGGTCTACCATTCGCTCCACCCCGAAACGGGCGACCGCCCGGTCGCGCACGAATTGTCGGTCGCAGGTCATTGCCTTGCGTGCAGCATTCGCGAGCGCGGACACGTCGCCTGTGGGAACGATCACGCCCGCCTCGCCCACGACCTCGCGCACCGCGCCGGAATCGAAGGCAGCGACGGGCACACCGCAGGACATCGCCTCGGCTGCGGCGAGCCCGAAGGGTTCATCCCAGACCGGCGTGAAGAAGCAGACCGACGCCCTGGCGACCTCGGCGCTCAGTTCCTCCGCCGTCAGATTGCCCCCATAGGTGATCTGCGACCCGAGATAGGGGGCGATGGTGTCGTCGAAATACGCACGATCCTCGATTGGCCCGTAAATCCGCAGCGGCAGCTCCGCGATCCGCGCGGCCTTCACGGCCTCGGCGGTGCCCTTGTTGGGAGTGATGCGCCCGAACCAGACCGCCGAGCCATCGGCATGAGGGCAGAAGCCCCAGACGCCGGTATCGATCCCGTTCGGTACGACATGGAAGGACAGGTCGCAGTCGGGCTTGGCCCAACGCTCGCGCTGCGCCCCCGTGCAGACGGTGAAACGACACCATGGCGCGCGGGCATCGTGGACGGCGTCGCGCAGCGTCTCGAGGGGCGGCACATGCAGGGAGGTCAGCATCGCGATCCGCTCCCGCCGCGCCAACCGCGGCGGATAGCGGTGCAGTGAATTGTTGTGAATGATGTCGAAGCCCCCCGTCTCCAACTTCTGCAGGATGCCCGCGAAGGCACCGTCGAGATGGGTATCGGGCACATCGGACTCGCGGCCGCCTTTCGACGGATATGCGCTGTCGACATGCTTCTCCGTGACCGGATACAGCTCCACCCCTTCGGGCGGCTGACTGTCGCCCGACGCAAACAGTGTCACCTCATGCCCTCGCGCGACGAGGGCGCCTGCGAGCGCGTAGGAATGAGCCTCCATCCCACCCATGAAGGGCGCCGAAATGGGGTGACGAATTGGGGAAATGATAGCGATGCGCATGTGCCTCCCTTCCCGGAAACGCATGGGCTCCGGGCGATGAACGGGCTGTTTCGGTAATGGGACTTCAATCGTATCGTGTAGGGGAACCAATGGGTGCGACGCTTGTTCCTGCATCGCGGAGCCGATCGTGCAGAAAGTCTCGGCTGTTGCCCGATTTCCCCCCGGGGGTCGCGCGCGTCAGTACCCGTCGAGCGGCAGCTTCATGTCGATGATGAGCCAGCCATCCTCATAGCGGCGCTCTTTCTCCGCGCGCAGTTGCATCGCCGAGGCGAGGATCAGGCGCGAGCCGAAGCCTTGTTCGGCGGCTGCGTCGTAATCCGGGACCTGCTCTTTCCAGGTGAGGTGGACGCCGTTCTCATAGGGCTCCCACGTCACTTTGATCTGGCCGTCCACGGATCTCAGCGCGCCGTATTTGGCGGAGTTCGTCACCCATTCATGCAAGATCAAGGCCAGCGAGGTCAGCGCCCGCGCGGGGATCATCACCTCTGCGCCAGACAGCAGAATGGTTTGCTCGGCGCGCGCAGGCGCAAGCACCCGCTCCAACAGCCCGCCGAGCGCGACCGGCTGCGTGCTGTCCGTTCGCAGCATCATGGAATGCGCGCGATCGAGGGCGGTTACGCGGCCGCGCAACTCGTCCAGCATCTCCTCCTTGGTTTCGCTCGCGCGGGCCGCGCTGGAAATCATTGCGGAGACGAGCGCGAAGAGGTTCTTGATGCGGTGGTTCATCTCGGCGAGGTGCAGCTCGCGCTCGGCCAGCAACTCCTGCTCGGAGGTGATGTCGAAGCTGACCCCGATGACTTTGCGCTGGCCCGCCTGCGCGCGGTATTTTCCGACGCCACGGATCCAGCGCTGCTCGCCGGAAGGAAGGGTGATCCGGAAGATCTCGTCATAGAGGTCGCCCTCGCTCACGGCGCTGTCGAGCGCCTCGAAAACGCGCGCGCGATCTTCTTCGACAACCCGCGTCCGCACTGCGTCCTGCAAGTCCATCTCTCCCTCGGAGATGTCGAAGAGCAGACGACACGGCTCGTCGATTACCAATCGGCGCGCCTCGACCGAGAATTCCCAGCGGCCGATCCCGGCAATGCCGAATGCGTCCTCGAGGCCGATGGGGGGAAGCGACATGCTGGGGAAACCTCGGTACTGACGATGTGCGGGGGAGGATGAGCGGGGCGCGGAGCCGAATGGCCCGGCCCGACACAGTGACCTTTCCCCCGACCGAGTCAACTGCTGTAAACCGCCAGCCCCCGTCACCTATGCCCCCGGCACAGCTCAGACTTCCTGAGGTTTCTGATGCTTCTTGGTCTCTCCGCGACGACGGCGCGCAACGGCCTCAACTCAGGCTCAGCCCCGGAGGCTTAGACCGCCGCGAAAAGCGGTGCTCCGATATAGGACCCTTTCGGCGCGGCAGGCGGCACCCAGAACAGTCCCGACCCGGTGTGGGAGATGTATTCATTCAGCAGATCCGACGCGCCGAGCCGCCGTTGCAGCGCCTCGAAATGCGCGGGATCGTTCTGGTAGCTGATAAAGAACAGCCCCGCATCGAGCCGTCCGACCGCATTCAGCCCGCCGGTGAAGTTGTAGCCGCGCCGCAGGATGCGGATGCCGTCATTGGTTTCATGCGCCGACAGTCGAATATGCGCATGCGTCGGGATGACCGGCTCGCCTTGCGCGTTCTTCGCCTTGAAATCGGGCGTGTCGAATTCGTTCTCGCCGGTCAGCGGCGCGCCCGTGAGTTTGTGCCGCCCGAAGACGTCGTTCTGGTGACTGACCTGCGCGTTGTCCCAGTTCTCGATATGCATCTCGATCCGGCGCATCACCTGATAGGTGCCGCCGTGCTGCCATTCGGGCCCGTCATTGGCCCAGACATGCTGTGCGAGCTGCTCTGGCGTGGTGATGTTGCGGGTGCCGTCGCGATAACCGAAGAGGTTGCGCGGCGTCTCCTGCCCTGCCCCGGCCGAGGCGCGCCCGAAGCCGAGCTGGGTCCAGCGCACCGTCGCGGCGCCTGTGCGTTTCGCGATCCGCGCGAGGATGCGCACCGCGTGATAGGCGACCTGCGGATCGTCGGCGCAGGCCTGCAGCGAGAGATCGCCACCGCTGATCTCGGGGCGCAGCGCGTCCGAAGGCAGATCGGCCAGCGGGCGCAGATGCGGCGGGGCCTTCGCCGCCAGTCCCATCTCGTTGGAGAAGACGCGCGGGCCGAGGCCCACGGTCACCGTCAGCCCCGCCGGGCCAAGCCCGAGCGCCTCGCCGGTCTCGAGCGCGGTGGCCGTGTCGCGGTCGGGCTCTGCCGGACCGACCGGCTGCCCTTCCATCATCAGCCCGATCGAGGCCGACCAGCGCGCGAGCAGCACTTGCAGCGCGCGCGGATCGGTCCCGGTCAGGTCGAAGGCCATGGCCATCAGATGCTGCTGCGGCGGCGTGGCGATCCCGGCCTGCGGCCCGGTGCCGTAAAAGGCGTAGCGCCTCTGGTCCGGATCGGACATGGCGTCGGGCGCAACCTTGCCGGTCTCCGCCGCCTGCCCCGCCGTGGCGATAGTGCCGCCGAGCGCTGCCGCGCCCAGAAACAGCCCACGCCGTGACAGTCCTGCCGGTTTATCGTCTTGCCCGCGCATCATGGCCTCCTTCGTCTTCAGCTTGCCGTGGCGACTTTTTCGGCGATCCGCGACAGCGGCTCCTGCAGCATCTGGATCGCACGGCTCAGCTTCACCGCGTCGGATTTGCGCAGCTCGGCATCGTAGATTTTGTAGCCGCCCAGAGCGTCGGCATCGCGGTAGTCTTCGAGCATCGTCTGCACATCCGCAAAGCGCTGCGCGATGGTCTCGGCCACGTCCGGATCGATCCGCTTCAGCCCCGGCTCGAGGAAGGCGAAGGCCTGTTGCGCGCCTTCGATATTGGCCGCGAAGTCCACGAGGTCGATATGGCTATAGGCCTCTTCCTCGCCGCTGATCTTGCCGCTTTGCACTTCTTCCAGAAGGGCCGCCGCGCCGTTCGCGAGATCTTCGGGGCGATACTCGATCCCGCCGGACAGATCGGCGAGCATCTTGACGTTCTTCACCAGTTCCGCCGCATAGGCCTTGGTCTCGTCGGTGATCTCGCCTTTCTCGAACAGGTCGCGCTCCACCGCGTGGAAGCCGTGCCAGCCGACCGCCGGGTCGAGGTTCGAGGCGCGCATGTCGATCAGGTAATCGAGGTTGCCCGAGTTGTCGGTCGGGTCGGTGCCGGGCAGGACGAAGCCTTCGACGTCGGGCTCGATCCGCTCGTAGAACGGACGGGCTTGCGCATAGGCCGCCTTCGCGCCCTCCACGTCGCCTTCGTCCACTTTCGCGGCGAGGCGTTCGCTTGCGGTCACCATCGCGCCGACCATGCCTTCGACGTAGTTGGCATAGCCTGCGGTGCCTTCGTCCAAGAGATCGCCGATCGCGCTTTGCGCGCGCTGCTTGCTCTCGCCGGTCACGGTGAAGGCTACGGTGTCTTCAGCTGCGCCCGGGCAATAGATGCGATAGTCGCCACCGTCGAGCGTAACGGTGAAGCTCGACGCGGGCAGACCGGGGGCGAGGTTCTCTTTCTCGCCGAGAATGCGGCTGTCCGAGAGCAGCTCCAGCTCGGAGATCGCGGGGGCGGATTCATTGGTCACCGTGAAGGTGATCGGCCCTGCCGCCGCGCTGTCGTGATCGAGGACACATGCGCCGCCATCGTCGCCGGTCAGCGTGATCGCGACCTGCGCGGCCCCGTTATTCATCGGCGCATCGGCCAGTGCGGGCTGCGCGAAGAACGCGGTTGCGGCGAGAAGGGGGACAGCGCGGCGGCGCGCGCGGGACGACATGTTCATTGTCAGGCTCCTGTATTTGCTCTGCGGTTTTGGCTTGGTCAGAGGGACCTGGCGGGGAAAAACGGTGTGGGGCGCGCACGGGCGAGCGCAGAAGCTGCCAGTGCGAGCGCGATGAGGAAGAGGATCACAGGCAACTCTCGGGCCCAGAACTGATGCTCGATACGGGCGCGGCGCACGGAGCGCAGTGCATCGGCGGCGTCTTGCGCGGCGGCGGGGGCCATGACCCAGGCGCCGGTCGCCATGCCACCGGGAGCCATATCGACGCGCAATGTGCGTGCCGTGGTCAGCCCGCCGCCCGAGAGGCGCAGCGTAACGGCACTACGGCCCTGCGCATCGAGAAGCGCATCGCCCGCAGTCCAGACGGTCACCTGTTCCAGTCGCGTCCATTCGGCCACGAAAGGCCCGGGATTGCGCGCGGAGCTGACGCCCACCGGCAGGCGCCCGCCCGCGAGCTGCGCAAGCGTTGCGAGATCGATCTGACCGGGAGCGCCCGCAATTTCGGTTTGGGTCTGCACTTCGCGATGCAGGCTTGGCAGGCCCAGATGCCGCTCCGGCGTGGCCTCGGCGCCCGTCAGATCGACGCGGGTCGCACCTATCTCCAAGGTGCCTCTCTGCAAACGCAGATCGGGCCCGGCGGAGGTGTCGACATCGCCCTCCAGCACACGCGGCGCGTGATCGGGCAGCGTCACCTGCGGCTGCGGCCAAAGCGCCGCAATGCCCACGGCCAACACCGCGAAGGCGACCGCCAGCCCACCGCGCAGCCATTGCGCCGTGCGGGGATCGGGGCGCAGTGCACGCGGCCAATAGGTCAGCGCCGCGACCGGGATCAGATAGGCGATCCAGCCCAGCACCTCGATCAGGCGCGGATCGGCGGGAATGCCCAGAACGCCGGTGATCAGCGCCGAGCGCACCGTGCCGGGGGCCACGAGCCAGCTCAGATCGGCGATGCGTTGTTGTCCGGCGAGCAACCAGCCCGCCTCATGGGCGGAGCGCAGCGTCTGCAACACCAGCCCCGCCGCGACGAGGATCAGGAACACGCCGGTCCAGCGGAAGAAGCGCCCCAGATTGAGCCGCATCCCGCCCTGCGCGATCGCCCAGCCAAGCACGACCGACGCCGCGAGGCCAAGTGCTGCACCAAGCCCGGCCCAATGTCCGGTCTGCGCCCCCGAGATCGTGGCAAGCAGGAAAACAGCGGTCTCGAAACCCTCGCGCAGTACGGCGAGGAAGGCCATCGCCGCCAGTGCGACCCGGCTCCCCTGCCCCAGCGCCGCGTCGGCGTCGCGCTCGATCTGGCCCTTCAGCCCTGCCGCGTGGCGCGTCATCCAGAGCACCATCAGCGTCACGAAGACGACCGCGACCGCCGCGATCACGCATTCCAGCTTTTCCTGCGCACTATGCGGCAAAGCGGCCTCGACCAGCGCGAGCCCCGCGCCAACGCCGACGGCCAGCGCCACGGCGGCAGCGACGCCAAGCCACATCTCGGTCAAACGTTCGCCCCGGGCACGCAGGAAGGCCGCAATGATCCCGACGATCAGCGCCGCCTCGAGCCCTTCGCGCAGGCCGATGATGAATGTTGCCAACATGCCGTGGGCACCCCGCCGATTCCCGAGTAAATTGATAGGGTATTCGTTAGTGGCGCAGATCGACGGGCGCAACCCCTTTTCCGAGTAAATTGCTCGGTTTCTTGCTATCGCATTTCTTCGCCCCTGCCGTTGCGGGCGATTTGCAACTTCCGCCATCTTGGGGCAATTCGTGCAGGTCGCCCTCGCAGCGCCGCGCAATCAGGCGGTCCGGCGCAGCGAAAGAGACACGATCCGGGCGCCTGAAGTGGCCCGCATGCAACAATTTCGGAGGCCGTATCTTGGCACAATCGCAAATCGGGCTGATCGGCCTTGGCACCATGGGCGGCATGCTCGCCCTCAACATCGCGGAAAAAGGGTTCGACATTTCGGTGTTCAACCGCACCACCAGCGTCACGAAGTCCTTCCATGAAAACGCGGGCGAGCTGGCGTCGAAGATCACGCCCTGCGAAAATCTTGAAGACCTAGTGGCCTCGATCGCGAAACCCCGCGCGATCATCCTGATGGTCCCCGCAGGCGAGCCGGTCGACCAGCAGATCGCGGCGCTGCGCGCCCATCTCGACCCCGATGATCTGATCATCGACGCGGGCAACGCGAATTTCCACGACACCGAGCGCCGCGCGGAAGAAGCGGCAAAGGCGGGGCCCCGTTTCCTCGGCATCGGCGTTTCCGGCGGTGAAGAAGGCGCGCGCCACGGGCCCGCGATCATGGGCGGCGGCGAGCAGCAGGACTGGGACCGCGTGGCCCCGATCCTCAACGCGATCGCCGCGAAATTCGACGGCACGCCCTGCGCCGGCTTCATGGGCAAGGGCGGCTCGGGCCATTTTGTCAAAGCCGTGCATAACGGCATCGAATATGCCGACATGCAGATGATCGCCGAGACCTATGGCGTGATGCGCGACGGCATGGGGCTGAACTCGCAGGCCTGCGGCGAGATCTTCGCGAAATGGGACGAAGGCGCGCTGAAATCCTACCTGATCGAGATTTCCGGCAAGGTCGCCCGCGCCACCGATCCCGAAAGCGGCGAGCCGATGCTCGACATCATCCTCGACCGCGCGGGCCAGAAAGGCACCGGCCGCTGGACCGTGATCGAGGCGCAGCATCTGGCCGCCCCCGTCCCGGTGATCGAAGCGGCGGTGATGGCGCGCAACCTGTCGTCGCGGCTCGATGCGCGCAAGCAGGGCGAGGACATGTTCGGCGCGGCTCCCGAGGCGCTGCCCGAGGGCGCACTGAGCGCGGAGGATCTGGAGAACGCGCTGATCGCAGGCAAGATTCTGTGCTACGCGCAGGGGTTCGAGCTGCTGCGCTCGGCCAATGCGCCCTTCGACTGGGATCTGCCGCTGCCCGACATCGCGCTGGTCTGGCGCGACGGCTGCATCATCCGCTCGGCGATGCTCGACGATATGGCGAGCGCGCTGAGCGAGTCGCCCGATCGCAACCTGATGTATGCGCCCTATTTCGCGGATCTTCTGAAGGCGCATCACGGCGCGCTGCGCAAGGTCGTCAGCATTGCCGCGGCCCACGGTCTGGCGGTTCCGGCCCTGTCGATGGCGCTGAGCTATTTCGACACGATGCGCACCGCGCGGGGCACCGCGAACATGATCCAGGGCCAGCGCGATTTCTTCGGCGCGCATGGGTTCGAGCGCACCGACCGCGAGGGCACCGACTTCCACGGCCCCTGGGCGATGTAAGCGCGCCCTCTTCGCTGAAAGATCACCGCCCGCGGCTCGCGCAGAGTCGCGGGCGGTTTCCGTTTCGCGGGGCGTCAGACGCCGCGAACCATGCGGCACAATCACGAGTTCGTGTGCGTCGCAACCGGACCCGCCCCGCTTGATCCCCATCAAAGTCCTAAAGCACCGAGATCGTTACCCTCTGCGCATCCAAAACGGAGGCCGGGACTGCTATGACACGGGATTTCGAAGGTAAATCAGCTATCGTTACGGGCGCGGGATCAGGGATCGGCGCGGCAATCGCCAAGGAATTGGCGGCGCGCGGGGCCTCGGTCCTGCTTGCCGATCAGAACGCAGACGCGGCCAAGTCCGTGGCCGAGGAAATCCGCAAGGCGGGCGGCACCGCCGAACCGATGGCGGTCGATGTCACCTCGGCCACGGAGGTCGAGGCGATGGTCGAGAAGGCCGTCGCGACCTTCGGCAAGCTGGATCTTGCCGTGAACAATGCGGGTATCGGCGGCCCGCAGGTGCCGTTCGGGGAGTATCCGCTCGACGGCTGGAAGCAGGTGATCGACGTCAACCTGAACGGGGTTTTCTACGGGATGCGCTTCGCGATCGCCGCGATGCTGAAATCGGGCGGCGGCGCGATCGTGAACATGTCCTCGATCCTCGGCTCGGTCGCGTTCCCGAGCGCCTGCGCCTATGTCGCAGCGAAACACGCGCTTCTGGGCCTGACGCGGGCCGCGGCGATCGATCACGCAGCACAGGGCATCCGCGTCAATGCGGTGGGCCCCGCCTTCATCGAGACGCCGCTTCTGTCGGGGCTGGCGCCTGAGGTGAAGGACTCGCTGGTCGCGCTGCATCCCGCCGGACGGCTCGGCACGCCCGAGGAGGTCGCGGCGCTGACCTGCTTCCTGCTGTCGGATGCCGCGAGCTTCGTGAACGGCAGCTATCACCTCGTCGACGGCGGATATACCTCGCGATGAGCGCGACGGAGGGGCGGATCATCGCGGTGCGCGGGCCGGTCATCGACGCAAGTTTCGATGGTCCGCTGCCGCCGATCCATTCGATCCTGACACTGACGGATGACGACATGCCGGGCAGCTTCGAGGTGCATGGCCATCTCGACGCGCATCGGGTGCGCGCCATCGCGCTCCAATCGACGCTTGGCCTGTCGCGCGGGCGCAAATTGCGCGCCACGGGCAAGCCGCTCGAAGTGCCCGTCGGCGAGGCCGTTCTGGGGCGCCTGATGGATGTGACGGGGGCGATGCGCGACGGCGGCGATCCCCTGCCTCAAACGACGCCACGCCGCCCGATCCACGGCACGCCGCCGCGCCTCTCGGGCAGCGGCGCGGTCACCGCTTTCGAGACCGGGATCAAGGTGATCGACCTGATGCTACCGCTGGCGCGCGGCGGCAAGGCTGCGATGTTCGGCGGTGCGGGCGTGGGCAAGACGGTGCTGGTGATGGAGCTCATCAACACGATGGTCGAGAAATATCAGGGCATCGCGATCTTCGCGGGCGTGGGGGAGCGCTCGCGCGAGGGCCATGAGATGCTCGCCGACATGACCGAGTCCGGGGTGCTCGCGCGCACGGCGCTGGTCTATGGCCAGATGAACGAGCCGCCCGGCGCGCGCTGGCGGGTACCGCTGACCGCCGTCTCCATCGCCGAAGATTTCCGCGACCGCGATCACCGCAACGTCCTTCTGATGATGGATAACGTCTTCCGCTTCGTGCAGGCGGGCAGCGAAGTTTCTGGGCTTCTGGGCCGCCTGCCTTCGCGCGTGGGCTACCAGCCCACCCTCGCGTCTGAGGTCGCCGAACTGGAGGAGCGCATCGCCTCCGCCGCCGGGGCCTCGGTCACGGCGATTCAGGCAGTCTATGTGCCGGCTGACGATTTCACCGATCCGGCGGTGACCGCGATTTCGGGGCATATGGACAGCTCCATCGTGCTGTCGCGTCAGCTCGCGTCGGAGGGGATTTACCCCGCGATCGACCCGCTCGCCTCGTCCTCGCAACTGCTCGACCCCGAGATCGTCGGGGCGGACCATTTCCAGCTGGCAGGCGAAGCGCGGGCGCTGTTGGCGCGGTTCCGCGAATTGCAGGACATCATCGCACTTCTCGGCGTCGAGGAGCTGGGCGCGGCCGACCGGCTGGCGGTGCGCCGCGCGCGCAAGCTGCAACGCTTCCTCACCCAGCCCTTCGTCGTGACCGAGGCCTTTACCGGCCAGACCGGGCGCTCGGTGCCGCTGGCCGATACGCTGGAGGGCTGCCGCGCGATCCTCGCGGGCCAGGCGGACGACTGGTCGGATCAGTCGCTCTACATGATCGGTGGGATCGACGAGGCCCGCCAGCGAGAGGAGGCCGCGGCATGAGGCTCACCATCGCCACCCCTCTCGAAATCGTCGTCGATGCCAAGGACGTCACCGCGATCCGGGCCGAGGACGAGAGCGGCGGCTTCGGCATCCTGCCCGGTCATGCCGAGTTCCTCACGAGCCTCAGCATCTCGGTCATCTCATGGGTGGTCGAGGGCCAACGGCACTATTGCGCGGTGAAGGGCGGTGTTCTTATGGTCGAGAATGGAAGCGATGTCTCGGTCTCGACCCGCGCCGCGGTGACCGGCGATCTGTCCGAGCTGGGCGACACGATCCTGAAACGGTTTCAGGCCGAGGATGACGCCGCGAAGACCAAACAGGCCGACTCCACCCGGCTGCATCTGCTCGCGATCCGGCAGCTGGTGGCGAGCCTCGACGGCGCGCAGGCTCGGAAGGATTGGACATGACCCAGCCGCCGGAAGACCGGGAACAGACGGAGGAGCCGATGGAGAGCGCCGCGCGCCGCCACGCCGCCCGGACCGAGAAGGCGCGCCGGGAGGGAGAGATCCCACTGGGCCGCCGCTTGGGCCAGATCGGTGTGCTCGGGTGGATCGTCGTGCTGCCGATGCTGGCGGGGGCCGCGGGTGGACGGTGGATCGACCGGAGCGCCCAGTCGGGCATCTTCTGGACCGCCGCGCTGATGATGGTGGGGCTTGTCGTGGGGTGCTGGCTGGGCTGGCGCTGGGTGCAGCAGCAATGAGCGCGGTGGAGTTTCTTATTGGCGCAGGCGCCCTGATACTCGGCATCGGCGTGGGCGTCGTGCATTTCGCCCTGCTGCGGGCGGGCACGGATGCGATGCTGCTCGAAAGCAAGGCTCTGAAGGCGATCGCGCTGACCGTCCTGCGCTTCGGGCTGACGATCGGGGTTCTCGTGGGTTGCGCGCTTCTGGGCGCCGTGCCGCTGCTGGCGGCGGCGCTCGGGATCGGCATCGGGCGGATGCTCACCCTGCGCCGCGCGAGGTCCGCATGAATTCGCCGCTGGAGACCACCGTCCTGTTCTGGGTCGGCCCCGTGCCGATCACGCAACCTGTCGTCACGACATGGGTGATGATGGTGGTGATCGTGGCAGGATGCTACGCGCTGACCCGAAACCTGAGCCTCAAGCCCGGACGGCGCCAAGCGGCGTTGGAACTGCTGGTGACGGTGCTCGACACCCAGATCCGCGAGACGATGAGCGTCGCGCCCGAACGCTATCGCACCTTCCTCGGCGGGTTGTTCCTGTTCATCCTGATCGCGAACTGGTCCTCGCTGATCCCGGGCGTTGAACCCCCAACCGCCAACCTCGAAACCGACGCGGCGCTGGCGCTGCTCGTCTTCGTGGCGGTGATCGTCTACGGCATCCGCGCGGGCGGCGTGCGCGGCTACCTGCGCAGCTTCGCGATGCCGACGCCGCTGATGATCCCGCTGAACCTCGTCGAGACGCTGACGCGCAGCTTCTCGCTGCTGATCCGCCTGTTCGGCAATATCATGAGCGGGGTCTTCGTGATCGGCATCGTGCTCTCGCTTGCAGGGCTTTTCGTGCCGATCCCCTTCATGGCGCTCGACCTGCTGACCGGCCTTGTCCAAGCCTACATCTTTACCGTCCTCGCCATGGTTTTCATCGCGGCGGCAGTGGCGGAATCCCAAACCTCCCACGAATCCGGAAAGGACTGATCATGGAATATATTGAAGTGGCGAGCGTCATCTCGGCCGCCGCGGCGGTGGCCTTCGGGGCGCTCGGTCCCGCGCTTGGCGAAGGGCGCTCGGTCGCGGCTGCGATGGACGCGATCGCCCGCCAGCCCGAGGCCGCCAACGCGATCTCCCGCACGCTCTTCGTCGGGCTCGCGATGATCGAGACGACGGCGATCTACTGCCTCGTGATCGCGCTTCTGCTGCTGTTCGCCAACCCGTTCATCGGCTGATCATGACACTGGACTGGTGGACGCTCGGGCTGCAGACGCTCAATGCGGCGGTGCTGATCTGGCTTCTGAGCCGGGTGCTTTGGCGCCCGATCGTGAGTGCCATTCAGGCGCGTCAGGCCGAAGCGGACAAGCAATTGAGCGATGCGAGCGAGACCGCGCGCAAAGCCGATGAGGCGAAGGCGCAGGCCGAGGCGGCGCTCGATCAGGTCGGCACGCGCAAGTCCGAGATGCTGGCGCAAGCCCAGACCGAGGCCGAGGCGGCGCGCAAGGCGCTTCTGGATCACGCCCGCGCAGAGGCCGCCGAGATGGCCCGCACCGCAGAGGCCGAGCGCGCCGCCCGCGCGGAGGAGGCCGAGAAGCGCTATGCCGCGCGCGCCGCCGATCTGGCGCAGCGCATGGCCGAGCGGATCGGCGCGCGCCTGTCGCGGCCCGCACTGCTCGAAGCCTATGCGACGGATCTTCTGGCGCAGGTCGCGGCCCTCGACACCGAGGATCGCGCGGCACTCGGCTCGGAGAAACTCATGCTGCGGATCAGCGAGGAAGCAGATGCGGGTTATGGCGAGGCTTTCGCCGAGCGCCTCGGGAAGACCTTAGGCGAGAAGATCAGCCCCGCCATCAAAACCGATGCGGAGCTGATCTGCGGCCTCGCGCTGGAGACCAAGCACCTGCATCTCGAAAGCTCATGGGCCGCCGATCTCGTCCGGATGCGCAGGGAGGTGGCCAATGACACCCAATGATCCCGACGAGTGGCTGGACCGCAGCCTCGAGGCCATCACGCGTGCGCCGCTCGGTCCCGTCGTGCGCCGCAGCGGCCGGGTGGAGCGCGTGTCCGACGGCGTCGCGATGGTGTCGGGCCTGCCCGAGGCCCGCGCCGGGGAGCGGTTGGTCTTCGAGGGCGGACAATCGGGCTTCGTGCATGTGCTCGACGAAGAGACCCTTGCGGCGGTGCTTCTCGACGATATCGCGGGCGTCGCGCAGGGCGATGCCGTCACCGGCACGGGCGACGTGATGCGGGTGCCGGTCGGGCCGGAATTGCTGGGCCGGATCGTCGATCCGCTCGGGCGCCCCCTCGACGGGCTCGGTCCTATCACGACCAGTGCAAAGCACCCGGTCGAACGCCCCGCCCCGGCGATCATCGACCGCGCCGCGGTGGTGGAGCCGATGCAGACCGGCACGCTGGTGGTGGATGCCCTCTTCGCGCTTGGCCGCGGCCAGCGCGAGCTGATCGTGGGCGACCGTGCGACCGGCAAGACGACGATCGCGCTCGACACGATCCTGAACCAGAAGGACGGCGACGTGACCTCAGTCTATGTTGCGATCGGGCAGAAGACCTCCTCGGTGGAGCGCGTGATCGAGACCCTTCGGCGCAACGGGGCGCTGGCGCGCACCATCGTCGTGGTGGCCGGGCCGTCGACACCACCGGGGATGCAATGGCTCGCGCCCTTCGCGGGAATGACGATGGCCGAAGAACTGCGCGACACCGGCGGCCACGCGCTGATCGTACTCGACGACCTCACGCGCCACGCCGCTTCGCATCGCGAGCTTGCGCTGCTGACCCGGCAGACGCCGGGGCGCGAGGCCTATCCGGGCGATATCTTCTATCTTCACGCCCGGCTTCTGGAACGCGCCGCGCGGCTGTCGGACGCATTGGGCAGCGGCACGCTGACCGCGCTGCCGATTGCGGAGACCGACGCGGGCAATCTCGCTGCCTTCATCCCGACCAACCTGATTTCGATCACCGATGGGCAGATCGCGCTGGACGCCAAGCTGTTCAACCGCGGCCAGAAACCCGCCGTGGATGTCGGCACTTCGGTCAGCCGGGTCGGCGGCAAGACGCAGGCGCGCAGTCTGCGCGACGCGGCGGAGTCGATGCGGCTCGATTACGCCCAGTTCCTTGAATTGGAGATTTTCACGCGTTTCGGGGGGATGCCCGACACGCGGGTGAAGGCGCAGCTTGCGCGCGGGCGGGCGGTGCGCGCGGTGCTGGCGCAGATCCAGCACGCGCCACTGCGCCTCGCCGATGAGGTGGCGCTGGTTTTGGCCGTGCAGACGGGGCTTCTCGACGGGTTTGAGCCCGCGCAGATCGACGCCCTGCGCGCGGCACTACCCGATGCGCTCGATGCGGCGGGGCTATCGGGGGCGGACTTCTCCGCCGCGCTCAGCGAGGGTCTGCATGACCAGATCGTGGAGTGCCTGAAAGGGCTTTTACCGGAGCCGTCGACATGAGCGAGCAGCTTGCCGAGATCGAAGCGCGGATCGGAAGTATCCGCACGCTCGCCTCGGTCATCCGGGCGATGCGCGCCATCGCGGGCGCGCGCGTGCGTCAGACAGAGGGAGAGCTTGCCTCGGTGGATCTGCACGCGGCGACGGTGAGCCGTGCGCTCGACCGGGTCCTGTCGCTCGCGCCGACACCGCCCAAACCCGAAGGGCCGCCGCTCACCGTTCTGTTTCTCGCCGAACAAGGCTTTGCGGGATCGTTCAACGCCCGGCTTCTGAGCGAGCTGGGCACGCCGCCCGGCGGTCTCGTCGTGATCGGCACGCGCGGCGCGGCGCTGGCCGCCGAGCAAGGCCTGAATGCGCTTGCGCAGTTCCCCCTGCCCTCGCACGGCCCGGCGGTTCCGCCCTTCGCCGACCGGCTGGCCGAGACGCTGCTGCAACTGGCCGGACGCGCCCCGATCGACGCCTTCTACGCGCAGACGGAGGATGGCAGCTGGAAGGCCCGCCGCCGCCGCATCTTCCCCCGCCCGACCCGGTCGACCCCGCCGCCAAGCCAGCCACCCCTGCTGACGCTGCCGCCCGCGCAGCTTTGCGCGTCGCTCTTTGCCGAGCTGCTGCACGCGGAGCTGTGCCGCGTCGCGTTGCATGCCACGGCTGCCGAGAACACGGCCCGGATGCTCGCCATGGCCTCCGCTCAGGGGATGACCGAACGCAAGCTCGACGCGCTGCAACAGACCGCCCGGATTTCGCGGCAAGAGTCGGTGACGACGGAAATTCTGGAACTTTCGGCGGGCGTCACGTCCAGCTGAGTTGAGCCCCCCACAACCCCGGCACGCACACGCATCGCTTGAAAAGCGCGCCCGCATGCAACAAGACTTGGGCTCGAGCAGAAACGAGGCCGATGTGACGCAAGAGATGTCCCCCGAGGCGCAACACGGGTCGGGAGATGACCCGATCGACACGCGGATCATGGCGATTTTTCCCGAGCTGACCCCCAGCGAGAAACGCCTCGCCGAGGTCGTGCTCGAAGCGCAATCGACGCTGTCGAGCTACACCGCTGCGGAGCTGGCCGAGAGCGCGGGGATTTCCTCGGCCACGGCGGCGCGCTTCTTCAAGCGGCTGGGCTATCGCAATTACAACGAAGCGCGGCTGCATTCGCGACGCAACGGGAGCTGGGGCTCGCCGCTGAGCGAATTGAGCGACGGCACGACGCCGGGGCAACTGGCCGATCACTTCGCGCAGGATATGCAGAACCTCTCGCGCAGCACCGAGATCCTCTCGGAAGAGGCGGTCGCCGACGCGGTCGAACATCTCGCTTCGGCGCGCCGGATCTGGGTTCTGGGCTATCGGAATTCGCGGGCGCTCGCGATCTATGCCCGCGCCTTGCTGCTCAATCTGAAATCGGACGTGCAGCTTCTGCCTTATGAGGGCGCCTCGCTCGCCGAGGATGTCGCGGGGTTCGCGCCGGGCGATGTGCTGCTGGCGATCGGGCTGCGGCGCAGGCCGCGCGCGCTGGGAGAGGTGATGACCGTCGCGCGCGAGGCGGGCATCCCGACGATCCTGATCGGCGACCCCACCGTGGCGCAGACCGCACGGCACGCGACGATCACCCTGCGCTGCCACAATCGCGGGCAAGGCATCTTCGACAGCACGGTCGTCGCGATGAGCCTGATCAACTTCCTTTGCTCGAGTCTGGTGGACTCGCTGGGCCCCGAAGCGCGCGCCCGACTCGCCCGGATCGAGGATCTTCATGCGCGTTTCGACGACCTCGGACCGCCCCCGGAGAGCCTTGAGGCGCTCACCAAGGCTGCAAAACAGGAGAAATAGCGCCCAAAAACTGCGCATAGCTCGAATGAAAGCGTATTTTCATTTTTAGGATTTTGTGAAATAATTCTTTCCTGCGAAGGTGACCTCGCCATCTCATGCAGCGAAAGGATATGCCATGGATCGCCGACTATTCCTGAAATCTGCGCTTGCGGGCACCGCTCTCGGGGCGTTCGGCCCGGCGGGACGAGCGCTGGCCGCGACCGACCTTCTGTGGATGACCTGGGAGAACCTCGCGAAAGACGACTATCTCGCGCCCTTCCTCGACAGCCATGACGTCGACCTGACCAAGACCTTCATCGGCACCGATGACGAGCAATTCGCGAAACTGCGCGCCGGCGGGGCCTCCTCGGTGGACCTGATCACGCCCGGCCTCGACAAGGTTTCCTACTACACCGCCTCGGACCTTCTGCAGCCGATCGACTTCGACAAGGTGCCGAACGCGAAGCTCCTCTACGACACGTTCAAGAAGACCGATCTGGGCAAGACGGACGGTCAGACCTACGGCATCCCCTTCTATTGGGGCATCAACCCGATCGTCTATCGCGCCGACCTGATGGATGAAGAGCCCGATTGGTCCGTCTTCTTCGAGGGCGACAAATACAACGGCAAGCTCGCGATGCGCGACTACGCGCTCGAAGGGATCATGATCGCCGCGATGTATCTGGGCATCCCGCGCGACGAAATGTTCACGATGGACGACAAGCAGCTCGCCGAAGTGAAAAAGGTGCTGATGATCCAGAAGAGCAAGCTGCGCACTTACTGGAACTCCATCGGGGATCTGACCAACCTCTTCGCGACCGGCGAAGTGGTCTGCGCCTTCTCCTGGGTGCCGCCCTATTACGACCTGAAGGAAAAAGGTCTCGAAATGGGCATGGCCAAGCCCAAGCAAGGCGTCATCGGCTGGTGCGACACGATTGCCGTGCCCAAAGGCGTCGAGGGCGCGCGCCGGGACTCGGTGTTCGAACTGGTGAACTACCTGCTCGGCCCGACTTACGGCAAAATGCTCGCCTATGGCGGCCCCTATGCGCAATCGACTTCGGCTGCGCGCGACGAGATCGACGAAGCCCAGCAGGAAAAGATCTTCATCAAGGACCTGTCGGTGATGGATAACTTCGTCTGGAAGCAAAATCCGCCGCGCTACAACGACTGGGTCGCACTCTGGAACGAAGTGAAGGCCAGCTAAGAATGACCGAGGCAGGTTCCGGGCCGACGGGTGGGCAGGGGCAGACAATGCCCCTGCTCCGCGCGCGTGCCCTGTGTAAGACATATGGCACCGTGCAGGCCGTGCGCGGTGTGAATTTCCGGCTCGACGAGAATTCCTACGTCACGCTGCTGGGGCCTTCGGGCTGCGGCAAGACCTCGATCCTGCGCATGATCGGCGGGTTCGAAGAGGTGAGCGAGGGGATGCTCGAGCTTGACGGCAAGAAGATCAACGACGTGTCCGCAAGCGCCCGCCCGATCAACACCGTCTTCCAGAGCTACGCCCTCTTCCCGCATCTGAGCGTGCTGGAAAACGTAGGCTTCGGGCTGCGCTACAAGGGGCTGAGCCGCAAGGAAGAGCGCGAAAAGGCCCGCGCGGCGCTGGAAACCGTGCAGATGACCGCGATGGCGGATCGCCGCCCGCGCCAGCTCTCGGGCGGGCAGCAACAGCGCGTGGCGCTGGCCCGCGCGATCGCCAACGAGCCGCGCCTTCTGCTGCTGGACGAGCCGCTTTCCGCGCTCGACCGGCGGATGCGCAAGGACATGCAGATCGAGTTGAAAGACCTGCAGCGTCGGCTGAAAATGACCTTTCTTCATGTCACCCACGATCAGGAAGAGGCCTTCGCGCTCTCGGATTGGATCATCGTGATGCGTGACGGGATCATCGAACAACAAGGCGCGCCGGATACGATTTATCGCCGCCCCGAGACCGCCTATGTGGCCGATTTCATCGGTGGCGCGGCCTGCGTGCCCGGCAAAATTACCGACACCGCCATCGGCGCCTATGAGATCGAAACCCCGCTGGGCCAGTTCGCGACACCCGGCGTGCGCGGTCTCAAAGCCGGCTCCCCCGCCGTGCTCTGCCTGCGCCCCGAGCAACTGTTCCTCGACCCGCAGGGCCGGATTTCCGCGCGCGTGACCCATGCCGTTTATCGCGGCGCGGAGTGGCTGGTGGAAGCCGAGGCCGCGGGCATCACGCTGGCGCTGACCGTAGGCCATGACGACGTGCCCGAGATCGGTGCGGAGATCCGCATCGGTTTCGACCCCGCGCAAGTCTGGATCGCGCGGACCGAGGCCGAACAGAGGGCGGACCGGACCACGGAGGCCAAGCCATGAGCCTGCGCGTCGGCACGCTCCTCGCCGCCCCGGTGACGGCCTTCCTGCTGGCGCTTTGCGTGGCGCCGCTGCTGATCCTCTTCGCCTACAGCTTCTTCCGCGTCGATTTCGTCGCGATCTCCTACGACCCGTCCTTTGCCAATTATGCAAAGATCGCGGGCTCGGCGACCTATCGCGGGCTGATCCTGAAGGCTTTCGGCTCGGGCGCACTCGTGGTCGCGATCACCGCCGTGATCGGCTACCCGGTCGCGTGGTTCCTTGCCAAACGTGCGGGCGCGATGAAATCCGCGCTGCTGAC
This sequence comes from Thioclava sp. F36-6, assembly GCF_002020305.1. Classification (NCBI taxonomy): domain Bacteria; kingdom Pseudomonadati; phylum Pseudomonadota; class Alphaproteobacteria; order Rhodobacterales; family Paracoccaceae; genus Thioclava; species Thioclava sp. F36-6. The sequence goes on along the minus strand of NZ_MPZX01000001.1, from coordinate 581,292 downwards.
GCTGCTGCTGGTACCGCTTTATTCCGGCGATCTGGTGCGGGTGTTTGCGTGGCGCGTGCTTCTGGGGGCCGAGGGCGTCATCAACCGCTCGCTGATCTGGGCGGGCGTCACCGATGCGCCCATTCAGGGGCTGCTGTTCTCGCCCCTCGCGACCCATATCGCGCTGACCTACAACTACCTGCCCTTCATGGTGATCGGGCTGTGGCTCGCCTTCGAGAGCCTCGATGATGCCTGGCTGGAAGCCGCCGCCGATCTGGGCGCGCGCAGCCCCAGCCGCTTCGCCCGCGTGACCCTGCCGCTGACCTTCCCCGGCCTCGTGGCGGGCGGGCTGATGGTCTTCGTGATGGTGGTGGGCGATTACCTCACGCCGCAGCTGCTGGGCGGGGCCTCTGGGATCACCGTGATCTCGGCGATCAACGACCTCTTCGGCACCGCCTTCGACTGGCCGCTGGGCTCGGCCATCGCCTGGACGATGCTCGCGATCCTGATGGCTTTCTTCGCCGTGGGCGCGATGCTGATCCGCCGCTCCAGCCTTGTGGGAGGGTCCTGACATGTCGCGCCTCTCCACGCTTTGGGTCTGGGCGGTCTTCGCCTTCATGTATCTGCCGATCGCGATGATCGCGCTGTTTTCGGTCAACGATTCCAAGATCATGTCGCTGCCGTTTTCGGGCTTCACTCTGAAATGGTATGCCGAGGTGATGGGCGACGGGCGTCTGGGCGGGGGCTTCCTGACCACGCTGAGTGTCGCCTTCCCTGTCGCGATCTGCGCGACGCTTCTGGGCGGGCTCGCCGCTTTGGCGATCAGCTTCTATCCGATGCGCGGACGCGGCATCTTCGCGGTGCTGCTGCTCGCGCCCTTCCTGATCCCGAAGCTGATCCTCGCCGTGGCGCAGCTGATCATGTTCAACGAGACCGGGGTGGAGCGCAGCCTGCTGACGGTGATCGCCGCGCAGACGGTGATCGTGCTTCCCTTCTCAACGCTGGTGATCGCCTCGGTGCTGATCCGGATCGACCGTGGACTGCTGGAAGCGGCCGCCGATCTGGGCGCCTCGGGCATCTCCGCCTTCCGCCGGGTGGTGCTGCCGCTGATGGCGAACGGGCTGATGGCGTCATGGGTCGTGGCCTTCGTGCTGTCCTCGGCCGAATACGTCCTGACCGCTTTCGTCTCGGGCCGCGCGCAACCGCTTTCGGTGCTCGTCGCCGCCGACTTCCGCTTCGCGCTCTCTCCCTCACTCAACGCGCTCGCCGTGATGATCGTGTTCGGCAACATCGCCCTCGTGGCGCTGGCCGAGCTGATCCGCCGCCGCGCCTCCAAGACGGGGGCCTGAGCGCGATGACCAACCACAAGGACCCCACCATGATTTTCGAAAATGCCCTCGGAGAGGGGCAATCCAACGAGCTCATTCTGAACCCGCATTACGACGCCGCGAAAGGCTATGGGCCCAAGCAGGAGGCCGTTCTGAACGACGCGGCTTTCGATCTGGCCAAGCGCACGATTTCGTCGTGGGACGGCTACGCGCCGACGCCCCTCGTCTCGCTGCCCGCAATGGCGGAAAAGGCGGGCGTGGCCGAGATTCGGTTCAAGGATGAGGGCGGGCGCTTTGGTCTCGGCAGCTTCAAGGCTTTGGGCGGCGCCTATGCCGTGCTGCGGCTTCTGGCCCGCGAGATCGCGAAGGCCAAGGACATCCCCGAACCCAGCGCCGAAGACATCGTGGCGGGCAAATATGCCGATATCGTCTCGCAACTGACCGTCTGCTGCGCCACCGACGGCAATCACGGGCGCTCGGTCGCATGGGGCGCGCAACGCTTCGGCTGCCGCTGTGTGATCTTCATCCACGCCACGGTTTCCGAGGGCCGCAAGGAGGCCATTGAGGCCTATGGCGCCGAGGTCCGCCGCTGCGCCGGCAATTACGACGACAGCGTCCGCGAGGCGCAGGAGACCGCCACGCGCGAGGGTTGGTTCGTCGTCTCCGACACCTCCTATCCGGGCTACACCGAGATTCCGAAAGACGTGATGCAGGGCTACGAGCTCATGGCGGCGGAGGCGGCCGATACGCTCGGCACCCCGCCCACCCATATCTTCATCCAGACCGGCGTCGGCGGGCTGGCGGCGGCGGTCGCGGCACAATTCGCGCGCCGTTACGGCCCCGATGCTCCGCGCGTGATCCTTGCCGATCCCGACCAATCGGCCTGCTGGCTCGAGACGATCCGCGAAAGCAAACCCACCGCCGTCGAGGGCGATCTGGACACGCTGATGGCAGGTCTGGCCTGTGGCGAGGTCTCGCTGCTGGCGTGGGACGTGCTGGAGCCATTGACCTTCGCGGTGATGTCCGTCGCCGACCCCGATGCCGTCGCGGTGATGCGTGCGCTGGCCAACCCCGAGGGGAGCGATCCGCCCGTGGCCGCCGGAGAATCCGCCGTGGCGGGGCTCGCAGCCTTCCTTGCCGCCGCCGAGAACGGCGACGCGCGCGCAGCCCTCGGGATCGAGGCGAACTCCCGCATCCTGTGTTTCGGCACGGAAGGCGACACCGATGCCGCGCTGTTCAAAACCCTCGTCGGCCGCAGCGCCGCCGAAGTTCGGGGCGCGGCATGAGTATCGCGATCGACATCGAGCGCCTGATGGCGCGGCTGGAACGGCTCGGACAGATCGGTGCCCTGCCCGGCGGCGGCGTGAAGCGTCTCGCACTTTCCCCTGAAGACGCCGAAGGCCGTGCCCTCGTGATGAACTGGATGCGCGAGCTGGGCCTTGAGATCACCACGGACGTCATCGGCAATTGCTGGGGCATCCGCGCGGGCGAGGAAGACGGCCCGCCGGTTCTGATGGGCTCACATATCGATACGGTCGCGACGGGCGGTCTCTATGACGGCAGCCTCGGCGTGTTGGCAGGGCTGGAGGTGATCGAGGCGCTCAATGCGGCTGGCGCGCGCACCCGCCGCCCCGTTGCGGTCGCGTTCTTCACCAATGAGGAAGGCGCGCGCTTCGCCCCGGACATGATGGGCTCGGGCGTGGCGCAAGGCGCGCTGCCGCTCGACGAGATGCTGGAGGTGGAAGGCATCGACGGGGTGCGCCTGCGCGATGCGCTCGCCGCCATCGATGCCGCAGGCCGCGCCCCGGTCGGCGCGCTGAAACCCCATAGCTATCTGGAGCTGCATATCGAGCAGGGCCCGGTGCTGGAGACCGAGGAGCTGCAGATCGGCGTCGTCACCGGCGTGCAGGGCATTTCCTGGACCGAGATCACCGTCACGGGCGCCTCGGCCCATGCGGGCACGACGCCGATGGCGCTGCGCCATGATGCAGGCGCGGTGGCGGCACGGATCTCGGTCGAGGCGCAGCAGATCGCCGCCGATCACGGCCCGCCGCAGGTCGCGACCGTGGGGCGCCTACGCGTCTCGCCCGATCTGGTGAACGTGGTGCCGCAGGAAGCGGTGATGACCGTCGATCTGCGCCATACCGACGAGGCCACGCTGCAAAAGGCCGAGACCCGGCTCTGGCGCGCCGCACAGGATTTCGCACGCGCGGGGGGCTGCGCGATCACCCGCCGGACACTGGCCCGCTTCGAGCCGGTGGAGTTCGACCCGGCGCTTGTGGACAGCGTCGAGGCCGCCGCCCATGCGCGCGGGCTGGGCCATCGCCGGATGCCCTCGGGCGCGGGCCATGACGCGCAGATGTTCGCGCCCAATTGCCCCTCGGCCATGATCTTCGTGCCCTCGCAGGACGGGGTCAGCCACAACATTCACGAATATACCGCCCCCTCGGACATCGCGGGCGGGGCACAGGTGCTGATGGATGTCGTCTGCCAGCAGGCGGAACTTCAGGACGCGCCCGAATTTCAAACGACCGAGACAGGACAGTTGCCATGACCCGCAAATTCATTGCCGCCGCCGCACAGCTTGGACCGATTGCGCGTGACGAGCCGCGCGCCTCCGCCGTGGCGCGGATGCAGAAGCTTTTGATCGACGCCCATCGACGCGGCGCGGAACTGGTCGTCTTTCCCGAACTGGCGCTGACCACCTTCTTCCCGCGCTGGCTGATCGAGGACGAGGCCGAGCTCGACGCGTTCTACGAGACCGAGATGCCGAATGCGGAGGTGCAGCCGCTGTTCGATACCGCCCGCGAGCTCGGTGTCGGCTTCTATCTCGGCTATGCGGAGATCGCCTACGAGAACGGCGAGAAGCGCCGGTTCAACACCTCGATCACCGTCGACAAGACCGGCCAGATCATTGGCAAATATCGCAAGATCCACCTGCCCGGCCATCCGGAATACGAAGACTGGCGCCCCTTCCAGCATCTGGAGAAGCGCTATTTCGAGCATGGCAATCTGGGTTTTGGCGTCTTCGACGGGTTCGGCGGCAAGCTGGGCATGTGCCTGTGCAACGACCGCCGCTGGCCCGAGACTTTCCGCGTGCTCGGTCTGCGCGGGGCGGAGCTGGTGATGCTGGGCTACAATACGCCGGTGCACTACCCGCTCGCGCCCGAGCATGATCACCTGCAGGACTTCCACAACCACCTGTCGATGCAGGCGGGGGCTTACGCGAATGGGTGCTGGGTGATCGGCACCGCGAAAGCGGGGCGCGAAGAGGGTTGTGATCTGATCGGCGGCACGTGCATCATCGCGCCCACCGGCGAGATCATCGCCAAGACCCAAGGGTTCGGCGATGAGTTGGCGATGGCCGAAATCGACCTCGACCGCTGCCGCGAGCTGCGCGAGAACGTCTTCAACTTCGCGCTTCACCGCGAACCCGAGGACTACCGCGACATCTGCGCGGGATAAGAAAGTCGATGAGGGTGAGGACTACCGATCAGTGCAGCGGCGCATTCGAGGCCGCGAGCTGTTCCGCATAGGCGCCCCGAACCTTGAGCGACGAGAGCATCGGCTGGGACTGCATGATGTAGCCCTCGAGGAAGGTGACGAGGGCGATGCGCCACCGGCGTTCGATCTCGATATAGGGATCGGAGGTAGCGTAGGAACTCACGTTGACGGAGACCGAGAATTTCTGCGGATCGAAAGTCGCGCGTTGGTCGAGCAATTCGGTGCGCAAGGCCGGGGTGAACACCTTTTCCGGCTGCGCCAGTGTCGCCAAGCCTTTCAAGTTGATCGAGTCCCCGAGAGCGTCACGGGTGTCGTCCTGGAAATTAAGGGAGAATTTGCCCACTTCAGCCACACCACGCTCATCAAGCTTAACCAACAATTCAAGCGACACGTGTTTAACATTCATAATCAATACCTCCGTTGGACGCGAGTGGCTCCGAATGGACCTGTGCGGCTCGCCTACGACGGCTGGATCACATGCAAGAGCGGCGATGTTGTGACTTGAATTGGGCAACTATGTCAAAGTTAGTTTCTGACGCCGCGTGACCTTTCGAGCTGACGATTAGGCCTCCATCTTCGGGGCCTGCCATCGAGAAATACCCTTGCGGCAATCTTCCGCTCATGCGCGCTGGCAATTCCTCTGCGTGGCGCCGCTGCGTCAGTGAGGCTAAATACATCCACAGCAACCGAAAAATCTTGCCGCGACCACGGTGCACCTCAAATAGTTGAACTGGTCCGTTCACTTTGAGGGCCCGAGTCGTTTTGAAAGGAACCCGACATGCAAAGCCCGATGAAGAAAAAGGCCGTACTCGCTCTGGTCGCATGCTGCGCCATGAGCATTCTGGCCGCCTGCACCCAAACCGAGGGCACGGCGACCGCTGCAAACGTTCCGAACATGAAAGCGAACATCGAAAACCCGATGTAAGCGATCGGAGCCTTTTCGCAGCACCAAAGCCGACCCGCTACTGACGCGCCCTCTCGACATCCGCGAGGAGCGCGTCAGGAGCGATGCCGCGTTTCTCCGCACTGGCGCGGACGGCCTCCTGCAGTGACTTGCTACGGCTCAGCAGGCGACGGAAGCGGGCTTCGTCCAATTCCAGAAGAGTCGACGGGGTGATCGCGCGCACTTCGGTCCTGCGCGTCCGTCTCATCAGGATCGACAGCTGACCGAACATCTCGCCGCGACCCAGCCGCCACGTCTGGTTGGCCGCCTCGACCTCGACGGCCCCGGAGGCGATGAAGAACACGCTTTTCGCGACGCTTTCGCGACCGAGAATGACCTCCCCCGCATTGGCGTGCCGCGCCTTGAGCAAACGGCTCAAGCGTTTCTGGTCCCGGGCGTTCAACCCGGAGAACAGCGGAAACTGCCGAACGAGTTCGATGCGCCGCAGCGCGATATCGAGTTTGGGGCGATCCTCCGCGCGCGACCGCTTCTGCGCAAGGGCGGCCCGGAGCTTGGTGTAGACCTCATCGCCGATCAGGCCGTCTTCGCGCATCGTCTCGTATTCGCGCTCCTCCAGCCGCAGCGCGGCCCGGCGAATGATGCGTCGTTCGAGCTCTTCGGCGTAGCCGGGATATTGCAGACGCAGCCCCTGCAGCGCAGTTTCCACGATTTCGATGCGGCGCGAAAGCAGGTCAGAGAGCAGGTCGCTCACGCGCTTGCCATGAATGCGGCGGATGCGGCCGCTGATGAAGCCGCCGAGATCGCGCAGCACCAGACGCTGCGACAGGAGCATCTCGAACCGGTCCGCCGTCATCCGCGCGAGGGGGCGCGACAGGTGGAGGCGGCGATGCAGGATATTCGCGACGCGGAACCCGAAGCCATATTTGACGCTGCGCCGCGCGATCCGGTTATAGCCGTGCCGCCCGTCCGCGCGTGCGCCCTCGATGAGGCGGTCGGCGTTCGACAGAACCTGTTCGGCGATGCGAGAGGCGATCGTCCGCTCCCGCACCCGCATCAGGATGGTGTCGCGTTCATGGCCGGCGAGCGCGATGAGCCCCAGGGTGATGCGGTCGCGGTCGTGGATGTCCTGACTGTCGTCGGCGGCCTTGACCGCGCCCTCCAGCCGCTCCCCGAACCGCTTGGCTTCGGAGCGGACGACGTCTCGGCTGAGTTCGTAATTCTCGGTGGTCCGCGCGAGGTCTTCGCGCACTTTCTGCAGCGAGACGGCGACGACCTGACGTGACAGCGCATCGTCGATCGGCGACAGCCGGTCCAGCCCCAGCCGACCGATGATCCAGCGCAGCGTGGTGCCCTGCCCGATCAGCGTGAACAGGGTGAAGCCGGTGGCGAGGATGCCGACCATGCGCTGAACCTCGTCGGGGACGCGGAAACTCTCGGTCACCGCCAGCGCCAGCGCGAGCGTCACCGCCCCGCGCAACCCGCCCCAGAGGATGGCGACCCGATAGGGCCGCTCGACCGTGGGTGAGACCCGCAGCGCCGTGAGAAGTGGCAGAAGCCCGAACAGGATCACCGCGCGCGCGAAAATCGACGCGAGGACGACGACACCGACGAGGGCGATATCCCCGATGCGGATTTCTTCGAGAAGTCTCGGGATCAACAGCGCCGCCAGGACGAAGATGAGGGCCCCCGCCCAATGCGCGAGAACTCCCCAGAGCTCGCGCAGATTGATCCATGTCTGCGGTTGCAGACGTCCGGGCCCGGTCAGGTTCAGCGTCAGACCGGCGGCGACCACCGCGATGACACCCGAAGCGCCGATGCTTTGCTCCGCGCCGATATAGGCCAGGTAAGGCAGCGCCACCGAAATCGAGAGCTGGGCAAGCTCATGGCGCCGGAAGAACGACATCATCCCGACGGCGATACGCGCGACCAGCCAGCCGGTGAACGCGCCGCCGAGGATGAGATACGGAAACCGGGCGAGCGCATCGCCCAGCTTCGGATCGGGCACGCCCATCATGACGAAGCCCATGAAAAGCCCGAACAGCGCGATGGCCGCGGCATCGTTGAGCAGGCTTTCCCCTTCGATGATCCGCGACAGCCGGCGCGGGGCAGAGATCGAGCGGAAGATCGAGACGACGGCGGACGGATCGGTCGTGGACACGATCGCGCCGATGAGCAGGCACGCGGTGAGCGGGATCGAACTGACCCAGGACAGCGCGTAACCGACGCTGAGGGTGGCCGCGACGACCGCCACAACCGCGAGCATCAGGATGGGAACCCAGTCGTCCAGCATCCTGCGCAGGTCCATCCCCAGCGTCGCCTGAAACAGCAGCGTGGGTAGGAACACGTAGAGGAACACGTTCGAGCGGATCGGAAGGTTCAGGATCGCTTCCGCCACCGGGTTGAGCGCGTCGGTCAGCTCGGTCCGGAGGAAAAACACAGCCGCCACACCGATGAGAATACCGATGCCCGCAAGGATCACACTGAACGGAAGACGCAGCCGCGCCGCCAATGGCTCCGCCACCCCGATGACGAGGAAAAGCGACGCGACAATCGTGGTGATGACGACGATATCCATTCAGTCGAAATACCACGCTGATCGGCGGACGCACGGGGAATTGAATGGTTTGGACACTTTGCGATCGGGAGACAAGCACGCCCCCGCCGAGAGAGGCGGGGGCGCTTAATAGACCTTAAGTCAGATCAGGCGACGAGTTTCGCCGTCATCTCGACGAGGCGTTTCGCCTGATGGGCGATCGCGGCCTTGCCAGCCTCGTCGACGCCCCCGGCATTGGTCGAGAAGCCGTAGGGGTTGCCGCCCGCATTGAAGATCGCCTCGTCGGTATAGCCCGGCGGAACGATGACGCAGCCCCAATGCATGGCCGTGGTGTAGAGGCCGAGGATGGTCGCCTCCTGCCCGCCATGCGCGTTCTGCGCGCTGGTCGTCGCGGTGAAGGTCTTGTTGGCGAGCTTGCCTGCGCCCCAGAGACCGCCCAGCGTGTCGATGAAGGCGCGCATCTGGCTTGCGGAGACGCCGTAGCGGGTCGGTCCGGAGAAGAAATAGCCCTCGGCCCACTCCATATCGTCGGTGGTCACTTCCGGAATGTCGCTCATCTTCTCGAGCTGGTTCTTCCAGGCGTCCTGCCCTTCGACGACGGCTTTCGGGGCGGTCTCGGGAATGCGACGCAGGCGCACTTCGGCCCCGGCGGCCTCGGCGGCTTCCGCAGCCGCCAGCGCGACGGCATGGTTGGTGCCATAGGTGGAATAAAAGACGATTGCGATCTTCGGTTGTGCCATTTCTCTCTCCTGTGTTGGGAAGGGACTGAGGGGCAACGGCGCCCTCACCCGTGTTTGATGAACGTGCCGTTGTTGAGTTCAGTCAGCGCCTGACGCAGTTCGTCTTGCGTGTTCATGACGATGGGGCCGTGCCATGCGACGGGCTCCTGGATCGGGCGGCCGGTCATCAGCAGGAAGCGGAGACCTTCGTCCCCGGCCTGCACCGTGATCTCGTCGCCCGCGCCGAAGCGGACCAGCGTGCGGTTGCCGGTCATGTCGCGGATATTCAGCTCCTGCCCGCGATATTCCTTCTCGACCTTGATGCCGACGGGATCGCTGGCGTCACGGAAGGTGCCGGAGCCTGCAAACACATAGGCGAGCGCATTGGAGTGCGTATCGACCGGCAGCACCTTGCGCCGTCCTGCGGGGATCGACACGTCGAGCAGCATCGGATTGGCGGCGATACCGTCGACCGGGCCGGTCTTGCCCCAGAACGAGCCGATGATGACCTTCACGGTCGTGCCGTCATCGTCGCCTTCGATCGGGATGTCGCTGCCGGTGATGTCCTGATAGCGCGGTGCCGTCATCTTGAGCGCGCCGGGCAGGTTCGCCCAAAGCTGGAACCCATGCATCTGCCCCTTGGCATTGCCCGAGGGCATCTCCTGATGGACGATGCCGGAGCCCGCCGTCATCCATTGCACGCTGCCCGCGCCGAGAAGACCGCGATTGCCGAGCGAATCCGCGTGCTCCACCTGGCCGTCGAGCACATAGGTAATCGTCTCGATGCCCCGATGCGGGTGCCACGGGAAGCCCTTGGAATAGAGCCGCGGATCGTCGTTGCGGAAGTCGTCCATCATCAGGAACGGGTCGGTCAGCGACGGATCACCGAAGCCAAACACGCGATGCAGGTGAACGCCGGCGCCTTCGAGCGCGGGTTGCGCTTGGCTGGTGGCCGAGACAGGTCGAAAGGTCATGGGAGCCTCCAAATATCGTTGGTGATAGTGTGGGGCTTCCCGTGGAAATTTGAATTAGCGAAGGTCCCGCATGTCCTGTGCGCAAGCGCGCAGATGGGCAAATGTTCCCAAAAAAGAACCGGGCCACCCTTCGGCAGCCCGGTCTTCTTTTGCCTTAGCTGACCCTCTCGGGATCAGATGTTACCCTTGGACAGCTCCCCGGCGATGAAATCCGCCTGCCGGATCGCGAGCGCCACGATGGTCAGCGTCGGGTTCTCCGCAGCCCCCGTCGTGAATTGCGAGCCGTCCGAGATGAACAGGTTCGGCACGTCATGGGTCTGGCCGTGCTTGTTCACCACCCCGTCGCGCGGGTTCTCGGACATCCGGTTGGTGCCGAGGTTATGCGTCGACGGATAGGGCGGCGTCGGCAGCGTCCGGGTCGCCCCCACCGCATCGTAGATCGCAGCGCCACGGGCATAAGCGTGATCGCGCATCGCCCGGTCGTTCGGGTGATCGGTGTAGTTCACGTTGGCCACCGGCAGCCCGTAGGCGTCCTCGACCTTGTGGTTGAGGGTGATGCGGTTGGTCTCCTGCGGCATGTCTTCGCCGACGATCCACATCCCGGCCATGTTCTCGTAGCTGTCGAGCGCCGAGGTGAACTCGCGCCCCCAGCCGCCCGGATCGAGGAAGGCCGCCATGAAGGGCAGACCGAGGCTGAGCGTTTCCAGCTCATATCCGCCGACGAAACCGCGCGAGGGATCGTGGCGCGCCTCGTCGCGGACAATGCCCGCCATCGTCGTGCCGCGCCACATCTTCACCGGCTTGTCGAAGACGCCATAGACCGAGCCCGTGGTGTGGCGCATGTAGTTGCGCCCCACCTGCCCAGAGGAGTTCGCAAGCCCGTCGGGGAACATCGCCGAATGCGAATTCAGGAGCACGCGCGGGCTCTCGATCGAGTTGCCCGCGACGCAGACGATCTTGGCCTTCTGCATCTGCAGATTGCCCTCCTTGTCGAAATACTCGACGCCGGAGGCCATGCCCTGATCGTCATGCAGGATACGGGCGACGTGGCAGTGATCGCGCACCTCCAGATTGCCGGTCGCCTCGCCGCGCGGAATATCGGTGTAGGCCGACGACCACTTGGCGCCCCATTTGCAGCCCTGGAAACAGAAGCCCGTCTGCTGGCACGACATCCGGTCGTCATAGTCGATCGAGTTGATCGCCATATGTCCGGTGTTCACCTCCGCATAGCCGAGCGACTTCGCGCCTTTCTCCAGCACCTTGAAGTTGTTGTTGCCCGGCAGGCCCGGACGGTCGCCGGTGCGGGTCACGCCCAGCTTGGCCTCGGCCTTGTCGTAATAGGGCGCAAGCTCGGCCGAATCGATCGGCCAGTCGAGCAGGTTCGCCCCGTCGACATTGCCGTAATGGGTCTTCGTCTTGAACTCGTGGTCCTGAAAGCGCAGGCTCGCCCCGGCCCAGTGGATCGAGGTGCCGCCGACCGCTTTCACGATCCATGCGGGCAGACCCGAGAAGTCCTTCGCCACCCGCCAGTCGCCGCTCGTGGTGCGCGGCTCGGTCCAGGCGAGCTGGCCGAAACTTTCCCATTCGTCGTTGATGTAATCCTCGGGCAGATAGCGACCGCCCGCTTCGAGCGCCACGACCTTGACGCCCTTCTGCGCTAGCTCGTTTGCCAGCACGCCGCCGCCTGCGCCGGTGCCGATGATGACAACGACGCTGTCGTCGCTCAGATCAAATTTCGCAACCATGTCTGCCTCCCTTACAGCCAGTCGATGTCGTCAAAACCGCGGTTAATGTAGCCGCCCTTGGAATAGGACTCGCCCTCGTAGCCGAAGATCGGCCAGACCGCTTTCTGGTTGTAGAGACCTGTCACCAGTCCGCCCCGGATCTTCTGGAAGAAAGGGCTTTCCTCCATGCCCCGCAGGATCGCGACGCGATCCTTCTCCCAGCCCGTTTCGAGGTAATTCGCGAAGCCTTTGCCGCGTGCCGCCGCATCGAGCGCGGCAATCCCCGCTTCGATTTCGTCAGCTGTATCGGCAGTGTCGTAGCCCTTCACCGCGATGACATAATACTGGTCGTCGACCTTGTCGTGCGGGTAGATATCGCGCGCCATCTGCACGAGCGTCGCGAAGGTCGTGGGCTTGAGCGCCGAGAGCTCGGTGGCCCAGGCGGCATTGCGCGCCGCCATGAACCCCGAACCCACGACGAAGCTCGCCCCCGCCACGGTTGCCCGCGCCAGCAGCTGCCGTCTGGTCAGCCCTTTCGAGCTTGCCTTGGTTGCCATTGTCGTCTCCTCCCTGATGTCTCCCTTAGGAAAATCTCACTTGAAGCGGCCTTCGCGCGCGAGCACCTCGATCTGGTATCCGTCCGGATCGGCCACGAAAAAGAACTTCGCGACGACCTCCCCTGCCGGCGCGAATTCCACGAGTTTGCGAGGCGCAAGGCCCTCCGCCTCGAAGCGTTTATGTTCGGCTTCGAGATCATCGACCGAGACCGCGAAATGGCCGTAGCCATCGCCGAGGTCATAGGGCTCGGTCCGGCCCTTGTTGACGGTGAGTTCCAGTTCGAACTCGCTTTCGGGATTGCTCAGATAGACGAGCGTGAAATCCGGAAAGTCGAGACGGTCGGCGACCTTGAGGCCGAAAGCCTTGTCGTAGAACGCGACCGAGCGGTCCTCGTCGAGGACACGGATCATGGAATGAATGGATTTTGCCACCGGTTGCTCCCGCTGTAGTGCTGTCAGTTGTCCTGAGAGCCTAGCAGCGGGCCGCGGTGGGGCGGGTAGTAGGTCTATACTACCCCTTAAGAATGTTTGTCGTCAGGCTTGCGCTTACTCTGCGGCGACCGCGAGCGGGGCGCGATCGGTCGAGATTTCCATGAATTTCAGGCACGCACAGCGCAGCAGCGACGTGAAGTTCGACGGCTCCCCGCGCAGTTCGAGCACTTCCGCATGCAGCGTCGAGATGAAGGTCGGCGTGGACACCCCATCGCGCGCGGCGATCTCGTCGAGAATATCCCAGAATGCGTTCTCGAGCCGGATGCTCGTGCTTTGGCCGTTGAGCCGCAGCCTGCGCGTCTCGCTGGAATAACGCTCCGGGTCCTGACCGGCGAATACATGGCACATATCGTCTCTCCTCCCTCAGATCCGATTGCCGAGGCGAACCAAGATTCACCCGAGACTCAAGAATATGGTCAATCCGGGGCGGGTCAATCGTGTTGTGACGGGGCGTATAGCTGAGCGCGTCGGGCTATGGGGTCGCCGCGAACCCTCCCACGAGGTCATGCGCCACGCGCTCCGCCGCCGCCAGCGCGCCTTCCATGTAGCCGCCCATCTCGGGCGCGGTTTCCGAAGACGCGAAATGCACACGGCCCTCACGGAGCCCGCGCAGCACCGGCGGCAGGCCGTAATCGGGGTGGAACCTGAGCGGTTCGAGATCGGCCCCCGTCGCCGTTTCGGGCGCGACGGCCCAGTCTTCGAGCGCATAGGTCTGAGGGTTGGCCGCCTCGGGCCCAAAGATCCGGCCAAGCTGTTCAAGGGCGGCAGCTTTGACCACCTCCTCCTGCCCGATCCGCGCCCGCGCCGGCACGCCCAGAAAGCCGAACAGCGCCGCCGGCGTGCCGTCCGGCCCGGACGCATCATGGATTTCCGCAAGAGGCCCGCGCTGGCTCATCGCATCGCCCGACAGCCCGGCTTCGCGCCAGAACGGTCGCTCGTAGAGGGCGACGAATTTCGCGTGCCCCGCCATCCAAGTCGGGATCGCGCGGAGCGCCTGCATCTGCGCCTCGCTCAACTGCGGCGCGAAAGACATATGCGCCGCAACGCGGGGCGGCACGGCCAGCACGACGTGCTCGGCCTCGCAGACCCGTCCATCCTCAAGCGTGACCGAAGGCCCTGCCCCGATTTCGACGACGGGCGACCCGGGATGAAGCTGTGCGGTGGGAAGAGCGGCGGCAAGCGCATTCGTCAGCGCGACCATGCCGCCTTCGAGACGCCACGACCCCGCCATGCTGGCAAAGCCCATATTGCGGTGAACCTCGCCGCTCGCATCTTCCAGCGACACCGCGCCGCGCGCAAATTGCTCGAACTTGCGCAGGTTCAGCGCCTCGGTGAGCGCGGCGATCCGGGGCTGGCCGGGCCAGAACCATGACGGGCCGAGATCGACGCTGCCCGTTGCGGTCTCAAGCGCCTTGATCCGTCCACCAAAGCGCGGCCGCGCCTCGAACAATTCGAAAGAGACACCGCGCGCGTGCAGATCCCGCGCGAGCGCCAAGCCCGCGAGCCCGCCGCCCACGATCGCGACCTGCGTTTTCATGGAAGCCTCGTCATTTTGAGAAATGGATTCCTGTCACTGTTTCGGCGCGGCAACGAAGCGCAGATGCCCCGTCTTGCTCCAGAACTCGGCGCCGCCCGGCCCGGCCTGAACCTGCAGCGATTGCCCGTCAGGCAGGCGCAACCACGATCCCTTGCGCAGGTCATCGCCGCCTTCGGACAGCGTCCCATCCAGCACGAGCAACTCCATCCCACCCGGATCATCGAGCGACAGGGTCGCATCCGGCGCGAGCCGGAAATAGCGGACGATCTCACGTGCGTCGCGATGAAGTTCAGCGCACTCGACGCCCTCGCCGGTCTGGATAAGATCGGCCCGCAGATCCTTGTGAAACTGATTGCGGTCGTCAGGGTCGAACTGCCAGAGCTTCACGAAGATCGTGCAGCCACCCTCCGATCCCGGCCGGTGCCGGGTCTGCGGCGGATTGCGCACATAAGTCCCCGCCGGATAATCGCCGCTCTCGTCCTGGAACACGCCTTCGAGCACGAGATATTCCTCGCCGCCACCATGCGTATGTGCCGAGAAACTGTGCCCCGGGGCGAAGCGCACGATGCTCGTCGCCCGCGCCACCTCGTCGCCGATCCGGTCGAGCATCCGCCGCTCGACACCCGCCGACGGCGAGCCGTGCCAGTCGAGCGTGTCGGAATGAACGAGCACGCGCTCCGAGAATTCCGCGTTGATTTCCATGTTCCCTCCGAAATATCTGCCCAGACCCGGGCTGGACTGTCGCTCCGTCGCCAAGCGGCGCGTAATTCGGAGCTATGCTCGCAAGGCAGAATTTCAAATGGAGGGGAGCCGCGAAGTCCCGCGGTTATTCCACGCTGCGCAGATCATCGAGCTGTACCGAGATGACCTCGCTTGGATATTCCGCGGATTTCGGCAGGTCCGCGATCAACGTCGTCGGCCCGCTTCCGGCCTGCGCCACAGCCTGTCCGTCGGGACCCGCGATCACGGACTTGCCACCGAAGTCGATATCGCGATCAGGACCGGCGTAATTCGCATAGACCACGACGGCCGCGTTCTCATTCGCTCGCGCCCGCACGAGCAGATCGGGGACGTGATCGTAGCCAACCGGGTTCGCCGTCGGCACGAGGATCAACTCGGCCTTCGCTTTCGCCAAGGTACGTGCGTGTTCCGGGAACTCGATGTCGTAGCAGATCAGCAGGCCGGTCCGGATGCCGTTCAACTCGAAGACAGGCGGCGTTTCCGTCCCGAAGGCGAAACTCGCGCGCTCCATCTCGCCAAAAAGCTGAATCTTGCGATAATGACCGACCCGCGCGCCAGTTTTATCGAGGACGGACGCCGCGTTGAACACGTCATCGCCCAGCCGTTCGGCCCAGCCAAAACAGATCGCGCATTCGTATTTGCGCGCGATATCGCCCATCGCGGTGCACCACTCTCCCCCGAGGGGCTGCGCCTGCACACGATGATCCTCGGGCCGATTGTAGCCGGGCAGGATCAGCTCGGGCAGTACGACAAGATCGACGCCGAGCGAGGACAGGCCGCGCACCCATCTCTCGATGGCCGCAAATATCTGCGCCGGGTCAGAAGGAAGCGGATGCGGCTGAACAAGCGCGATTTTCATGTTTGTCTCCATTCTCGACAAACAAGCGTATCGCTTGCATTGCAGGCCGTCACCCTGAGCAAAGCCAGAAAACTCTGCCTAGGGGCGACTGACGTCTGGAGAGAGGGTCGGTACGAAGGCGGCCGCGACGACCTGTTCAGTTCAATCAAGACAGGAGTTTCGCCTTGGCCTCCCGCAAAGCACGTGCCAGTTCGAGATAGCCGGCATTGCCATTATTGAGATGCATCAGCTCATAGTGGTCCGCCCAGTGGTCGATCCGCGCGCGCGGCACCCGGTCCGACCACGCTCCTCTGCGCAGCCGGATGGCCCCGTCTTCGAGGCACTCTACTTCGATACGCGTTTCGATCATCACGATCTCCATCTCTAACTCATCAAGGACGCAAGAGGCTCGCGATACGGCCGGGGCCCTCTGAAAAATGACTTTTTGCGAATAGACAATTGTTACGAATAGCCAACTGGTAGCAAAGGAACGCGACTCCGTTCACTGCGGATTTCCTCAGGTTTGTCCGCGGTCACAGCGAATTGATTCACTGCGTGCCGAAACCTCTCATGGTTGAAACTTCCGCGGAGGCTTCGGCTGGGCAGGTACAATTTGGACTGTTTGGCATCCGAGCGAGAAACCAAGGGGCCCTCGATTTGCGGCCAGGCTTCGAAATATCTGCATCTGCGAGCCGTGCGGCGGTGCTTCCCACCCCAGCAGCCGCGCGTCCTCTGATTGCCCCCTCATGCCAGCCTCTGCTCGGTTCGGACGCCATCAGACGTCGGATGCCGCGACGGATCACCTAAGCCAATCCCTCACACCCTCTGCGCGAGAAACGCCGCAGCAAGATCCGGGGTCGCGATCTGGGGGTAATCCGCCTCGGCAATCGCGACGCCGAAGCGCTGGTTGAGCGCGATCACCAGATTCAGGATATCCATCGAGTCGAGTTCGAGATCGTCCTGCAGATGGTCCGAGCCCGCGATTTCGGCAGGGTCGAGATCGGGGGCGACGCGCACGAGTTCCTCGATATAGGCGCTGCGGATTTCGTCTTCGGTCATAGCTCCTCCGGGGTTTGCAGCTTCGCGTCGATCGCGGTCAGGAATTTCGAGCCCAGCCGCCCGTCGCTCACGCGGTGATCGGCGGCGAGGGTCAGCGTGACGGCCTGCGCGGCGATCACTTCGCCGTCGCGCACCAGCGGTTGCGGGCCGGGCGCGCCAGCGGTGACGATCGCGACCTGCGGCGGCACGATGATCCCGGCCATCGCCTCGACCCCGCTTTCGCCGAGCGCCGAGAAGGTCAGCGTCGCCATGCTCATCTCCGAGCTTTTGAGCCGCCCGGCACGGGCGCGCATCGTGAGGTCGCGCATCGCCTCCATCAAATCCTGCAGGCTCTTCTTGTCGGCATCGAGGATCGCGGGGGCCACGAGCCCCCCGCCCCTGAGCGCGATGGCCAGCCCGAGATGGATCGCCGCGGAGGGCGTAAACCCATCTTCCCCGAAATACCCGTTCACCGCCTTTTCCTCGCGTGCCGCCAGCGCCATCGCCTTCATCAGGAGCGCGCCCATCAGGATGCGTTCTTCGGGCGGGCGGTCCGCATTGGCGGCGCTTAGCCAGTCGCTCGCAGAGCTGAGGTCGACCGTGTGAGTGATGTAGTAATGCGGGATCTCGCGTTTCGACCGCGCCATCGCGGCGGCGATCGCCTTGCGCATCTCGGCGAGATAAGCGCCGCGATCTTGCGCCGGGGACGGTGCCGCGGTGGGTTTCGTCGTCTCGACATCGGCGAGGACGATCGCGCCTCCCGGCCCGCTGCCGGTGATATTCTCCAGCGCGATCCCCAGTTCCGCCGCGCGCGCCTTGGCGGCAGGTGATGCGGCGATGCCTGCTCCGGTGGCGGCAGGCGGAGCACTCGGCGGCGCGGCTTCCGCAACGGGCGTGACGGGTTCGGTCGCGGTCTGCGGCGCAACTGGCGGCGCTTCCTCCGAAGGGTGCTCCCCGGCTTCCCCCGGTGCCTGAATAACGGCGAGCGGCGCACCGACGGGCAGGCTCTGGCCCAGTTCGGCCATCAGCTTTTCGACCACGCCATCCTCGAAGACCTCGATCTCGATGGCGCCCTTCTGGGTCTCGACCACCGCGACGATATCGCCGTGCTTGACCGTATCGCCGGGCTTCACCAGCCATTCGACCAGCTTGCCCGCCTCCATATCCGCGCCGAGCGAGGGCATCTTGAAAACGGCCATCGCGTCACCCTTTCCCAAGCGTCGCCTTCACGGCGGCCACGATGGCGGGCACCTGCGGAATGGCGGCGTCCTCGAGATGTTTGGGATAGGGGATCGGCACCTCGGCCGAGCACACCCGCCCCACCGGCGCATCGAGATGCCAGAAGGCCTGCTCGCCGATCCGGGCCGCGATCTCGGCCGAGAGCGAGCCCGACCGCCAGCCCTCATCCACGATCACCGCGCGGCGCGTGCGCGCAAGCGAGGCCATGATCGTCGCGTCATCGAGCGGGCGCAGCGAGCGCAGGTCGATCACCTCGGCCTCGATCCCCTCGCCTGTCAGCGCTTCGGCCGCCTCCAGCGTCTTCCACAGCGATCCGCCATAGGTGATCAGGCTGATATCCTTACCCGCGCGCCGGATCGCGGCTTTGTCGATATCGACCGGCCCGGCATTCGCCGCGATCTGCCCGGTCATGTTGTAGAGCATGACATTCTCGAAGATCAGCACCGGGTCGGGATCCTTAAGCGCGGTCCACAGCATCCCGCGCGCGTCCTCGAGCGTGGCGGGCGCGAGAACCCGTAGCCCGGGAATATGCGCGTACCACCCTTCAAGCGAATGGGAATGCTGCGCCGCCAGCTGCTTGCCCGCGCCGGTCGCGAGACGGATCACCACGGGCGCACCGAACTGCCCGCCCGACATATGCCGGATCGTAGCGGCGGTGTTCATGATCTGGTCGAGCGCGAGCAGCGAGAAGTTCACCGTCATCACCTCGACGATCGGCCGCATCCCCGCCGCCGCCGCGCCGATCCCGGCCCCGGTGAAGCCGGACTCCGACAGTGGCGTGTCGCGGATGCGATCCTCGCCGAATTCGTCCATCAACCCTTTGGAGACCGCGTAGCACCCGCCGTAAGCGCCCACATCCTCGCCCATCAGGAAGACGCGCTCGTCGCGGGTCATCGCGTCGCGGATGGCCTGCTTGACCGCCTCGCGATAGGTCATCTCGACGGTCTCGGCGCTGGGTTCGGGCGGTGCGGGCGGCGTGGGGCGGTCCTCTGCCATGACATGGCGGGTGAGCGTCTCGAGCGGCTCCCACTCGCTCGCCTCGGCATAGGCGACGGCAGCGGCGATCTCATCCTCGACGTCCGCCTCGATCTGCGCGACCTCCTCGGGATGCATCAGCCCGCTCTTGTAAAGCCAGGTCTGGAACCGTACGATCGGCCCCTTCTCGCGCCACGCGGCCACCTCGTCCTTGTCGCGATAGAGCTGGGCGTCGAACATCGAATGCGCCCGGAAGCGATAGGTCAGACATTCGAGAAAATAGGGTTTGCCGGTCTCGCGGATCGCAGCGAGCGCGCGACGGGTGGCCGCCTCGACCGCGACCACATCCATCCCGTCCACCTGTTCGGTCACAGTGCCATAGGCCGCCGCCTTGCGCCGGATGTCGGTCTCGGCCTCGGTCCGCGCCAGGGCCGAGCCCATCGCGTAGCCGTTGTTCTCGCACACGAACAGCACCGGCAGTGACCAGAGCTGCGCGAGGTTCATCGACTCGTGGAATTCGCCCTCGGCCACCGCGCCTTCGCCGAAGAAGCAAGCGGTCACGTTTGGCGCACCCATCATCCGGTCGCGCAGCGCGAGACCCACGGCCAGCGGCAGCCCGCCCCCCACGATCGCGTTGCCGCCATAGAAATTGCGCTCGGCGTCGAAGATATGCATCGAGCCGCCCCGCCCGCCCGAGGCGCCCGTAGCCTTGCCATACATCTCGGCCATCACGCGTTCCATCGGCACGCCGCGCACCAGCGCATGGCCGTGCTCGCGATAGGTCGCCACCACGCGATCCTCGGGGCCAAGCCGCGGGATCACGCCCGAGGCCACCGCCTCCTCGCCATCGTAGAGATGAAGGAAGCCGCGGATTTTCTCCTGCGTGTAGAGCTCGGCGCATTTATCCTCGAAATGGCGCACACGGATCATCGCCGTGAGCAATTCGCGGATGTGGTCATGGGTCAGATGCGGTTTGTCGGCAGTCATGTCTCGTCACTCTCCAGCGTCGAAATATCGCCTTCCGGCAGGCCCAGCTCGCGCGCCTTCAGCAGACGGCGCATGATCTTGCCCGAACGGGTCTTCGGCAGGGTTTTGCGGAACACCACCTCGCGCGGGGCGACCGCCGCGCCGAGCTTCTTGCGCGCAAGGCCCCGAATGTCGCGTTCGAGATCTTCCGATGGCTCGAAGCCCGGATTGAGCGCGACGTAAGCCTTCACGACCTCGCCTGCGGTCTCGTCCGGCAGGCCGATCACGGCGGCCTCGGCCACTGCCGGGTGCTCGATCAGCGCGCTCTCGACCTCGAAGGGGCCGATCAGGTGACCGGAAGATTTGATCAGATCGTCGGCGCGGCCCACGAACCAGAAATAGCCCTCCGCATCGCGCATCGCGAGATCGCCCGAGAGATACCAGCCATCCACGAAGCACTTCTTGTAGCGTGCCTCTTCGTGCAGATAGGCGCGCATCATCGAGGGCCAGCCGGGGCGAAGCGCCAGTTCGCCGATCTCGCCGGGCTTGCAGTCGCGCAGCCCATCCTCGACACGCTCGACGATCCCCGCCTCGATCCCGGGCAGCGGCTTGCCCATCGAGCCGGGATGCACATCCATCGCGCGAGTATTGGCGATCATGATGCCGCCGGTCTCGGTCTGCCACCAATTGTCGTGGAAAGGTTTGCCGAAGACCTCGTTGCCCCAGACCACGGCCTCGGGGTTGAGCGGCTCGCCCACCGAAGCCATGAACCGCAGCTTCGAGAAATCGTAAGGCGCGGCCGCCTCTTTCCCTGCGCGCATCATCATGCGGATCGCGGTGGGCGCGGTGTACCAGACCTCGATCTGCTCGCGCTCAAGGATGCCATACCAGCGGTCGAGATCGAAATCGGCCTCGTCGACGACCATCCGCACCCGGTTCACCAGCGGCGAGATGATCCCGAAAGAGGTGCCCGTCACCCAGCCCGGATCGGCGGTGCACCAGTAGCGCGTGCCCGGCGTCAGTTCGAGCGCGTAGCGCCCTGCGGCGGCGTGCATCACCACCGCGTTGTGGACATGCACCGCGCCTTTCGGACGGCCCGTAGTGCCGGAGGTGAAATGGATCAGCGCGGGGTCCTCTGGGGCCGTGCGGACCGTCTCGAACTCCTCCGAGGCCGCCGCCATCGCGGGGCCGAGTGCTACGCAATCGTCGGGTGCATCGTCGCCGATGATCAGCACCAGTTTGAGGGAAGGGATTTCGTCGCGCCAGGCGGCGATCTTGCGGCGATAGATCGAGGCAGTCGTGATCAGCGCGTTGGCCTCGCCGATCTCGAGCCGGGTGCGCAAGGGCTCGGGCCCGAAGGCGGAAAAGAGCGGCGAGAAGATCATCCCGGCCTTCAGCGTGCCCAGCGCGGCGATGTAGAGATCGGGAACTCGTCCCGCGAGACCGAAGAGCCGATCGCCCGGTTTCAGTCCGTGGCTTTTAAGCACATTGGCGAAGCGTGCGGTCCGGGCGGCGAGATCGCCGTAGCTCAGGCTTTCTCGCGCGCCGTCCTTGCCCAGCCACAGGATCGCCTCATCCGCCCCATGGCCCGCGGCGACATGGCGATCCACCGCCTCGTAGGCGATGTTCAACCCGCCATCGGGAAAGCCGTCGAGCATCGCCCGCGCGGTGTCCCATGTGAACGCCTTGCGGACCTCATCGGTCAACGTTGCGGCTGCCCGTTCGGCATCCGACTTTCGGATAATCGCCCAAGTCATCACGCCTCCTCCCAAGGTGATGCCAGTCGATGGGCCGCCCCCTGTCACGAACGGCCATAATCTTGCCTAGGCGAAGACAGGAGGCAGTTTCATTGATGTGGCTCAACGCGGGAGCGGAAATTATCTGCGGGTTGCGCGCGATACGACCAGATGCCCCAGCAGCGGCGGCAGCAGGCTCATCGCCCCGGCGAGCGTCAGCCCCGCGATTCCGGGCGACGGCAGCTGCAGCACATCGGAGAGCCCCGGCAGCCACAGCGCCCCGGCGATCAGCACGAGACACAGGACAAGCGCCCCCCAGACATAGGGGTTGCGCGTCACATCGTTGCGCAGGGCATGGGTGTCGGCCTCGCGCATGTTGAACACGTTCCACAGCTGGCCCAGCGCGAGTGTGACGAAGGCCACGGTGACGGCGGCGGCGGGCTCAAGCTGCAGACCGTAGAGCGCCCCCCCGAAAGACAGCATCGTCGCCAGCGTCACGATGACCCCGAGCGCAATGATGCGTCCCCATTCCCTGCGCGCGAGGATCGGCTCGGCACGGTCACGGGGCGGGCGGCGCATCTCATGGCCGTCCCCATGCCCCAAACCGAGCGCCAGCGCGGGGAAGACATCGGTGACGAGATTGAGAAACAGGATCTGCAGCGGCAGGAGCGGTGAAGGAAGCCCCACCCCCACGGCGATCCCGACCACAAGGATCTCCGAAAGATTGCACGACATCAGGTAGACGATGAATTTGCGGATATTGCCGAAGATCACCCTGCCCTGTCGCACCGCCTCGACGATGGTCGCGAAATCGTCGTCCTTGAGCACCATATGCGCCGCCTCGCGAGCGACCTGAGTGCCGCGCTGTCCCATCGCGATGCCGATATCGGCTTTCTTCAGCGCCGGCGCGTCATTCACTCCGTCGCCCGTCATCGCGACGGTCTCCCCCTCGCGCTGATAGAAGCTGACGAGGTCCAGCTTCGTCGCCGGAGCGACGCGGGCGAAGACGCTGGCCTTGCGCAGGCGGTCGAGCGTTTCCTCCGGGGCGCTTTCCAGATCGAGCCCGGTGAGGTCTCGCCCCTCGATCGCCACCGCACCGTTTCCGCTGATCCCGGCATCCTTCGCAATGCGCGCGGCAGTCTCGGCATGATCGCCCGTCAGCATGATCACCCGGACCCCGGCGCTCTGGCAGGCCGCAATCGCGGGGGGCACATCCTTGCGCAACGGATCGGCGAGGCAGGCAATCGCTACAAGCGTCAGCCCCTCATAGGGCGCGTCCTCCGTCCCGTCCGTCTGCTTCATCGCGAGGCCGATCCCACGCAGCCCCTCGCTCGCGGCATCCGCGTTCCGCGCGATCCAGTCGGCCTTGTCTTCGGCGCTCAGAGGGCGCGGGCCTTCCGCCCCCAGAACCTCGGAGCAAGAGGCGATCACCGCCTCGGGCGCGCCCTTCACTGCATAGAGCGCGCCCCCGTCCGGCAACGCATGGACGGTCGCCATCATCAGGCTATCGCTCTCGAAAGCATGTTGGAGCAGGCGTGGCTCCACTTCGTCCTCGGTCACCCCCGCCTGTCGTGCCGCACTCAGCAAGGCCAGTTCGGTCGGGTCGCCGATCCGGCCCTCATCGCCGTCGCCCAGCTCGGCATTGTTGCACAGCATGCCGATCTTCAACGCGGCGCGCAGACGGTCCTCCGCGACACCGGTCTCCGGCCCATCCAGATCCACGCTCCCCCCGTCGAGCAAGACCTGCACCACGCTCATCCGGTTTTCGGTCAGGGTTCCGGTCTTGTCCGTCAGGATCAGCGTCGTCGCACCGAGCGTCTCAACCGAGGACAGGCGGCTGATCAGGGCATTGCGCTGCACCATGCGCCACATCCCGCGCGCAAGCGACAAGGTGGCCACAACAGGGATGCCTTCGGGGATCGCGGCCACGGCAAGGGCGACCCCGGTCTGGATCATACTGGTGAGCGGGTGGCCCTGCGCCAGCCCCGTGACGATGATCGCGACGGCAAGAAAGATCGTCAGCCAGACCAATCGCTGCCCGAGCCGCGTCAGTTGGTGTTCGAGCGGTGTGGGTTCCGTGCTGGCCGCCATCGCAAGCTGGCTGATCTTGCCGATCTCGGTCTCCATGCCGGTCCGCACCACCACGCCGGTTCCGGCCCCCCGTGTGACGGCCGCTCCCTTGAACCCCATATTGGTGCGATCCCCCAGCACCGCATCGGATGGTAGCGGTTTGGTGGTCTTGAGAACCGAAAGGGACTCGCCGGTCAGCACGGATTCGTCGCAATGAAGCCCCGACGCCTCGACGAGCCGCAGATCGGCGGTCACCACATCGCCCGCTTCGAGCACCACGAGATCGCCCGGCACGAGATCGCGGGCATCCACCTCGATCAGAATCCCGTCCCGACGGACGCGGGTGCGGACCTCGGCGACGCTGAACAGCGCCTCCATCGAGCGGGTGGCGCGCAGCTCGGTGAAAAACCCGATCGCGCCGTTCAAGAGCAGCACGACGAGAATCGCCAGTGCCTCGACGATATCGTTGATGACCAGCGAGAACACCGTTGCCAGAACGAGAAGCGCGACGATCACCCCCTGAAACTGATGGAGCAGGATGCGCAATGCGCTTCGGGGCTTGGGACGTCGCAGAGCGTTCGGCCCGTGGCGCGCGAGGCGCGTGGCGGCTTCGTTAGCGCTCAGCCCGTTCGGAAAGGGGACGGACAGACGCACGATCACCGCCTCGGCGGTTTCGGCAAAAGCTGGCGCGGCGTCGGTATCCTGCATCACGAGGCCTTCCGTCATCCCGAAGCGATGGTAAGCCTTTCGGCAGGCAGCGCAATCGCCCGGACTTGCGTAGGGATGCACGGGTCACACTCGCGTCTGCCCCGTCCGCCTCACCCGCGATTCACAAATCGTTGATCGAGATCAATGACGTCCTGCGCATGTCGTCTCAGCCTAAATCGCGTGTCGGGCTGCGATCTTGCACCGCGAACTCGACCGGGAGGAGGAGGAAAACATGCATATTTGTAAAGCCATGATGGCGGCGGTAAGCGTCGCTGGCGCGCTTTCCGCGAGCGTCGCGCGGGCGGATGGCACGGTCGAGGTCCTGCACTGGTGGACTTCGGGCGGCGAGGCCAAGGCCGTCGGAGAACTGAAGAAAGCCTTCGAGGCCGAGGGCGGCGAATGGATCGACTCGCCGATCGCGGGCGGTGGCGGCGATGCCGCGATGACGGCGCTGCGCGCCCGCGTCGTGGCCGGCAATCCGCCGACGGCTGTCCAGCTCAAGGGGCCGGGCATTCAGGAATGGGCCGAGCAAGGCGCGCTCAACGACGTCCAGTCCGTCGCGGACGAAGGCAACTGGGACTCGGTCCTGCCGCCGGCGCTGGCAGAGATCATGAAATATCAGGGCAAATACGTCGCCGCGCCGGTCAACATCCACCGAGTCGACTGGATGTGGGCCAACCCCGAGGCGCTGAAAAAGGCAGGCGTCGAGGAGATGCCCACGACATGGGACGAGTTCAACGCGGCCGCCGACAAGCTGCAGGCGGCAGGCATCGTGCCGCTCGCCCATGGTGGTCAGCCGTGGCAGGACGCGACGCTGTT
Organism: Thioclava sp. F36-6; assembly: GCF_002020305.1. Classification (NCBI taxonomy): domain Bacteria; kingdom Pseudomonadati; phylum Pseudomonadota; class Alphaproteobacteria; order Rhodobacterales; family Paracoccaceae; genus Thioclava; species Thioclava sp. F36-6. The sequence continues at coordinate 555,890 of NZ_MPZX01000001.1, read as the reverse complement.
CGAGGACGTGGTGCTTGGCATCGGCGGCGCCGATTTCTTCCGCAAGGCGCTGGTGGAGCTCGATCCGGAGGCTCTGACCTCGGACATGATGGTCAAGTCCTTCGACCAGCTGCGCAAGCTGCGCGGCTATGTCGATCCGAACTTCTCGGGACGCGACTGGAACCTCGCGACCGCGATGGTGATGCGCGGCGAGGCCGGTTTCCAGATCATGGGCGACTGGGCGAAGGGCGAATTCCTTGCCGCCGGCAAAGTACCGGAACAGGATTTCCTGTGCTGGCCCACGCCGGGCAAGGGCTTCGTGCTGAACTCGGACAGCTTCACCTTCTTCAAGGTGGAGGGCGAGGACCGTATCGAGGGTCAGAAAGTGCTTGCACGACTGATCATGTCGCCCGAGTTCCAGAAGGTGTTCAACCTCGCCAAGGGGTCGATCCCGGCGCGCACGGACGTGCCGCTCGACGATTTCGACGCCTGCGCGAAGCGCTCGCATGAAGACCTGCTGGCGGCGATCGAGAACGACACGCTGGTGCCGTCGATGGCGCATGAGATGGCGGTGCCGCGCTCGGTGCGGGGTGAGTTCCTCGATCTCGTGACCGCTTTCTTCAACTCTGACATGAGTTCCGAGGACGCGGTCAAGCAACTTGCGGCCGCGATCAAGCGCGCGCAGGAAAACTAGGGCCTGCAATGCCCGGAGGCACGGGGCCCATGGCAAGGTTCGGGCGGGCGCTGGAACGGCGCCTGCCCGCGATCGTGGTCTCGCCGCTTTTCGCGGCGAGCCTGTTCTTCGTTTACGGCTTCATCCTCTGGACGGCCTATATCTCGCTGACCCGGTCAGGAGTGATGCCCAACTACGAGTTCGACGGGCTGAGCCAATATGTCCGGCTCTGGGAGACGCCACGCTGGTATGTGGCGATCCGCAATCTCTTCGTCTTCTCGGGCCTGTTCATCTCGATCTCGATGGCGATCGGCATCCTGCTGGCGATCCTGCTCGACCAAAAAGTGCGCATCGAGGGGGTGATCCGCACGATCTACCTCTACCCGATGGCGCTCAGCTTCATCGTCACCGGTACAGTCTGGAAATGGATGCTGAACCCCGGCCTCGGGCTGGAGCGGCTGATGCATCAGGCGGGCTTCGAGAATTTCAGTTTCGACTGGCTGGTGAACTCTCATTACGCGATCTACACGGTGGTGATCGCAGCCGTCTGGCAAAGCTCCGGCTACGCGATGGCGCTGTTTCTGGCCGGGCTCCGCTCGGTCGATGACGAGGTCCTGAAAGCGGCGGCGATCGACGGCGCGGGGCTGTGGCGCACCTATACCGGGATCGTGCTGCCGATGCTGCGGCCGGTGTTCCTGTCCACCGTCATCATCCTCGCCCATCTCGCGATCAAGAGCTTCGATCTGGTGATCGCGCTGACCGGCGGAGGCCCGGGCTATGCGACCGACATGCCCGCCACCTTCATGTATTCCTTCGCCTTCCAGCGCAGCGAGCTGGGTGTAGCGGCGGCGAGCGCCACGATGATGCTGATGACGGTCATCGCGATCATCGTGCCCTATCTCTACTCGGAACTGAGGAAGACCAGCGGATGAGCGGGCGCAACGCAAGCGGGATCGTCCAGCGCCGGGGGCTGCATCACAGCCTGATGCGCGCCGTGCTGTTCGCCGTGCTCGGGGTGTTCTGCATCTACTACCTCATCCCGCTTCTGGTGATGATCTCGACCTCGCTGAAATCGCTGACCGAGATCCGCGAGGGCTCGCTGATCAGCCTGCCGAAAGAGTTCGACTTCAGCGCCTGGGAGAAAGCGTGGAACAGCGCCTGCGTGGGCGTGCGCTGCAACGGGCTGGCACCCTATATGTGGAACTCGGTGATGATGACCGTGCCGGCGGTAGCGATCTCGACGATACTGGGCGCGCTCAACGGCTATGCGCTGACCAAGTGGCGCTTTCGCGGCGCCGACACGATCTTCGCGCTGATGCTGTTCGGCGCCTTCATCCCGTTTCAGGTGATCTTGCTGCCGATGGCGCGGGTGCTGGGCCAGCTTGGCCTTGCGGGCACGATCCCGGGGCTGATCCTCGTACACACGGTCTATGGCCTCGCTTTCACCACGCTGTTCTTCCGCAATTTCTTCATCGGGGTTTCCAGCGGCATCATTCAGGCGGCGAAGGTCGACGGGGCGGGCTTCTTCGGTATCTTCTTCCGGCTCGTGCTGCCGATGTCGCTGCCGGCCATCGTGGTGACCGTGATCTGGCAGTTCACCCAGATCTGGAACGATTTCCTGTTCGGCGTGGCCTTCACCATCGGCGACAGCAACCCGGTGACGGTGGCGCTCAACAACGTGGTGAACACCTCGACCGGGGTGAAGGAATACAATGTCGACATGGCCGCGGCGATCATCGCGGCGCTGCCGACGCTGGCGGTTTATGTCGTCGCCGGAGCTTGGTTCGTGCGCGGGCTCTCGGCCGGAGCGGTGAAAGGGTAGCAATGGCAGCGGGAATTTCTCTTCAGGGCGTGCGCAAACGCTTCGGAACGAACGAGGTGATCAAGGGCATCCACCTCGAGATCGAGGCGGGCGAGTTCATCGTCCTCGTCGGGCCCTCGGGCTGCGGCAAGTCCACCCTGCTCAACCTGATCGCCGGGCTCGAGACGCTGAGCGACGGCCATATCGAGATCGCCGGGCGGCTGGTCGACGACACCCCGCCGCGCGACCGCGACATCGCGATGGTGTTCCAGTCCTACGCGCTCTACCCGACCAAGACGGTGCGCGAGAACATCACCTTCGGGATGCAGACCCGCCACGTCCCGCGCGCCGAACAGGCCACCGCAGTCGAGGAGTTCAGCACGCTTCTGCAGATCCACCCCTATCTGGACCGCAAGCCCGGTCAGCTTTCGGGCGGCCAGCGCCAACGCGTCGCGATGGGCCGGGCGCTGGTGCGCAAGCCCGAGGTGTTCCTGTTCGACGAACCCTTGTCGAACCTCGACGCCAAGCTGCGGATCGAGATGCGCACCGAGATCAAGAAGCTACACCAGCGGCTGGGCAAGACCGTCGTCTATGTCACCCACGACCAGATCGAGGCGATGACGCTGGCGACCCGGATCGCGGTGATGGATAACGGCCATATCCGTCAGGTGGCCGAACCCGGAGAGATCTACGACGATCCGGTGGACCTCTTCGTCGCGAGCTTCATGGGCTCGCCGTCGATGAACATGCTGCCCGGTGCCCTGCGGCGCGATGCGCAGACGGGCGCGCTCTCGGTGGAGGTGGCCGAGGGCACGGCGGGGGCGCTTCGCTTTCCCCTGCCTGCGAGGTTCACCGAGCGGGTCACCGCACCCGATGGACACAAGGTCGTTCTTGGGCTCCGACCCGAGGCGATCTTCATGGCCGGGACCGAACTGCCCGGCCCCGACCGTTTCGTCTTCGAACGCCCGGTCGATCTGGTCGAGCCGACAGGCCCCGACACGATGATCGTCTTCGCCCTTGGCGAGATCGAGGTGATCGCCCGGGTCCGCCCGGAGGATGCCCTGCCCCCGGGCGCGCCCTTCAGCTTCGAGGTCGATATGGGCAAGGCCAAGGTCTTCGATGCCGAGACCGGCCTGCGGCTATAAGGCGGGCCTTCCTCTCGCCGATTGGCGCAACGCGGCGTTCGGCTATCGTCTTCGCAAGAGGAAACCCGGTGGAGCGTCAAAGCTTAGAGCAGGCCGCGACTTGCGGCGATGCTCGCAGCTTCTCTCAATGTCTTGGCACCGAGGCGGTCCGCAGCGCCCCTTAGACGGGCCTTTACCCCGCCGACGGAGAGCTGCAATTCGTGAGCGACCTGCTTGTGCAGATAGCCCTTGGAATAGAGTTGAAGGGCCTGCATCTGCGCCTCTGTCGGCATCTCGGGCTCGGCTGCATGGATGCGCGACAGCACCGTCTCGATCTCTTCCATCTCGGAGACGTGCAGCTCCCGGTCAGCGCGCGCGAAGATCCCAAGGCTCCGCTTCGGCATCTCCTCCGTCCCATGGATCGACACGACACTTCCGAATTCGAAGCCAAATTTCCGATAGTCGCGCATGAAGTCCGTGCCGACGAAGCTGTCGATGTCCTTCCATCGCGCATAGCCCGAATTTTCCTGACACCAACGCAACAGCGGGTCGGCCAGCGCCAGTCCAGAAAAGGTATAATGATTGATCCAGTCAGCCGGAAACAGGTTCAACTCGGCCTCAGGCGCGAAGAAACCCGCCCGCAATGCAATGTAGCAACCGGCTGGAGCGCGTTCAGCGAAAAGACTTTGAAAATCACTTAGCATCGTGTCGTTTCGATCTTCCATTCCCTCCGAGGGATTTATAGTCACCAAAGAGGAGAGCTCAATTAGGCCAAGCTAGTGCCGCGGCGTTTTGGTCAAGAATTTCTGTCAAGTTTATACAAGGATAGCTGCATGATCGACGTGCATGAAATGCGCCAGAGCTTGCAACTTCTGGGTGAAGTATCGGATTGGAAATTCGCCCTAGGGCTGCATATTCGCTTTGCCAATCCTACGCTGCTCTACCAGACATATCCACAAGAATGGATGAATTTCTACACCGCAAACGGCCTCGTATTCGTCGATCCGACGGTCAAGTGGGCGATGACCCATACAGGTATTTGTGATTGGTCCGAGCTCGCGGATCAAGACGAGAGCAATGTGTTCGGTCAGGCCGCCGAATTCGGCCTGCGCTTCGGGAAGGCCATCGCGATCGGGGAGACCTCCCGGTCCGCTGGATTTTTCACACACCCTTCGCGGAAGATCGAAGACGCTGAGGCCGAGGAAGCCCGAGCGCTCCTGGAAGAGCTTCACGAGATGACGAAAGGTGTCGAGTCGTTGCCCGAGGGCGAGTTGGAGCGGCTCCGGTCTGAGCTCCGTTTCTGAGACGATCCGGAAAGCCGGATCGTCCCCGAGAAAGCGCAGCAAGCCCGCGCTGTGTTCGCCCGAGCTCCGCTGCACACATTGCGATCAGCCGTTCAGGCGCACCGCGGGCTCGGGTCGCCCTGCAATCCCGGCGGGGGCGCAATAGACGCGGCCCTGCGCGGCGTCGGGCGTCTCGATCCCTTCCTGAGCCGTGGTCACGAAGAGCGTCGTGAACTCCGCTCCGCCGAAAGCGGGACAGGAACTGTGCCGTCCGCCCACCGCGATCGCCCGGTCGAAGCGCCCGTCGGGCAGGTAGCGCGCCACGCGCCCTGCCCCCCATTGCGCGCTCCAGAGCGCGCCCTCGGCATCGGTCTGCGCGCCATCGGGATTCACGCCCTCCGCGCTCAGATCGACGAATATCTCCGGCGCACCCGCAGGCCAGCCCTGCGCATCGAGCGGGACGGTCATGATCTTTCCGGTCGGGGTGTCGGCGAAATAGGCGCGCCGGCCGTCCGGCGCGAAACAGATCGAATTGGGGATCGTAATCTCGGGAAAGAGCCGCTCCACCGTGCCCGCGAAATAGCGGTAGATCGCCCCCGCGCCGGTCTCCGCGTTTTTGCCCATCGTAGAGGCCCAGAAGCCCCCCATCGGATCGGCGCGGCCATCGTTGCAGCGGGTGGCGGTGCTGTCGGCATCGATCGCGGCGAGCGGCTCATGCGCGCCCGAAGCGATGTCGAAGCGGCGCAGCCCGGTCTCGGTCGAGATCACCAGCGTCTCGGCATCGACCCAGCCCGCGGCGGACGCCATCTGACCGAGCGCCCATTCGCGCGGCCCGGTCGCGTCGCGACTGAGAATCCGGCCCGCGAGGATATCGAACCAGAACAACTGGCTACGTTCGGGATGCCAGAACGGCCCCTCGCCAAGGAAACAGGCGCGGTCGTCGTAAATCTCGAAGCTCATGCCGTGCAGGCCTCGTCATAGCTGGCGACCAGCGCGCGGGCCTTCTCGGAAACGGTCTCCACGCTGTCGCCGGGTTTGTAGATCGACGAGCCGATGCCGTAGCCTGCCGCGCCCGCCTTGTGCCACTCGCGCATGTTCTCGGCCGAGACACCGCCCACCGCATAAAGCGGCACCTCGGGCGGCAGCACGGCGCGCATCGCCTTGAGACCAATCGGCCCGATCAGCTCGCCCGGAAACAGCTTGAGCCCATCCGCCCCAGCGGCAAGCGCCGCGAAGGCCTCTGTTGGGGTCATCACGCCAGGAAAGCTCTGCAGCCCGGCGGCTTTCGAGGCGGCGATCACCTCGGTGTTGCAATTGGGCGAGACGATCAGCTTCGCGCCGGTCGCGGCGACGGCGGCGACCTGATCGGTCGTCAGGACCGTCCCCGCCCCGATCAGCGCATCGGAGCCGAAGCGCTCCACCATCGCGGCGATACTGTCGAGCGGATCGGGCGAGTTCAGCGGCACCTCGATCCGGGTCACGCCCTCGGCGATCAGCGCCTCGCAGACGGGAAGGGCTTCAGCGGGGGTGATCCCGCGCAGGATGGCGATGATGGGTCGGCTCATGTGTCAGCTCCGATGGTCTGGCGCGCGGCATAGAGCCCCGCAAGGGTCACGTCTTCGGCGTCATGGCTGGCAGCTTGGATGCCGCAACCGGCCAGCGCCCGGGTATAAAGCGGGCTGAGAACAGGGCTTCCGATCAGCGCGACGGGCTGGCCCTGCCAGAGATCGCGCGTGGCGGACAGCTCCCAGCCGATCAGCAGCCCCGACAGGCGCGCGGCGGCGCTCTCGGGCGATTGCGCGCCCAGAAGCGCCCCGGCGCGCAGCGCGAACAGCGCGCCATAGGCTGCCGCCGGATCGGCCTGCGCCTCCGCCACCGCTGCGTCGAAAGCTGCCATGTCCTGACAGCCTTCCCCGATCGTGTGGCGCAGCACCGAGCGATGCGCGAGCAGGTCGTAGATCTCGCCGGTCATGCAACTGCGGAACCGCTCGATCCGGCCCGCGCGCAGGGCCACCCATTTCGTATGAGTGCCCGGCAGACAGATCGTGCCCTCGAAATCGGGCGTGCGCAGCAGAAAGCCCGCAATCTGGGTCTCCTCGCCGCGCATCACGTCGGGCGGGCTGTCCTGACGCAGGCCGCAAGCGATATAGACCGGGCGCGCCGCGTGATCGGGCACCCGCACGAGGCGCGGCTGGGCAGCGCAGGGCACCGGCGCGTAAGGCGCCTCGGCCCAGCCCTGACGCGAGCCGACCATGCCGCAGGTCACGACCGGGGCCGCGCCCCAGCCCGCGACGGCGTCTTCCAGCACCGGGCCGAACGCGGCGGGGGAGAGCTTGCCCATCCCCTGCTCCGAGCTCCGTCGGTCGAGCACCTCGCGCCCGCGCATCGCCCAGACACGCAGATGCGTCGTGCCCCAATCGGCGGCGATCCAGTCGGGAGCCGCGTCACTCATAGTCTTTCTCCTTCAATCACGTGAATGCGCTCGGGGAAGGTCCAGGGCAGGGTAAGCCCCTGCCCCATCAACGCTTGCCCGCTGAGCGTAATCGGTCCGGTCTTGAGCGCTGGCGTCCCACGCGACAACCGGGGCAGATCTTCCGCGGTGATCAACCGCAACCGGTAGCGCGCCGCCGGGTCCAACCCGGTCAGCCGCAGCGGGCGCGGCAGGATCTGCGCAGAGGTTGCCGCCTGACCTGCGAAGGCCACGAAACGGCTACCATCCTCGGCCAGCTGCAATTCGGCGATCACTGCCGGGTCGGCGCTGTCGAGCCGCAGGATATCCGCGCGCATCCGCCAGCCGCGATTGTCCTTCCACCAGCGGGTGACGGAGGTCAGCACCTCGGCCTCCTCCGCGGTCAACTCGCGTGGGTCCATCTCGAAACCCATATGGCGCTGCGCCGCGACCCAGACCCGGGTGCGAATGTCGATCACCCGGCCCGAGGTGTGGCAATGGCGCGGACCGACATGGGAGCCGGTGACGCAGCTCGGCAGGAACAGCGCCGCGTCATGCTGGATGCGCAGGCGTTCGAGAGCATCGTTGCTGTCCGAGAGCCAGACCCGGCCGGTGCGCTCGAGGATACCGAAATCGATCCGCCCCCCGCCCGAGGCGCAGCTTTCGAACTCCACGCCCGGATGGGCCGCGCGGAGCCGGTCGAGCAGATCGTAGAGGCCGCGCGCCTGCGCGGCATCGGGATGCGGCAGCACCCGGTTATGGTCCCATTTGACGTAAGAGATCGCATAGGCCGAGAGCACCGCGTCGATCGCCGCGAAAAGATGATCGCGCACCGCCGGGTTGGCCATGTCGAGCACGCGCTGCTGGCGGCCTTCGATCTGATCCTCCGGACCCAGCAGCCAGTCGGGATGGGCGCGCGCGAGGTCACTGTCGCGGTTGACCATCTCGGGCTCGAACCAGAGGCCGAATTCCATCCCGAGGCTTTGCACATGATCGACCAGCGGCGTCAGCCCATCGGGATATTTGCGCGGATCGACCGTCCAGTCGCCCAGCGAAGTGGTGTCGTCGTCACGCTTGCCGAACCAGCCATCGTCGAGCACGAAACGCTCCGCGCCAAGTGCTGCGGCGCGCCCCGCGATGGATTTCAACTCGGCCAGATCGTGGTCGAAATAGACCGCTTCCCAGCAGTTGTAATGCACCGGGCGCGCCTTGTCCCAAGGGGCGCGTTTGCGCAGATGGCGCTGGAAGGCGACCGCGCAGCCATTCGACCCCGCCTCCGAGAAGGCCGCATACAGCGTCGCGGTCTTGAAATGGGTGCCGGGCATGGGCTCGGAGCCGCTGGCGTGGCCGAACTGGATCTGGCGCCGCCCGTCGGGCAGTTCCTCGGCAACGATCCGGTGCCCGCCGGACCAGCCGTAGTGGAAGGCGCGGGTTTCGCCCTGGGTCTTGGTGGCACCGCGCGACGGCAGGATCAGCCCCGGAAAATGCTCGTGCCCGGTGCGACCGGTATGATTGTCACGCACGCGCTGGCCGGGACGCCACGGGGTCGGCTCGATCTGGAACTCACCGATCCAGCGGCCGGAAAATTCATGCATCTCGTCGGCCAGTTGCGGGCCGGGAAAAACCGGGGCGGCAAGCCAATGAAGCGTGATCGGCGCATCGCTCTCCAGCTCGGCCCGCGCTGCAATCAGTCCGGTGTCGGCGTCGAGCGCGAAGCTGGCCCTGTAGCTCACGCCCGACGCCGCATCGCGATAGACCAGCGTGAGCCGATCCTCGCGAAGCTCTTCCGACGCGAAGCGGAAGGCGGGCCGCAAAGGCCGCCCTGCCCCGTCGCGCGCGATCAGACCCGGCTCTCCGGGGAAGCTCTGGCTCGCCTCGGGGCAGATCGAGACCTCCGGCGCGCGGTCGAGCATCCCGCCGGTGACATCCGGCAGGCTCGCCGCGGCCAAGCCCGCAAGGTCTTCCCCCTCGGGCAGCGCCGCGCCCCAATAGACGATCTCGGGAAGCCGGTCGTCGTGACCCGCCAGAACGAGGCTCTGGCGGGCGTCTTGCAAATGCCATGTGCGGATCATTTCACCGCCCCGAGCGTCAGCCCTGCGATGAAGTGTTTCTGCATCAGGAAGAACATCGCCACTGGCGGCAGCGCGGCAAGGATCGAGCCCGCCGACACTAATTGCCACGCCGCGACCCATTGGCCGTTGAGCGATTGCAACCCGGCGGTGATCGGCTGGGTATCGGCTCCCGTGGTTAGCACCGTCGCCCAGAAATAGTCGTTCCAGATGAAGGTGAAGATCAGCACCGACAGCGCCGCGATCGCGGGCCGCACCAAGGGCAGCACGATATGCCAGAAGATCTGCCATTCGCCCACGCCCTCGACCCGGGCGGCCTCGATCAGCTCTTTCGGGAGCGCCTTGATGAAGTTGCGCATGAAGAGCGTGCAGAACCCGGTCTGGAAGGCGACATGGAACAGCGCGAGCCCCGTGATCGTGTCGTAAAGCCCCATCTTCACCGTCAGGTCGCGCACCGGCACCATCAAGATCTGGAAGGGCACGAAGTTCCCCGCCACGAAGATGAAGAAGATCAGCAGGTTGCCCTTGAACTTGTAGACCGCGAGCGCAAAGCCCGTGAGACACGACAGCGCCACCGCCCCGATCACCGTCGGGATCGTCACCTTGAATGAGTTCAGCATGTAGCTCGCAAAGGGCGAGTTCTTGAACACGTCGAGATAGTTCGAAAACGCCAGATAGGACGGTATGCCGAAGTAGTTGCCCTGCGCGAGATCGCTGGAGGGCCGGATCGACGTGACGGCGACGCCCAGAAGCGGCAGCAGCCAGACCACCAGCATCACCGGAAGGGCGATCTGATAGGTCAGCCGGGCGGCGGGGCTCATGGATTGAATGGGTTTGGGAAACATCTCACAGGCCCCTTTCGTCGCGCCACATCTTCCAGATGAAGCCCGAAATGAAGATCATCATGATCGCGAACAGCACCACCGCGATCGCCGCGCCGTAGCCCATGCGATAGCCGTATTCCGAAAGCGCCTGCTCATACATGTAGTAAGACAGCACCCGTGAGGAGCCGAAGGGCCCGCCATCGGTCATGATCGAGACGAGATCGAAGCTGCGCAGCGCCCCGATCACGGTGACGACAACCGCGATGAAGGTGGCCGGGCGCAGTTGCGGCAGCACGACATACCAGAGCATCTTGATGCCCTTCGCCCCGTCGAGACGCGCCGCCTCGATCTGGTCGGGCGCGACCGCGTTCAGACCGGTGAGATAGAGGATCATGCAATAGGCGATCTGCGGCCACAGACCGGCGGCGATGATCCCGTAGGTTACCGTGTTGGGGTTCGCGAGGATCGCAATCCCGGTCCCGTCGAGCCATTTCGTCAACTCGAAGAACAGCCCGAAGCCGGGCGCGTAGAACCACGAGAAGATCAGGCCGACCACGACCTGGCTGATCACGAATGGGAAGAAGAACAGCGATTTGTAGATCCGGATGCCGCGCACGGTCTGGTTCAGGAAAAGCGCGATGAACAGCCCGAACGGGATTGCCAGCATATAGAGCACCAGCCAGATCAGGTTGTTCTTGAGGCTGGTGTAGAAAGCGTCGTCATCGAGCAGCTCGAGATAGTTCGACAGCCCGACCCACGTCTTCGCGCTCAGCCCGTCCCATTGGAAGAACGAGATCCACATCGACTCGCCGATCGGGATCAGCACGTAGATCAGGAACATCAGCACGCCGGGGGCGAGAAACAGCCAGGGCGCAAGTTTTCGGTTCAACCGGCGGCGGCGCGGTGCGGGCATGCCGGTCTCCGCGCGCGGCTCGGACATAGCGGGTGAGACGGTCATCGTCGCACTCCTCGGATCTGGAAAAACAGGAAGGGGCGGCACCCTGCAACAGGCACCGCCCCTCGGGGAGGATCAGTTCTTGTAGACGCGCTGACGCACCTTCTCGAGGCGCTCGAGGATTGCGTCGAGATGGTCGGGATAAGCCATGAATTCCTGGAAGCCTTCCATGCCCGCCTTCGCCATCTGAGCCGGTGCGTCACGATCGAAGAACTGCGCGATGCCACCATCGGCCGTGGACAGGATCTTGAAGCCCGCCTGCAGATAGGGATCGTCGCCCACCGAAGAGTTCTTGTTGATCGGCAGCTGACCGAGCTCTTCGTTCATCTTGGTCTGCACATCGGCCTTCGCGACATAGGCGAGGAACTTCTTGGCGTCCGCTTTGTTCTTCGCGCCTGCCGGGATGTGGATCGTATCGGTCGGCGCTTCTTCGGCGCGCGGGATATCCGGGTTGATCGTCGGGAAGTCCATGAAGCCCAGCGTGTCATTGGTCATCCCGCCATCCTTGAAGGTGGCGACGGCGAAGTTGCCCATGACGTAGTTCGCGGCCTTGCCCTGCACGATGTTCGACACCGCATCCTGCCAGTCGATCGCGGCGACGTTCTTCGTGGTGTAGGGCAGAACCTTTTTCCACTCGGCGAAGACGGCCTTCACCCGGTCATCGGTCCACGGAATCTCGCCGCTGGTGAGCTTCATGTGGAAGTCGTAGCCGTTGGTGCGCAGGTCGAGATAGTCGAAGATCCCTGCTGCCGGCCACAGCGCCTTGGTGCCCGTGGTCAGACAGTCGACGCCCATCTCCTTGAACTTCTTGCAGTTCGAGATGAACTCGTCCCAGGTCTTGGGCACGTCTACCCCAGCCTTCTTGTAGACGTCTTTGTTATAGTAGATGCCCCACTGGTAGTAGGTATAGGGCACGCCCCATTGCTTGCCGTCGATGGTCATCGACTTGAGCGCGGAGCCGAGGCTGTCCTTGAGCCCGTTCTCCTCCCAGACATCGGACACATCGGTGAACTGCCCGGCATTGACGAAGGGCGCCATGCGGTTGCCCGCATACCAGTTCGCCAGATCGGGGCTGTCGGCGGTCAGGAAGTTGCGGATCGCGGTCTTGTAGCCCTCGTGATCGAAGGTGTTCACCTCGACCTTCACATCCGGATTTTCAGCCTCGAAGCCTTTCACGAGCTGTTCGAACGCGGCTTTCGGGGCCGGATCGGACGCGTCGGTGAAGAGCTTGAGCACGCGCTGCTCCGCCATCGCCGGAATGGCGATAGAGCCCATCAGCGCCACAAGCGCGGTGGTTTTCAGGATATTCATTCGGTTCTCCTCCCGTTTCAGTAGCCCACGGATCAATGATTTTAGTTCCAAATATTGAAACCGTGTTTTACATATTGAAATGCTGCCGCGAATCTCTCATCCTGTCAACAGCCCTGAGGAGGAGCCCATGAACGACGCCACGCCCAAGCCGGAGAAATCGGACGGCACGGTTGGACGCACGCTGGCCGTGCTCGACCGCGTTGCCGAATTCGGCCGCCCCGTGCGTTTCGCCGAGTTGCTGCCGGTCTGCGATCTGCCCAAGGCGACCCTGTATCGCTTCGTGCAGACGCTCACGAACCAGGGCATGCTCGCCTTCGACGAGGATCGTCAGACCTATCGGCCGGGTTTGCGCCTCGTGCGCCTTGCTCATGCCGCCTGGGCGCAAAGTTCGCTTGCGCCGATCGCAGCGCCCTACCTCGACCAACTGTCGAAGGAGACCGGTCAGACGCTGCACCTCGCGCAGCTCGATCAGGGCATGGTGCTCTATGTCGACAAGCGCAACGCCTCGCGCCCGGTCGAGATGTTCTCGCAATCGGGCAAGGTCGGTCCGGCCTATTGCACGGGCGTGGGCAAGGCGATGCTCGCCTATCTGCCGGAGGATGCGCTGCAGAATGCGCTGACGCGGCAGAGCTTTCATCGTTTCACGGAACACACCCTGACCGACGCGACGAGCCTGCGCGCCGAGCTGGAGAACATCCGCAAGCGCGGTTTTGCCTGGGATGACGAGGAGCACGAGCCCGGCATCCGCTGCATCGCCGCTCCGATCCTGTCGCCGCAGGGCCGCGTTCTGGGCGCGCTCTCGATCACCTCGGGCCAGCCCGACGGTCAAAAACAACTCGAAACCTATGCCCCGCTGATCCTCGAGACAGCGGAGAAGATCGCGAAAGCGGCCAGTGACTGGCGCTTTCCGGAACAGAAACGCGCCGACTGAACCCCGGCGCGTAAAAACAGGGAGGAGACCCCGTGAGCGGAGTCGCATTGGAGAAGATCGTCAAGAGATTTGGCGATGCGGAGGTGATCCACGGCGTCGATCTGACGGTCGACCCGGGGGAATTCTGTGTCTTCGTCGGGCCGTCCGGCTGTGGCAAGTCGACGCTTTTGCGGATGATCGCGGGGTTGGAGGAGACCTCGGACGGCGCAATCCGCATCGGCGGGCGCGAAGTCACGAAGGCCGAACCCGCCGAGCGCGGCATCGCGATGGTGTTTCAGACCTACGCGCTCTACCCGCATATGACGGTGGGCGAGAATATGGGCTTCGGGTTGAAGATGAACGGCCATCCAAAGGCCCAGATCAGCGACAAGGTTCAAGAAGCCGCGCGGATCCTGAAGCTCGAGCCGCTTCTGGACCGTAAGCCTGCCGCACTGTCTGGCGGTCAGCGCCAGCGTGTGGCCATCGGCCGCGCGATCACACGGGGCCCGGAGGTGTTCCTATTCGACGAACCGCTCTCGAACCTCGATGCCGAATTGCGCGTCGAGATGCGCGCCGAGATCGCGCGTCTGCACCGTGAGATCGGGGCAACGATGATCTACGTTACCCACGATCAGGTCGAAGCGATGACGATGGCCGACAAGATCGTCGTGCTGCGCGCGGGAAATATCGAACAGGTCGGAAGCCCGATGGAGCTTTACGACGATCCCGACAATCGCTTCGTCGCGGGCTTCATGGGCTCGCCTTCGATGAACTTCCTCGCCGCGACCGTGGTGGAGGGTCAGCTTGACGTGCCCGCCTTGGGGCAACGCGTCGACAGCCCCGTTGCCTTGCCCGCGAACGGCACGAAGCTGGAAATCGGAATCCGCCCCAACGCGCTGCGCTTGGGCGATACGGGCGACAATTTCACCATCGAGATGGCCGAGAACCTTGGCGGCGTCAGCTATGCGCATCTCGACGCGACCACTGGCGAGCGGGTGGTCGTGGAGACCGATCAACGCCTCCACGGCGCGGTCGGCGGCAAGACGGGGCTCAGCTTCGATCCGGCTTCGGTCTATGTGTTCGACACCAGCACGGGCGCACGGGTGCGCGGATGAGCCTTGCCATCGGCCTCGTGGGGCTGGGAGCGATTGCGCGCGCCCAGCACCTTCCCGCGATTGCGGAGACGGGCGGCGTGCATCTCGCCGCCATCGCGAGCCGCAATGCCACCCTGCCCGACCTGCCGAGCTATCCCGACCTCCGCGCGATGCTGGACGCCGAGCCTGAGATCGGCGCCGTCTCGCTCTGCACCCCGCCGCAGGGGCGGTTCGATCAGGCGATGGCAGTGCTGCGTGCGGGTCGTCACCTGATGCTCGAAAAGCCGCCCGGCATGACGTTGAGCGAGGTCGAGGCGCTGCGCGAGACCGCAGCCAAGGCGGGGCTGACGATCTTCGCGACCTGGCATTCGCGTGAGGCGGCAGCCGTGGACGCGGCGCGCCAATGGCTCGCCGGGCGCGAGATTTCTGAGATCCGGATCGACTGGCGCGAGGATGTACGCAAGTGGCATCCCGGGCAGGAGTGGATCTGGCAACCGGGCGGGCTCGGGGTCTTCGATCCCGGCATCAACGCGCTCTCGATCCTGACCTGCATCCTGCGCCAGCCGGTGCGGCTGACAGCGGCGGCGCTGAGCATCCCGCAAGGCCGCCAGACTCCGATCGCCGCTGATCTGGAGATGCGCGCGGGCGAGACCCCGATCTCCGCAGCCTTCGACTGGCGGGAAACCGGCGACGAGCTGTGGCGCATCACCCTTCAGACCGAACGCGGCACAGCCATGCTCGACAAGGGCGGCGCTGAGTTCAGCGTCGATGGCGAGGTGATCGCCACGGGCGAGAACCGCGAATACGCCAATCTCTACGCCCGGATGCGCGATCTGGTGCGCGCCGGCCAAAGCGATCTCGACCTCGCACCAATGCGGCTTGTCGCAGACGCCTTCATCAATGCACGTTTCGCGATCACCGATCCTTTCGACGCCTGATCGCGCCCACTAACCCTGAGGACCGTCATGAAAATTACCGCCATCGAAACCTTCATCGTGCCGCCGCGCTGGTGTTTCGTGAAAATCTCCACCGACGAGGGCATCTCCGGCTGGGGCGAGCCGGTGCTGGAGGGCCGTGCGGCCTCTGTCGCCGCCTGCGTCGAGGAACTGTCGGACTACCTGATCGGCAAGGACCCCGGCCATATTCAGGACCACTGGACGGTGATGTATCGCGGTGGCTTCTATCGCGGCGGCGGCATCCATATGTCGGCGATCGCGGGGCTCGATCAGGCACTGTGGGACATCAAGGGCAAGGCGCTAGGCGTACCCGTTCACGCGCTTCTGGGCGGCCAGCAGCGCGACCGCATCCGGGTCTATAGCTGGATCGGCGGCGACCGGCCCGGCGACACCGCGCGAATGGCGCGCGAGTGCGGCGACCGGGGCTTTACGGCGGTCAAGATGAACGGCACCGAGGAGCTGCAATTCATCGACTCCCACGACAAGATCGACGCCGTGCTGGCGCGCGTGCAGGCGATCCGCGAGGAGATGGGCCCCGATTTCGGCATCGGCGTCGACTTCCACGGTCGCGTCCATCGCCCGATGGCCAAGCAGCTCGCGAAAGAACTCGAGCCCTTCAACCTGATGTTCATCGAGGAGCCGGTGCTGAGCGAGAATGCCGAGGCGCTGCGCGAGATCGCCAACCATTGCTCCACCCCGATCGCACTGGGCGAGCGGCTCTATACCCGCTGGGATTTCAAATCGATCCTGCAGGGCGGCTACGTCGATATCGTCCAGCCCGACCCCAGCCATTCCGGCGGCATCACCGAGACCTACCGGATCGCGGCGATGGCCGAGGCGCATGATGTGGCTTTGGCGCTGCATTGCCCGCTGGGGCCGATCGCGCTGGCGGCGAACCTGCAGCTCGATGCGGTCTGCTACAACGCCTTCATTCAGGAACAGTCGCTGGGCATCCATTACAACAAGGGCTCGGACCTGCTCGATTATCTGAGCAACCCGTCGGTCTTCGAATATGACGACGGCTTCGTTGCGATCCCGCAGGGCCCCGGCCTCGGCGTCGAGGTCAACGAAGAGAAAGTCCGTCAGGCGGCTGCCGAGGGGCACCGCTGGCGCAACCCGATCTGGCGCCATGCCGATGGCAGCTTCGCGGAGTGGTAAGCATGAGAGAGATCAGCAAACTGAACGAAGGCTGGAGTTTCGCGGAAGGCTTCGACGCGGCGAAGGTCGCGGAGCCGCTGCAGGGCGAGACTGTCACCCTGCCCCATAATGCCGCCGACCTGCCAATGAGCTATTTCGACGAAGCCGCGTTCCAGCGCCCCTTCACTTATCAGCGCGAGATCACGTGGGACGATGCGTGGGCGGGCAAGCTGGTGCGGCTGCGGTTCGATGGGGCGATGGCCGATGCCGTGGTCTATGTGAACGGCTCGGAAGTGCTGCGGCACCGCGATGGCTACACGCCCTTCACCGTCGATCTGACGGACCGGTTCGAGGGCGGCAAGGCGCTGGTGACGGTGCATATCGACGGCTCGGAAAACCCCGAGATTCCGCCCTTCGGTGGCCGCATCGACTACCTCACCTATGCCGGGATCTATCGCGACGCGTGGCTCGAGGTGCTGCCGGAGGCCCATATCGCAAGCGTGAAGATCGAGACGCCCGACGTGCTGGCCGAGACCAAGCGCGTTCTGGTCAAGCTCGACGCGCCGGGCACGGTGGAGGCGGTTCTGTCGGACGCCGAGGGTCACGAGATCGCGCGCGGCGAGGGCACAGGCGAGATCACCTTGGAGGGCCTCAGCGGCATCACGCTCTGGTCGGTCGAGACGCCCGCGCTCTACACGCTGACGCTGATCCTGATTGAGAGCGGCGACCGCCTCACCCAGCGGTTCGGCTTCCGTCATGCGGAGTTCACGCCCGAGGGGTTCTTCCTCAACGGCAAACGCGTGGTCCTGCGCGGCCTCAACCGACACCAGAGCTTCCCCTATTCGGGCTATGCCCAGGGCAAGCGCAGTCAGGAGCGCGACGCGGAAATCCTGCGCTACGATCTGGGCTGCAACATCGCGCGCACCTCGCATTACCCGCAAAGCCCCTATTTCCTCGACCGCTGCGACGAGATCGGCCTCATGGTCTTCGAGGAAATCCCCGGTTGGCAGCATATCGGCGGCGATGTCTGGCAGGACGAGTCCGTCGCCAATGTCGAGCGGATGATCCGGCGCGACTGGAACCACCCCTCGATCATCATCTGGGGCGTTCGGATCAACGAGAGCCCCGATGCGGAAGCGTTCTACAAACGCACCAATGCCCTCGCGCATGAGCTGGATGCGACGCGCCCGACCGGCGGCGTGCGCTGCATCACCGACAGCCAGCTCTTGGAAGACGTCTACACGATGAACGATTTCATCCTTGGCGATTTCGAACTGCCCTTCTCGAACCGCCCGCGCACGAGCTTGCGCGACCAGCAGGAGGTGACGGGGCTGCCCAAGCGCGTGCCTTATCTGGTGACCGAATATAACGGGCACATGTATCCGACCAAGGCGGGCGACCCCGAGCATCGCCAGCACGAGCATGTGCTGCGTCATCTCGACGTGCTCAACGCCGCCCATGATCCCGATGTCGGGCTTGCGGGCTGCATCGGCTGGTGCATGTTCGACTACAACACCCACAAGGATTTCGGCGCGGGCGACCGGATCTGCCATCACGGCGTGATGTCGATCTTCCGCGAGCCGAAATTCGCGGCCTATGCCTATTCCAGCCAGCGCGATCCCGACGAGGCGATCGTGATGGAGCCGGTCACCGTCTGGTCGCGCGGCGAGCGCAATATCGGCGGGGTGATCCCGCTGATCGTGCTGACGAACTGCGACGAGGTGGAGCTGTCCTACGCCGATGTGGTCAAGCGCGTCGGGCCTGATCGCACCCGCTTCCCGCATCTGCCGCACGCGCCAGTTATCATCGATTACGACCATTTCACCCCCGACGAGGTGACCGCCTGGGGCGAGAGCTGGCATGCGGGTCGGCTGCGCGGCTATCGCAACGGCGAGTTGGTGATCGAGCGCGACTTCCCCGCCGATGCGATGTTCGACCGGCTCGAAGTGGCGCCCGATGTCACCGAGGCCGAGGCCGATCCGAGCGAGGAAATCCGCGTGATGATCCGCGCGCGCGATCAGGCGGGCAACAAGCTGCATTTCCTCAACGAGCCCGTTCACCTCACCGTCGAAGGCCCGGCTAAGCTGATCGGCTCCGACTGTCCGGTGCTCGCCGACGGCGCGACCGGTTGCTGGATTCGCCTGACGGGGACCCGCGGCACGATCAAGGTGACCGCGCGGCTTCGTGAGACGGTCGAGACAATCGAGATCACGGTGAAATAAGCGGCAAAGGCAACGGCGCTCGATCAAGGCCATGGGGCGCCCCGTTCGCGACATGACATGTCGTTGAACGGGCGCTCGCTTCGGCCGGTTCGAACCCGTCGGGGGCGCATGAAGCCAGCGCTCGGATTCCGCTGACAAAATGCCAATGCATAATTTTACATTATATGTCTTATTACAATTTCCAAATTTTTATTTATCGCACTGCCTGCTATGAGCATCGGGCAAGGTAGGGACCCACGTGCCGTAGCCCCTATTCGGACAAGCTGCGGCATGTCAGACTTTAACCGGTCTCCCCGATCAACCCCGTGCTCAGCAGGAGGAAGCACAGATGGACGGAAATGACGTGAACACGGGCGGCAAGTGCCCGGTGATGCATGGCGGCAATACCGAACTTGGCTCGAACGTGATGAATTGGTGGCCGCAGGCGCTCAATCTCGACATCCTGCACCAGCATGACACCAAGACGGACCCGCTGGGGCGAAGCTTCGACTATGCCGAAGAGGTCGAGAAACTCGACTACGACGCGCTGAAAGCCGATCTGCACGCGCTGCTGACCGAAAGTCAGGAGTGGTGGCCGGCTGACTGGGGCCATTACGGCGGGCTGATGATCCGTCTCGCTTGGCACTCGGCGGGCTCCTATCGTCTCGCGGACGGGCGCGGCGGCGCGGGCACCGGCAATATCCGCTTCGCCCCGCTCAACTCGTGGCCCGACAATGCGAGCCTCGACAAGGCCCGTCGTCTGCTCTGGCCGCTGAAGAAGAAATACGGCAACCGGCTCAGCTGGGCGGATCTGATCATCCTCGCTGGCACCGTCGCCTATGAAAGCATGGGTCTGAAGACCTTCGGCTTCGCGTTCGGGCGCGAGGACATCTGGCATCCCGAGAAGGACACCTATTGGGGTGCCGAGAAAGAATGGCTCGCGCCGTCGGACGAGCGTTACGCCAATGTCGACAAGCCCGACACGATGGAAAACCCGCTCGCCGCCGTGCAGATGGGCCTGATCTACGTGAACCCCGAGGGCGTCAACGGCCAGCCCGATCCGATGAAGACCGCGGCGCAGGTCCGTGAGACCTTCGCGCGTATGGCGATGAATGACGAGGAAACCGCCGCGCTGACCGCAGGCGGCCACACCGTCGGCAAATGCCACGGCAATGGCGACGCGTCGGCGCTCGGCGCGGAACCTGAAGCGGCCGATGTCGAGCAGCAGGGTCTCGGCTGGTTCAACCCGAACCTAAAGGGGCAAGCGAGCAACTCGATCACGGGCGGTCCGGAAGGCGCGTGGACGACGAACCCGCTCGAATTCGACATGGGCTATTTCGAGATGCTCTTCGGCCATGAATGGGAAGTCACCCAGAGCCCCGCTGGCGCGAAACAGTGGAAGCCGGTGGACATCGCCGAAAAGGACATGCCGCTCGACACTTCGGACCCGAGCCAGCGCCGGATGCCGATGATGACCGATGCCGACATGGCGATGAAGGTCGACCCGATCTACAACGAGATCTGCCAGAAATTCATGGCCGATCCGGAGTATTTCAAGGAGACCTTCGCCCGCGCCTGGTTCAAGCTGACCCACCGCGACATGGGTCCGAAGGTCCGCTACAAGGGCCCGTGGGTGCCCTCGGAAGATCTGGTCTGGCAAGACCCGGTCCCCGCTGGGTCGACCGCTTGGGACGTCGAGTCTGTGAAGGCGAAGATCGCTGCCTCGGACCTGTCGGTGGCCGAGCTGGTCTCGACCGCCTGGGACAGCGCGCGCACCTATCGCGGCTCGGACATGCGCGGCGGCGCCAATGGCGCGCGCATCCGTCTCGCCCCGCAGAAAGACTGGGAAGGCAACGAGCCCGCCCGTCTGCAAAAGGTGCTCTCGGTGCTCGAGCCGATCGCGGCGGAAGCAGGTGCCTCGGTGGCCGACGTGATCGTGCTGGCGGGCAATGTTGGCGTCGAGAAGGCGATCAAGGCCGCCGGTCATGACGCGACGGTGCCCTTCGCGCCGGGTCGTGGCGACGCGAGTGACGAGATAACCGATGCCGACAGCTTCAACGTGCTCGAACCGCTCGCCGACGGCTTCCGCAACTGGCTCAAGAAGGACTACATCGTCTCGCCCGAGGAGATGCTTCTGGATCGTGCCCAGCTGATGGGGCTGACCGCGCATGAAATGACCGTCCTGATCGGCGGCATGCGGGCGATCGGCACAAACTATGGCGGGACCAAGCACGGCGTCTTCACCGACCGCGAAGGCCAGCTGACGACTGACTTCTTCGTCAACCTGACCGATATGGGCTATAGCTGGCATCCGGTGGGCGACGGGTCTTACGAGATCCGCGACCGCAAGACCGGCGCGGTGAAGTGGACCGCGAGCCGCGTCGATCTGGTCTTCGGCTCGAACGCGATCCTGCGCGCCTATGCCGAGGTCTATGCCCAGGACGATGCGAACGAGAAGTTCGTGGAGGACTTCGTAGCCGCTTGGACCAAGGTGATGAACGCCGATCGCTTCGATCTGGCCTGATCGCCGTTTTCAAAGCCTGATGCGCCCCTCGCAGGATGACCTGCGGGGGGCGTTTTCGTTTGGGGCAGGAGAAAGCCCACTCCAAGTTCAGACCGCTGCCCGGGGCGACCAGCCCCGGGCAGCGCCCGACCTCCCCCCCGGGAGGGCGCCGCCCTTCTTTCAAAGCCGCTCGTGCTGCCCGGGCCGCTGACGCGGCTGATCCGGGCGGGGCACCACTATTCAGCCTTACAGCGCCGCCGTCGTCACATAGCGCAGCGCGCGGGCCACCTGCTCGGGCGTGCGCGCGACCGCATTGGCCGCCGCATCGACCTCCTTGAGCGCATGATCGTGCTCGGGCGGCTGAAGCACGATGATCGGCTTACCGAGCGCCGCCGCATAACCCGCATCAAAAGCCGCGTTCCACTGCTTGTATTTCTCGCCGAAACACACGACGAGCACGTCGCAGCGCTCGATCCCGGTGCGGATGCGGATCGCGTTGAGCGACGCGCCCTTGCGGTCATGCCAGAACTTGTCCTCTTCCGCGCCGAAGATCTCGACCCCGCAATCATCCGAGGCCCCGTGATCGGTCACAGGACCGGACCATTCGATCTCGAGCCCCTCGCAGGCCGATTTCACTGCCTCGCGCCAATCGGTGTGAATTTCGCCGGCCAGATAGACATTCAGTTTCATCGCATCCTCTTTTCGCTGTCGCGTGGGGCCCCAGTTCGGGCAGCATAGCTTTTCCGGCGCGATCCTTGAGGATCGGGACCAGCTTGGCAACCTCTCCGGTCGTCCAGCCCCCTCCGATCCGCTCCCCATGCGCTTGATCCGGCAGCACGCATAGCGACATGTCATTGACGCCGGTCAGTGCGCAAAATCGGCCACCTGATTTGCTGTGAAGTGTTCGAAATCCTGGGAGGAGGAGAAAGCAATGAACGGTGTGGTGATTTCAAGCATGGCAGCACTCCTGCTGCTGACAACAAGCGCTCTTGCGCAGGAGGATGCCGGTCGCGAGGAATACATGGTCGCCTGCGCTGGATGTCATGGCGAGTCAGCGAAAGGGAATGGCCCGCTGGCAGGGCTGCTGGATATTCAGACACCCGACCTCACGAGCCTTGCGGCGAAGAAGGGCAACGGCGAATTTCCGTTCGACTACGCGCTTCGGATGATAGATGGGCGAAACGAGATGCGGGCGCATGGCAGCAAGATGCCGGTCTGGGGGGACCGTTACGCGGCCTCGGCGACCAGCGAGCGCGGAGAAACGGCGGACATGGTGGCCCGGGGGCGCATCCTGTCTCTCATCTATTATCTGGCCTCGATACAGCAGTAGCGCCCCGGCGCAGATGGTGTTGGGCCTCGGCATCTGTGCCGGAACTTTGATCGACGGGCGCGCGGCCGGTCGCTACCGCTTTGGCGCGATGAAGATGGCGGCCTTCAAACTCGCCAACGCCCTCGGCATGGCGGCGGGCGGGCGGAAGGAGTTGATGATCATTGACGGTGCCGATCACGTCGACCTCTACGGCCAGACGGGCATCATTCCCGTCGACAAGCTGCAGAGCGTCTTCGAAGGCCAGCTGGCCTGATCACACACGAGGCAGGAAGCCGGGCCTCGCGTCCGGCTTCTTGACGTCCGTGGGCATGCCAGACGAAACCCGCGATGTGGCTTAGTCCACATCAATCGGCCGAACAGCATGGAGGGCGCGACCCTTCGGGTGGAAATCCATCCTCCGCAGGGTGAACATGCCGCAGCTTCTCGGGGTTTCGGACAATCCATATTGCTTTGATCTTTCCGGAATGAACCGCGAAGGCCGTGGTTTGCAGGACGCCATTTTCCCGCACCACATATCCTGTTGCTCCGTTGATCAACTGCGGTCTCGGTACAGGCCCAGACGTCAGCTTGCCCTTCCGGGCCAAGCCTTCGAAGAAGCGCGCGGCGTTCCGGCTCCCTCTCAGCACGTTGATCGCCGCCGGAACCTTGCCGCCGCCATCCGTATGCACCTCGATATCTTCAGCGAAGATTTCCAGCAGCCGATCCATGTCGCCCTCGCGGCTCGCAGCCCAGAATGCCGCGACAAGCGGGTGGGTCTCCTCCGCCCGTTCCGGCGTGCTCTGATCGGCACCGGCAAGCTTGCGTCTTGCCCGCGAAACCAGCTGCCGACAATTTGCGGAAGACTGGCCGACGACCGCCGAGATATCTTCGAAACTGTAATCGAACCCGTCGCGAAGAATGAACGCCGCGCGCATCTCGGGCGATAGTCGATCGAGCGTGAGCAGGAGTGCGATCCCCACATCTTCGGTCAGGATCCAATCGCTTTCGGCATCCGCCGCATGGTCGGTGACAATCGGCTCGGGCAGCCACGCCCCCACATAGGTTTCCCGCCTCTTCTGCGCCGATCGCAGATGGTCGAGACAAAGGCGCGTGACGACGGTCGAAAGCCATTGCGCCGGACGTTCGATGCCGGAGAGACCGACGCTTTGCAGTTTGAGCGCCGCGTCCTGAAGGATGTCTTCCGTCTCCGAGACTGAGCCGGTCATTCGATAGGCGAGCCCCGCCAAGCGGCGGCGCTCCCTTTCGAAAACCTGCTGTGTCTCAGGCAGCTGCATGATCGCGCTCTGTGATCTTGTGGGTAGACCGGAATCCGATCGCGAAACGGTTCCACGCGTTAATCAACGTAACAGCGAAAGTCAGGTCCACGCATTCGCGCTCCGTGAAAACATTTCTGAGACGCTGGAAGACTTCCTCCGAGGCGCCCTGTTGTTCGATCCTTGTCAGGGCTTCGGCCCAATCGAGTGCGGCGCATTCGCGTTCGTCAAACGCAGGGCTTTCACGCCAGGCCGCCAGCACATCGAGCTTTTGCTGCGACACACCCGCATCCCGCGCGGCAGGCGCATGCATATCGAGGCAATAAGCGCATCCGTTGATTTGCGACACGCGCATCTTGATAAGCTCCCGCAGCATGAGCGAGATCGAAAGCTCCTTCGTCGCGTCCTCGGCTGCCCTCATGGCCTTCATCGTCTCGGGGGCTGCTTCGTAGTAGTTCATTCGGGGCGTCATCGGCATCTCCTTTGGTTATATACCAGAAGACGAGACAGCCCCCCACTTTGTGACAGGCGGAAAGAAAATCTCTCTGTTCAGGTCGCCGGGTCTGGAGCCTAAGGGGACCTACGCCTTTTCGCCAAAGCCATGCGCCGGAAAGGACGAACTCGGTCGAAGCTTTGGTCGCGCGGGGCATTTTAACGTAGATGCAATTCGCGGCGGCTTGTTCGGGCGAGCACCCGCGAATTTCAAACGTCGCGCTGCACTTCTTCAAGCACCTCGGCCAGAACTGACACGGCCAGCAGCCGCGGATCGCGCGCGGATTGGATCAGCCCGATCGGCCCATGAACCCGCGCGCGCGTCGCCGCGTCGATACCGCGAGCCTGCAAACCTTCCTGCCGCCGGTTTTGCGTGCGCACGCTGCCTTGTGCCCCGATGTAGAACGCAGGGGTTGCGAGCGCCGCCTCGAGAATGTCCAGTTCCCAATCGTGGTCGTGAAACAGAAGGATCACCGCCGTGCGCGCGTCGATGGCCACGTCCGAGGGGATCGCGCTTCGGTCCAACTTGCGCACCGTGCAGCCTGCACCTTCAGCATTGGCGAAAGTGGCATCTTCGGGCGTGAGCAAAAGATGCGGCGCGCCGGTGGCCCGCACCAGATCGGCGAAGAACACCGCCTCAGCGCCGGCACCGAAGATCACGAAGCGCGGCTCGGGGCGAAAGGCGATACGCAGTTCTCCCGGCGCGTCGGGGGTCTCGTCTTCCTGCATCAAACGCAAGCCACCCGAGGCGCTCAGTCCCAAGGCCGCCTCCGCGCGGCGCGCCCGCCTTGCCGCAAGCTCGCGAAGCAAGGAACGGTCCGGCGCGGGGATCACCGTAACCTCGAGCGCGCCGCCGCAGGGCAGCTTCAGATCGAAAAAGGGCGAACCGGCCCCATAGCGCAGCTTGCGCACCTGCCCGTCGGCCAGCGCCGCGCGCGCATGTTCGACCACGTCTTCCTCGATACAGCCTGAACTGAGCGCTCCGAAGCGCCGACCGTCCGGCAAGATCGCCATCGCGGTGCCGACATTGCGATAGGCCGGACCTTCGATGGCAGAGATCACCGCGATCGCGCCGGGTACGTCGGACCTTGCCAATTCGAACCACGGATCTTGCGCAGCGGGATGGGTCACGGCTGGCCCCTCAATCGTTCGACCCGGCCAGCGCGCGATGCGCGACCTCGACGAAGAATTGCACGCCCAGCGGCAGGATGGAGTCGTTGAAATCGTAATGCGGGCTGTGCAGGTTGCGCCCGCCCTCCGCCGATCCGTTGCCGATCCAGCCGTAAGCGCCGGGCACCTTCTCCAGCAGGAAGGCGAAATCCTCGCTCGCCATGCTGGGTGCGTAATCGACCTGCACCGCGTCGCGGCCCACGATGGCCTCGGCGGCGCGGCGTGCCGTTTCGGCGGCCTCGGCATCGTTGATCGTGGCCGGGTAGCGGCGCTGATAGATCAGCTCGGCCTTGGCATGAAATGCCTCGGCGATCATTTCGGCGCGGCGCGTCATCTCGGCCTGAACGAAATCGCGCGTCGCGGGGCGCAGGGTGCGCACGGTGCCGTGCAGGGTCACTTCGTCGGGGATCACATTGAGCGTGTGGCCCGCATGGATCTGCGTGACCGAGATCACCGTCGCATCGGTCGGATCCACCGCGCGGCTGACGATGGTTTGCCAGGCCATCTGCAGCTGAGCCGCCAGCGTGATCGGGTCGATCCCCTCATGCGGCATCGCGCCATGCGAGCCCTTGCCCTTCACCTTGAGTTCGAACGTGTCGAATGCGGCCATGACGGGGCCCGCGCGCATCGCGATCTTGCCCGCCTCGAGCCCCGGCCAGTTATGCAGCGCAAAGGTGCTGTCGAGCGGGAACTGGTCGAGCAACCCATCCTCGATCATCACCCGCGCGCCGCCTTCGTTTTCCTCGGCGGGCTGGAAGATGAACACGACCGTGCCCGGCCCCGGCGGATCGGCCGCCATTGCCTGCGCGGCGCCCAGAAGCATCGTGGTGTGACCGTCATGGCCACAGGCATGCATCTTGCCGGGGATCTCGGAGGCATAACCCGCGCCGGTCAGTTCGGAGATCGGCAGCGCGTCGATATCGGCGCGCAGGCCGACCGTCGGCCCCTCGCCATTGCGCAGAACGCCGATCACCCCGGTCCCGGCCAGCCCCTCGTGGACCTCAAGTCCGAAAGCACGCAACTCAGCCGCGATGAAGGCGGCGGTCTCGTGTTCCTCGAAAGCCAGTTCGGGGCTGCGATGCAGCGCATGCCGCCATTCAACCAACTGGTCTTCCATCGCCTTGATCGCCGGGGTGATGTTCATCGCGCGTCCCTTCAACCAAAGAGCCAGCAGATCCCAAGCCCGAGGCCAAGACCGACCAGAAGCCACGCCACGCGGTCGATCAGCGGGATATGTCCCGCCGTCGCCGTGGCCACCGCGCCCGCCGGGGCAGCGCCTTCGCTGGGCGGGGCTGTCTCTTCCGCCTCGCCGGTCACGACCCGCGAGAAGGCATTGAAGAAGTCCTCGGCATTCTTGCGCGCCACGCCCTGAATCAATCGCCCGCCGACTGCGGCCAGTTTACCGCCAACCTCGACATCGGCGACATAGGACAAACGCGTGCCCTCGCCCTCAGGCGCGAGCTTGATCTCGGCGCCGCCCTTGGCGAAGCCCGCAGGCCCGCCCTGCCCGCGCCCGGTGATCCGGTAGGACACGGGCGGCACCAGATCGCTCAGCTCCACCTTGCCGCGAAAGCTGGCCGAGACGGGGCCGACCCGTGCCACGACCGTGGCGGTGTATTCGGCCTCGCCCGTCTGCTCCATCGCCTCGCAGCCCGGGATCGCGCGGCGCAGCACCTCGGGGTCGTTGAGCCCACGCCAGACCGTTTCGGGATCGGCCGGGATCAGGTGATCGCCTTCGAACCGCATCACCCGGCCTCCGCATGGATCGCGTTATAGGCACGGTAGAGCGCCTGCGTGCCCTCTTCGCCGAAGCCGTCATCCACCAGCTTGCCATAGAGGCTGCGCGCCAGCGACAGGCCCGGCAGATCGAGGCCCAGTCTTTCGGCTTCGCTCAGCGCGATGGACATGTCCTTGACGAAATGATGGACGAAGAAGCCGGGCGCGAAATCCTCGTCCACCATCTTCGGCCCAAGCCCGTTGAGCAGGAAGCTCGACGCGGCCCCGGTTCCGATGACTTTGAGAACCTGCATCGGATCCAGACCGGCGGCGCGTGCGTAGCTGATGCTTTCCGCGACCGCGAGCATGGTCGAGGCGATGGCGATCTGGTTGGCCATCTTGGTGTGCTGCCCAGCGCCCGCCTTGCCCATCAGCGCGATATTCCCGCCCATCAGCTCCAGCACCGGCAGGACCCGCTCGAACGCCCGCGCATCGCCGCCCAGCATGATCGCGAGCTTGCCCGCCTTCGCGCCGACATCGCCGCCGGACACCGGGGCGTCGAGCGCAGAGAGGCCGCGCGCGAGAGCCGCCTGCGCGATTTTCCCGGCTAGGGCCGGGCTCGAGGTGGTCATGTCGATCAGCACCGAGCCCGGGCGCGCCTTGCCGATGATCCCATCCTCACCGAGGTAGACCTGCTCGACATCGGCGGGGTAGCCCACGATGGTGATCGTGATGTCGCTGGCCTCGGCCACGGCGCCGGGGCTGTCACACCACGTCGCCCCCTTCGCGACGAGGGCATCGCCCTTGGCGCGGGTGCGGTTGTAGATGTTGAGCGGATGCCCCGCGGCGAGGATATGCCCCGCCATGTGCTGGCCCATGATTCCGAGTCCGATGAAGCCGACGCTGAGTTTCTCTTCTGTCACGGCTGGGTCCTTTTCGTTGAGCTGGGCGCGGCCTCCCGCAGGAGCGCGCGAATGGATTGGGGGGTCAGCGGAAGACGCTCGATCGTCACGCCGCGCGGCGCGAGCGCATCGCTCACCGCGTTGGCGAGCACGCCGATCGCGCCCATCACGCCGCCTTCGGCCATGCCCTTGATCCCCGCGGGGGTGCGGCGGTTCGGCGTATTGTGATGCAGGATTTCGAATTCCGGCAATTCGTTCGGGGAGGCCACGAGGTAATCGGCGAGCGTCGCCGAAAGGTTCTGCCCCGTGCCGTCGTAGATCACCTGTTCGAGCAGCGCGCCGCTCAGCCCCATCGCGATCGCGCCCTGCTGCTGGCCGCGCACGACGATCGGATTGAGAACGGTGCCGGAATCCTCGGCGACGAGATAGCGGTCTATGGTGATAGCGCCGGTCTGCGGGTCGACCTCGACTTCGCAGGCATGGGTCGAGTTGGAATAGGTCATCGCGGGCGGGTCGTAGCTATGCGAAAAATCGAGCCCGGGCGTGATACCCTCGGGCAGAGCCAGCGGATCGAGATAGGCACGCCGCGCGATATCGGTCAGCGCAAGGCCCGTCTCCTGCCAGTCGTCGCCGATCATCCGCTCGATCTGGCCTGCGCGCATGCGCAGCCCGCCAGCATCGTTGAGATCGAGCATCGAAGCCGCAATCGCGAGCACCCGCTCGCGCGCCTTGAGCGCACAGAGATAAAGCGTCCCGCCCCCGGCCGTCGCGCCGCGTCCGCCACGGCTGCCCATGCCGTAGGGCGCGATATCGGTGTTGCCCATATGGACCGTGACATCTTCCGAGCGCACGCCGAGCCCTTCGGCCACCGCCTGCGAAAGCGGGCTCTCGTAGCCCTGCCCGGTGCCCATCAGGCCGACGGAGGCGTTGACCGCTCCGCTCGGTTCGATCCGCACCCAGGCCGATTCATGGCCCGATCCGGGGATACCGGCGGATTTGTAGAATTCCGAGCCATAGGTCGTGCTCTCGATCACCGTGCACAGCCCGAGCCCCAGATAGCGCCCCTCGGCGCGCGCCTTTTCCTGCCGCGTGCGGAAATCCGCGACGTCGATCGCGTCCACGGCGATCTCGAGCGTCTCCCGTGGGCTGACATCTTCGAGAAGTTCGCCCGTGGGCATCTTGTAGGGCAGATCCTCCGGGCCGAGCGCGTTGATACGGCGCACCTCGACCGGGTCGAGGCCGAGGTCGCGGGCGATGGCGTCGATCGTGCCCTCCATCACCCAGCTCGTGATCGCCATCGGCGCGCGCATCGGGCCTGCGCCGCATTTATTGGTCAGCGCGACGCGGACCTCATAGGCGTAGTCCTGAATCCGGTAGGGACCGGTCATGATGAGGGCGATGACGCGGGCCATATAGTTGGCCGGGTAGAAGCAATAGCCGCCGAAATCCTCGTCGATCTCCAACTCGAGACCGAGAATCCGTCCGGTTTCGCTGACCGAGGTGCGCGTGCGGCACTCGTATTCCCGCGCATGGGCGGCGGACATCAGGTTCTCCATCCGGTCCTCGCGCCACCGAACCGGGCGGCGCAAGTGGCGAGACAGAGCCGCGACCGTGAGTTCCTCGCGATAGAGCGCGATCTTCTGACCGAAGGCGCCGCCCACATCGGGGCTCATCACCGTAACCTGGCTTTCCGACAGACCCAGCCGCGCAGCAAGCTGGCTGCGCAACGGATGCGGGACCTGATTGCCGATATGCATGTTCAGATGCGCGCGCCCGTCATCCCAGTCGGCGACGCAACCGCGCGTCTCCAGCGGCACATGGGTGTGGCGATGGAGCGAGAACCGGGCCTCGACGACGCGATGCGCCTCAACCCGGCGCGCGGCAGGATCGCCTACGCACAGGCTTTGATGCGAGACCATGTTGCTCGTCAGGTTGTCATCGACCAGAGCCGCATCGGGCGCGAAGGCCTCGGTGATCGAGGTCACCGCCGGAAGCTGGTCATATTCGACACTGACACATTCGGCGGCATCCTCGGCGAGGTAGCGATCGGTCGCGACGACGCAGACCACCGGATCGCCGTGGAAGCGGACCTTGTCGATCGGAAGCGTCGTCAGCTCGGTCGGCTGCAGCCCCTCGATCGGCGGCGCGAGGCGCAGCCGCGTTGTCATCTGATCGAGATCGCGCCCGGTGAAAATCCCCACGACCCCCGGCATCTCAGCGGCTTCGGCGCTGTCGATCCCGAGAATGCGCGCATGCGCGTGGGGGGAGCGCACGAAGCTCACATGCAGCGCGCCGGGAAAGGCGAGGTCGTCGAGATAGCGCCCGCGACCCGAGACGAGGCGCCGATCTTCCTTACGCGGCAGGGCGCGACCGATCTCGGTGAAATCACCGCTCATGCCGCCTCTCCACGCATCCGGGCCGCAGCTTTCAGCACGGCGGCGACGATATTCTGATAGCCCGTGCAGCGGCACAGATTGCCCGACAGGACATCGCGCACCTCTTCTGCGGTGGGGTCCGGGTTCTCGCGCAGGTAATGCTCGAAGGTCACCACGATACCGGGCGTGCAGAAACCGCATTGCAGCCCATGTTCCTCGTGCAGCGCCTGCTGAAGCGCCGAGAGCGCGTCGGGCCGTCCCATGGCCTCGACCGTCGTGACCTCATGGCCCTCCATCTGAGCGGCGAAGGTCAGGCAGGCGCGGGCCGGGCGGCCGTCGATCAGCACGGTGCAGGCGCCGCAGACGCCGTGTTCGCAGCCGACATGGGTGCCGGTCAGGCGAAGATCCTCGCGCAGCACATCCGAGAGCAGCTTGCGCGCGGGCACCCGAACGTCGTGGGTTTCGCCATTCACGCTCAGCGAAAGCGTCAGGGGGTCGTGTGTCGGAGCGGTCATGCACCCTCCTCCCGGGTCAGAGCGGACTGGAACGCGCGAATGACAAGCGTTTCGGCAAGCTCCCGGCGATAGACCGCGGGCACCTGTTCGCTGTCTTCGGGCGCGATCGCCGCAGCAGTCGCGGCAGCGAGGTCGCGAATGGTGTCTTCGTCGGCCAGCCTGCCCTGCGCGCGCGCCTCGATCTCGGGCAGGCGCAGCGGGACGGTGTCGACGCCGCCGAGCCCGAGCCGCAGCGCATCGATCTTGCCCTCCGCGTCGCGCGCGAAACTGAGCGCGACGCTGACCAGCGCGAAATCGCCGTGACGGCGCGAGAAAGCCTCGAAGGCCCACCGATCGCCGACGGGGAGCGGAAAGCGCAGCGCGGTGATGAGTTCGCCATCGCGCAGATCTACCGTCATGATCGATTGCAGGAAATCGGCGGCGGCAACTTCGCGCGTGCCTGCCGGTCCCGAAATCACCAGCGTCGCGCCCAGCGTGACCGCGATCAGCGGCAACTGGGCGGCGGGGTCCGCATGGGCGAGGCTGCCGCCGATCGTGCCACGCTGACGGATCGCGTAATGCCCGATCGAGGCGGCAGCGGCACCGAGTAGCGGCAGGCTCCGCTGCACTTCCGGCGCATTGGCCAGCCGGTGATGGCGCGTCAGCGCGCCGATCTCCAGCATGTCCTCCTTCACCCGCACGCGGTCCAGCTCGATCAGATCGTTGAGATCGATCAGATGGCCCGGACGCGCCAGCCGCATGTTCAGCATCGGCCCGAGGCTTTGCCCTCCGGCGATCGGCTTGGCCGCCGGCCCATGCGTGCGCAACAGCGCCAGTGCCTCGGCAAGGCTCGCAGGCCGGTGGTAGGTGAAAGGGGCGGGTTTCATTGTGTCAGGCCGCGTTCCAGATCAGCGACTGACCGGTTTCGCGGTCGAAGACATGCAGGCGGTTGAGATCCACCGCGAGGGTGATGCTCTCGCCGAACGCATGGCGCAGATCCTTGCCGACGCGGAAGAACAGCTCCTCGCCGCCGAAATCCATACCGAGATACTGATCCGAGCCAACCGGAAGCACCGAGTTCACGGTGCCGCTGAGGGCATTGTATCCCGGCTCGGCAGTGCCTTCTGCGACATCCTCGGCCCGGATACCCAGTCGCACCGCGCGCCCCTCCTGCCCTTTCAGGCGGGCCGCGTGATCTGCCGGCAGCACGAGACGCAACCCATCGCGAACGAAGGCCATCTCGTCATCTGGCCCGGCCTCGAGCACGCCGTCGAAATAGTTGATCGGCGGGCTGCCGAGGAACGACGCCACGAAGGTGTTCGCCGGGCGCTCGTAGATGTCGTCGGGCGTGCCGATCTGCTGCACGACCCCGTCATTCATCACCACGATACGATCCGCGAGCGTCAGCGCCTCGGCCTGATCGTGGGTCACGTAGACGAAGGTGGTCTCCATCGCGCGGTGGAGTTCCTTGATCTCCGCGCGCATCGAGATCCGCAGCGCCGCGTCGAGGTTCGACAGCGGCTCATCCATCAGGAAGACCGACGGGTCACGAACCATCGCGCGCCCCAGCGCCACACGCTGACGCTGGCCGCCCGACAGCTGCGACGGACGGCGGTCGAGCAGGTGCGAAATCTCGAGCTTCTTCGCGGCGTCTTGCACGCGCTCGTCGATCTCTTCCTTCGACGCGTTGCGCATCTTCAGCCCGAAGCCGATATTGTCGTAGACGGTCTTATGCGGGTAGAGCGCGTAGCTCTGGAACACCATCGCGACGTCGCGCTTGTGCGGGGGGACGTAGTTCACGACCTGCTCGTCGAAGATCAGATCGCCGTCCGAGACCTCCTCGAGCCCTGCAATCATGTTGAGGGTCGTGGATTTGCCGCAGCCCGAGGGGCCGAGCAGGACGATGAACTCGCGATCCTCGATATCGAGGTTGAGATTGCGCACGGCATGGAAGCCGTTGGCGTATTTCTTGTTGACGTTGGTGAAGCGGATCCGGGCCAAGACTTTGTCCTTTCTAACCTTTGACAGCCCCGGCGGTCAGACCGGAAACGATGTAGCGTTCGAAGACGATGGCGACGATCACCGGCGGCACGACCGCCAGGACGCCAGCGGCGTTGAGGAAGGAGAAGCTCACCGTGAAATCGGAGGTGAACGAGGCCAGCAGGATCGGCAGGGTCTGCGACGCGGAAGTCTGCGTGAACATCAGCGCGAGCAGGAACTCGTTCCAGCTGGTAAGGAAGGTGAAGAGGACCACGGCGACGAGCGAGGGCAGCGAGAGCGGCAGGAACACCTTGATCAGCGCCTGGAACCGCGAACAGCCATCGACCCGCGCGGCCTTGTCCAGCTCGTCTGGGAGGCCCTCGAAATACTGGATCAGGATGAAGACCGTGAAGGGCACCGTGATCGCGAGATAGGTGATCACCAGCGATCCGAGCGTATCGAGCATCCCGAGTTTTCGGATCACCAGGAAGAACGGCACGACCAGCGCAATATCGGGGATCACCCGCGTGATCAGGATGAAATAGACCGACGCGTTGCGCCCCCAGAACCGGATCTTCGCGATCGCATAGGCGGCCGGCACCCCGACGAGCAGGTTCAGGATCACCACGAGGGTGGAGACGATCAGGCTGTTGGCCATCGACGGCAGAAGGTTTTCTGCGGTGGAGGGGATGAAGTCACCGGCCGCCGGATCGGCGCCCGAGCGCGTCTCGTAGGTGACGGGCTCGTCGTTCCCGGCGGTGAAGATCGCCTCGAAATTGCGCAGGGTCGGCTCTTCGGGAATCCAGTGCGGCGGGATCGAGACGATCTCGGTCTCGGTCTGGAACGCCGAAGAGACGAGCCAGGACACCGGGGCGAGAATGTAGGCCGCAAGGACGATCGCGGAGACCACGATCACCAGACGCTGCACGATGCGCCCGATTTTCTGGCGGCGGCGGTAGTCGATCGTGTCGACAGGCGGGGTGATAGGCATATCGCTCATGTCAGATCTTGCGCCCCAGCGTTCGGATGAAGAGGTAGGAGAGTGCGAAAGTCGCGATTGCGAGGAGGTAGGACATCGCAGCACCGCTCCCGAAGGACAGGTTGCGGAAGGTCTCGACATAGATGTGCCACGAGAGCACATGCGACGCGCTGCCGGGCCCGCCCTCGGTCAGGATGAAGAACAGATCGAAATGGCGGATCGCCATCATCGTCTCGTAGATCATCACCAGCATGAAACCGGGCTTCATCGCAGGCAGGGTGACATGCACGAAGCGCTGCCAGACCGTCGCACCGTCGACGCGCGCCGCCGCATAGAGATCGGACGGGATCGACTTGAGCGAGACCAGCAGAAGGATCGTCGCCAGCGGCACTTCCTTCCAGACAAAGGCATTGGCGATCAGGAACAGCGTTTTGTCCTGATCCCCCAGCCAGACCATGTATTTGTCGATGAAATCGAGCTGGTAGAGCAGGCCGTTCAGCGCGCCATAGCTGGAATCGTAGATCCATTTCCACATCAGCGCGTTCGCGACATAGGGGATCGCCCACGGCACCAGCAGGATCGTCGACAGGATACGACGCCCGCGGAATTCTTGGTTCAGCAGCAGCGAGACAAGCAAGGCTATGAAAGCAATCGCGGTAACCGAGACGAGCGAAAAACTCACCGTGCGCCAGACCGCGCCCCAGAAAGCCTCATCGCCGAGAAGATCGGTATAGTTCTTCAGCCCGACGAAGGGGGTCCGGTTCGGACGCGTCAGCTTAATGCTGAAGAAGCTGATATAAAGCGAATAGGCGATCGGGAAGACCGCAACCGCGCCCAGAACGGCCATGACAGGAGCAAGAAACAGCATGGCGCTGCGCTCCTCGTATCCCACCCGCCATTTCGGGCGTGTCGCCCGTGTCATTGCATTCGCCACGTCATGCTCTCCCGTTGCCCTGCCCGATAGGCGGCGGGCCTTTTAGAAAGGCCCGCCGCACCTGCTCAGTAGCTGTCCTTCAGCTCGTTCCACAGATCGGCAGATTTCTTGACCGCTCCGGCCGGATCGACATTGCCGAGGATGGCCGATTGCCAGGCCGACCCGTTGGTGTCGTTCCACTCGCCGAACCACGGGGTGACCGTGTCCTTCTTGCGAGCGAGCGCCTGCTGAGCCTGGATCATGTCGACATCGCCATAGGAGTCGTAGGCCGCGCGG
This sequence comes from Thioclava sp. F36-6, assembly GCF_002020305.1. Lineage (NCBI taxonomy): Bacteria > Pseudomonadati > Pseudomonadota > Alphaproteobacteria > Rhodobacterales > Paracoccaceae > Thioclava > Thioclava sp. F36-6. The sequence goes on along the minus strand of NZ_MPZX01000001.1, from coordinate 520,720 downwards.
ATCTCGGGATCCTCGAACAGCGGCTTCACGCCGAACCCGGCGCCGATATCGAGGAACAGGAGTTTCTGGAACGTGTAGGCGCCATCCGCCTTGCCGCCGAACCATTCGATCAGCTTCGCGGCATTCTCGGCGCGCGCCTTGTCTTGTGCAGCTTGCGCCGACATGCCGTGGAAACGCATCCAGCCGACCGTCGCGTGAGAGCCGTTCGGGCCTTGAGGCATCATCGCCTGCTTCACATTGCCCGCGATCTGCGACTGCTCGGGATCGTTGAGCATCCGCAGACGGTATTTCGCGACCATCGCGAAGGCATGGTTGCCCGCCGCGAAGGATTTCAGGCCAGCCAGTTCGCCGGTCTCGACACAGGCGGGCGAGACGATCTCGTGCTTGTTGACCGCATCGACGACCCAGCTCAGCGCCTCGACGGCCCCCTCTTTGGGGTCCTGCATCACGGCCATGCCGTTGTCGTCGACCAGACGGCCACCATGCGAGTAGACCAGCGTCGAGATGAACTCGATCAGCCAGCTTTCCTGCGCCATCGCGAGCATCATCGGATAGTCGGCAATGCCTTTCTCTTTCATGACGAGCGACTGCTCGACCAGCTCATCCCAAGTTTTCGGCGGCGCGTCGAAGCCGGCTTCCTTGAGCTTCGCCTCGTCATAGAAGAAGGCCATGTAGTCGGTGTAATAAGTCAGGCCGTACTGACGACCGCCATAGGTCATGGAGTCGGTGCAGAAATCCTCGGCCTCGGCGTTGTATTTCATCAGGCTGTCGAACTCGTCGACCGGGGCGATCCAGCCGGCTTCGGCCCATTCGGGCAGCCAGGAATCCGACACCCACATCGCGTCGAGCGGCGCACCGCCCACGAATTTCGCGACCATGCCCTCGCGGTATTGGGCCCAGGGCGAGTTACCGTAATTGACCGGAATCCCGGTTTCCTTGGTGAAGGCGCTGAGGTGGCTCTGCACGGTGTCGACCGCGGCCGACCAGGTGTGCATCGTCAGCGCGGCCGTTTCGGCCTTGGCCGGACGAACCAGACCCGGCGCCATCAGCGCCCCTGCGCCCGCCGCCGAGTAGCGGAGGAAATCCCGGCGCCCGAGACGGCGCGTCTTATCCTTGAGCATCTTTCGATTCCTTTTGCATGGCCGCCTCAGCCCGAGCCCGTTCAAAGCCCAACCTGCAGCAAGCCGTCCCTGTTGATCTTGTTTATGGGAACCGACGCTATTGGCGATTTATTTATTCGTCAACTGACGACAAACGAAAAAGTGAGGATTTCCCTTCCGCAACGGAAATCGCACAAAATTTCAGCGCCCGCGGAAGCCTCCGCAGGCGAAATCAGGGAAAATGTAGTGGATTGCAGCGCTCAGCGGCCGCTGCACACCTCGACCATGTCTTCGAATCCCGCGAGGAACACGCGGACATGCATCGTTACCACCTGGTCTTCGGAGAGCGACAGGCTGCTTTGATAGATATGGCGTCGAATCGCGTAGTGAGAGATCGCACCGTGCAGCGTCCACGCCATTTCGCGGAGCAATGCGGGATCTTCCGGCAGCTCTACGCCCCGCTCATGCGCAACTTCGCGCATCACGGTCTCCAGCAACTGCATGACGATCGCCGCGATGTAGTCAGGCGCCATATTCGCCTCGGCCAGCGAGGCATACAGGAACAATCGCAACCACTTCCGGGTCAAGGTAGACTGAAGATAGTCGCGATAGAATGCGTCGAGGCGCACGGCCATGGGCTGGGAGCGATCCTGAAGCTCAACGAACCAGACGGCCTTGAAAGCACCAAGAATCTCTCGGTTATAGACCTCTTTGAGCAGGTCTTCCTTGGTCGGGAAGAAGCGATAGAGAAGACGCTGGGAGATGCCGCATTTCTCCGCCAATTGGCGCGTCTGCCCCGCAAGCCCGTTCTCCGCAAAGAACTCGGTGGCGACGTCCAAGATCTGAGCACGACGCTCATTGAACGGCATGCGCACAGCGCCTTGCGGCGAGCCGGGCTTATTTCCGGCGCCGTTCGTTTTGGACGAACCTTCAGTCATTTTGGGCTTGGTCTGCACGTTTTCCTCTTGGCATCCTTTGTTGTTCATTCCGACGCCGGACGCAACGACTTCAGATTCATACATTAGCCCATTCCGCGCGAAGGCAAAGTATCTTTTCGTCACTTGACGACTTATGTGTTGCGAAAACCCAAAGTTTGGTCGTAGCTTCGGCGCGTGACGGTACGTCAGTGCCCGCGATTTTCTGCCATTCACGCCGGAGTCCAACATGATCTACGAACAAAGAACCTACCGCATCACCCCCGGGAAGGCGCCCGAGTTCCTCAAGCTCTATGAAGCCGAGGGCCTGCACATCATCACCCAATACGCGAAGCTTGCCGGATGCTGGGTCAGCGACAGCGGCGTACTCAACGCGGTCACCTTCCTCTGGGCCTATGAAGATTACGGCCACCGCAGCGCGCAACGCGCCAAGCTGGGCGCTGACCCGGAATGGCAGGCTTTCGTGCCCAAGATCCTGCCCTATCTCGTGCATCAAGAGAGCATCTTCCTGCAGCCCGCGGCCTTCTCGCCGCTCGACTGATCCGGGCCCGGGCCACCATGCGCACGCTTGGCATCCTCCTCGCCGCCGGCGCCTCGCGTCGGTTCGGCGCTCGGGACAAGCTTCTTGCAGATTGGAACGGCGCCCCTTTGGTGCAGGCAGCGGCGCGCGCGCTCGAGGCGTCGGAATGCGATGCGCTCGTGGCGATCGTCTCTTCCGAGAGGGTCGCCGTTTCTCTCCCGCCGTCGTTCAAGGTGCATCACGTGGCACCGGGCCTGCCGCTCTCCGAGAGCTGGCGAGCGGCGCGCGGCGTCGCAACGAGCCGCCGGGCAGAACGTGCGCTGTTCGTGCTGGGCGACATGCCTTTCGTTTCAACCGACACGCTCCGCGCCTTGGTAAATAGCGATGGCGGCAGCCGCGCCTGCACCTTCGACGGTATCCCGATGCCGCCGGCGCTTCTGACCGCGCAGGACTTGAGACACGCACCCGATCAGGACGGAGATCACGGCGCCCGGGAGCTGTTGCGCGCCCTGCCGCCCAAGTCGCTCATCCCCCTTTCAGCCGAAGAGGCGAGTGACATCGACACGCCCGAAGACCTCCGCCATCATCGGGTTAACGTCAGGCGTGAGGATCGTGCCTGACACGTTCTCCAGGGCGCGTATTGTCGGGAAACTGATCCTGGCGCGGACGCGAGTTCGGCTTGAGTGAGCCCACTCCCCATGCGCTCGGCTCTCAAGACCGACAAGAGACGACAGCGTCCAACGCCCGTCCGTAATTTTCAGCTTTTCGTCCCGATCTCATCGAGTGCGCGGCAGAGCCGTTCCGTAACCTGCTCGGTGCTGGCTGTGCCGCCGAGGTCGCGCGGGCGACTCTCGGGATCGGCTGTCACGACCTCGATCGCGCGCATCATTTGCGCCTCGGCCTCGGTCTCTCCCAGATGCCCCAGCATCATTGCAGCACTCCAGAAGGTGCCGATGGGATTGGCGACGCCCTTGCCGGTGATATCGAAGGCCGAGCCGTGGATCGGCTCGAACATCGACGGCGCGGCGCGTTCGGGGTTGAGATTGGCCGTGGGGGCGATGCCGATGGAGCCCGCGAGCGCCGCTGCCAGATCCGAGAGGATGTCGGCGTGGAGGTTCGTGGCGACGATCGTGTCGAGCGAACGCGGGTCGAGCGTCATGCGCACGGTCATCGCGTCGACCAGCATCCGGTCCCATGTCACGTCGGGAAACTCGCGCGCGACCTCGGCGGCGATCTCGTCCCACAACACCAGCCCGTAGCGTTGCGCGTTGGATTTCGTCACCACCGTCAGACGCTTACGTGGGCGCGCCTGGGCCTGCGAGAAGGCCACGCGCATGATGCGCTCGACGCCGGTGCGGGTGAAGATGGCGGTCTCGGTAGCGACCTCATGCGGCTGGCCGCGATGGCTGCGCCCGCCCTGCCCCGCATATTCGCCCTCGGAGTTCTCGCGCACGATCAGCCAGTCCAGATCTTCCGGACCGACACCCGCAAGCGGGCTCGACAGGCCCGGCAGGATACGGGTGGGCCGCAGGTTCGCGTATTGATCGAGCCCCTGACAGATCGCGAGGCGCAGCCCCCAGAGCGTCAGGTGATCGGGCACGTCTGGGGCCCCGACTGCGCCGAAAAGGATTGAGTCATAGGCACGCAGCGCATCGACCCCGTCTGCGGGCATGAATGTGCCCTCGCGCTGAAAGCGTTTCGAGCCCCAGTCGAAGCGGTCGACCTCCAGCCGGAAGGCGTTGGTCAGGCGGCTCAGGTGGTCAAGCGCCGTCAGTGCGGCGTCGACCACTTCCGGCCCGATCCCATCGCCGGGAATGGCCGCGATACGATGAACCCGGGTCGTCATGGCCGCATCACTTCTTCAGCCACGCATTGAAGGCGTCACCGTAATCGGGATGCCAGCGCGACAAGGGCGGGCGGTTCTCGGTGATGTCGCCCGCCGCCCAAAGGATGCGCTTCACGTCGGTTGCACGATCCACGTCGTTGTCGGGGCAAAGGATGTAGAAATCGCCGCGCTCGATCGAGTCGAAGAGGAACTCCACGACCTGCTCGGGCGTCCAGGCATCGGCGGGTTTCTCGGTGCGCCCGCCTGCGGTGAGCGGCGTAAAGACGAAGCCCGGGATGAACAGCCGCGCCTCGACCTTGCAGTCCTCGCGATTGCGCAGCTCGTGCTGCAGCGCCTCGGTGAAGGCCTTCACGCCAGCCTTCGACACGTTATAGGCCGGATCGCCCGGAGGTGTCGTGATCCCCTGCTTGGAGCCGGTATTGACGATCAGGCCCGGCGCACCCGACGCGATCATCCGCGGCGCGAAGATCTGGCTACCACGGATGATCCCGCCCATGTTCACGTCGAGAATGCGGTCCCAGTTGCCTTCCGCATCGAAGATCGAGCTGCCGGGCTGCATGCCCGCATTGTTCATCAGCAGATTGACCGGCCCGAAATGCGCCCAGACCTCATCGGCGAGCGCCGTGAGCTGCGCCCGGTCCGAGACATCGGTGGCCTGCGTCATTACGTCGGCCGCCGCCGCACCCGCAGCGATCAGGGCGTCGTAGGCGGCTTCGAGCGCAGCCCCCGGCAGATCGGCGATGCAGACACGCATCCCCAGCCCGGCGAGGTGGCGGGCGGCGGCGAGGCCGATACCCGAGGCCCCTCCGGTGACGACTGCGACATTGCCTTTGGCGAGAGCGGGATGCATGGGATTTCTCCTTTTTTCGTTCGGTGTCCGAGATCGGCGCGCCTCAGGCGGTTGCGCCGGCGAAGACCTCGAAATCAGTGTCGATGATGGTGGGTGTCGACGGGCGCTCGGGCGAGGCCAGAACCTCCTCGATCGCCTTCTTGCCGATGAGATAACGGTTCGAGCGGACGGTCGAGAGCGGCTGGGGCAGCTCCTTGCCGATATCGAGACCGTTGAAGCCGAATATGGCGAATTGGTCAGGCAGGCTGATACCTTCGGCAAGGCAGTGGAAGACGCCGCCCACGGCCATGTCGTCGTTGGAATAGACCGCGACGTCGATCTGCGGGGCCGACGCACGCAGGCGCGCGGTCTGCTCCCGGCCCGTCCCGACCGAGCTGGGTCCGTCGTCGATCGCATGCGCTTCGATCGAGAGTCCCGCTTCGGACAGCGCCTCGCACAACCCGTCATAGCGCAGCCGCGCCCGGCGGTCGGCGTTCCAGTCATGGCCGACATAGCCGAAATGGCGGTAGCCGCGCGAGATCAGGTGGCGACCGATCGCGTGGCCCGCGCGGCGATGCGAGGTACCCACCGCGATGTCGATCGGCGTGCTGTCGATATCCATCATCTCGACCACGCGGATGTCGCTTTGCTCGAGCATCTTGCGGGTGGCGTCGGTGTGGTCGAACCCGGCGAGCAGGATCGCGGCGGGTTTCCAGCTGAGAATGCCGCGCACGACGGCCTCTTCGCGATCGACATTGTAATCCGTGGTCGAAATCACCGGCTGCAGATCGCTTCCTTCGAGCCCGGCATGGACGCCCTGCAGGACCTCCGGGAACACGATGTTGGAGAGCGACGGGATGACGACGCCCACGAGGAAGGAGTCGAGCGAGGCCAGCGAGCCCGCGATGCGGTTGGGGACGTAGCCCATCGCGCGGACCGTCTCCATGACCTTCTCGCGGGTGGACTCGGCGACGAGCCCCTTGTTGCGCATGATCCGCGATACCGTCGACTCGCTGACATTGGCACGGCGCGCGACCTCGCGCACCGTGATCTTGCTTTTGCGGTCAGGCAATCGCTGCTTGGTCCCCATGACGCTTTCCTCCAATTCCTTTCGGGCAAGCCCGAGTCAATGACCCAGAAATGCACCTAGCGGCAGCGTTTTCATAGGCCATACGTACATGGGCGCTAAAAACATCGCGGGGACCGTGGCGATCATACCTCCACGTATTTGCGCCACGGATGCGCTTCCTTGAAGCCCAGAACCTCGCGCGCCTTGCGGTTCGAAATCGGCGCCTCGTCGGCACCCATCTCGCGGGTGATCGGCGTGTTCGGGCAGTATTTCTTCAAGAACTCGGTGGTCGGCATATCGGCGGTGATCGTGTCGTTGACCGCGTTGAACACCTGATAGCCCAGCCCGTCCTTCTCGATGCACAGATGCACGATCTCACCCAGATCGCGGGCGTCGATATAGCTCCAGGCGTTGCGCTTGCGGCTCATCGGGTCCTTAAGGAAGCCTTTGAACATGCCGTATTCATCCGGCTCGATCACGTTACCGATGCGCAGCGCATAGATATCCGCGCCGTAGCGGGCGGCGAAAGCGCGGGCGGTCTTTTCGTTGCAGACCTTGGAGAGGCCGTAGCTGTCCATCGGATCGCTGTCGTAATCTTCCTCGAGCGGGAAGGAGTGGAAATCCTTGTCGCCCTCGGCGAAGCACACGCCGTAGGTCGTCTCGGACGAAGCGATGATCACCTTGCGCACGCCGAGCTTCATTGCCGCCTCGAGCACATTGTAGGTGCTCATGACATTGGCCTGATAGGTCACGTTGTCGGGCTCGATCAGCACGCGCGGGATCGCGGCGAAATGCACGATCGCATCGGGCGGCGAAGGCGGCGCGCCTTTCTCGAACCCGCCGAAGTCGTGGTGGGTGGTGAGCGCGTTGAACACGGCGCCGCTGTCGGTCACATCGGTGATCAGCGTGTTGACGCCGGGCAAATCGAGCGGCTTGAGGTCGACATTGAGCACATCGTAGCCCTTGCTCAGCAGATGCGGCACCGCATGACGCCCAGCCTTGCCGGTTCCGCCTGTAAATACTACGCGCTTGGTCATTTCAGTCTCCGTTTCGTTCATTCACATTTGGTTCGACGGGACGGCCTCAGCCGGTCGCCGCCAGCATCACGCTTTCCTGCGTGGCGTTCTCTCGGGTCAGCTCGCCGCTGATCTTCCCCTCCTTCAGCACGATCACACGGTCGCTGATCGCAAGGATCTCCGGCAGGTCCGAAGAGACCACGATGATCGACATGCCCTCCTCGGCCATCTTGCCCAGCAACGTGTGGACCTCTGCCTTTGCGCCGATGTCGATCCCGCGCGTCGGTTCGTCGACGATCAGGATCTGCGGGCGGCGCGCGGCCCATTTCGCCAAGACGACCTTCTGCTGGTTGCCGCCCGACAGGTTGAGCACCTTCTGCTCGGGCGACGGCGTTTTGATGCCCAGCGCGCGGATGTAATCCGCACAGGCCGCGGTTTCCTTGCGACGGTTCACGAAGTCGAGGCTGCAATAGTCACTCAGATGCGTCAGCGAGAAATTCTCGCGCACCGACATGCCGAGGACAAGCCCGCGCGATTGCCGATCCTCGGTAACAAATCCGAGCCCATGCTCGATCGCGTCCGAGGGCGAGGAAATCCGCGCCGGTTTGCCGTTGATCGAAATCTCGCCGCTATGGGGACGGCTGCCGAAGATCATCTCCATCACTTCGGTCCGTCCGGCGCCGACCAGACCGAAGAAGCCCAGCACCTCGCCGCGACGCAGGTCGAAATCGACGTCGCGCACGAAGACGCCTTCGTCCTTCACGCGCTTCTCGGTGAGATTGCGCACCGACATCAGAACCTCGTCGGTCGCGTGGGAGATGTGATGGCCGAACAACTGGTCGAGTTCGCGATCCACCATCAGGCGCACCAGCAGGTCGCTCGTCATCTCGGACACGGGCCGGGTGTCAACGGTGCGCCCGTCGCGCAGCACGGTGACGCGGTCGGCAATCTCGAAGATTTCCTCGAGCTTGTGCGAGATGAAGACGATGCCGACGCCCTGCGCGGCCAGCTTGCGCGACATGCGCAACAGTGTCGATGCCTCGTGATGGCTGAGCGACGCGGTCGGCTCGTCCATGATGATGAGTTTGGAATTGTAGGAGATGGCGCGGGCGATCTCGATCAGCTGCCTCTGACCGATCGAAAGCGTGCCGACCATCGCTTCTGGGTCGATTTCCACGCCAAGCTCGTGCAGCACCGCGCGCGTGTCCGCATTCATCTTGGTGCGGTCGATCAGGCCCGTGGGCAACAGCGGCTCGCGCGCAAGAAAGACGTTCTCGGCGACGGTGAGGTTATTCACCACCGCGAGTTCCTGGTAGATGATCGAGATGCCGAGCGACCGGGCATGGACCGGGTTCTTGATGACGACGGGCTCGCCCTCGACCCGGATCTCACCGCCCGGATCGGCGCGCAGCACGCCGGTCATGATCTTCATCAGGGTGCTCTTGCCGGCGCCGTTCTCACCCGCCAGCACATGCACCTCTCCGGAATTGAGATGCAGGTCGACGTGGTCCAGCGCCTTCACCCCGGGAAAGGTCTTGGAAATGCCGATCATTTCGAGAAACGGTTTCATCGCGGCCTCTGGCTGAAGAATGTCGGGCGGGGCCGCGTTTGGCCCCGCCCAGGTCTTGTCGGAGATTACTTGGTGTAGCTGTCGAGGTTGTCGGCAGTCACAACGGTCACACCGGTGTCGATGTTCTGCGGGTCGGTCTCTTCACCCTTGATCTGGGCCACGAGATGCTCGACCGCCAGCTTGCCCATCGTGATCGGGCGCTGCACCATGATGCCGTCGATGAAGCCTTCCTTCACGCCTTTGATCGTGTCGGGCAGATCGTCGAAGGCAAAGACCTTCAGCTGGCCTTTCTTATCCGCGAATTCCTGCTGCGCGAGAACCTTCGCCACGGCCGGGCCACCGACCTGGCTGATGCCGAAGATGCCCGAGAGGTTCGGGTTGGCGCGCAGGAGCGCCTCGGTCACCGACACGGCGCGCGCGAGGTCATCCTCGGTGCCTTCGGTCGCGACCAGCTTGATGTCGGGATAGTCCGCCAGCGCTTCCTTCACGCCGTCGATCCGTTCGTTCAGGTTCGAGGCGCCGAGCTGACCGGTGACGATCGCCACTTCACCCTTGCCGCCGAGCGCTTCCGCCATGGATTTGCCCATGGTCACGCCAGCCTGCTTGTTGATCGTGCCGATATACATGCTGCGCGAGCTGTTGGCGCTGTCACTGTCGAAGGTGACGACCTTGATGCCCGCATCGGTGGCCTGCTTGATGATGCCTTCGACCGATTTCGGCTCGTTGACCGAGATCCCGATCCCGTCGACATGGCGTGCCATCAGGTCCTCGATGATCTTGACCTGCGTCGAACCCTGCGTGTTCGCGGGCACAACCCACTGATACTTCACGCCCAGTTCATTGGCCGCTTCCGCGCCACCGGTGTTGCAGTCGTCGAAGAACGGAACGGCCACTTTCGGCACGAGCGCCACGGTGATGTCCTGAGCATAGGACGCAGCCGTCCCCATACCGGTTGCCAGGGCCAGAACCGCAGCGGCGGCTTTCATTGCAATACGCATCTTGTCTCCTCCTCCGGACCCAACCAACCGCGGCGGGCCCCTGTTGATGATGCAGTTTCGGTTTTCACGCCCCGCACCGGGGCATTCTTCGTCCGGATCTCGCGCCGCTCTCTCCTCTTCGAGACGCGGTCCGGCTTCTTGATCTTGTTCCTTCCCGGACGGCGCGGCTCAGCCGCGCCCGCCCATCCGATTGCGCAGCACGTCCAGGCTGACCGCGATCAGGATCACGCCGCCGGTAATGGCCTGCTGGGCATAGGTGTTGATGTTGAGCAGCACGACGCCGTTGGCGATCTCGCCGATCAGGGCAGCCCCGATGACCGCGCCGAGCACCGAGCCGATACCGCCCGCGAGGCTCGCCCCGCCGATTGCGGCCGCAGCGATCACTTCAAGTTCCGAGCCAAAGCCGGACGCCGGTTCCGCCGAAAGATAGCGCGAGAAGGCGATGACGCCGGCCAGCGCGGAAATCGTCGAGGACAGAACATAGACCGCGAGCTTGACGCGCTGGACCTTCACCCCGCTCAGACGCGCCGCGTTCTCGTTGCCGCCCGTGGCATAGACGTGCCGACCGAAGCGGGTCCGGGTCATGATGACCGTAAAGATGAGCGTCAGCACGAGCAGGATGACCACCGGCACCGGCACCGGGCCGACATAGCCCTGCCCCAGAAAGCTGAAGCTCTCGGGCGTCTCCGGGGTCAGCGGCACGCCGTGGGTGATCATGTACATAAGGCCGCGCCCGATGCTCAGCGTGCCAAGCGTGGCGATGAAGGGCGGTAGTCCGATCGCCGTGATCAGCAGCCCGTTGGTCAGCCCGAAGGCAAGCCCCACACCGAGCCCCGCAGCCACCGCCGCATATTGCGAATAGCCCGCGTCGAAACAGAGCGCCGTGATCAGACCGGCAAGCCCCATCGCGGAGCCAACCGACAGGTCGATCCCGCCGGTGATGATGACCATCACCATGCCGATGCTCATGATCGCCGTCAGCGAGAATGCCCGCGACACGCCCATCAGGTTCGACACGGTCAGGAAATACGGTGTGAACAGGCTGATCAGCAGCCCCATCAGGATCAACGCGATCAGAACGTTGAATTCACGCATGTGACGCAGTTGAAGCAATTGATGCAGGACTCGCATGGATTTCCTTTCCGATGGCGTGACCGAATTTTCCGACAGTGCCAAAACGCCCCTCCCTTCTCCGCATCCCCGACGTTCCACTCGCTCATCCTGGAACCGATCTCGTCGGTGAGGGGCTGGCGGGTCGGACGGGGATACGCCCAAAAATGCTAGCGCTGCCATTCCTCCTGTGACAGCGCTGTCATATTGCGAACTGCAAAGACGACTTGTCAATCAGCAAATAACAAAAACTTGTCTCAGGACAGGTGTCGGAACGACGCGCCCTCCCCGGCGGAACATAGTTCCGACCCCCGCCGAAGCGTTTCAAACAAGGGTCTTGAGACATTCCGGCTTGTCATCGCGCCGGGTCCGTGGTGATACTCGCAAAACATGACAGCGCTGTCATAGCCAACGGGGCGAAAGCACCCAGACCGCAACAAAGGAGCCCGCCGATGACCGACGAAAGCTACGAATCACCCCGCCCCCTGGCGATGATCCACACCGTCGCCGGGCTGATCCCGGAACTCGAAGGCCTGGCGCAGGAGCACCTGCCCGACTGGAAAGTGTTCAACATGCTCGACGAGAGCCTTTTGCGCCTGACGATCCGCGAGGGGTCGGTCAGCCCGATGACGGCGCGACGCCTGACGGGCATGATCTGGTCGGCGGTCGATGCGGGGGCCGAAGCCGTGCTCGTGACCTGCTCCAGCCTCGGCGGCGCGGTCGAACGTATCGCACCGCTCTGCCCCGTTCCGCTGATCCGTATCGACGAGGGAATGGCGCAGGAGGCCGTCGCAAAAGGCCGCCGCATCGGTGTGCTCGCAACCCTGCAATCGACCCTGACACCCACCGTCGAACTGGTCGAACGCGTCAGCCGCGAGGCCGGGGCGGACAGCACCATCACGAGCGAGGTCGTCGAAGGCGCCTTCGAGACGCTGCAATCGGGCGACCGGGAGGGACATGACGCGCGGGTGGCCGAAGGCATCGCCCGGCTCGCCCGCGAAAACGACGTGGTGGTTCTGGCACAGGCCTCGATGGCACGCGCGCTCGAACGGCTCGAACCGAGCGCGGATGACCCGCCGGTCCTGACCAGCCCGACGCTGGGCATCGCCCATGCAGCAAGACGTCTGGCGCGCTGATCGCGCCTGAAGAAACGGTACTCAAGAGGAGGAGATATCCATGAAATACAGAACCCTAGGACGATCGGGGCTCAAGGTCTCGGTGCTCACGATGGGCACGTTCACCTTCGGCGGCGCAGGCGCCTTCAAGGCCGTCGGCGCCCAAGGCGTCAGCGAAGCGCGCAAGCTGGTCGACACCTGCATCGACGCCGGCATCAACCTTTACGACACCGCGAACATGTACTCGACCGGCCTGTCGGAAGAGATCCTTGGCGAAGTGCTCGACGGTCGGCGCGACGACGTGCTGATCTCCTCCAAGGCGCGGATGCGGATCGCCGACGGCCCCAACGACGAGGGCTTCTCGCGCTATCACCTGATCCGCGAATGCGAACGCTCGCTCAAGCGGCTGCGCACCGACCACATCGACATCTACCACATGCATGAATGGGACGGCGTGACCCCGATGGAGGAGATGGTCTCGGCGCTCGACACGCTCGTGCAACAGGGCAAGGTCCGCTACATCGCCTGCTCGAACTTCTCGGGCTGGCACATCATGAAGGCGCTCGGCGTCAGCGACCGGAGCCTGCGCGAGCGCTTCGTGGCCCAGCAGATCCACTACACGCTCGAGGCCCGCGAGGCGGAATACGAATTGCTACCGATCTCGGTCGATCAGGGGCTGGGCGTCTTGGTCTGGAGCCCGCTCGCCGCCGGCCTCCTGTCGGGCAAGCATCGCCGCGGCAAGGACACTCCGGAAGGCTCGCGTCAGTTCGCAGGCTGGACCGAGCCGCCGATCCGCGACGAAGAGAAGCTTTGGAACATCGTCGACACGCTGGTCGAGATCGGCGACGCGCATGGGGTCTCGGCCGCGCAGGTCGCGCTGGCATGGCTGCTGACGCGTCCTGCAGTCAGCTCGCTCGTCATCGGCGGACGCAACGAACAGCAGTTCCGCGACAATTTCCGCGCCGTAGATCTGGAGCTTAGCGAGGATGAACTCAAGCGCCTGCACGAGGTCAGCAAGCTGCCCGTGATCTACCCCTACTGGCACCAGCAGCAATTCGCCTCGGACCGGTTCAGCCCGGGCGACTGGGCGCTGCATCGCGATTACATCGAAAGCTGATAAAGGGCGCGCCTTCGTCTCAGGCGAAGGCGCGCATCCAGCCGAGGCCGTCCTCGGTCCGGCCCGCCGGGCGATATTCGCACCCCACGAACCCCTCATAGCCTAGCGCGTCCAGCTCACGCAGGATGCGCGTATCGTCGAGCTCACCGGTTCCGGGCTCATGCCGATCCGGCACCGCGGCGATCTGCACATGCCCGATGATCGGCGCCATCTCCCGCAGCCCCATCAGCACGTCACCGTGCAGGATCTGGCGGTGATAGATGTCGAATTGCAGCTTGAGATTGGGCACCCCCAACGCCGCGATCAGATCGGCGGCGAAGCTGAAATCATCCAGAAAATAGCCCGGCATGTCGCGCGTGTTGATCGGCTCGATCACCACGTCGCGTCCCTGTGCCCCGGCCGCATCACAGACCCGCCGCAACGAGTCGCGATAGGCCTGCCGCGCTGCCGTATCTTGGCGTGAGGCCAGCCCGCTCATCACATGGACCCGCCCTACCCCGGTCGCCTCGGCATAGCGCAGCGCGGTATCGATCGAGGCCCGGAATTCCTCTCCGCGTTCCGGCAGAGCCGCCAGCCCGCGATCACCCGCCGCCCAGTTGCCGGGCGGCAGATTGAAGAGCGCCTGCGTCAGCCCGTGCTCGCGCAGCCGCTCCGCGATCGCCTCGGGCGGGTGGTCATAGGGAAAGAGATATTCGACCGCATCGAAGCCCGCCTTTTTCGCCGCAGCGAAGCGGTCGAGAAAATCGTGCTCGGTGAACATCATCGTCAGGTTGGCGGCAAATTTCGGCATCGCTCAGCCCTCACTTGCAGGCGTGGCAGACGGCAGCTCGAGACCGGCGATATCCGCCAGCATCCGGGCGACCGAGGCATCGTCATCGCGCCCCATTCCGGCCGCCGCTGTCATGACGAACATCTGCATCGCCGTGCTTGCAATCGGAGTCGGGAATTTCATATCCCGCCCGATATCTGCCACGATCCCGAGGTCCTTGGTGAAAATATCCACCGCACTGCGCGGGCTGTAATCGCCCTCGAGCACATGCGGCACCCGGTTCTCGAACATCCAGGAATTGCCCGCCGAGGCGGTGATCACCTCGTAGACCTTCTCCAGATCCAGATCCATCGCCTTGGCGAAGGTGATCGCCTCGCAGGCCGCCGCGATATGCACCCCGGCCAGAAGCTGATTGACCACCTTGAAGGCCGCACCCGTGCCCGCCTCCTCGCCCAACTCGTAGACCTTGGCCGCGACGCTATCGAGCGCCGGGCGGATGCGCGCAAAGGTCGCAGACGGCCCCGAGCCCATGATCGTCAATTCACCGCTGGCGGCACGCAGCGCACCGCCGCTGATCGGCGTATCGAGATACTCCACGCCCACCGCGGCGCAGCGCTTGGCGAAGATGCGCGCCAGATCGGGCGCCATCGTGGCGCAGGACATCACGACGCCGCCTTTGGACATGGTCGCAACGGCGCCGCCCGGTCCGAAAAGCACCTGCTCTGTCTGGTCGGCATTGACGACCACGGCGATCACCAAATCCGCATCTTGCGCACCCGTCGCAGGGTCAGCCGCAACCGCGCCGCCAAGGGCGGAGAAGCGCTCCATCGCATCGGCATTCACATCGACGCCCGTCACCGCGAACCCGTCTCGCAGCAAGCTCTCGGCCATGCCGAAGCCCATCGATCCCAGACCGATGACACAGACCTTCGTCTCTTGGGGTGACTTCATGCGGAATACCTCTCAATCGCCGATTTCTAGTCTCACTCCGCCCCCTCCCAGCGTCCATCTTGCGCTTGCATTGCTGGAATGATAGCGTTGTCATTACATCGTTAGCCCGAGCCGCAACGGCTTGGCAAGGGCTATGTGAAATCGCCGTCCCGAGCCGTCGGGGCGATCGGCGATCTGTGGACCGAGGGAGGAATTTCCATGCTGATCGGAGCGGTCGCCGACGATATTACCGGCGCCACTGACCTGTGCCTGATGCTGTCACGCAGCGGATTGAAGACGCGGCAGGTCATCGGCCTGCCGGGGCCGCAAATGGACCTTTCAGGGGCCGATGCGGTGGTGGTGGCGCTGAAGTCGCGCACCATTCCGGCAGCCGACGCGGTCGAGGTGTCCCTGCAGGCCGCGAAGGCCCTGCGCGCAGCCGGGGCGCAGCGCCTGATGTTCAAGTATTGCTCGACCTTCGACTCCACCGACGAAGGCAATATCGGGCCAGTCACCGAGGCCCTGATGGAGTTCACCGGCGCGACCCTGACCATCGCCTGCCCCGCCTTCCCGGCGACCGGGCGCACGGTCTACAAGGGGCACCTTTTCGTGGGCGACCGCCTGCTGTCGGAAAGCCCGCTGAAAGATCACCCGCTCACCCCGATGCGCGACCCCGATCTGGTGCGGGTTCTAGGACGGCAGACGGCGCTGAAAGTGGGCTCCATCGACATCACCACGATCCGGCAGGGAGAGGCCGCGCTGCGCAAAGCGCTCGAGGCCGCACGCGCGGCTGGCACCCGCATCGTCGTCACCGACACGATCGACGAATCGGATCTGATGACGCTCGGCGCGGCCTGCGCGGAGATGCCGCTGATCACCGGCGGCTCGGGCATCGGTCTGGGTCTGGCCACAGCACTTCGCGACCAGAGCGACGCGCATAGCGCCCCGGATCGGATGCCAGCCCCGGAGGGCCGCTGCGCGATCCTCGCGGGCTCCTGCTCGGTCGCGACCCGTGGCCAGATCGCGGCGGCGCAAGCGGCTGGCCTGCCGAGCCTCGCGCTCGACGTGGAGGCACTGACCGAAGGCAGACAGAGCGCGGATGAGATCGCCGACTGGGCCATCGCGCAGCCCGCTGACAGCACACCCCTGATCTATTCCAGCGCCGATCCCGCGCAGCTCAGCAAGATCCAGTCCCGTCTGGGCCGTGACGCCTCCGGCGCGCTGGTCGAAGACACGCTGGCCGCGGTCGCCGAACGCCTGCGCGTCGCCGGGTTCACCCGGATGTTGATCGCGGGCGGCGAGACATCGGGCGCGGTGACGACGGCGCTCGGGGTGCGCTTGCTCGACATCGGCCCGGAGATCGACCCCGGCGTGCCGTGGACGATGAGCCTGTCCGGCCCACGCCTCGCGCTCGCGCTCAAATCGGGCAATTTCGGCGCCGAGGATTTCTTCCTCAAGGCGTGGGACCTGCTGGAGCCGGAGGCCGAACATGTCGGATGAGACCCGTCTGCGCGACCAGATCTGCACCATCGGGCGCTCGCTCTTCGATCGCGGCCTGACCGCAGGGTCTTCGGGCAATATCTCGGCGCGGCTGCCCGATGGCGGTTGGTTGATGACGCCGACCAACGCCTCGCTCGGCACGCTCGATCCGACCCGGATCTCGCTCTTCGACCGGGATGGAAATTTCGTCTCGGGCGACAAGCCGACCAAGGAATCCTTCCTGCATTTCGCGATGTATGACGAGCGTCAGGAGGCGGGCGCGGTGATCCACCTGCACTCGACCCATTCGACGGCCGTCTCGATCCTCCGCGACATCGACCCCGAGGACGTGCTGCCGCCGCTGACCGCCTATCACGTGATGCGCGTGGGCAAGCTGCCGCTTGTCCCCTACTACGCGCCGGGCGATCCCGAACTGGCCGAGGCCGTGCGCTCGCTCGCCAGCGCGCATCACTCGGTGCTGCTGGCCAATCACGGCCCCGTCGTCGCAGGCACCAGCCTGTCGAACGCGCAATACGCCGCCGAAGAGCTGGAGGAGACCTCCAAGCTGTTCCTCGCGCTGCAGGGCCACGCGATCCGCCCGCTCACCCAGTCGCAGGTCGCGGACCTGCGCAAGCGTTTCAATCTCTGACCCGAATTTCACGACCTACCGACCCAAGCGGAGTACCCAATGACTAAGACCCAGGAAACCATCGGCTTCATCGGCACCGGCCTGATGGGCCACGGCATGGCCAAGAACATCGTCGAGAAAGGCTATCCGCTGACCGTGATCGCCCACCGCAACCGCAAGCCGATCGAGGACCTGGTCTCGCGCGGGGCGACCGAAGCATCGTCTTATGAAGACCTCGCCGCCCGGTCGTCGATCATCTTCCTGTGCCTCACCGGCGCGCCCGAGGCCGCCGAGGCGGTCGCGAAGCTGACGCCGGGCCTGAAAGAAGGCAGCGTGATCATTGATTGCTCGACCGGCGAGCCGACCATGACGATGAAGCTCGCACAGGACATGGAGGCGATCGGCGTCGCCTATGCCGATGCGCCGCTCAGCCGCACCCCGAAAGAGGCCTGGGAAGGCACGCTCGATTGCATGGTCGGCGCCGATGAAGAGCTGTTCGCGCGCATCGAACCGGTCATCGACACCTGGGCGGGCAAGATCGTGCGCGTGGGCAGCCTCGGCGACGGCCACCGTATGAAGCTTCTCAACAACTTCATCTCTCTCGGCTATGCCGCGCTTTATTCCGAAGCCCTCGCGCTGTCGCGCAAGGTCGGCATTCCGATCGAGCAGTTCGACAAGGTGATCCGGGGCGGCCGGATGGATTGCGGCTTCTACCAGACCTTCATGGGCTACGCGCTCGAGGGTAACCGCGAGGCGCACAAGTTCACGCTCGCCAATGCCTACAAGGACCTGCGCTACGTCGAGACGATGGCCAATGCCGTCACGGTCGCGACCCCGCTCGCCAGCACCGCCAAGAATGCCTTCGCGATGGCGATGGCAACCGGTGGCGACGGCTCTGAAGATTACGTGCCGCATCTCGCGGATTTCGTTGCACGCGCGAACGGGCTCGACTAAGCCCACGCACCTCCCGAAAGCGACGTCTCAGCCCGGCCAGAAATGGTCGGGCTGAGCATTTACCGGCTCCACCTGAGGCGGCCGTTTTGCGTGTTCGTGCATGGCCGGCCTCAGGTCCTTCGGGAGGATATTTTCGGGGCTGATGAGCGCCACCCCTCACTCGTCGGGGTGGAACAGATGCGTCCGGGCGGGGTCGAAAGCCAGATCGATCCGTTCGCCACGTTCGAATTGCTTGTCCTCGCTGAAGGCGGCGATCAGGCTCGTGCCATCCTCCATCGCCAGATCGACGACCGTTTCACTGCCCAGCCGTTCGACCAGAGACACCTGACCGTGCAGGACGCCCTCATCGGGCGTGCTGGGGGTGACGTATTGCGGGCGCAGGCCCAGCAGGGCGGTGTCGCCGGGGGCGAACTTACGACCGCGCACGGGCACGACGATCGGGTCCATGGAGTGGCGCGCGACCTTGGCGTTTTCACTGTCGGCTTCCAGGACTTCGACCTCGAGGAAATTCATCGACGGCGCGCCGAGGAAGCCGGCGACGAAGCGGTTGGCTGGGTTGTGATAGAGCTCCATCGGCGAGCCCGACTGCATCACCAGCCCGTCGCGCAGCACCACGATCTTGTCGGCGAGCGTCATCGCCTCGACCTGATCGTGGGTGACGTAGATCATCGTCGCGCCCAGCTGCTTGTGGAGCTTGCCGATCTCCATGCGCATGTCCATCCGAAGCGCCGCATCGAGGTTCGAGAGCGGCTCGTCGAAGAGGAAGACCGAGGGGTTGCGGGTGATCGCGCGCCCGATCGCGACACGCTGGCGCTGGCCGCCCGAGAGCTGGCTGGGGCGACGGTCGAGCAGATGCTCCATCTGCAGGATCTCGGCGGCGCGCTGCACCTTCTCCGCCTTCTCGGCCTTCGAGGCGCCCGAGATGGTGAGGCCGAAGGCCATGTTTTCGCGCACGCTCATATGCGGGAAGATCGCGTAGCTCTGGAACACCATCGCCACGCCGCGTTCGCGGGGCTGAACGTCATTGACGCGCTCGCCGTCGATCTCCAGCGTGCCGCCCGAGATGTCCTCGAGCCCTGCAATCATCCGCAGCAGCGTGGATTTCCCGCATCCCGAGGGGCCGACGAAGACGCAGAACTCGCCATCGGCGATGTCGATATCGACTCCGCGGATGACCTCATGGGCGCCATAGCTCTTTCGCAGGCCGCGCAGCTTTATGTCTGCCATGTCACTTTCCTCCCTGCTCGGCATCCGGGTCGATGTGCAGATAACCCTCCGCATCCACGAGAACGGGCTCCGGGTCCCGGATCTGGCCGACGAAATGGTCGTGGCCGTTGTCGTCGAACCCCATGATCACCAGCCCCTCGGCGGTCTTGAGGATGCGTGCGGCATAGCGCCGGCACGGGTTCGCGCCATCGAGAAAGCCGGGGGCGATCCGCCACGGCCCGCGCGGGTCGTCTGCGATCAGGTAGTGGTTGCCAGTCACCGGGGTCATGCCGGTGTCCGCGATGCGCGCGCGGCTCCAGTGCTCGGCGGCGGTGCAGAACAGGCAATACCAGCGCCCGTTCTCCTCGAAGACCTGCGGCACTTCGAGCTGACCGAACCCGCCAACGAAGACCGGCGGCTGCAGGTCCCAGTGGATCAGGTCGGGCGAGGTGGCGAAGCCGATGGCCCCGGCCGCGTTCGCCTCTTCGATGCCGGGGGCGCGGGCGGTGAAATACATCAGCCAGCCGTCGCCTGCGGGGTCGCGCATCACCCAAGGATCGCGCATCGCCCGGTCGTGCCAGTGACCGACCATGTGTTCGGCCTCGTAATGCGCGGCGTTGGGGCCTGTCAGGTCGAGGCAGAGCCCCTCGCCCACGCGGTCCCAGTTGTGCAAGTCGCGCGAGGTCGCGTGACCGATGCGCTGATAGAGCCCGTCTTCGGACTGCCGACCGCCCGTGTAGAACAGGTGCCACAGCCCGTCATCGTCGCGCAGCACCGACCCGGTCCAAGTGACCAGATCGTCCCAGGCCGGGGCCGGCGCCGGGGCCAGCGACGTCCCCAGATGCTGCCAGCTTATCAGGTCGTCCGAGACCGCGTGGCCCTGGCTCACGTTGAAGTGGCGCAGGTCCGGATCGCCGAGCGACTTGTCGGCCTTCAGGAACCAGGCATGCCAGCGTTCGCCGTCATGGGCATACCAGCTGTCCCAGACCCATTGCTTGTCGAGAGCGAGAACCATGTCGGATTATCCTTTCACGCCGGTAGAGGCGATGGAGGCGATGAACGCCTTTTGAAGCACGAGATAGAAGGCGAGAACCGGCACCGTGATCAGCGTCAGGTAAGCCATGATCTCCCCCCAGGCGGGGTTGAGTTGGAAGAAATACTGCAGGCCGACCATCACCGGGCGATACTGCTCTTGCTGGACCACGATCAGCGGCCAGAGATACTGGTTGTACATGATCAGGAATTTCAGGATCGCAGCGGTCGCGATGACGGGCCCCGAGAGCGGGATCACCACGCGGCGATAGATCTGGAACCAGCTCGCGCCCTCGACGCGAGCCGCTTCGATCAGCTCGCCGGGCAGGCCTTTGAAATACTGCACGAAGAGGAAGATCGTCAGCCCGTCCGCGATCCACGGGATGATCTGCACGCGGTAGCTGTCGAGCCAGCCCCAGCTGAGCCCGTCCAGCCCCAGCCAGGGCAGTTTCGACACTTCCAGCAGAAGCGGGATCGCGATCGTCTCGAACGGCACGATGAAGGTCGCGAGAATGATCGAGAGCATCACGTCGCGCCCGCGCCATTGCAGGAAGACGAAGGAGAACCCGGCGAGCGAACAGATCACCAGCGACAGCAGCACCGTCGTCCCGGTCACGAAGATCGAGTTGAAGACGAAAAGCCCGACCGGGGCGCGCTCGAAGGCACCGGTGTAATTGTCGAGGCTGAGCTGGCCCACCGGCAGGAAGGCGCGCAGGCTCGACGTGTCGCGCAGCAGCTCGTCGCTGGGCTTGAAGCTGGACATCACCATGAACAGCAGCGGCAGGACGAAGATCAGCGCGATCAGGATCAGCACGAGATAGCGCACACCCAGCCGCAGATTGCGGTTATCGGAACCAATGACACTCATTTCAGCGCTCCCTCGTCAGCCAGCGTTGGATCATCGAAATCACCAGAACGATCAGGAACAGGATCACCGAGATCGCCGAGCCGCCCGCGATGTTCTGCATCCCGTAGCCGCGTTGCACGGCCTGGAAGACCAGCGTCTGGGTGGAGTCGAGCGGGCCGCCCTTCGTCATGACGTCGATCTGGGCGAAGATCGCGAAGGCCTGCATGGTGATCACGATCAGCACGAGCACTGCGGTGTGGCGCAGCCCCGGCCAGGTGACATAGCGGAAGGTCTGCCATTTCGACGAGCCTTCGATCGCTGCGGCCTCGTAGAGCGTGGGCGGGATCGTCTGCAGCCCGGAAAGCCAGATCACCATGTGGAAGCCCACCGCCTGCCAGATCGACATCGTGATGATTGCGCCAAGCGCGGTATGTGGATTGCCCAGCCAGTCGACGGGCTGGAAATGCCCGAAGCTCAGGAAGGACAGCATGTTGTTCAAGAGCCCGTTCTGCCCCGAATAGATGAAACGCCAGAGCAGCGAGACGACGACGATCGAGACGACCACGGGCATGAAATAGATGGTGCGGAAGATCGTGATCCCGCGCAGTTTCTGGTTGATCAGCAGCGCGAGACCCAGCGCGATCGCGGCCTGGATCGGTGCGACCATCAGCACGAAGATGCAGGTGTTGAGTAGCGCTTTCCAGAAGACGACATCGCTTGCGATCACCACATGTGCCGTGTCGCCCGAGACCCAGCGGAACCATTCCTGCATGCCGTGATATTGCGGCGTGTCGGGGTTGCGCGTGATGGAGCGCAGGCGGGGAAATTCGGCCTGTCCATCGGCATCGGTGACGGTCTTGCCCGCGCTATCGGTTTTGGCCTGAAGGTCGACCACCGCGATGTTGAGCATTTCCCGGTAGTTCTCGAGGCCGACGAAACGCGTGGCATTGGGCGAGATCAGCCGCTGGTTGGTCAGCGAGAAGCCGACGCCCAGAAAGAATGGCGTGATGATGAAGGCGAGGATCAGCACGATGCCCGGCAGGGCAAAGGCCCATCCCGCCCGATTGGCGGAAGTCAGTGACGAGCGCATGGCGCGGTCTCCCGGTCTGAAGTTGGAGGTGGGGGCGCGGCAATCGCGCGCCCCCGCGGCACAGCGGCTCAGTTCTTCTTGTAGCCGTCGTTGCGCTTGATATCGGCGTTGATCTGGTCGGTGGCGGAATCGAGCGTGTCGATCACGTCAGCCCCGTCCGCGATATCCGCGGCGGCCTTCTGGAACACCTTGGAGTCGACGACGTAGCCGGGCGTCACCGGACGTTTCTCGGCTTGCGCCTCGGACAGGCCGTAGAACACTGCAAGCGGACCGCCCGTCTTGTAGTTCTTGGTCATCTGCGCGGCCGACTTGGTGGCCGGGATCAGGCCGAGCGCATCCGAGAACTCCGCCAGATACTTGTCCTGCGTCGCGAACTTGATGAACTCCGCCGCACCTTCGGGAGCCTTGGAACTGGCCGAGATGCCGAACTGCCAGGACGCGCCGCCGATCTTGGAGCCGTTGCCGAAGTCCGGCGCGGGCAGGAACTCGACATCGTCGACCTTGTCCATCGTCTTGACCGCATTCCAGTTGCCGTTCCACGAGAAGGCGTATTTGCCGTCGATGAAGCCGGTTTCATGGGCTGCCGGGTCCTGGCTGGTGCCGGGCGCCAGCTTTTCGGTAAACAGCGACTGCCACCAGTTGCCCCATGCGATCGCCGCATCGCCGTTGAGCACGCCCTCCGCGGTGTCATAGGTCTCGCGGTTGACCAGCCCGCCGCCGAAGCTCTGCAGGAAGGGCAGGAACGCATAGGGATACCACTCGCCCTTGTCCGACATGCCCAGATCGATCGCGTAGTCGAATTTGCCGCTCTTCTTCGCGGCCTCGAGCGCGCTCATGAACTCGTCTTTGGTCCAGGGTTTGTCGAGCGTGGGCGTGCGCAGCCCCAGCTCTTTCATCGTGGACTTGCGCGCATAGAGCGCGACCGCCGCGTCCCAGAGCCCGATCGAGTAGAGCTTGCCGTCATAGACGCCCTTGGTGCCGGGCAGGAAATCCTTGAAGTGATCTTCCGGGATCGGCAGCGGCTGCAGATAGCCCGACCAAGCCCAGTTCGGCATGATCGGCCCATCCATGTCGAGAATGTCGGGCAGGTTGCCTGCGAGGGCTGCTGCCGTCACCGAGTCATTGTAGCTGTTTTGCGGGAAGCTCTGCAGCGCGACCTTGTAATCCGACTGGCTCTTGTTGAAGTCGTCGATGATCTGGTGGACGATCTTGCTCTCCACCTTGTTGCCTGCACCGTGATACCACATCGTCAGATCGGTGGTCGCGAAGGCAGCACTGCAGAACCCGGTGGCGGCAATGACCGCCCCGGCCGTCACATTCAATAGTTTCATGTCATCCTCCCTTGGATGTCTGGCTTTCGAGTTCGAGGTCGGTCACAGAGGAGCGCCAGAATACGCGTCCCGCCACCCGCACGGGGTCGTGCGGACGGGATGCCTCCTCCGAGATCAAGGAAAGCAAAAGCTCGGCCGCCTGCCTGCCCATCTCGGCATAGGGCAGTTCGACCGTACTCAGCGGCGGGTAGAGGGTCTCTGCGATCGCGCGGTAATTATCGAAACCGGCGATGGAGATATCCTCCGGGACACGGATGCCGCGGGTGCGCAGCAATCCGTAAAGCTGCATCGCCATCTCGTCATTGCCGCAGCAGATCACGGTTGGCGGTTCCGGCAGCGCGAGGATCCGGTCGAGCGCCTCGTCGAGCCACCGGTGCAGAAATTCGGTGTTGATCGGGTAGCCTGTCGATACGAGCGCGGGGTCGTAGGCGATCCCCGCGGCTTCAAGCGCTTCGCGATACCCCTCGATGCGAAGCGGCACCGCATCCATCGCGGGATCGAATGTCAGATAGGCAATGCGCCTGTGGCCATGCGCGGTCAGACGCTCGACGAGCCGTTTCTCACAGGCCTTGTCGTCGGGCACGATCGCCGGGGTTCCGTGCGCGTCGTAGCAGTTTGCGAGCACCAGCGGGCAAGCCGGTGTCGCGGTCTCGAAGGCCACCCGCTTGTGATAGTCGGCGACATAGATCAGCCCCTCGACCCGATGCTCCTGAAACGTGCGCAGGAGCGCAGGAACCTTGTCGATCTGTCCGGCCGTATCCGCGATCATCAAGGTCAGATCGCGCTCGGCGACGACCTGCTGAATGCCCTGAAGGATGAACAGATCGGGCAGGCCCTTGGGGTCGGACAGTTCGGCCGTGCGCGAAATTGCCCCCGTCACGACGCCGATCAGTCCCGACCGGTTCGAGCGCATCATGCGTGCCGCGCTCGAGGGGACATATTTCAGCTCGCGAATGGCGGTTTCCACCTTCTCGCGGGTCTTTTTGCCGACCGGCGCATCCCCATTCACGACGCGCGACACCGTTTTCGGCGAAACGCCGGCCAACTTTGCTACATCGTAAATCGTCGACACGACGGCCCCTCCAACGCAGAGAAAACTCCGCGACTCCCAAAAGACATCGATGTCATAATCAGAAATGTCATCGATGTCAAATTGAGTTGGAATGCGACCCTTAGGCCGTGCCCCTTGCGCCTAAGAAGTGCGCTATCCCGAACTGGTGCTCTCCCAGAACACTCAGCACCACCACGAAGTCCGGGTGATCGATAAGCGGGGCTTTACCGTCGGAATGCATATTCCCGCGCAGGTGAAGCGCAGGGCCCGCACGCGCGCGATCGTTCTCGGGCCGATTGTAGCCGGGCAGTACGACAAGGCCGACGCCGAGCGACGACAGGCCGCTCCCCCATGCCTTGAGGATCGCATGCGCCGCAACCCGGCAGTCAGCGTGCGGCCCGCAAGATCTGCTCGACCCCTTCCGCGTCCAAGCGGATCGGATTGCCTCCGGCGCACGGATCGCGCAACGCATCGGCGATCAGATCGGGAATATCACTGTCATTCACCTTCACGCCCATTTCGCTCAGCGTCGAAGGCATGTCGATGCGCGCCTGCAACGCCTCGAGCCAGGCAAGAACCGCCGCGCCGGGATCGTTGCCCTCGAGCCGCAATTCATGCGCGAGCGTCGCCATCTGCTCTCTCACGGCAGGCAGGTTGAAGCGGAGCACATGGGGCATCAGCACCGCATTGAGCATTCCGTGATGCGCATCGTAACGCGCGCCCAACGGATGCGCCAAGGCATGCACCGCGCCGAGCCCCTTTTGCAGGGCCGTGCAGGCCATCGCGGAGGCGACGATCATGTTCGAGCGCGCCTCCAGATTTTCGGGCTCCCAATAGGCCGTCGCGAGGGCTCCATCGATCATCTTCAATGCCGTCAGGGCCAAGCCATCGGCCATCGGGTGCCAGCCCGGCGCACAGAGCGCTTCCAGCGCGTGCGAAAGCGCATCCATACCGGTTGCGGCCGTCAAAGTCGGCGGCAGGCCAACGGTCAGCTCGGGATCGAGGATGACCAGCTCCGGCAGCATCTCGGGGTGGAAGATGATGACCTTGCGATGGGTCTGGGTATCGGTGATCACCGACGATCTGCCGAATTCGGAGCCCGTCCCTGCCGTTGTCGGGATCGCGATGACAGGTACCATTCCCTCGGTCTGAACGCGCCGGAAGTTGTCGCCGACATCCTCGAAATCCATCAGCGGGCGCGACTGCCCCGCCATCATCGCGACCGCCTTGGCAGCATCCATCGCGGAGCCCCCACCAAGCGCAATGACGCAATCATGGCCGCCGTTGCGCAAGACCTCCCGTCCCGTCATGACATTTTCCACAGTGGGGTTCGGCTGCACATCGTGGAAAAACCCGGGCTCCATGCCTACAGCTTTCACGATCTCCAGCGCCTGCGTTGCGATCGAAGAGGTCGCGAGGCCTCTGTCGGTGATCAGCAGCGGTGCCTTCGCACCGATCTCCGCCAGGCCTGCGGGAAGATCGGACAGGCGCCAGGCTCCGAACCAGACTTGCGTCGGGAAACTCCAGCGCGCGTGGAGGCTCGCAAAATCGAATTCACTCATGGGAAGGTCCTGTCGAAGTGATCAGCTCTCGGCAATCGCGCTCAGGCGGCGACGGGCGGCGCGTTTGCGCAACCTGTCGACGGCGAAGATCAATACCAAGGCGGGGATGAAGGTCAGCGTTGCGAGGGCCGGGTAGATCGGGGACGACCCCACAGCGATCCCCGAGAAGACGAAGGTCGGGAGCGTGCGCGTCGAGCCCGAGAGGCTGTAGGTGATGTAGAAAT
Source organism: Thioclava sp. F36-6 (assembly GCF_002020305.1). Classification (NCBI taxonomy): domain Bacteria; kingdom Pseudomonadati; phylum Pseudomonadota; class Alphaproteobacteria; order Rhodobacterales; family Paracoccaceae; genus Thioclava; species Thioclava sp. F36-6. The sequence goes on along the minus strand of NZ_MPZX01000001.1, from coordinate 494,392 downwards.
TCCCCCACGACAGCAGGAAGGCGAAGATCGCGGCCGAGAAGATCCCCGGCCAGATCAGGGGAAGCGTGATCTCCCGCAGGATCTGCCAGCGGGTCGCCCCTGCATCCTCGGCGGCATAGTCGAGCGTGTTGTCATAGCCCTGCATCTGCACCGAGATGATCACGATGCAGAACGGCGTGATGTAGATGACATGCCCGATCACCGCAGACCAAAGCCCGGGCGACATGTTCAGCCAGCCGGCCAGCACCGAGAACCACAAGAGCATCACGACGCCCAGCAGAAGCTGCGGGAACAGAAGCGGCGCGAAGGTCAGGATGCGAAAGCCCCATTGGAAGCGGAACTTGTAGCGGCTCCAGGCGAAGGCGCCCCCGATGCCGAGAAGCGTCGCGAAGACCGTCGCGAGCACCGCGAGAAGCGCCGAATTGCCAAGCGCGGACCAGAAATCGCGATCCGCCAGCAACTCGCCATACCAGCGGGTCGAAAATTCGGGGATCGGCCAGGACAGGAAGCGGCTCTTGGTGAAGGAGAACAGGACCAGCGTAGCAATCGGGATGTAGAAGAAAATCAGCGCGGCGAACACGGAGCCGTAAAGCAGGACATCCGCAATTCGCTTTTCCATGCGATCAGTCATTTACCACCCTCCGCGCCTGCCAGAGCGCGACCGCTCCGGCCACCGTCAAAGCCGCCGCCCCGATCACGATCAGCACGAGCGTCAGCGCCGCGCCCAGGGGCCAGTTCACGCGGGTCTCGAAACTCTGTCGGATCAGTTCCGCCGCGAGCGGAGAGGTCCCGCCCCCCATCACCTTCGGCTCGAGAAAGACGCCGAGGCTGAGGACGAACACCAGAACCGCCCCCGCCCAGATACCGGGCTTGGCAAGCGGCAAGGTCACCTCGATGAAGGCGCGCAGCCGGGACGCACCCGCGTCACGTGCCGCGAGCACCAGATCTCCGTCGATCCGCGCCATGGAGAGCGCGATGGTGAAGATCGTGTAGGGCAGCAGGTTGTAGACCATGCCGATCATCGTCGCGTTCGGCGTGAAGAGCACGTTCACCGCGGCCGGTGGGAACCCGATCGCCTCGAGCGTGCCATTCAGCACGCCGGAACGGTCGAGAAACAACACCCAGCCGAAGGTCTTCAGGACTGCATCGGTGAGAAAGGCGAAGACCATCAGCAGCGTGATATGGTCGGACCAGCGCGACAGTCGATGCAGCATGCCATAGGCGATCGGGATCGCGAGGATGGTGCAGAGCACCGTGCAGACCAGCGCCATCATCAAGGTGCGCCACATGATCGTCCAGTAGTGGACCTGGCTGAACACGTCGGTCCAGACCTTCAGATCCCAAGTCCAGACGAGCCGGTAATATTGCGTGCCCTGAAAACTCAGGAGCGCCGTCATGATCAGTGGGATCACGAAGAACAGCCCCATCAGCAGCAGGAGCGGCAAGGTCGACAGGCGCAATGCCCCGTCCCGCCAGGATTTCTGTATCTCGGCCATCGCTTACGCCTCCACGGCGAACAGGTCGCCCAGCGCGAGGCCGAGCTTAACCGGATCGCCCTGCTTCGCCGGCAAGGTGGAGGTGCCGGGGATATCCATCACGATCTCGGTTCCGGCCGCCGCGATCCGATACTGGATCGATGCACCCCGGATGAAGAACTCGTTCACCGTCCCGGTGATGGTGCAGTCGGCGCTTTCGCCTTGCGCAAGCAGGCGCAGCATTTCCGGACGGATCATCAGCGCCGCATCGGCCCCCGCCGCGACACCGGGCGCGACCTGATCGGCGGCCATGATCGGGGTTGCGCAGTCGAGGACGTCGCAGGCGAACCGGAACGCATCGCCCTCTCGCGTGACCTTGGCAGGCAGCAGGTTGGTATCCCCGATGAACCCGGCCACGAAGGCATTCGCGGGGCGGTAATAAATCTCGGACGGCTCGCCCAGTTGCACGATCTTCCCCGCGCGCATGACGCAGATCCGGTCGGCGAGCATCATTGCCTCTTCGAGGTCATGCGTGACGTGGACGAAGCTCGTCCCGACATGGCGATGCAGGTGCTTGAGTTCAGCCTGCAGGGATTTCTTCAGCTTAGCATCGAGCGCGCTCATCGGTTCGTCCAGCAGCAGCACCGGCGGCTGGGACACCATCGACCGCGCGAGCGCCACGCGCTGTTGTTCCCCGCCGGACAGTTCATGCGGGTAGCGGTTGAGGTAGCTCTCCTTGAGATGCATCAGCTCCAACATCCGGCGCACGGCCGCGTCGATCTCGGGCTTCGGGCGTTTGGCCAGATGCAGCGGGAAGCCGATATTCTGCGCGACGGTCTTGTGCGGGAAGAGCGCGAGCTTCTGGAACACCATCCGCGTCGGTCGGGCCGAGGCTGGAATCTCCGTCATATCCTCCCCATCGATCACGAGGCTGCCTGCCGACAGGTCCTCGAAACCGGCCAGGATCTTGAGCAATGTGGTCTTGCCGCAGCCCGAAGGCCCGACGAGGGCCAGAAACTCCCCATTGGCGACTTCCAATGAGATGTCGGTCAGCGCGCGATAGGTGCCGTAGTATTTATCGATTCCGGTGGCTTTGATGATGGGAGAAACCAAGGGGGACTTCCTGTCTCAGAAAGGGAGCAAGGGCGGCGAAACCGCCCTTGCAAATCGGGAGATCAACGCGCGGCGGCCAGTTCCTGAGACCAGATCTCAAGCATCTGGTCGATATTCGGCGCCACGTTGTGGAAGTGGGATTTGTCCCAGGCCTCCCACATGTAATCCATCTGCAGCACGTCTTTCTGCTCGTCGGTGAACAGAGCTTCGGCCTCCTGCGAGGGCACGAGGTTGCAGGTCGCTTCGGTCCAGGCGAGCTTGACGGCCACTTCCGGCGAGGTCAGGTCGCGCAGCAGAGCCTTGGCCTTGCCGTCGTCGACCGGGTCTTTCACGATCCCGCCCGCTTCCATCCAGATGATGCCCTGGTTCAAGCCGTCCTTGGGTTCCGGCACGATCGACATGATCTCTTTCTGGCCATCCTTGCGCAGCGCCGAGGTGCAGTAGGTGCCGCCCCCGATCAGGGTTCTGAACGAGCCGTCCATCAAACCCTTCTGCGCGACCGACAGGTCACCGACGATCGCCCGCGTGTTCTTGAAGAGCGCGCGCAGCACGAGGCGGATCTCGTTGAGCTCGGCGTCGTCGAGCTCCTTGTAGGGATCGATCCCGGCATAGAGCGCCATCGGCATGATCGGCCAGTCGCCCCAGTCGAGCACACAGATCTTGTCCTTGTAGGCCGGATCGAAACAAGGCGCGTAGCTTCTCCAGTTCTCGAGCTTGTCATACTTGGTGTTGACGGTCGGCCCGACCCAGCCCCAGCGCGTCGGCAGGCCCGTCGTCTTCCCGTCGAAATCCAGCGGCGCGAAGGGCGCGCGGAATTGCGGGTAGAAGCTCTCGTAGACATCGGCGAACTCGGCATCGTCGAGGAATTCCCCGATATCGGCCCGGCCCATGCGCTGCACCCACGGGCTGTCGGTGGCCACGACGTCGAAATCGCGCCATGCGCCCGCTGCGAGCTTGGCGAAACCGCCGGGGCTGTCGGTGATGAGGTCGATCGAGATCGAAACGTCGTTCGCCTCCTCGAAGGGCTTGATGATCTCGGGGCTGTCATAGCCCTCCCAGCACATGAATTTCATGGAGGTAGCGGCATGTGCCTTTCGCGGCATCAACCCTGCCCCCGCGAGCCCTGCCGCGCCCATGCCTTGCAGGAAGGTTCGGCGATTGGGCGAAAACATCGGTATTCCCTTGGACTTTGTCATCTCTCGTTACTCCCGGTTGGTTGGATCAAGGCCAGCTTTGTTTTCTTGTTTCAGACGACCTCTAGGTATCTTTCGCGTTCCCACGTGCTCACATGGCGAAGGAAAGAAGCGTATTCGTGGCGCCGCGCGCGCACGAAACTGTCGATGAACACGTCGCCGAAAATCGCCCGAGCGACTTTGCTCTCGTTTAACCGCTCGGCGGCCATGCCGAGATCGCTCGGGAAACGGGTGTCGGGCGACGGTTCCAGAAGATACTGATCGCCCGAAGCAGGCGGGCCCGGATCGAGCTCGTTCTCGATCCCCCACAAGCCGGCTCCGAGACACATGGCCAAGGCCAGATGCGGGTTCGTATCTGCCGATGGCACGCGGAATTCCACTCGGGTCGCATCGGGGCTGTCATTCATCACCCGCGCCGCGACCGTGCGGTTCTGGATCGCCCATGAGGCCGCCGTCGGCGCCCACATCCCCGGAACCATCCGGCGATAGGCATTCACCGTCTGGCTGCACAGCGCGAGCATCTCCGGCACCAAGGCTACCAATCCTGCGATGAAATGCCGGGCGGTCTTGCTCAGCCCATCTGCATCGCCGGGATCGACGAAAGCGGGGCTGTTGTCGGTCAGGTTGCGCAGCGAGACATGCAGGTGCCCGGACTGCCCCGATAGGTTTTCATTCAGCTTCGACATGAAACAGGCGGTGAGCCCGTGGCGCCGGAAGTATGTCTTCGCGAAGTTCTTGAACAAGGCCGCATCGTCGGCGGCTTTCACACCGGGCGCATGGGTCAGCGGCACTTCGAGACAGCCTGGACCAAGTTCCGTATGCAGCGCGTCGAGACCGATCCCGAGGCTCTCCATCATCGCCACGAGCCCATCGAGCAGACCGTGCTCATTCGCCAGCGTCTCGAGCGAGTAGGTCTTATTGCCCAACGCGTAATGCTTGGGCTCGGCAAACCCGCCTTCGCGCAGGCTCGCCGCGTCCTCGTCGAGCAGGTTGAACTCGAACTCGAAAGCCGAATGGACCGAGAAACCCATATCTCGAGCCTTCTCGAGTTGGCGGATCAACTGATTTCGTCCCGACCGCTCTCCGAAGGGCATCGCATAATCGGCGATGCAGATCGCCTGATCGCCCTCAAAGGGCCAGGCGCGCACCGTCTCGGGGAAAAGCTGCGCTGGCACGTCGGTGTAGTCGCCGCCCCCATAGGTTTCCTCGGCGCTATCCCAATTGTAGAGCACATCGCAGAACGGGTAGCCGCCCTTGGCCAGCTTCTCCGCCTTGGCGCGCGCGACCCGTTTGACGCGGAACATCCCGTCCTGATCGAAAATCCCGATATGCACATATTGTGCGCCGATCCGATCGAGCATTTCGTGCATATCGACATGATGGGGGGTATCAGCTTGCATTCCGCAGCATTCCATTTTTTCCTGATCGGGTTCAGCTTAGAGCCTTGGCTGAGCCTACCAATACCCCCCGAGGGGTATGCCGCGTTCCCCGCAATGGGCGCCGCGGATCAAAGCGAGACCGAGAACGATGTCAGGATGGAATGAGCGCGTCGCAGATGCGATCACTGCGATGGGGACCGAAGAGTTCGCCCGAACGCTCGACCGGGCGACGGAGACGCTGTTTCCCTACAAGATTTGCATGGTCTTTGCCTATGAGGGCAACGCGACGCCGCAATCACTCTACCACAATCTGCCGCCGGACTCGGCTCGGATCGTGATCTGGGATTACTGCACTGGTCCGTATCTGCTCGACCCGTTCTACGCCGAGACCGAACGGCGGCGCTCGGGGATGGCTGGGCTTCGGCAGATGGCACCGGACAAGTTCTTCCAATCGGAATACTACGCCAAGCATTACAGCCGCACCGGCATTCGCGACGAGATCGGCATCTTCGCCGCGATCGGGCCGGAGCGGGTCGCGGTGATCAGCTTCGCCCGCGAACGCGGCCAGCCGGTATTCAGCGCGCGAGAGCGGGCGCGTCTCGCCGAGGTGGGGCCCGTCATCGAAGCCCTGATGCGCGGCCATTGGGGCGTCACGGCAGCGCGCGAGGCGCGCGACGATGCGGCGGAGACCGCCCTGCCCCCTCTGCAGGTCCTGCTCGACCGCATCGCCGGAGGGGTGCTGACGCCGCGCGAGACTGAGGTGATTGCGATGGTGCTGCGTGGGTATTCGACGACCGCGATCGGCGCAAATCTCGAGATCAGCGACGAGACAGTGAAAGTCCATCGCAAGAACGCCTACCGGAAGCTGTCGATCTCTTCTCAGGCGCAGCTCTTCTCGCTGTTCCTGAAGGCGCTGGACGAAAGTTCGGTGGCGGGTCAGTTGCAGCAGCGGCGATCTGGGTAGCCCAGCGCCGACGACTCCGAGACGGCTAGAAAACCATGCTCCCGACGCCTTCGCGCTCCGCTTCGCGAACCGCTTCTGGCGCGGCGCTTGCCATCGACTGGTAGGCCATCAGCTCGACCGTGTCGCGGATGGCCACGAAATGCCCCTCCCCGACTTCGCGCAGCGCGATGCGCTCGGGGTCTGTGGCGCGCGGCAGCAGAAGCTTCGGGGTTTTCAGGTCGGCTGTGCGCTCACGCTGGAGCGGTCTGCGCTGCGGGTCCGGATGCGGCACCGCCGACAGCAGCCGTCGGGTATAGGGATGTAGCGGGTTCTTCAGAACGGTATCGGTCGGCCCGGTTTCGACGACCTGCCCCGCCCACATCACGGCAATGCGGTGGCTGACGCGTTCGACGACTGCAATGTCATGGGAGATGAACAGGAAGGAGACGCCCTCCTCCCGCTGCAGCTTGGCGATCAGATCGGTGATCTGGCGCGCGACCGATACATCGAGGGCCGAGACCGCCTCATCCGCGACGATGATCGCCGGTTTGACCGAGAGCGCGCGGCAGATGCAAAGCCGCTGGCGCTGCCCGCCGGAGAACTGGTGCGGGTAACGGTCCATCGCGGCGGGTTCCAGACCGACCCGCTCCAGAAGGTCACCCGCCATCGCCCGCCGCTCGGCGCGCGTCATCGGGTTGCGGATATGGGCGGGCTCGGTGATCAGATCATAGACCGGGAGCCGCGGATTGAGGCTGGCATAGGGGTCCTGAAAGACCATCTGCATCTTTCCGCGCAGCGGGCGCAGCTCTTGCGCCGTCAGGCCGGTCAGGGTCTGCCCGCTCAGCCGGACCCGCCCGCCGGAGGCTGCCTCGAGCCCGAGCAAGGTCCGCGCCAGAGTGGATTTGCCGCAACCGGATTCCCCCACCAGCCCGAGCGTTTCTCCGCGCCCGAGGGTCAGCGAGACCTCGTTGACCGCATGATAGTCCAGCGCAGGCCGCCCCGGAGCAGCGCGGCGCACCGGGAAACGCACAGAGAGCCGATCGACTTCGAGGAGCGGCGAATCGGCGCTGAGGGGTCGTTTCGGAGCCCCCGCCCCAAGCATCGGCGTCGCCGCCATCAGGTTGCGGGTATATTCGGCCTGCGGTGCGGCGAAGATCTGCCCGACCGGACCGGTTTCGACCTGTTCGCCGCGACACAGCACGACGACGCGGTCGGCGATCTCGGCCACCACCCCCATGTCGTGGGTGATGAACAGCACGGCCATTCCGCTTTCTTCCTGCAACTCTTTGATCAGCGACAGGATTTCCGCCTGCGTTGTCACGTCGAGCGCGGTCGTCGGTTCATCGGCGATCAGCAGATCGGGCTGGCAGGCCAGCGCCATCGCGATCATGACGCGCTGCCGCAGACCGCCCGACAGCTCGTGCGGATATTGCACCAGCCGCCGTTCGGGTTCGGGAATCTTGACCCGCTCGAACGCGGCGCGGGCCGCCGCCAGCGCGGCCTTGCGGTCCAGCCCCTGATGCAGGCGTAAGACTTCCGCCACCTGTTCGCCAAGCGGCATCACCGGGTTGAGCGCGGTCATCGGCTCCTGAAAGATCATAGAGATCCGGTTGCCGCGCACCTGCTGCATCTCGCGTTCCTCGAGCGCCGTGATCTCGACCGGCGTCTCGCCGTCGAGATCGATGCGCCCGCCGGTCAGGCGCCCGCCCTCGCGTTCGATCAGGCGCATCAGCGCCAGCGCGGTGGCGGATTTGCCCGAGCCGGACTCCCCCACCAGCGCGACGGTCTCGCCGCGTGCGATGTCGAAGCTGAGCCCCGACAGCGCGGTGTGGGAACCGAAAGCGAGGCTCAGGTTCTGGACTGACAGAAGCGGCGCGCGGCTCATGGATCAACTCGCGGCTGCGGCAGCGCGGCGGACGCGTGCCTCGGGGTGGTCGGCGAAGGACGGCAGCGGGGGCGTCCAGCGGCGATGGCGGGGAGTGGTCTCGAAGGAGAACGGATCGTCGCCCACGACCTCCCAGCGGAAACTGTCGCCCAGTTCGATCATCCCCATCGCGCCGGCGGGCTCGCCCTCGGTGGTGAAGCTCTCGGTCAGCGATTGCTGGGTCAGATGGGTAATCCCATCGACGGTGGTGACGGTGTTCCAATGCACGTGACCGGCAAGACAGACAACCGGCACCTTCGCGCGAGACAGAGCGGCACGGGCGCGCTCGGCCATCGGATAGGTCGAGCTGGCCGGGTTGTTCTCGAAATAGTAGTTGCCCAGCTGCGAATGGCCCGAGATCGGCACGTGGCTGACCACGAGCGTCGGACGATCGCTCGCCTGCATAGTGCGCGAGAGCCAGACCACATCGGGCTCGGTCAGCACGAAGCCGGAATAGTCGGGCATCCGGCGGATACGCGTATCGGCGCGCCACAGGACGATGCGCCAGCCGCCGAGATCGACCACCCCGTGATCGAGCGTCTGGCCGAGGATCCCTTCGTTATCCGAGACCTCCAGATGGTCGCGGTCATGGTTGCCGTTGAGATGCAGGATCGGGGCCTCGACGGCGCGGAACGCCTCGGCCACCTCGGCTTCCAGCCGCAGGTCGGTGTCGCGGTTTTCATCCGAGATCCGGTCCCCGAGATCGAGCACCAGATCGGCGCCGCCGTCGCGAACGTAACGGGCGAAGTCTTCCATCAGGGGCAGCGCCATGTCGCCGCGCTTCGCGGTCGAGGGCTTGCCATGGTGGATATCAGTGACGATGGCGATACGGGTGGACATGCTGAAACTTTCCAAAGAGTTGGGGGAAGGTGCCCGCCGCCGCGCACAAGCGGCGACGGGCGGGGAGCGTTAGTTGGAGGCGAAGGAGATCGCCCCGGCGCGGAAGTCGAGCACATAGGGGATGTGGCCGGGCTTCGGCGCCCAGGCGATATCCTTGCGCATCGCCCAGCTCTCATAGGGGCGATAGAGCGGCAGCACCGGCGGGTCCTGCTTGATGCGATCCATCAGCTCGGCATAGGCGGCGCGACGATCCGCGACATCCTTGGAGAAACGGAACTTGTCCCAGGTTTTGCGATAGGCTTCGTCGGTGGAGAAACGGCCTTCCGATTCCGAGGCCGCATCCGGAGCCCACATGACGCCGAACGAGCCGAAGGGGTCCGCGAAATACATCGGGTTCGACCAGTTGCGGGTCATCATGTCCTTGCTGTTGCCGGTCCATTTCTCGGCGACGTTCACCTTGCCCTTGATGCCGACCTGCGCCCACATCTCGACGATGGCCTGCGCGGCCAGAAGGCCGTTGGTGTAATAGACCGGGTCGGTGTCATAGGTGATCTCGAACCCGTCATAGCCAGCTTCTTTCAGCAGTTCGCGGGCCTTCTCGGGATTGTATTCGAAGGTCTTCAGCTCCGGCATGTAGAGATCGCCGTATTCCTTCATCGTGTGGGTCGAGGGAACGACGGCCTTGCCGAGCCAAAGCGCCTCGTTCAGCGCGTCGCGGTCGATCGCGAGGCTGAGCGCCTGACGGATGCGCGGATCGCGCAGCTTGGGATGGTTGGTGTTCATGATCATGACGTGGAACAGCGGCGTGACGCTGCCCGCGGCCTTGATGCTCGGGTCGGCTTCGATCAGCGACAGCTGGTCGGGCGCGACATTGGTGATCATGTCGACTTCGCCGGTCTTGAGCGCGGTGATCCGCGAAGCGGTTTCCGGGATATGGATCACGGAGACCTTTTCCAGCGGCGCCTTGTCGCCCCAGAAATTGTCGAAGCGGGTATAGACCACGCGCTCACCGGGGCTGAACTCGCTGATCGCATAGGGGCCGGTGCCGACCGGAGCCATCGAGAAGGCTTCGTAATCGCTGTCCTCGGCCACGTTCGGATCGCCGGTCAGGCCCTTGGTGTAGTCTTCGGGGATGATCATGACCTGCTGCAGGTTCACGAGCGTTTCCCAAAGCGGCTCTTCGCGCTTCACGGTGATGCGGACGGTGTAATCGTCGACCTTCTCGGCTTTCTCGAAGTTGTCGAGACGGTCCTTCGAACGCACCATGTAGGGCGGGAACGTGGCCTGATACATGCGGTTGAGCGAGAAGACCACGTCATCGGCGGTCATCGCTTCGCCGTTCTGGAAGGTCACGCCCTGACGGAGCTTGAACTCCATGACCTTGGGAGACACGAGGTTCCATTCGGTCGCCAGACCGGGGCGCCATTCGCCGCCGATCTTCTCGTGATCCTTGTCGATCAGCGTGTCGAAGGTGTTGTAGTAGAACTGCGAGCCGACATTCGAGTGGTCGCGGCCGGGATCGAGATATTTGGCGACGTTGGCAGCGCCGACTTTCAGTTCGCGGGCCTGAGCCCCCGTGACGCCAGCGGCAGCGATGCCGGCGGCAAGAGCGGTGGAAACGAGCAGTCTGAGCATTGGTATCTCCATTGCAGGGTTTGACGACGGGCGCTTGCGGCCTTCTGTTCTTGTTGCGGGGTGTCAGCGTGCGCGCAGGCGCACGTCGACGCTGTCGCGTAACCAGTCACCGACCACCTGGACGGCGAAGGTCAGCAACACGATCAGCGCGGCGGGGACGATGACGATCCAGGGGGCGGTCGGCATGTAGTCGCGACCGATGCCGACCATCGAGCCAAGCGTCGCGGTCGGGGGCTGCACACCGAGTCCTAGGAAGGACAGCGTGCTTTCAAGGAGCACGATATTCGACAGCGACAGCGTGAACTGGACCACCAGCGGCGAGACGATATTGGGCAGCAGGTGGGTGAAGGCGATGCGCCGCGGACTGGCGCCTGCGGCGCGGGCGGCCTCGATGAAGGGCAGATGCATCAGGCGGCGCACGTCGCCGCGCACGATCCGGGCATATTGCTCCCAGCCGGCGAGGCCGAGGACGATGACCATCACCTGAAGCGAGCTGCCGAAGATCGCCAGCGTGAACAGCGCGATCAGCGTGAAGGGCACCGCGATCTGGGTATCGACCGCCGACATGATCGCGGCATCGGTGCGTCCGCCGACCACGCCCGCCAGCAGCCCGAGCAGCCCGCCGACGAGAAGCCCCAGCAGCGCGCCGAGGATCGCCAGCATCAGCGTCAGGCGTAGACCGTGCAGGCTGCGCGAGAGGACATCGCGGCCCAGCTCGTCCGTGCCCAGCGGATAGGCGATCTTCGCCCGGTCGAAGCCGATCGGCGGGCGCAGCCGCGAGAGCAGGCTCTGCGCATTGGGATCATGCGGCGCGATCAGCGGGCCGAGGAAAGCCATGAGCAAGAGGGCCAGCCCGACCGCGAAGGCGACTTTCTGGATCACGTTGGTGCCGGTCCAAAGGCGGCTCAGAGCCGTAGGCGCGGGAGTGTTGAGGGCCATGGTCATCGGATCACCCTTTGAGTTGATGGCGCAGGCGCGGATCGGCCCATGCGTAGGCAAGGTCGATGGCGGCGTTGATGAGGATGACGGCGATGGCGACGGTGATGACCCCGAACTGGAGCACCGGGTAGTCGCGCCGGATCGCCGAGGAGACGAGCAGGTCGCCGATGCCGGGCCAGGCGAAGATCGATTCCACCACCACCGAGCCGGAGGCGGCGAGCCCCGCGATCTGAAGACCGATCACCGACAGCAGTGTGATCGAGGCGTTGCGCAAGCCGTGGCGCAGGATCACCGCGCGCTCGGGCAGGCCCTTGGCGCGGGCGGTGCGCATGAAGTCCTGCCCCAGCACGTCGAGCATCGCATTGCGGGTGAAGCGGGTGAGCGCCGCGATCAGAACTCCCGACATCGCCAGCGTCGGCATGATGAAATGCAACGGCGTTCCATTGCCCACCACCGGCAACCAGTTCAGCCAGTAGGCGAAGACCAGGACCATCACCACGGCGAGGATGAAGTTGGGCACCGCATAGCCGAGGAAGGCCACGACCATCGCCGCGCTGCCCAGCCAGTGCTTGCGCCAGATCGCGGCGATCATGCCCAGCGGGAGCGACACGACGAGCGTGAGCCCGATCGCCGACAGGAGAAGCTGCGCCGAGGGCCACAACCGCTCCGCCACGATCTGGATGACCGGTCGGCGCTCGATGAAGGACAGGCCGAAATTCCCGTCGAGGAAGGCGCGCAGGAAGGCGAAATATTGGTCCCAGAGCGACCGGTCGAGCTCGTAATAGCGGATCAGGATCTCGCGGTCCTCTTGGGTCATGCCCTCGCCCGCGAGGAAATCTATGGCGTTCCCCGACAGGCGTGTCGCGAAGAACACAAGCGTGACGATGACGAAGAAAGTCAGCGCCATCCGGACGAGGGTGCGCAGGGTGTAGCTCAGCATGTCACGATCTCCTGGGCGAGGGTCACGCCACCCGGCCGGGCGAGCAGGACGAACTCGACCCCGGCGGCGGCGGCCGCGCGGCCATCTGTTTCCGGCGTGTCGCCGAGGAAGACCGCCGCACCCGGCGCGACCCCGGCGCGCGACAGCGCGGCGTGGACCAGATCGGGGGCGGGCTTGGCGAGGCTCGATGCGGTGGCGGCGGGCACTGCGGCGCGCGCCGCGGCCCAGAGTGCGCCGGTCTCGGGTCGGGGCGTGCCGTCAGGGCCGGGATGGAACGTGTCGGGATTGCTCAGCAGCACGGGCAGGCCCCGCGCGGCCATCGCGGTGAGTTCCGTCAGGTCGGCGAAGTTGAAACCGGTGTCGCGCGCCAGAAGCACCAGTTCGGGCTGCGCCCGGTCGGGCACCAGCCCCAGCTTGCGCGCCAGCGTGACAAGCGGCGGCGCGGCGAAAAGTGCAACCCGCGCACCGGGGCGACGGCGCTGCAGATTGCGGAGCGTTTCCTCCCCCGCCAGCACCATGCGCTCGGCAGCTACCGCGAGCCCCATCATGCCGAGCCGGGCCGAGAGGTGCTCGGCAGTGTCGGTGGAATTGTTCGAGACGACCCAAAGCCGCTCGCCGCAACGCTCGATCAGCTCGGGCACGCCGGGCAGCACGCGGTCCCCAGCGATCAGACAGCCATCGAGATCGGCCAGAACCGCAGCACGTTCGGGGAGCGGCCCTGACAGGAACTCGGACAATCCGACAGGCTGGGTCATGGGCAAATCCTCTCCGTTCGGGGCCTCGGCCCCGTTCGCGCGATGCGCGTCTGTTCATGCGGTGATGGGGCGTCGCCCCGGACTGCTCACGGTTTGACGAGTTTCTGTGACGTGGATGTTACATCTGGAAGCTAAGCTGTCGGATGATGAAAGCTTCGGTTGGATCTTTGGCGAGCGCCCTGTCGCTTTCCCGCCTGCGCTCGGTGACTGCGGTCGCCGAGGAGGGCTCTTTTTCGGCTGCTGCGCGCCGGTTGGGGGTGTCGCACTCCGCAGTCGCGCAGCAGATTCGCGATCTCGAGACCGCCTTTGGCGTGCGGCTGTTCGACAAGCTCAACGGAACCCTCTGTGCCACGCCGCTGTGCGAGCAGCTTTGCGACATCGGCGCCCGGATGCGCGAGGCCGAACATGACGCGCTGCGCATCCTCGAACGCCGGGGCCCGACCGGCAGGCGCAGGCTGCGCGTCGGTCTGGGCAATTCGATGCCGGGCATCGCGATCGTCCACGAGCTGCTGCGCCAGCACCCCTCGCTGACGGTCTCGGTGGAAAGCGGCTCGCATCAGGACATCCTCGCGGCCCTGCTGCGGCGCGAGGTCGATGTCGCGGTGCTGCCCGATCTGCCGAACGATCGCCGGTTCCGCACCGCGCGGGTGCTATCGCAGGAGGTGGTGGGCATCGTCTCCGCCGACAGCCCGACCGGATTGCGTGACGAGGTCAGTCTGGAAGAACTGGCGCGGCTGCCGCTGATCTTCCGCTCGCAGGGGTCCTCGACCCAGAAGGTCGTCGACCGCGCCTTCCGTGCGACCGGCCTGTCCCCCGAGCCGCAGCTGATCGCCGACACCCGCGACGCCGTCTACGAGGCGGTGGCCTTGGGGATCGGCGTCGGCTTCATGTGGCGCTTTGGCACTTACCGAACCGATACGGTGCGCAGGCTTTTGATCCGCGACATCCGGTCGACGGTGGACGAGGTCGTGTTCGCCCTGAAGGACGAACGGAACGAGTTGATCGAACTGTTCTTCAACGCCGCCAGCCAGATCGATCCGGCCGGGGCCGCTGGCGCGGAGATCATTCGAGACTAAGTGCGCCGACGCCCAAGCGACGTGGCCTAGACCGTCGCCACGACGTTCTCTGGAAACAAATCGCCTGTCCCAAGGCTCTTCACGCTCCCGTCGTCCTCGCGCATCAGGAACAGAGCGTCGAGGCCGCGTTTCCTCGCAACCTCCAATCCCTTCTCCGGGCCAAGCACCATAAGCGCGGTGGCCCAGCCGTCGGCCTCGGCGCAACTGCGCGCGACCACCGTCACGGAGGCAGGCGATGCCAGCAAGGGCGCGCCGCGCACACGATCCATCGTATGCGAGAGCCTGCGCGCGCCGAGGTCGATCCAGTGACGATAATCGCCGGAGGTCGCGACGGACGCATTCTCGAGCGCGAGGATCGAATGCGGCGTGCGGCGCAGCGGATCGGGACTCTCGACCGCGATCGTCCAAGGGCTACCATCGGGCCTGAGCCCCATGGCCCGCATTTCGCCGTCGATCCCGACGAGACCGGCCTCGATCTCCTGCGCGGCCAGCGTCTCGGCAAGGCGATCCACGCCGTAGCCTTTCGCGATCCCGTTCAGGTCCAGCACCACGGGTCCGCTCTTGCGTACCCGGTCATGGTCGAGTTCGAGCCATTCATATGCGGGCTGGCGCGGCACGCTCATCGCGGCGCGGATCGCCTCGGGTGTCGCATCGTCGGGACCGAAGCCCCAAGCCGTGACCGCATCTCCGAGCCCGACATCGAACGCGCCGCCCGAGGCTTTGCCGATCTCGAGCCCGAGACGAAGCACTTCAGCCAAACGCCCGGGCACCTTCACCCATTCGCCTTCCGCAGCCGCGTTGAGCCGCATCAGGTCGCTGTCGGGTTTCCACGTGGACATCTGCGCATCCACCTCCGCAACCGCGGCCTGAAGCGCGGCTTGGATCGGCGCGGGATCGCGGTCGGGCTGCGCGAAGAACAAGGCGGTCCAGCGGGTGCCCATGGTCGCGCCGTGCAAAGCGTGGCGCAGCAGATCAGAAGATGTCTTCGACATAACGGCCCTCCGTTTTCAGCTTGGTCGCACTCAGGCCAGAAGCCGCGAGAATGTCATGCAGGGCATCGGCGACACCCGCCGCCATGTCCCGCCCGCCGCACACCATGATCCGCGCGCCGCTCTGAACCAGCCGAACAAGTTCGGGGGCATCGGCGCGCATCGCATCCTGAACATAGCGCGGTCGCTGGCCGCGTGAGACCGAGGTCACGAGCCGCAACAGACGGCCTTCGTCCTTCCAGCCGCCCATCTCCTGCGCATAGAGGAAATCGCTTTGCGGATCGCGCATCCCGAAGAAGAGGTGGATCGGGCGCCTTTGCTCGTTTTCGCGCACAAACCCCACCAGAGGGCCGATCCCCGTGCCCGCACCGATCAGGATCAACGGCGCGCGCGAACGGTCCGGCCGGAAGGCGGGATTGCGCCGGACGAAGGCGCGGACGCTCTCGCCCGGCTCGAGCGCCGTCAGTTGGCCCGAGCACAACCCGCCGGGGTGTTTCTTGACCACGATCTCCAGAAACCCGTCGCGGCGTGACGACGCGAGCGAATAGAGGCGCGGTGTCGGTGCCCCTTCGGGCAGAATCCCGATCAAATCTCCTGCAGCAAACCGCGTGAAGCCTGCCCCCGTCAGCCGCTGCCAGAACGTGGCGCGCGGTAGGGAAAAGCGCAGGATCGACGTCGGCGCCTGCACGTCCGCCCCATAATCGCGCCGCGACTGGAGCGTGAGGTCGGTCGTGGCAGGGGGGGTCGGTTGGTGGTGCAGTTCGAGCGCGATCCCGAGCACCGCACCCAACGCCTGCCCCCAGCGCGCGAAGGCCTGCGGCGACTGACGGTCGATCGTGTCATAGGGCAGCAGAACCGGCCAACCCTTCGCATCCACCGCCTCGGCAATCGTCTGGGCGTAGGCGCAATAGGCCGGGAAGCTCCGGTCCCCGAAACCAAGCACGGCAATCGGGATATCCAGCGCATCGGAACAGGCGTCGAGTTTCGTCAGGAAGCCTTTCGCGGAACTGGGTTCCGCCCCGTCGCCATAGGTGGCCGCGAGCACGATGATCCGATCGGCCCGGGCGTAGCGCTCGGGGACGAAGGACGACATCGGCGCGATGTGAACACTCTGGCCCGCCGCACGGAGTGTTTCGTGCAGGGTCGCGGCAAAACCCCAGGTGCTGCCGCTTTCGCTGCCGACAAGGAGGATCGTCTCCGCGCGCGCGGCTGGTTGGTTAGCCCGGATGCGCGGGCGACCGCGCCGACCCGCAAGCCAGATCGTCAGGCCGGTGAGGCCCAAGACAGGCACGCCCAGCGCCATGAGGCCGAGCACCGCGCCAAGCAACGCCGCCCCCTGCCCCGTGTGCAGCATGTAGATGGTATCAGTAATGCGTTGCCATGCGTTCAGGTCCGCCCAGGCGAGCACCGCGCCGGTACCCTGATCGAGATAGCCGGTGCCGCGATCGGTCTTCAGGGTGAAAACATCGGTGGCATCGCCGTCATAGGGGAAGCTCAGGCTCCGCAGTTGCGTGACGGGCGTGTCGCCGAGCATCGCAAGACCGGCAAGCGGCGCGTCTGTTTGACCGCTCACCTCGGCGGGGATGCCGAGCGAAGGCCCACCATCGGGGATAAGCTCGAAGGTCGAGGCCGTCATCCACAAAGACGTGGCGGAGGATAGAAGCAGGCCGACCACCGCGATGCGCGCGATCTCGACGTGGAGCCGACCGGCGAGCGGCCCGCGCAAACGCGAGAACCAGTTCCGCCAGCCGCCGACACGCCGTGCGACGAGCAGGACGCCGGAGACCGAGAGCACCAGCATCGCGACGGAGCCCAGCGCGCTCGCGACGCGGCCGGGATCGCCGAGGAAGAGGGAGCGGTGAAGGTTGGTCAACCAACGCTGAAAGGCATTCGGATCAGCCGATGCGACGCCGCGGCCCGTGGTGGGATCGATCACCGCCGCGCCGGGCTGTCCGGCTTCGAACCAATAGGCCGTGATCTGCCCCGACGGTGCGCGCCGGATCTGTTCGAGACCCGGATAGATCGTCTGGATGCGCTCGGCGAGGGTCGCGACGCTGAGCTCCGCCCCCGCCTGCGGTGCTGCGACCCGCTCCGCAACCGGAAAGACCGCGAGCACCGCGCCGCTGAGCGCCAGCACCGTGACAAGCGCCAGGGCAATCAACCCCGGCCAGCGATGAAACGCGCGGATCATGGCCTGTCACCTCAC
Organism: Thioclava sp. F36-6; assembly: GCF_002020305.1. Classification (NCBI taxonomy): domain Bacteria; kingdom Pseudomonadati; phylum Pseudomonadota; class Alphaproteobacteria; order Rhodobacterales; family Paracoccaceae; genus Thioclava; species Thioclava sp. F36-6. The sequence continues at coordinate 476,985 of NZ_MPZX01000001.1, read as the reverse complement.
ATGTCGTAGGTGAAATCGGCGACGTAGCGACGCCCCGGAACCGGCGTGCCCGCGCCCTCGGTCGTCAGCGGCACGGCGACCTCGTTGGGGCTGTCGCGCATGTCCTCGACCGCGGCGTCGATATGCAGCGTGTAGCCGGCATCGAAGAGCGCATCCGCAAGATCGAGCGTGATCTCGAGCGTCCGGCCCGCGCCGACGCTTGCGCCGGTGATACCGTTGATCTGCGCCGGGTCGCCCCCGGTTGCGCGGTACCAATCGTTGAGATGCTCGTAATATTTGGATTTGCCGCCCGCCATCCAGAGGCTGCCCGCATAGGCGCCCGACGGGTCGGTGACATAGAGCGCGAGATAAGCGCCGTCGCCGCCATAGTTGTTCAGCGTGGTCTTGAGCGTGACGGGCTGTGCGGATGCAAGCGCGGGAATGGTCAGAGCCGTGCTCAGCGCCAATGTTGCAAGTAGAGACTTCATTTCGGGAATCCTTGTTTTGGGGAGGAAAGCGGCGGCGGCTCAGTTCACCTGAACCTTGGGCGGAGCGCCGTCACCGAAGAGGCCGTTTTTCGGCGGGGCGACCGTGCCGGCGGGGGCCGGGTTGCGCGCCGATGCGCCGTAGTCGTCATCATCATCATCGTCGTCCTCGTCATCGTCGTCATAGTCCGACGTGACGAGGCGCTGCGTCGCCGGATCGATCTTGGCTTCGATTTTCCGCCCGTCGCGGTCGCGGCCCTCGATCTCGTATCGGCCGTCTTCCATCTCGATTTCGTGGACAGTCCAGCCGTTTTCGCGCGCGATCTGCATCACCGCGTCGCGGGACATTCCTTCGCCGCGCGAAGACTTTCTGTAGTCGTCGTCGGCCAGAGCCATCCCCGCAGGCAGCAGGGCGATGAGGGGAAGTGCGGTCAGGATCTTTCGCATGGCAGGGTCTCCTTTTTCATCTGCTAGCGACAATCTGGGCAGCGGACCTGAGCGCTTCCTGACGGGCGGAGAGTTTCCGCTTCAGCTTCGCGTCAGGAAAAAGGCCCCGCCTTTGAGGGCGGGGCCAGGTGAGGCCGCGGGACAAACGGCCTTGGCGATGTGATCGGGAACGGTCAGGCGATATCGCCGGGCTCAGGCCCACGCTTGTCGCCGGTCAGCATCGACCGCGCGAGGTTTTCGCGATGCCGGAAGGAGGCCAGAACCACCCCCGCGACATGAAGCGCCACGAGCAGCAGGACGAGATTGGCGAGAACCTCGTGCAGTTCTTCCAGCGCCTCGTTGCCCTCGCCTTCTCCGCCCTCGCCATATTCACCGTATTCGCCATCCTCGTCCGCGAAGGCCGGAGTCACGATCTGCGGCAGCGCGGGAAGCATCGCCACGCGCGTGGGTTCCGCCGTCAGCCAGCCGGTAAAGGCAGTGCCCGACAGCGAGATCAACAGCGCCACGATCATCAGCGCCCCCGCAGGGTTGTGGCCGAGATAGCGACGCTCTTTGCCGCGCAGCATGTCGCCAAGATAGGACAGCGTCTGCCCCGGCCCTCTGAGGAACTGGGTGAACCGGGCATAGCGCCCGCCCACGCCCCCCCAGACCAGCCGGAACGCGACCAGCCCGGCGACGGTGTAGCCTGCGATCTCATGCACCGGCTGCAATTCGTCGGCCGTGAACCAAGCCGTGGCAAAAGCCGCAACGAGGCCCCAGTGGAAAATCCGCACCAGCGGATCCCAGACCCGCACCCTGCCCCCGGAGCTACCGCCGGAATTCGTCGTGTCGTGAAATGCTGCGTCAGTCATGTTTGTCTCCTTCACGATCTTCGCGGGACCGACCATGTCCATCGCCCTCATATTCGACCTCGAGAATCTGGAGCGTCGAAGGATGAACCGTCACTTCGAGCTGGCGGCCCTGCGCGTCGGTGCCGTCGATCTCGTAGCAGCCGTCATCGATCTTGATGCGGCGCACCGTCCAACCGTTCTCTTCGGCGAGTTGGGCCACGGCATCACGCGGCTGCCAATCCGCCATCGGCACGAAACAGTCGTCATCGGCCAGAGCCATTCCAGCCGGAAGCGCCGCGAGAAAGGCGAGAATTGTCACTGTCTTCTTCATGGGCCAAACTCCTGTTCGCGGCCAACTCTGCACCTTTCATGGGCGATCAATCTGACGGGAACCTGAAGCCGCATCGCGCGCAGCGTCAGCTTGGTGTCAGCCGGGCAGGTAAAGACTGGGCAACGGATAAGAGATGGGACCAACATGCGCATCCTGCTGATCGAGGACGACACTATTCTGGGCACCGCGGTGCGCGACCAGATCGCGAGCGACGGCCACTCGGTGGACTGGGTCACGCGTCTCGACGAGGCGGGCGCGTCGGTCCGCAGCACCGGCTATGATCTTGTCCTGCTCGATCTCATGCTTCCCGACGGCCGCGGCATCGGCTTTCTGAAGTCGCTGCGCAGCCGGGGCGATGTGACCCCCGTGATCATCATGACCGCACTCGATCAGATCTCTGACCGGATCGAGGGGCTGAACGCGGGCGCAGACGACTATCTGGTGAAGCCCTTCGACCTCGCCGAACTCTCCGCGCGCATCGGGTCGGTCGCGCGGCGCTACAGCGGCAATCCGAACCCAATCGTGAGCCATGCCGGGCTCGAGATCGACCTCGCCGCGCGCAGCATCCTGCGCGACGGCAAGCCCGTGCAACTGACCGCGCGCGAATGGGCCCTGTTCGAGGCGTTCCTCTCGCGCCCCGGCCAATTGCTGTCCAAAGCCCAGCTCGAAGAGAAGCTCTACGCCTTCGACGCGGAGGTGGAGAGCAACACGATCGAGGTCCATGTCAGCCGCCTGCGCAAGAAGCTTGGCGCCCATGTGATCGAGACTGAACGCGGTCTCGGCTACAGGCTGGGCAAGGCATGAGATTGCCGCGAAGCCTTCAGGCCCGTCTGGGGCTTTCGCTCGGGGTCGTTCTGGCGCTGATGTGGATCGCGGCGGCGACCGTCACCGCGCTGATCGTGCGCAAGGAGATGAGCGAGGTCTTCGACTCCACGCTTCAGGAAACGGCGCAGAGGATCCTGCCCCTCGCGGTCATGGATATCGTGAACCGCGAGGGCAACAACACGACGCAGCGCCTTGCAAGGCTGCGCAACCACGAGGAATTCTTCACCTATATCGTGCGGGACGCGGAGGGGCACATTCTCCTGCAGTCCCACGCGGCCGATCCGTCCGTCTTCCCCGCCTATGACGGCCGGGGGTTCAGCCAGACGGCCACCCACCGGCTCTATAGCGATGCCGCCCTTCAGGACACGATCCGGATCACCGTCGCGGAACCGCTCGCGCATCGGGCGAAGGTCGCGCGAGAGGTAGAGCTTGGCCTTGGCCTGCCGCTGCTGATCGTGATCCCGCTCGCCTTTGCGGCGGTCGTGCTGGCGGTGCGGACCAATCTCGGGCCGCTGCGGCGGTTCCGAACCAGTCTCGAGGCCCGCAACGCCCGCGATCTCACCCCCATTCCGACCGACGATCTGCAGACCGAGATTTCTCCGGTCGCCGCCACGCTCAACAATCTTCTGGGGCGGTTGCGCGAAGGGTTCGAGGCCGAGCGAAGCTTCGCCTCCAACGCCGCGCATGAATTGCGCACGCCCCTTGCGGGCGCCATCGCGCAGACACAGCGGCTGAGCGCGGAAACCAGCGATCCTGTCGCGAAGACACGCGCCGCCGATATCGAGGCGACGCTGAAACGTCTCACGCGGCTCTCGGAACGGCTGCTGCAACTCGCCCGCGCGGAAGGCGGGCCTTTGCGGCTTGAGCGCAGCTCGGATCTGCGCGTCGCCGCCCGCCTGATCGTCGAAGACCTCGCGCGCGGCTTCGATCCCGGGCGTATCGCTCTGGAGCTGCCGGAGACGCCTGTCATCTCGGATCTCGACCCCGATGCTTTCGGTATCCTGTGCCGAAACCTGATCGAGAACGCGCTGAAGCATGGGGCGCAGGACGAACCGGTTACGGTGCGCCTGACTGCGGAGGGCGTTTTCACCGTGACGAATGCCGGGCCTGTCATTCCGCAGGAGACGCTCGCGCGCCTGACCGCGCGGTTCGAGCGCGCCGGCAGCACGAATGACGGCAGCGGATTGGGCCTCGCCATCGTCGCCGTCATCGCGGAGCGGATCGGAAGCCTGCTCTCGCTGACATCGCCGCCGAGCGGTCGCGACTCCGGCCTCGAGGTCAGCCTACAGCTGCCGCTGAGTGCAGCGGCGTCCTGACGAGCCGCGCGCCGAAATCCGTCACGTTCCGAAGCCCGTCTTGTTCAGCGTCACTTGCCGGACCTCGTTCGGCTGATAGTCTGGAAAAATGACCGACGCGGAAACGATGACTGCAGTGCTTTGCGACCGCTATGGAGCGCCTGACACGCTTTGGCTCGACGAGGTCCCCATCCCGGCGCCCGCACCGGGTGAAATCCGGGTGCGCGTGCATGCCGGAACGGTGAACCGGACCGACACGGCCACGCTGCGCGGCCATCCCTTCTTCGCGCGGGCGATGACGGGGCTCTTGCGGCCGAAGATGCCCACGCTCGGGATGGATTTCGCCGGCGTGGTCGATGCTCTGGGCGATGGCGTGAGCGCCTTCCGGCCCGGGGAGCGGGTCTTCGGCCTGTCGCCCGAGCGGTTCGGCGCCCATGCCCAATATCTCTGCCTGCCCGCCGACGGACCGTTGGCGCGGATCCCGGGCGATCTCGCCTTCGATGAGGCTGTAGTGGGCGAAGGCGCTTGGTATGCCGACGCGACCACCAGCCTGCTGTCCGAGGGCGCCCGCTGCCTGATCTACGGTGCCTCCGGCGCCATCGGCTCTGCGGCGGTTCAGCTTGCCAAGGCGCGCGGGGCGCATGTCACGGCGGTCGTCGGAACCCGTCACCTCGAATTGGCCCAGAGCCTGGGGGCCGACCGGGTGGTGAATTACGAGACCGAGGATTTCACCGCGATCGCCGAGCGCTTCGACCTTGTCATGGACGCGGTGGGCAAGACCTCGTGGCGCGCCTGCCGCCCGCTACTGACACCCGAAGGCATCTTTACGGCGACCGATCTGGGCCCCGGCTGGTCGCACCTGTTCCTCTCCGGCTGGTGCGCGCTCACCGGCAGCAAGCGCGTGCGGCTCCCCTTTCCCGAGAATGCCCCCGGTTTCGTGCGACGCCTCGCCGGGCTGATGGCCGAGGGGCGGTTCCGGGGCGTCTTCGACCGGCGCTATCGGCTGGACGAGATCGTCGAGGCCTTCCGCTATGTCGAGACCGGGCAGAAGACCGGGATCGTGAGGATCGACATCCCCTAGGATCAGGATGGGCGGATCACGATCTTGCCCCTGACTTCGCCATGACCGGTGCGCGCCAGTGCCTCTGGCAGCTCGGCCAGCGGCAGCTCCGCCTCGAGATGCGGCGCGATCCGCCCCGCCTGTGCCAGCGCCGCCACGCGCGCGGTCAGTTCGCGTCCCGAGGGCACCATCAGCATTCCGATCGACTTGTGCCGCCCCCGGTAGATCGCCCCACCGAGCAGGAGAGACAAGAGCACGCGCACCTCGCCGCCGACCGCCCGGTAGATGCCGCCCGGCGCGAGCGCCCTCGCGATGCGGCGGGGCCCACGCGTCGCCACCATGTCGAGGATGCGATCCCAGGTGGCCCCGGTCTCGGTAAAGTCCTGTGCGCGATAGTCGATCACCTCGTCGGCACCGAGCGCGCGCAGCCAGTCGACCTTGCCGCCATTGTCGACCGCACACACGAAAGCCCCTGCCTCCTTCGCCAGTTGCAGCGCCATCGTGCCCGAACCGCCCCCGGCCCCGTTGATCAGCAGCCTGACCCCTGCCGTGACATTTTCGGTCCCCGCGACGGCGATGCCGCCCGCCTGCGGCAAACAGGCGGCGACCGCGTCGGACAGGCTCTCGGGCACCTTCACCATCAGTTCAGAGGGCACGCAGACATATTCGGCGAAGCCGCCGCGGGTCATGACGACATCCCCCATGACCCGGTCACCGATCGCGAAGCCGGGCGTGTCGGGACCGAGCTTGTCGACGATCCCCACGACATCCGAGCCCAGCACCGGTTGCTTCGGCCGCCAGTACCCGCCGACCATTCGCGCGTAGAACGGCGCGCCCGTGAGATATTCCCAATCCGACAGGTTCACCGCGCAGGCACTTACCCGGAGCCGAAGCTGGCCCTTGCCCGGCTCGGGCACCGGCAGGTCCGCAAGCCGCAGCTGCTCGGCCCCGCCGTAGCGGTGATAGGTCATGGCCTTCATTTGCCGGGTCCGGGGGGATCGGTGAACACACGGACCAGCATCGTACCGACGATCCAGACCCCCAAGGTCCAGACGATCGTGGCGCCGGGGCTCAGGTAGCCGCCGACAAATCCGGCAATCGCGATCACCACGCCGATTGCGCCGACCAGTCCGACCAGTTCTTTTCTCTTACGTCGCAAGCCCATCGGTCTCTCCCCCTCTTCATGCAAATCCTAGTCGATTCGCGCGCGACGCCCAAAGATCACGGCACCCAAGCCGAACGGCCCGACAAGCCCGACCGACAGCCAGCCGAGCCAGTCGCCGATGCGCCCGTAGAGCGCCCTGATCCTTTTCATGGGCACGTCGACCGTCATAGCAGATTGTCGTTTGCATGATCATGCTCCTCAGGTTTGTCATCGTTGATTGAGCTGCGCGCGCACGGCTTTGATGCCTTGCCGCGATACGCGATAAGGCTGGCCGTTCTGCGAGCGGATGAAGCGCCGTTTTCTCAGGCGCATAAACACGTCGAGCGTGCAGTCCGAAAGGACGTAACCGTCGCGCGTGTAACAGGTGATGGCGCGTATCTTGCCGCCCTCGCTTCTTTCATGGTGGATTGCTCCGCCAAGGGCGAGTTCATGCAAAACACGCTGTTCGTGCTTTGAGATATTCAAGGGATTGGTCTCGATTTTATGAGAGTGCAGAAACAGAGGCACTCAGCGTTGCGCGTGAGTGTTCTTTTGGTTCTGGCGTTCCCGTATCACTTGATCGGGAACGGGCTTATGCCCGGGGCTCTTGCATAAAATCTCCATCGCATGAGGTCTCTGCCTCATACCTGTTGGACAGTTAGGCACGGACGCCAAGCATAACAAGTCACCTGCGACATCTCTGCGCGATCAAAGCAGTGGCGTTGCAGAAATGCGGGCGTTCATGGCCTTTCGCGAAAGCTCTGGCGCCGAGCGTTCTGATAAAGAGCCGCAACGAGAGCGCCAGTTGCATTGTCCTCAGCGACTATCTACGCCATCAGATACACCAGCCCAGATTGGACAGCGGTAATGCCGATATTCCTGATCCTCATGGTCATTGTCGCGGGCGCCGTTGGAGCGTTCTTCTGGCTCAAGCGGCACAAGCGAGCCCAACTGCTGACGACCGCGCTGCCGGAGCGTCAGCGTACCATTGTGAAGCAACAGGTTCCGCTGATCCGAAGACTGCCGGACGACCTGCAAGCCCGGCTCGACGGCAAGATCAGCCTGTTTCTGGATCAGGTCGAATTCCTCGGCTGCAATGGCTTGGAGGTGACCGAGGAAATGCGGCTCTCCATCGCCGCCCAAGCCTGTCTTCTCATCGTGAATTCGGACAGCTGGTACGATCACCTTCGCACCATCCTGATCTATCCCGGGGCCTTCAAGTCCAGACAAGCTCAGCGCAGCGGCTATGTTTTGACGGAGCGCGAGACCATCCGGACCGGGGAGAGCTGGGCGCGCGGTCCGGTCGTTCTGTCTTGGAAGCACACCCGGTGGGGCGCCTCCAACGATCATGATGGCCACAACGTCGTCCTGCATGAGTTCGCCCACCAGCTCGACGATCTTTCAGGTCACACGGACGGCATTCCGGTGCTAAGCAAAGAGCAGAGCTTCGCGGGCTGGGCAGTGCCATTCTCCGAGTCTTACGAGCGCCATGTTCAGCACGTCAGACACGGGCGGCGCACCGTGATAGACCCCTACGGCGCCGAGGGGCCGGAGGAGTTCTTCGCGGTCCTTGTCGAGGCCTTCTTCGAGCGACCGGCAGAGCTGAAACACGCCGAACCTGCAGTCTATGAACAGCTGTCGATACTCTTCCAGCTTGAGCCATCGACATGGGCCTGATGCCCCGGCGCGCAGGCTCGCCTCCGTGACCTTCCGGCCTGCCGGGAGATCCGGCATCCACCGGCTCATCCCGCTCTCATCGAGGGTTTCAAGACAGCGCGGCATACACTCCAGAACGAGGCCGCCGCCATCACAGCCCGGCGAAGGCATCCGTGTGGATCCATCTGCGACGGACCCCACATTTGCGCAGCATCTTCAGAAACCCGGAGACCATGGTGCTCGCGCCGGAAACATAGACGCGCCGTTCGTCCAGATCGGGAACGCATTCGCGCAAGTTCGTCTCGTCCATCCGGCCCTGCACCAGTGTAACATCATCATATATGGCGGAGCCGGGTTCTCCGGACACCGCGTAGACCACCTTCATCCCCAACTCGTTGCGCGCGCGGGTCAGAAGCTCTCGATACGCGATCTCGTCTGCTGACCTGTTCGCGTAGACCAGAACGATATCGCGTTTCTCACCGCGTTCGAGGAGGTCGGCGATCATGCTGCGAAACGGGGTAATGCCGATCCCGCCCGCAATGAACAGGAGCTTCTTCTCGCGCTGCCGCGGCAGGACGAATGTGCCCGCTATCTGGGAGCCGTAAATCGTGTCGCCTTCCTGCATCCGCAAAAGCCCCCGCTTGAACGCGCTTCCCTGAGGGTTGAACTTGACGCCAACCCGCACGGCCGAGGCCCCGGGCGCGGAGGCGATGGTGAAGGGCCTGCGGTTGCCGCGCTTGTCCGACCCCGACAGCCCCAGCGTCCAGTCGAGATACTGACCCGCCCGGAATTTCAGGGCGCGATCCGACTGAAAGACGAATTCGTAGCAATTCGCGGCGATCTCTTCGACACCGACCAGCTTCATCTTGAACCGGCCCTTCGGGCTCGCGGCCCAGGCGTAGATATTGGCCACGAGGAAGACCATTTCGGGGGAGAAGTACATCGTCCCGATATGGATATTCGAGGAAGACAGAACCCCGACAATGGCGGCGTAGACATGCCGCGACCAGCGACCATGCGCAGCCGTCAGCGGCTCCGTCAGCATCGCGAAACCCGCGAAGAACAGCGGCGAGTAGAGGAGCGTCTGTTGCAGCGCCATTCCCATCATGCCCGGCGGCGTCGTCAGCAGAACGGCGGCGAGGTTGGACAGGATGTAGACCGCGATCATGCCGAGGCGCTCGATCTTATAGGCGACGAGCAGCCCGCCGAGGATCACCAGAGGCAACAGCTGAGGCGTGCCCCCGACCCACCACAAGGCCGGGGTGTTGAGCCCTACCCCCGCGGCGACGGCGCCGATCGCCACCGGGTTGAAGATGTGTTTGTGCCCGATCGTCAGGATGAATTTCGACGCGATCGCGACGACCGATGCGAGCACGATCGCGGCCAGTGTCATCGGATCGGCGAAATCCGCCGGCGGCATGATGAGTGCGAGGATCAGGGCCGTGATATAGACGGACTCCGCGTTCGTCGGCAGCTTCAGAAAAAAGCTGAAAAGCCGGTTCGTCACCCAGGCGCTCGCGACAGAGAGCACGAGCGACACGACAAGCCCGACAGGGTCGAGGAAGGCCGCACCCATCATGCCGACCGCAATCCCGCCCAGAAACAGGATCCCGAGATAATAGGCCATCAATCGATACATCGTGACGCCATTCAGCGAACGCCTGATCAGTTTCATCATGAGAAGACAAACTCCTTGAAACCGGTCGTTTGCACGGCCGTTCCATCCTGGTGGATTTGGTAGGCTTCGAGGCCATCAAGGGCTTCGATGTAGTAGATGCCCTTGTCGCCCATCGCGAAGGCCGCCGTGGCGTGTAGGTCCGCGACGAGAATGTCCTCTGCGATCACGGTTATGCTGACGGGGCCTTCGATGCGGCGGGTTCGGTCATGCGGGTCATAGATATGGTCGCCACGGACGTAGTTGCCCGACGTCGCCACGCCCTGCCCTCTTGGCGCGATCGCCTTGACGATCTGGCGCGGATCGAAGGGATTGCGAATACCGATCGACCACTCGCGGTCGCGCGCATCGCGCCCGCCGACTTGAATGTCTCCGCCCGCGTCGATGCAGAAATTCTCGAACCCGTCTCTCTCGAGCAGTCGGGCCGCACCGAGGATCGCCCATCCTTTCACGACACCGGAAGGATCGATGGTTCCATCCTCGCGCCGAATGTCGAAATACCCGTCCGTGATCTCTTGCATGTCATGGGCGATCTTCAGGACGTCGCGCATCTGGGAACTGAGTGCGGGCTCATCGATCTCGCCCGAATTGAAGCGCGAAACTTCGCTGTCAGGGCGGAAGGGGCTGAAGCGTTTATCCGCGTCATTGAAGACGTCGAACACCCTTTCGTGAATGTCTGCGCCCTCGGAATTCGGGATGTCGAGCGTGATCGGCATTCCCATGATGATCCGCGTCTCGACGGTCATGGCCGGACTATTTCAGCGATTTCAGCAGCGCATCATTTGCCGAATTCAGGAACGCCTGGCTGGTGAGCGTTGCGCCGGAAATGTAAGAGACGTTGGTATTCTGCGCCATGACGATTTCGCGCTCGAGCATCGGCAGCGCCTTGCTGTTGATATAGCGGCTCGTCCTGCGATCCGTCGGCGATCTGAGGATATCGATGGAGGCGATTTTCCCATTTTTCACATGGGCTTGCACCTGCACATAGCCGTAATACTGGCGGACCGGAGACCCGGTCCAAGTGCCGTCCTGAAATTGAGCGTTCGCGGGAATTTGGCGAGGCTGCGAAAAGCTCGAGAAAAAGCCTGCCGATGCCGCGGTCGAACTGAGCAGCACAGCGAGAACGGTGCCTGAAAGTGCGCTTGTAAACTTCCTGCTCGTCATTGGGGACCTCCTGATATTCCTTGCGGGCTCCCGGCCCGGTGACTTCGATTTGACGGTCGCTCGCCTGCCCCCAGACCACTTATAAAGATACGTGTTCCGCATCGACATTGAAGTCGCGCCCGTTCCCCTTTGCGTGAAGCAATTGCGAGCGAAGGGAGCGGCCCTATCGAGAACGCAGTCGCGCCCGCCCCCATATCAGCTTGGGGTGTCGCCTCTCCTTCGCGGATCTTTCACCCTGCCAGCACTTGTGCGCCGTCAGCCTCACCGCCGCCGAAACAGCAACCTGAGGGGGAACGCAGTCTCTGCGAGGATCGTCAGCCCATATGCTGGGACGAAAGCCGACGAGAGGTCGGGCACGGAAGCTATTGGCTACGCGCGGACGGTTCGCACGCGGCCCCGCCCAGACCGAGATGAGAACGATAGCCGCGCCGGGCTCGAGACGGGCGACGCCCCCCGACAGTATTGCGCCCGGTCTTCAAACGACCAGCTACGCTGGCACGATAATTTGACGCAATTTCTCAAGCTCCTCCTCGGACATGTCCAGCGCATCGCGGGTCACATCGTGAAGCTCCTGCATCAATGTTTGAGCCTGCTCGATCTCGTCCTGCGTGATCGGACGAGACGGATGGGCGAAGAAACCGAGCGAGCGGTCCAGCTCCCCAAGCGCAATGACTTTTCCGAAGCGCAATCCGAAACGCGCGGCGGCGCCGAACACGTCACTCTGGTCACCGTCGGCGAGATCTTCCCAGTCACAAATGCCCTGATTGGAGATCGCCCAGCGGACGGTCGGATCCACAAAAACGAGCTCTTTTTCAGTGTAGTAATCGACCCACTCTTTTGGGTAGGTGAGATAGCTAAGGGTCGGACTAGCAAAGCGAACATGCAGGCCCAACGCGAATGTCCAATCGCAGACCCGGTTCAGACGTTGCAATAGGTCCTCGATCTTACGCAGATTATCCATGTCTCGCCTCCTGACCACATCTTGCAACTCTTCGCCGATGCTTTTGGCGTATTTAGGGCAGTTTCTTGAAAACTTCGATTTGTAAATTCGGGAAACGAGCTGAGACCGGTGAAACCCGTGCTGTGCCTGAGGACTCTGGAGCAGCCGCAGCGGGAGTTTCCAAGTCGAGAGTGCCTTGGGCAGAAAGCGCGACAGCGCCGTTCCGATGGGATCGGCATCCTGAAACGACACCTCGCAACCAGAGAAGCGAAAGAAAATGCGCTTTCGGAGGATCAGGCAAGAATACCCCCGGAATGATATACCTGTCTCCGGCCTTCGGGACTTATTTCGAGTGCAACGCCGCTACGCAGATTGGCGCGTCGATCTCGAAAGGACACATGATGGAACTCACGCAAGACTGGGACAAAACCTTCCCGAAAAGCGACAAGGTCGACCACGGCAAGGTCACCTTCACCAACCGCTACGGCATCACGCTGGCGGGCGATCTCTACGCTCCCAAGGGCGACGGCCCCTTCGCCGCAATCGCGATCAGCGGCCCGTTCGGCGCCGTGAAAGAGCAATCCTCCGGCTTCCACGCGCAGACGCTCGCCGAGCGCGGCTTCGTGACCCTGGCATTTGACCCGTCCTTCACAGGCGAAAGCGGCGGCAGCCCGCGCAATGTCGCCTCGCCCGACATCAATACCGAGGATTTCAGCGCCGCCGTCGACTATCTCGGTCTGCTGGAGGCGGTCGATCGCGAGCGCATCGGCATCCTCGGGATTTGCGGCTTCGGCGGTATGGGCCTGAACGCAGCCGCGGTGGACAAGCGCGTCAAGGCCGTGGCGGTCACCACGATGTATGACATCAGCCGGATGATGGCCAAAGGCTACTTCGACAGCACCACGCCCGAGCAGCGCGCGGAAACTCTCGAGGCGCTCGGTCAGCAGCGCTGGGTCGATGCGGAAAACGGCGCTCCGGCCTATGGCCCGGTCTCGCTCGAACTTCAGGGCGGCGAGCCGCAATTCGTCGTGGAATACGCCGGTTACTACAAGTCCGAAGAGCGCGGCTTCCACCCCCGGTCGGTCAACTCGAACGCATCCTGGACTCTGACGACGCCCCTGTCGTTCATGAACATGCCGCTCCTGACCTATATCGACGAAATTTCGCCGCGTCCGAGCCTGTTCGTTCACGGCGACAAGGCGCATTCGCTCTATTTCAGCGAGACGGCTTACGCCGCCGCGGCCGAACCAAAAGAGCTGTTCATCGTCGAAGATGCGAACCACACCGATCTCTACGATCAGGTCGACAAGATCCCCTTCGACAAATTCACCAGCTTCTTCAACGAGAACCTGTGATAAAATGCTCGGAGCCGCCTGAGGGCGGCTCCGACCTGCAGACGGGGCATGATGCCGATGAATGAGCAGACCATCCGATATGGACATTCGCACGAAGCCCTCGCCGCGATGATCGAGCAATGGGCAGAGGGTTCGGAAGATGTCTCGATCCCTCTCCCCGATCTTAGCTTCTTCCGGCGCACGCGCCCGACCGAGCCGGATGTCTGCCTGGTCGAACCCGCGCTTCTGGTCGTGGCGCAAGGGGCCAAGCAGATGTTCGTGGGCGGCGCGCCGCATCGATACGACCCGTCCGGTTTTCTGATCACCTCTCTGGAAATCCCCGGGCAGACGCAGATCATCGAGGCGAGCGAAGAACGGCCCTGCCTTGGACTGGTCCTGAAGCTCGACCAGAGGATGCTGGCCGAGATGGTCGCGCGCAACGTGACGCCACCGCCCTCTCACGCAAAGGAGCGCAGCAGTATCGCGGTGGGCACCATGACCTCTGACCTTCTCGCCCCGCTGGAGCGGCTCGTGGCGCTTCTGGACGATCCCGAGGCCCTCCCCGTTCTTGCGCCATTGATCCGGCAGGAAATCCACTATCGGCTCCTGCGCAGCGATCAGGGGGACCGTCTGTGGTCTTTCGTTGCCGCCGGTAGCCCGAACCAACGCATTCTCGCCCTGCTCAACTGGATGAAGCTCAACTATGCCGAGCCCCTCCGGGTGGACGACCTCGCGGCCCGCGCGCAGATGAGCAGTTCGACCTTTCACCAGCATTTCCGCGAGCTCACCACGATGAGCCCGCTCAAATACCAGAAATGGCTCCGTCTGAACGAGGCGCGCCAATTGATGCTCAACGACCATCTCGATGCAGCCAGCGCGGCCTTCCAAGTAGGCTATGAAAGCCCCTCGCAGTTCAGCCGGGAATACTCCCGGCTGTTCGGAAATCCTCCGAAGAAGGATATCGACCAGCTGCGGCTCGATGTAGCGATATAAGACGCCTATATCGCTTGAGGCGGGGTTTCTTGCGCTGCATCAGCTCCAGCGACGAATATCCGGTTTGGGCCAGCATCTTCCTTCTGCACTCTCATGTTAGAAGGAAGGGCTGGCGAAAAGAGGCCACCCTGCCCGCCGCGCGCTCGGGGCCAACGTGAGCTTGGCGGCTCACCACGCGCACCGTAGGATACGGGGTATGGGGTATGTGACGTCTCTCTTCGCACGCAAGATCGTCGCCGCAGCGGGCGGTGGCGTTGACGCTGCCGCGATGCTGGCCCGCGTCGGGATTACTCCTGACGATCCCTGGAACGCCGGGCGGATGGTTTCCGCCGAGCGTTACTACGACATGCTCGAGAAAATTGCCGATCAGATCGACGTGACGGATCTTCCGCTGCGTACGGGCGCCTCGATGCGGCTTGATGAATACGGTGCGCTTGGACTGGCCTTCAAGGCCGCAACGACGCTTGGGGCGTCCTACGCGCGGGTCGAACGCTATGCGCGCCTCTGGACCAGCGTCGTCGAATACGAACTGCGGCCGGAGGCCGGGGGCACCCTCTTCATCCTGCACCGTGAAGGCGAGCGGCGCCTCGGGATGCGGCTGTCGAACGAGGCGACCCTTGCGAGCGCCGTGTCCATCGCAAGGCAGGTCTCACCAGTGCCCCTCGCGCCCGTGGAAGTGCTTGTCCGGCATCCCGCCCCGCGCTCGATTACCGCACACGAAGACTGGTTCGGCTGTCCGGTGCGCTTCGGGGCCGATCTCGACGCGATCCTCTATGACAACGAGACGCTGGCCCGGCCCAATATTCTTGGGGACGAGGGTATTTCGAAATATCTAACAAAGCATCTCGACGCGGAAATGGCCGAGATCACGCAGGAGCCCGCGCTCGTCTCGCAGGCGAAAACCGCAATTGCCCAAGCCCTCAGCGAGGGCGCACCCAAAATGTCCGAGATCGCTGGTAGTCTCGGGCTGAGTGCGCGGTCGTTTCACCGGCGCCTCTCCGAGCACGGGGTGAACTTTCAGAGGCTCACCGAAGAAACCCGCCGCGACCTCGCCGAGGGGCTCTTGCGCGACGAGAGCCATTCCCTGGCCGAGATCGCGTTCCTCACCGGGTTCTCCGAGCAGAGCGCCTTTACCCGCGCGTTCAAGCGCTGGGTCGGCGCGACGCCGGCGAGCTACCGCAAGGATATGACCCACCGCTGACGGGCGCGTTGGCGACGGCGGTCAAAAGGCTGGCCTCACCGGTCAAGACCGCGCTGCCTCCCCGCGCTTATCCCTTGGTTATCGCAACCGAAGCCAGGGAGACAGCCCATGCAAGATCGGGAGATTCTCGTCATCGGCGCCACCGGCAAGACCGGCCGCCGCGTCGCCAACCGCCTCGAGGCGCGGGGCCTTCGCGTGCGCCGCGGCTCGCGCAGTTCTGCCACGCCCTTCGACTGGGACGCCCCGGAGACCTGGGCGCCAGCCCTGCGCGGAGCGCGCGCAGCCTACGTCACCTACTTTCCTGACCTTGCTTTCCCCGGAGCCGTGGAAAAACTCGAGTCCCTCTGCGAGACGGCCCGCGCCGTTGGCGTCGAACACCTCGTGTTGCTCTCCGGTCGCGGCGAACACCACGCCCGGCTGGGCGAAGAGGTGGTGCGCAAATCGGGCATCGACTTCACGATCGTCCGGGCCGCCTGGTTCGCCCAGAACTTCTCCGAGGGCTACCTTCGCGATCCGGTCCTTGCCGGTATCCTTCCGATGCCCGGCGGCGATATCGCCGAGCCCATCATCGACATCGACGACATTGCCGAGGTCGTCGTCGCCGCGCTGACCGAAGACGGCCATAAGGGCGAACTCTATGAGGTGACGGGACCGCGGCTGATGACATTTGCCGACATGGCGGGCGAGCTATCGCGGGCCACCGGGAGCGAGATCCGGCACATCCCGATCAGCTTCGAGGCGTTCCACGAGGCCATCGCGCAGGCTGGCGGCGACTTCGTCGCCGACGTCTTCACCGCCATCGCGCGCGAAACGCTGGACGGGCGCAACGCCCACACCGCAGACGGCGTTATGCGCGCGCTCGGCCGTGGCCCCCGCGACTTTGCGGATTTCGCCCGGGCCGCCGCCCGAACCGGCGCCTGGACAAGCGCTGCCTGATACCGCCCCACGAAAGGAAAATGACATGAGCCCCACCCTGTTCGAGAAGATCGCGCTCGGCCTCTCCGGCCTCACCGCGTTCACCATCGGCGCGTCCATCCTGTTCGTGCCGCACGCCTTCTACGCCAGCTACGGCATCACGTTGGGCGACGACGCCAACCTGCTGAGCGAACTGCGCGCGCCCGGCGCCGGGCTCGCGGGGTTCGGTCTTCTGATGCTGCTCGGCATCTGGCGGCAGGCAGCCCTGCCCGTCGCGATTGCGGCGGCCCTGACGGTCTTCATCGCCTTTCCGGTCGGACGGCTGGTCGGGCTGGTCGCGGACGAGATGCCTTCGGGCAACGTGATCGGCGCGCTCGTCGTGGAACTGTTTCTCGCCGTGCTCTGCCTCGCCGCGTTCCGCCGCCGCCTTTGGCAGCGGGCACCCGGCCTCCCGGCGGCGCAGCCGGCGCGCTGAGCCTGCCGTGCCGGCGCGGCGCGGCTCTTCTGCGCGTGCTCGATATGACCGGGGAGTTGGACAGCGCATGGCATCCAAAGGGCTGATTTTCATCGCTCTCTGCCACCTGCACCGCGCCGTCGCCGCCATCGCCAACCGAACGCTCCGAAAGAAGACACCCCAATGATCCAACAACTCTTCGAAATCAGCCTCGTCGCCGCAACGCTTGCCACAGGCCTCGTCGCAGGTGTGTTTCTCTCCTTCTCCGATTTCGTGATGCGCGCGCTTGGACGGGCCGAACCCGCAGCCGGGATCGAAGCGATGCAGATGATAAACCGTGAGGTCTATCGATCGCTATTCGCCACGCTCCTGCTCGGGCTGGCCTTCGTCTCGATCCTGCTCGCGGTCGTCGGGATATACCTTGCGGGACCTGACGTGGCGCTCTGGCTCGCCGCGGCCGCCGGGTTCTACATCCTCGGCGTCGTGGCGGTCACCGCCCGCAAGAACGTGCCGATGAATCAGCGTCTTGACCGCATGGAGCACCAGAGCCCCGACGCATATGCCTATTGGGCCAGTTACACGCGCGACTGGACCCGCTGGAACCATCTGCGCTGGGTGACCGCACTGGCCGCCTCGATCGGCTACCTCGGCGCGACCGTCACGGTGGCCGGACAGGTGTGACGGGGTTCGGGCTGGAGCCGCCGCGCTCGGATCTGCCGCGCATTAGAGAGGACAAGACCATGATCGATATACCTCTGACCATTCGCCCGGCTCGCGAGACCGATCTGCTCGTGATCGTCGAGATGCTCGCTGACGATCCGCTGGGGGCCATGCGCGAGGATTTGCGCGCGCCCCTGCCAGAGCCCTACCGCGCGGCCTTTTCCGCAATCGAAAGCGACCCGAACCAGCGGCTGGTCGTTGCCGAGCGCAAGGGAGCGGTCGTCGGAACATTGCAGCTCAGCTTCCTGCCCGGCCTCGCCAGACAGGGCGCCTGGCGCGGACAGATCGAGGCGGTGCGGATCGCGCGCGATTATCGGGGCGGCAAGCTTGGGGAAGCGATGTTTGCCCGGGCGATCAGCGAATGCCGGGCGCGCGGGTGTTCGCTGGTTCAGCTCACCACGGACAAGGCCCGTCCGGACGCGCATCGCTTCTATGACCGTTTGGGATTTGAACCGACCCATGTCGGATACAAGCTGAAGCTCTGAGAAAGGGGCGACTAATCTCGCAGGCGAACTCCAAAGAACCATGTCGCGCTTTCCGCGCTCCCTCCGACAGTGTAGGTCTGGCTCGTTTGACCCCTCCTCGTAGGGCTAGTCCAATCAGGGAGGCAACGATGAGCTCTGCGGTTTCCAACGCGCCGAGACCTTACACGCAGGGCATCTTCCTGATGTGCGTGGGCGTGGCCTGTCTGAGCGCCAATGACGCCTTCGCGAAAGCACTGACCGCCGGCTATTCCCCCCTGCAGATCCTATTCCTGCGCAACGTGATCGCCCTGCCGGCCACCATCGTGATCGCGCTGCTCTTCGGTGGCCCCAAAGCCTTGCGGTCGCACCGGCCGCTTGCGCATTTGCTGCGCGGTGCGCTCTGGGTTGGGGCCGCAATGATGTTCTTCACCAGCTTCATCCATCTCGGTCTGGCAGAGGCGACCGCGCTTATCTTCGTCGCCCCCTTCTTCATCACCGTGATTTCAGCCTCTTTCCTCGGGGAAGTGGTCGGTTGGCGGCGCTGGCTCGCCGTGCTGGTCGGGTTTCTCGGGGTTCTCGTGATCATCCGCCCGGGCGGCGCGACGTTTCAGCTGGTGTCACTGCTGCCAGTCGCGACGGCACTTGTCTATGCCCTGCTGATGCTCAGCGCCCGTTGGGTGGACAGCCGCGAGAGCGTGTGGACTTTGCTTGTCTACCTGACGGGCGCAGGCGCGCTGCTGAGTGCGCTGATCGTGCCATTCGTCTGGGTGCCGGTGCGGTCCGAGGATCTCTGGCTTTTCGCGGGGCTCGCGATATTCGGCACCGCCGGGATGACGATGATCACGCAGGCCTTCCGTTTCGCGCCTGCGGTCGTCGTGGCGCCTCTGGACTACACCGGTTTGCTCTGGGCGACGCTCTTTGGCTGGCTCATCTGGCGTGAGAGCCCCGATGCGATGACGGTCGTGGGCGCGGCGATCATCATCGCGAGCGGCGTTTTCACGATCTTCCGCGAGCATAAACAGGCCAGCGACTGAAGCGAGTTTTGTCACCGAGAAAGAGGATATCGGGCCATCCGGGCTAACCGCAGCGAAACCCTGCGATCCGACCGGGAAGATACCGCCTTGGCGAGAAATGCCCGTATCACGTATCGGTGATAATAACGTTAGTGATTTGACAGCCACGAACTTATCCACCTGATTGAAAACAGGGATGAGACGCACGTTACGTCAACGCGCCGAAAATCAATAAATTCAGGCCTGTGGGGGCCAAACGGGGACAATTTCAAATGGAAGCTTTCAACAAGCTTGCGCGCCTGTTCGCGCGTCTTGTCGCATGTCGTGAACCTGCCGCTACGGCAACCTCCAAATCCACTCAGAGCGACAATCCAGCCAGCCGCTTGGATCAAAAAATGCGCACAGCGCTGCGTGCCCTCGGGATCGCAACGGCGTTGATCTTCTTCGGACAGGCCGCCGCCGCCGTCACCTTCGTGGGCACGCCGACCGCATCTCCCACGACCTTCTCCGGCGCAGGCCAGACCATTGATCTGAGCGTCACCTTCAACACGGGCTCTTACGCCTACAATTCCGCTTCGATCACCTTTCAGGCGTTTCCCGCCGGCTCGGTTCAGACAATTTGCCCGGCAGGCACGAACCAGACGAACGCAACGGTCACCTGCACGGCGCGCTATGTAACGACGTCGAGCGACACGTCGAATTTGGAGATCATCCCGATCGTCACGGTCAATGGGCTCGATACGGCAACCTATAACGGCGGCATTATCACCGTGGCCTACACCGGCTCGGGGCCCGCAGCCCCAGTGGCCGGCGCGGTCTCGAAGACGGTTGCCTATGGCAGCAGCGCCAACAGCATCCCGCTCGACTTTTCCGGCGGCGGCACCCCGACTTCGGTTGCGGTGACCTCGCAGCCCTCCCACGGGACGACCAGCGTCAGCGGGACCTCGATCACCTACACGCCCACCGCCGGCTATGCCGGGGCGGACAGCTTTTCCTATACCGGCACCAATTCCACCGGAACTTCGAACGCGGCGACCGCCTCGATCACCGTGAGCAATCCCACCCTGAGCATCGCCGCCAGCGGGTCGTTCAGCGCAACCGTCGGACAGAGCTACAGCCAGACCTTCACCTTCTCGGGTGGCACGGCCCCCTATATCGGCTATTCGATCCTCGGCATCCCCGCTGGTCTTAGCGTCACAGCCTTCAACAGCACATCCATCACGATTTCCGGCACACCCACGGTCAGCGGCACTTTCCAGTTAACTGTCGCAGGCACCGATTCCAGCACCGGGAACGGGCCCTTCAAGGTGACGAAGTCCTTCACGCTGACGATCGCCTCAGCGACAATAAGCATTACCTCGCCAGCCTCTCTTACCAATGCGACTGTGGGGAGCCCCTATAGTCAGGTGATCAAGGCCGGTGGCGGCATCGCACCCTACACGTTTACAGTTCAATCGGGATCCCTACCTGCGGGGGTGAACCTCACGACCTCCGGGACCCTCAAGGGCACACCGACTGCGGGCGGCACTTTCTCCTTCACAGCGAAGGCAACTGATAGCAGCACCGGCACAGGGTCGCCGGCGAGCGCCACGAAAACCTACACGCTGACCGTAAACCAACCGACTATCTCCGTGGCGCCGACGACCTTGCCCGATGCGGCGCAGAACACGGCATACAGCCAGACGATCACAGCGAGTGGCGGCACCGCCCCCTACACCTATTCCGTTTCCGGCACCTTGCCCACTGGTGTGACCCTCTCGTCAGGCGGCGTGCTTTCCGGCACGCCGACGGGCTACGGCAGCTTCAATTTTTCCGTCACCGCCACTGACAGCTCGACCGGCACGGGGCCCTATACCGGAACGCAAAACTACGCGCTCAACGTGACGGCCGCCTCGCCGGTGATCTCCACCACGAGCCTGCCCGGCGCAATGGTCGGCACGCCCTACAATCAGACGATCACCGCCACGAGCGGCAACGCGCCTTACACGTTCTCGATTGCTTCGGGCACCCTTCCGTCCAATATCAGCCTGAGCAGTGGCGGTGTCCTGAGCGGAACGCCGACAACGGCCGGGTCCTATGATTTCACGGTGCAGGTGAAGGATGGCGCGGGCAATACCGATCAACAAAGCTACGCGGGCTTCACCGTCTCGAAAGCCGCGACCGGCGTATCGCTGACCCTTTCGTCGAGCAGCGCGCTGCAAGGCGTTCCGGTCACGATGACGGCGAGTGTGACGAGCGGCGCCTCGCCGACCGGCAACATCATCTTCCGCGACGGTGGCACCGCGATTGCGACGGTCGCGCTATCCGGCTCGACGGCGAGCTATACCACGCGCACGCTCTCGACGGGTTCGCATTCGATCACCGCGGATTACTCCGGGGATGCCGCCAATGCGCCCGCAAGCTCGGCGGCACAGTCCCTGGCCGTCAACGGCCGCCCTGCCCCTGAGCTCGATCCGACCGTGAGAAGCATGATCGTCTCGCAGGTTTCGACATCGCACCGCTTCGCGCAAACCCAGATCGACAACACCCATCGGCGTCTCGACACGCTTCATGGCATGCTGCGCTCGGGCGGAAGCCGCACCGGTTGGGGAACGACATCCCAAGCCTTTGCGGGGACAGGCGGTGCGCCGGAGGCTTCGGCAGCCCAAGGGGCGACCACGCCGAGCACGAATTACCTGCTCGATCCGACCGCCACCAATTCGGAGACCTCCTCGGAGCCGGAGCAGGTCATCGATCTCGTTTCCCGCGCTTTGCAGCCCGCTCAGAACGGCTCTAATCTGCCCTACCGTATCTGGGCAACGGGCACGCTCGATTTCGGCAGGGATCAGGTCGATGGCGGCTACACCAACAAGCTCTCGACGCAAGGAATCACGCTCGGTGTCGACCGGGTCTTCGGCAGCGATATGGCCGCGGGGGCTGCGCTTGGCTTCGGGTATAACCGGACGACCTTCGGGCCGGATGGAAGCAAGTCGCGCTCGCGGGCGAAAACCGTTTCGCTCTACGCCACATGGCAGATGAAGCCCGATCTCTTCCTCGATGCGACAGGCGGTTATGGGAAGCTCGACTTCCGGGAAAACCGTTACTCGACCGACGGCGGCGTGATGCTTTCGGGCGAGCGCGGCGGCCATATGCTCTTCGGCTCGCTCGGCCTATCGCAACTCGGGCAATTGGGACGATGGAGCACGTCGAGCTATGGCCGCCTCGACGTGGTGAAACTGTCGCTGGACAGCTACTCGGAAACCGGCTCGTCGGTTTGGGCGCTAGACTACGGAAAGCTCGAAAACACGACAGCTTCGAGCGTCATCGGGATCACGGCCGAATATGACATGCGTCGCGACTGGGGCACCCTGACACCCGGCGCCCAGCTGGAATACCGGCATGCTTTCAACGGTGGCTTCACGCAAACGCTCGGTTACGCCGATCTCGGAACGATGGATTACTCCTTCGCCGGGGACACGCAATCGCAGGATGCCCTGACCCTCGGGCTGTCGCTGCGCGGCACGGTCGATCAGAACATGGATTTCGAGCTGGGCTATCAGTTCACCTCGGACCTCGCCTCCGCACATAGCCAACAGGTAAGAGCCTCGATGTATATCTCCTTCTGATTTCGAAGTTCAGATCGGCACAAAATCAGAAGGTCCACTGAACTTTTGCGACCTCGCAGAACGAGAACCATGGGCTGATTTTGATGTCGGCCCATGGGCATGGGTCAGAGCGCATATTCAGAAGTCGACGATTGCGCGTGATCGTAGCTCTGCTCGGACGCCCATCGAGGCCGCCGCCTCCGCTCAGGTCATGTCTCGAGATCAGCGGACGCTCACGACGGTCACGGGAGACAGATGCTGGACCTTTTGAGAAACGCTTCCAACAATCAGCGCCTTGAGGTCCGATAGCCCCCGCGCGCCCATCACGATCATGTCTGCGCCGGAGTCCTCGGCAGCTTCGACGATCCGGCGGGCGGCATCGCCATCTGCGGTCAGACTTTCCACGCCCTCCACGCCATGATCATGCAGCGTGCGCTCGGCGACGTCGAGGATGCGCTTTGCCACGGCGCGCAGCAACTCGTCCTCGGTCTGGGCGTTCCTCGGTATGAGATCTGCGAGGGGGAAGCGGGCATGGGGCAGCGCCGAAACCGCTTCGAAGAGGGTCCGACCACCCTCTGCGGGTTCGTATTCCACTTCGGCCATGTGCCGCAGCCCCTCCGAGAGGTGATCGCGCAAGAGAACATGGAGTAGCACGACCGGCACGCTGAAGCGCGCGGCAATATCCGCTCCGAGCTCCACCGCGCGATTTGACGCGTCCGAACCGTCGGTTGCGATGAGAATTTTCTTGACCATGTCATACCCCCTCGGTGTTCACGCTTCAGCATCACAGCGATGGCGCATCGCCACATTGATTGCGCTCAACGCCGAACGCATGGCCCTGCAATCTGGCCGTTTGGACGATTGGGGCATCCGAAAGGCATTGCCAACGAAGGACGGCTCGCTTCACATTGATCGCGTAATCAGTTTTCAAAAGGATACAGACAGGTGGCTGGAAAATTCGAACTCTATAAGGACAAGGCGGGCGAATACCGCTTTCGACTGAAAGCCGGGAACGGTGAGACCATCCTTGCCAGCGAGGGGTATAAGCAAAAGGCAAGCGCCGAACAGGGCATCGCATCCGTGCGCAAGAACGCGCCGCAGGACGAGCGCTATGAGCGCAAGGCCACGACGTCGGGCAAACCGATGTTCAACCTCAAGGCCACCAACGGGCAGGTTATCGGGACCAGCGAAGCCTATAGCAGCGAAGCCGCCCGCGAGAATGGCATCACATCGGTGAAAAACAATGCACCAGATGCCAAGCTCGACGATCTGACAGCTTGAAGAGGCGCTGTTCCGTCGGCGTGACGCGCCCCGAATGAGCGGTCCATGGAGAATGAGATGGCCCTACTGAGCTTGGAAAATCCGGTCTTTGCGACTTACGTGATTGCAGCCGCTCTGATGGTACTCAAAGTGATGGGCCAGGGCTGGATGACGGTCTACCGGATGCAGAAAACCAACTCCGGGCTTGCGAGCCCGGAGGACGTTCAAAGTGGCCTTCTCAATAAGGCGCCCGACCCGGCGCAGCTTGAGATCAACGACTATGTTGATCGGTCTCGGCGCATGCATCGAAACGACCTGGAGAACATTCCAGCCTTCTGGGTCGCGGGTTTCCTGTTCGTCATGGTCGACCCCGCACTTTGGCTCGCGCAGGCTCTGATGTATGGGTTCGTTGCCACACGGCTTGCGCATTTCTTGGCTTATGCCACGTGCCAAACCCACGAAGTCCGGGCGACCTTCTACACGATCGGGTCTTTGATCGTGATCTACATGGCCCTTCATGTTCTCTGGGTGGCGATTGCGTAGGCCCGAGCAAAAGGGAGGGGCCTGCGCCTTTCAGCACAGCTAGGCGCCGGGACGGTCGGCTCGCTGGTCTAGACGCATGCGTTCCGTAGTCACAGAGACCAGTGTTACCGCTGGAAACGCGGTTCTTGCAGCATTTGCACGGGGCAATCCCGGCTCGTCTTTCCCAAATCAAATCTAAACTCACACTCGACGCACCCTCGGATACACCCTCACCCGAGGCGTCTTACCCTCCGCAGAGCGACCCAGGTTCTGCAACGGATACCCGACCGACACGTTCATGATCTGCGTCTTGCCGACAAGGAGCTCAGTTCGGTGATGCGTATGCCCGAAGAACCATTCGCTCGGCCTATATTCGACGATGAGATCCTTCAGATCGCTCGCATAACACCAGCTGAGCGTCTGTCCGGCTGGAAGCGCATCGACGATCGGTGCATGATGCGTGACAACCGCGGTTTCCCCATCAAAACCCTCGGCCAGCTTTGAGCGCAGCCATGAGAGATGCTCGCGGTGTTTCGCAATCGTATCCGCCGGCCGAGCCTTTCTGTATCCGGCTGACGCCACGCGGATGTAGCGGTAATCGTTCATCTTCGCCCGGGCATCATGATCCCGGCTCTCGAGAGTTCCAGGCCCCTCCTGGAAGTCCGTCCAGAGCGTGCAGCAAAGGTATCGCTTGCTCCCGCAGATGATCTCTCGCTTCTGCGCGAAGTTTACCCCAGCGTCGCGCGCGATCTGCTCGAGCCGGTCATCACCGTCCAACGCGTGATGATAATAGTCGTGGTTTCCAGGCACGACATACACGCGCTCGAGATCGACGCGCTGCCCGATCCTCTCGAACGCCTGCTTCCATCTGACCTTCGGCTTGTTCGTGAGATCCCCGGCGACAATCATCAGCCCAACGTCGCTAAAATCGAGACGCTCAAGGGCATCTCGACCCGCTTCGGACCACATATCCAAGTGAAGATCCGCCACGATCAGAGCTTTCATCATTCTTTCCGCTCCTCGCTTCGCGATGAAATTAGCGGCAATCACATCAACATATCGCGTCTGGTTGCGCGCAGAGATTTCGCAAGACGCCCGATCTGCCGCAGGCTCGGAGGACGCCCGACATCGCACATCTCCTCGATGAATGCGCCCACGCGTTCCAGCTCTCCCGGCTCAGCATCGTCTCCGGCCGCACGGTTGAAGAACGCCACGAGGTGCTCAGGCTTGCTCACATCGACACGAAACACCTGACACCGGTCGAGAAGCGGCGCGGGAATCTGGTGCTCGTAATTAGCGGTTAGGATCCAGTTCACATGGCTAAGGTCGAAGCGCGTGCGCAAGAACGGGCAGACGAAGTGCTCTGCGCTCGACCGCTCAAGGACCTGTAGCAGCGATGTTGTCAGAGACGTTGCCGACCTGTCTGCAGAGTGCATGGCGCCGCCCGCCTTGCAGACCTCGTCTACAACGATCACCGGGTTCGCAACCGCGGTTTCCGAGATCAACTCGACCGGGACTCCTGACCTGGCAGAGGACCAGCCATGTTCAACGCCTGCGATCCGGAACCCGGCACCCCCGGCCCCCACGTCGATGATCGCGCGCGGCGTGCGCGCAAATTCAGCAACAAGCCGCGCGAAATGGGTCTTCCCGCATCCTGGCGATCCGACGAGGATCATCGGGTCGAAGCGCAACCCGACGCCTCCAGCCGCAATATGCGCGAGCCCCTGGTTCATGATCGAGGTCGACACCTCTGCAAGCCAAGGCGCCTGCGCATGCAACACCGCCGCGAGATCATAAACGGACTCCGCGGCTTCCGGCCCCGCAAGTCTAGCGCCATGCGTATAAAGGTGATGCATACGTTTGACGGACGTGTCGCTGATATTCTTGTCGACCTCGAAAGTGCTCCTGAATTTCTGATCGACAAGTCGCTCGACAGCGCGATAAATCCGCCGATTTTCACGCTTATTTCGCTCACGCCACTCTTTCGACGGATCGTCGAAAATGTCACCGCAATTATCTCGAGACTCGTCGCTCGGGAACATGCGACTCCACCGGTTTACGAAAGCGGTATTTGTTTTGCCCGTGACCGTTGACCGGGCCAGGCTTGCTGAGAGGGGCTTTTTATAGAGAACTTGAACGCGCTTCTGCGTCATGGCGACCACCATCGCTTGAAAATGACCTGATTGAAATCTCGACACCGATAGGCACCCGGTTACGGGCGCAGCTCACGATATCGAGCAGGTAATCTCCGACGTGGTGGTTTTCGTGTTCATGGTGAGACGGTAGTCCGGGATAGGGGAATGCGTCAAGCGCGCCACATCCGGACAGGTCAAACCTGTCGGGAATGGGGCTCGGATAGCGGACGTTAAGGGGGGGCGTGGAGGCATTTTGCGCATTTCTCAAAGCAAATCGCTCCAGCCCCCTGCCGAAACTGCGAGCGATCGACGGTCTGGATGAGACGATCCCATCCAGCAGACATGCGGGGTGAACCTCTCGAGACCCCTTGTCATGAACGAAGCACTGCCACGAACATAGAAGCCCCCTACTTGAAGAGCTTCAGCAGACCTTTCGCGGCCTCCTCCTTGAGCTTCTGCTTTGCGGCATCCTCGGTGCTCTGGCCCTCCTGCGGCGTGATCCCGAGCTTCTTGGCGATCTCGGCCTCCGCTTTCGCCTTCAGGTCTTGCTTCGCGGCATCGACCTTGTCGCCCGAGAGCGCCTTCATATCGAGGCCGAATTTCGGCTTCGCCCAGGGCCCCGTGATCGAGAGCGGCACCTTCACCCCACCCGTGCCATCGGCCTTGCTGAGCGCGGTCGGCGTGACCGTGTAGTCGAGGCTCTGCGCCCCGATGTCGACCCGCCCCTTGCCCGCAGCACTCAGAAGCGGCGCCTTCAGCGCAAGGTCGTCATTCGAGAGCACCCCGTTGGCGATGGTGAAGCTTGCGGTAATCTGATCGAAGATCGTCTTCGCCCCCTCCCCCACGTAGTTCAGATCGAGCGTGCGCAGCATCCCCACCAGATCGAGCCCCTCCAGCGCCCCCTTGCCGAACGCGACATTGCCCGAGCCCGAAAGCGAGCGCGCCAGCGCGGCCTCGCTGTTGCCCGAGGCCAGAAGCTTCACCGCAAGATCCGCCTTCGCATCGAGCCGCGTGTAATCGGCCAGATCGCTTAGAAGCGGCTGCATCGAGACGCCCTTGGCCACCAGATCGGCGGAGGCCGAGAACCCGCTGCGCGCATTGGCCACCACTTGCCCGGTGACGCTGCCGCCATAGGCCGAGACCTCGCGCAGATCTGCCACCGCGCGGCCGTTGTCGATCGTGATCTGCGCTTTGGTCGGCCCCAGCTTGGCAGTGCCGAAATCGATGGAACCCGCATCGAGCGCGATCTTGCCATCCAGCGCCCGGAGGCCCGAGGCGTCGATGGGCGTGGTCGACCAGCCACTGGCGCCAGAGCCAGAACCGGAGGAGGACCCGCCTGCGCCAGCCTTGCCCGACGCCCCGGTCAGTGCCGAGAGATCGAGCGCGCCCGCGTCGATCTGGGCATCGATCCGCAGCTTGCCTTTCGCGAAGGACAGATCGCCCGCCACGCTCAGCGCATTGCCGTCGAGCGTGAGTTTGCCACCGCGCAGTTGCATCGCGCCATCCGCGCCCAGTGTCACATCGCCCTTCGCGGTAATCGTGTCACGCCCCAGCCCCTTCGGCAGATCTCGCGCGGTCTGTCCGAAGATCGCAGCCAGCGCGGTTGGATCCTTGACGCTTGCGGTGAGCGCCCCTTTTGCCGCCAAGGGTGCCGTCCCAAACGTGCCTTTGAAGCCGATCGACGACGCGTCGAGGGTCAGCGCAAGATCGGTGGGGGCCGGATCGCCCGCAAGGAAGGACGCGAAACTTTCGAGCGTGCCATTGACCTTCAGCGCCTTGCCCTCGACCTGCCCCGTCAGGTCCAGACTCGCCGGGCCGTCGAAGGACGGAAGCGCGAGGCTCGCATCGAGGCCGGTGAGCGCAATGCGCTGGCCACTCGCATGATCGATCCACCGCACCGAACCGTCGCTGATCTCCGCCTTGTCGAGACTGAAAGCCGTCATCCCGCCGCCCTCGCCCGTGCCCGGGCGCGCGGTCTGGGTGCTGGTGGCCGCGTCCGGTGGCGTGACCTCCCAGTTCCCGGTCCCGTCCTTGCGCCGCTCGAGAAGGATGTTCGGCGAGAGCACGTCGACCTTGGAGACGCGAACCTCACCGCCGATCAGCGCGCTGGGATCGACACCGATCTGGAGCCCCTTGGCCGAGAGCATCGGCCCGTCCTTGGACCAATCCGCATTCGCGATCTCGACCGGCCCCGTGCGCACGCCAAGCTGTGGCCAGATCGTCGCATGGACCGACCCGCTCAGCGTCATCTTGCGTCCGGTTGCGGCCTCGAACCGTGCCTCCGCGATCTGGGCGATCTTCTTCGACGGGATCAGCAGGAGCGCCCCCCCGAGGCTCAGGGCGATCAGAACGACGAGAGCGAGAGCGCGAAAGAGCCAGCGCATGGGGCCTCCGGAGGTTATGTGTTGGCTCTCAAGCTACGCGCCCGTCTGAAGGCCTTTCAAGTCGGAACAGCTGCACCGCGGACAACGTGATCGAGTTGCCTCCTGCTCCGCCCCCTCCTTGTCGCGCCGGATCATATCGCGGATGTGTTCGCCGACGTTCTCACAGGAGCCGCCACCACCGACATCGGCCCAGCCAAAATCACCGAGAGGGCCACCAAGCCGGACGGTCCGCGTTGTCGGTCGGGATATCGCACCGCAGCTCTCACTTCTCGTGCATTCAAATTTTCAAAGGCAATCGCAAAACGATTGCAGCCTGGCGCGACCTTGTTGGAGATAGAGGTAAAAAGCTCCGCATCGGCACACCATCCTCTACGACCAATTTCTATTCCGGTCTGAAGCGCGGTCTGTGCTATCGTCCCTCCAGGGAGGCGACGCGCCATGAGAGATGCAGGGCATGTCGAGGAAATAGGACGGGTGCTGGACGGCAGCCAGACCGGGCGAGACAGTTTCGTTTCGGCCTCGTGGCGGCGTTGTGTCGAGCTTTACGGCATGGATCCGACGCGCTCCGACCCAGCCTATATCGTGACCGAGGCAGAGCTGCGCGATCACCGCAAGCAGGCGGAATGGATGATCGCGGCGGCGCGTTCCGGGTTGCAATCGCTTTTCCGGCAGGTGGCAGGACAAAATTACGTCTTGCTGCTCACCGATGCCAAAGGGGTCTGTGTCGATTTCTTCGGCGACGATCTCTTTACAGAAGATTTGCGCAGCGCGGGGCTCTATCTAGGATCGAACTGGTCCGAGGACCTGGCCGGAACCTGTGGTGTCGGGGCTTGCATCGTGACGCAAGAGCCTGTGACCGTGCATCAGGACGATCATTTCGGAAACGCCCATACTGTTTTGTCCTGCACCGCCGCGCCGATCTTCGACAGTCTCGGACAACTGGCAGCGGTGCTCGACATTTCGCTTTTGCGCTCGCCCACGCCCAAGAGTAGCCAGAACCTCGCGATGAATCTCGTGACGTCAGCGGCACGACGGGTCGAGATGGCCAACCTGATGGCCGAGAGCCCGCGCGACTGGGTGCTGCGCCTGTCCTCCAGCCCGGAATTCCTCGATGTCGATCCCGAAGCGGCGGTGCGGCTCGATGGCTCCGGTCGCGTGCTGGGCTATACCCGCGCCGCGCGGCGGTTGTTTCCCGAAGGCGCCCCGATCCTCGGGCGCGGGATCGATGAGGTGCTCAGCATCGACGTCGATGACCTGCCCGACCTGATGCGTGACCGCCCAACCGAGGAGCGGGTGATCGAGATGCGCGATGGCGGGGCGTTGTTTGGCCATGCGATCGCACCCAAAGCGCCACGTCACCCTCATCAGGGAATGCGTCGTGGCGGGCCGCTCGCGGGCCTAACCGGGGGCGATCCGGAGATGAACCGTTTGATCGGACAGGCTGAGCGGCTGGCGCCGGGCACAGTGCCTCTGCTGATCTGTGGCGAGACTGGCACCGGAAAGACGAAACTCGCCCGTGCGATCCACATGAGCAGCAAGGCGCAAGGGTTCATCAGCCTCGAATGCGCGGGGCTAGACCCGCAGACGCTGATGCAAAACTGCGCCGAGGCGATCGGGCCGACGACACTCCTGCTGCGCCGGATCGAAGAGATCGCTCCGGAGACGGCGATCGCGCTCGGCGGGCTACTCGACCGGCGCCCCGAATTGCGAACGCTGGCGACGAGTTGCTTTGAGCCCAGCCAGATCGCGCTGCCGCGTCCGCTTTTCCATCGGCTCGCGGGGTGCGTGCTCGGCGTCCCGCCCCTGCGGATGCGGCGTGATCTCGATTGGCTGATGTCGCGTCATCTGCGCCGCCACGCGGGCGACGCGGTCCGGCTGTCGCCCTCGGCACGGGCCGAATTGCTGGGACGTAGCTGGCCCGGCAATATCCGCGAGCTCGAACAGGTTCTCGACGTGGCGGCGGCGCTCTGCGTCGGATCGGTGATCGATCTGCTCGATCTGCCCACCCCCGTCGAAATCACTCCGAATATCGAGAAGGCCCTGCCCGCACCGAGTGACCCATGGGACATGCTCGAGGAGATTCTGGACGCCTGCGAGTGGAACATGGCGCGCGCGGCCCGGCGGCTCGGGGTCAACCGCTCGACTATCCTGCGTCGGATCCGCAAGGCCGGGTTGCGTCCGCCCGAGTGATCTGTTGCGCCCTTGTTGCGCGCGCAACATGCCGCGCCGCAGCAGGCGCTTTTCCTCCCTTTGCACGCGTCTCGACCATGGATCGCTCAGCGATCACGCCCCGATACTCCTCCTAGAGACACGCGCAGAGGAGGAGACGCGATGCTTGATACCACCATCAACACACAGACCCAGGACATGCTGGACAGCCTGAACGCCGCGCTGGAGAGCGGCGATATCGACCGCGCGGCCGCGCTGTTTGCGACCGACAGCTACTGGCGCGACCTCGTTGCGGTCAGCTGGAACCTGAAAACCGTGGAAGGACCGGACGGCGTCGCCGACATGCTGAGAAACCAGCTCGAGCACACCCGTCCTGGCAAGTTCGAGATCCAGTCGGGCGAGTTTCCCGCCGAGGAGGGCGGCGTGATCACCGCCTGGGTCACTTTCGAGACGAAGTCGGGCCGCGGCTGGGGCTTGATGCGCATCCGAGATGGCCGCATCTGGACGCTTCTGACCGCGCTTCAGGAACTCAAAGGCTTTGAGGAAAACCGCGGCACGCGCCGCCCGATGGGCGCTGAACATGGCGCGCGCAAGAACCGGACCTCGTGGAAGGAGCGCCGCGAGGCGGAAGAGGCGGATCTGGGCTATGGCACGCAGCCCTATGTGCTGATCGTCGGCGGCGGTCAGGGCGGGATCGCGCTGGGTGCGCGGCTGCGCCAGCTTGGTGTGCCTGCGATCGTGCTGGATAAGCATGACCGGCCCGGCGACCAGTGGCGGAGCCGTTACAAGTCGCTCTGCCTGCATGACCCGGTCTGGTATGACCATCTGCCCTACATCAAGTTCCCCGACAATTGGCCGGTCTTCACGCCCAAGGACAAGGTCGGCGATTGGCTCGAGATGTATACCAAGGTGATGGAGATCAATTACTGGACGCGGTCCGAAGTGACCGGCGCCAGCTACGACGAAGCCACCGGGAAATGGACGGTCGAGGTCAATCGCGACGGCGAGACGGTGACGCTGGAGCCGACGCAGCTTGTGCTCGCGACCGGAATGTCGGGCAAGCCGAATATGCCGAATTTCCCCGGCATGGAAGACTTCAAGGGCACGATCCAGCACTCGTCGCAGCATGAGGGACCCGATCCGTGGACTGGCAAGAAAGTGGTCGTGATCGGCTCGAACAACTCCGCGCACGACATTTGCGCGGCGCTCTGGGAAGGCGATGCGGATGTCACCATGGTGCAGCGATCCTCCACCCATATCGTGCGCTCGGACTCGCTGATGGAGATCGGGCTCGGCGCGCTCTACTCGGAAGAGGCGCTCGCCAACGGTGTTACAACCGAGAAGGCGGACATGATCTTCGCCTCCCTGCCCTACAAGATCATGCACGAGTTCCAAATCCCGCTCTACGATCAGATGCGCGAGCGCGATGCGGAGTTCTACGCAGGGCTGGAAAAGGCGGGCTTCGATCTGGACTGGGGCGATGACGGCTCTGGGCTGTTCATGAAATACCTGCGCCGCGGCTCGGGCTATTACATCGACGTGGGCGCGAGCCAGCTGATCATCGATGGCGAGGTGAAGCTGGCCAAGGGTCAGGTCGACCATTTCGAGGAAGACGCTGTGGTGCTCGCCGACGGCACGCGCTTGCCCGCCGACCTGGTGGTCTTCGCAACAGGCTACGGCTCGATGAACGGTTGGGCCGCCGATCTGATCAGCCAAGAGGTCGCCGACAGGGTTGGCAAGGTCTGGGGGCTTGGCTCGGACACCACAAAAGACCCCGGCCCGTGGGAAGGCGAGCAGCGCAATATGTGGAAGCCGACCCAGCAGGAGCATCTGTGGTTCATGGGCGGCAACCTGCACCAATCGCGGCATTACTCGCTCTATCTCGCGCTGCAACTGAAAGCGCGACTGGAGGGGCTGGAGACCCCGGTCTACGGGCTCCAGGAAGTCCACCACCTCTCCTGATCCCATCCCTCTCCCGGCCCCACACGGGCCGGGAGAACTTCCCCCATTGAACGGAGACATTCCATGAAAGCTGCACGTTGGCATGGCGTGAAAGACATTCGCGTCGAGGAAATAGATACCCCTACCCCCGGCCCCGGCGAGGTCGCGATCAAGGTCGCATGGACCGGGATCTGCGGTTCCGATCTGCACGAATATCTGGCGGGACCGATCTTCGTCCCGGTCGAGCAGGATCATCCGCTCAGCCACGACAAGGCGCCGATCACCATGGGCCACGAATATTGTGGGACCGTGGCGGAGTTGGGAGAAGGCGTCACGGGACTGAGCATCGGCGACCGTGTCGCGATCGAGCCGATCTTCGCCTGCGGCACCTGCCCCGCCTGCCTTGAGGGCAAATACAATCTCTGTGACAGCCTCGGTTTTGTCGGGCTCTCCGGGGGACATGGCGGATTTGCTGCAACCTCGGTTGTGCCTGCCCGGATGGTTCACAAGATGCCCGACGCGCTGTCGATGGAACAGGGTGCGTTAGTCGAGCCCGCCGCTGTCGCGCTGCATGCGGTGCGCATGTCGAAGATCAAGGCCGGGGACACGGCTGCTGTCTTCGGCGCGGGGCCGATCGGGCTTTTGGTCGTCGAGGCGCTGCGCGTCGCGGGCGCGGCCCAGATCCATGTCGTAGAACCCTCAGTTGAACGCCGCGAGAAAGCGCTCGAACTCGGCGCCACCAGCGCCATAGACCCGATGGCGGAAGACCCCGTCGAGAAAATTCGTGCGGCCACCGGCGGTGTTCACGTTGCTTTCGAAGTGACCGGCGTGCCGCGCGTTCTGCCGCAATGCATCGACAGCACCCGCCATGAAGGTCAGACGCTGATCGTCTCGATCTGGGAGGGAGACGCCGCCTTCCAACCCAATACGGCCGTTCTGAAAGAGCGCCAACTGCAAGGCACCATCGCATACCGCAATGTCTATCCGGCGGTGATGGAGCTGATGGTGCAGGGCTATTTCAGCGCCGACAAGCTGGTTACCAAGCGGATCAAGATCGATCAGATCGTGGAGCAAGGCTTCGAGGCCCTTGTCGCGGAAAAATCCCAGGTGAAGATCCTGGTGGAAGCACCAGACTGAAGAAGCCAGAACTTCTTCGCGCTGCGCACGCAAAACCCCAAACGCGCGCGCAGCGCACCAGAGCGGGAGATTGCTCTATTCGTCCGCGGAACCTTTGGAGGCCGACAAATAAAGCTTCACGCTGTGAATGCATATTTTCGAGCACCGCTTCTTTGAAAGCTTATCCTTGCGAGGATACGGGCCAACGAGGATTGTCGCTGACCCCGAGATCGTGCTTTTCCATGTGCCAATTGAGGTCGGGATCGGCCGCTATGATCCCTCAAAATAAGCGGGTGTGCCCCGGGCTTCCACGGATTCCGCGATCCGCCGCAGGCCGTGGATATAGGCCGCATCGCGCATTGATAGCTCCATTTCGTTGTGCAATGTCCAGATCGATTGCGTCTCGGTTTCCATCGTCGTCTTCAGATGATCCCGGACGCGCGAGCTGTCCCAATAAAAACCCGATCTGTTCTGGACCCATTCCAGATGGGACACTGTCACGCCGCCGGAATTGGCGAGGATATCGGGCACGATGATATGCCCTGCTTCCGTCAGCTTCTTGTCGGCCTCGGGCGAGACCGGCCCGTTCGCCATTTCCAGAATGATGCGGGCGTTGATCTTGTCGCAATTTTCGAGCGTGATCTGCCGTTCCAATGCGGCAGGCACCAGCACGTCGCAATCAAGCTCCAACAGCTCGGCGTTTGAAATCTCTTTCGTCTTGCCTTGTCCCTTCGCGCCTTTCACGCCGCCGGTTTCATGCTTGTGTTGCATGACGGCGAGCGGGTCCAACCCGCTTGGATCGTAGATGCCGCCGGCGGAATCCGAAATGGCGACGATTTTATACCCGTCGGCATGCAGAAGCTTGGCGCAGTGGAAGCCGACATTTCCGAACCCCTGGATTGCCACCGTGGCCGTATTCGGATCGAGAGAAAGTGCAGATTCCAGATAGCGCAGAGCATAGTATCCGCCGCGCGCCGTGGCATCGACCCGCCCGTTCGTGCCCCCGAAGGCGAGAGGCTTGCCGGTAATCGCGCTCGGGGAGGCTTGCCCTGAAATCCAGCTGTATTGGTCCGCCATCCACGCGATGACGATCCCGTTCGTATACATGTCCGGCGCCAGAATATCGCGATCGGGGCCGATGAACGGCGCGAAGGCTTCGACATAGGCCCGGCTCAAGCGCTCCAATTCGTTGGACGAGAGCGTCTTCGTGTCCACGCAGACCCCGCCCTTCCCGCCGCCGAACGGTAGGTTGGCCACGGCGCATTTGAACGTCATCCAGAAGGAAAGCGTCTCGATCTCGTCGAGCGAGACGTTCGGATGGAAACGGACGCCGCCCTTGGTCGGACCTCGCCGGTCGTTATAGCGGCACCGCCACGACTGGAACGCGCGTCGGCTCCCGTCATCCATCCGGATCAAGAGCGTGGCGGCCAGAGTTTCACGGGGCCCTTTGAGCTCTTCGAAAACGTCGGGATGAATGTTGAGCCGCTCGCAGGCTGCCCGCAGTGTCTCGCGAGACTTCGCCAGCATTCCCGTCGTCGGGGGCGTATTCTCCTCGACGTCTTTTTTCTTGGTTGGCATGGGCTCGAAACTCCGTGGCGAGGTTTTCTAGGACGGTTTCTGCAGGACTATTTCTGACAGTCAGCCGACAGGGCGGGCGGCGTCATTGATTTGTCTCAAAATATGCGAGCCGGCGTCCAAGGCTTCGACTGCGCTCCAAGTCGCGGCTTGGAGGCACAGCCTGACTGCAGACTGACGCCCCAGATTTGCGGCCGGCATCGTTGACGATGGGAAATTTCGATCGACTTGGCTCAGCTATTCAACGTCAGCGAGCTGTCGAAGGTCAGCCGGAAATAATCGTAGAGCGCGACGGCGCCCGGAGACAGCTCGGCCCCTCGGCGCCACGCCAGACCAACATCCATCGTCGGAACGGGCGGATCGGTTTCGACCGTCACGATGCGTTTGCCCTCGAGAGACCAGGGCCGATAGACCATATCGGAAAGCACGGTGACGCCCTGCCCGTTCGCCACGATCGAGCGCACGGCCTCGATCGACGAGGTGCGCAGCTTCACGCGCGGCTGGGTCGAACCGAAGTTCCAGTATTTCATCGTCGTGTTCGCCGCCTCGTCGACGGTGAGCATGATATAGTCCTCGTCGGCGATCTCCTTGAAATCGACGCTGCGCAGGTTCGCCAGCCGATGGCCCTGCGGCAGCCAGAGCCTCCGCGGCGAGCGCATCAGCGTCTCGCTTTCCAGTTCCGGGTTCATCACGTTCGAGGTCAGCACGATCGCGATGTCGAAGCGGTTCGACAGCAGTCCTTCCTCCACCGCCTCGCGGTTCAATTCGTGGAGCTGGATATCGAGATTGGGATGCAGCCGCGCCAGCCGCCCCAGATGATAGGGCAGGAAATACCCGATCACCGTGTAGGTGGTCGCGACGAGAACCCGCCCGGTGACGCCGGAGCTGCGCTCGCGGATATTCACTGCCTCGTCGAGCTTGGTGAGGATATCGTAGGACAGGCCCAGCAACTCGCGCCCCGACTGGGTCAGCTCCATCCCGTGCGAGGTCCGGGTGAAAAGCTCGGTATCCATCTCGGCCTCAAGCTCTCGGATCGCGGTCGTCACCGAGGACTGGGAAATCGAGAGTTCGTTGGCCGCCCGGCTGACCTGCCCGGTCTCGGCGGTGGCCACGAAATACTTGAGCTGACGGAAGTTCATGCCGCCTCCTTTCGGATTTTCCGATAATGCCGACCACGGGATTCAGATATCATAGGTTCGCAATCTGCACAGATCGAAGTCATATCCATATTTTTCAGAGATTTGCACCGGACAGTGTCTAATCACATTATCGATTATCACGATAATGCCCTCACTGATATTAGAATTTTACATGTCGTTCACATTGTCGAAAGCTGATCTTGCAACAGAGATCTGGGAAGAGACATGCCGAAACTCATCGACCTGAACTGTGACCTCGGAGAAGGCTTCGGCCATTGGGCCATGGCTGGCGCGCCGGATGATCAGCTGATGCCGCTGATCTCCTCGGCCAATGTCGCGAACGGTTTTCACGCCGGCGACCCGATGCAGATGAACCGGGTCGCGAAGCTCTGCCATCAGCATTCCGTCGGTCTCGGCGCGCATCCCGGCTATCGCGATCTCGTCGGTTTCGGGCGCCGCCATATCAACGCGAGCTCCGAGGAGCTGGTGAACGACATCATCTACCAGGTGGGGGCGATGCGCGAATTCGGCCGCCGCTACGGGGTGCCGCTGCAGCACGTCAAACCGCACGGCGCGCTCTACATGGAGGCCGCGCGCAACGAGGACCTCTCGCGCCATCTGGTCGAGACGCTGCAACGCTACGCGCCGGGGCTGATCCTGTTCTGCATGGATATCTCGAAGACCTACGAGGTCGCCAAGCGCCTCGGTCAGCCGGTCGTGCGAGAGTTCTATGCCGACCGCGACTATGACGACAGCGGCTCGATCGTCTTCGCCCGCCACGTCTCCGCGCCCGACCCCAAGAAGCTCGCCGCAAAATGCGTGCGCGCCTGCCTCGAGAACACCGTCGAGACGGTCACCGGAAAGACGATTACGGTGGAGTTCGAGTCGATCTGCTTCCACTCGGACACGCCCGGCGCGCTGGAAATCGGCCACGCGATCAAGACTGCACTGCAAGAAAACGGCGTCACCATTGCCCCTGCGGCGATGGTTCTCGCTGAAAATGAAAAGACCTGACAGGAGAGAGCCATGACGGATATCGTTTCCCCGCTTCCCGGAACTTTCTACCACAAGCCCGACCCGAATTCGGCCCCGTTCAAATCCGCGGGCGACGCGGTCGCGGTCGGCGACACGATCGGGCTGATCGAGGTGATGAAGACCTTCATCGAGGTGAAAGCCGAGGCCGCGGGCACCTTCTCGGACTATGTCGCGGCGGATGCGACGCCGGTTTCGGCGGGCGATGTGCTCGCGAAGATGGGCTGATCCGATGGCGATCGAAACTCTCTTCATTGCAAACCGGGGCGAGATCGCCGTGCGGATCATCCGCGCCGCGCAATCGCTCGGCATCAAGACGGTGCAGGCCTATTCCGAGGCCGATGCCGAGATGCTGGCGGTCCGGCTCGCCGACGAGGCGGTCTGTGTCGGGCCAGCGCCTGCCGCGAAATCCTACCTGAACATCTCTGCCGTCGTGGCGGCCGCGAAAGACGCGGGCGCCGATGCGGTCCATCCGGGCTACGGGTTTCTGGCCGAGAACGCCGATTTCGCCCGCGCCGTGGAAGATGCCGGGATGATCTTCGTCGGCCCCAAGGCCGAGACGATCGAGCGGATGGGCGACAAGGTCGCTGCCCGGATCGCCGCGAAAGAGGCTGGCGTGCCGACGGTGCCCGGCTCTGACGGGCGCATCTCGGCAGACGAGGCGCTGAGCGTGGCGGACGAGATAGGCTACCCGGTGATGATCAAGGCCGCCGCCGGTGGCGGTGGGCGCGGCATCCGGATCGCGCAGGACGCGGCCGAGCTGGCCCGCCTCGCCCCGCAGGCCCGCGCCGAGGCCGAAGCGGCTTTCGGCGACGGTGGCCTCTATCTGGAAAAGGTGATCGTCAATCCGCGCCATATCGAGGTGCAGATCCTCGGTGACGGCACCGGGGCCGCGGTTCATTGCTACGAGCGTGAATGCTCGTTGCAGCGCCGCCGCCAGAAGGTCTGGGAAGAAGCCCCCGCTTTCGGCCTGCCGGACGCCACCCGAGAGGCGATGTGCAACGCGGCGGTCGCTCTGGCCGAAGCCGTGAACTATCGCGGCGCAGGCACGATCGAATATCTCTACGATGCGGCCGCCGATGAGTTCTACTTCATCGAGATGAACACCCGCATTCAGGTCGAACATCCCGTGACCGAGATGATCACCGGGCTCGATCTGGTCGCCATGATGCTGCTGATCGCGGGCGGCGAGACGCTGCCCGTCACGCAAGATCAGATCACCTGCACGGGCCATGCGATCGAGGTGCGCCTCAATGCCGAGGATCCGCTGATGCAGTTCCTGCCCTTCCCCGGCAAGGTGGCCTCGCTGTCGATCCCCGAAGGCGAAGGTCTGCGCTTCGATCACTTCCTCTATGAGGGCTACCAGATCCCGCCCTTCTACGACTCGCTTCTGGGCAAGATGATCGTTCATGCGCCGACCCGCGAGGCCGCGATCGACCTGATGGCCGAGACGCTGAAAGACCTGGAAATCGGCGGTCTGAAGACCACCACGCCCCTGCATCTGGCGCTCGCCGCCGATCCGGGCGTGCGCGCCGGCGATTTCCATACGCAATGGCTCGAGCCCTGGCTCGATGCCGGCAACCTCACCGCAACCGACGCAGCATAGGAGATCCCCATGAAGACAAGGTATTCCTTTGGCGGCGACGAGCACGTCTATGTCGAGGTCGACGAGGAGATGTCGCTCGAAGCCTTCTTCGTAGCACTGTCGCTGCGCAACGCCGTGGCCGAGGCGAACATTCCCGGCGTGACCGAGATCTGCCCCGCCAATGCCAGCTTTGAAGTGCGCTTCAACCCCGACGTGATCTCGCCCGACGAGATGATGGCGCGGATCAAGGAGCTCGAGCACAAGGCCGAGGCCGGCGAGAAGCGCCTCGACACGAGGATCGTCGAGGTCCCGGTCTATTTCCAGGACCCCTGGACCCACGAGACTCTGATGCGGTTCCGCGAACGCCATCAGGATCCGGAGGCGACCGATCTC
Organism: Thioclava sp. F36-6; assembly: GCF_002020305.1. NCBI lineage: Bacteria > Pseudomonadati > Pseudomonadota > Alphaproteobacteria > Rhodobacterales > Paracoccaceae > Thioclava > Thioclava sp. F36-6. The sequence goes on along the minus strand of NZ_MPZX01000001.1, from coordinate 437,225 downwards.
GAATATGCCGCACGGATCAACGGCTATGACAGCGTGGAGGCCTTCATCGAAGCCTATCACTCGCAGCCGTGGTTCGTCTCGATGGTGGGTTTCGTGGCGGGTTTGCCCTTCCTTTACCAACTCGTCGAGCGCGAGAAGCAGATCGAGGTGCCGAAATACCTGCGCCCCCGGACCGATACGCCCAAGCACACGGTCGGTATCGGCGGCTGCTTCGGCTGCATCTACTCGGTGCGCGGCGCGGGCGGCTACCAGATGTTCGGCATCACCCCGATGACGATCTTCGATCCGACCCAGACCGTCTCCTATCTGCAAGACTTCATGGTCTTCTTCAAACCCGGCGACATCGTGAAGTGGAAACCGATCGACCGCGCCGAATTCGACCGGATCGAGGCCGCCGTGAAAGACGGCACCTATACCCCCCGCATTGCCGAAGTGACCTTCGATCTCGAAGCGTTCAACGCCGATATGGCGGGCACCAATGCGAAACTGATGGAGGCCCTCAATGGCGTTTAAGGTTGTCAAACCCGGCCTGTCGACGACGATCCAGGATCTTGGTCGTCCGGGCTATTTCCATCTCGGCATTCCCGAAGGCGGTGCGATGGATCGCTTCGCGATGCGGGTCGCCAACATGCTGGTCGGCAATGACGAGGCCGAGGCCGGTCTGGAAGCCGTCTTCATGGGCCCGGAACTGAGTTTCGAGGATGACACGCTCGTAGCCGTCACCGGTGGCGAGATGCCGATCATGGTCGATGGCGAGCCGCGCGAGAGCTGGTCCTCCTTCGTCGTGAAGGCCGGTCAGACGCTGAGCTTCGGCTTCCTGAAATCCGGCGCGCGCATCTACATCGCCTTCGGCGGCGGGATCGACACGCCGAGCGCACTCGGCTCGCGCTCGACCTATCCGATCGGGGCACTTGGCGGGGTCGAGGGCCGCGCCATCGCAGCCGACGACGTAATCCCGGTCGGCAAGTCCAAGGACATGACCGAGCGCACGCTCGACAAGGCGCTGCTCGCCCCGGTTGAGACGCCGGTCAGCCTGCGGGTTCTCCCGGGCCTCTACTGGCACCGGCTGACCCCGGCGTCGCAGGCGCAGTTCTTCGCCGACGAGTGGACCGTCGCCCCAGAGGCGGACCGGATGGGCTATCGCTTCCGCGGTGGCGCGCCGATGGAATTCGTCGAGCGCGAACAGCCCTTCGGCGCGGGCTCCGACCCGTCGAACATCGTCGATGGCTGTTATTCCTACGGCTCGATCCAGGTGCCGGGCGGACAGGAGCCCATCGTGCTCCATCGCGACGCGGTCTCGGGCGGGGGCTACTTCACCCTCGGCGCGGTGATCTCGGCCGATATGGACCTGATCGGGCAGCTGCAACCCAACACCAAGGTGCGCTTCGTCGAAGTGACCATGGAACAGGCACTGGCCGCGCGCACCGCACGCCGCGAACGGCTCGACAAGATCCGCGCCGCGCTCGGGTAAATCCCGGGCGCCCCGCGCCGACGTTATTCCACAAGCGGGGACAACCCGCGATCAAACCAAGCAACAGAGAGGTCTCTGAACAATGAAACATGTCCTGACATCCGTCGCGCTTCTGGGCGCTACGTGTGCCGCGCTCCCGGCCATGGCCGAGGATGCGTGGTTCCCCTACCCCGCCGAAGAGGTCGTGCCGGCCTTCTCCGCCGATGGCACCGCCCAGCCCATCGAATATGAGGCGCTGGCCAAGGCCGACAAGGATTACAAGATCTGCGTCTCCTTCCCGCATATGAAAGATGCCTATTGGCTGGGCGTCGATTACGGTGTGACCGAAGAGGCCAAGCGTGAAGGCGTCAGCCTGAACGTGGTCGAGGCCGGTGGCTACACCAACCTCGCCAAGCAGATCAGCCAGATCGAGGACTGTGCCGCCGGTGGCGCGCAGGCGGTCATCATCGGGGCGATCTCCTATGACGGCCTGAACTCGGTCGTGAAGGAACTGGCCGACAAGGACATCCCGGTCATCGACCTCGTCAATGGCATGTCCTCGCCCGACCTCGCGGCCAAGTCGCTCGTCTCCTTCGAGACGATGGGCAAAGAAATCGGCTCCTACCTCGCGCAGAAGCACCCCGAGGGCAGCGACGAAGTGACCGTCGGCTGGTTCCCGGGTCCGGCAGGCGCCGGCTGGGTCGAAGCTGCGAACAAGGGCTTCATGGAAGCCGTGAAAGGCTCGGCCGTGAAAGTGCTCGAGCCGCGCTACGGCGATACCGGCAAGGAAGCCCAGCTCAAGCTCGTCGAAGACGTGCTGCAGGCGAACCCGGAAGTGAGCTACATCGCGGGCACCGCGGTGACTGCGGAAGTAGCACAGGGCCTGCTGCGCGAGCGCGGCCTGACCGACAAGGTCGGCAACCTCGCCTTCTACCTGACGCCCGGCGTCTATAGCGGCATCCAGCGCGGCTTCATCGAGGCGGCCCCGGCGGACTCCATGGTCATCCAGGGCCGGATCGCGGTCGATCAGGCGGTGCGGATCCTCGAAGGCAAGGACTACGTCAAACATGTCGGTCCGAAGATCTTCGTCATCACCAAGGACAATATCGAAGACACGCCGCGTTCGGCGGTGCTGCCCCCGGACGGCTTCCAGCCGGTCTTCTCGGTGAACTGACGACGCGCGGCGCCGGCCCTCCCCCTTCCGCCGGCGCCGCCAATTCCTGCCCTGGGAGACAGAAAATGACGAGCAAACCGCTTCTACAGGCGCATGGGCTGAGCAAGGCCTATCCGGGTGTCCTCGCCCTCGATGCCGTCGATTTCGACCTCTATGCGGGTGAACTGCATGTGCTGTTCGGTGAGAACGGCGCGGGGAAATCGACGATGATCTCGCTGCTGGCGGGCGCGAATACTCCGACTTCCGGCACGATCGAGATGCGCGGCGAGCCGGTCCAGTTCGCCTCGGTGGCTGATGCGCAGGCCAAAGGCATCCATACCGTTTTTCAAGAATTCTCGCTGATCCCGACGATGAGCGTGGCGCAGAACATGTTTCTGGCTCACGAGCCGGGCGTCGGCCCCTTCCTGTCGCCGCGCGCGATGCGCCAGCGGGCAAAGCAGATCCTGACCGATCTGAACTTCGACATCGACCCGGACCTGACCGTGGCGCGCCTGTCGCGGGCGCAACAGCAAATGGTCGAGATCGCCAAGGCGATGCAGGGCGATCTGTCGGTCCTGATCCTCGACGAGCCCACCGCCTCGCTGACCGATCGCGAGGTCGATCAGCTCTTCGAGGTGATCGGGCGGCTCAAATCCGAAGGCGTGGGGATCATCTATATCTCGCACCGCGTGCATGAATTCGAGCGCATCGCAGAGCGCGTCACCGTGCTGCGCGACGGCGCGCATATCGGCACCGCGCCGATGGCCGATATGACCGAACAATCGCTCGTGGACATGATGGCCGGGCGCGAAATCCGCGACATTTACCCGAGCATCGCCCATACGCCCGGCGAAGTCGTCCTCGACGTGCAAAGCCTCAGCGCCCCCGGCATAGATCATGCCTCCTTCGGGGTGCGCCGGGGCGAGGTGCTCGGCGTCGCGGGCCTCGTGGGCTCGGGCAAGTCGCGGCTGTTCCGCTCGGTGATGGGGCTCAATCCGACCCATGCCGGGCAGGTCCGCTTCAAGGGCCGGGACGTCACCGGCGCGCAGACCCGCAAGCTGGTGAAGGCGGGCGCGTGGTATCTCTCGCCCGACCGCAAGCACGAGGGCCTGATCCTCGCCGAGACGCCGCGCGGCAATCTGGTGATGGATCTGATGGCCGAGGGCGGCCCGCTGCTGCGCTCGCGTCAGCTGAGCACCCGCGCGGCGGAAATCTTCGGCCATGTCGAACTGCACGAAAGCTACCGCGCGCGCGTCGTCGGCAAGCTCTCGGGCGGCAATCAGCAGAAGGTGCTGTTCGGCAAGGCCTTCGGACATGAGGCCGATCTCTACATCTTCGACGAGCCGACCGTGGGCGTCGATATGGGCACCCGCGCGGCGCTCTACCGGCTGATCGCGGAACTGGCCGAGGCCGGAAAGGCCGTGGTGGTGATCTCGTCGGATCTGCCAGAGGTGATGAACCTCGCCCACCGCGCCATTGTGCTCGCCAATGGCAAGATCACCGCCGAGCTGCCGCGCGAGGATCTGCGCGAGGACATCGTCCTGCGCTATTTCTTCGACCAGCCCGGTGCCTCCCAACAGACACTCCAAGACACAGAAGGAAGCCCCGCATGATGCAGGCCAATTCCAAGCCTTCGCTGGCGGCGCTGCCGCTGCGTATCTTCATCAAGCTCGGCGTGCTGCCGTTCTTCCTCATCGCGGCCGTCGTGATCTTCACCCTCGCCGCGCCGAACTTCCTGTCGCCGCAGAACCTGATTAACGTGGCGCGGCAATCGGTCTATCTGGTGCTCGTGTCGCTAGGCCAGATGCTGGTGCTGATCTCGGGCGGCTTCGACCTCTCGGTGGGCACGGTGATCGCGCTCAGCTCCGTCGTCTCGGCGCTGGCGATGACGTGGGCTGCGCAGATCTTCCCCGATGCGATCTGGCTCGTGATCCTGATCGGGGCTTTCGCAGGCTTCGCGGTCGCGCTGATCGTGGGCGCGGTGAACGGGATCGGCGTCGCGCTGTTCGACGTCTCGCCCTTCATCATGACGCTGGGCGTGTCCTCCGTGGGCACCGGGCTTGCGCTGTTCCTGACCGGGGGCGTGCCGGTCTCGGGGCTGCCCTTCGCCTTTGGCGACACGTTCGGCTTCGGCCGGGTGTTCGGAGTTCCCGTGCCCGTGGTGATCGCCGTGATCGCCATCATCGTGATGTGGGTGCTGATGGCCCGCACCCGCGTCGGCGCCCGGATCTATGCCGTCGGCGGGAATATCAAGGCGGCCCATCTGTCGGCGATCAACACCCGCGGCACGCTGATCCTCGTCTATGGGCTTTGCGCCGTGATCGCGGCCCTGACCGGTCTGTTGCTGACCGCGCGCGTCGAGAGCGGCGATGCGAACCTTGGCGGCACGATCGCAATGGAGAGCATCGCGGCCTGCGTCATCGCCGGGGTCTCGCTGCGCGGCGGGATCGGCCGGGTGGAGAATGTCGTGCTCGGCGCCTTCTTCATCATTCTTATGCAAAACGGGATGAACCTCGCGCAGGTCAGCTCCTACATGCAGATGGTGCTCATCGGCCTGCTGCTCATCTGCGCCGTGATCTTCGACCAGCTGCGCTACCGGATGATCGTGAAGGGCTAAGAGACCAATCTGGCCGGGTGCGCGCGTCTCGCGCCACCCGGCTTTTGTCTTTTCGTTCGGTCGAAGCGATATGGAACGAAGCCGACATTCGTTGCGCGCTGCCGGTCGAACACGACCGAGGCCTAGGGTCAGGATGCATTGATTTGTGTTGCGTCGCGTGATTCACGGCTCCGAAAACGGAGAGAAAAAAGACCGTGATGATCGACGCAACCTACCTGAAGGCACACCGCACCGCGACCAGCCTGGCCGCGAAAAAGGGGGCGCGGTCGCCTGATCGGGCGAACCAAGGGGGTTGAGGGAAAAAGAAACTGTCCGGGGGACAGTTTCGCCCGAAAACGGAATACCAAACTGGATGCCATCTGCGACAGCCAAGGGCGACCGCTCAGCCTGTTCGTCACCGCTGGGCAGGTCGGCGACTACATCGGTGCGCAGGCGCTGCTGAGCAGCCTACCCAAGGTCGACTGGTTCCTCGGGGACCGCGGCTTTGATGCCGACTGGTTCCGAGACGCGTTTCAGGACAAAGGGATACGCGCCTGCATTCCGGGCTGGAAGCAACGCAAGACGCCCATCAAATATGACAAACGCCGCTACAAGCGCCGTAACCGGATTGAGACAGTGTTCGGCAGACTCAAAGACTGGAGGCGTGTGGCGACTCGCTATGACCGATCTCCGAAGGTCTTCCTCTCCGCCATCGCCCTGACGGCTCTCGTCATCTACTGGTTATGAATCCTAAGCCTAGAAAATGACAAACCCGCGCCACGAGGCGCGGGTTCGCTCTTCATCGGGAGCAAAGGCTCAGTTCAGCTCGGTCGCACGCTCTGCATCGACGGTCTTCGATGCCTGATCGACGGCTGATTGCAGGTCATCGAATACTTCGCCACCGTTCTGGACGTTGTCCTTGAACCAGCCATAGACCGGCTTCGCGGCGTCCTGGAATTCCTGCTTCTGCTCGGGCGTCGGCACGTAGATCTCGCCGCCGTCCTTCTTGAACTCCTCATAGGCCGCGATGGACTTGCGCTTGGGCGAGGCGAAGGTCGCCTGCTGGAGCGCCGCGAACCCGTCCACGATCACGCGCTGCATCTCGGGCGACATCTCCTTGAACTTCTGGTTGTTCATCCACCACAGCGCTGCCATGTAGGCGTGGCCGTCGAGGGTGAGGTGCTTCAGGCCTGCCTCGGGGAACTTCATGTTCATGATGTCGGTGATGCCGTTCTTGGTGCCGTCGACGACGCCGGTCTGCATCGCGGTGAACAGCTCCGGCCACGGGATCGGGGTCGGCGAGGCGCCCATCGCCTTCACCAGCTCCTGCGGCAGGTCGGCGACGATCGTGCGGATCTTCATGCCCTTCAGATCGGCAGGCGTCTTCACCGTCTTCTTGGTGTTGGCGAAGTTGCGCCAACCGCCGGTGTTCCCGATCGTCATCAGGCGGATCATGTCGTCGCTATCGGCCAGCGCCATCTTGCGCAGCTCGGAGGTGAAAGCGGTGTGGGTCAGCACCTCTTCGGCGACGCGGTCGTTCGGCATCAGATACGGCAGGTCGAGCACCTGCACGTAAGGGAAGATCCCCGCAGCCCCGCCAGAGGTCGAGATGTAGATATCGAGCGAGCCATCCGCGATGCCCTGCAGGCACTCCGCCCCGTTCGAGCACAGCTGGGTGCCGATGAAGAGGTCGACCTTGATCTTCCCGTTCGAGGCGTTCTCGACATAGTTCTTGAACACGACGAGACCGTCGTAATCCTCGTCATTGGTGTTCGAGTTGGCGACCGCGCGCAGCGTGATCGTATCGTCCTGAGCCTGCGCGGCCATGCCGAGCCCCGAGGCCAGCACGGCCCCCAGCGCAAGCGATTTCACAAAAGTTCTGAGCATCGTTTCCTCCCTATATGCTTCAGTCTTGTCTTAGTTGGCGAACCCCGTCAGCCGGGGGATGGTCATCGAAATCGCGGGGAAATAGGTGATCAGGAAGATCACGGCCACTTCGACCGCAAGGAAGGGCAGGATCGCGCGGGCGATGGTCTCCACCCGCTCCTTCGACACGGCGGCGGCGACGAACAGCACCAGCCCCATCGGCGGCGTGGCGAGGCCCACGGTCAGGTTCACGCTCATGATGATCGCGAAATGGATCGGATCGACACCCAGCCCGGTGAAGATCGGCGCGAGGATCGGCCCCAGCACGATGATCGCGGGGCCTGCGTCGAGGAACATGCCGACGACGAACAGAAGGATGTTGATCAGGAACAGCAGGATCAGCGGGTTCTGCGACAGGCCGAGGATAAATTCCGCCAGCGCCTCGGGCGCGTGGGCAAGGCTCACCACCGTCTTGAACGCCATCGCCGCGCCCACGAGCAGCAGCACCACCGACGAGGTCAGCCCCGCCCGCATCAGGATATGCGGCAGGTCGCCCCAGCGCAGCGTGCGCAAAATGAAGATGCCGACGATCAGCGCATAGGCCACGGCGATCGCCGCCGCCTCGGTCGGGGTGAAGACGCCGCCCAAGATACCGCCCAGAATGATCACCGGCGTCATCAGCGGGAAGAAAGCACGCAAGCTCGCCTGCCCCCGCTCGGGCCATGTGTGCTTCTTCGAGGCCGGGGGGAAGCCGTGCTTGTCGGCCATGAACTTGACCATCAGCATCAGCCCGATACCCACCAGCACACCCGGCACGATGCCTGCAAGAAACAGCGCCGCGACCGACTGGCCCATGACATAGGCATAGATGATCATGATGCCCGAGGGCGGGATGATCGGCCCGATTACCGAGCTCGCCGCCGTGATGGCGGCTGCGAATTTGCGGGTGTAACCCTGCTGTTCCATCGCCGGGATCAGCATCGAACCAAGCGCCGAGGTGTCGGCCACCGCCGAGCCCGAAAGACCCGCGAACAGCATCGAGGACAGGATGTTCACATGCGCGAGCCCGCCGCGCAGATGGCCCATCATCGCTTCCGAGAACTCCACCAGACGGCGCGTGATGCCGCCCGAATTCATCATCTCGCCCGCGAGCATGAAGAACGGGATCGCGAGCAGCGGGAAGCTGTCCATCCCGTTGTAAAGGTTACGGTAGAGCAGCGCGAAGTCCCGCTCTTGCCCGTTCAGGAGCAGCATCGCGCCCGGAGCTGCGAGAAGTGCGAAGAAGATCGGCAGGCCGATCAAGATCAGGACGAGGAAAAGCGGAAGAAACCAGACCAGCATCACTCTGCCCCTCCGGCCACTGCGAGAACGGGCGGCAGCGGGTCTTCCCCGGTGCGCAGAGCCAGCAGGTTGCGCAGGATCAGCTCGATATTGACCAGTACCAGCAGCGCGAAGCCCACCACCAGCGAGGCCATCATCCAGCTGCGCGGCACGCGGGTCCAGGCATCGAAAGCCAGATTATCCGGCACCCAGAGCGAGGCAGTCGCGAACTTGCCGCCAAAGCCGGTGATCCCCGCCCAGCCGAGCTTCAGCGCCGCGATTGACACCAGCAGCGAAAGGACCAGCAGCACCAGTGTCAGCCCGCGCGCGACCAGCTTCGGCAGCATCACCGCGAGCATGTCGATCGCCACGAACCCGCCCGAACGAAATGCCGAGGGCGCCATCAGCCCCGCCATCCAGAGCATGCAGAACCGTGCCGCCTCATCGGGCCAAGGCAACGCATTGTTGAGCACATAGCGAAACCAGATCTGGATCAGGATCGCGATGACCATCGCCGCCACGGCGAAAACACCCGCCCACCGACCGATGGCGAGCAGGATGTCGTTCAGCCGGACCAGCGGTCTGGCCAGGATTGTCAGCAGGGTCATGCGCGCGTTTCCTCCCTCGCGATCCCTTGGAGGCCCGGTGCCACGCTCCTCCTGCGCGATCCCGGGCCGGATATGTCAGCGCCTCAGTTCATCTCGATCCGCCGCACCTGCCCACGGTAGAAGGCCAGCGCGTCACCATCGTCGCGCATCACCGCGCGCTCGACTTGACCCAGCACCAGCAGGTGATCGCCGCCCTCGTGGCAGGCGACGCGATGACATTCGAAGCGCGCGAGACAGCCGTCGATCAGCGGCACGCCATGATCGTTGAGGTGATAGGCGTGATCGAGCAGCGCATGGGCATTCTTTGTCGTGGCAAAGCACAGATCGTCCTGATCGGCGGCGAGCACGTGGATCGCGTAATGCTCCGCGTTCTCGAAATGCACGAAGCGGCGCGAGTTGCGATCCGGGGCCCAGATCACCAGCGGCGGATCGAGCGAGACCGAAGAGAAACTGTTCGCCGTGATCGCAACAGGGCCGTTCTCGCTGGCGGCGGTCACGATGGTGATGCCCGTGGCAAACCGCCCGAAGGCGTCGCGCAGCAAGCGGGTATTCTCTGGGCCCGGCACGAAAGTGCGCGGGGTGAATTGGCGGGTTGCGTTCATCATGGGACCTCCTGACCGAGCCCGGCCTCGTAGAGGCGGAACCACGTCTCCCTATCGATCTGAACCTTGAGCGCATCGGAAAGCTTCGCGATCCGCTCGAGGTTATTGGTCCCCATCACCGGGATGATCCGCGCCGGATGGGCGAGCAGGAAAGCGGTCGCGACAGCCGCGCGATCCACGCCCTGCGCCTCGGCGATCTCATCGAGAACCGCCTGCACCGCCCCCTCGCCCGTCATCAACGCGCCGCCGCCCAGCGGCGACCACGCCATCACCGGCTGCGCCTGCCGCTGGTGGAAGGCCAGATCGCCATTGGTGAAGGGCTGCAGACAGCCAAGGCTGATTTCGATCTGGTTCGTCACCAGCGGCGTCTTCATCCCCGATTGCAGCAGCTCCCAGTCCCACGGGCGGAAGTTCGATACGCCCACCGCGCGCACCTTGCCCGAGGCGACCAGATCATCGAGCGTGGCCCCTGTCTCGTGATGGTCCATCAGCGGATCAGGACGGTGGATCAGCAGCAGATCGATCCGGTCGGTGGCCAGCTCCCGCAGCGAGGCCTCGACCGAGGCTTCGATATGGGCGCGCGAGGTGTCGTAATGCTTCACTTTGCGATGCGAATGACGGCCCGCCGAGACGATGATGTCGCATTTCGTGACGATCTCCATCTGATCGCGCAGCGACGGGTCCTCGCGCATCGCCGCGCCGAAGACCCCCTCCGCCGTGTAGCCGCCATAGATGTCGGCATGATCGAAGGTGGTGATCCCCTGCTCCAGACAGGCGTCGACCTTGGTGCGCACATGGCTGGGCGAGGTGTCAGCATCGTCGGCCAGTCGCCACATGCCATAGACGATCCGGCTGAGCGCCACGTCGGAGGTGAGGTCGATCTTTTCCATTAGCGGCGTTCCCCTTCTGCGAGCGGTGTTGCCGGCGGCCCCATCGGGACGCGACCATAGATTTCGGGCAGCGAGACCGTGTCGAGATGCGGCATCACGAGACGGCCGAACTGGCGAGCCTCGTCGATATGCGGATAGCCCGACAGGATGAAGGCGCGAATGCCCATCTTGCGATATTCCTCGAGCTTCGTGAGCACCTGATCGGCCGAGCCCACCAGCGCCGCGCCGCAGCCCGAACGCGCGCGCCCCACCCCGGTCCAGAGGTTCGGCTCGACATAGCCGCTCTCATCCGCGATCTCGCGGTTGCGCGCCTGCTTCGACACGCCGAGCGAGCCCGCATCATGCGCCCGCTCGCGGATTTTCCGGCCTTCCTCGTCATCGAGCTTCGAGACAAGTTCCTGCGCGTATTCCTTCGCCTCGGCCTCGGTGTCGCGCACGATCACATGGACTCGCAGCCCGTAGTCGAGAACGCGCCCGTGCCGCTCGGCGGCCTCGTTGACCACCTTCATCCGGCCTTCCAGCTCTTCCTTCGTCTCGGGCCACATCAGGTAGACGTCGCAATGCTCTGCGCACAGCTCGACCGCCGCCGGGGAATAGCCGCCGAAATAGAGAAGCGGGCCGCCCTGCTGATAGGGCTTCGCCGGGTCGGTCGTGAGGCCTTTGAAATTGTAGACCTGACCTTCGTAATTGATCTCGTCTTGGGTCCAGGCCTGCTTGAGAATCTCCACCACCTCGCGCGAGCGCTGGTAGCGGAATTCGCTCTCTTCCTTCTCGCCCGGGAAATCCGACGAGATGATGTTCACCGTCAGACGGCCTTCGAGCATGTGGTCGAGCGTCGCGATGGTGCGCGCCAGCATGATCGGTTGCATTTCCCCGCAGCGCACGGCGGCGAGGAAATTCATCCGGTTGGTGATCTGGCTGGCGCCGGCCACGAAGCTCAGCGTGTCTTGGCCCACCTGATAGCTCGACGGGCACAGGATGTTGCGGAAGCCCTGCCGCTCGGCCTCTCGCACGATATCGGAACAATGCGCCCAGCTGGAGCGGAGATCGCCCTCGGGCTGGCCGAGATAGCGGTAATCATCCGAACACAGGGCAGAAAACCAGGACACCTCCGCGGCATCGAGATCGCTCGATTTCACCGGCACAACAGTCATGCGTTCCTCCCTCGCGATTCCCGTTCGATTTCCCTTCACTTAGCAGCCGCCTTGATATAGATCAATACTGTATCAATTTTTGGGGCGACCAAGTGACACAGGCAAATCAAGGGTCAGAGCGCACCGGACTGCCGATCTACAAGCAGGTTTCCGAAGTGCTGATTCGAGATATCGCGGCGGGCCGGCTGACCGACGGGGAGCGCCTTCCCCCCGAACGGACGATGGCCGCGCAGCTGAAGATCGCGGTGGGCACTTTGCGGCGCGCGCTGGAGGATCTGGAGGAGAAAGGTCTACTGGAGCGGGTTCAGGGCTCGGGCAATTACATCCGCACCCGCAACCTTCGCGACCATTTCTACTCCATGCTACGGATCGAGCTCCTGTCGGGAGGCGGATTTCCGAATGCCCGCATCCTCTCGGTCGATGTGATGGACAAGCCCGCCGACCTGCCGGAGTTTGGCACGTCCAAGCGCGCGAGCCGGGTGCGCCGCCTGCGCTTTCTCGACGAGACGCCGGTCGCAGCGGAGGAAATCTGGCTCGACGCCTCGAAGGGCGAGGTGAAAGCCGAGGATCTCGAGGACTCGCTTTACGCCTATTACCAACGCGCGCTCGGCTTCTGGATCGCGAGCGCCGAGGATCGGGTCAGCTTCGCGCCGATGCCGGAATGGGGGCCGTCGGAGCTCGACTGCCGCCCCGGTGAGACCGCTGGCTATATCGAGCGCTTCAGCTGGGCCGACGGCCCTGCCCCGGTCGAATTTTCGCGCACATGGTTCGACACCAGCCGCGCACATTACGTTCAACGCATGAGATGAGGAGGCTCGGATGAGCGTCACCAAGACGGGACCCGTTCGCTACGGCATGATCGGCTGCGGCATGATGGGACAGGAACACCTGCGCAATATTGCGCTGCTGGACGGGGCGGAGGTCGCGGCGATCTTCGAACCCGACGCGGAGATGGCGCAGGCCGCGCAGACGCTCGCCCCCGGGGCGAAGATGGCGGGGTCGGTGGCGGAGCTTCTGGCGGTGGAGGCGCTCGACTGCCTCGTCATCACCAGCCCGAATTTCCGCCATCTCGACCAGCTCGAAGAGATCGCATCGACCCGCCCGCTGCCGGTGCTCGTGGAAAAGCCGCTTTTTACCGATCCGACCCATGCGGAGCGGCTGCAAGCCTTCCGAGACAGCTACCCCGCTCCGGTTTGGGTCGCGATGGAATATCGCTACATGCCGCCGATCGCCGCCTTCCTCGACGAGGCCGAGGCAGCGACGGGCGGGATCACCATGCTCACGGTCCGCGAACACCGCTTCCCATTCCTGTTCAAGGTCGGCAACTGGAACCGCTTCAACCGCTACACGGGCGGCACCTTCGTCGAGAAATGCTGCCATTTCTTCGACCTGATGCGGCTCGCCCTGAAATCCGAGCCGGTGCGCGTCATGGCCTCCGCCCCGCCCCCGGTGAACCACGTCACCGAGGCCGACGCGCCTGATATCCTCGATGCGGGCTTCGCCATCGTCGAATTCGAGAGCGGCGCGCGGGCGATGCTGGAGCTGTGCATGTATGCCGAGGGCGCGCGCTATCAGGAGGAGGTCACCGCCGTCGGACCCAATGGCAAGATCGAGGCGCTGGTGCCCGGCCCGACCCGGTTCTGGCCCGCGCATCTGGGCGCGCCGCCGGTGCCGAAACTGGTGATCTCGCCGCGCGATCCGAAAGGCCCGGTGGAGCGCGAGCTGCCGGTGCCCGAGGAACTGCTCGCCGCGGGCGATCACAACGGGTCCACCTATCACCAGCATGTAGGCTTCATCGCCCTCGTGCGCGGGGAGCGCAGCGCGCCTGAGGTCACGCTGGAAGATGGCTGGGCTGCCGTCGCTATCGGCCAAGCGGTGCAGCGCTCGATCGAGACCAGCGAGGTGGTGCGCCTCGCCGACCAGCCTTGGCAGCGCGTGAGCCAAGACGCCTGAACGCCACAAGCGACGCTCCCCGAAAACGAAAACCGCTGCGCCCTCCCTCGAGAAGGCACAGCGGAGAAGTCTTGCTACATCGGACCGAGGCCACCCCTCGAGCTCGCGGTCACTTGGATAGCCGCACTGCGAGCTCAGGCCGCGCCACAACATCGGCAAGCGCGGAATAGACCCGATCTGATCACCGGAAACTTGCCCGTTCGAAGCGGGGGGCCGATTGGTGGGGCTCTACTGAACAAATCCTGTGAGGGATTCATCTCGTGAATCTGACCAGCCACTGGCGGTTCACCCAGTCGCGATTGAAGACAAGTTAACGTTTGATCCGCCCCCCTTCACCGCTCCAGGCGCATCCGATGAGACGGCGAGAAGGCTTGCCGCGCATAGGTAATCGGTTGCGCATCGAGCCAGGTCACCCAGAGCATCGTGAGCACCGGATCGTCGGGCGCGCAGACAAGAGGTTTTGCAGCCGCCCCGGCAGATTCCGCCAGGAATTCCATCCTGCCGGGAGTATAGGGTGTCTGCCGGGCGAGCCAGCCATTCGGGTTCTTCTTCGATAGGTCCACTTCTTCGATCTTGGGGCTCAAGGGCCCGAATTTTTGCAAGCGTTTGAATTTAATACATTTGTTGCGCCCACAGCAAAGCCACCGGTCGCAGAGTCAATAAAACATTTGACTTCAATGGCTTAGATCCGCGGACCCCGCGCCAACCGATTAACACACGGCCTCCTTGCCTCAAAATTAGCGAAGAAGACGTCTACGATACACGGGGCCATTCAAGCGAGCTGGTGCCTGGGCCTGAAGATATTCGACAGCGACATCGCTGTGCTTTGAGGACACTCGGATCGCGCCTCAGCTTTTCGCGGCCGGGGCGGCAACAGTGCTGCGCTCGACAAGTTCGCAGTCGAGGATCCGAAGGGCGCACTGCCCCGGCCCGTTTTCGAGCATGTCGATCACCATCTCGGCCGCGACTGCTCCCATTTGCTGCCGCGGCTGGCGAATTGTAGTGAGCGGCGGGTCGGAGATCTCGGCCAGCATCGTGTCATCGAAGCCGATGACGGAGAGGTCGCGCGGCACGTCCAGACCGGCTTGCTGTGCAGCACGGATCGCACCCAGGGCGGATTCGTCATTGGCGCAGAAGATTGCGGTTGGCGGATCCGGCAAGGCAAGCAGGGCGCGGGTTGTGCGCCGTCCGGTCTCGAAGCTGAAATCCCCCGGCGCTTCGAGGGCGGGATCCGCTGGCAGTCCTGCCTGCGAGAGGGCGCGCCGATACCCCTCGCGTCGTTCGCGGCTGATGATCCGCGCCATCGGGCCGCACAGATGCGCGATCCGGCGATGTCCCAGCGCATGAAGATGGGCCACCGCCTGCGCGGCCCAACCGACATTGTCCACCAGCACCGCGCAGAGCGCGAGTTCGGGATTATCCTCTGACACCAGCACGACCGGGCCCTGCTCGGCCATCTTGCGCGAGAGGCCCGCGGGCAGATGGCCGGTCAGCAGGATCAGGCCGTCCACGCGCCGCCCCAGATACTGTTCGGCGTAGAGACGTTCGACGTCTTCGAGCCCATCCGTTCCGCCCACCACCACAGAAAACTGACGCTCCCGCGCGACATACTCCGCGCCCTTGATCAGCTCGGCGTAGAACGGGTTTTCAAGGTCCTGAACGAGGATCAGCAGCGAATTGGCCGCCTGGGCGCGCAATTGACGCCCGATCAGGTTGGGGCGGAAACCGAGCTCCTCGGCGATCTCATGCACCAGTTCGCGAGTCTTGGGGCTGACTTGGTCGGGACGGGTGAGCGCTCGCGACACCGTAGCGGTCGAGACGCCGGCGCGGCGCGCCACGTCGGCCATCGTGTGGCGCGGGCCACTCGCCCCTGCCCCCGCCATTCCGCCCTCACCCGACTCACCGCTCACATTCGTCCCTTTCGCTTCATTCTCTATAGGCCCTGCCGGTCCGCGTTCACCAGTGGCAGAGCGCTACACCTCCTGTATTTACTCGGAAATTTCATGATTGCAATCGATTACATGCGCGATTAGCGTAAAATGTAATCGATTGCATACGGGATAGATCCCCGATGACGTCGAGACGCGCGATTGAGGAGTCGCGATCAATTCTGGGAGGATTTCATGCAAGCTCATAAAGGACGGCACGCCTTCGGCATCGCCGCATCTCTGGCGCTCAGTCTCGCCGCAGCGCAGGCGCAGGCGGCCGACAAGGCGGAGGTAATCCACTGGTGGACCTCGGGCGGCGAACACGCCGCGGTCAAGGAATTCGAGAAGGCGTTCGACGCGCAGGGCGGCAAATGGGTCGATGCCGCGGTTGCCGGGGGCGGCGGTGATTCCGCGCGCGCCGACGGGATCAACCGCATCATCGGGGGCAATCCGCCTGCCGCCATGCAGTTCAACACCGGCAAGCAGTTCGACGAGCTGGTTTCGAACGGGCTGTTGCGCAACCTCGATCCGCTCGCGAAGAAATATGGCTGGAAGGACAAGATCAACCCGGTGCTGCTGAACGCGGTGAGCCAAGATGGGCACATGTATGCCGTGCCGGTCGATATCCACTCCAACATCTGGCTCTGGTATTCGCCCGAACTGCTGAAGAAAGCAGGCGTCGAGCCACCCAAGACCTGGGACGACCTGTTCACCGATCTCGACGCGCTCAAGAAGCAGGGCGTGATCCCGCTGGCGCAGGCGGGCAGCGCCTGGACGCAGGCCCTGACGTTCTTCAACGTCATGATCGGCGAGGGTGGCAAGGACCTTTACATGAAGGTCCTCAAGGATCGCGACGTCTCGGCAGTGAAATCCCCGGAGTTCCTCAAGGTCGCGCAGACGTTCGGCAAACTGCGTAACTACGTGGATAGCGGGATGCAGGGTCGGCAGTGGAACCAGGCAACCGCGCTGGTGATCAACGACAAGGCCGGCTTCAACTTCATGGGCGACTGGGCCAAGGGCGAGATGGAACTCCAGAACAAAGTGCCCGGCAAGGACGTAGGCTGCATTCCGGCACTGGGGCACAATACCTACTGGGTCGGCGGCGATGTCTTCGTCTTCCCCAAGCTGAACGACAAGGCCGAGATCAAAGCACAGGACCTGCTTGCCAAGGTGCTGCTCGAACCCAAGGTGCAGCTGGCCTTCAATGAGAAGAAAGGCGCGGTGCCCGTGCTCAAGGACGTGCCGAGTCAGGATATGGACCAATGCGCGCAGCAAGGGCTCGCGCTGCTCAAGAAGGGCGACTACGTGCCCAGTTCGGACATCCTGATCTCGCCCGACATGAGCGGCTCCATAACCGATCTCGTGGCTTCGTTCTTCACCGACAAGAGCCAGACGCCCGAGAACTTCGTGAACCGCTTCGCCCAGATCATCGGCGGCTAAGCGGACGGGGCCGCGATCCGTCCCTTGGGGTCGCGGCCCCGGCGCGCCCAGCCTCCCCGGGCGCGCGCCCTCTCCCGAGACCGTCACGAGACAGGACATCACGACATGAAGCCGCTTCGACTGCGCCGCCTGAGCGCACAAGTTGCGCTCGTCCCGACATGGATCATCGTCATCTTCGCCTATATCGGCACGATCCTCTGGACGATCCGCATCTCCTTCACCAGTTCCGGCATCCTGCCCAAATACGACTTCGTCGGATTCAAGCAATATGACCGGCTATTCCAATCTTCCCGCTGGACGATCTCAGTCGAGAACCTCGCCATCTTCGGCCTGATCTTCGTCATCGGCTGTCTCGTGCTCGGCTTCCTGATGGCGGTGTTCCTCGATCAGAGGATCAAGGGGGAAGGGATTTTCCGCACGATCTTCCTCTACCCCTACGCGATGTCCTTCATCGTCACCGGCCTCGTCTGGGCCTGGATTCTGAACCCGACGCTGGGCATCCAGCAGGCGGTGCAGAACTGGGGCTGGCACGGCTTCACCTTCGACTGGCTGTCACGCGGTGACCGGGCGATCTATCTCGTGGGATTTGCCGGCATGTGGCAATCGGCGGGTCTTGTAATGGCGATCCTGCTGGCCGGACTGCGCGGCGTGGACGAAGACATCTGGAAGGCCGCCCGTGTCGACGGCATCCCGCCGTGGCGCGTCTACCTCTCGATTGTGATCCCGATGCTCTCGAGCATGTTCGTCACCGCGGTGGTGCTGCTCGCGATCGCGGTGGTCAAAGTCTACGACATCGTGGTCGCGATGACCGGAGGCGGTCCCGGCATCTCGACGGAGGTGCCCGCCAAATTCGTCATCGATTACCTCTTCAACCGACAGAACATCGCGCTCGCGACCGCGGCCGCCTCGGTGATGTTCGTGGCCGTGCTCGTGGTGCTGGGTCCGTGGCTCTACAACCAGTATTTCCGCCAGAACCGGAGGGCGTCATGACCGCTGAGACCCAACCGCGCGGGCGCAAGCCCCGGCGGCTCACCGCCAGCCGGATCGGCATCTATGCCTTTCTCGTGCTCGCAGCCGCGTTTTTCCTACTCCCCTTCTACGTGATGATCGTGACATCGTTCAAAACGATGCCCGAGATCCAGCAGGGCAATATCTTCGGCCTGCCCACCGACTTCACCCTCAAGCCCTGGTCCACGGCCTGGGCCCATGCCTGCACGGGCGTGAACTGCGAGGGCATCCGCGTGGGGGTGCTGAACTCCTTCGAGATCATGATCCCGGCTGCGACGCTCTCGATTCTGCTCGGCGCGATCAACGGCTACGCGCTGTCGTTCTGGCGACCGCGTGGGGGCAACCTGATCTTTGCGGTGCTGCTGCTCGGCGCGTTCATTCCCTACCAGGTCTATCTTTATCCGCTGGTGCGGATGCTCTCGAAAGTGTCGCTCTACAACACCCTGCCCGGCATCATCGTCGTGCACGTGATCTTCGGTCTGCCGGTGATGACTCTGCTCTTTCGCAATTATTACGTCGCCGTGCCTATCGACCTGTTCAAGGCTGCGCGGATCGACGGGGGCGGTTTCTGGACGATTTTCTTCCAGCTGATGATCCCGATGTCCGGGCCGATCCTCGTCGTCGCCGCGATCCTGCAGGTCACGGGGATCTGGAACGACTTCTTGTTCGGCCTGATCTTCGCGGGGCGCGATCACCTGCCGATGACTGTCGAGCTCAACAACGTAGTCAACACCACCACCGGGACCAAAGCCTACAACGTCAACATGGCCGCGACGATCCTGACCGCACTCGTGCCGCTGATCGTCTACTTCGTCTCGGGCCGCTGGTTCGTCCGCGGCATCGCCGCCGGCGCCGTGAAAGGATAAATGCAATGGAACCTTCTGTTAGTGTCCGCGATCTGCGCATCAGCTATGGCGCGCTGGACGTCATCGACAATCTTCAACTGGACATCACACCGGGAGAATTTCTTGTGCTGCTGGGACCCTCGGGCTGCGGCAAGTCTACCCTTCTCAATGCGATCGCTGGCCTGATCGATATCTCCGACGGCGAGGTCTGGATCTCGGGCAAGAACGTCACATGGGACGAACCCAAGGATCGCGGGATCGGCATGGTGTTCCAATCCTACGCGCTCTATCCGCAGATGTCGGTGGAGAGGAATCTAAGCTTCGGGCTGCGCGTCGCGCGGCATTCCAAGAAGGACATCGCGGAGCGCGTCTCGCGCGCAGCCGAGATCCTGCAGATCGAGCCTCTTTTGAAGCGTCGCCCCTCGAACCTGTCGGGCGGGCAGCGCCAGCGGGTCGCGATCGGTCGGGCGCTGGTGCGCGACGCGGATGTCTTCCTGTTCGACGAGCCGCTTTCCAACCTCGACGCCAAGCTGCGCGTCGACCTTCGTGTGGAGATCAAGCGGCTCCACCAGCGGCTACGCTCGACGATGATCTACGTCACCCACGATCAGATCGAGGCGCTCACGCTGGCTGACCGGATCGCGGTGATGCATGGCGGCGAGATCCAGCAGCTCGACGAGCCTCTCACGATCTACAACCGACCATGCAACATGTTCGTTGCGGGCTTCATCGGGTCACCAGCCATGAACTTTTTCGATGGGCGTCTGGTCGCCGGACAAGACGGCCCGATCTTCGAAGGGCAAGGCTTTGCCACGGGTCTCGCGGGCTATGACGGCAACGGCCCCCTGCCGGTTAATCGCGACGTGATCCTTGGCGTGCGCCCGGAACACGTGCTGTTCGACCGGGATGCGGCAGGCCAACCGGCAGAGGTCGAGGCCGTCGTGGAACTGGAAGAGCCGATGGGCGCGGACAGCCTCGTCTGGCTGACCTATGGCGAGGCCAAGCTCTCGGTGCGCTGCGCCTCCGGCAAACGCTACCGCCCCGGTGACCGTGTCCCCATCGCCTTCGACATTACGCGCGCGTCGATCTTCGACACGCAAAGCGAAAAGCGCCTCTAGGTGCGCACCTGATTTTTCCTAGGAGGAGAGAAACATGACCGATTTCAGTTACCAGCTTTACAGTTCGCGCAATGCGGGTCCACTCGACCAGACGCTCGGGATGCTGGCACAGGCAGGCTATGCAAGCGTCGAGGGGTTCGGCGGGCTCTACGAGGGGCTTGATGCGGATGGGCTCGCGGCGTTCCGCGCACAGCTCGACGCGGCGGGGCTGAAGATGCCGACGGGGCATTTCAGCCTCGATGTCGTGGAGACCGACCCGGACCGCGCCGTCGCCATCGCCCGCGCACTGGGAATGGAGGCGCTCTACGTGCCCTTCCTGATGCCCGAGGACCGGCCCACCGATGCGAAAGGCTGGGAGGCGTTCGGCATTCGGCTCGCCCGCGCTGGCGCCCCGATCCGCGCCGCCGGGTTCGGGTTCGGCTGGCACAACCACGACTTCGAGTTCAAGCCGCTCGCCGACGGCACGCTGCCGATGGAGCATATCCTCGCTGCGGGCGACCTCGACTGGGAGGCCGATATCGCCTGGATCACGCGCGGAGGGGCCGACCCGCTCGACTGGATCGCGCGGCATGGCAACCGGATCACCGCCGCCCATGTGAAGGATATCGCCCCCGAAGGCGAGAAAGCCGAGGAGGACGGCTGGGCCGACGTGGGCACCGGCGTCATGGACTGGGCCCGGCTGCTCGAGGCCCTGCGCCGCGACAGCAAGGCCGCCCATTTCGTGATGGAGCATGACAACCCGTCCGACGATGCGCGCTTCGCTCGCGGCTCGATCGACAACGCGCGCAAGCTCTGAAGGGAGGGTAGCATGAGCACTGAACTCGGCATCGGCATCATCGGCTGCGGCAATATCTCGACCACCTATCTCGGCTTCGCGCCGCTCTTTCGCGGCATCAAACTCATCGCCTGCGCTGACCTGAACCCGGCAGCTGCCAGGGCACGCGCGGAGGAATACGGCGTCGAGGCGCAAAGCGTGGAGGCCCTCCTCGCGAACCCTGCGATTGATGTCATCATCAACCTCACCGTCCCTGCGGCGCATTTCGAGGTCGCGAAAGCGACGCTTGAGGCAGGCAAGCATGTCTACAGCGAAAAGCCCTTCGTTCTCTCGGCCGAAGACGGAAAGGCGCTGCGCGAGCTTGCGCAGGCCAAGGGGC
Source organism: Thioclava sp. F36-6 (assembly GCF_002020305.1). NCBI lineage: Bacteria > Pseudomonadati > Pseudomonadota > Alphaproteobacteria > Rhodobacterales > Paracoccaceae > Thioclava > Thioclava sp. F36-6. Next base: position 416,140 of record NZ_MPZX01000001.1, on the reverse strand, counting down.
TCTCGGTGGGCAGTTCGCCCGACACCTTCCTTGGCGGCGCGCATCAGCAGGCACGCGCGCTGATCGACGAGGGTCGCCTCGGCACGATCACGGCGGGCACGGCCCATGTGATGAGCCACGGCATGGAGCATTGGCACCCGAACCCGGATTTCTTCTTCAAGCCGGGCGGCGGTCCGATGCTCGATCTCGGGCCCTATTACCTTGCGAACCTTATCAACCTGATCGGCCCGGTGAAACGGGTGGCGGCACTGACCTCCACTGCGACGCCCACGCGCAGGATTACGTCTGAGCCGCGCAATGGTGAGACGATCGATGTCGAGACGCCCACCAACATCCATGCGTTGCTCGAATTTGCGCAAGGGGCCACCGTCACCCTGTCCACGAGCTGGGATGTCTGGGCGCACCGTCACGGCCCGATGGAGATCTACGGGACCGAGGGCTCGCTCTTTCTGCCGGATCCGAACTTCTTCGGCGGCCCGGTGGAGATCGCGGGGCGCGACGGGAAGATCGCGCCCGTGGAGCCCTGGGCCCACCCGTTCGGCAAGCCCAACCAGGAGCACCCGCATGGCATGGTCGCCAACTACCGCGCGGCGGGCCTTGCCGATATGGCGCTCTCTGTGATCGAGGGCCGCGAGGCGCGGTGTTCCATCGACCGCGCGCTGCACGGGATCGAGATCATGACGGCGATCCTGCGCTCGGGCGAGGAAGGTGGCTTCGTGGAGATGACCACGACCTGCACTCGCGCCCCGGCGCTCGACCCAGAGGGCGCGCGGGCGCTCTTGCGCAAACCAGACTGAACCCGGCCAAGCGCGGGGGACGTCCCCTCGCGCTTGGCCTGCAAGGACCCGACAGGAGTATTCCCAGATGAAGACGATCAAGGGGCCTGCCCTCTTTCTCGCGCAATTCGTGGGCGATGATGCGCCCTTCAACAGTCTCGACGCGATCTGCGGCTGGGCGGCCGGGCTCGGCTACAAGGGCGTGCAGATCCCGACATGGGACCGCCGCCTGATCGATCTCGAGCGCGCCGCCAGCTCGCAGGATTACTGCGATGAGATCATCGGAACAGTCGCCGCCCACGGAATGGAGGTGACGGAGCTTTCGACGCATCTGCAGGGCCAGCTCGTAGCTGCACACTCGGTCTATGACGAGCTGCTCGACGGCTTCGCCCCACCCGAGCTGCACGGCAAGCCCGCGGCCCGGCAGGCATGGGCATGCGAGCAGGTCCGGCTTGCCGCGCGCGCGTCTCGCCGGATGGGGCTCTCGGCGATGCCCACCTTCTCGGGGGCGCTGGCATGGCCGTTCCTCTATCCGTTCCCGCAACGTCCGCCAGGGCTGATCGAGAGCGCCTTCGACGAGTTGGCCGCGCGCTGGCGCCCCCTGCTCGATGCCTGCGAAGAAAACGGCGTCGATGCCTGTTTCGAGCTGCATCCCGGTGAGGATCTGCATGACGGGGTCAGCTACGAGATGTTCCTCGACCGGGTGGACAATCACACCCGCGCCAACCTGCTCTACGATCCCTCGCATTTCGTTCTGCAGCAGCTCGATTATCTCGAGCATCTCGAGATCTACCGCGACCGTATCCGGGCCTTCCACGTCAAGGACGCGGAATTCGTGCCGTCGGGGCGCCAGGGCGTCTATGGTGGCTACCAGTCCTGGGTGGACCGCGCGGGGCGGTTCCGGTCGCTTGGCGACGGGCAGGTGGATTTCCGGCGGATCTTCTCGCAGATGGCGGCGCATGACTTCGACGGCTGGGCCGTGCTTGAATGGGAATGCGCGCTCAAGCATCCAGAAGACGGCGCGCGCGAGGGGGCGGAGTTCATCGCCCGCCACATCATCCGCGTGACCGATCACGCGTTCGACGATTTCGCAGGCGCGGGCACCGACGAAGGTGCCAATCGCCGTATTCTCGGGCTGGAGGGCGAGACATGAACGAGACGGACGGACATCGCAAACTGCGCCTCGGCATGGTCGGCGGCGGCGAAGGCGCCTTCATCGGTGGCGTTCACCGCATTGCGGCGCGGCTCGACGACCGGTTCGAGCTGGTCGCGGGGGCGCTTGCTTCTGAGCCTGCGCGCGCCCATCGCTCTGCGGCAGCGCTGGGGTTGGACCCCACGCGCAGCTACGCGGATTTCGAGGTGATGGCGCGAGAAGAAGCGGCGCGGCCCGATGGGATCGAGGTTGTGTCGATCGTGACCCCCAATCATATGCATGCGCCTGTCGCGACCGCCTTCCTCCGCGCGGGCATTCACGTGATCTGCGACAAGCCGATGACGCGCACGCTCGAAGAGGCGGAAGCGTTGGCGGAAGAGGTGCGCGCCTCAAACGCGCTCTTCGTGCTTACGCATAATTACACAGGCTACGCGATGGTGCGACAGGCCCGCGCAATGGTGGGAGCCGGACAGCTCGGGCGCATCCGGGTCGTTCAGGTCGAGTATCCGCAGGATTGGCTCACCGAGCCGGTGGGAACGGATGGCGCGAAACAGGCCGTCTGGCGAACCGATCCCGCGCGGGCCGGCGCAGCGGGTTCGCTTGGCGATATCGGCACCCACGCAATGAACCTCGCGAGCTTTGTCTCGGGGCTCGAGCCGCGCGAAATCTGCGCCGAGCTCACCAGTTTCGTGGCAGGTCGCGCGGTCGATGACGACGTGCAGATGTTGATCCGTTATGAGAGCGGGGCGAAGGGCATGCTCTGGGCCAGTCAGGTCTCCCCGGGCAATGAGAATGGGCTGAAACTGCGTATTTACGGCGAGTCGGCGGGGCTCGAATGGCTGCAAACCGCGCCCGATAGTCTACGCGTGTCCCCCTTCGGAGAGCCCTCGTATCTTCTGTCTCGGGGCGGGCCGGGGCTCACCCCCGAGGTTGCCGAGATGGGCCGTGTTCCGGCTGGCCACCCGGAAGGGTTCCTCGAAGCCTTCGGCAATCTCTACAGCGCGACAGCTGACGCGATCCTGGCCCATGAGCGCGGCGAGCCCAGGCCGCTCGGGCTGCTGCCGGGTGTGGCGGATGGCCTAGCCGGGATGCGCTTCATCTCGGCGGCCTTGCGATCCTCGCAGGCAGGAGGTGTTTGGACGGCGCTTTGAGGCAAGAGAGAACAGCGAACGGTTAGCCTGCACACTGATTTGCGCGACGACACGTTTGGCCGGTCTCCGGTCTCACACAATCGTTCTGGATGCGCCTGCGCGCCGAGTGCGCGCAGGGCTTTGGAGGGGGGCGGCTTCGACTACTCAGCCGCCGAAGCGCGGCTCCGGCACGCCTTTCACGCCGAGACCGCGGATCGCAAAGAGGCTGCCGCGCTGAACACCATCGTCGGGGAAACGCGGCAGCGGCGGCTTCGCCATCGACGTGACGTAGAGCACGTCGAGATCGGGGCCGCCGAACTGGACGCTCGTGACCTTCTTCACTGGCATCGGGGTTTCCATGTCGAGCGTGCCGTCCAGTGCGAAGCGCACAGATACCCCCGTCATAGACCAGCGCCATCCAGTAATGGCCCTACAACTGCGCGGCGGCTTGGATATTTACGAGAAGATGCATCTTGCGAGATCAAGATGCTAAGCGTCCGACGTGATCAGCATCGCTTTCAGGTCGCGCCACTCGAAGGATCATCCCACTCGTCGCCATCTTCATCTGCCTTTTCGCCAAAATAGGCGTCGCCGGACAGAGGCTGCTCGTTGAACCACCGAATATCTTCAGCACTCAGCCTCGCCACATCGGTAATATACCGGCGCTCACGCATCACAATCCAGAAGGCCGCCACAGCGAACACGCCCATCAGGATCATACCGGCTGTCACATTCCAGTCCATACCGCGCTCCTTCCGTCGAAATTAGACCGGATAGGGCTAAATAAGTCAAACTGGCCCGAAATCATTCCTTCACCAGAACCGCCTCTGAGAAGAAGCGTAGGGAGGCCGATGCTTGTCGCAGTTGTCGCCGCAGCGCTGAGGACAGATCACCTCCCCGTGTCGGCACGTCTGCGACAACCGCGATAGCCGCTCACGAGGAGCGCGCCGGTGCGCATCTCAAATACGCGCAGCCAGCGCCTCCGATCAAACGAGACAAAGCACGGGCTTTCAGGCTATAATAAAGCTTTAAGGAGGGCACCGCATGGAAGATCTTTTCAGGCAACGGCAAGAGGAAAAGGCACGAAGCCGCGCTGAGGATGAAGAACGCCTGGCAAGGGGCGAAGTCAGCCCCAGCGAGCTGCAGCGTCGGAATTTCGCGTTCAAGGATGTTCGAGCTGACCGGGTCGGCTTCGTGAAGAGCCGCGAGCCGAAATCCATCAAGTTCCTCAGCCTTTGAGCCTACTATGTCTATCGATCAGGAACTGGCGGGAGCGAGAGATCAACGCTCAAGGATCCTCGGCGAGCTGGAGGCACTGCTGCGAGCAGGCAATCCAGACCTCAACCTCTTCGTCTCGGCCCGCGCCCATTATGGCGAGGCTGGCTTGGCCCATCTCCATCTCTATGGGGTCGAGGGCGACCGCGAACGTAAATCCCGGCTGATGAAATTTGCGACAGCGTGGCTTCTGGAACGCGGCATATCGATCGAGCTTCAGGAAGGACACGACGTCTACGACATTCGTCCATGGCGCGAGGCCCAGGGGGGCAGATCTCAAGATATGGGATCTCTGGACGAGCTGGACGAGCTGGACGAGATCTGAAAGCGCTCGAACCTAGGTCGGCAGAAGAGAAACTGCGGGTGACACTAGGAAACTTGTGCGCCCCCTCCCTCTCGAAGCTGGGCTACCTTCCAATGCCCGGTATACCCTTTCTTCAAATGGGCCGCGACGATCTGAAAGCCGCTCTGTGGCCAGCTCTTCGGTGTGTCGACGAAGAGCAATTCCGCAATTCCGAATCCGGCCTCTTCGAGATCCCGCAACCGCGCCTTTGTCGTCAGGTTCGTAAGCGGCGCAAGCCAGACGATATTTTCCGAGACTCGCATCGCGTGTCGCGTGAATGTCCGAAGCTCGGACCAGGGTGGGTTTGTGACCACCCACTCAACGCGATCGGACCAAGACAGAAAGTCGCGCCCCTCACTGATCTCGCACCAGTGGCGCTCCACGTGATCCGGGAACTGATCAAAGAACGCCCCTTCCCCGCGCGACGGATCGAGGACTCGCCCGGCCATCGCATGCGAAAAATGATCGATGATTGCCTTGGCCAGATCAGGCGGGGTCATGACACGGTCCTGTTCCGCCTCATTCTTAGGCGGCACCAACCCTCGTCCTTTCGCGAGATCGCTCCGTTCCAGTGGGTTGCGGAGGCGGAGTAACCGCAAGGCCGCGGCAAGCGTCGCAACCCGTCCGGAAAACTCCGTTTCCAAGGCAATGACCGTTACGCGGCTGCAGCCGATCTTGCGGGCGAGAGCCTGCTGCGAAAAACCGCGCGCACGCCGCCGCTCCGTGAGCACGCGTCCCATATGTTCCCCGGGCTCAGTGACACGCCAGCGCAAGCCAAGGATCGGCAAGATGGCCTCGAGCGAAAGGATCGTGCCCGCCCCGCTCTCGAGAGCGCGCACCGTCGGGATGCTGATATTGGCGCGGGAGGCAAGGTCAGCTTGTGTGAGCCCGCGCTCCGCGCGTTCGGCTCTCAGCATCTCAGATAAAGACATGTGCGAAAATCTTTCTATCGAAAGCTCACAGATAGAAAGAAATAGCGACAAAGCGCAACCGCTAGCGCTGCACCCTAGGCGCTCCCGAAAACGAGCGGCAATGAGCTCCGGCGAAATTTTCTCTACTTCCTAAAAAATCGAGAACCCGTTTTTTCAGCCTCGGCACTTAGACTGAACGCATCGCCAGATCCGCCCCGGATCACCTTACCCGTCCCCGCCGAGCCTCGCTCGCGCGGTCTCAGGAGATGCATGCCATGGCCCAGCGTCCTTTTGCGCCAAATATGCGAAAATCTCATCGCGCAACTGGGTTCACCAAATCCGATGAAGAGCTTCTCGAGCGGCTCGTGAAAGCCCGACAGCGCGTCGCCGAGCTGATGCTCGAAAAACTAGTCTACGCACCGATCTTCGAGAGACTGGAACACGAGATCGCGGCCGTCGAGGCGCGCCGGATCGAAGATCCTCTGGCCCGCGCAAGGGCGATCCTGCGTGGACAGCCAAGTGACGCGACCTCCCCGTCAGACGATCAAGACGATACGCCAGAGCCTTGGTAGGTTTAACTATCTCACCTGTCGATGCAGCAAGAATCCCGAACGCAGCGAACAGCTCAGCCGTCATGCGAAAAGCGAAAGGCAAAAATCCCCAAAAGCCTTCTAGCTAAGAAACATGAAGCGAAAATGCACAAAAATCCAAAAATTCAAAACAAGCATCGTCTGATTCCCCGGCGGCAGCGCCAAGCATGCAGAAAATCGAGAACATCCGCGAACGCGTGCGAAAAAGATTTGCGAAGGCAACATGGCGATGCTCTCGACAGAATGGGACCGGCGTCCCCAGAAACAATGCGAGCCTTCGACAGGCGCAAGCGATCGCCCCAAAGCGACGAGAGGTGCAATGACACTCAGCAACCGCGCTCCGGACGCAAATATCGAAGGCGGGCGGTGCGTATCGAGGCGGTCGGCTCCGTGACCCGCCCGAAAATTCACGCTCGCACCGTGCGAAAAAGCCTGCCCACTATACTCATGCGAAAAACGGGCGGCGAACGGGCGCGGCTTGCCCCCTTGCGCGGGCTATCTTTCTCGCCCTCGCCGGCGCCACAGTTTGCTATCCCCCCCTTGTCACGGTTCAGGCTCCGCGCCGAGCGTCTTTGGAAGTTGCAAGGCGTAATGGCAGGCGAGAGCCCGGCAATCGATGGAGATCAATTGATAACATCCCAGGCTCAACCCGGCTTTTCAGCTGCCGGCCAAGCGGACGGAATCTACTTAAGGTCTTGCGCTGCGAGATGATTGGCTGGCTTGAGGCCCGGTGCGAAAAACGATCGCGACAACAGCGCGGAGATCGGTGGCCGCCGGAGGCGGGCGGTCTACTTGGGCAAGCCATCTTGGGCATAGGCCTCCTGTTTCGGCACCGGCGCATGTCATGAATATTTTTTTGAGCCGAACCACCGGGATCTGATAGCAGTCCAGGGCAGACCTCTGAGCGCCTATGCATCTCGGCCTTAGTGCGCCCATTTCCGCTCGCGAGGGCCTAGAACTCGTTCGGAAATCGCCTGCTATTTGCCAGCGCGAATCAAGGATCGATCGGAGAGAAGCGATCGTGCATTTCCCACGTTTGATGACACGCAATGTCCGGATTTAGAGTTTGGCTCGTGGTATCAGACCCCGCGCCCCAGCATGCGGCTCGAGTGCAGGCGATGCGAAAATAATCGGCCAAATCCCGGCCCAGCGCGAAGATATTCCTATTTTTCAAGGAACAATGCCCACCACACGGCCAACGACGTGCGGTGCGAAAAAAAGCCTAAAAAATCCGTGCGAAAACAGGCGCTTAATCGAAATCCTCCTAGCCTTCCTCCACGTCATGGGATATGCTTGAACGGGAAAGATTCACTCCCTAGTCGTTAGAGGCAGCCCGATGCAAACAGGCCTAACCACGCCGCTTTAGCGGCCCGCGTCCTCCTCGAAGGACGCGCTCCGAACTAGATATTGAATATTCACACCCGGCACCCGGGTCGACACGCTGTCGGCCTGCGCCCTTCGTTATTGAAACTCACTCGGACAAACGCCTGTCCGGGCACGGCTGACGCATGCCCATGGTCCAGTTGGGCGCTTGGCTCGAAGCAAAGGAAAGAAGCAAATGGTTCAGGAAACAAGCCCGCTCCAACCTTATCTTGAGATCATTGAAGGTATTCTCCCGGTCACGCCGATTGCAATGATCGATCTCGGCAGCGCGCAACAACGCATTCGAGAACATCCCGCGCTTGCTCCGCTCCTGCAGACCTATCTCGCCGATCGCGCCCTTGGCGGACAAGGCGGATCGAGCGCAGACGGAACCTTCGACGCCACACTCTTTATAAAATGGGTGATCGCGCTCAGTAACCTGGCACCCGCAATCGGGGATAACCTAGCGAACGGGGAGCAATCAGCCGCGCCTCTCTTAGACTCGTGGTGCGCGATCTTCGAAGACGCCGTGCCACTACTCGTCGGGCGAGTCTCCGGCCACCCGCATCTGCGTGAGGGTGCGCGGGTTCGAACTTCGCCTCTCATGAATCTCCAGCCGAAGGCGGGCTGGGCTCGAAGTTGTAACCGCTTCTATCGCTTGGGCTTATACGATCCAAGTTTCCTGAAAACCCTGCAAAAAGATGGACGCCTTTCTGCGAGCGCAAAGCTCCTGCGCGCCGATCGGAGATCCTGATCATGTCCAAGGTGCTTATCTTGGCGGACCTGCATCTCGATCTCTGGATGCAGAAACACCGCAACCCATTCGATGACCTTGAGCTCGAGAACGCTGAGCTTCTCATCATAGCTGGCGACCTCGCCAACAAGCCCAAGATCCGTTGGCAACGAGCCTTGGCGCTGATCAGCCAACACGTCGACCTCGATCGGGTTCATATCATTCCGGGCAATCATGACTATTACGATTTTCGGCTCGATGGCGACGACCGCCTCGCAGATCTCGCGCATGAAGCCGGCGCGCATCTCGCGCAGAAACGTGTGATCACCCATGAGCGCACGCGATTCCTCTGCGTGACGCTCTGGACCGACTTCGCGCTCGGGCCGGGAAGCGTTGCGGAAAAGTCGTCCCGCAGCGACTGGGTGATGAATGACTATCGCTATATTCGCGTCGCAGGAAGCGGCTACCGCAAGGCGCGGCCCGCGGACACAATCATGAAGCACCATGAACATCTCGATTGGTTGCGAGGGCAATTGGCGACGCCCTTTGATGGCGAAACCGTCGTCGTCACGCATCATGCCCCGCACCCGGCGGCACTCCCTCCGGGCGCGCCGCTTCCCTGGTGCTACGCCTCAGACCTGACTGCGCTCATCGAGGAATACCAGCCCGAGAAATGGCTTTTCGGCCATACCCACCATGCTGCGGAATTTCAGGTTGGGCGCACGCAGCTGAAGAATGTTTCGAAAGGATATCCAAAATGACAGGAACACACGAATTCGATTGGGGCACTTTCTCCGACTCAGAACCGTTTAGCGGCTTACTGCCAGAGAGCGACTACCCCTTGATTTTCCCGGGAGGCACCCGCTTCAATTCTACGGGAAGGGTCTACGCAGTTGACGCAAAAAATAAGCATCTTATCCCCCCAAACCCGGAGTTTATGCTATACGTGAAGAAGAACCATTTGGAAGGGGGTCAATTTACTGTGGCAGAGCAAGAAATCTAAACCAAAGAGTACCGCAAAGCATTAGAGAACAAGGCTTTGGAACGGAGGTGATTTTTTTCAATGAGGATAACGTTTCAATTCGAGATGAAGGACAATATTACCAACTTTGCATATTGGCAGAAAAGCTGTGCATACGCGCATTAAGTACAATATGCGCCTACAACAATCTACCACTCAAACTCTCAAATCAGCAACACCGTGACCCCTTACCGCACCTTGCCTGGAAAGACCGGGAAAACTCATCCCACAAACTTCCGATTGCCTTTGCCCAAACGGTTCTTTCCAAATTCATGCCTCCGAAACCGGAACCTCACAAAACAAGTCCTTCGGAATACCATTACCGCCTATGGCCAATCCAAAGGCATGCAGGCTGGTACGACTTTCGCTCCACGGAGCTCATCTGGGCACCAAGCATCTTTGACGCCCTAACAATAGATTATCTGGGAACATTCGATGAGCCTTCTGAACATCACCGACACTACTTAGCTCAGCTTGCCCGGCGACGATCGAGCGCACGATAAATCAGATGGACCTGGCACTCGAAAAACCTGCTGAGTCTTTTCAGTTTGATTGTCGGCGCACAGCTGTCTTTTAGCCATCAGTGCGGCGGCTCTCCGGGCCGCTGGACAAGCTTCCTCCGTCGTTCGATCGGCTTCGTGCTGAGCTGCTCTCCGATCGGTTGAACAGAATCTGGCACAATATAACCTACTCGTTGCACCTTCTGACCCGGTTGGTGGAGGCCCCTCTCTGCCCATACATTAGCGGCGGTGGCTCACCGCCAACCGGGCTCCCGCGCAGATGGATGAACTTCAGTCGCGGATCACCACGAAAAAAATGCGAACATCTTTCCTTTCCTTCTAAAGAGGATAGGGTCGTCACATTAATGTGTAAAAGACGGATTCCATCCGGGCATGCATCGGGGCACCGACAAGACAGGTTCAGTATTTCTGGAACGATGTGTGGCAATCGACCTTGAGGTCGACCCGTCGACGGCCCGCATATTCTCCCTTGCAGCTGCGAGCGCCGCCATCGGCAGCGAGGCACTCGTCCTGGGGGCCCGCGTTGACGCCGGTTTACCCAGGCTCGAGGAGTTCTGCGCCGACTTCGACCACGTGATCGGACATAATATCCTGCGCCACGACCTGCCCCATTTGATGGCGGCATCGCCCCGCCTTGCGCGTCTCGCCCAAGCTCCAATAGACACGCTTTGGCTTAACCCGCTCGCTTTCCCACGTAACCCCTACCACCATCTGGTGAAGCATTATCAGGACGGACGCTTGCAGAGCGGTCATGTGAATGATCCCGAGTTCGACGCGAGGCTCGTCTTTGAAGTCTTGAGCAATCAAATCGGCGCCTTCGCGGAGATCGGGCGGCGATCTCCCGACGCCTTGGTCGCCTACCACTATCTCTGTAGCCGGATGCCCCGGAGCGATGGGTTCGATCGGCTCTTCACAGCAATTCGAGGCGCGCCGATGCCCGATATGGCAAAGGCCCGCGCTGCGATTGAACGTCTGCTTGAGGCGTCATCCTGTGCAACCCAGCGGAAGGAAGTCCTGAGCGATCTCGATGACAGCTCGCTCAGCTGGCCCTTGGCTTATGCACTGTCATGGATCTCGGCTGCCGGCGGTGACTCCGTGATGCCCCCTTGGGTTCGCGCACAGTTCCGCGACGCCGCGCGGATCGTTCGCACCTTGCGCGACACGAGATGCGACGAAACCGCCTGCGAATATTGCGCGGCTCACAACGACCCCAAGCGAGCGCTGAGCCGCTGGTTCGGCTTTGAGAGTTTTCGCCCGGAGCCTGTCGACGAATTCGGGCGCCCCCTTCAGGAACGCATCGTCGAGACTGCGATGCGACGCGAAAGCCTTCTCGGGATTCTTCCGACCGGCACGGGAAAATCCATCTGCTATCAGATCCCTGCCCTTTCGCGCTTCGACAAGACCGGGGCGCTGACCGTCGTCATCTCCCCTCTGGTCGCGCTCATGGCGGATCAGGTCCAGGGCCTTGCACGCGCCGGAATTTCCACTGCGGTCACTATAAACGGCCTGCTTTCGCTTCCCGAACGGCAAGACGCCTTGGACAAGGTGCGTCTCGGCGAGGCTGCGATCTTGCTGATTTCGCCCGAGCAGTTGCGCAGCACCTCGGTCCGCTCCGTGCTCGCCCAGCGCGAGGTCGGCCTCTGGGTTCTCGACGAGGCACATTGCGTATCCAAATGGGGGCATGATTTCCGGCCGGACTATCGCTATGTGAGCCGCTTCATCAAGGAAAGCTCGGGCGAAGACGTCGCCCCCGTTCTCTGTCTGACCGCCACGGCGAAACCCGATGTCGTTCGGGACATTCGCGAGCATTTCAGCACGCGTCTCGGGTGCGAACTCACTCTGCTGGACGGTGGTGCATCACGGACGAACCTGAGCTTCAGCGTGTTGCCGACCCAGAGGCAGACGAAGCTGGCCGATATCCTTACTGCGCTTGAAGAGGATTTACCGGCAAGCGGAGTTTCAGGCGCTGTTGTTTACTGTGCCACTCGAAACTCCACCGAACGTGTGGCGGAATTTCTTCGACAGCAGGGGCTTGCGGCGGAGCGCTATCATGCGGGGCTTACCGCCGATGAGAAGCGCGAAATCCAGGAAGCGTTCCGAGTGGGTGAGTTGCGTGTGATCGCCGCCACCAACGCCTTCGGAATGGGCATCGACAAACCCGACATCCGACTCGTCGTGCATGGGGACGTGCCCGGCTCGTTGGAGAATTACCTGCAAGAAGCCGGGCGTGCGGGACGAGATCGGGATCCTGCGAAATGTGTCCTCCTATTCAATGCGGAAGATGTCGACCGACAGTTCAACCTGAGCGCTCGCTCTCGCCTAGCCCGTCACGAAATCGGAGCGATCTTGAAAGCTGTCCGAAGGCTCGATGTCCGATCGGGCAAAAAGGGCGAAGTCATCGCCACCCCAGGCGAGATCGTCCACGAGGAAAAGGACCGGGAATTCCAGCGGGACAGCGCAACCGAAGATACCCGCGTAAAAACGGCCGTGGCCTGGCTCGAAGAGGCGACGCTTCTCCGGCGGGAAGAAAACCGCGTTCAGGTCTTCCCTGCTTCGCTTCTCGTGCGAAGCGTCGATCAGGTCCGCAAGATCCTCGATGCTGCGGAGATAACCGGAAATCGCAAGAAGCAACTTCTTGGCATCGTTCAGCATATCATCAACGCGCCAGCGGATGAGGGCATCTCGACCGACCAACTGAGCGGCGCAAGCGGCCTCACCGGGCCGGCATTGCGAAAGGCAATGACCGATCTCGAAGCGCTCGGGATCGCCAACAACGACACCAACATCACGATCCACGTTCACATTGGTGTAGAGAACGCATCGCGCGCACGCTTCGAGTCTGCAGCGAGGTTGGAGCGCGACCTGATCGCGCAGATGCGCGAGGACGCACCCGATGCCGATAATGGCGAGCCATCGGCGTTTAATCTTGCCGCGACGAGCCAGGCGCTGCGGGAGAAGGGCCACGGCACGGTGCGGCCGGACGTTGTCGAAAGCCTGTTGCGCGGGATGGCGCAGGACGGGCGCGACATGGAAGGCGGACGGGGCAACCTGCATTTGCGCAAAGCCTCGCGTTCGAGTCTGTTCGTGCGGCTTCAACGCTCATGGTCCGTGATCGAGAAGACTGCAGAATTACGCAGGCTCGGTGCGGAACGCCTTCTCGAGCATCTCGTCGGTCGCGTTCAGAAGGGGTTGCGCGGGAAAGACATCGCCGTCGAAACCACCTTGGGCGCGTTGCTCGGCACCATCACCGGAGATGCGATGCTGCGCGGCTCCGTCAACGATCCGAACAAGCTGATGGATCGCGCCTTGCTCTGGTTGCACGAGCAGCAGGTCGTAGCTTTGGGCAAAGGGCTATCCGTCTTCCGTCCCGCCATAACCCTGCATCTCAATCCGAAGGGCGGTCAATTCACGACGCAGCACTTCGCCCCTCTGGAGGATCATTACACCGAACAGACCATCCAGACGCATGTGATGGCTGCCTATGGCGAGAAAGGTCTCAATAGCATCAATGATGCAGAACGGTTGGCGGCCGATTATTTTGTGCTCGATCGCGACGCGTTCATGCGCCGCTGGATGCCGGGGCGCGGGACCGAATTTCGGCGGCAAGCCACGGGCGAGGTCTGGAAGCAGATCGTTGAAGACCTGGGCAACAGCACGCAGGAAAAAATCGTTCAGGACGAACGTGAACAGACGAATGTGCTGGTTCTTGCCGGGCCAGGCTCGGGCAAGACTCGCGTGCTCGTTCATCGCATCGCGTATCTAGTGAAAATCAGACGCGAGGATCCAAGTGGAATTCTTGTTCTCGCCTATAACCGGCACGCCGCCGCGGAGATCCGAGAACGGCTTCGTCGCCTCATCGGCGACGATGCGCGCTTTGTGACCGTCTCCACCATTCATGCGCTCGCAATGCGGCTCGTCGGCGCAAGCTTTGCCGGCCGTGCCAGCGCGGAGGGCCAAGACTTCGACACGCTCCTGATGGATGCGGTGCGCTTGCTACGCGGTGACGGGCTGGACAAGGTCGAGGCGGAGGCGCTGCGCGACACGCTCATTCAAGGCTACCGCTGGATACTCGTCGATGAGTATCAGGATGTCGGCCCGGAAGAATATGCACTGATCTCAGCCGTGGCCGGGCGGAGCTTAGAGGACCCGGATCTGCGGATCAGCCTTTTTGCCGTCGGCGATGACGACCAGAACATCTATTCCTTCGCCGGTGCGTCCATCCGTCATATCCGACAATTCGAGCAAGACTACAGCGCCAAGCCATTCTTCCTGACCGAGAACTATCGCTCGAGCCATCATATCATCACGGCCGCGAATGCCGTGATCGAAGCGGCCTCCGAGCGAATGAAGCTCGGCCACGACATCACGGTCGACAAAGACCGGATCAAAGCCCCACCCGGCGGTGTTATGGAGAGCCTGGATCCCGTGGCACAGGGACGTGTGCAGATCCTGAGTTGCCCGGCAGGAAATGACGCACAGGCGATGGCGGCGCTCGAGGAAATGGTGCGCCTGTCGCAATTGATCCCGGACTGGACATGGTCGCGGGCCGCAATCATCTCGCGAGACTGGCGCAAACTCGCGCCAGTGCGCGACTTTGCGGAAGCGCTCGGCATTCCGGTCGAGTTCGCGAACGAAAAGCTGCCCGGACTGTGGCGCATGCGCGAGATGCAGAGCTTCATAGAGGCGCTTCGCGCGGACCATGGGCGCGTCGTCTCGCTGGGCGATCTCACCGAAATTCTCAATGCGATCCCGTCCTCGCGCTGGACCGATCGCATCGGCGAGGGTCTTGGCCTGCTCGCGCGAGAAGTGGATGGCCGAAACCTACCGGCACCGGATGTGATCGAGTGGTTCGCCGAATGGTCACGCGAGGCCTGGGGCGAACAACGCGGTCTCAAGCTCCTGACAGCGCATCGGGCCAAGGGGCTCGAATTCGACGATGTTGTCATTCTCGATGGTGGGTGGGAACGCCCCTCGCGCAACGAAGATCAGGATGCGCCGCGCCGCCTGTTCTACGTCGCCATGACGCGAGCCCGCCGCAACCTGATCGTCATGAGCAACGACAATCATGAATATCTACCCGCCCAGTCGATCTCTATCGTCAGCCGGACAGCAAATCCGGATTTAACAGCTTTCCCGGGCCCGCGGCGCTACTATCAGTCGGCAGAGATGCGGATGGTCGATCTATCCTTCGCGGGCCGACAACGCGCAGGTCACCCCGCCCTGCGTGCAATCCTTGAAGCGAATGTTGGAAACGCGATCTCCCTGACGCTGGAGAATGATCGCTGGTATCTAAAGGATGCTCAGGGCCGCAGCCTCGGTCGAATGTCGAAGAGTTTTGTTCCGCCGCCGAATACCCGTTTTGCCCGAGGCGAAATCGCCGCAATTCTACGCTGGCGGAAGGAACACGGTGACGAGGCCTTTCACCATATGCTGAAGCGCGATGCTTGGGAGGTGGTGATACCGGAACTGGTGTTTGAGGCGAATTAATTCACCGCAACGGCTATACTGCCCCTCAGCAGACAGGGAGGCCATGCTGCCGAGAGGCTATTTCCGGACGCTCTCTCGCCAGAGCCAAAGTCCGGAAAATTTGACTTTTCCGGACTTTCTCTATGAGATTGACGCCTTCAATGGAGGTCGCCATGGGCGCACATGAAATCGTCGGAATGCTCGGGTTCCTCGCTTTTGGCGCGGCGGCGATCATTCCTGTTTTGATTGAACGCGCTCGCGACTACAAGCGTCTCGCGGCTGATTTTGGTGGCCTCACCGAGGAAGAAGTGCAATGGCTCAAGAGCCAACCGATCTCCGACGATGCCTACTTCGAAGTCGGTGATGACGACGCCGGCGAGTAAAGTTTCGCGCGGCAAGGTCAGAGATGGACGGGCATCTGACACCTCAGTTGCCCGAAGTCGCGAGCCGTCGCAATAGCTGCTGTCAGTCGGCTTCGGTGCTCGATAAACGACACATGACACCCGAAATGCATATTATCGAGCAGGCAAAGCACAGCGCGTGCAGGTGCTCGATAAACCGCATAGAGGTGCGCGGTTCGCGCTGTGGATACCATTTATCGAGCACCCCCACTCCGCCGTAAGTCATTGATATGTTTTGAAAGCGGGGTTTATGAAATACAGCAAAACGAGCAGCCCGGGTTTGGCGCAGTCTAGTCACCGGCAAGGTGATCAGCTGGTTGGTTACTCAAAGAACAATGTGGCCGAACGGCATTGTCGTCGTATCGCCGCAGGAAGGCCGCGAGCAGGAGCCCGCAGCCTCGAGAGAAACGATGAATCACCCGGTATCACCACCTGCAACCACCAGAGTGCTGCCGGTGATGTAGGACGCCTCTCGTGACGCAAGGAAGAGAATCGGCGCAACCTGCTCATCGAGTGAACCGTAGCGCCCCATCATGGTCGAGCTTTTAACCTGCTCGACCGCCTCCGCCATCCAGCCTTGCTCAGCCTCGGTATCGCCTTTGGCATTACGCGGGATACGGCGAGGCGGCGCTTCCGTGCCCCCCGGAGCGGAGGCCACGACCCGGATATTTTCGCCCGCGACTTCCATCGCGAGGCTGGCCGTCAGCGCATTCACCCCTCCCTTGGCCGCCGAATAAGGCACGCGATGGATGCCGCGCGTGGCGTTGCTGGAGACATTCACGATGACGCCCCCACCCCGCGCGCGCAGATACGGCAGGACCGCATGGCAGGACCAAAGCGTTGGCATCAAGGACCGCTGAATCTCGGCCTTGATCTGCGCAGGCTCGAACTCTGCGTAAGGCCGCATCCGGATTGCGCCCCCGACACCCGTCACGAGGATGTCGATCCCGCCGAACGCATCTATCGCTCCCTCCATGACCGCCTCGGCGCCCGCATAGGTTTCAAGATCGGCCACCACCGCTTTTGCCCGGCCTGGACCCGCAGCGTTGATTTCAGCCGCAACCTCGGAGACAAACTCCGCCCGGTCCGCAAGAAGCACATCCGCCCCTTCCGCACAGGCTCGGGCGGCCACGCCAAGACCGATGCCTTGCGCCGCTCCGGTCACGACCATGACCTGCCCCGCAAAGCGCCCCGGGAAATGATCCGTTGCGCTCATGCGGCCTCCGAGGTGCTGATATCCGCGGGCGTAAACTTCTCGTAATGGAAGCTCGCCGGCACGATGTCCTTCTCCGCGAGGAAGTTGCGCACCGCCTCCACCATCGCAGGTGGCCCGCAAAGATAGACGTCCAA
Organism: Thioclava sp. F36-6; assembly: GCF_002020305.1. Lineage (NCBI taxonomy): Bacteria > Pseudomonadati > Pseudomonadota > Alphaproteobacteria > Rhodobacterales > Paracoccaceae > Thioclava > Thioclava sp. F36-6. Next base: position 399,108 of record NZ_MPZX01000001.1, on the reverse strand, counting down.
ATCGCCGTCACGCAGATCCGCATCGCTTAGGTGATGGGTGACATAACCTTTCTGCGGATGGACACTGGACTCATCGGCCACACAGCAGGCGAATGTCAGGTTCGGCAAACGCTGAGACAGCGCCTCGAGCCGCGCAACCTCCACCAGATCGTCATCCGTCGTCACACCGTAGACGAGGTGAACCGGTTGCGAGACTTCCCCGGTCTCGGCCATAACTTCGAGCATCGACAAAAGTGGCGCAAGGCCGGTCCCACCGGCCAGCATCAGCACCGGGCGCTGAACCTGCCGCAGGAAGAAGCTCCCATAAGGGCCTGTGAACGACATCTTCTCTCCGAGTGTCACTGTCTCTGTCAGATGCGTGCTCATCGCCCCGCCGGGCACGTTGCGAATGAGGAACGACGCCTCGGACGCACCGGGTGCCGAGCTGAAGGAATAGGAGCGGGTTTGCCCATCCGGGAGAGCGATATTCACGTATTGCCCCGGCAGGAAGTCGAGTGTCCCTGGGTCAGGCAGCGTCAACCCCAGCCGGATCGTCGTCGCCGATACACGATCGAGCGTGCTCACCTCGGCCGCGAACTCCGCAGGGGTCAGCTTGCAGCTCGACGAGGGCACCGGGACCGAGACGATGCAATCCCCCGAGGGCACCATCTGGCAGGAGAGAACATACCCCTCCTGCGCCTCGTCTTCCGACAAGGCTTCCTCGAGGAAATCATCCCCGAGATCGAAAGCCCCCTGCTCGCAACGGCACTTGCAGGTGCCGCAAACCCCGTCCGAACAGTCGACCGGCAGATTCACCTTCTGCCGATAGGCTGCGTCCATCACCGTTTCCATCGGCTTGACCTCGATGACACGGGTCACGCCATCTTCAAAATTAAGCGCTACACGATAGCTCATGTTTGCCTCCGATCACACATGATAGACGTCGATGACCTGATGGATGTAATCGTCCTTCAGGATCACTTTCTTGGCAGTAATCAGCGGCGTGTCGCCCGACAGATCCACCGTATAGAAAGACGTTCCGAAAAAGCTCGTCGTCGTCTTGTAGCGGTGGCTCAGCGTGTGCCAGTTGAACCGCAGATCGATCTCCGTTTCGCGCCGCTCGAGGATTTCGACATTGCTGATCATATGATTGGTGCGGGGCTCGGGCATCGTCGCGCCGGAGCGTTCGGTCTTGATCCGAAAAACCCGGTCTTCGAGCCCGGCCCGATCGGGGTAATAGATCAGGGAGACTTGGCTTTGCGGGTCCTCGATCAGCTGATCGTCATCGTCCCAGGACGGCATCCAGAAGCTCGCCTCGGGCGCGTAACATTCGAGCCAGCGATCCCATTCCCGATCATCGAGCAGGCGCGCTTCGCGATAGAGAAACTGCGTGAGTGCGGTCAGATCATTTGTCAAAGGCGCGTTCATGCCAGCTCCTCCACGCGGCTCTCTGCCTTTTCTGCCTCAAGCGCCTTCAGAAGGGTCTCGGCCCAGAATTCGTGCTGACGAACGAAAAGCCCTTCATCTTCGGCACGCTCTGCGCTGAGGATCGGGTTCATGCCCATCGCCTTGGCGTTTTCATCCGGGCCGTTCTCCCAGCGGGTGGCCCCGCGGCTCAAGTCGTTCCAGACGCCATCCGCGGCGGCGTAGGCTTCTTGGCACGCGCGGAACTCTTCCAGATCGTCGGGCGTGCCCATGCCTGAGACGTTGAAGAAGTCCTCGTATTGCCGCAGGCGCAGCGCGCGCTCTTCCGGCGGCTCGCCGACGGGGGCGAAGCAGTAGATCGTGATCTCGGTCTTATCGACGGAGATCGGACGCACCACCCGGATCTGGGTCGAGAACTGATCCATAAGGTAGACATTGGGATAGAGGCCGAGATTTCGCGTCTGGTTGACGATGAAGCTCGTCTTCTCCTCGCCCAGCCGTTCGGCCAGCGCGTCCTTGTGATTCCAGATCGGGCGCACCTCCGGGTTCAGTGTCCGGGTCCACAAAAGGATATGCCCCTGCTCGAAGCCGTAGACACCACCCGTGGATTTCGACCAACCATTGGCATCGACGGCCTTGGTGCCCTCTTCCTTGCGGTGCCCCATCGTGGCGGAATAGTTCCAGTGAACCGAGCTGACGTGATAGCCGTCTGCGCCGTTCTCCATCTGCAGCTTCCAGTTCCCGTCGAAAGTGTAGCTGGAATTTCCGCGCAGAACCTCGAGCCCCTCAGGTGCCTGATCGACGATCTGATCGATGATGACACGGGTTTCGCCAAGATGCTCTTCCAAGCCCGCCACGTCGGGGTTTAGAGACCCGAAGAGGAAGCCCTTGTAGCTGGCGAATTTCGCAACCTTCTTGAGGTTATGCGACCCATCCCGGTTGAAGGCTTCCGGGTAGGCACCGGTCTTGCCGTCTTTCACCTTCAGCAGCTTGCCCGCGTTGTTGAAGGTCCAGCCGTGGAACTGGCAGGTGAAGCTCGACTTGTTGCCATGCTTGCGACGACAGAGCGTGGCGCCGCGATGCGCACAGGCATTGACCACGGCGTGCAACTCACCTTCCTTGTCGCGCGTGATGATGATCGGCACACGCCCGATCCAGGTGGTAAAGTAGTCGTTGTTCTGCGGGATCTGGCTCTCGTGGGCAAGATACACCCAGTTGCCCTCGAAGATATGCTTCATCTCGAGTTCGAACATCTCTTCATCGGTGAAGATGTCGCGACGACAGCGGTGAATACCGGTCTCTGGGTTCTCGCTCACCGCGTTCTCGATACGGGATTTCAGGTCGTTTGCCATAGGTCCTCCTCCAATCTGGCGCGTTCCTGCAATGGCAGGGTCTTGGCTGGATCGTCGAGCCGAGCGGCTGGGAGACCGACCGTCAGGGTGCAAGAGGTCGTTCCCGAAAAACCGGGTTTCGGAGCCATCTCGCGGCTCTTCAGACCTAATAGGTATCGAGCGATACCTCCCGACGGGTAGCGTCCTCCTCTACCCGGCTCAATCAAGCTTCGGCTAAACTGACAAAGTGAGAGGCGTTTGGCCAAGACCAAGTAAGTCTGCCTTTATGCCGGGAGGGTATAGTATGGAAATGCGGCAGCTCCGCTATTTCGTGGCGGTGGCGCGGGAGAGGAGCTTCTCGCGTGCGGCGAACACACTCAACATGGCACAGCCTCCTCTGAGCCGGCAGATTCAGATGCTCGAAGCGGAGATGGGCGCGGAGCTGATCGACCGCTCGGTGCGTCCGTTGCGCCTGAGCCCGGCTGGGCGACTGTTCCTGAAGCAGGCCGAACAGATCCTCGGCCATGCCGAAGCAACGAAGGTAATGATGACGCGAACGATCAAGAGCGCCAAGCGCAGCGTGGTCTTCGGCTTCGTCGCCTCGACGATGTATGGTCGATTTCCAGCACTGATCCGAGGTTTTCGCAAGAAAGCCAGAGATATCGAAGTGCATCTCGTCGAGATGAGCAGCCTTGAACAGATTAACGCCTTGAAGGAAGGACGGATCGACGCGGGCTTTGGCACCCAGCGGTTCGAGGACACTGACATCCGACGCGTTCTGCTGCGTGAAGAACAAATGATCGTCGCCCTTCCGATCACGCATCCCCTGGCCGGAACCGACGCGCCGCTCCCCCTGTCGCGTGTCGCCGAAGAGCCGCAGATCCTTTACCCGAGCAAGCCGCGCCCGAGCTACGCCGATCAGGTTCTGACCGTCTTCCACGACCACGGATTGACGCCGATGATCGCCCATGAGGCCCGCGAATTGCACATCGCCCTCGGCCTCGTCGCGGCCGAGGAGGGTATCGCGGTCGTGCCTGCTTCTCTGGACAGGCTCCGGATGGAAGGCATCTGCTATCGTCCCATCGAAGAACACCCCACTTCGCCAATCTTCATGAATTACCGGCAAGGAGACACCTCGCCGCCCATCTGCCTGATGAAGGAAGTCATCTGCGAAATGTATCCCGACTGGGGTTACGCCGTGCCGGAGGGCCTGCGCGAGCCCTGACCCCTTGCGGAGCAGTTTCATTCTAAGCGAGCCACGCACTGCGTGGCCCTATGAAGCACGTGTCAGAGGAAGGAACACGACCGTCGGGGCATGACCTTTCTCGCGATACGCTCTTCGTGCCTGAGCGATCTGCCGGATCGAAAACATCCCCGCCGAAGGATACGCGCTGTGGGAAAGATGGGGGGGCCGGATTTACCAAAAATCGAACCGAGTGGGTCGGCAAAAGGACGCAAGCCATACCCCTGGAGGAAAGCTTCTTTGCCGAGACGACCAATTCAGCTCAAAAGCAGGGAAGACCGCTCTCGATCGTCCGCTTGACTAGATATAGGCGCGTGTGGTGAGCAGTCTTCTCTGGCTGAGCGACGAGAAGATGGCACTGCTCGAGCCGTTCGTCAGAAAAACAGTCCAATGGACTGTTTTCTGATCTTCCTCACTTCCGAAGAGCCATGGCCGCCCACGGGTTGATGATCGTCATATTCTGAGCGGGATAATCTTCATAAACCGCAATGGGTTGCACTGGCGCGATGCACCGCAGGAATACGGTCCACCCAAAACACTCTACAACCGCTGGAAGCGTTGGAGCGAGATGGGCTTCGTGCGCCCAGTGATGGAAACCCACCCTCTGGCCTGGACCTTCTTCTTGCCCTTCATAATGGTCACGACCTTCGCAGTGGTGAACCTCCTGGTGGGCCTGATCGTGGATTCTATGCAGGACGCTCATTCAGAAGAGGAGACCACGCGCACCGGTGCCTACCGGGATGAAGTTCTCCTGCGGCTCGACGCGATCGAGCGGCGGATCGGCGATCTTCGGAGAGGCGACCAAACGGGCGAGTGACGCGGGGAGCCGGGGTGCGTATGAGGCAACCTCGACCGGACTTTGAAGGCGTGAGTTGCCATGGGGGGCGCCACTATCTCTCATAGTCCGCCCTATCTGATTGCGGGGCTCTGAGGGCATACATCTCTCGCTGCAAAGACGCGCAGATCCTCGTAGAATTCGGCGAACGCAATTATAAACGCCGCAATCGGACCGAAATCATGGTCGGCACAAGAAAGAAAAACGTCAGACACAAATCCGTCACTTTCCCACCGTCCTCTCGCCACCTTCTCGCTCAAAGGTTGAGTGGTCGTCATTTCAATTTAAGGAACGACACTTTCTCCAAATAGTTATCTTGGAGCCTAAAATGCATATTTTTTGGTCTTTTTCTTACCTTATATCTCTGCTTTGCCCGAGATGTGATCCCGTTTTCTCAGCCCGCCTTGAGACCCTCAAGGCCATCCAGGCTTTTCCACCCTACCGCTATCGACGGCGTGAACCACCCACACCCTTTCAAGCACATCGTCGAGTGACCTGACGCAGTTAGCCCCTCAAGCTGTCAGGTTGGTGGCGGGAGCAGCCGGGCGATCGCCCGGCTGCTTCGCGTTCATCTGAGCCTTCCCCGGCCTTCTTCTATGTCAGCTTCTGAAGCTCAAATTGTCTAATCTTTTCGGTGGCATGCCAAAGCAAAGAGCGATTACGTCGCTTTGAGCCTCCCGGTCGCACGACCCCACCGTTCTATTCAGAAAACGGAGGACGAGAGACATCGAATAAGCGGCACAAGCCGGAAGAGATTGCCATGAAGCTTAGGCAGCTAGGACGTTCGATCGACGACACATCATGCTCAGAACGTATATCGACATGCGGGTGAAGCTCCGGGCTCGCAGGAGCTCGTTCAACAGCAAGAGGGTGCGGTTCTAGGTGCGGCCCGTCGTGTATCGTCCCCTCCCCTTTTCAAGTCACCGGCATCTCTTCAAAGCAGCTCTGGTCACATAGAGCGGCGCCCCGGCGCTCGACGGATAGAGCGCTGGGACGAGGTATCAACCGATCTGCGCGGATGCGGGGCCGAAGAACTCATAGTGAATGCGAGCGTCCGGAACGTTTGCTGCCTTCAGACCGGAAACCATCTCCTGCATGAAGCCCGTCGGGCCGCAGATGAAATAGTCCGCCCTGGCCGGATCGCTGATCTGCACGAGCCAGTTCGGATCGACGCGGCCGGTATGGACACCATTCGCGACATCATTCTCTTCCGGCACCTCATAGAAGACGTGGCTCTCATGCGCCTTCGCACGGGAGGTCGCGGCAAGCGCATGGGACTGGCCGTTCCGCGTCGCGTGGACATAGACCATCCGCAGATCGCCGCCGCCATAGCTCTCCAGCATCGAGATCATCGGGGTGAGGCCAACGCCGCCTGACAGCAGAACCACCTCTCGCTTGTCTGCGGGATCGAGGAAGAACTCGCCAGCGGGCGCGGCCACGTCGAACTCGGCGCCGACCTCGACCGCATCATGCAGCCAGTTGGAGATCCGCCCGCCGGGCTCGCGCTTGACGGTGATGCGGTAGGACTGACCATCCGGCGCCGAGGAGATCGAGTAGTTGCGCCGATACTCCTCGCCTTCCGCAGGTGCAAAGCGGAAGCTCAGATACTGACCCGGGCGATGCTTGAGAACAGGCAACCCATCCACGGGATAGAGCGTGAAGGACGCGATCTCGGAGGTTTCGCTGTCCTTCGCGCCAACCTTGAAGCGCCGCCACCCGCGCCAGCCGCCGTCCTGTTCTTCCGCACCGGCGTAGATCTCTTCTTCTCGCTCGATGAGCGTATTGGCAAGGAACCAGTAGGCCTCGCCCCAGGCATTCAGGATCTCGGGGGTCGCGGCCTCGCCCAACACCTCGGCGACAGCGCCCAGCAGCGCTTCGCCGACATGGGGGTAATGCTCGGGGAGGATCTGCAAACCGACATGTTTCTGTGCGATCCGTTCCAGCGCATCGGCCAAGACCCCGGGATTCCGGATATGGGTCGCATAGGCCACCAGCGCCCCCGCGAGCGCTTTGTGCTGCGGCGAGTTGCCATGTTGATGCGACATGTTGAACAGCGCCCGGATTTCGGGAGCGGCGAGCAGCCTGCGATACATGACCGGCACGATCTGATCGACGTGCTCGGCGACGACGGGTGCAGTGGCTTCGATGATCGCGAGTGTGTTTTCCGAGAGCGGCTTGGCCATCATTGTCTCCTGGGTTATAAAACATACCAATGAACCGCATCTATTCTCTCGGGAATTAAGATGCCAATCACAGGTATGTTTTTCTTGTGCGACATTCTGTCCGGCCTCGTGATACGAGACGCGTCGCTTGGGAGCCCGATCAGGAGAGATCTGCGAATGCGCTTGAACGACACTACGGACCTTGCCTTGCGCGTCATGATCTATGCGGCGTCGATGAAAGACCGCCGCTTCACGATCGATCATCTCGTCGCGGCCTATCACGCGCCTCGAAGCACGGTCATGAAGGTCGTCAACGCGCTGACCCGAGGCGAATTTCTGACTGCCCAACGCGGCCGGTCCGGCGGCCTGGGGCTTGCACGTGCCGCCCAAGAGATCGGCGTGGGAACAATTGTGCGCCACATGGAGACGGATTTCGATCTCGTCGAATGTATGCGCAGCGACGGAGATTGCACGATCACAGCATCCTGCCGTTTGATTTCTCCCTTGGCGGAAGCCCGGGCGGCTTTCTTGGCGACGCTCGACAACTACACGATTGCCGATATCGCGATCTCGCCGCGCGATTTCGGGCTGGCAGCATCATGAGGCGGCGATCCTGAGGACTTAAGATCAAAAATCTTGACCGAGGCCGTATCACTCTGAGCAACTAACAATAATCAATCCATAAGACCGAAGAGCTGAGCCGACGACTGGGGTGAAGAATGGAGATTGAAGCCCGATCCCCTCTCGGGTCGCGCTGCGTGCCGCTGGAACCGGCAATCTTGGCCACTCGGGGGATCGCGGCATCGCAAGTTGCAAGACGAGCCCCCTCTTTGGTAGCTACGCAGCTATGATCGCCCCCGGCTGCGCGATCACCTCGAGCGCGCAGGCATGAGCCTGAACAAGGCAGTCCTTGTCTGAAGCGCCCCGAAAATGCGCGGCGAGCCATGCACCGTTGAAACTGTCGCCAGCCGCGGTGGTATCGACCACCTTTTGCGCGGCAGCCAGGTCGAGCGGCTTGGCGGTGGGATCGAGCGATATCGCCCCTCCCGCGCCCATCTTCAACGCGCCTTTGCGCGCGCCCCAGCCGTTGAGCCGCGCGCGCACCGCTTGCGCATCGCGATCACCGAACAGCGCCATCTCGTCATCCAGCGATGGCAGCGCGATATCTGCGATCCGCCACGCGGCCTCCGTCACCGCGCGGGCGGTCTCGGCATCTTCCCACAGCCGCGGGCGGTAGTTGGAATCGAAAGCCACCCGGGCGGGATGTGCCGCCAGATGCGCCAAGAGCGACAGGCGCACCGGCTGAGGCAGGATCGCCAGCGTGATCGCGCTGAGGTAGATCAGATCGACCCCTTCAAGCTGCGCGAACCCGTCCCCGAACAGGCAGCGCGCCGCGGATTGGTCGCGCCAATAGGAAAAGCTGCGCTCGCCCTCTGCGTCGAGCGCGATCGCGTAGATCCCGGGCAGGCGCTCGGGGTGGCGGCGGATGCGCGCGCAGCCCACACCTTGGGCGGCGATGAAGGCGCTCATGCGATCGGAGACAGCATCGCGCCCCAGCACGGTGACGAATTCGACCTGCGCCGCCTCCCCGGCCGCGCGCGCAAGATAAACCGCCGTGTTGAGCGTATCTCCGGCAAAGCCGATCTGCTGCTCGGGGCGATCGAAAGACAGCTCGACCATCGCTTCCCCGACGCAGGCGATCACGGGTTTCTTCGTCACATCACCGCTCCGATTTGCCACGGCTGGAATTCGTTATCGCCCAGTCCGAGGTCTTCCGATTTGGTCTTCTCTCCTGACGCGACCCGCAGGATCGCCTCGAAGATTTCCGCTCCCTTGTCAGCGATCGACACGCCTTGGCTGAGGATGTCACCGCAGCCGATATCCATATCGTCGGGCATCGCCTCCATCAGCCGGTCCGAGGTCGCCAGCTTGATCGTCGGCGCGGGTTTCGAGCCGAAGGCGGAGCCGCGCCCGGTCGTGAACACCACGATCTGCGCGCCCGCCGCGATCTGGCCCGTGGCCGAGACCGGATCGTAACCGGGGCTGTCCATGAAGCTCAGCCCCGGCGTGCGGACCTGTTCGGCATAGTCATAAAAGGCCCGCAGCGGCGTCGCCCCGGCCTTCGCGACCGCGCCGAGGGATTTCTCGAGGATCGTGGTGATCCCGCCCTGCTTGTTGCCGGGGCTGGGGTTGTTATCCATCGAGCCGCCCCCCTGTGCCGCATAGCCTTCCCACCAGTCGAGACAGCCAAGGAGTTGCTCCGCAACCTCGGGTGTCGTTCGGCGCAGCAGCAGGTCTTCGGCGCCATGGATTTCAGGTGTCTCGGAGAGGATCACGCCCCCGCCCTGCCCCACGATCAGGTCCGAGGCAACACCCAGCGCCGGGTTTGCAGTGATCGCGGAGAACCCGTCCGAGCCGCCGCATTGCAGCCCGATGCGCAGCGCGGAAACCGGGCAGGAGCTGCGGCTGGCCTTGTTTACCTCCGGCAGTATTTCACGGAGTTTCGTCTTGATCGCCTCGATCGTGGCGCGGGTGCCGCCGGTCTCCTGAATGGTCAGCGCGTGGAACCGTTCGGTCCCGGCCGACCCGAAATGCGCCTCCATGCGCGCGATCTGCATCACCTCGCAGCCCAGTCCCACGAAGATCGCCGCGCCGACATTGGGATGGATCGCATGGCCCCAGAGGACACGCTCGAGGCTGTCCGCCCCGCGCCCGCTCGCCGCCATGCCACAGCCGGTGCCATGGGCGAAGGCGACGACGCCATCGATGTTGTCATAAGGATCGAGCGCGCCCTCAGCCGTGATCTCGGCGGCTGCGCATTTGATCACCGTGGCCGAGCAGTTCACCGTTGCGCAGAGCGCGATATAATTACGCGTGCCGACCCGACCGTCGGCGCGTTCGTAGCCCATGAAACTGCGGGGCGCGCCCTTCGGGATCGCGGCCTCGGCGTTTGCGAGATCCGCGCCGATCTGGTGGGTCTCGTCATGCTTGGAATAGCTGACATTGTGGCTATGGACATGTTCGCCCACCGAAATCGGAGCGCTGGCCCGGCCGATGATCTGGCCGAACTTGATCACCGGATCACCCTCGGCCATCGCCACCCGCGCCAGCTTGTGCCCGGCGGAGACTGGCTGCGCGAGCGGTTCACCGGTGCCAAGCGGGATGCTGCCCGCATCGGCGCGCGCGGCCAGAACGGCTACGGTATCGCGCGGATGAAGTGTAATCGCTTCAGCCATCGCGACGCCCTTTCAACCCGGCAATCACGCCGCGCATCTCGGCCAGCCCGCGCATCCGCCCGATCAGCGGATAGCCGGGGAAAGAACCGCGGGCGGCGTCATCGAGCAAGACATGACCGTGATCGGGGCGGAACGGAATCTGCGCATCCGCACGCCCCTCGGAGGTCCGGCGCGTTTCCTCGGCCAGCAGAGCCGCGGAAACCGCGACCATATCGGTATCGCCACCCAGATGCGCGGCTTCCTCGAAACTGCCATCGGGATCTTTGCGCACGTTGCGCAGATGCGCGAAATGGATATGCGGCGCAAAGCGCTCGGCGATCGCGGGCAGATCGTTGGCCGGGTTCGCCCCGAGCGAGCCGGTGCAAAGCGTCAGCCCGTTCGCGGGACTATCATGCGCCCGCAGGATCCAGTCGATATCCTCGGCATTGGAGACGACACGGGGCAGACCCAGAATGTCGCGCGGCGGATCGTCGGGATGGACGCAGAACCGCAGCCCCAGTTCCTCCGCCGCGGGGATCACCTCATCGAGGAAGCGTTTGAAATTGCGCCGGATCTCGTCGCGATCGATGCCGTCATAAAGCGCGAGCTGGTCCCGCAGACCGGCGATGTCGTAGCGGTCATAGGCGCCCGGCAGCCCCGACATGATCGCGTGCAACAGTGCATCGCGCTCCGACTGCGTCGAGCCCTCGAACCATGCCTTGGCGCGGACGCAAACGTCGGGCGTGTAATCGTCCTCGGCCCCTTCGCGCCCCAGCATGTGAATCTCGAATGCCGCCATGCGGTAGGCCTCAAAGCGCAGGCAGCTACCACCGGTCGCAAGCGGCGCGGTCAGATCGGTGCGAGTCCAGTCCAGCACCGGCATGAAGTTGTAGCAGATCGTGGAGATACCCTCGGCCGCGAGATTGGCCATCGATTGGCGATAATTGGCGAAAAGCGCGCTCAGATCACCCTCACCGCGCTTGATCCGCTCGTGGATCGGCAGGCTTTCGACCACATGCCAATGCAGCCCCGCCGCCTCGATCAGTGCCCGTCGTTCCGAGATCGCCTGACGCGACCAGACCTCGCCATAGGCAATCTCGTGCAGTGCCGTGACGATACCGGATGCGCCCGTTTGCGTGATCTGCGGCAAGGAAATCGTGTCCAGCTCGGGGCCATACCAACGCCAGCTCTCGATCATTGGAGAACCTCCTGCACCGCAGCGCGCGCGCCTTTTTCGACGAGCGCGCGATAGGCCTCCGTGACCGGGGCCTGCAGGGATTGTGCGAGCTCGGGCGGAAACACAGAACGCAACGACAGAAGCGCCGCAACCTTGCCCTCGGCATCCGCTGCGCTGTCGGAGAGCGCGCGCAGCTCGGCGGCCAGCGGGTCTTTCACTTCAATCGGCTGCCCTCTCTCGTCGATGCCGCCGACGTAGCGCATCCAAGCCGCGATCGCGAGCATCAGGCCCGGACAGCTCCGCCCGGCCTTCAACGAGTCCATAACAGTGGCCAGAATGCGCTGGGGTAGCTTCTGGCTGCCATCCATCGCGATCTGCCATGTCCGGTGACGGATCGCGGGATTGGCGTACCGCTCCGCAAGCGCGTCGGCATAATCCTCGAGCGACACACCCGGCGGCGGCGTCAGCGAGGGGATGATCTCGTCGCGCCACAGATAGCGCACGAATTCCGCCATCACCTCGTCGTCCATCGTGTCGGAAATCGTCTCATGCCCCGCCAGATAGCCCAGATAGGCCAGAGAGCTGTGGGTGCCGTTCAGCATCCGCAGTTTCATATGCTCGAACGGAGTGACGTCGCTGACCATCTCGACACCGACCGCGCCCCAATCGGGCCGCTCGCCATCGACGAAATCATCCTCGATCACCCATTGGCGGAAGGGCTCGTGCATCACCGGCAAGGCGTCGTGCCAGCCGGCGAGCTCTTCGAGCCGCGCGATGTCCTCGGGCTTCGTCGCGGGGACGATGCGGTCCACCATGGTCGAGGGGAACCGCCCCTCAGCCGCGATCCAGTCCGCCAGCTCCGGGTCGATGCGACGCGCCAGATCCAGCACCACGCCGCGCAGCAGCCGGCCGTTTTCGGGCAGGTTGTCACAGCTCATCGCGGTGAAGGGACGCAGGCCGCGCGCGTGGCGCAGCTGCAGCGCACGCACCAGATAGCCGGGCGCAGAGACGGGCAGGTCGTTGGCCATGTCATGAACGATATCGGGATGATCGGGGTCGAGCGCGCCGGTCGCGGGCGAATGGCAATAGCCCTTCTCGGTGATCGTTAGCGAGACGATGCGCACATCCGGATCGGCCATCACGTCGAGCACCGCCTGCGGGTCTTCGCGCGCCACCAGAATATCGCTGACGATCTCGATGCGTTCGGGCGTTTCGCCTTCGGGGCCAAACTCCAGCCCGCTATAGGCGAAATCCTGCGGCGCCAGCGCATCGCGCATCCGCGAGGATTGCAGCGACACGCCGGTGATCCCCCAATCGCCGCCGCTTTTCGCAGCAGCCTCGGCCGTGTAGATCGCGCCGTGAGCGCGGAAGAACGCGCCGAGGCCGAGATGGACAATACCGGTTTTGAGCTTCGCGCGCTCGCGGGTGAGACGTTCAGCGGGCAAGCCAGCCTCCATCGACATTCAGCACCGCGCCGTGGATGTAGCGCGCGGCGGGGGAACACAGGAAGGCGGCCGTGCCGCCGATATCGGAAGGATCGCCCCAACGTCCCGCCGGGATGCGCGCAAGGATCGCCTCGCTGCGCTCCGGATCGGCACGCAGGGCCTCGGTGTTGTTGGTCGCGATATAGCCAGGCGCGATGGCGTTCACGTTGATCCCCTTCGCCGCCCATTCATTGGCGAGGATCTTGGTCAGCCCCGCCACGCCGTGCTTGGAAGCGGTGTAGGACGGCACGCGAATGCCGCCCTGAAAGGACAGCAGCGACGCGATATTCACCACCGCTGCCGGGGTATTCCCCTTCTCCAGCGCGGCGCGGGCAAAGGCTTGCGTGGTGAAGAACAGCGCCTTGAGGTTCACGTCCATCACCGCGTCCCAATCGGCTTCGGTGAAGTCCAGACTGTCTTCGCGCCGGATGATGCCCGCGTTGTTCACGAGGATCGAATAGCCCGCATCCGCGAAGATGTCCTGCGCGGCCATCGGGTCGGCGAAATCGAGAAGTAGCGCCTCGCCCTGCCCGCCCGCATCGGCGATCATCGCCAACGTTTCGGTGCATTCGCGCCGCCCCGCGCAGGTGACATGTGCCCCTTGCGCGGCCAGCGACACCGCGATCGCCTGACCGATGCCGGTATTCGCGCCGGTGACGAGGGCGCGGCGGTTCTCTAGCGAAAACGGGCTCATTTCAGATCCGCCGGCTGCACGAAGTCCATGTCGGTGTAATCGACGTTATCGCCCGCCATCGCCCAGATGAAGGTGTACTCCCCGATCCCGGCCCCGGAGTGGATCGACCAAGGCGGCGAGATCACGGCCTCTTCGTTGGCGATCATCATGTGGCGCGTTTCGGTCGGCTCGCCCATCAGATGCAGCACGCGCGCCTCAGGTGTCATGCCCCAATAGAGGTAGGCTTCCATCCGTCGGTCATGGACATGCGCGGGCATCGTGTTCCAGACCGAGCCTTCGACCAGTTGCGTATACCCCAGCACCAGCTGACAGCTTTCCATCACGGTGGGGTGGATGAACTGGTTGATGACGCGTTTGTTGGAGGTTGCAGCCTCCCCCAGCTCGACGCGGTTCGCCTCGGCCAGTTTGATCAGGCGATGCGGACATGCGCGATGCGCGGGGGCCGAAACCAGATAGAACCGCCCGTCGCCCTCAAACGTCACCGGGCCAGCGCCCATGCCGAGATACAGCACGTCGCCGCGGCCCATCTCCCAAGTCTCGCCAGCGGCAGAGACGCGTCCCGTGCCGCCGATATTGACGATGCCCAGTTCGCGCCGCTCGAGGAAAGTGGCGGTCCGCGTCTCGTCCACCACGTCGAGCGTAAGCGGCGCACCGTTCGGCACCGCGCCCCCGAGCGTGAACCGATCGTAATGCGTGTAGATCAAGCGGATCTCGCCAGGCGCGAACAGCCCGGCGCCCAGAAAATGCTCCCGCAGTTCCTGTGTGCCCATCGTGCGGGCGTGGTCGGGATGGATGGCGTGGCGGGTTTCTACGCTGAGCATTGAATGTCCTTTCACAAAAAGTCGTCGCGGCGCGGGGTGAAGCAGTCGAGCAATTCCCCCGCTTCGACACAGACACAGCCGTGTTCGGCGCCAGACGGTATCATCAGGCTGTCCCCGGCGCGCAGCACGTGCTCCGCGCCGTCCAGGACAAATCGAAATTCCCCGGAATTGCAGTAGGTAGCCTGCACATGGGGATGCGAGTGGAGCGCACCCTCTGCCCCGGCCTCGAAGCGAACCGAGACCAGCATCATCTGCTCGTTTTCGGTCAGCACCTGACGGGCGATGCCTTCATCGGGATAGGCGATCGGATAGCTCATGCGAAAACTCCTCTCAGTGGAAGACCGACGGCAGCCAGAGCGAAAGCGCCGGGATGTAGGTCACCAGCATCAGCGTGGCGAAGGTGGCGAAATAGAACGGCCAGATCGATTTCATCACCGTCGTGATCGGCACCCGGCCCACTGCGCAGCCGACGAACAGCACCGCACCGACCGGCGGCGTGCAGAGACCGATCCCGAGGTTGAGCACGAGGATCACCCCGAACTGCACCGGATCGACGCCGAAGGCCTGAGCCACGGGCAGGAAGATCGGCGTGGTGATCACGATCAGCGGCGACATGTCCATGAACGTGCCCAGCACCAGCAGCAACAGGTTGATCAGCAGCAGGATGACGATCGGATTATGCGAGAAATTCTCGAGCAGATTGATCAGCTTGGCCGGCACTTGCAGATAGGCCAGCAGCCAGCCGAAGGAGGCCGCGCAGCCGATCACCATCAGCACCATCGCCGTCGTGCGCACCGCGCCCTTGGTCGCTTCGATGAAATCCGACAGCTTCATCGTGCGATACAGGAAGACGGTCACCAGAAGCGCGTAGACCACCGCGATATTGGAGCTTTCAGAGGCGGTAAAAATGCCCGAGCGCACGCCGCCGAAGATGATCAGGATCATGATCAGACCGGGCATCGCGTTCCAGAACAACCGCCCGAGGGCCCTGCGACCGGGAAACGGTTCGGTCGGGTAGCCGCGGCGTTTGGCGACGAAATAGGCGGCGGTCATCAGCGACAGCGCAAGGACCAGACCCGGAATGATCCCGGCGGTGAACAGGTCGGCGATCGAGATCTTCCCGCCTGCCGAGATCGAATAGATGATCATGTTATGGCTGGGCGGTAGCATCAGCGCGATGATCGCCGCCGTGACGGTGATGTTCACGCCGTAATCCGCGCCGTAACCTCGTTCGCGCATCTGCGGCACCATCAGGCCGCCCACTGCCGAGGCATCCGCCGCAGCCGAGCCCGACACGCCGCCGAACATCACCGAGGCGAGGATGTTCACCTGCCCCAGCCCGCCGCGCATATGCCCCACCAAGGCGCCCGCCAGCGCGACCAACCGCCGCGCGATATCGCCGCGCACCATCAGGTCACCGGCATAGATGAAGAACGGGATCGCCATCAGCGCAAAGACCGAGACGCCGGAATTCAGACGCTGGAACACCACCACCGGGGGAAGCCCGAGATAGGTGACTGTCGCAAAGGAGGCCACGCCGAGACAGAATGCGACCGGCGTTCCGATCAGCAGAAGGACGGTAAAGGTCCCGAACAAGATCCAGAGTTCCATGAGCTCAGTTCCCTTCGCCAGTTACAGCTTCGCCCTCGAGCTCCGCCGCGTCGTGATCGTCGCCGAACCGCGACGTAGACAGACCCGCGAGCCGGCGCAGGATGCGCTCGGCGCAGAAGATCATCAGCAGCGCTCCGCCCGCCGCGACCGGCACGAAGCGGAAGGCCCCGGAAACGCCGAGCCCCGAAATCGTCGTGGCGGCCATCTTGTCAGCCAGCTCCCAGCCGTATTTGAGCATCCCGAAACCGAAGGCCGCGACCACGAGGTCCGAGATCGAGAAGAAGGTCAGGCGCACCTTTTCGGGCAGCACGAAAAGCAGCACGTCGAAGCTGAGGTGGTAGCCCTCCCGGATGCCGACAGCCGCGCCGAGAAAGATGAACCAACCCATCAGGATCACACTGGCCGGTTCGGCCCAGAACAGGCTTGAGCCGAGGACGTAGCGGTAAAAGACCTGGGCGAAGACGAAGGCCGTCATCAGCACCAACCCGATCCCTGATAGCCATAGGGCAGCCTGGCCCAACCAGCCGGTCCAGACGGCTAGTTTCTCCACAATGTTGCGCATCGGAGGGAACTCCACGGAAAGAAGGTGCCCCCGCCCCTTCGGGCGGGGGTCGAGGGGTCAGATCACTTCGTCGCTTGAATGCGCGCCACCAAATCCTTCGCCTCGGGCGTGGTCACATACTTGTCGTAGACCGGCTTCATCGCGTCGATGAAGGGCTGCTTGTCGATATCCTTCACGACTTTGACGCCAGCCGCTTCGACCTTGTCCTCGGATTTCTTTTCCTGCTCGGCCCAGAGCTTGCGCTCGAGCGTTTCCGAGTTCTTCGCAGCAGCCTTGATGACCTTCTGGTCGTCGGGGCTCAGCTTGTTCCAGGTCGTGAGCGACATCGCCACCAGTTCCGGCACCATCAGGTGCTGGTCCTGCGTGTAATAGGGCGCGACCTCGTAATGGCCCGAGCTGTCATAGGAGGGCCAGTTGTTCTCTGCGCCGTCGATGACGCCGGTCTGGATCGAGGAATAGACCTCGCCATAGGGCATCGGCGTAGCATTGGCGCCGATCGCCTTCATCATGTCGACGAACACGTCGTTCTGCATCACGCGGAACTTCATGCCCTGAAGATCGTCGATCGATTTGATCGGATGCTCGGAGTTGTAGAAGCTGCGCGAACCGGCGTCGTAATTGGCCAGCTGCACCAGATCATGTGCCTCGAACGCCTTGCCGACTTCCGCGCCGATCGGCCCGTCGAGAACGTGGTGCTGATGCTCGACCGAGCGGAACAGGTAGGGCAGCGAGAACAGCTGCGTTTCCGGCACGATGTCGTTAAAGGTGCCGAACGAGGCGCGCACCATGTCGATCACGCCCAGCTGGGTCTGCTCGATCGTATCCTTTTCCTCGCCGAGCTGAGCCGAAGGGTAGACCTCGATGCAGATTCGGCCATTGGTCTTCGCCTCGACCTCTTTCGCCATCGATTTCACCGCCTCGACGGTCGGGTAGCCGTCGGGGTGGGTGTCCGACGAGCGCAGGGTCATGTCGCAGGCCGACGCGGTCGTGACGCTGGCGGCCGAAATCAGCAGCGCAGCGATAGGTGTCAGTGTCTTCTTCATTACTTCTCTCCTCCCAGAAAGTGCTCAATCAGAGCTTGTAGGCTTGGCGTGCAAGCCTGTGTGTGAGGTCGTGGATGACCTCAGAAGCTTCCTCCTCCGTCAGCCGCCCGGTGGCGACCAAGTTGGCAAGGAATCCGGCATCGACCCGGCGCGCGACGTCATGGCGCGCGGGGATCGACAAATAGGCACGGGTGTCGTCGTTGAAGCCGACCGTGTTGTAGAAACCCGCGGTTTCGGTGGTCATCTCGCGGTAGCGCCACATGCCCTCGAAGCTGTCGTGGAACCACCACGCGGGGCCGAGGCGCAGACAGGGATAGACCCCTGCCAGCGGCGCCAGCTCGCGCGCATAGGTGGTCTCGTCGAGTGTGAACAGGATGACGCGCAGCTCGGGGTTCTGCCCCACCGCATCCAGAAGCGGCTTGAGGGCTGCGACATAATCGGTGCGCGTCGGGATATCGCAGCCCTTGTCGCGCCCGAAGCGGGACAGGATAGGATCAGAATGGTTGCGCGACGAGCCGGGATGGATCTGCATCACCAGACCGTCCTCGCAGGACAGCTTCGCCATCTCGGTCAGCATCTGGGCGCGGAATGCCTCGCGCTCCGCCGCGTCCGCTTTCCCCGCGAGCACCTTGTCATAGAGCGCCTCTACCGCGGCGCGATCCAGATTGAGCGTCGCGGCACTCGGATGACCGTGGTCGGTCGAGGTCGCCCCGAAAGAGGCGAAATAGGCGCGCCGGTCGCGATGGGCGTCCAGATAGGCCGCGAAGGATGTGCCCGACTGCCCGCCAAGCTGACAGAACGTCTCGACATTCTGCGCGAAGCCTTCGAAATCGGGATCGACCACCGGATCGGGGCGATAGGCGGTGATCACGCGCCCGCCCCACCCGCTTTCGCGGATCATCCGATGCCATTTCAGATCCTCGAGCGGGCTTTCGGTCGTCGCGATCACCTCGATATTGAACTGATCGAACAAAGCGCGCGGGCGCATCTCCGGGCGCTGAAGCGCCTCCGAAATGCGATCGTAATACATGTCCGCGGTGTCGGCGCTGAGCCGCTCGGTGAAGCCGAAGATCGTCTCGAACGCATGGTCCAGCCAGATCCGCGAGGGCGTGGCGCGGAACAGGTGGTAATGCTCCGCGAACAGCCGCCAGATCTTGCGGCCATCGGTTTCCGTCTCGCCGCCATCGACGCGCGGCACGCCAAGCGCTTCCAGCGGCACGCCTTGGCTGTGAAGCATCCGGAACACATAGTGATCGGGCGTCACGAAAAGCTGGGCGGGATCGGGAAAGGCTTCGTTCTGCGCATACCAGCGCGGATCGGTATGGCCGTGGGGCGAGATGATCGGGGCGTCCTTGATCGTGTCATAGAGATCGCGCGCAAGGGCACGAACCCCCGGATCCGCTGGCAGCAGGCGATCTTTATTCAACAGCGCCATGGTCTATCGCTCCCCCTGTAGCTATTTTCTTAGGTGGACTACCACCGAACTAATAAACTAATATGCTAGAATACCCGGACCGTCAACGAGGAGTTCCGATGCCCGCGCCCCTGCCTTTGACCCAGCTTGATCAGAACGCACGCATGTCGGTTTCCGATGTCGTTTTCGAACATTTACGCCAACAGGTTCTGGGGCTATCCCTGCCACCGGGCACCAAGCTCTCAGAAGTGGAGGTCGCCAAGCAGATGGGGGTTTCGCGCCAGCCGGTGCGCGATGCCTTCTACCGTTTGTCGAAGCTCGGATTTCTTGTGATTCGACCTCAGCGTGCGACGACGGTCTCGCTGATTTCACGCGAAGCGGTGCTGCAGGCGCGCTTCATTCGCAACGCGCTCGAGGTTGAAACTGTGCGCGTCGCGGTCGCCGCATTGACCGATGAGGATCTCGCGGCGTTGCGCGATCTGATCGAGCAACAGCGCGCCGCGATGGAAAAGGGTGAGAAGACCAAATTCCACGAACTGGACGATCAGTTTCATCGCGAGATCTGCACCCGTGCCGGGCTCGGCTTCACATGGGAACTGATCGCCGAGAACAAGGGGCACATGGACCGCGTGCGGATGCTGTCGCTGTCTTTCGCCTCGCGCGATGCGTTCGACGATCACGTGAAGATCCTGAGCGCGCTCGAAAGCCGGGACCTTGACCGCGCGACGCAGGCGATGCGCGATCACCTGTCGCGGATCCTCGATCAGATCGACCGCATTCAGGATGATCACACAGAGCTTTTCGAGGTCGCGCCTCGGCAGAGCTGAAGTCGGGACGGCGTGATCGCCGAATACTTCGACTTAGGAACGCAAGGTCGGCATAGGAGAAGGCATCGGGCGCCTACCCCATCCCCGGCCCATCAATCTCGTCATCGCGCGACAGCTGCAGCGCACCAACACCGGCCTCCCCTGCACGCACTAGGAGATCCAGAATCCCCTGGATGATCCGGTCTTCGTCGCTCTCACCAAGCTTAGTGAGACAGTTAGGCATATCCTCCATCACTAACTCGCCGCCCAAAATTTCGGCACCGCCGCCGGAAAGCGCGGCGATGACATTGCTCAGGGCGGCTTGCTTTTGCGCAAACTCAAGAGTTCTTCGGTCGAGCTCCGCAGACTGCACTCGCATCTGCTCCGCGATCGCCTTGCGCGCGGCATTTTGTTTCGTCGTTAGCCGCGCTTTTCGCGGCCCGTCGCGCAAGAGCCCGCAGTGCTCTCCGACCGCCCGGTGGTAATCGTCCTGGAACTGACGCATGGCCGCACGGTAGGCGACCATTTCCGGAACCTCACCCCGCAGTTTTCGAGCCGCCTTCAGATGGGTGCGGTTCTCTTCTTTCCACGACGCGAGCACCTTCGCATTTTCAGCCCGCGCCGCGCGACAGTCCGTGCGCCACGCCTCAAGACGCGCGGCATTATGCGCCTTGTTGCGCGTGATCGTTTCCGGTCGCTTGCCAAGAGCCCGCTTGCGCGGTCTCGGCGGAAGCGGCCTGGGAGCAGGGCGCGGGAGAGAGACGATGGCTGAAGGGATCTCGCGGGAGGCGCGCACCTCCGCGGCTGCGCGCTTGCCCGCATGTAGTTTGTTTGCATCAAGTTTCGGGTCTTCGGCATTGACTGCGAGAATGTGGAGATGGACCTGCGCCTCGTCGACATGCAGCACCGCCACCCACTCCACGCCCTGCGGCATACGCGCTTCGAAATGCGTGAGCACCCTTTCCGCCCAGCTGAGAATCTCTCGTTTATGGCGCTCCCAGTCGTCC
The DNA here is from genome assembly GCF_002020305.1 of Thioclava sp. F36-6. Classification (NCBI taxonomy): domain Bacteria; kingdom Pseudomonadati; phylum Pseudomonadota; class Alphaproteobacteria; order Rhodobacterales; family Paracoccaceae; genus Thioclava; species Thioclava sp. F36-6. Next base: position 378,299 of record NZ_MPZX01000001.1, on the reverse strand, counting down.
CTTAAGGCGGCGGCGGTCATCGGATGCGAATGGACTTCCGCATAAAGCGTCGCCGCATCCCGACGCAGCCGACGCTGATAGCTCGTGCCTTTCGCACTTTTCACGGTCTCACGGATCGTCTCCACCTTCTTGGCCCAGAGCGCCTCGAGCTTTTTGAGCGTCGTCGTGCCGTCAAGCTTGATCGGCGCTTTCGGTTCGGCGACATGGCGCGAATAGCGTGGCACCCGCATCGCCTCGCCAAAGACCTGCACGGCCGTGTTCACCTGCTCGGGCGCACCCTTCACCTTGCGCGGGGCCGCCGAATAGCATTCGATATGGACAAACTGATAGCTCATGGATCACCTCTTCTCTTCCTTGGCTCTCGCTCGAGGATAAGTTGGTGACCTGAAAAAACGGGCAGGAGACCGGTGCGAAAAACGGCGCCGGGGGTCTGTCGGGAAAAGCTAGCTATATGACAGACTATAGCTAGCTTTCCTGAACGGCTGGATTGCGGGCCGGCGCGGCAGCTTCGGCTTATGCTCAAAAAAGGCGGCACGCGGGGGGCACCATAGTTCGCCCCCCCGGGAAGGACTTCGCCCGACCAAAAATCGAAGGCCTGCCAAACGCAGCAACATCCTCAAGAGCGTGTAGCTTAAGCGACCACTTCAGGCTGTTCATCGTTCTGCCTGAAACGAAAGCCGACGAAACTCACGCAAGGTCCGCGGGCAGCACGCCCTCGGGGATGTTCTGGTAGCAGACCGGCCGCAGGAAGCGCCGGATCGAAAGGGTGCCGACCGAGGTCGCGCCGAAGTTCGTGGACGCAGGATAGGGCCCGCCATGGACCATCGCATCGCTGACCTCGACACCGGTCGGGAAGCCGTTGGCCATCACGCGGCCCGCCTTGCGCTCGAGCACCGGCAGCAGCTTGCGGGCAAGCTCCGCATCGCCGTCATCGAGATGCATCGTGGCGGTCAGCTGACCCTCGAAGCCCTTCGCAAGATCGACCATCTGCGCGGGGTCCGAGACCCGGACGACAAGACCGAGCGGCCCGAAGACTTCCTCGCCAAGCGCGTGGTCCTGCAGGTAGTTCTCTGCGCTCGTCTCGTAGAGGTTCGGGGAGGCGTTGCGGCCTTCCTGCTCGGTCGTCAGCACCGGAGTCACGGAGTTGCGGGTATCGAACCGGTCCTTGCCGTCGCGATAGGCCTGCGCGATGCCGTCCGTCAGCATGACCTGCGGGCCGGAGGCCGACAGCGCCTCTTTTGCGGCGGCGACAAAAGCGTCGCCTGCCGGGCCTTCCTCGACCACGGCGATGCCCGGGTTGGTGCAGAACTGGCCCGCGCCCATCGTCAGCGAGCCTGCCCAGCCGGTGCCGATCTCGGCGCCACGTGCCTTCGCCGCCTCGGGCAGCAGGAACATCGGGTTGACCGAGCCGAGCTCGCCGAAGAACGGGATCGGCTCGGGACGCTGCGCACACAGATCGAACAGCGCACGACCACCGCCCAAGCTACCAGTGAAGCCCACCGCCTTGATCAGCGGATGCTGCACGAGCCCTTGACCCACGTCACGGCGTCCGCCCTGGATGAGACTGAAGACGCCCTTGGGCATGTTGCATTTCTCGACTGCGGCCTTGATCGCCTCGGCCACGATTTCGCCGGTGCCGGGATGGGCGGAATGGCCCTTCACCACGACCGGGCACCCCGCGGCCAGCGCGGCGGCGGTGTCGCCGCCCGCCGTCGAAAACGCCAGCGGGAAGTTCGACGCGCCGAAGACCGCGACCGGGCCGATCGGACGCTGCATCATCCGCAGATCGGGGCGCGGCAGCGGCTGGCGATCGGGAAGCGCCTCGTCATGGCGGCGGTCGAGATAGTCGCCGTTGCGAATGTGGCTGGCAAAGAGGCGCAGCTGGCCCACGGTGCGGCCCCGCTCGCCGTTCAGGCGCGCCTCGGGCAGACCGCTTTCCTGCGTGCCGATCTCGGTGATCGCCTCACCGCGGGCGTCGATCTCGTCGGCGATAGCCTCGAGGAACTTAGCGCGGGTCTCACGGCTCGAATAGCCGTAGTCCCAGAACGCCTCTTCGGCTGCCTCGCAGGCGGCGTTCACCATCTCGACCGTGCCGACGCAGAACTCATGGCTCGGCCCATGGGCTGGGTCGGAAGAGAACGTTTTGTCGGTGCCGACCCAGTCGCTAGCGATCAGGTGTTTTCCGTGCGGGGTGAAGGTCATGATGTCTCCTTGTTAATTCGTCACCGGGCCCGACGCAGAACGGCGTAGCAGAGACCCTTCGTTCAATGCGCGCGGTTTCAAAGAACCGCCGTCATGCCGCCGTCGATGTAGAGGATTTGTCCGTTCACGAAATCCGAGGCCGACGAGGCGAGAAATATCACCGCGCCCTGCAATTCCTCGGGCTTTCCCCAGCGCCCGGCGGGTGTGCGCCCGCGGACCCAGCTGTCGAAATCCTGATCTTCCTGAAGCGGGCGCGTCATGTCGGTCATCATGTAGCCGGGTCCGATGGCGTTCGCTTGAATGTTCGAGCCGGCCCACTCCGCCGCCATCGACCGCGTCAGCATTTTGACGCCCCCTTTGGCGACCGTGTAGGGCGCGACCGTGACGCGGGCGAGGTCGCTCATCAACGAGCCGATATTGATGATCTTGCCGCCCCCTTTCGCGATCATCCGCGAAGCTGCTTCGCGGCCACAAAGGAATGCAGAGGTCAGGTTGGTATCGAGCACGCGCTGCCAGTCCGCCGCGCTCAGTTCCAACATCGGACGGCGCAACTGGATACCGGCATTGTTCACCAGAATGTCCGGGGTGCGCCCCTCCGCGTCGAACCTCTCGAACGCCGCGCGCACGGCGGCCTCGTCGGAGACGTCGAAGGCCGCGGCGCTCACGTCGTAGCCTTGTTCGATCATTTCCTTTCGAGTCTGCTCGAGCCGTGCGGCATCAAACCCGTTGAGCACCACGTGCGCGCCCGCGGCCGCCAGCGCCTCCGCGAAGGTTCTGCCCAGACCGCGAGACGAGCCGGTGACCAGTGCGGTTTTGCCTGAGAGATCGAATGTGTTCATCGCCCTATCCTCGTGTCCGTGTCGTGACCAGAAAGAGAGAGGCGGGCCGGAGGACATGGCCCGCCTCTTGATCCGCCCGAGGGAATGGGCGGATCAGCTTGAGACTACATTACGCAGCCTCAGTTGCTGCTCGCTTTCTTCTCGGAGCGAAGCCCGTCGATCGTCTTCTGCACCCGATCGATGACGTCGCCACCGATTTCGTCGCGGTGCTTGTCGTAGACGACCTGCGACTTCTCACGCATGCGAGCCAGCTCTTCAGGCGAGACTTTGTTGAACTTGATCCCGGCCTTTTCCATCTTCTCGAGCGATTTCTTGTTGAGATCCTGGATCACGTTGCGCTCGACTGAGCCGCCCTTGACTGCACAGGTGCGCAGCGCATCCTGTTCGTCGGGATCGAACGTATCGAAGATCGGCTTCGAGAACAGGAAGAGGAAGGGCGTATACGCGTGCTTCGTCTCGCTGATATATTTCTGCACTTCGTAGAACTTCGAAGTGTCGATCGTGACATAGGGGTTTTCCTGTGCATCGATCGCGCCGGTCTCCAGTGCAGAGAACACTTCGCCGAAGGCCATCGGCGTCGCGTTGGCGCCGAGATTGTCGAAAGTGTCGAGGAAGATGTTGTTCTGCATCACGCGAATCTTGATGCCTTTGAGGTCTTCCCACTTGGTGATCGGACGCTTCGAGTTCGACACGTTACGGAACCCGTTCTCCCAATAGGCGAGGTTGACCAGCCCTTTGTCGGCCAGCTTGTCATTCAGGAACTTGCCGAAATCGCCATCCATGACGGCGTAGGCTTCCTCGTTGGTCTGGAACAGGAACGGCAGATCGAACACACCGAGCGCCGGTTCGATCCCGACAAGCGGCGAGGACGAGGTCACCACCGCGTCGAGCGTGCCCGAGCGAAGCGCCTGGGTCGCCTGAAGGTCGCCGCCAAGCGAACCGCTCCAGTAAGCCTGAAGCTTCATCTTGCCGCCGGTCTTGTCGTCAAGACACTGCTGCATCGCATCGACGCCATTATGCACCGGGTGGTTTTCGGCGACACCGTTGGAAATACGGATCGTGCGGTCGTGGAATTCGGCTGCGGCAGGGCTTGCGACCGCTACCATCGTGCCAAGCAGAAGCGCTGCTTTAATTGCCTTGGTTTTCATTGTTTCCTCCCTTTGGAAATTAACGTTGGCAAATGTTGACCCGTGACCGGTCAGTAGAACCAATGTGCCGGAACGAGCACGATCTGCGGAAAGGCCACGAGAACGAAGAGCACCAGGATCTCGGCCACGAGGAAGGGCCAGACACCGATGATCACACGGCCAAGGGGGATCCTCCCGACCCCGCTGACCACGTTGAGGACGACACCGACAGGCGGCGTCAGAAGTCCGATGCAGCAGTTCATGATGAACATCACACCGAAGTAGATCGGATCGATTCCCGCCTTCTGCACCAGCGGCAAGAGCACCGGGGTCAGGATCAGGATCGTCGGCGTGAGATCGAGGGCGGTACCGACCATAATAATCAGCACCATGATGAAGGCCATGAGCAGCTTCGGATGCTCGATCAGCGGTTCGATGATGCTGCCGAGCTCGGCGGGGATATTCGCCATCGTGATGAGCCAAGCCGAGACCAGCGCGGCACAGACAAGGAACATGATCGCCGCCGTTGTGCGACCTGCCGCGATGAACACGCCCGGCAGGGATTTCAAGGTGAGTTCGCGATAGACGAAGAGCCCGACGAAGAGCGCATAGAAGGTCGCGATCACCGCAGCCTCGGTCGGGGTGACGACACCGAACTTGATACCGCCGAGAATGATCACCGGCATGCCAAGCGCCCAGATTGCGCGCATCCCTGCCCGGCCTTTCTCGCCCCAGCTGGCACGCGGCAACGTCTCGGCCTTGTCCTTCCGGGCAACGAAGAGCCAAGTGACGATCAGCACGGTCCCCATCAGGACACCAGGTGCGATGCCAGCCATGAACAGCTTGGAGATCGAAAGGTTGCTCGCGACGCCGAAGATAATGAAGGCCATCGAGGGCGGGATGACCGGCGCGATCACGCCACCTGCGGCGATCAGGCCGGCAGAACGCGGCACGTCATAGCCGGCGCGGCTCATCATCGGCAGCAAGATCGCAGCGAGTGCGGCACTATCGGCGGCAGCCGAGCCAGAGATCGAGGCGAGGATCACCGCCGCCATGATGGCGACGATGCCCAGACCGCCGCGGATATGCCCGACGCAGGCGATCGCGAAGTCGATGATCCGGCGCGAGAGCCCGCCGGCATTCATCAGTTCGCCTGCGAGAATGAAGAACGGGATCGCGAGGAGGGTGAAGGTATTCGCCCCGATCGCCATATTCTGGGCGATGATCTGGGTGTTGAACATCCCCAGATATTCCATCAGCGCGATGCCGCAGAAGATCAGAGCGAAGGCAACAGGAACCCCGATGGCCATGGCGCCGATGAGCGCGACAAGAAAGACAACGAGGGTCATGATGCACGCCCCTCGATATCGTCAGCGTCATGATGTTGGCCTGCGAAGCGGGCGAACTCGGCGTCGCTCATCCGACCGGTCAGCAACCGGAAGAGCCGCTCGAGCGAGATGAGGATGATCCCGGCACCCGTGAACAGCCCGGTGCCGTAGACAAAGCCCATCGGCATCATCGTTACCGGAGCGCCCATCGTCATGTTGATCGGCAGCTGCTTCCATGTGCCGATAAAGAGCACCGCCGAACAGCCGATGATCACGATCTCGCTCAGCCCCATCAGGACCATGCGTCCGCGACGACCGAAGGCCGCGACCACCGTCTCCATGCCCATATGCATATGGTGATGGTGTGCGACGACGGCGCCGATGAAGGTCAGCCAGACGAAGAAGAAGCGCGACATTTCCTCCGAGACGGCAATGCCGCTATCGAACGCGTAGCGCAGGATGACATTGAGAAAGACCATCAGAGCCATCCCGGCGAGCAAAAGCGCCAGCAGGATGTCGAGGCCACGGTAGAAGAGTGCGATAAGTTTCTGCATCCGCTTACACCCTGTCGCCGAGGCCGCGGGCGACCAGGTTGGCAATCAGCGCGCGGCTGCCAAAGACCCATTCGGGACAGGCATCACAGCGAGCGACGCGGTTCACCAGAGCCCCGAGCCGCGGCGAAGCAATCTCGACCTCGTCGCCGGTCTCGTGGGTGAAGCCCTGCCCCGGCGCACGGCGATCCTGCACCGGCGCGAAAAGCGTGCCGAGGAACAGGACCGCGCCGTCGGGATATTGGTGGCTGCGATTGAGCATCTGCCGAGCGAGCTCGGCGGGCGACCGGCTGATCGCCTCCATGCGGCTCTCACCCGCCATCTCGAACCCGTCGGTTCCGCGCACGCGCAGAGTGACGACCGCGGTCTCGACATCGGCGAGCGTGAAATGGTCGTCGAAAATCCGCAGGAATGGCCCGATCGCGCAGGAGGCGTTGTTATCCTTGGCCTTGCCGAGCAGGAGCGCCGAGCGGCCTTCGACGTCGCGCAGGTTTACGTCATTGCCCAACGTCGCACCGAGGATCGTGCCATCCGAGCGGATCGCCAGCACAATCTCGGGCTCGGGATTGTTCCAGTCCGAAATCGGGTGGATGCCGATCTCGGCACCGCATCCGACAGATGACATGGGCTGGGCCTTCGTGAAGATCTCTGCGTCCGGACCAATGCCGACCTCGAGATATTGCGACCAGAGGCCCATCTCCTGCAGCAGTGCCTTCACTTTCGTAGCGGCTTCCGATCCGGCGGAGATATCGCGTAGGCTCTCACCGATCACCGGGGCGAGCTTGGCGCGAATGTCCTGCGCGGCCTGAAGGTCGCCGCCGGCGCGTTCTTCGATCACGCGCTCCAGCATACTTTCAGCGAAGGTGACGCCCGCGGCCTTCACCGCCTGAAGATCGATCGGGGCCAAGAGATGACCGGCCGCCCCGGACAGAAAATCCTTGAGTGAGCCGAGCACCGGCAGATCGTCGCGCCGCAGAATTGCGTGCAAATCGTCGCGCTCCAGAAGCCCGGAAACCGTCGCTGCGATATGCGTAAGATCGTGCAGGATTCCGTTGCGCAGAACGGTTACGCAGGGCCCGCCTTCCGCCTTCGACCAGACCCGGCCGACCAGCAGGGCGCGTGCGTCATCCTCGGGCAAAATACGGCCCGTTTCCAAATTGAGCATAGGTGCCAATTCCCCCTCCATGTTGTCGGGCGCAGTATCTCCTCATACCGCACTGACATATGATGTCAGACAACACTACAACCTAAAATACAACCCCTATTTTGCGCCGCCCATGCGGCTCAAGCGTATGTGATGCTGAGCTTACTCGACGAATTCGAACTGCAGGCCGACACGTTCCGCGGAGTTGACCAGATGGCGCTGCATCGCGGCCCGTGCCGCGGCGGGATTGCGCGCTCGAATGGCCTCGCAAATCGCCCCGTGCTCTTCGATCGTCCACGCGATCACATCGTCGAGCTGCCCCTCGGCGCGCGCGATCGTAATGACATGGCTGATCCGCTCCGAGATCGCGGTGACGAATTGCACGAAATAGTCATTGCCCGTCGCCTCGGCGATGATGCGGTGGAAATCGAGGTCGGCGGTGACGCCCGACTTGCCCCAATCACGAATACCCGACAGGCCCATCATCGCGGCGTCGAGCGCCGCCATCTGGGCCTCGGTGTGGTTCACTGCTGCGAGTGCAGCCGCTTCCATCTCCAGCGGCACGCGCACCTGATAGAGATCGTTGAAGGCGTGCCGGTCCATCTTCTTGCCATCCTCGAGACGGATCTGGCGTGCCTTGCGCTCCACCACGAAGGCACCGACACCCTGTCGCGTCTCGACCAGCCCCTCGTTGCGCAGTTGCGCAATCGCTTCGCGCACGACGGTGCGGCTCACGCCGAAGGTCTTGGACATCGCATGCTCTGTCGGCAGCTTGTCACCGGCCTTCAGCACGCCATCATAAATCCGCTTGGCGAACTGCGTGGCGATCCGCGTTGGCAGGTGATCCGTGCGGGCAATCTGCTCGAACTCATTATCCATCACTCATTCCTCATCTCGTCCCAAGTCCGTCAACTTTCGAGGTCGATCAGACACCCGGGGTTCATCGTCAAATTTGGATCGATCGCCCGCTTGATCCGCCCCAGCAGATCATGCTGAACCGAAGATGCGCGCGCGGCGAAGTCGGCCTTCTTGAGACGTCCGACCCCGTGCTCTGCGCTGATCGAACCGTCATAGCGATCCAGGACCCCGTTGAGAACTGTTTTAGCTCGAAAAATCTGCTGATCGAGCGCCTCCATGCCCTCCGGGTCTGGCAGCACGTTCAGATGCACATTGCCATCCCCCACGTGACCGTAGGAGACGCAGACCGCCCCGGGCAAGGCTTCTCCGACCGCCGCCTCGGCCTCAGCAACGAACGCAGCCAGTTCTGAAAGCGGCACCGAGAGATCCGTGCGCAGATGTTTTCCGCGCCGCGCCTGCCCCTCGTTCATCCCCTCACGCACCAGCCAGATATTCCGCGCCTGAGCTTTCGACTGCGCGACCACGCCGTCGCGCACGAGCCCCTCTTCCATCGCCAGTTCGAGGAATTGAGAAAGAAGAGCCTCGATATCGACGAGACCCGAGCCCGAAAGCTCAACCAGCGCATAGGCGCGATGTGCGGGCTCAAGCGGCAGCGAAAGATCGGGAATACCCTCGCGTGCGAGCGTGAATGCCTCGGCGGGCAGGAATTCGAAGGCCGACATGAGGTCACAGCACTGGCGACGCGCGAGACGGTAAAGCTCGATCGCGCCTTCTAGCGAGTCGAGCGCCAGCAACGCGGTCGAGACTTGGTCGGGTGCGGGCATCAGCTTGAAGGACACGGCCGTGACGATGCCCAGCACCCCTTCGGCTCCGATGAAAAGCTGCTTGAGATCGATCCCGCGATTATCCTTGCGCAGCCGACTGAGCCGATCGAGCACGCGACCGTCCGGCAGGACGACCTCAAGCCCGAGCACCAGCTCGCGCGTCATTCCATAGCGCAGGACGTTCACCCCGCCCGCATTGGTCGAGACATTGCCACCGATCTGGCAGGTGCCTTGCGCGCCGAGCGCGAGCGGGAAGTAGAGACCGGCCTCGGCCACTTCTTCCTTGAACGACTCGAGCACGACACCAGCTTCGACAACCGCCGTGAAATCCTGTGCGCTCAGGCTGCGGACCCGGTCCATACGCTCGAGCGACAACACGACCTGAGACTCAGGCGCATCGGGCACCGCGCCCAGAGCAAGTCCGCTACGCCCCCCCTGTGGCACAACGCCGAGCCCGAGCTTTGCACAGGCTCGCACGGCGCGGGATACGTCTTCGGTGCTCCGCGGTCGCAAAAGCGCAATGGCAGAACTGGTGATGTCGCCGTGCCAGTCCTGGCAATGGCGCGCGATCAGCCCGGCATCGGTCGAGACCATGTCGCCGCCTAGCATCGTGCAAAGTTCCTTCGCCGCCTCACCTTTCTGCATGCCTACCTCCCCCACTCTTGTTCTTCGTGCTCACCCGTCGCCCCATCTCGACCAGCTGGACAAAAATGATTTGCATCCCGCATATATCTGGTTATCAGACAACATTACAACATCTTTGATGATGGTAGACTGCGAATTTCTCAGGGAGGAGACACGTTATGCACGCACTCATTGTCGGCGCGGCGGGAATGGTTGGCCGAAAACTCACCGATCGAATCGTCCGAGGAGCGCCGCTTCAGCGCAAAGCGGTCGACCACCTGTCGCTGGTCGACGTAATCGCCCCGGAAACGCCGGAGGGATACTCAGGCACCACCGATTGCCTGCAAGCCGACCTGTCCGAAGCAGGCACCGCAGAGAAACTGATCGCCGCGCGGCCTGATGTGATCTTCCACCTAGCCGCGATCGTCTCGGGCGAGGCCGAGAAAGATTTCGAAAAGGGCTACCGGATCAATCTCGACGGCAGCCGCGCGCTCTTCGAGGCAATCCGTCACGCGAACCTCGCCGATGGCTATCGTCCGCGGGTGGTCTTCGCCTCTTCCATCGCGGTGGTGGGCGCGCCCCTGCCCTATCCGATCCCCGACGAGTTCCACGCGACGCCCCTGACCAGCTACGGCACCCAGAAGGCGATCTGCGAATTGCTGCTGTCGGACTATTCGCGCCATGGTTTCTTCGACGGGATCGGCATCCGCCTGCCCACGATCTGCATCCGTCCGGGCAAACCGAATGCAGCAGCGTCAGGCTTCTTCTCGAACATCCTGCGCGAACCCTTGGTGGGTCAGGAAGCCGTGCTTCCGGTGCCCGAGACGATCCGGCACTGGCACACCTCGCCGCGCTCGGCAGTGGGTTTCATGCTGCACGCAGCCGATATCGATCTGGATGAGGTCGGGCCGCGCCGCAACCTTTCGATGCCGGGTGTCAGCGCCACAGTCGGCGAACAGATCGAAGCCTTGCGCCGAGTTGCAGGACAAAAGGCTGTCGCCCTGATCCGGCGCGAGCCAGACGCGATGATCACCAAGATGTGCGAGAGCTGGGCCGCAGGCTTCGACGCGACCCGCGCCCGCCAGCTCGGCTTTACCTCGGAAGACAGCTTTGACGCGATCATCCAAGCGCATATCGAGGATGAACTGGAAGGTGCCGCGTGACACAGCCGCTCCCCAATATTGCTTTTCTGGGCACAGGTCTAATGGGGGCGCCGATGGTTCGGCGCCTCCTCGGGGCGGGCTATCCCGTCACCGTCTGGAACCGCGCTGCCGAAAAGGCCCGCGCGCTGGTCGCCGCCGGGGCCGAGCAGGCGGGGAGCCCCGCCGAGGCCGTCGCGAAGGCGGATATCACCTTCACCATGCTTTCTGATGGCGCAGCGGTGGCCGACGTGCTGTTTGCGCAAGGCACAGCCGAAGCCCTGCGCCCGGGCAGCGTGCTGATCGACACCTCGTCGATCGCGCCGGACGTGGCGCGCGATCATGCCGCCCGGCTCGAAGAGCTTGGCGTGACGCAGATCGACTGCCCTGTTTCGGGCGGCACTGCGGGCGCCGAGAGCGGAACGCTCGCTTTGATGGCGGGTGGGCCGAAAGAGACGATCGCGCGGATCGCGCCCGTGCTCGAACCACTTGGGCGAATGACCCATGTCGGCCCTGCGGGCGCCGGTCAGGTCTGCAAACTGGCCAATCAGCAGATCGTCGCGATTACCATCGGCGCGGTCGCCGAGGCGATGGTCCTCGTGAGAGCGGGCGGCGCAGATCCCGCGAGATTCCGCGACGCGATCCGCGGTGGCTTTGCCGAAAGCCGCATCCTCGAACTGCATGGCGCGCGGATGATCGCCCGCGATTTCACCCTAGGCGGCCCGTCGCGACTGCAGCTGAAAGACCTTCGCGGCGTCGAGACGCTTGCGAACGCAAACCATCTCGAGCTCCCGCTGACCGATACCGTGCGTGCGGCCTACGAGGCCTTCGTCGCCGCTGGAAACGGCGACGTCGATCATTCCGGGCTGCTGCTTCATCTTGAGACGCTCAACAGCGTGTCCCTTCTCGAGGAAAGATCATGACCAAAACCGAACGCCGCCTGCGCTCGCAAGACTGGTTCGACAATCCCGATCATGCCGACCTGACTGCGCTTTATCTCGAACGCTTCATGAATTACGGCACGACGCCTGAAGAGTTGCGCGCGGGCAAGCCGATCATCGGGATCGCCCAGTCGGGCAGCGACCTGAACCCATGCAACCGCCACCATCTGGATCTCGCCAAGCGCGTGCGCGACGGGATCCGCGATGCAGGCGGCATCCCGATCGAATTCCCGACGCATACGCTCTTTGAGAACTGCAAGCGTCCGACCGCCGCGCTCGATCGCAACCTCGCCTATCTGGGTCTTGTCGAACTGCTTTACGGCTACCCGTTCGACGGTGTCGTGCTGACCACGGGTTGCGACAAGACCACCCCGTCGGCCCTGATGGCCGCGGCGACGGTCGACCTACCCGCGATCGTTCTGTCCGGCGGGCCGATGCTCGACGGCTGGCACGAGGGAGAACTCGTGGGCTCGGGCACGGTGATCTGGCGTTCACGCCGCAAATACGCCGCGGGCGAAATCACCCGCGACGAGTTTCTCGAAACCGCGCTCGACAGCGCCCCCTCGATTGGCCACTGCAACACGATGGGCACGGCCTCTACCATGAACGCCATCGCGGAGGCGCTGGGTATGTCGCTCACCGGCTGTGCGGCGATACCGGCGGCCTATCGCGCCCGCGGCCAGATGGCCTATCGCACCGGGCGCCGTGCCGTTGAACTGGTTCACGAGGACATCCGGCCCTCGAACATCCTTACCCGCGAGGCCTTCCTGAACGCGATCAAACTGAACGCGGCGATCGGCGGCTCGACCAATGCCCAGCCGCATATCATGGCAATGGCGAAACATGCGGGCGTGACGCTCGATCCGTCGGACTGGCAAACGCATGGCTACGACATCCCGCTGCTGGCCAATGTGCAGCCCGCCGGGAAATATCTGGGCGAACGGTTCCACCGCGCGGGCGGTGTCCCTGCGATCCTGTGGGAACTGCTGCAGGCGGGACAGCTGAACGGCGATTGTCCCACCGTCACCGGTCACAGCATGGCGGAGAACTTAGACGGGCACGAGAGCACCGATCGCGAGGTGATCTACCGTTTCGAGCAGCCGATGATGGAGCGCGCGGGCTTCTATGTCCTCTCTGGCAATCTCTTCGACTTCGCGATCCTGAAAACCTCGGTGATTTCGCCGGAGTTCCGCGAGCGTTATCTCAGTGAGCCGGGCCGCGAGGGAATTCTCGAGGGCACGGCCTTCGTCTTCGACGGCTCGGAAGACTATCATGCCCGCATCAACGACCCCGCACTCGTGATCGACGAATCCTCGATCCTCGTGATCCGGGGGGCGGGTCCGCTCGGCTGGCCGGGCTCTGCGGAAGTGGTGAACATGCAGCCGCCGGATCGCTTGCTGAAACGCGGCATAACCAGCCTGCCGACGATCGGTGACGGGCGACAATCGGGCACCTCGGACAGCCCCTCGATCCTGAACGCCTCACCCGAGAGCGCGGCGGGCGGCGGGCTGGCATGGCTGCGCACCGGCGACACGATCCGCATCGATCTCAACAACGGGCGCTGCGACATGCTCGTTGCCGACGACGAACTGGCAGCGCGCAAGGCTGGCGACCTGCCGCCGATCCCCGTGGCAGCGACCCCGTGGCAGAAGCTCTATCGCGAGACCGTCACGCAGATGGCCGACGGTGCGACGATCCGCGACGCCGAGCAGTTCCGTCAGCTTGCGAAGCGACTGCCACGGCACAATCACTGAGGCGCAGGAACGCCCCATGCATGGGCCAATACCGACTCATTTGAAGCCTTTGGCCCATGCAACCGAGCGCGGCGACGCTCAGCCTGCGCGGCGCTGAGATCCGAAGAGAAACGCCGCCAACTGCGAAGTCGGCACTGGCTTGGTGAGCATCTCGACCTGCGCTGCCGCAGCCATCTTGCGCAACTCTTCTGAACGATCCGCAGTAACCAAGCGCATCGGAACGGAGCCGATCTTTTGACGCAAGGCGGCAATCAGCTGCAGTCCATCCATTCCATCGCCGAGTTGATAGTCGATAAGGCAGGCGTCCGGCTCTAGCCCCGTTGCCTCGAGAAGTTCCAGCCCCGCTTCGCCGCTATCGACATCGAGAACCGTCGCTCCCCATTTCTCGAGAAGTTGCGTCATCGCGCGTGAGAGATCCGCGTCGTTCTCGACCAGCAACACGACGATATCGCCACCCTCGGGGTCGCGCACCGGTGTCACCACGTCATTTTCGGCCCGTGCTGCCCCTCCAAGCGCGGGCTTCAGGCCCAAAGTGAAGGTTGAACCGCGCCTCGGTGCCGAGCGCAGCGTCAGCGGGTGCCCCAGGACCGCTGCAGCACGTTCCACGATCGCGAGCCCCAGCCCCATGCCTTCCGACGCGGACGCCTTCGCGTTCAGGCGATGGAATTCGTGGAAGATTTTATCCTGATCATCTTCTGCAATCCCCGGGCCGCTATCGCGCACTTCGATCACAAGCTCATCTCGGCGGTGGCGCAAAGCCATCAATACGCCGCCGGTCTCTGTGTAACGGATCGCATTCGAAATCAGGTTCTGCAGAATTCGCCGTAGATAAGCGCGATCCGAGACAACGACAGCGTCAGTCGACACGATACGGAAATCGAGCCCCTTGAGACGGGCATGCATGGCGAATTCATCGCGCAGCGCCGCGAATATCGGGCCCAGCGCGACGGGCCCCAGATCGACCGAGACGTGGCCCGATTCCAGCCGAGAAATATCGAGCAATGCGCCGAGAATGCCTTCCACCGACAAGAGTGCGTTTTGTGCCTTCTCGACGGTTCTCGCTGCGATATCTGACGTTTTCTCTTCGCCCAGCGATGCGAGATAGAGTTTTGCTGCCGACAAGGGTTGGAGAAGGTCGTGGCTTGCGGCGGCCACGAACCGGGCGCGCGATGCGTTGGCGCGTTCGGCACTGGCAAGCGCATCCTCCAACTCCAGCGTGCGCTCGGTCACGCGCGCCTCCAGCGTCTCGTTCACGCGGCTCAGCCCTTCGATCGCGTGCCGCTCCGCCGAGACATCGGAGAGCGACATGACAAAGCCACCGTCAGGCAATTCCTGCGCAAAGATCTCGAAGACCTTGCCGCCCTCCCGCGTCACCTCGACCTCGAACTGGTCGCGGCGCAGCGCACGCCGCACCCAATCCCCGAGACGATGCGCAGAGAGCCCGTTGGGAAAGGTGAACTGGTCGCGAACCTGTTCCAGGATCGCGTCGAAATGCATCCCTTCGCGCAGCCGGTTGCGCGGCAGAAGAAGAAATTCGCCAAGCCGCGCGTTCCAGCCCAGAAGCTGCAACCGCGAGTCGAAGATGCAGACGCCGAGTTTCAGGTGCTCCAGCGTCGCGCGCAGGATTTTCGCCTGATCGTCGAGGAGCCGCCCCCGTTTCTCCCTTTCGGCGCGGATCAGATCCGTCACCTCCGTCTGCAAGATAACCGTCCCGCCATCATGCGTGCGATGTTCGCTGACCTGCATCCAGCGGTCGTCTCCCATCCGCTGGTTCAAAATGAAGTGGTGCTCGGCATGGCGCGCGCGGCGCATTGCGATCCAGTCGCCACGGCTCATCCCGTCAGACATGTGCAGATGCGTCGATCCCGCCACGAGTTCGAGGTAGTCGTCAAACTGCATCCCCGGCACGATCTCGTCACGCACGTCATCAAGAAGCGCGTTGAAACGCGAATTGGCCATCACGAGCACGTCCTGGGCGTCGAATAGCGCAAACCCATCCTGAACGGTCTCGATCGCCGCGGCGAGGTTTTGCCGCGCGGTTTCGGTCTCGCGGTTCGCATCGGCCAATCGCGCATTCGAAACGTTGAGAAGATCGAGCGCCCGTTCCAGATCACGCGTGCGCGCGCGGACCTGTTCTTCGAGCATTGCGGCGCGCTGGAACTGGGCGAAGGCGGCTCCCCGGTCCTCGTTCATCTCCTCGGAATGTTGGATCAGCGCCTCAGCGATGGTCAGAAGTTTCGCGTTCTGACGCTCCAACGTATCGCCGGGATCGAGCAGCGAAGCGGCCAGGGACTGCCTCATGGCTCCATCCCCGATGGTTCAGGCGGGAAGAAAGCCACGCCAGTCATGGTCTGGTTCACATGCATTGCGCCGATCTGTTCGCCATAGGTCGAAAAACCGACCACGCCATGGCGCGCCAGCGTATCGGAAACTGCGCGGGCGCATTGCTTGCCCTCAGCTTCGAAGCGGCGAAAGATGCAATCAAATCCCAGCACGGCCGAAGGTCTGCGACTGGCCGAGAGCGCGTCAAGTTCGCGCGCCAAATGAGCGGAGATATCGTCAGGGCGGCCCAGGGTCAGGACCAAGCCGGCATCGATCGCGGCGAAGAATATCAGCGATTCTCCCGGCCCGACTTGCTGGATCGAACGCGCGTGATAACGCCCGCCGACGCGCACGAGGATCGGGTTCGCGGCAAAGACTGTCGGCGAAAGGTCGGCGACGCTGAGCCCCAGCAGCCTCGCGTATTCGCGGGCTGCCGGTTCGTCATTGATCCGCAGCACCGAACGCGCGCCGGGATCGGCCATTGTCACCACCATTCGCGAGGAGGTGGGCTGCAAGTGGTTAAATGAAAACAGCTTCACCTCGCAGGCGGAACGGACAAGCGTCAGGATTCCTGCATTCTCGAAACGCCGTCCGCGGGCAAACAACTCGGCACGCTCGAACTTGTTGCCGTCCCCCGCCGACCCCCCGAACACTGGCACCGGCCCGAGCCCACCGGACAGTGCGGAAACCAGCTGGTCCTCCTGCCCCGAAAGGCCGTCAACCAACAGGATCGCGAATTCATTCGCCCGCTCGAACGCGAGACGCCCGAGGCTTTGCCGGGCGCGCAACAGCTCGGACACCAGCGCTTTCGTATCAAGCCGGTCTAGATCTTCGATGATCAAAGTCTCAGTGGAAAATCCCTTCACCGGTAGCGCGAAGCCCACTATCTGGCCTTCATCGTAGCCGTTCCCGGTGATCTCTCCGGCAGTGGTGCAGCCTACGACTTCAGCGCCAGGGAAGAGCGCGCGACCTTCTTGCACGAGACTGTCGAGATCGGCGCCGGGATCAACGAAGAGAAAAACCTGAGCAAACGGGCCTTCACCCAGGTCTTCCGCGATCCGGCGCAGTGAATCCGGCGCCTGCGCAGGCGCATAGGCAGAGCGCGGACAGCCTGGGCCGGCGCGCGAGTCGTGAATATCCAGCATATCTCCTCCCTGAACGGAAAGATTAGCCTGCCCTCCAGCCTTCGGGCAATCCCGTCATACTCTGCGCCTCGCGCGCGATCAGGACTGCCTGCGTGCGCGAGCAAACGCCGAGCTTGCGCATGATCGCGGTCACATGCGCTTTCACGGTGGTCTCGGCAATATCGAGGTCGAAGGCGATCTGCTTGTTCATTTTGCCTTCGCAGATCTGCTCGAGGATATTCGCCTGTTGCCGGGTGAGCTGGCTGAGACGTCGGATCGCCTCGTCCTGAGGAGAAATACCGTTGCCCCCGGCCAGCGCCTCGCCACTCGTCTCCGGCACGAAGACCTCACCGCGGCTGATTGCGGCGAAAGCGGCCCTGAACAACTCGCGCCGCGAATGTTTGGGCACGAAACCTGCCGCACCCGCGAGGATCGCCGAGCGGATCACCCGCGGTTCGTCGAGCGAGGAAACGACGACGATCGGTTTGTCCGGGGCAGCCTGTTTGAGCCGCATCAACCCGTCGAGCCCGTTAACGTCCGGCAGGTTCAGGTCGAGCACGATAACGTCCAGTGCGGCCCCCTCTTCAATCATTTGTATCGCGTCGCCCAGACGCTCCGCCTGTGCGACTGTCTCGATTCCCGCAACGGCCTGCAGGGTCATAGCCAGCGCGTCGCAGAATAACGGATGATCTTCGACGATCATCGCCGCATTGAATTCGACCCTCTTCGGACTGACAGCGCGATCCTTCATAATGCGTCCTTCGGCATGGCGTGGCGGAACCTCGCCCGCCTTTTCTTTAGCCTATCGCGCCCCTCTGACCTGTCATACTGGCAAAAAGTCTTATCCCGCCGAAACGCGCGACAGAGTCGGCATGGAACGTGAAAGGGCGCGAAGGTTTCCCTTCGCGCCCAGGCATTTCGTTGATGATCAAGCAATCAGTTAGCCGAGGCCAACTGCTTGGGCAGGCGGAACGTCCAGACCATGCCGCCTTGATTGAGATAGTTCACATGCTTGGCCACCTCGCCACCCCAGAGCGGCACCGCGCCGCCCCAGCCGGACATGACGGAAACATATTGCTCGCCATCTTCTTCCCAGGTGATCGGCTGACCGACAATCCCAGAGCCGGTCTGGAACGACCAAAGCTCTTCGCCGGTCTCGTCGTCGAGAGCCATGAACTTGCCCTCGGGGGTGCCGAAGAACACGAGACCGCCCGCGGTGGCCATCGTGCCACCCCAGAGCGGCGCGTCATTCTTGTATTCCCACTTCACCTCGCCGGTCGCAGGGTCCATCGCCTTGAGCGAACCGATGTAATCCTCGAAGAGCGGCTTGATCGTGAAGCCCGCACCCAGATAGGCCGCGCCCTTCTTGTAGGAGATCGGCTCGTTCCAGATATCCATGCCCCATTCGTTCGAGGGCACATAGAACAGGCCGGTCTTCTGGCTGTAGCTCATCGGCATCCAGTTCTTGCCACCGAGGAACGAAGGCACCGCGAAGACCTGCTGACCTTTGCCATCCTCCGAGCTGGTGTTCGGCGCACCGGGGCGCATTTCCTCATTATAGATCGGGCGACCGTTCTCATCGATGCCCTTCGCCCAGTTGATATCCTTCACGAAAGGATAGGCCGCAATAAATTTACCATCGTCGCGGTTCAGCACGTAGAAGAAGCCGTTGCGATCGGCGGTGGCGAAACGCTTGTTGCCGTCCTTGTCCGTGAAGGCCACGACTTCGTTCACGCCGTCGAAATCCCAACCCTCGCGCGGAGTGGTCTGGAAGTGCCATTTGATTTCGCCGGTCTTTGGGTCGATGCCCAGACGCGAAGCCGCATACAGGTTGTCGCCGCTGCCGTCATTCTTCTCGCCAGCATTGCGCAGCCAGGAGTTCCAAGGCGCCGGGTTGCCCGCCCCGAAGATGAGCGTATCGGTGTCGGCGTCATAGGAACCGCCAAGCCAGGTCGCGCCGCCGCCGGTTTTCCACATGTCGCCCGGCCAGGACGCGTTGAGCGTGCCGGTCATGGTGCTCTCTTCACCATTGAGCGTGCCCATGTGGCCTTCGATTGTCGGACGCGTCCAGACCAGCTCGCCGGTCTCGGCGTCTCGTGCCTGCACCTCACCGACGATGCCGAACTCGCCGCCAGAATTGCCGGTGATGACCATTCCGTTAACGATCAAGGGCGCGGCGGTGTAGGAATACCCTTCCTTGTAATCGGCGATCTTCTTGTTCCAGACCGTCTTGCCGGTCTTGCGGTCGAGCGCCACGATGCGCGCGTCGAGCGTGCCGAAATAAATGTTGTCGCCATAGATCGCGGCGCCGCGGTTGATCACGTCACAGCATGGCAGGATGCCTTCGGGGAGGCGCGCGTCATATTGCCAGATCTCCTCGCCGGATTTCAGGTCGATCGCCCACATACGCGAATAGGAACCCGTTACATACATGACCCCGTCATAAACGAGCGGCTGGCTTTCCTGACCGCGCTGCTTCTCGCCGCCAAGGCTGAAGGCCCAGGCCGGAACGAGGTTCTTCACGTTGTCCTTGTTGAGGGTTTCCAACGGCGAATAACGCTGCAGATGGCGCCCCATCCCGTTGGTGAGCACGTTATCGGTGCTGGTCTGGTCATTGGCCAGATCCTCCTCGGTCACACCGGCGCTCACAGCCGTTCCGAGACAGGAAATGGCAACGACGGCTGCCAATACAAATCTGTTCATCATGTCCTCCCTTTGGTCTCCCGCCCGTGGTGCGACGCGGGGGTCACGCGCACTCACGATGCATCACGGCTCAAGTATCGACGGCGGGATCGCGGCGTATATTGTCCATTGGTCTTACGCCCTGTGCGACCCCGCCCGGACCGAACCGGACCGTCAAAGTCGCCGCGCCGCCGGGAGGAACGACGACGCGGAAGAGATCAATTCAACGATGTCAGATAGGTGACGATGAAATCCTGCACTGTCGGATCCTCGATCCCGACATGGCGCATCTTGGTGCCGGGGACGAATTTGTCATTGTCCTCCATCCAGGCGCGCAGCGCGCCGGGCGTCCAGACAAAGCCCGCAGCCTTCAGCGCCTCGGAATATGGATAGCCTTGATAGGTGCCCGCACGACGACCGACGACACCGTTCAAGAGCGGACCGTAGCTCGCCTTGTCGGCATCGACCGAGTGGCAACGCCTGCACGAGGTCTCGAATAGAGCTCCACCAGCATCTGTCTTGACCTTCTTATAGGTCTCGGCAGCGGCCGGAAGGCTCAGGCAGATCAGGACGGTGGCGGCCAGGACGGGGCGAAACATCTGAGAACCTCTTCTTCATTGCGACTGTCTTTCGCCCCGCACAATGCCCCCGTCTCCGAGCGGCGGGCTTGATCCGCATCAAGCTCACCCCCCTACCTTGGTCGTAGATCGCGCAGGTTCGGGCAGCCGGGTCGCATATGGGAAGAGGAAGACCCGGCCGCCGCCCGCATCCGGTCAAGAGACCGGCGCGTATTTCCAATTGTCGGCATCGGGCGTGACTTCATCGAGGTCGTAACCCGCTCCCTGAAGCCGCTGCGCCGTGGGAAGACCTGCCTTTGCCGCGCGATCCACGAGTGCCCGCCCCGCCGCCTCGTCGCGCGCGACGCCGCGTCCGCGCATCAGGTCGAGCCCGCGATTGAACATCCCCACCGGGTCGCCCAGATCGGCGGCGCGCTTGTCCCAGTCAGCGGCTGCGCCCGGATCGAGGGGGCCACCCAGACCGTTGTCGTCGAGCTGGCTCATCCACGTCATCGCCCCTGTCCAACCGTCGCGCGAGCATCGCTCGAAGAGCTGACGCGCCTCGGCATGACGCCCCGACTTGGTGATCAGGTAGCCCATCGCGCAATTGGTCATCGAGGTCTCACCTCGCCCGACGTCGCGCAGCGCCCGGTCGAGCGACAACTCCTCGGGGTTCAGGTCCCCGTGGAAATCTCCACCCTCATCCGATTGCTGGGCCACGGCACCAAGGGGCAGGCTCACCACCAGAATAGCCGTGCAGATCATCGCGCGCATCGCATTCCCCTCCTGCTCCGATGAAACCTTCCTTCGCAAGATCCTAGCATAGCCGCGGCGAGTGCGCCCGCAGGTGCGGCTTATACCTTGGTCGTATTGCACCTTGCACCTCCGCTTCGCAGCATGGCGTTGCCGGAGGAGTCCGGCATGGGAGGAAATCTTTGCGAATCCAATGGCTCATCGGGGTTTGTGCCGCGCTGCTCCTTGGCGCGCCTGCGTCATCGGAAACGTTGCGCATCGACTGGCTGGAGCATCAGGTCACGCCGCCGCCGATTCTCTCGAACATGGCGGCGGTTCCCGAGAGCCTGGGTCTCGACGGCACGCGGCTTGCGATCGGCGACATCCGAACGACCGGGCGCTTTACCGGGCAGGATTACGCATTGAACGAAAACGTCATCGCCCCCCAAGACGATTTTCTGGGTGCCGCGAAATCCGTGCTGGCTAACGGCGCGAAGGTGCTCGTCGTCAAAGCCCCTGCCCCGGACCTGCTGGCGTTAGCCGACCTGCCCGAAGCAAAGGACGTGCTTATCCTCGATGCCTCGACGCAGGACGATGCGCTGCGTGGTGATGACTGCCGCGGGAACGTGCTGCATACTGCACCGAGCTATGCGATGCGCGCGGATGCGCTGGCGCAGTTCATCCTTTTCAAGAAATGGCGCAAGCTGGCCCTGATCTCCGGGCAATTGCCCGAGGACCTGGCCTTCACTGCCGCACTGAAACGCGCGCTCACCAAATTCGGCCTGACGCTCGCGGGCGAGAAGGAATGGGCCTTCGATGCCGATATGCGCCGGGCGGCTGCTGCCGAGGTGCCGCTCTTTACGCAGGACCTCCCCGATCACGACCTCCTTCTCGTCTCCGACGAGCCGGGCGATTTCGCGCGTTACATCGCCTATAACAGCTGGCTTCCGCGCCCGTTGGCGGGCTCCGAAGGGCTGAAGCCCGTGGGCTGGTCGGGCGTGGTCGAGCAATATGGCGCGGCGCAGCTGCAAAACCGTTTCCGCGAAGCCGCAGGCCGCGAGATGGCGCAGGGCGATTTCGCCGCTTGGGTCGCGGTTGCGGCTGTGGGTGAGGCTTTCACCCGCACGCAATCGACGGACCCTGCGACCCTGCGCCGCTACATGCTCTCGGACGAATTTCGCCTCGCGGGTTTCCTCGGCCGACCGCTCTCGTTTCGCAACTGGAACGGTCAGCTGCGTCAGCCGATCCCGTTGGTGACCGAGCGTGCGCTGACCGCGCTCGCCCCGCTCGAGGGCTTTCTGCACCAAACCAACGAGCTCGACACACTGGGCATCGACGCCCCCGAATCCACCTGCGCCGCCTTCGGAGACAGCCAATGATCCGCGCCCTTCTTCTGACGACCCTGCTCGCGAGTCCGGCCTTCGCGGACGAAATCTGGGTCACCAACGAAGCTGACGACACGGTCTCGGTGATCGATGCATCGACCTTCAAGGTGCTGCACACCTACGAGACCGGGGAACGTCCACGCGGGATCACATTCAGCCGCGATTTCAAACGAGTCTATATCTGTGCCTCGGACAGCGACGCGGTGCAGGTGATGGACCCCGATACCGGCGAGATCCTGCACGATCTGCCTTCAGGTGAAGACCCCGAGCAGTTCGTGATCGCCCCGGACGACCGGCTTCTCTACATCGCGAACGAGGATGACGCGATCACCACTGTGGTCGACACCCAAACCCGAAAAGTGGTGGCGCAAATCGATGTCGGCGTCGAACCCGAAGGCATGGGTATTTCGCCCGACGGGAAGGTTCAGGTGACGACCTCGGAAACGACCAACATGGCGCATTGGATCGACACCGAAACGCATAAGATCATCGCCAATTCTCTGGTTGACCCGCGCCCGCGCCATGCCGAGTTCAGCCCTGATGGCGCGCAACTCTGGGTCAGCTCCGAAATCGGCGGCACGGTCGCGATCTTCGATACCTCGGACCACAGTGAGATCGGCAAGATCTCGTTCGCGCTCAAAGGCGTGCGCCCCGAGAAGATCCAGCCCGTCGGCATGCGGTTCTCGCCCGATGCCACGAAGGTCTTCATCGCGCTTGGGCCCGCGAACCATATCGCGGTGGTCGACGCCAAGACCTTCGAGGTCGAAAAGTACATCCTCGTCGGACGTCGTGTCTGGCACATGGCGACCTCGCCGGATCAGACGAAACTCTTCACGACGAACGGTGTCTCTGGCGATGTGACGGTGATCGATATCGCCACGCTCGAGCCGATCGACACCGTGAAAGTCGGCCGCTTCCCCTGGGGCGCAGCCGCACGCCCGACCCCCAAGTGAGGAGGCTTTTCATGTTTTCAGAAATTTTGAAAATCAGTCTGATCTCCGCGCTCTGCGCCGGTCCCGCCTGGGCCGACGAAGATGCGGCCCCCCTGGCGGGCCTTCTGTCGGGTCACAACAAGGAAGACCTCCCCGAAGTGACCCTCTCGGTGGGCGAGCCGCTGGGCGGTCCCTGGACGCTGCGATCGGGCAGATATTACGAGGTCGAGATCACCGCCGACGGGTCAGGCGAAATCGGGCTCGAAAGCGACGGCTTCTTTCGCGCGATCTGGGTCGACGAGGTGGTGATCCGCGGGCTGGAGGTCCGCCCGATGGGTCTTGCCTCCATCGAGTTCGACCGCGCAGGCACGATGGAGATCGGGTTCATCGCGATCAAGCCGGGGCGCTACGACCTGCACATACCCGGCTCGACCGGTGAGGATCAGCGTCTGGAGATCGAGATTGAGTGACGCGCCTGCCCTGCATGTTGCGGGCCTCAGCCATGACTGGGGCCGCAAACCCGCGCTGCGCGATGTGGGGTTCCGCGTCGAGAAGGGGCGCTTCTGCGCACTGCTTGGCCCCAACGGCGCAGGCAAATCGACGCTGATGTCGGTTTTGACCGGACTGATCCGGCCCGCCCCCGGCGTGGTCACGATCTCCGGTCACGACATGGCACGCGCCCGGCGCAAGGCGCTGGCTGAGATCGGCGTCGTCTTCCAGCAGCCGACGCTCGATCTCGATCGCTCGGTGCGCGCAAATCTACGCTATTTCGCAGCGCTACACGGGCTCGGCAGCAAACTCGCCGATCGTCGCATCTCGGAAGCGCTCGACCGTCTGGGCATGGCCGAACGTGCCGAAGAAAAACTGCGCGCGCTCAATGGCGGGCACCGGCGCCGGATGGAGATCGCCCGCGCGCTGCTTCATCGGCCCCGGCTCCTTTTGCTCGACGAGCCGACGGTAGGTCTCGACGCGCCTGCCCGCAGCGCGATCACCGCCCATGTCCATCAACTCGCCCAAGACGGAATAGCCGTGCTCTGGGCCACCCATCTCGCCGATGAATTACGCCCGGAGGATCAGGTCGTGGTGCTACAGAACGGTCAGGTGAAAGAGCAAGGCGACGTCCGGGGCTTGAGCAAGAACAGCCTCCTAGCTGACTGGTTCTCCCAGGCGATGGGCGAAACGGCATGAGCGCGCTCTCCGCCGCCTCCGCCATCGCCTCGCGCGAACTCGCTCGCTTCTTCACGCAACGCGAGCGGTTCCTCGCAGCTCTCGTGCGCCCGCTCATCTGGCTCTTCATCTTCGCGGCGGGCTTTCGGGCAGCACTGGGCTTGTCGATCATTCCCCCCTACCGGACCTATATTTCCTATGAGACCTATATCTTGCCCGGTCTCTGCGCGATGATCTTGCTGTTCTCCGGAATGCAAAGTTCTCTCAGCCTCGTCCACGATCGCGAGAATGGTGCGATGAGGCTGATGCTGACAGCGCCTCTGCCGCGATGGTTCATGCTTGGCGCGAAACTGCTCGCCGGCGCGCTGGTCGGGATGGTGCAGGTCGCGGCCTTCCTTGCCATAGCGGCGCTCTTCGGATTGCGCGCACCGTCGACGGGATATGTGACCGTCGTCCCCGCGCTTTTGCTTGCGGCAATCATGTTGGGAGCGCTTGGCTTGCTCCTGTCCTCGCGCATCAGACAGCTGGAGAATTTCGCAGGGATCATGAACTTCGTGATCTTCCCGATGTTCTTCTGCTCTTCGGCACTCTACCCGATATGGAAAATGCAGGAGAGCTCTCCGCTTCTCGCCAGGTTATGCGAGATCAATCCCTTCACTCAGGCAGTCGAATTGATCCGCTTCGCGCTCTACGGCCAGCTGAACCCCGCAGCTCTCGGTTGGACCGCATTGGCGAGCTTGGTGTTCTTCGCCGTTGCGATCTGGGGTTACGAACCCGCCCGCACCCGCTCTTGAACGAGCCGTGCCGGGCGTCCCTCGACCCGGGCAAACCGTGTGGCCAGCGCATCAAGTTCGCCTGCCGCATGGCTCGCAATCACCACCGCCGCATGGGTTTCCGCGATCAAGCCGGCGGTCAGTTCCAGCAGGCCTTCCACCCTCGCATCGTCAAGCGAGGCGAAGGGCTCGTCCATTAACAGCACATCGGGGCGCATCACGAAGGCCCGGGCCAGCCCCACGCGCCGCGCCTGACCGACCGAAATCTGACCGGGCCAGTGATCCTCAAGGCCGGCCAGCCCGACCCGATCCAGCATCGCACGCGCCTGTGTCTCGGTGGCTGAAGTCGGCAGCGTCACATTGTCGATCACGCGGCGCCAAGGCATCAGGGTCGGGTTCTGGAACACCATTG
The DNA here is from genome assembly GCF_002020305.1 of Thioclava sp. F36-6. Lineage (NCBI taxonomy): Bacteria > Pseudomonadati > Pseudomonadota > Alphaproteobacteria > Rhodobacterales > Paracoccaceae > Thioclava > Thioclava sp. F36-6. Next base: position 352,882 of record NZ_MPZX01000001.1, on the reverse strand, counting down.
CGCGGCGCCCCTCCAACTTGAGGCTTCCCTCGAAACGATGGTCGAGCCCAGCCAGCAGTCGCAACAGGGTTGTCTTGCCTGCACCTGACGCTCCCGAGAGCCCCAGCACCTCGCCGCGCGCGACATCGAGCTTCATAGGTCCAAGCACAGGTATGCCGCTGAAGGATTTCTCTGTCAGCTCCAGCCGGATCATCTTTGTCTCCAGCGTGCAGCGCGTTGCGCAAGCGGCGCAAGGAGACCCCATTCCACCGCGAGCATCACGGCGACGAAGGCAAGCGCATTCGCAAGCACGCCCGCGATATCGAACATCTGGAAATCAAGATGAATGCGGAATCCGATCCCGTTGGATCGGCCGAGAAACTCGACGACAAGCACAATCTTCCAGATCAGTGCCAACCCCGCGCGCGCCGAAGCCATGATATGCGGCGCGAGCTGCGGGATCAAAATGTGGCGCAGCCGGGCGAACCAGCCCATGCAGTGAAGTCGCGCCATGTCCGACATGTCGGTGTCGCGCGCCACCATCCCTTCGCGCAGCATCACCGCGACCATTGGAATCTTGTTCAGCGACACAGCCGCGATGGCCGCCCACTCATTCAGCCCGATCCAGAGATAGCAAAGCACGATGGTCACCAGCGCCGGAATATTCAGCGCGACCGTCAACCAGGGCCCAAACCAGCGATCCGCACGACGGCTGCCGCCAAGTGCGATCCCGATCGCCACGCCGAAGCCCATCGCCAGCCCGAAGGCTGCCGTCACCCGTGTGAGCGTGGCGCTCAGGTCTGGCCAAAGGTCACCGCTCACCAATGCCGTCCAGAGAGTCGGGAAAACTATCTGTGGTCCGGGAGCAAGCTGCGGATCGGCCAACCACCAAGCGAGACAGGCCCAGAGCAGAACGAGCGCCATGAGCGAGGCAACGACCACAGGAAGGTTGGGCCAGAGCCGGGCGCGGTTTCGCAGAGCGAAGCTGCGCCCGGTCTCCACGCCAGATCTCTTCCCTTGCGTGATCAAAATTGCGCCCATCGCTCAGTTCGTCAGGAATGTGCCCTCGGGCAGCGATGTCGCGCCGCCCACCAGCTTCTCACCGCCCAGTTTCGCCATGAGACGCAGCATCTTGTCGGCAGCCGCCTCATCGACCGGGCCGGGTGCCGGGACGCCAGCGAGCCATCCCGCCTTGAGCGCCGCGAATTGGGCGTTGCTTTTGGCATTCATGATCGGGCGAAGCCGCGCAAAGGCCTCGTCGTCGGTGGCGAGTTTTTCTTTGGCCGCGCGCGAGGCGGCGACCAAACCCGAGGCTCGCTCCGGTTTCGACTCCACCAAGTCCCCCGACAGAACATAGCCGAGCAGCGGTGTCTCAGGAGAGAGACCAAGCGCGCGCGCGGCATCGCCGACGCTCACCAATTCGCGCATCCCTGCGGCTTCCATCTTCGCACCGAAATGCCAGAAATTGATCGCGCCATCGACTTCGCCCGAAAGCGCCGCTTTCATGATAAGGGGCGGCGCGCCGAAAACCTGCTCGGTCTTGCCCGCCAGATCAAAGCCATCGGCCTGCTCGGCATAGGCCCGCAGTATGAGCCAACTCTTGTCGAGCGGCCCGCCTGCGATGCCGATTTTCTTTCCGTCGAGATCGGCCAGCGTTTTTGCCGGACTGTCCTGAGCGACCAAAAGCCCGCCCACTGCTTTCGAATAAGGAATGAAGCGGTAATCTTCGCCCGTTGCGCGCATCCGCGCGACCCAGAACCAGTCGGTTACGATGGCATCGACCGCCCCGCCCTGCAGCATGATATCGGAGCCCGACTTCCCTGCGACGGGGACCACCTCGAGAGTGAAGCCGTTCTCTCGGTCCAGACCGTAGTGCTTGATCGTGTCCAGCTCCCAATTCACGGTTCCGCCTTCGAGCGCGGCCACCTTCAGCACTGGCAGGTCCGCCGCCCATGCGCTTGCACTCATTGCGAGAGCTGCAATCGCCGCGCCCGCTGCGCGGCTCAATCCGTCAAAAGCCATCTGTTCCTCCCATCTGCGCCCCCCGCCGCTCCTCCGGCGATCACGCATTTGCGACCACAGTATCAGGTCGCGACGGCGCGCCTATTCGACCAAAGGACAATGCCCCTTCCCGCCAGCGGGACCGCGATTGATACCAAGGTCGAATGGTGGCCCGACGCAGCCTCGCGTTATCCAGAAGACAAGCGAGATCTTTTTGGGAGGTTTAGATGCTCAACACCCGTAAGGGCCTGATGGCCGCGCTTCTGGCGCTGGCACTTGCGCCGGTCACCGCCTTTTCGCATGGCGACGTGACACCACAGCCCGTCAACACCGATGCCCTGCCCGACGTTGGCGAGGAATGGCTCAGCGAGAACCCCTATCGCGCCGCAGCGGCCGGTGATGAGGTGTGGGCCAAGGCCGTCCAGATCGGCGACAGCGGCTTCAATCAGAACTGTGCGCGCTGCCACGGGCTGGGTGCGGTTTCGGGCGGTCTGGCGCCGGACCTGCGCTATCTCGAAGCCGAGGAATATGGCGACGAATGGTTTGTTGAACGCTTCCGCCATGGGATGACCCAGAACGGGACCACCAAGATGCCCGCCTTCGGGGAAATCCTCGGTCAGAAAGCAGCCTGGGCAATCCGCACCTATATCGAGACGCGACCTGACGATGGTGCATTGGAGCCCTACTCGGATGAGCTTCACAAGATCCGCGATCAGCTTGCCGCAGGAGAGGCCGACGTCCCCACCGTGATTGCGACGCTCGAGGATATCTCCGGCAAGGTCGATACCGCTTCCGGAGCACCTGTCGCCGACAGCGCTGCGTCCCGCGCAGCACATGAGCTGGAGAAGGATCCGAGCAAGCAGAAGGAAGCGGCGGATATGCTTTCGATCGGCATATCGGCTGCGGAATGATGAGCGTCATCGCACAGGCCCGCGCGGGGCTTGGCGTGCTGGCATTTCTGGGCGGGATGGTCGGAGCCATTCCCGCCTTTGCCGCATGCGAAGGCGTGGCCCCAGAACAGAAATTGCAGAATACCTCGCCACAGGATATCGGGCGCGATCTCGATAGGATTGCCACGGACGGCTATATCGAATTCGCTGTCTATGACGACTATGCGCCCTGGTCCTTCGAGAACGCCGGAAAAGCCGAAGGGATCGATATCGAGATCGGCAAGATTATCGCGGGAGCTCTGGGCGTCGAGCCGCGCTTCCGGCTCGTCTCCGCAGGTGAAACGCTTGACGCCGATTTGCGCAATTATGTCTACAAGGGCGCCGTCGTAAATGGCCGCGTCTCCGACGTGATGCTGCATGTTCCTTATGATGTGGATTACGCCTGTCGCTTCGATCAGGTCGTTTTCACCGGCATTTACGGCGAGGAACATATCGCCATCGCCTATGACGCCGCGAGCTATCCCGATAAGGGGCCGACCCCGGCGGTCTTCCGTTATGATCCTATCGGTGTCGAGAATGACTCGATTTCCGATTTCTACATGACCGACGTAACCCGTGGACCTTCGGCGGACAAGGTGCATCGCTACCGCAATACCGCGCTCGCGATGAAGGCACTGGCCGATCACGAGGTGATGGCGGTGATGGGCCCGCGTGCCGAGCTGGAAGCCGCGCTTGCGCCCGGCATCGACATCCACGAACCGCCGCTCGGATTGCCGCGCTCGAAATGGGCGATCGGCGTGGCGCTCTCGATGCAGCATCGTCGTCTTGGCTATGCGGTCGATGACGCGATCGCAGCTGCGCTGGAAGACGGGCGGATCGCCAAGGCCTTTGCCGATTACGGCGTGGGATTCACCCCACCGACGCGGTGATCTGCGCGTTCGGGCCGCTTTCGATCTCGCGATCAGAGCGGCCCGTAATTCCCATCGAAATCCACCAGATGGACGGCATCGAGGCCAAGACGGGCCGCGCTACGTGCGATCTCGTCGCGCTCCATGAGCACGAATGCAGTCGAGGCCGCATCTGCGAGCGCCGCGCTCTTTGCCTCGACCGTAACCGTTGACCAGCGCGGGAGCTGCCCTTGGGGCCCCAGGATATGCGAGCCACCCGGCAAAGCGAGCGCTCCCGGCGACGAGGTCGCCATCGCCCGCCCGTCGCGCAGCTGCAGGCGCGCAAGCAATCCAGCGCTTGGATCCAACACCCCAAGATCGAACGGACCGCCGATCGCCGCGAACTCGCCCATGTCGACCAGCACGTCGGAATAGCCCCGCGCAACCAAGAGGTCCCGGACACGGTCAGCCGCATATCCCTGCACGATCCCGTTCAGCGTCAGGGCTTGCCCCGGTCCGAGTCGAATGTCCGCCGCAACTCTTACGGTCTCAAAGCCGATTTTCGCACGCAGCGAAGCGCCGCTATTGCCATTTGCCAAGGCATCCCAAAGCGGCTGCACCGTAGGATCGAACGCGCCCAACGTCGCCAGATGCACCCGTCGCGAGAGCGCGAGAACCTCCGACATCGCAGCAGACGGTCGGCAGCGGCCTGTCGCGTTGAGGCGCGTCAATTCGCTTTCGCGATACAAGGAGAACGTGTTCTCGATCTCTTGAATTTCGTCCCGGATCGCGCGCATGTCCTGCCGGTTCCTGACCCCGCCCCTGAGATCGAGCGCGATCTCGGCACCAAATGCCTGTCCAGTCCAGGTCGCTGCCTGCGCGCGGGCTCCGGCACATAGCGCCGCCGCCGAAATTTGCAGGAAACGGCGCCGTTTCATTCTGCTGCCTCCCTCAGGCCGGGGCCGCGTTTTCCCTTTTTCGCGGCTAGCACGAGAGGCACGCAAAGCTTTGGATCGTCATGAATTTTCACGCAATCGAGGCATTGGAAACACTCTGAATACCGTATCTGGCCGGTCTTCGCGATTGCCCCGTAATTGCATCGCACCTTGCACAGCTGACACGGCGAGCCGCAGTCGGCCCGACGCGGGATCCAGCTTCGCAGTCGTAAGAGGCCGCCGAGCCGCATCGCGGCCCCCAAGGGGCAGACGGAGCGGCAAAACCCCTTGAACCAGACCATCGAGACCGCGATCCACCCCGCCGCCCAGAGCACATAGGGCCAGGGTCTGGCGAAATGGGTGGTGATAGCAGTCTTGAAAGGTTCGACCTCGACGGCTTTCTCGATGTGATCGGGCGTGACAAGTGCAATGCCGGTCAGCACAGCCAACGCCACCGGCCCGGTCCAAAGGAGCGCTTGGGCAAGTGACCGTGGCGGCTCCCATTTCGGCAAGTTCAGGACGCGTCCGATGTGATGCGCGAATTCCTGAATTGCCCCGTAAGGGCAAAGCCAGCCGCAGAAAAATCCGCGCCCCCACAGGAGGAAACCGAGGATCGCCGCCGCCCAGATCAGAAGCGAGAACGGGTCATAGAGGAGCACCTCGAGCGAGCCGTTCCCGGTGAGCGCCCGGATTACCGCGATGGGCGTCACGATAGAGAGTTGCCCCTGCCCCCAATAACCGACGAAGCCGATCGTGATCGCGAGAATCGCAAGCCGCACCGGGGTAAAAAGCCTGAGCGCCGCAAGCCGCGATTGCAGCAGCAGCGCCCCAAACAGCAGCACGAGGAACCCGCTGAGAACCCACAAATCCGTTGCCCGATTGCGAAGCGCCTCACGCCATGGCGGCAAGGCCTCCGGCACTTGCGGGAAAACGAAGAACCGCTCGGGTGTCTTCATCGTGAGACTGAATTTCGCCTCTCCCGCTTCGGGCTGAAACATCCCATGCAGACGAACCGCCTGCGCGGTCAGCTCCCAATCGCGGGAGGGATCGAAACCGAGACGGCGATCCAGCCGGACCACCATCTTCGTCGCGTCCTCAAGCGTCGCCGGGGCATCTTTGGCCAGTTGCGCCAGAATGTCCGCATCGCGCAGCGCCAGCGGCAATCCATCTTGCTGCGCAGATATCCGATCCGGTGCCGTGTTCCGGACGAAGTCTTCGCTCACCAGCCCCTGTCGGCCGGCCTCGATGAGCAGATAGAGCTCGTCATCCGGCGCACGAGACAGGAAGCGTCGCGTTTCGGCATAGGTCTCGGGAGAAAGCGCAGCTTTTGCAATCGAGCCCGGGCCGAGGTCGATAGCATAGAGATCGAGATAAAGCCCGTTCGGGTCGCTATCGACCGTCGCATCATCGGCGGCCCATTTCGTATTGTCGAACGCCGCGTCTTCCTCTGCGTTCGTGACGCGGAGCCGCCCTACCAGTCCCGCCTCGATAAGGCCTTGCCAGTCAAGCTGCTCGCGATGGTCTGGATCAGGCTTCGGCGGCGGACCGGATTGGATTCCCTTCATCTTCTCACGCGCCACCGCGAGCGTCGCCGCCAAGATTGATTCATGCGCGATCCGCACGCTCGCGGTCGCCTTGGTCACACCATCGAGATAAACGAGATCTGAGCCCGACCCGGCACCGCCATAAGGCGTGCCGACGACGATCGGCTCGTTGATGGAGTGGCCGCGATACTGTTCGAGAAATTCCCGAAATGGCGCTTCTCCCAGCCCAGACACGAAAACCGGTTCGTGTTGACTGATCAGTTTCACGTCTATGAAGCGCCCTTCCAGATCGAGCATGACCAGCATGTTGATCGGTTTGCCGGAAAAACCCGGCAACGGCGCCAATTCGCCGGTCTCAAAGACATAACCCGCCTCGCCGCCCCCGGAATTGCGGAGCTGCCAGACGCCCTTTTCATTGATTTCATCGCCCACCGCATAAGGCGCAACGACGATATCGGCCACCTGCTCGCGCGACAGGCTCGCCGCGAAAGCGGGCAACGCCAGAAAGAACCATAGGATGAGCGCGCGCAACATGCGGCGAGTCTAACGATCAGATGGCGCGGCGATATTCGACCTTCGTAGCGAGACGATGAGGTTCCGGTTGCGCTCGGCGCGGCAAGCTTTGCACGCTTGGCATGGAATGCTGTCGCCCGTCGGCTTCGAGCGACAGCGGGAACTGAGACACGAAGGCGTCTAAGAAAGGCGGGGCTATTCACTTTCGAGAGAGTGCAGGTTTGTGGACGGGTCGACGCGGCCCGGGGATTGGAGCGCGCCAGATCGGCGGGTGGGTTTGCGAAATCTTTCATGGGACCCAGTGTCCCTCGCCAACCTGAAAATTCCGGTCAGAAAATTTCAGGAAAATTCCTGGCTCCGCATCGGAGAGCGTTTGGAGTGGCTGACCTACTAGGGATAACTTTCCCGGAGAGGCGAATTTCACACTGCTCTCTTTGGGAAACGAAAGGCCACGCCCTGTCCGAGCGCTGGCCGCTCTCCGGTCTCACGCAGCTCCTCCGGATGCGCCTGCGCGCGGAGCGCGCGCAGGGCTTCAGATGAGGTCGGCTTTGATCGGTCAGCCGCCGAAGCGCGGCTCCGGCACGCCTTTCACGCCGAGACCGCGGATCGCGAAAAGGCTGCCGCGCTGAACACCGTCGTCGGGGAAACGCGGCAGCGGAGGCTTCGCCATCGACGTGACGTAGAGCACATCGAGATCGGGGCCGCCGAACTGGACGCTCGTGACCTTCTTCACTGGCATCGGGATTTCCATGTCGAGCGTGCCGTCCGGTGCGAAGCGGCAGATCCGCCCGTCATAGACCAGCGCCATCCAGTAATAGCCCTCCGCATCGACCGTCGCCCCGTCCGCGGCGCCGCCGTTCGAGGTGTCGGCCTTCGCGAAGGTGCGACGGTTCGAAATGCCGCCGGTCTCGATATCATAGTCATAAGCCCACATCTCACCGGTCCAGGTATCCGTGAAGTAGAAGGTCTTGTCGTCCGGCGAGAAGCAAGGCCCGTTCGAGCAGATGATCCCCTCCTCGAGCTTGGTAACGCTCAGGTCGGGATCGACGCGGTAGAGTGCGCCCAGCGGCCCCTCTTCCTGCATATCCATCGAACCGGCGAAAAACCGACCGCGCCGATCGCATTTGCCGTCGTTGATACGGGTCGTTGCGAGGTTGGCTTCCGGGTCGTGCAGCAATTCGCAATCGCCACTGTCGAAATCCAGCAACCAGAACCCCTTGTCGAGCGAGACGATGGCTCCTTTGCCGTCCTTGCGCACCGCCATCGAACCGATCTTGCCCGGCACATCCCAGGCGCGCAGTTCCGTGCCGTCCGCAGTGCAGCGAAACACACGTCCATCCATCGAGTCGATGAAATAGAGCCGCTGGCTTTCGACGTCCCAGACCGGGCCCTCACCCAGTGTCGTCTTCACGTCGAGCAGAATATCGATCTGCATGTTGGTCTCCTCCCTTGGTATCCGGTTCAGAAGTTCACGGCGTCGCCGCCCTTGAGCGCAAGCATCTCGCGCGCCTCGTCCGGCGTCGCGAGCTCGAGGCCCAGACCCTCGACGAGGGCGCGCGCCTTGGCGACCTGTTGGGCGTTGCTTTCTGCAAGCTTGCCGCGCGAGATCCAGATGCTGTCCTCGAGACCGACGCGGATATTGCCCCCCATGCTCAGTGCCTGTGTCGCGATGCGGAACTGGTCCTTGCCGGCCCCCAGAACCGACCAGCGGAAATCCTTTCCGAAGAGACGGTCTGCCGTGCGCTTCATGTGCATGACATCCTCGGGATGGGTGCCGATCCCCCCCAGCAGGCCAAAAACGGACTGAACGAAGAACGGCGGCTTCACGAGGCCACGATCCGCGAAATGCGCGAGGTTGTAGAGATGCGAGATATCGTAGCACTCGAACTCGAACCGGGTGCCGTTGTCGTAGCAGGTCTCCAGCACGTATTCGATGTCCTTGAACGAATTGCGGAAGACGAGGTCACGCGACCCCTCGAGATGCTCACGCTCCCATTCGTGCTTGAACTCCTTGTATTTCGCGAGAAGCGGGAAGAAGCCGAAATTCATCGACCCCATGTTGAGCGAGGCGACCTCGGGCGCCCATTGCGCCGCGGGCTTCGTGCGTTCGTCCACCGTCATGTAGGGCGAACCGCCGGTGGTGATATTCACCACCGCATTCGTCGCCTGCTTGATCCGGCCCAGGAACGGCGCGAAGGCCTCGGCCGACTGGTCGGGCTTTCCAGTTTTCGGGTCACGGGCATGCAGGTGCAAGATTGCGGCCCCCGCCTCGGCCGCCCCGATCGCGGCTTCGGCGATCTCATCGGGCGTGATGGGCAGGTGGTCCGACATCGTCGGCGTATGAATGGCGCCGGTCACGGCGCAGGTGAGGATGACCTTGTCTGGCATTCTATCAATCTCCGATTTCGTCTGTTGCGCGGCGCTTGTGAGCGGCGAGCGCCATGAGGCGCCGGTCTCGCCACGCCTGCCGCTGAGCAAGCTCGTCTGCGGGAAGCGCCGCACGGCGCTCCGCCTCGATCCGGTCCAGCACGGGGCCGCGCCAGTCCGCCGCGGGTTGCCCCGCCATGCCGTCGTAAATGCCGCCATAGCGCGTCACGTATTGCCGCACGCCCTCGGGCGCGTTGAGGTCGATGGTCTCGAACGGGCCGATGAAGGACCAGCGAAGCGCAAGCCCTTCGCGCAACCCGATATCGACGTCTTCAGTGCTGGCATATCCATCGGCCACAAGCCGGAACGCCTCATGCAGAAGGGCGCCCTGAAGGCGGTTCATCACGAAGCCGTCGATTTCCTTCTGCATGACGATCGGGCGCATGCCGGCGTCGCGCAGAAGATCCGCTGTGCGCTCAAGAAGCGCGGGATCGGTCCAGGGCGCGGGCACCAACTCTGCGGCGGGCACGAGATAGGCAGGATTGATCGGATGATTGACCACGACCCTGTGACGCCCCGCGAGCCCCTCGGAAATGGCCGAAGGCAGCAGAGCCGACGACGAGGAGGCGAGCACGGTATCGGGCCCGGCAATCGCGTCGAGACGTGCGAAAATTTCGCGCTTCACTCCGATTTCCTCGAAAGTGCTCTCCTGCACGTGCCGCGCGCCCTCGAGCGCCTCTTCGAGCGTGGCAACCGGCTCGATGCGCGCGAGGGCTTCCTCGGCGGTGCCAGGGATGAGGCCCAGGCGCTCCAGTTCCGGCAGCATCTCGGCGGCGAAGTCACGCGCGGCCTGGGGCGCGGCGGGAACCTCGTCCCACAACCGCACCGGATGACCGGCACGGGCGAACACGATGGCCCAAGCGCGCCCGATAAGCCCCGAACCGACGCAGGCGACAGGGTCTTTCATCACAAGGTCTCCACATTGCCATCGACGGGGAAGCTCTGCCCCGACAGGTTGCGCCCGGTCTCGGCGATCAGGAAGGCGGCCATGTCCGCCACGTCCTCGGGCGGGGTCATCCGGCGCAGCGAGACGTTCGACAGATACCGCTCGGTCATCTCTTCATGGCTGATCCCGGTCTGCTTCGCGCGGGCTGCGATCACGCCTTCGATCCGCGGCCCTTCGATAATGCCGGGCAGGATCGCATTGGCACGGATATTCTCGGGGCCCAGTTCCTTGGCCAGGCTCTGGGTGAACCCGATCACCCCCCATTTCGCCGAAGCGTAGGGCGTCCGGAACGCATAGCCGAACTTGCCCGCCGAGGAGGAGATATTGACGATCGCTCCGCCCTCCGCCGCGCGCAGCATCGGCACCGCTTTCCGGGTGCATAGAAACTGCCCGGTGAGGCCGATATCGAGGCAGCGCCGCCAATCCTCAGGCGAGATTTCGTCGACCGAGCCGGTGGGCCCCGCAATGCCGGCATTGTTGACCAGCGCATCGAGCCCGCCCAGAGTCTTGCCGATCGCTTCGAAGAAAGATGCCACCGCAGCTTCATCCGAGACGTCTGCGCGCAGGGCCACTTCGGCGCCCAGCTCCTGCGCGGCCCGTTCAAGCGCGGCTTCATCGATATCGCAGATAGCCAGCCGCGCGCCTTGCCGAGCCAGCTCCCGCGCGATGCACAGACCGATGCCGGAAGCGCCCGCCGTGACCGCAACGCGTTTGCCCTCGAGGCCGGGCAATTTCATCCTGGATGTATCACTCATCGAAATCTCCTTGGTTATTTGCGCAATGCGATCACGGCCATCAGGATGACGAGCCCGAAGAACACTGAGCGGAATGCGAAGGGCAACGCGGTGCCGGCAAGCAGGGTCTGCATCGCGGTCAGCAGCAGTGCGCCGCCCAGCATGCCCGCGTAATGCCCGCGCCCACCGGTGATCAGCGCCCCACCCACGACGACGACCGCGATCGAGGGCAGAAGGTAGTCATCCCCCATCCCGAGGCTCGCCTGTCCGGAAAAGCCCGCCAGCAGAACGCCGACCAGCGCCGCGCAGAGCGCCGAGAGGATGTAGACAGAGATGATGACCCGTCCTGTGCGCACCCCCGAGAGGCGCGCAGCAAGTTCGCTGTTGCCGACCGCATAGACCCGGCGCCCGAACGCGGTGCGTCCCAAGAGGATGATCGCGAGAGCGACGAAGGCGGCCATGAAGATGATCACCGGAGTCACCCCCATCAGCTTGCCGGTCATCAACCAACGCAACGAGGGCGGGGCGAACCCCGCCGGCGTGCCGCCCGACCAGATCAATGCCGCGCCCTGAAGAATGCCGTTCATCGCGAGCGTCACGACGATCGGCGACAGGCCCAGCGCCACGACGCCCAGCCCGTTCGCGAGCCCGATCAGCGCAGCCACCGCGAAGACGACCGGCAGCGCGGTGAGCAACCCCATGTCTTGCCCGCCAACGAGCCCGGTCAGCATCACGCCCGACAGCGCGATGCTCCAGGGCAGCGACAGGTCCAGCCCCCCGGTCAGGATCACCGCGCCCTGCCCCAAAGCGAGGATCGCGAGGAAGCTCGAGAGCACGAGGAGCGAGTCCCAGTAGCGCCAGCCGCTGAAGACATTGCCCAGCACCAGCTGCGTCGCGATCAGGACCACCACGAGGCAGATCCAGGCCGGCAGAACGTGGCGCAGCGTATGGCCGTGACGTTGCAGGAAGCTTTGCGCGGGGGCGGTCTCTGCCGGTCGGGTGAAAGCAAGCCTGTGATCCTCGCCCGAGCGCTGGCCTACGAGCCATCCGCGCCGCCGGGCGCCGATCGCATCGGTGACTTCGCGCAGGCGTTGCGAGAGCGTGCTGTCACGGCGCAATGAGCCCGCAAGCACCGCGATCAGGAGCACTGCGCTTTCCGCGATGGTCGAATAGTAAGCCGAGACGTTGAGCGACAGCAGAAGGTTCACCACGATCATCAGGATATAGGCCCCGAGGATCGTGCCCAGCACGCCGCCTTTGCCACCGCCAAGACGGGTGCCGCCGATCACCACAGCCGCGAAGGTCGGCAGCAGCAGCGAGTTCCCCACCAGCGGGTCGCCGCTGCCGGTCTGGGCGCTCACGAAAACCCCCGCAAGCCCGTAAAGCCCACCTGCGAGCACGTAGGTCGCGAAGGTAACGGTGCGCGCGTGAAGCCCCGTCGCGCGAGCAGCCTCGGCATCGCTGCCTACTGCATAAAGCGTGATCCCGTAGCCCGTGCGCTTGAGCCAGAGCCACAGCGCCACCAGCACGAGCATCAGCGTGATCGGTGCGGGGAGAAGACCAGGGATCGTGTCACCAAGATAGACAGATGCGAGCGAAGGCGCGACGAAGCCGCCCGGCATCGCCATCACAATGAGCGTCAGCCCCTGCACGATGAACATCACCGCCAAGGTGACCACGATGGGCTGCAGGCGCACCACGGCCACGAAAAAGCCGTTCACCGCGCCCACGGCCATGCCGATACCGATCCCGATCGCGGTCCAGAGCGGCACGGAGGCCTGAATGTTCGCCGGATCCATCGAGGTCGCAAGCACCGCGTTGACCAGCGAGACCACCGCCCCTGCCGACAGGTCGAACCCGCCCGACAGGATAACCAGTGTTTGCCCTGCAGCCGCGATCGCGGAGGTCGCCCCGCCGCTTGCGAGAAATGAGATGTCGAAATAGCTCAGCGGATAGGGGCTCAGCCCCGCGTTCAACGCCATGAGGCCCGCCAGCACCAGCGCCGCGACGATCACGGCCTGTCCGTGACGCAGGCTGCGTAGCCAGTTGGAGGACTTGCGCCGCGGCGCGGCCCCGGATGATAGGCTTTGGTCACTCATGCCCGGACCTCCTGTTTCGGATGTGTCGTGTCTCCCTTCAGCGGTGCGTTCCCGCCGAGCGTGGCCTGCATGATCGCGTTCTCGCTCAATTCTTCACCCTCGAGCCAACACGACAGCCGACCCTCGTAGAGCACGCCGACACGGTCGCACAGATACACGAGCTCAGGGATTTCGGTCGAATGGAGCAGGACCGATCCGCCTGCATCCGTATAGGCGCGCAGCAGCGCATAGATCTGCTCTTTCGTCCCGACATCGATGCCGCGCGTCGGATCGAAGAGGAGCAGAATCCGACTTTGCGCCACGAGCCACTTGGCCAGCACGATCTTCTGTTGATTGCCGCCCGAGAACGCACCCGCGGGCAGGTAATGCGCGCGCTCGTCCACCTCGACGGCGGCGAAAGCCCCCGCAGCGGCACGCGCCTCCGCCCCGTCATCGAGGACCGGCCCCCGGTGGAACCGCGAGAGCACGGGCAGGCTGGCATTCTGCCGCCCGCTGAGTTCCAGGAACAAACCTTGCGTCTTGCGTTCCTCGGGCACGAGCCCGATCGCGACCGACGGATGCAGCGCGTCGGCCGGGGCGCGCAGATGGAGGGGCGTCCCGTCCAGCTCGATATGGCCTGCGCGCAACCGCTCCTGTCCGAAAAGGGCGGAGAACAGCGCCTCCTGCCCCATGCCTTGCAGCCCGGCAATCCCGAGGATTTCTCCTTTATGTAGAGAAATTTCGGCCTGGCGCAGCTTCGGCCCCGCCGACAGCGCGCGAGTGGCGAGAACCGGAACCTGCCCCGCGATCTCCTTCGGGGCGCGGCGCGGCGGGAAGGCATTCTCGACCGAGCGGCCCACGATCATCTCGACCACTTCGGCATCGCTGACATCCGCGACCTTCGCCGAGGTCACCGACCGTCCGTTGCGCAAGATGGTGAGCGTGTCGCAGAAGGCGCGGACCTCGGGCAAGCGGTGCGAGATGAACAGCACGGTAATTCCCTGCGCGGCCGCGTCCGCGATGATCCGGCCGAGCCAGTCGACATCGCTACCAGAGAGAGCCGATGTCGGCTCGTCGAGCAAAAGGATTTCGGGCTGGCGATAGAGAGCGCGGGCGATCTCGATCTTCTGGCGCACAGCCAGGGTCAGCTCCTCAGCCAACGCATCGAGATCGACTTCGAGGCCCAGCGCTTCGAAATGTGCGATCACCTCGCGCCGCGCACGGCTGCGGTCCAGCGTGCCGATGATCGTCCGGCGCGACCGGCCCAGCAGCATGTTGTCGAGCACGCTCAGGTCCGGCACCAGCGTCAGCTCCTGAAAGGCGGTCTGGATCCCCGCGGCATGGGCATCGCGCGCATTGCGCAAACTAACGTCGCGGCCGCCTATTCGGATCGTGCCAGAATCTGGCCGCACGAGCCCCGAGAGCAGTTTCATGGTGGTCGACTTGCCGGCGCCGTTTTCGCCGAGCAGGGCGTGGACGCGGCCGCGAGCGACGGAGAAGCTGACCTTGTCATTGGCGACGGTGGGACCGTAGGCCTTCGATAAGTCGTGAACTTCCACCGCAGGCGCTGAATCGGCGATGCGTGACATGCAATTCTCCGGAATGCGTATGTATGGTGCGGTCTGCGCCCGGCGGCGGAAGCCCCCGCCGCCGGGCGTGTGACCTCAGTTCTCGGGCTGGCCGACGAGCGCGGCGTTCAAGCCAAGCTGCGGCAGATCTTCCGAGAAGATCGAGGCGAACCAGCCGGGGTTCGACACCATCGAGGGCTGGAACACGTTGCACCCCGCCTTCTGCTCATCCCAGCTGCCCGTCTCGCAAAGCTGCACGGTGTCGTTGGTGACCAGGGGCAGCGGCAAGGTGGTATGCTTCGGGATATCCTGCCCTTCGAGTTTATCGACCGCGAGCTTCAGGGCCAGCGCGCCGGAATAGGGCGGCGAGGCGTAGGAAATCCGGGGCGCGCCCATCGGCGCATAGGGCTTGCTCGCCCCTTCGACCGCTGTATCTGCCGGAAGCATCTGGATGCGACCGCCATTCGATCCCTCACCTGCACAGGGCAGCAGTTCGGAAGGATCGCGTCCCGCTTCGAGTTGCATGGAATCCGCCGTGTAGCAGCCAACCTGCATCCAGAGCCCGTTAATATCGGACCAGTCGCGGGTGGCCATCAGCTTGTTGAGTTCAGTCCGGGCCACCGCCTGGCTCCACATGCCCACGGCCTCGCCGACGATATTGATGCCGTCATGCTGGGCGAAGACTTCTTTGGCCGCCTTGGTCCGGGCGGTATCCACGGACGTGCCGGGCACACCTGTCACCATCACGACATCGCCCTTGCCGCCCATCTTGTCGACCAGCCATTCCGCCGTCTTTCGACCGGCCTCCTCTTGGTCGATCGTCACGTTATAGGCGCAGGGCTCCGTGATCTCGGCATCATAGGCGATGACCGTCACACCACGCGAGCAGGCGCTCTTGACCACGCTGTTCAGCGCGGTGGGCGAGATCGGGTAGACGACGATCGCGTCCGCACCGGCCTGCACCATCGCGTTAATCTGCTGAATCTGGCGCTGGGCGTTCGGCCCGGCGACCTGGACCTCGAGATCCACCTTGTCGGCATAGTCCTTTGAGGCCGCGAGCGCCTTGACCATGTTCGAGGCCTCGGCCTGCCAATCGTTCCCGATATAGCTCATCGAAAGATAGACTTTGTAAGGCCCGTCGCTCTGCGCCTGGGCGGCTCCAGCCACGAGACCAAGGGCGCAGGCGGCGCCCGCGATATAGCGTTTGATCATTTCTTCCTCCCATGTCCGGCGACTCTCCCCGGTCGCCTCACGGGCTTCACGATCCGATATCTTTGATCAAAAGTCAAAACGTGTTTTATTCTTTTTCGAGCCGGCGTAGTTTAAGCCGTGAAATGAAAGGTCTGACCATGTTCGAAAGCGTCACGCCGCTGAAGCGCGAAACCCTGCAGACGCTGGTGCATCAGCGGCTTTGCGATCTGATTCTGCAGGGCGAGATCGCACCCGGCGAGTCGATCACTGTCGCCAGCATCGCCAAGGCGCTCGACGTAAGCCCAATGCCGGTGCGCGAAGCAATTTCCCGGCTTATGGCCCTCGGGGCGCTGACCATCGTGTCGGGACGATCCATTGGGGTGCCGCGGCTTGGGGCAGAGGAACTCGCCGACCTGCGCAAAGTCCGCTCGGAGATCGAGACCACCGCGGTGGCCTGGGCGGTCGAGCACCGCGACCCCGAGTTCATCGCACAGCTGGAAAAAGTCCTCTGCGCGATGGAAGCTGCGGAAGCCGCGGGCCAGGTGCGCGAATTCATTCACGCGAATTACGACTTCCACTTCACCATTTATCGACAAGCAGGTTCCCCGCTGCTCCTTGAGATCATCGGCAATATCTGGCTGCGGATAAATCCGCAGTTCCACCTGCTGCAACGTCATGGCCACTACCGCGTTTCCAACAAGCAGCACCGCAGGCTGTTCGAAGCGATCCGTGACGGCGACAGTGCGGCGGCCATCGCAGCCCTGCGCGAGGATATCGACAGCGCCTACGAGGTCATCCTCGCCAGCCTCAAGGAGAGCGAAGCCGAGCGCGGGTGAACGGGTTGGCCGGCGATGCTGGAGAGAGCCAGCAAAGCCGACCTGGAAAAACTACCTATATGACAGACTATGGGTAGCTTTCTCGAACGGTTGGGTTGCGAGCCAGGGCGGCAGCGCCGCAAAGGGTCGCATGGAAACGCGCGTCTTTATCGCGTCCGCACCGTGGTTATGGTCTCACCCTCAGCCACTTTCACCGAGACTGAGACCTCACCACCAGAACCGGACTGTCTCGGCGCGTGCTCTCGCTGGGACGAATATCGTTGGGCGCCTATCGTAACGGGCCGTCACGCGCCGCCAGCCTTTAGACCACCGAACACTCGGACAGGCAGACGTCCACCGGCCTCCTTTCCGCTTCGGTCTTTTCGTCCGCATTCCCTTATTGCGTTGATGAAAAAACTTGCGACTGACGCATCGCGGGCCGACTCACGCGTTTGTGATTGAATCTATGCGTATAGATATGATCAACATGAGAAATACAAAAAATCACGACAGGGAAAGACCATGATCACAAGACGCAAGTTTCTGGCGACTTCCGCTCTCGCCTCAGGAGCCCTCGCGATGCCCGGGCTGTCGGGACAGGTTCTGGCGCAAGGCCAAGCCATCACGCTCGCCGTGCCGGTGCCGATCTCAGGCGCATTCGCGGCCAATGGCAAATACGCCGTGATCGGAGCGAAGCTGGCGGCTGAAGAGGTCGCTGCGGCGAAGGGCATCGAGGTGAACACGCTCGATCTCGACACCGAGGGCAAGCCCGCGACCGCCGTGCGCAAGGTGCAGGACTCGGCCGAGCAGAACGGCGCGAAGCTATTCGCCGGCGGCATCCTGTCCTCAGTCTCGCTGGCGATGGGCAAGGAAGCCGAGCGCGCGGGTGGCGTCTTCATGACCACCGCGGGTGCTGACGAGATCACCGGCAAGGACTGCAACAGCGCGACCTTCCGCTGGTCGGTGCCGACCTATGGCGCGATCAATGAGACCGTTCGCCCGCTGATCGACATGCTGCCCGATGCAAAGAAATGGTATACGATCACCCCGCAATATGTCTTCGGCGAAGGGCTTCTGAGCGCCGCCAAGGACGTATTCGAGGAAAAGGGCATCGAGCATGTCGGCAACAGCTACCATTCGCTGAGCGAACGGGAATTCTCGGGCTACCTGACCAACGCGATGGCCGCGCAGCCCGACGTTCTTCTGCTGCTGAACTTCGGCTCGCAATCCTCGGCCACGTTGCGTCAGGCAATCTCCTTCGGGATGAAGCAGCGTATGACCATCGTCATCGCATGGGCGTCGGGTCTCGAGCAGTTCGAGGAGCTGGGCGCGGATACCTGCGAGGGCGTCTATTTCGGCGCGCAATATTGGCATCAGGCGGACACGCCCGCGAACAAGGCGCTCGTGAAAGCCGTGCAGGAGAAATACGGCTACAACCCGAACTATTCGCTGGCGGGCTCCTACATCATCTCGAAACTTCTGCTCGAAGCTGCCGCCGAGGCTGGCAGCACCGAGGGCGCAGAGGTGGCCAAGGCGCTCGAAGGTCGGAAATACGACGGCCTGACCGGGCCGGAAGAAATCCGCGCCGCCGATCATCAGGTGATCAAGAACTACTACCTCCTGAAGGGCAAGGCGAAAGCGGATATGCAGGACAAGGACGACTACGCCGAGATCATCAATTCCGGCCAGTCCTTCCTCGATCCGGAAGCTGCGGGCTGCAAGTTGCCGGCCTGACCAGCCGACAGACCGTAGCCATGCCGATCCGCCGGGAGCTCCCCCCGTCTCCCGGCGGATCCCCTCTACTGCCTTACTGGGAGCGTGTGCCCGTGATCTACCTATTCCAGATCCTCAACGGCATCGGGCTGGGAATGCTATATTTCCTGCTCGCCGCCGGGCTGAGCATCATCTTCGGCCTGCTGCAATTCGTGAATTTCGCCCATGGCGCCTTCTATCTGCTGGGCGCCTATCTGACCTATGATCTCGTCGAGCGGGGCGTGAGCTTCTGGATCGCGCTACCAGTGGCGACACTGATCGTGGCGATCGTCGCTGGCGCGATCGAAGCGCTGCTGCTGCACCGGATCTATAAGCTGCCGCACACGTTCCACATCCTCGTGACGGTGGGCATCGCGTTGGTCTTCCAGGAGCTCGCGATCATCATCTGGGGGCCGATCGGCGGCTCCGTCCCCACGCCTGACGGGCTGGGCGGCGTCGTGATGCTGGGCAACTTCATCTACCCGCAATACCGACTGTTCACGATCATCGTGACGGCGGTGATGGCCGCGGGGCTGTGGTGGCTGCTGGAGGGCACGCGGCTGGGGGCAATTGTGCGCGCGGGCTCTGAGTCGGCGTCGAACATGGCGCTCCTCGGCTACAACACGATGCGCATCAACACCGCCGTTTTCGCCTTCGGCGCCGGGCTGGCCGGCCTTGCCGGAGCGCTTGCCGCGCCGATCCGCGGCGTCGAACCCTTCATGGGCGCCGAGGCGCTCTCGGTCGCCTTCGTCGTCGTCGTGATCGGCGGCATGGGCAGCTATACCGGCGCGTTGGTGGCGGGGTTGCTGATCGGTATCATCCAGAGCCTGATGACGACGATCTGGCCACAGGGCGCACAGCTCTTCATCTATATCGCGATGGCGGCGGTGATCGCGATCCGCCCACGCGGTCTGTTGGGGAGGGTCTGAGCGATGCATGTCCTCGATACTGCCAAGGTGCAGATCTGCCTCGCGCTCGCGACCGTGCTGATCCTGCCATTCGTGCTCAGTTCGGGCATCCTCGCGACAGAGATCCTGATCTACGCGATGGTCGTTGCCGCCTGTAACCTTCTTCTGGGCTATACTGGACTTCTGTCTTTCGGGCAGGGCATATTCTTCGGGCTCGGCACCTATGTCGCGGGGGTTCTGACGACGCGCTGGGGCGTTCCGATCCCGCTCGTGCTACTGGGCGCGGTGGTGCTGGGCGGGCTGGTTGCGACCGCCGTCGGCTGGTTCACGATCCGCCGTCAGGGCGTCTATTTCGTGATGCTAACGCTGGCTTTCGCGCAGATGTTCTACTTTCTCGCCTACACGTTCAGCGACATCACCGGCGGCGATAACGGCCTACTCGGCGTGCCGCGCCCGCAGATCATGGGGCAGGTGCTTGACGAGCCTTGGGCCTATTACACCTTCGTCGCGGTGTTCTTCCTCGTGATCTTCGGGCTACTGCTGATGGTCACGCGTTCGACCTTCGGGCGCACGCTGCTCGCGATCCGCGAGAACGAGGGGCGCGCCGCGGCGATCGGTTTCCCGGTGCGGCTCTTCAAGATTGAGGCTTTCGCGATCTCGGGCGCGATCACCGCCCTTGGCGGCGCGCTGCATGCGCTGCTGATCGGCGTCGCACCGCTCGAGAGCATCAACTACCACACCAGCGAGATGATCCTCGTGATGACGATTATCGGCGGCTCCACCAGCCTGTTCGGTTCAGTCATGGGAGCCGGGTTCTACCTGCTGCTGGCCGATACGCTCTCGGTGATCTGGCCGCGCTGGCTGCTGCTGCTGGGTCTTGTGTTGGTCACCGTCGCGCTGTTCTTCCAGCGCGGGCTGTGGGGGTTGGTCGAGCGTAGCTGGGACGCGCTGGTCGAACGCCGCAAGGTGACGCAGAAGGAGGCTGGCGATGTCTGATATTGCCTTGCAAACCCACGGGCTCGGCGTCCGCTACGGCACCTTCGATGCGCTGAGCGACGTCGATCTGAGCGTGAAGCGGAACTCGGTCCATTCGATCATCGGGCCGAACGGCGCGGGCAAGACGACGATGTTCCACGCACTCACCGGCACGGTTGATGCCAGCAGTGGCCGGATCGAGCTGGAGGGCCGTGATGTGACGCGCGCCTCTGACGATGACCGGGTGCGCCTTGGCATCGCCCGCTCGTTTCAGGTCACGAGCCTCTTTCCGGAACTGAGCCTGCGCGAGAACCTGCGGTTGGCCGCGCAAGGGCGCACGCCGTGGCAGGCGCTGATCCCGTGGCGCAGCGCGGAGGCCAGCAAGAGCGTGCTCGAGACGGCCGACGCGGTGATCGAGCGGCTTTCGCTCAGCCATGTCGCGACCCGCGCGGCGGGCGAGCTGTCGCATGGTCAGCAGCGCCGCCTCGAGGTGGGCATGGCGATCGCGGCGCGCCCGCGCGTGATCCTGCTCGACGAGCCGACTTCCGGGATGGGGATCGACGATATCGAGGGGATGAAAACGCTGATCCGCGATCTCGGCCGCGATCACACCGTTCTGTTCATCGAGCATAACATGGGCATCGTGATGAACATCTCGGACACGATCACGGTGATGCGTCTGGGCCGCAAGCTGGTCGAAGGCCCGCCCGCCGAGGTGCGCGACAATGCAGAGGTCAAAGCGGCCTATCTGGGCAACATGATCACGGGAGACATCGCATGACGGCGGCGCTTCGACTGACGGATCTGCACAGCTATTACGGCAAGAGCCACATTCTTCAGGGCGTCTCTCTGGAACTGGGAGAGGGCGAAATCGTCACGCTTCTGGGCCGCAACGGCGCAGGCAAAAGCACGACATTGAAAACCGCTGTCGGTGCGGTCACGCCACGCTCGGGCCGGGTGGAGCTGGCCGGGCGTGACGTCACCGGCCAGCCCGCGCATCGGATCGCCAAAGCTGGCGTATCCCTGGTGCCCGAGGATCGCGGCATCTTCCAGTTGCTGAGCGTCGAGGAAAACCTGCGCATCGCGGTCAAACGCGGCTCGCCCTGGGCCATTGCGGATATCTACAAGATCTTCCCGAGGCTCGAAGAGCGCCGGCGCAACGGTGGCGGACAGCTTTCGGGCGGCGAACAGCAGATGCTTTCCATCGCGCGCGCTTTGCTGGGCGGACCGAAGGTTTTGATGCTCGACGAGCCGGTCGAGGGTCTCGCCCCGATCATCGTCGAGGAGATCGTCTCGCAGATCGGACTGATCCGCGACGCGGGCGTGCCGATCCTTCTGGTCGAGCAAAACCTCGCCGTGTGCCGCGCTCTGGCCGACCGTCACTACATCCTTGAGATGGGCCGGATCGTCCACGAGGCCAGTGCGACAGAGTTCGACAGTGATTCCGAGACGATAGATCGCTATCTTGGAGTGAAGGCCTGAAACGGTTCACGGACATAAGGAAACAACGCAGCAGGCGCTTTCGCGCGGCGCAGAGCGTTGGTCAGGGAGCGGATGAACAAGAACGAAACCCGAGCCAGCGGCGGTCGACTGTCGCGGATCAAGCTGTCGGACCAGATCACCGAGGATATCCGCAGACGCATCTCGCGCGAGGGGCTGCATCCGGGCGATCGGCTGCCCAACGAACGCAGCCTAATGGAATATTACGGCTGCTCGAAAGGGACGATCCGCGAGGCGCTCAAGGCGCTCGAGGTGGAAGGCCTGTTGCGCATGGTCTCTGGCCCCAATGGCGGACCCGAGGTGCAGGCGGCCTCGATCGACATCGTGACCCAGCAACTGCGCCGCTACCTGCATTTCCAGAAGCTCGATTTCGCGCAGGTCTACGAATTGCGCGAGACGCTGGAGGTGGTTCTGGCGCGCAACGTGACGCCGCGACTGACCGAGGAGCATCTGGCGCGACTGGAGCAGAACATCGCCAATTGCGATGCGGCCAACGCCGCGCAGGACCGCGAGCGGGTGCGCGCGCTCGAGACCGAATTTCACGACATTCTGTGCGAGGCCTCGGACAACGTGATGCTGATCTTCATGTGCCGCTTCCTCAATTCGATGCTGCGCGATCTGGTCAGTTACCGCTCCGAGGCGATGCCCGAGCACGAGGATTTCGGCGAGCACAATGTCGATGCGCATCGGCAACTTCTCGCGGCGTTCCGGGCGCGCGATGCCGATGCGGCGGCGCGACTGATGGGCGAGCATATGGCCTGCGCCGCCTCCTTCATGGGCAAGCTCGACGCCTCCTTCCACATGGATCGCATGCTGTCGCGCTGACCGAACCCCGCAGTTTGCATTCCCGCATGGCTTGCCGCTTCGGCACAGCCCCGATGCCCTATTTTTCAAGACTGGAGTTTCCGAAATGAACGACACCGCCGAACCCGCTCTCTGGTCCATGGGCGCCACGCAAATCGCGGCTCTCGTGCGGTCGCGTCAGGTCAGTGCCCGCGAGGTGGCGCAGGCTGGACTTTCACGGCTTGAGGCGGTGAATCCCGCGATCAACGCCGTCGTCGAATGCCGACCCGAGGAGACGCTGGCCGCGGCGGAGGCGGTCGATGCCCGTATCGCGCGCGGCGAGGATCCGGGGCCGCTGGCCGGGGTGCCGGTGACGATCAAGGTGATCGTGGACCAGCGCGGCTATGCGACGACGAACGGGCTCACCTCGCAGAAGGATCTTATCGCGAAGACCGACAACCCGGTGGTTGCGAACCTGCTGGGCGCGGGGGCGGTCAGCCTCGGGCGCTCCAACACGCCCGCTTTCAGCTATCGCTGGTTCACCAACAACCTGCTGCATGGCCACACTTACAATCCGCGGCGCAAGGATTTGACGCCGGGCGGCTCGTCGGGCGGTGCTGGCGCTGCGGTTGCAGCCGGGATCGGAGCGATCGCGCATGGCACGGATATCGCGGGCTCGGTCCGCTACCCGGCCTATGCCTGCGGCGTGCATGGGTTACGGCCGAGCTTCGGGCGTATCGCGGCGCATAATTCCAGCGGGGCGGAGCGCGATATCGGCGGACAGTTGATGGCGACCTCCGGGCCGCTCGCGCGCTCGGTCGGGGATCTGCGGCTCGCTTTCACCGCGATGGCCAAGCCCGATCCGCGCGACATCTGGTCGGTGCCCGCGCCGCTGCACGGACCTGCGGTGGATCGGCGCGCGGCGCTATGCCTGCGGCCCGATGGCGCGCGGACCGATCCGGCGCTGGAACAGACCCTCTTGCAATCCGCCGAGAAGCTTCGCGCCGCTGGCTGGATCGTGGACGAGCTCGACGCGCTGCCGCCGATCGCCGAGGCCGCGCGGATGCAGGTCACTCTTTGGCTGGGCCACGACTATCCCGGCAAGCTTGCGGCGGCGCAAGCCGAGGGTGATCCGGGTGCGCTTCGCGTGCTGGAAGGACAGGCCGAGTTCATCCGCTCCCTCGCCCCCGATGCGATCCCGCGCGCGCTGATCCGCCGGGCCGAAATCGCGCGGGAATGGGCGCTCTTCCTTGAGCGCTACCCGCTGGTGCTGCTGCCGCCGAGTTCGGAATTGCCCTTCGCCGACAATCTCGACCTGGGGAGCGATGCTGATTTCCGCCGCGTCTGGGAAGCACAGAACGCGATGGTGGGCCTGCCAATCACCGGGCTGCCGGCGCTTTCGCTGGCCACTGGGGCCACGCCCGAAGGCGCGCCGCTGGGTATCCAGATGGTGGCAGGGCGGTTCCGCGAAGACGTGCTCTTCGACGCCGCGACAGAGATCGACGCGCGCTCCGCCCCGGTCGAGATCGCGCTATGTTAACCGCGGGATAGATGGCTCTTTGCGCTGCCGGGCCAGACGGCAGCCTCTTTGGGATATCGACCGGCAAGAGGGGTTCATCGCCCGGCTCGTCGCTCATTCCCGCAGAGCGAGATGACGTATCGAATGGGAAATGCGATCGAGCAGGCCCTGATCTTTTGCGAGATTCGTGCCCTCCGAGAATGCACGATGGCGAGCTTTGAGCGGGCCGGATGGGACGAGCTCGTCCCCTACCCTGTCGATTATCGCGCAGATGGGATTCTCGATGACATCGACTGGGATCTCGCGGGCCATCTCGACACGCTGGATCTCGCGATCAAGGAATGGGTCGGGATCTGGGCCTATGCGGCGAGCGGGAGATAGCTTATCCGGGCGGTGACGGAAGCACGGCCCGGTTTCATCCTCCGCGGGGAGCGCCTATAGGAGGATCGAACAAATTTTTCCCGGGCCACCATTTTCATGAAGATCACCGTCGTTACCGCCGTCTACAATTCCGAAGCCACCGTCGGCGAGGCTATCGAGAGCGTCGGGCGACAAACCCATCCCGAGCTTGAGCACCTTATCATCGAGGGGAAATCGAAGGACGGCTCGCTCGCCGCGATCGAACGCGCCGCCCACGACCGGATGACCCTCGTCAGCGAGCCCGACAAGGGGATCTATGATGCTCTCAACAAGGGCGTGGCGAAAGCCTCCGGCGATGTTCTGGGCTTCGTCCACAGCGACGACTTCCTCGCCCATGAAGACGTGCTTTCCCGCGTCGCAGCCGCTTTTGAGGACCCACAGGTCGAAGCGGTCTTCTCTAATCTCGACTACGTCTCGCAAGCCGACACGTCTAAGGTGGTGCGGCACTGGGCGACAGGTCCCTATAGCGCGGCGAAACTCAAGCGCGGCTGGATGCCGGCCCATCCGACCCTCTATCTGCGACGCTCCGTCTATGAGCGCTTGGGCGGCTTCGACACGAGTTTCCGGATCGCCGCCGATTACGACTTCATCCTGCGCTATTTCTCGCAAGCGACCGGTCGCTCGGTCTATATCCCCGAAGTGCTCTACAAGATGCGTTTGGGCGGCGTGAGCAATCGCAACCTCGCCCGGATCCGCGAGAAGATGGGCGAAGACTGGCGCGCGATCCGCGGCAACAAAGTGGGCGGTGTGATGACCATTGCGAGCAAGAACTTCTCCAAGCTCGGGCAGTTCGTCGAGCGGCAGAAGGGCTGAAAGCGCCCGAATAGATTGCCTCGCATTCTGAGCGCATCGGCTTGTCGGAACACAGTCCGCGTTGACCCGCGAAACCTTCGATCATTTTCACCCATAAATTGAAGCCGCGCCCTATTACGAAACTACCGCCCTTCGATTTCAAAAGACAATGAAGTTCAACATCGCCTCCAATCGCTCGCGCCTAACTTCAACCAGCGTAGTGTCGGCACGTCTAACGTGCCGACAACTTGTTTTCAGGCACTCACCGGCTTCGCTTCGGGAGCGAAGAGCTCCGGCCGGGTCTCGCGCAGGTGGCGCAGGGCGCGCTGCGGGTGCAGGTTGAGCGCGAACACGCCCTCTTCAGGGCCGTCCGGGAGCGGGGTGCCCGCAACCTGAACGCGGTCGAGCATGTCCATCTCATGGAGCGCAGCCAACACCTCGGGCGCGATCTCGGAGCCCGTCTGATCGGCCTCGGTGAGCGCCTGGCGCTCCCAGGAACGGGTGATGGTCGGCGTCAGGATCTCCGCCCCGGCCGCGCCGCGGCGCGGGATGTTGATCAGGTAGCCCCGCCCGATGGCGCGGCGTAACCGGGCGCGATCGGAGATCTCCACGATCTTCTTGCGCAGCTCCGCCGGAAGCGCCTCGAGGGTGCGCGACTTGCGCAAGGTGAGATCGTCCCAGGGTCCGGCCATGATGCTCTCATGGGCAAGTTTGAGAACCCTTTCGGCATTGTGGGTGATCGTCGAGACCCGGAAGCCGCCTGCCTTGGTCGGAATGACTCCTCGGTAGCTCAGGCCGGTGAAGATCGAGAAGATCAGCTCCACATGAACTGCGCCCTCATCACTCAACATGTCCACGGCATCGCGCCCGAGCCTGTTGATTTCCGAACTCTTTCCCGCCACTGAGCCCAATTCGCGTTCGACGAGAAAGGCGTAGTCCATCCGCTCGGGCGCGGGGACATACAGAGGCCGGCGCGGCGCGAGAATGGTTTCGACGGGTGTCATGCGCGGGTGGTCGAGACCGTTCAGACTGATCGCGTAGGTGATCGACTCGATGCCGTTCGTGCGAAGGCCGTCGAAAACCTCATTAAGCTTGCCAAGATTGCCGTAAACCGCGGCACGCACAATGGTCGGATCGGGATCAGCTGGGGCGAAACCGGTTTCTTCGATGATCGCATCGAGGGGCGTGACGAGCAGCACGGTGTAGATCTCTTCGCGACCCAGACCCGTCAATTCCTCGAGCCGATCGTCAAAGGCGTCATTGTCAAATACGGCATAGCCGTGGGCGCGGTCCAACTTCAGCGATGATTGCAGCGCGATGTTGGATTTGTAGCCAAAGCCTGCTGCGAACGCCTCGCTCAGATGGGCGCTTTTGATGCCTTCATCCTTGCGCTGGCCGCGCAGGATGCGACGCTTGATGCCATTCAGGATGTCGTGCGAAATCGGAAGGACGTTCATGTCCAGCCTCCATATGTAGGGGTCCGTTCGTCGCTTATACCAACCCGGGAAATGGAGGGTGGTATGGTCGTCTTGGGTAGTCGGTCAGCTGTCTAAGTCGACGAAAACTCGAGCCGTTTGCGCTCCGCATGGCAACATTTCAGCGAACCATCATGCTGTCAATTGGATTATCCGAAAACTTTGGCATCTCGAAAATTGGAAGGAGCCTGCAGCGCGAACTCGAAGGATTTCTCTCGCGTTCGCCGCCAGCATAGGAACGACGCCGTGGCAATTCGCTTGCAATAGCGTCTACCCGTCATGGGATGCGCTCGATACGAGATCCGGAGCGCCCTCGCCTAGACTTGCTGCCAAAGTGGCCGATCTCCGCTGTCTCCAAGCAGCTTGCGATCACACGCCCGTGACCTCCCTTGCCGGATGACTGGATTTGCATAAACACCCTTTTAGCGGGTGCAGCGATCTGTTACCGCTCAACTTTGAACGATGTCGGATTTTCGACTCCAAACTATGAACGCCGCTCCCCTCAGGCTGACCCGAGTCAGCGCTGATGCGGTAGCCTGCCAGAATGCGAGCTTCTGATGGCAGGGCAGCGCAGCAAGGTCCAGGAAGATATCCGCTTTCGCGTTTTGAGGCTTCTCGAGGAAAACCCGGAAATGTCGCAGCTTGAGCTGGCAGAGGCGGTCGGGGTTAGCACGGGAAGTGCGAACTATATGCTTAAAGCACTGGTGGAGATCATTAAAGGGACTGGATGGGCTCGGAAAATAGACAAGCTGTAATCGGACCCTTGGGAAACATAAAAAAAGCGGATCAAAGACTTGCTAGGAACAGGTCAGCAATAGTGAAAAATCAAAAAAATATAGACCTCATCCGCATTATTTCAATTTTTGCCGTCGTCATTCTGCATGTCGCTGCTTTCGATGTCACGCAAAGCGACCTGGGGACCACCGAATGGTGGACGGGGAATATCTACGACGCCGCGAGTCGATGGTGTGTTCCCGTGTTCGTTATGGTGAGCGGAGCGCTACTCCTACAGCAGGAAGACAAGGGCACCCTATCCGCTTTCTACCAACGTAGACTAAAGAGAATTGCCATCCCTCTCCTCGTATGGACAATTGCTTTTCTCGTCTATGGAGACTTAAAGTTAACTCTGGGCGACAAAGCCTTCAGTTTTAACGAAAATTTGAAGCTGATAGCATCGGGAATTCCCTACTTTCACCTTTGGTTTCTGTATATGATTGCTCCGCTATACCTTTTCACTCCCTTTATTAAACGCTTAATATCGGCCTGCCCGCGCAATGAACTGTGGTTACTTGCGGCCATAACTTTCCTAATCGCAGCGCTCAGTGAGATAATCGACAATTATCAGGGCAACGGACCTGGGTTTTTCGGCGCTTGGTTTTTGATGTACTTACCCTACTTCTTGAGTGGCTATCTCATTTACACAGAAAGCAGCTTCCATTCTCAAGAGAAACTTTTATGGGCGACCATCCTTGGCATGTCAGTCACAGCAACCGTAGCGGCCGTATACATTGTCGCGGTTAGGCACGGGTTGGACACCGGCCTCTATTTCTACTCCTACTTAAGTATCACGGTCATACCCATGTCATTCAGTATCTTTGCACTTTTAGCTCGAGCAAAAAATGATTTCGTTCATGAAAAAGAATTACGGAACTTTTCCAACTTAACTCTTGGAATATACCTGATACACCCTGTGTTCCTCGACTTATTCCAAAGCCTTCTGAAGGGGCTACTTCCTCCGGCTTTCAATATTCCTGTTAAAGCTATTTTGGTGTTTCTGGCTTCAGCTCTGGTCGCGCTAGCGTTGTCACGCATTCCATATCTCCGAAGAATCATCTGACGCGAAATCAAGCCGCAAAGCGGTGAAGCGCAGATAATTCAACATGAACAGGCGTCGCAAATTCGCTTGCCCCAAGGACATCGATGTGCCCAGAGGGCTCCACAATGATAAACGAAAGTGAACGGTTACTTCAGCGATGACTGCCGCCAGGCTCAATTTGACAAAGCGTGGCGCCAGAAGTTCTTCTGTATCAATCCGCTCAAACAGTGGCTTACTCATGGTCGGGTCAGAAAATTTTGCCCCACTTTTTTCAGATGCAGCAACCAACTAACGCTCACCTTTTAACGATGCCCGACTTTCGACGCCATATTGTGAACGCCCTTCCCTTCAGGCTGCCCCGAGGCAGCGTTGAGACGGCAGCCCACCGAAACGGCAATTACTGATGACAGGCCAGCGCGAAAAGCTTCATGAAGACACCCGTTTTCGGATTTTGCGCCTCCTGGAGGAGAATCCGGAACTGTCGCAGCGAGACCTCGCCCGCGAGGTGGGCATCAGCACCGGGAGCGTGAACTACTTGCTCAAGGCGCTCACCGATAAAGGCCTGGTGAAGCTCGGGAACTTCAAGGCGGCAGAAGACAAGAGACGCTATGCCTACTTGCTGACGCCGAAAGGCGTGGCGGAGAAGGCAGCGATTACGCAGCGCTTTTTGGCAAGAAAGATGGCGGAGTTTGAGGCGCTGAAGGAGGAGATCGCCGCGCTCAAAGCCGAGATAGACCCGAAATGACGAAATTATTGGAAGCTAACCGCTACACACAAATGATGTTGGGCGTAGTCGCAGTTTCACGTCTTATGAACTGGCCCCAACAGGTCCCATTTGTCATCAAGTGGCGGCGTAGTGCCGACCGGGAAGACCGTCGCCCTGCGCGCTACCAACGCCGTGCCTGGAAAAATCCGTGCCGCTCGTTGGGAGCACTAGATCTGGCGAAACCCGGGGGCCTTGCTCGCGAGCGACACGCCGCAAGGAGTAACAGAGGATGAACTCTTTCAACCTTCGGCGCAACGTCGTGAGCACTGTTATCAGCTTCGGCCTCAATCTCGTATTGGTGTTTGTAAGCTATAGGCTAGTGATCCGACACGGAGGGCTAGAGGCTGTCGGATTATGGGCGACGTTGCGATCTTGGATCTTCATAATCCGGCTCGGTGATGCCGGCATGGCCAATGCGGTGGTGCGCTATGCAGCGGCATGCGACCCCTTGAGTGAACCAATGCGCATTCGGCGATACGTTGATTCAGGTTTGGCGATGAATAGCGCGCTGTTTCTCGCACTTTCCTTAGCAGGCTGGGCGATCTTCACAACCTACCTATCACACATCCTGCCCAAGCAGCCAGCCGCCCAAGCAGCGGCGCTACCCCTTTTGCCAATTCTTTTCACCAGTTTTTTCCTGGAAAACATCTCGGGCCTAGTAATGGGATGTTTACGGTCGATCCACCGTGGCTATGTCGCTGCTTGGATCAGCGTCGCAGGCACAGTGACGCAACTCGCAGTTGTCGTCCCGCTCGTGCCACGAGTTGGCCTAGCAGGGCTCGCTTGGGGTTACTTTGCTCAATTCGCGTTGATGCTGGGAGTAGGATGGGTTCTGTTCCTTGTCTATCTGCGTCGCGGCGCAGGTGAGAGCGGTGGAGCGCTGCCGATCAACGGCTCGTGGTCAGTATTGAAGGAAATGTTCGTTTACAGCGTCACCTCGCAAGTCGCCAACCTCTCAAATGGGATCTTCGAACCCTTGGCCAAAATCATGGTCGGCCGGCTTGGCGGACTTGAAGCTCTTGGCATTTTCGAGCTTGCTTGGCGAATGGTTGCACTGCCGCGCAATGCCATTGTGTCAGGCGTTCAGGCAGCAGTGCCGGCAACAACGCGTCTAATCGTGAGCGATCTCGAGGCCACGCGAGCGCTCTATCGTCGATCGCTTCGGCTGACCATGACCGCCGGCCTCGGTGTCCTAATAACTGTCGTCATCGCATCGCCAGTGGTCTCCTGGCTCTGGCTTGAGCGACTTGATACACGCTTGGTGATCTTTGTCGCAATCCTCGCTACAGGCTTCTTTGTCAATATGACCGGTGCCCCCGCATTCACGATCGGCGTTGCTAGCGGTCGGTTAGGACCAAATATTCAGTCGGCACTCATTAGCGTGGCGCTGATGATGGCGCTTGCCAGCTTAGGCAGCCTATTGGGCGGTGTTATCTCGATAACCGCTGGAATCGCCTTCGCGCTCATATTCGGTGGTATTTACATTCGGTATCGGAACGAGCGCGTGCTAGAGGAATGAGAATGGGCAAGGTTGTTTTTATTACGTATGCAACAGGGAATTTCACTCCGCTTGCAGACGAATTATGCCAAAGCGCACTACGCGTTGGATTTGACGAGGCGAAGGCCTTAGGCCCAAATGATCTTTCTAAGGAATTCAAAACGGCCAACGCAGCATTGCTAGCTGAAAAGCGTGGCGCTGGCTATTGGGCTTGGAAACCAGAGATAATCCGAAATAGTCTCAACTTGTTAAGTCCCGGTGATTTGCTTGTGTACTGCGACTCGGGACGTAACCCCTACTATCGCTTCAATAGGTTTCCAGGTCTCCTGGCAAAGCGGGCCATGAAGGAAGGGTTACTGCTTAATGCTACCGTGCCCCAACATGGCAACCTCGCCCGGTGGACAAAGCGAGATTGCCTTACGGTTCTGAACATGGACAGAGATGATGTAATCTGCCGGCCGCAAATACAATCAGGCTGGAGTTTTTGGACACCCTGCGAGATGGCTTTTCGTGTCTTGGATGACTGGGGGAAGGCATGCACCGACCCACGTTGCGTTTCAGATTCACCAAATACACTTGGTTTACCTAATTATCCCGAATTCGTCGATCATCGGCATGATCAGTCCATATTAACATTACTAATATATCGCGACCAACTGCCCCATCTTGACTATCGCTCGAAAGGACTATCGAGAATCTTGATGCTGCGCAGAAAATCAGCTCTAGCTCAACGATTTATGTCAAGAATTGACGATGCGGAAATGATGGAGCAAGGCAAAATGGTTTCGGCACTTGTGCGGTCCTTTTTTGATTTGCGTCGTTTCAGAAAACACAACATCGAGGACGGACGCCTAAAAATAAATATTGATCAGCTCAGCAGGAGATTTGATTAGAGGCGAATTTTCTTATGAAAAATTCTTCGTGCTTCCAAAAAATTTGATTGTCCTCTTGCCGCGAGAACTGACAATTCAATGAGGCTTCAATGCACAGAGAGACAACTATCCTGTGATAGCCGCGCATGCTTCCGACATTTTTGCGAATGGGAGGCAAACGTATATTCACCGAAAAGACAAGAATATTCGACGTAATGCTCAGTATCGGCTGCGTCCCGCATACGCCGTGACTAACTGGCTTTATAAAGCCAAGGAAATTGAAATGACCCAAGGCTCAAAAGCTGCCGCCGCTCACCTAGTACATATGCGAAGCTTTGGAGGACATCGGCGGGAATATCTAACTTTGTTTTCCAGAATGTTCACGCTCGAAGCTTCAACAGGAAAGGTCAGCAGGCGCAATATACTCCGTCTTGCTCGGGCGAAGCGGCTGCTGTTTGGGACTATTGACGACGATTATCTCGGCTTCTTCTTGGTCGGGATGCTTCGCGCAGCGCTGGGCCGACGCACCGTTGGAGTGTTCCTTCGGCCACAGACTTGCTTTAACACCTCTGGCCTGCGCTACAGAATCAAAAAGGCAGCGTTCGCTACGGCGAGGATGATACCAAGGCTTTCAGTCTTCACCATCGTTCCATTCTCGGTAGCCCCCGAATATGCGTCGATCGCCACTGGTGGACTGATCGATCCTCAAATGTGGGACCAATACGGATCACGAAACGACCCTCTCAATGAAGAAATTTATGAAATTATAAAAAACAAAGCTGCTGGTCGCAAAGTGCTTTCGTTTATAGGTAGCGTAACTGAAATTAAAGGCACACGCCTTCTTAATGATCTATTAAACTCTCCCGATTGGCCCGCAGACAAATTGCTCCTGGTCATTGCAGGAAAGTTTCCTCATAGTAATTTCGATTTAGCAGATAAAGCTGACAGGATTGGATCTCTTGTTATTGACCGATATGTAACTGACCAGGAGATTAGCGGCATTTATCAGGCGTCAGATTTAGTTTGGTGCTGCTACCACCCTGAATACAATCAAGCTTCTGGAATTTTTGGCCGATCCATTCAATTCCGTCGCACCCCGATAGTCCGCAGACATTCAATCATCGAAAGGGTTTCCAAAGAAGTTTCGGCTCAGTGCGTTCCTTTAGATTATGAAAGCCCGACAAGATCACTTGATGCAATTAGGGAGAACGTTGCCACGGTTGAAAGTGCAGAAACCTTCCACAATCTAGCTTTCGAGGATTGGGAAAGTGAATTTTATCACACGGTCGACCAAGCCTTATGAACGCTAAGATAATCGCTTCCACCGCATTTATTTTCGTTTGCACCTGGTCCTTGTTCGGCTTTCCTCTACTTGCAGCTATTTCAGCAGCGATTGGATTTTCGAGTACAACTCCATCAATTGCAATTCGAGCCATTACCGCTGGGCTTTCGCTATACCTGATTTTGACGCGACTCAAAACAACGCACCGCCTATATATATTTTTTTTCTGCGCCTTTTGGCTTGCTTACACATTGCGACTTTATATCGACCTCGAGATAGAAGGCCGGCAGTTCTATAATTCAGCGGGTGTCTTTTGGAGTTGGAGTATCGGCGCGTGCTTCTTACCAGCGTTAGCGGCAGCTGTCAGCTTTAGCGCCAGTGCGCTAGTCACAATTCGCCGCCTAGGTCTTTGGATATCAATTTGTACAACTTTTCTCCTCATTACATTCGGCCATAATTCGGTTGTCAACGCGTTAGGCGAAAGTATCGACATCAATCGCCTGAATGTTTCATCACTGAACCCAATATCGGCTGGGCATGCGGCCGCAACTACAATAATAATTTCCGTGTCATCTTTTATTTTTTCGAAGACTTCGCGACTGGAAAAAGTCGCCGTCGTGACATCTTGCGGGGCGGGAGCATATCTTCTCATTCTTTCTAACTCACGCGGCCCCGTTGTGTCGTTAACTCTTGCGTTTACTTTACTTTTGTTGGCAAAAATACAGCATAAAAGGCTCCTCTCAGTAACTTCCTTTTTCATCATCGGAGCTTTGGTCGCAGCATACCTGAACCGAAGCCTCTTATTTGATAATACGGGTATTCTTTACAGATTCGAAGTTATAACGTCAGGGAAAGACATGTCGACCGCCGGTCGGCTAATATCCACTTCTGGTGCTTGGCATCAATTCTTGGAGAATCCCTTTTTTGGAAACAGCTTACAAGAAGAGATTACAAAGTTTTATCCTCACAATGTGATACTTGAAAGCTTAATGTCCACCGGCATCACAGGCGGCATTGCCTTTGTTATAATGGTAGCTCTTGCACTTCACGCGAGCTGGGCGATTCTTCGAACCTCGGCAAAGGATTCTTGGATCGCCCTGATTTCTTTGCAGTATATTTTCGGCGCCCAGTTCTCCGGTGCTATCTATCAATCCAATACAATGTGGTTGTCGATGTCTCTTGTTTGCGCCCTTTGGTGGATATGCCGCAAGCGTCGCGCTCCGCACACTGAACCAGCCAAGCGCCGCTCTCAGCCCTATACCATATCTTGAAAGATTAATAAAAAGTTCTGGGACAGAATCCATCTTTAGCCGCATCAATGCATGGGGAATCTAATGAAACGCCCGAATAGTCCTCCTAGGGTCGCTGTTGTTTATACGCACTTTCCCCACTACAGATCGCCCATTTTTGATCAGCTACGAAAATCAGAGCGTCTCAATTTTACGATATATTTTGACGGCCGCGGTGTTGACTCGACAATCGCGCCGGGAAGAGCCAATCAGAAAGATATCGAATTGCGCACCTTTCGGTTTGGCCCATTCTTTCTACAGCCCGGATTTTTGCTCACCGCTATGTTTGGAAAAGTGGATGCGTGCATACTTCTCGGCAATCCGTACATACTTACCAACTGGATTTCAGCAGCTTTGCTGCGACTCAGAGGCAAGAAAGTATTCATGTGGACGCACGGCTGGCTTCGGGAAAGCGATGGATGGAAAGACATCATTCGCAATTTGCACTATCGGCTCTCCAACGCGCTTTTTCTTTATGGAGATCGAGCGCGAGCTATCGGTCTGAAACTCGGTTTTTCATCTAATATGCTCGAACCTGTATATAACTCTCTGGATTACGATCTCCACGCTCACATTCGCGATCAACTTTGTGAAACGGTCACTCCGAATGAGGGCCAATTCTTGGTCGTATCTCGCCTTGTTCCTGAGGTTAGAATTGACATCGCGATTAAGGCTTTAGGAAAGCTGAACCGTCGCCTACCTTGGCCAACTCATCTTGTAGTCGTTGGCGATGGGCCGGAACGTGAAAAACTTGAGGAATTGGCCCTGACAGAGAACGTCTCAGTATGCTTTGCAGGAGCAGTATATGATGAACATCATTTAGCTCGACTATTCATGTCCTCCACCGCGGTGATTTCTCCCGGAAAGGTTGGCCTTCTTGCAATGCATGCGCTTGGATATGGAAGGCCGGTTATAACTCACGGCGACTTTAATCATCAGATGCCGGAAGTCGAAGCCATCATTGACGGCGAAACGGGACTTTTTTTTCAGCGCGACAACGTAGACTCCCTTGTGGATTCGATAGAATTTCTTTTGGAGAAGGAAATTCCTTACACATCAAGCAAAAAGGCCATTGAAACTATTGAACTACGCTACACTCCCGATGCCCAACGTAAACTGATTGAAGAGAAAATCTTAAAGATGCTGAAAGGTTAATTGAGAGATGCAGCTTAGATCGATACTCAGGCTTGCTAAAATGCAGATAACGCGCCTACGTTATCGGACATTTAATGTTCATTTCGAGACCTATCTCGCGCTAGGCTCAAAACTACATCCTTCTCTTATAATGGGACCATATGGCTACATCGGCCGAGGGGCCGAAATCCCATCAAAGGTAGCAATGGGAAAATATGTTATGATCGGACCCGATTTTTTGGTAACGGGAAATAACCATAATTATAATTTGGCGGGGAAGCCAATAATTTTCTCAGGACGCCCTTCAGCACGAAATTGCGTTATCGAAGATGATGTTTGGATTGGGGCTAGGGTGACGGTTATGATGGGGGTTCGTATTGGAAGAGGCGCCGTCGTAGCGACTGGGGCGGTTGTTACTCGTGATGTCGAACCATATTCGGTTGTTGGCGGCGTCCCTGCACGCTTCATAAAGTGGCGTTTCTCAAAAGATGAGATAGAGGTTCATGATGCTCATCTCGCCACTGATGCAACACCTGGTGACTTTTGTGAGCCGGTTAAATGAAACATCTCATGTAGAAAAGCTTGTGAGAGAGCAACACATGTCAGAGAGCTACAGCATTGATGTCTCTGCCAATCGTAAGGCTGAGAAATGGACGAAACGTGAAAAGGCAGGCCGCGTGTTGTGGGCTCTTGTTCAACCATTATTTCGTCTTAGCCCACGCCCTTTTTGGGGCTTACGTCGCTGGCTCCTGCGTTGTTTCGGCGCACGGGTCGGGGCCGAGGTCCATATCCACCCAAGCGTGCGCATCATCATCCCTTGGAACCTCATTCTCGGCGCCCAATGTGCCGTGGGGGACCGGGCGATCCTTTACTCGCTCGGACCGATAACCATTGGCGCGCGCGCGACGGTCTCGCAAGGCGCACATCTGTGTGCCGGAACCCATGATTTGGCAATCTCAAATCGGCCCCTCCTGAAATTGCCGATAAGTATTGGCGCCGATGCCTGGATCGCGGCCGACGCCTTTATTGGGCCGGATGTCACTGTCGGCACCGGAGCCGTAGTGGGTGCGCGCGCCGTAGTGGTGAAGGATGTGGAGGAAGGATGGATTGTGGCTGGCAATCCGGCAAGGCTGATCAGAAAGATTGGGTCATGAGCGACGTAGACGACACTGGCCGCCATCGCCTCGAGAACGCCGAACGCATAGCCCCGAAAGACTATATTCTTTCCATGTTCGTCGCAGAGCTTGACCGACTTAGCCCAGCTTTCAGCCGCGTTCCGCGGGTCTTAACGCTCAGCTGTGGCAACTGCTCGTCCGACGCCGAGATGGCAGCGTGCGACTGGCAGGTGACCGGGGCCTCCTTCGTCACTCTCCGTGGGCTGCTGCGCAAGTTAGGCTTTACCGATATGCAATTTGAGCGGAGTTGGCGCATCCCTTCAATCGCCAACACTATGGTCGCCAAAACCCAAAAAACTGGTCTATTATGCTTACTGCCGTGATCATGACGCGCGATGAAGAGCGCCACGTTGCCCGGGCGATCCGATCGCTGGACGGAATTGCCGATCGCATCTTTATCGTCGACTCCGGGTCAACTGATCGGACCGTCGAGATAGCAGAGGAGATGGGCGCCGAAGTCCGCTTCAATCCTTGGCGCAACCACGCGAGCCAATACAATTGGGCGCTCGACCAGTTGCCCGCCGATACCGACTGGGTGCTGCGCCTCGACGCCGACGAGATTGTCACCGAGGCATTACGTGCTCAGATCGCGGAAACACTGCCCAAAGTTGGCATCGAAATCGACGGCATTGTAGTTGGCCGTCGTATGACCTTCCTCGGTCGCGCAATCCGCCACGGCGGACTGTTCCCAATTCGCATAATTCGAATCTTCCGACATGGCAAAGGCCGGTGCGAAGACCGCTGGATGGACGAGCATATCAAGGTCGCGGGGCCTGTTGTTGAGCTCTCGGGAGAGATTCTCGACGACAATCAGAATTCTCTGACCTGGTGGACCGCCAAACACAATGCCTACGCCAGCCGCGAGGTCGTAGATCTTCTGAACCTCGAATACGGCTTCATGCAACATGAAACGGTGGCCGAATTAGGAGGCGGCCAGGCAGGTGTCAAGCGCTGGCTAAAGGAAAAGATCTACGCACGATTGCCCACCGGCCTCCGGTCTTTCGCCTATTTCCTTTACCGATACTTGCTCCGCTTTGGCTTCCTTGACGGCCGGGAAGGTCTCGCATTCCACGTGCTGCAAGGCTTTTGGTATCGCTTCCTCGTCGACGCCAAGCTCGACGAGGTGCGCCATTACATGGCGCTTACCGGAGCGGACGCACCCACAGCCATCCAACAAGTGTTGGACATCGATGTGACAGCTTAAAGTGCCGTTCACCTCCCCACATTGTGTTCAATGTTCTTCAGTGAGCGCGTGAGCACACCAGCTAATCTCGAGTTATTAACGCCCATGCACCGCGGGGTATGACGCCCGGCATCCGGCAGGACCGCTCACTCCTACTCGTTCAACTCCTTTCCCACACCAACCCGGGTAAGCTCTAAGTAAAGTCTCCAAGGAAAGTTCATGAAGAAAGCACTAATCACAGGCATTACGGGCCAGGACGGTTCCTACCTCGCAGAATTCCTTTTGGAAAAAGGCTACGAAGTCCACGGCATCAAGCGACGCGCCTCGCTTTTCAACACCCAGCGGATCGACCATATCTACGAGGATCCGCATAGCAACCACGCCCAAATGAA
Organism: Thioclava sp. F36-6; assembly: GCF_002020305.1. Taxonomy (NCBI): domain Bacteria; kingdom Pseudomonadati; phylum Pseudomonadota; class Alphaproteobacteria; order Rhodobacterales; family Paracoccaceae; genus Thioclava; species Thioclava sp. F36-6. The sequence continues at coordinate 314,843 of NZ_MPZX01000001.1, read as the reverse complement.
GCTTCATTACGGCGATCTCTCTGACACCTCGAACCTCACGCGCCTGATCCGCGATATCGAACCAGACGAAGTCTACAACCTCGGCGCGCAGTCCCACGTTGCGGTCTCATTTGAGGCCCCCGAATATACCGCTGACGTCGATGCGATCGGCACCTTGCGGATGCTCGAAGCAATCCGCTTCCTTGGTCTCGAGAAGAGGACGCGGTTCTATCAGGCTTCGACGTCCGAACTCTACGGTCTCGTCCAAGAAACCCCGCAGAAGGAAACCACCCCCTTCCACCCGCGCTCACCCTACGCGGTCGCCAAGCTCTACGCCTACTGGATCGCGGTGAACTATCGCGAGGCCTATGGGATGTATGCCTGCAACGGCATCCTGTTCAATCACGAGAGCCCGCGGCGCGGCGAAACCTTTGTGACACGCAAGATCACCCGTGGCCTTTCGAACATCGCGATGGGGCTCGAACCGTGCCTTTACATGGGCAACATCGACAGCTTGCGCGATTGGGGCCATGCGAAGGATTACGTCCGCATGCAGTGGATGATGCTGCAGCAGGACGCGCCAGAGGATTTCGTCATCGCTACCGGCAAGCAATATTCCGTGCGCGAATTCATCACCTGGAGCGCGCGGGAATTGGGGATTGAGCTGGAATTCTCGGGCTCCGGCACCGAGGAGATCGCGACTGTCGTCTCTATCGAGGGCGACAAAGCTCCCGCTTTGAAGGTCGGGGATGTCGTTATGCGGATCGATCCGCGTTACTTCCGTCCTGCCGAGGTGGACACGCTTTTGGGTGACCCGTCAAAGGCAAAGGAAAAGCTCGGCTGGGTGCCCGAGATCACCGCGCAGGAGATGTGTGCCGAGATGGTCGCCGAGGACCACAAGGCCGCGCGGCGCTACGCGCTTCTGAAAGAACACGGGCTTGACCTACCGGTCTCGCTCGAAGGCTGAGGCAGTCCAATGACCAAGATTTATATCGCAGGCCACCGCGGCATGGTGGGCGGCGCGATCCTGCGCCAGCTGGAGACGCGCCAGGGCAATAGCGAAGCTCTGGAACTGATCAACCGCACGCATTCTGAACTCGACCTGACCGATCAGGCGGCGGTGCGCGCGTTCATGCAGGCGGAGAAACCCGACGTGGTGATCCTCGCGGCCGCCAAGGTCGGCGGGATCCACGCCAACAACACCTACCCGGCCGAGTTCATCTACGAGAACCTGATGATCGAGGCCAACGTGATCCATCAGGCCTTCGCCGCCGGGGTCACCAAGCTCCTGCAACTCGGCTCATCCTGCATCTATCCGAAAGCCGCGCCGCAGCCGATGGCGGAGGACGCGCTGCTCACGGGGCCTCTCGAGCCCACGAACGAGCCCTATGCCATCGCGAAGATCGCCGGGATCAAGCTTTGTGAGAGCTACAACCGGCAGCATGGCGTGGATTACCGCTCGGTGATGCCCACGAACCTCTACGGGCCGGGCGACAACTTCCACCCGCAGAACAGCCATGTGCTGCCTGCGCTGATCCGGCGCTTCCACGAAGCGGCGCGCGACGGATTGGAGGAGGTCACGATCTGGGGCACCGGCACGCCGCGGCGTGAGTTCCTGCATGTCGACGATATGGCCGAGGCCTCGCTCTTCGTGCTCGACCTGCCCAAGGGCGCCTACGACGCGAATACCGATCCGATGCTGAGCCATATCAACGTAGGCTCGGGCACCGACATCTCGATCCTGGAACTCGCGCAGATGGTTGCGACGGTGACGGGCTTCGAGGGCCAGATCGCGACCGACCCGTCGAAGCCCGACGGCACGATGCGCAAGCTCATGGATGTCAGCCGCCTGAAAGCGATGGGCTGGCAGGCGCGCATCGGCCTCGAAGACGGGATCGCCGAGACCTATCGCTGGTTCCTCGCAAACTACGACACAGCCAGAACCTGAGAGGGATTTATGAGCAAGACGATCCACCCCGTCCTCCTCTGCGGCGGCTCGGGCACGCGGCTCTGGCCGCTCTCGCGCAAGAGCTACCCCAAGCAATTCGTCAACCTGATGGGCGAGGAGAGCCTGTTCCAGGCCTCCGCCAAGCGGCTCGCGGGTGACGGCTTCGCAGCCCCTTCGGTGATTACCGGCGCAGATTTCCGCTTCGTCGTGATCGAGCAACTGGCCGCACTCGAAATCGCCCCCGCCGATATCCTGATCGAACCTTCCGCTCGCAACACCGCCGCAGCAATCTGTGCGGGCGCTCTCGTCCTCGAGACCCGTGAACCCGGCGCACTGATGCTGATAGCGCCCTCCGATCACGTCATTCCCGATCCCGCACGTTTCCGTGCAGCGGTCGAGGCCGCCGCCCCGGCGGCCGAGGCCGGACAGCTGGTCACCTTCGGCATCCGCCCTGATCGCGCCGAGACCGGTTATGGCTGGTTGGAACTGAGCGAAGCCCCGGACGCGGAGTTCTCCGCAACCCCGCAACCGCTGAAATCCTTCGTCGAAAAGCCTGACCTGGCCAAGGCCGAGGCGCTGCTCGATGGCGGCATGCATATCTGGAATGCGGGTATCTTCCTGTTCTCGACCTCGGCGATTCTCGACGCCTTCGCAAAGCATGCGCCCGGAACTCTCGCGCAGACCAAGGCCGCCGTTGACGCCGCCGAGCGCGATCTCGCCTTCACCCGACTCGCGCCCGAGCCTTGGGCGCAGCTCGAAGACATCTCGATCGACTATGCAGTGATGGAGCGCGCGGACAACCTGACCGTCGTGCCCTATGGTGGCGCGTGGTCAGACCTCGGCGACTGGCAGGCAGTCTGGCGCGAGCAGAACCCGGACGAGCACGGCATCGTAGCGACCGGCCCGGCCACCGCGATCGACTGTCGCGATACACTCCTGCATTCAACGGATAGCGCTCAGGAACTGGTCGGGATCGGGCTCGAGGATATCATCGCGGTCGCCATGCCCGATGCGGTTCTTGTCGCCCACAAGGACCGCGCGCAGGACGTGAAGAAGGCGGTGGCTGAACTGAAGGCCAAGGGAGCCGCCCAAGCAGAGACCCTGCCCCGCGACTTCCGCCCCTGGGGGTGGTATGAGAGCCTCGTGGTCGGTCAGCGCTTCCAGGTGAAGCGGATCCATGTCCACCCGGGCGCGGCATTGAGCCTGCAAAGCCACCACCACCGCGCTGAGCACTGGATCGTTGTCGAGGGCACCGCTAAGGTGACCATTGATGACGAGGTGAAACTCGTGACCGAGAACCAGTCTGTCTATATCCCGCTCGGTGCCGTCCATCGCATGGAGAACCCGGGGAAAGTTCCGCTGACGTTGATCGAAGTGCAGACCGGCAGCTATCTCGGTGAAGATGACATCATCCGCTACGAGGATGTCTATGCGCGGGGGCAAGGCGCAAAAGGGTAAAGGCCTCACTGCGTCCTAGGGAGGGGCGGCTCCGAAGCCTCGAAATATTTACAGAACGCGAGAGCCACGACACCAAAGTCGTGGCTCTTTTTGTTTGAAGATCTTTCTATCGCGTCGCGACAGAAGGAAAGAAAAACTGACACTCTATCTGTGGATGCAGCCCTACTGCCCTCCTCGCGAGAACACTTACGGGAGTTCGGAGGAGTCGAAGGATACGATAGCAGCCCCAACTCGATCGGCACTATCCGCCCCGGACCAATACGCGCGAGCTTCCATCCAATCCGCCTCAGAAACCGGGTCACTAAAACCAGGATCCGAAAGTTGACGAAGCCCGTAGTCCAGATGCACGAGGCGCCCCAAGATTTTCATATCATCGAGATCGATCGCAACCTCCAGCACGTCTCGCCCCACCACGATACCAGAACCTGCGTCGACAACGAGATAACGCCGAATAGCCTTCAGCAGGGACTCCGCCGGATCGAGATCCGGCTCAGGCCCCTCCGCTCTTCCGAAGAGCCAGCGATGGGCATAACTGCAAGCCTCATCCGTGAGCAGAACATACTGAAACTCGTCTTCCTTGAACGGGCCTCGCCGCGCGATCATCGACCGCGTCTCGAGGAAACCGCGCCCTTTAAGTTTGAGCGCGCCTTCGTAGCTCGTCGCACCATTCTCCAACAGCTCGAGGAGCGGACGTAGCAAGGGATCCGCCAGCATGTTCTTGATACGGCGATAGACAAACCCATCCCCGAGTGATCCGGCAAGACTGCGATCACGATGAGTATACATTTCTCGATCGGAAATGAGCAGAAAACTAGGGTCGATTTCAGTTGCGTCCATTGAGGTGGTCCCTTTGCAAAGATGTATTAGCGAGCGCACGAATGTCTCTTATAACCGGTAGAGCTAAAACCAACATTGCGCGATTGCAAGGGGGTGAAACGAACGCCGAAAAGCCCTCTGCGCGACACTCTCGCGAGCAACCTAAGATCACTGCGCGCTGAGCGTGGATGGTCGCAGGAACGTCTAGCGCTCGAATCTGGTCTCAACAGAACCTATTTGAGCGCCGTAGAGCGTAGCGAGCAGAATATCTCCATCGACAATGTCTGGCGCCTCGCGCAGGCTCTCGATATCGACCCCGCTAATCTGCTCAAGGTGAAACTGCGGAGCTGATTGCTCACACGCCTCAGAACGCGATCGGCTCGAGAAGCCTAGCGATAGTAGCCAACCGCCCCCCTTCCCCATAGCGCTCGCGCCCCAGGGCATGCCCCATAATGTCACGCCGGATCCGCTCGTCGATCCCAGCGGCAAGCATCCGATCCTCAAACCCATGCCGCAAGCTGTAGAGAGAATGCCGCTCGCTCTCGAGGAGACCGGCATCCCGCAGATAGGTATTCACCGTGGCACTCAGCGTGGCAGAGCTCTCGCGATAACGCGAAAACCCATCCGGGAATGCTCGCATCGTCTCCAGAGACACCCCGTGCAGCGGCATCACCCGCTCTGCATTCTGCGTCTTGAGAACCCGCCCGATCGGCTGCAAGAGCAAATGCGGGATCGGATCATCGAGCCGGATCTCCTCGGGCCGCAGCGCTGCGATCTCGCTCGGACGGAGCCCGGTATTCACCATCAACAGCAGGATTGCCCGCGCTTGCGGCTCCAGCCCATCGAGCGCACCGGGGGCCAGCAAGCGATCCCGCACCCAGTCGTCCGAGAAGGACGGCCGCCGCGCCGCTTTCCCCTGCCGGAAGCCGAGATCCTCAAACGGCAGCTCAAGCCCGAGCCGCTTGTCGCGGTTCACGCGCCTCAAGACCGCACTGAGATGCGTCAGATCCTTGTTCGCGGAATTCGCGGTGAGCCCTTCGCACGCCATCCGCTCTGCCCACCAATCGCGAAAATCGAGGAAATCATCGCGCGTCAGATCATCAAGCGGCTTGTCCCCGACAACCGCGATGAAGTTCTGCACCGCCTTGATATGCGGATAGCGCCAGCGCCGAACCTGATCCGCACTCTTGCCCAAGGTCTTGTCACGAGCGAGACCCCAGAACAGCTCAAGCGCCCGCGATACGGTGATCAACGGTAGCTCTGCCCCACCAAGAAGGGAGTCCGCTCCGAGCGGATCGCGCATCTCGTCACTCGCAACCAGATCGATACGCGCGAGCAGCTCTTGCACAGGCAGACGCGCCACCTTGCGCGCATCGAGAAACCGGTAGCCGCGCGCCTTCGCAAACCGCTTGGCCGCAGCGAACCGCGCCTCCGCGTCTTCCGTATCGCCATCGAGCATCGCCTCCCAGACCTCGATCTGCTCGGCCCAGAGCACCGGCGCCTTCTGTCGCGCCAATGTCTCAGACCCCGTCCGAAGGCTGATCACCACTTCGCGGCGAGGATCGACAGAGGCATACCCCTTGGGAACCCGCCGACGCAGATGCCAGACTTCGCCACGCTTGGTGATATTCATCGCACCCCTCCGGGAAAGAGCTTTTGTGTATCGATATGTGTAGCACGAAAGCCTTCCCCAGGGAATCGAATTCAACGTAAATAATTGATTTATTTATATTTAGATACGAACTTCACTTGGAAATCGAGATGGATATGTCGGAGAGGAATTCCGATTATCGCGCTCTCCTTCTGCGTCTCCGCTCAAGCGTCTCGCGCAGCAGCCTGGTGCGATCTTCGTAATCCAACTCGGCTAACGTTCTACTAAGGAAGGCACCTCAGACTTCCGGGGAGTAATCAGAGAGGAAAGCAGTCAGTGCGTCGACCGCCTGCCCCATATCCACCGCACTCGCATATTCAGCCGGGTTGTGGCTGATCCCGCCCTTGCAGCGCAAAAACAGCATCGCGATCGGGCAGAGATCGGCCATCGCGGAGGCGTCATGCGTGGCTCCCGAGGGCAACTCGGGCGCGAGCGCTCCGGTCGTGTCGCGTACGGCTGCGGCGAGCCCTTCTCGCAGCCCTGCATCGCAGGCTTGGGCAGGCTGCGCATAGGTCTTCTCTATCTCGACCTCCGTCGCCGTGGCCTCGGCGATCTGCGCGCAAAGCGGGCTAAGCGCCGCGCCCATCGCGGTGCGGGCCGGGTCTTCGGCGGCGCGGATCTCGATGGTCAGATCGACCTGCGCGGGGATCGCGTTGACCACGTTGGGCGAAACATCGAGCTGCCCGACCGTCGCCCGGATCCCGTGCGCGCGCGCCATGTCATGCACGCCGCGCACCAGGTCCGAGGCCGCCAGCAGCGCGTCGTGGCGCATCTCCATCGGCACGGTGCCCGCATGACCCGCCTCGCCGGTGATCGTGACGCGATGCCGCTCGATCCCGGAAATCGCGGTGACGACGCCGAGCGGCTTGTCCGCGGCTTCGAGCACCGGGCCTTGCTCAATATGCAGCTCCAGATAGCCTGCGATCGTGGCCGGATCGCGCGCCAACGTCACCGTGCCTTCTGGGTCGCCACCAAAGGCCTTGAGCGCCGCACCGAGGCTTACGCCCGCCTTGTCCACCATCGCGAAAACGCCTTGGTCGAGCGTGCCCGCCAACGCGCGCGGCCCGATCAATGCGGTCGGGAAACGCACGCCCTCCTCATCGGCGAAGGCCAGCACCTCGACAGAAAATGGCAGCGCGCGATCGCCAATCGCTTCGAGCGCAAGGCATCCCAGCGCCACCCCCATGATCCCGTCGAACGCACCGCCATGACGCACGCTGTCCTGATGCGAGCCGATCAGCAGCGTGGGCGCGCCGGAAGGCCCTGCGCGCCGCCCGATCAGCGTTCCCGCCGCATCGCGCCTAACCGTGCAGCCCGCCTGGTCCATCCACCCGGTGATGATCTCCAGCGCAGCCTCGTGTTCGGGACCGAACGGCAGCCGGGTCACGCCGGGACCGGGCTCGGAGGCTTTCGCGATCGTCTCCAGCCGCTCTTGCGCAACTGCACCCCAGTCCTGCATGGCATCACCTCTATTTATCATTATAAATAGCTATCTACTCTTTTGATGCGAATTGGTCTAGGAGAAACGCCAGTGCGTTTCCCCTCAAGAGATCCGATGCCCCGCAAACCCGCCACCGAACCCAAGCGCTCTCGCCCCGCCCGCGTGGCCGATCAGATCAAGGACTGGGTCGTCGCGCAGCGCTTGAAGAAGGGCGACCGCCTGCCCGGCGAGGCCGAGATGATCGAACGGTTCGGCATGGCGAAAGGCACGATCCGCGAGGCGATGCGGCTGCTGGAAGCGCAGGGACTGGTGACAACGCGCACAGGGCCGGGCGGCGGCTCCTTCGTGGGCGAGGTCAGCGAGGAGCGCGCCCGAGCGCTGTTGGGAAACTACTTCTATTTCAAGGATCTGACGGTCGCCGACATCTACCAGATCCGCCGCGCGCTGGAGCCCGAAGTGGCCGCGAGCCTTGCCGGAAAGCTCTCGGAGGCAGATCTGGCCGAGCTGGAGGCGCTGGTCTCGCAATATGCCGCCCCCGCCGCCACGCCCGAGGAAGAGCGCGAACAGCATGTGGATTCCCTGAAATTCCACGCGGTGCTGGCACGGCATTCCGACAATGCGCTTCTGGCCTTCCTGATCCGCTTCATGGCGCAGATCCTGTCGGACCTGACGGTCTACCGGAAACTCTACGCGCCCCATAACCACGAGCTTTGGGAAAGCGGGCGTAACCACCAGATCGCCCTGATCGCCGCGCTGCGTGAGGGCCGTGCCGAGGATGCCCGCACGATCATGGCCGACCACATGGCCACGGCCCAGCGCTTTATGGAAGCGCAGGAGGCCGAGGTGATGAAACGCTTCATCGCCGAGTGACGCGGGCTTTCGCGCCGAGGGCCGCGCCCGAGCCTCGGGCGGGCGCTTCGCGAACGCGTGTGGCTTAGCGATTTATCTCGCAAATCCGAAAATCGGTAATGCATGCGCCGACGCCGCCAATGCGCCCTCCCGTGGGGAGGGTCGGGCGCGGCCCGGGGCTGGTCGCCCCGCGCCAAGTTCCGAGCTACTTCGTCCCGGTCTCGGGCAGCGGGAGCGCTTCGGGCTCCACCAGATCGGGGACACGATAGGGATCGTCGAGGGTCGGCACGACGCGGGTCCAGCCGTAATAGGGCTCGGCCCGGGCGGCGGCGAGCAGCTCGGCCAGATCCTCGAGCGGCTTGGCCGAGCGGTCGATGCGCAACGTGAGCGGCGTCGCCGCGCGCGAGGCTACCAGCAGCGCCGCTGAGAGCAGCCCGCGACTGTCGCCTCCCGCCCGCGCGCCTGCAACCAGCGCGGCCATCAGCCGGTCGGGCATCGGGCCCTGCGTGGAGAGGTAAGTATCGCGCACCGCGCGGATCACCTCCCAATCGGCAAGCATATTGCCCGAAACCACGACGCCCGGCCCTTCCAGCGCACCGCAGACCGGCACCGACATCTCGCCGGTGAAATGGCCCGTGCGCCCGCGCAGGTCGATGGCGGCGAGTTGGCGGTGGGCCCGTCCGGTATCCGGGCCCGTCACCTCCGCCACGGCGTCGGGCGCGGACATACCCGCCTTCATCTTCGCCAGCACATCCTCGCCCCAGAGCGTCGAAGGCGCGGTGCCCTGACTGGCCGACAATCCCGATTCGGCGCCGCCGCGCAGCACCCAGCCGCCGACGCAGAGGCTGCCGGTCATGGCCGCCCCACCAAAGACGCCCGTTTTTTCGTCATATGCCAGAATTGATACCGTCACGGCGGAACTCCGTTAATCTGCGCCCTTGCATTTATCATGATAATTTGCCCTCATGCAATCATCACCAATAAAAATCAGCCATGCTGAACAGGAGAGGTACTATGGCAAAACTCACCCTTACGCGGCGCGGTCTTCTGATCTCGGGCGTGGCGACGGGCGTCCTGATGGGAACCGGTCTGCCTTCGATGGCGGCGACCCCGCCCGGCGTTCTGGTCGTAGGCCAGATCGCGGAGCCCAAGGCGCTCGACCCGGCGGCGGTCACCGCCGTGAACGACTTCCGCATTCTGATGAATCTCTATGACGGGCTGGTGCGCTACAAATCCGGCACGCTCGAAGTCGAACCGGCCCTCGCCGAGAGCTGGGACATCTCGGATGACGGCAAGACCTACACGTTCCACCTGCGTCAGGGCGTGAAATTCCATGACGGGTCCGATTTTGACGCCGAGGCGGTGAAGTTCAACTTCGAGCGGATGCTCGACGAGAACCACCCCTATTATCACACCGGCCCCTTCCCGCTCGCCTTCTTCTTCTCGAGCGTGGACACGGTCGACGCGAAAGACCCGCAAACGGTGGTCTTCACGCTGAAGGAACCCTATGCGCCCTTCCTGTCGAACCTCGCCTACCCGACGGGGCTGATCGTCTCGCCGACGGCGGTGAAGAAATTCGACAAGGATTTCGGCCGCAACCCGGTCGGCACCGGTCCCTTCACCTTCAAGGAATGGCGCCCGAACGAGGCCGTCGTGGTCGAGGGCAACCCGGATTACTGGGACACGCCCACCTCGCTCAAGGCGGTGATCTTCCGCCCGATCACCGATGCCAATACTCGCGTAGCCGAGATGCTGGCGGGCGGGATCGACCTGATGGTCGAGGTGCCGCCCGTGGCGCTCAAGGAGTTCCAGAACGACAGCTACAACCTCGTCGAACAGGCGGGCCCGCATCTGTGGTTCCTGATCCTCGATTGCGCCACGGGTCCGTTCAAGGACAAGAAGGCCCGTCAGGCCGCCAATTACGCGATCAACAAGGAAGCGATCGTCAACGACGTGCTCGAAGGCACGGCGACCGTGGCCAACGGCCCGACGCCCGCGGCCTTCGCCTGGGCGCATGACGACAGCCTCGACCCCTACCCCTACGACCCGGAAAAGGCCAAGGCGCTGCTGAAAGAGGCCGGCGTGGCCGAGGGCACGGAAGTGACCTTCTACGTCACCGATGGCGGCTCGGGGATGCTCGACCCGGTGGCGATGGGCACGGCCATTCAGGCCGACCTGAAAGCCGTGGGACTGAACGCCAAGATCGAGACCTTCGAGTGGAACACCTTCCTCGGCAAGGTTAACCCAGGGCTCGACTCGAACGGGCAACATGTCGACATGGCCGAGATGGCGTGGATGACGAACGATCCCGACACCCTGCCCTATCTCGCGCTGCGCACCGATGCCTGGCCCGACAAGGGCGGCTTCAACTCGGGCTATTACTCGAACCCCGAGGTCGACAAGCTGCTCGAAGAGGCGCGCACCGCGACCGATCAGTCCAAGCGCGCCGAGCTCTACAAGAAGATGCAGCAGATCGTGCATGACGACGCGCCCTGGGTCTTCGTGGCGAACTGGAAGCAGAACGCGGTGACGAACGACAAAGTGTCGGACTTCACGCTGCAGCCCTCGTTCTTCCTGCTCCTCAAGGACGTGACGAAGGCCTGATCCTTCCGGGTGCGCGGGCCGCGACAGGTCCGCGCACTCTTTTTTTCATCTTTTGCGCGTCACCCAAAGGGAGACCAATGGGCAGCTATATCCTCAAACGGCTCTTGCTGGCGGTGCCGGTGATCCTCGGGATCACGGTGATCGTCTTTCTGATCATGGCGATGATCCCGGGCGATCCGGCGACCGCGATCTTGGGCAGCTATGCCACGCCCGAGAACGTGGCGCGTCTGAACCGCGCTCTCGGCCTCGATCAACCGCTGGTGGCGCGCTATTTCATCTGGCTGGGGAACATGCTCCACGGCGATTTCGGCCAGAGCTTCTCGCTCAACCGCCCCGTGATCGACGAGGTGCTGGAGCGGTTCAACAACACGCTGATCCTTGCGGGCACCTCCTTCGTTCTCTGCACGGTCTTCGGCATTCTCGCAGGTGTGGTCTCGGCCGCGCGCCAATATGGCTTCGCCGACAAGGCGATCACCTTCGTGGTACTGCTGGGCATTTCGATCCCGTCCTTCTTCCTCGGGATGATGATGATCCTGATCTTCGCGGTGGACCTGCAATGGCTACCGGTCTCGGGGATGTATGCGATCTATGGCGGCGGCGACCTGCCCGACCTGCTCCATCACCTGACGATGCCCGCGCTGGCTCTGGCGGTGGTGGCGACCGGCGTGGTGGCGAGGCTGTCGCGCTCGGCCATGCTGGAGGTGCTGCGGCAGGATTTCATCCGCACCGCGCGAGCCAAGGGCGTGAAAGAGGGCCGCGTGATCTGGGGCCATGCGCTGCGCGCGGCGATGGTCTCGATCATCCCGGTGCTCGGCATTCAGGCGGGCTTCGTGCTGTCGGGCGCGGTCTATATCGAAATCGTGTTCCAGTGGCCCGGCATCGGGCGGATGCTGGTCGATGCGATCTTGCAGCGTGACATCCTGCTCGTCCAAGGCGGCGTCGTCTTCGTCGCGGCCTGCTACGTGATTTTCAACATCATCGTCGATGTCGCCCAGAGCCTTCTCGACCCGAGGATCAAGACATGAGCGCGTTCTTCAAACTTCTCGCGCGCAACCGGCTGGCGCTGGGTGGGCTGATCGTGATGGGGTTGGTGGTGGCTCTGGCGCTGATCACTCCGCTGCTGCCGCTGACCGATCCGGACGCGACGAATACCGCGAACCGCTTCCTGCCGCCGTTTTCCGATGGCGCGCTGCTGGGCACCGATGCGCTGGGGCGCGATCTGCTGTCGCGGCTCTTGTGGGGCACGCGGCTGTCGCTCGCCGTGGGCTTTGCCGCCGCGCTCTTCGCGGCTGTCGCGGGCGCGGCAGTCGGCATCATTGCGGGCTTCTATGGCGGGCGCACCGACAACATCATCATGCGCGCCGTCGATATGCTGATGGCCTTCCCCTATATCCTTCTGGCGCTCGCAATCGTCGCGGCTCTCGGTCCCGGCCTCGTGAACGCGCTGATCGCGGTCTCGGTCGTGAACATCCCCTTCTTCGCACGCAACATTCGCGGCATCACCGTAGGCCTTGCCAATAAGGAATTCGTGGATGCGGCGAAGCTCGCGGGCATGTCGAATGCGCGCATCATCACCTCGGAAATCCTGCCCAACGTCGTCCCGGTGATCGTGATCGCGATGTCCACCACGATCGGCTGGATGATCCTCGAGACGGCGGGCCTGAGCTTCCTCGGGCTCGGCTCGCAGCCGCCGCAAGCCGATCTCGGGAGCATGCTGGGCGAGGCGCGCTCGGCGCTGATCACCAACCCGCATACCTCGGTCATTCCCGGCATCATGATCCTGATCATCGTGATGAGCATCAACCTGCTGGGCGACGGCGTGCGCGACGCGCTCGACCCGCGGCTGAAATCGGGCGCGCTGAGCCGCCCGATGGCCGCGACCCGCGTGGATCGCAAACACACCCCCGCGCCGGAAGTCGCGACTGACGGCATTCTCAGCCTCGAGAACCTGCGCACAGAATTCCACGTCAAGGACCGGATCTACAAGGCGGTGTCTGGTGTCTCTCTGTCGGTCAAACCCGGCGAATGTCTCGGCGTGATCGGCGAGTCCGGCTCGGGCAAATCCGTCACGGCGCTGTCGGTCATGGGCCTCGTGGCCTCGCCGCCCGGCGTCATCACCGGCGGGGCCGCGCGCCTTGAGGGCCGCGATATGATCGGTGCACGCTATGGCGATCTGAGAACCCTGCGCGGGCGCCGCGTCGCCTACATCTTTCAGGATCCGCTAGCGACGCTACACCCGCTCTACAAGGTCGGCGATCAGCTGGTGGAGGCAATCTCCAGCCATCGCGCGATCTCGAAATCCGAAGGTCGTGCAAAGGCCATCGAGCTGCTGAAATCCGTGCGCATCCCCAATGCCGAGGAGCGCGTGGACAGCTACCCACACGAGATGTCGGGGGGCATGCGTCAGCGCGTCGGCATCGCGATGGCGTTGACCAACGATCCCGACGTGATCATCGCGGACGAGCCCACCACCGCGCTCGACGTGACGGTGCAGGCGCAGATCCTCTCGCTGCTCGACGATCTACGGCGCGAACGCGGGCTCGCCATCATCTTCATCACCCATGATTTCGGCGTGGTGGCCCAGCTGTGCGACCGCGTGGCGGTGATGTATGCGGGCCGGATCGTCGAGGAAGGCCCGACGATGGAGATCCTGCGCGCGCCCGCCCATCCCTACACGGCGCGCCTGATCGCCTGCGTGCCCGAATTGGGCGCGGGCAAGCGCAAGCTGGAGGCGATCCCGGGTCTGCCGCCTTCGGTCGATGCGCTGCCCGCAGGCTGCGCTTTCGCCGATCGCTGCCTGAAGGCGCAACCGTCGTGCAAAGAAGGCGAGATACTGCTCGAAGGGACCGGAGCGCGTGCCGTGCGCTGCCTCTATCCCGAAACCACTCTCGCGGAGGAAACCGCATGAGCATCGCCTTGCAAATCACCGACCTGTCGAAAACCTTCCCCGTCGGCAAGAAGCTGTTCGGCGGCGCGACCGGCGGGGTGAAAGCCGTGCATCCGATGACGCTCTCGGTCCAGACGGGGGAGACGCTGGGGATCGTGGGGGAATCCGGCTGCGGCAAGTCCACTCTGGCGCGGATGCTGGTGGGCCTCCTGCCCGCGACGACCGGCACGATCGAAATCGAAGGCTCGGCGCTCGACAATGCCGACCCAGCCGAGTTCGGCAAGCGCATCCAATATGTGTTTCAGGACCCGATCTCTTCGCTGAACCCGCGCAAGACGATCCGGCAGATCATGGATGCGCCCTTGAAGCTGCTGCACGGGATGGATCGCAAAGCGCGGGAGAAACGCATCCTCGAAATCTTCGACAGCGTGAATCTGCGCGCCGATTTCCTCGACCGCTACCCGCATGAGTTCTCCGGCGGTCAGGCGCAGCGCATCGGCATCGCGCGGGCGCTGGCGGCGCAGGCACGCATCCTGATCCTTGATGAACCCGTCTCGGCGCTCGATGTCTCGGTGCAGGCGCAGGTGCTGAACCTGCTGGCCGATCTGAAACGCGAATTCGGCCTGACTTACCTGTTCATCAGTCACGATCTGGCGGTGGTCGAGGCGGTCTCTGACCGGATCGCAGTGCTCTATTTCGGCTCGGTGGTCGAGGAAGGCCGGGCCGAGGAAATCTTCGCCCATCCGCGCCACCCCTACACGAAGCTGCTCGCAGAAAGCGCGCCGGTCGTGGGGCGTGCGCTGTCCGACCCAGAAGACGGGCACGCGGAACTGCCGAACCCGCTCGACCCGCCCAAGGGCTGCGCCTTTGCGATGCGGTGCCCCTTCGCGACCGACAAATGCCGCGACGCGGCTCCCGCGCTCGAACAGATCGGAGACGATCAACGGGTCGCCTGCTACCACCCCTTGCCTGCCGGGCCCCTCTGACAATTGCCCGGAGCTTGGCGCGGCTACGGCGAAAGCCCGCCTCCCGGCTCGAAGCCTCAACAGCTTCGAACGGATCCGGAAGGCGGAGAGCGGAGCAATCCGCCTACCCGCGGCCTTTCCCCTTTTCCCCGCCCGAGCAGGCGGCTATTGCTGGCAACCCGACCGCATCAGGAGACAGCCTTGGCCCAAACCGATTCCGCCCCCGTCCAAGCCCATATCGCGCAGACCATCGCCACGGATATCGCGGCGAAGCCCGCACAAGTTACCGCAGCGATCGGACTTCTCGATGGCGGGGCGACCGTGCCCTTCGTGGCGCGCTACCGCAAAGAGGTCACGGGCGGGCTCGACGATACGCAGCTGCGACAGCTTTCGGATCGGTTGGGTTATCTGCGCGAAATGGAGGCGCGGCGCGAGACGATCCTCAATTCGATCCGCGAGCAGGGCAAACTGACCGACGATCTGGCGCGCTCGATCGCGCGGGCCGAAAGCAAGGCGACTCTCGAAGACATCTACCTCCCCTTCAAGCCCAAGCGCCGCACCAAGGCGATGATCGCGCGCGAGAACGGGTTGGAGCCGCTGTTGCGCGCGATTCAGGAAGACCGGAGCGCCGCGCCCGAGGCGCTGGCCGAAGGCTACATTACCGAGGCCGTGCCCACGGTGAAGGATGCTCTGAACGGTGCGCGCGACATCCTGACCGAGGAACTGTCGGAAAACGCCGAACTGCTTGGCACCCTGCGCGACTTCATGCGCGCCGAGGCCTTCATCGCCGCGCGTGTCGTGCCGGGCAAGGAAGAGGCGGGCGCGAAGTTCTCCGACTATTTCGACCACCGCGAGAAATGGGCCGACATTCCCGGCCATCGCGCGCTCGCCATTCTGCGCGCCGCGAAGGAAGAGATCGTGACGATGGAAATCGCGCCCGATCCCGAGACCGGCGAAGACCGCGCAATCGGCCAGATCGCAGCGACGCTCGACACGCAGGCCGGGCGTCCCGGTGATCTCTGGCTGCGCGACGTGGCGCGGTGGGCGTGGCGGGTGAAATTCTCGGTCTCGCTCTATGTCGATCTTCTGGGCGAGCTGCGCCAGCGCGCCCATGACGAGGCGATCAAGGTTTTTGCACGCAACCTGCATGACCTGCTGCTGGCAGCCCCCGCCGGTCCGCGTGCGACGCTGGGCCTCGATCCGGGCATCCGCACCGGGGTGAAGGCCGCCGTGGTGGACGCGACCGGTAAGGTCTTGGAGACCGCGACGCTTTACCCGTTCCAGCCCAAGATGGACCTGCGCGGAGCCGAGACGAAAATCATCGACATGGTCAAGCGCCACGGGGTCGAGCTGATCGCCATCGGCAACGGCACCGCCAGCCGCGAGACCGAACGGATGGTCGCCGACACGCTGAAGCTGCTGCCGTCGGGTGTGCGGGCGCCGACGAAAGTGGTCGTCTCGGAAGCGGGTGCCTCGGTCTATTCGGCCTCGGAGCTGGCCGCGCACGAGTTCCCGGATCTTGATGTGTCTTTGCGCGGCGCGGTCTCTATCGCGCGTCGCCTGCAGGATCCGCTGGCGGAACTGGTGAAGATCGAACCGCAGAGCATCGGCGTCGGCCAATACCAGCACGACGTAGATCAGCGCCGCCTGTCGCAGGCGCTCGAAGCTGTCGTCGAGGATGCGGTGAACGCGGTGGGCGTCGATCTGAACATGGCCTCCGCACCGCTTCTGGCGCAGGTGGCGGGGCTTGGGCCCGCTCTGGCGCAGGCCATCGTCGCGCATCGCGACGCGCATGGCGCCTTTCCCTCGCGGCGAGCGCTGATGGAGGTGGCAGGGCTCGGCCCCAAGGCCTTCGAGCAATGCGCGGGGTTCTTGCGTATTCGTGATGGCGAGGAGCCGCTCGACGCCTCCTCGGTTCACCCCGAAGCCTACGCGGTCGCGCGTAAGATCGTGCAGAGCTGCGGCCGCGACATCCGCGAGATCATGGGCCAGCCGACCGCGCTGAAAGACCTGAGCGCGGAGCAATTCGTGACCGGCGATTTCGGTCTGCCCACCATTCGCGACATCTTCGCGGAACTGGAAAAACCCGGCCGCGACCCGCGCCCCACCTTCAAGACCGCGCAGTTCACCGATGGCGTGGAGGACATCAAAGACCTCAAGCCGGGGATGAGCCTGGAGGGCACCGTGACCAACGTGGCCGCCTTCGGTGCTTTCGTGGATATCGGCGTGCATCAGGATGGTCTGGTGCATGTCAGCCAGCTCGCCGATCGCTTCGTAAAGGATCCGCATGAGGTTGTGAAAGCGGGCGATGTGGTGCGCGTGCGCGTGACCGAGGTCGACATCCCGCGCAAACGGATCGGCCTGTCGATGCGCAAGCAATCCGACGGCGGCGCGCCTGCGCGGGGCAAAGGCCCGGCACGGCAGGACAAGGGTCATGACCGGGGCAAACCCGGCCCGCAAGGCCCCCGTGGAAAAGGGACCGGCAAGGGCCAAGGCAAGGCGCCGGCGAAGGACAGCAGCAATGGCGCGTTCGGCGCAGCGCTTCGCGATGCGATGAACCGGCGCTGAAGCCGGCCAAGCGGGTTGAACGATCGGGGATCTACCAGAGGTGAGCTGCGACACAGGAACAGCGCCACAACTTGCCTTCCCCGGCCCCCGCCGATAGCGTCACGCGAAACCACATAGGCGGGGGAGGCGGACCATGGCGCTTTGCAGCGATGCGGCGATGGTGCTGTTCTATGACATCGACGGTGACACCGCCGACCACGACCACTGGCACAGCCATGAGCACCTGCATGAGCGCCTCTCGGTTCCCGGCTTTCTACGGGCGACGCGCTGGATCGCGACCGAGGGCGGGCCACGCTACATGGTCACCTATGAAGTCAGCGGAACCGGCGTGGCGACGTCGCAGGGCTACCTCGACCGCCTGAACGACCCCACCTCCTGGACTGGTGCGATCATGCCGAGATTTCGCGGCATGATGCGCGGGTTCTGCACGATTCCGGCGAGCGAGGGCTACGGTCTGGGCGGCTTCGCCACCGCCTTCCGTTTTCAACCCGACCCCGGACACGAAGACGCTGCAGCTTCCTGGATCGCTCAGGAGGTGCTGCAGGAGATCGCCTATCGCCCGGGTGTCGCCAGCGTTCAGCTGCTTCGTCCGACTGCACCACCGCCGATGACGCGCGAGCAAGCACTGCGCGGTGCCGATGCTCCGATGCCGTGGCTACTCATCGCCACCGGCTATGACGCGGCGCTGCTGTGTGAGGCAGTGGAGCGCGGTTTCGATCCGGCTTCGGAAGCGGCTGCCGGGCTGATCGGCGACGTCGTCGCGACGCATTATGTGCTGAATCACACCGCGAGTGCTGACGAGGTCGCGCGCACGCCCAAGCCGCAGTTTCCGCGCTAGGTTATTCCTGTCGGGGCGCGGGGTCGGACGTTCGCCGACGCAGAACCGCTCCAAGCCTCGCTAAAGACAGAGCGAAGCCAGACCAACACGTAATTCTATTTTGAGGATTTTAGTGGTGCCCGGAGGCGGACTCGAACCACCGACACGCGAATTTTCAATCCGCTGCTCTACCAACTGAGCTATCCGGGCACTGCGACCTTTCGGTCTTGGTGGAGCGGTTACTAGACGAGGGCGCGGGGGGTGTCCAGAGGGATTTCGCAGAAAATTACGCGAACTTGCGAAACGTCTCAGTGCGGCTTGCCGGGGGGCGTATCATCGCCTGCGGGACCGGTCGGCGCACGCTCTTCTTCCTCGGCGATATCGCCGGGAATGACGTAGGATCCGTTCAACCAGCGCGCCAGATCGACGTCGGCGCAACGCTTGGAACAGAAGGGGCGATATTTCGGGTCGGCATCCTTGCCGCAGATCGGACAGCTCATTTCGCCTCCCTGTTTTGGCCCCGCAGCAGGCGCACGAGCGGGACGCGGTCGCGCTTGCGTTGCATCTCGAAATTGCCCAGCGGTGTCCAGCCTGCCAGTGAGGTCTCGGGCTCGCCTTTGACGGCGCGACGCAGCTGCTGCTCGAGCGCCTGACGGTCGCGCTTGGGCATCGGGGCGAAGTCGATCACGACCTGGCCTCCAAGGCCGCGCAAGCGCAGCTGCCGGGGCAATTCGCGGGCCGCGGCGATATTCGCCTTGAGCGCCGCGGCAGGCGTCGTGTCGTTGCCGGTATTGACGTCGACCGCGATCAGGGCGCGGGTTGGCTCGATCATCAGATGCGCCCCGCCCGGCAGGTCGACGCGCGGATGCAGAAGCGCTTCGATCGCATCGGTGACGCCGTGATCGTCGAACCCGCCTTCGATCACCTCGTCCGGCACGGGTTCGGCCCAGTCGCGCCAAGCTTCTTCATGCGGATCGGGCGCATCGACGAGCAGCTCCGGCCCGCCTTCAACGTCGCCAGTCACGGCCTCGGCCAGCTCGCGCATCGCAGCGACATCCTCGGCCACCTCTTCAAGCGGCACATGGGCCGCGGCGGAGCGCAGGATCACGCCCATATCCGAGCCTTCCATCACCGCCTCGGCCGCCGCCTGCAGATCGGCGCGCAGATCCTCTTCATGGATCCGGCGCGAGACGTTGATGCCGGGCGCGCCGGGGGTGACGATGGCGTAGCGCGATTTGAACAGCACGCGCAGCGTCACAGGCAACGCCTTGCCGGGCTCGGTGCCGCCGGAGACCATGCAGATCACGGTCTGGCCGGGGGCGAGCCCCTTCACCTCTTTCAGAAAGCCACGCGTGCCTTCGGGCAGATCGACGAAGACGCCGCCCTGCCCTTTCATCTGGCGACCGATCGTGCCGCGCAGGATCGCACCGGGGGCGAAGCTGATCTCTTCGGAGGTGTCGATAATCAGGTCTTCAATTTGCCCATCGACCATCAGCGCCGCCGCTTCGCGACCGGCGATCTCGTCCAGCAGAACCACACGCCCCTGCATTATACGTCCCCTCGAATGCCCGCACTTGCGAGCAGGTTTCCGGTTTCTGCGAGCGGCAATCCCACGACAGCGGTGAAGGATCCCTGGATCCACGGCACGAAAGCGCCGCCGCGTCCCTGGATCGCGTAGCCGCCTGCCTTGCCGTCCCATTCGCCCGAGGCGAGATAGCCGTTCACGTCCTCGTCGCTGAGCGGCTTGAACTTCACCACCGTATCGACAAGCCGTTCGCGCAGGCCCTGCGCGGTGCGCACCGCCACGGCGGTGAACACATGGTGCCGACGCCCGGACAGCAGCCAGAGAAACTCCGCCGCCTCTTTCTCGTCTTCGGGTTTACCCAAGATGCGGCGCCCGCAGGTCACCGTGGTATCGGCGCTCAGCAGCACCTCGTCATCGGCCACATCGAGCGCCATCGCTTTCTCGCGGGCCATGCGGGCGACATAGTCGCGCGCCGCCTCTCCTTTGAAAGGCGTCTCGTCGATATCGGCGGGGCGCACGTCAAAAGGCTCCAGCCCGAGCTGGGCCAGAAGCTCTCGCCGTCGCGGGCTCGCCGAGCCGAGGATCAGCTTCACTTGAAGCGGTAGTTGATACGACCCTTCGTGAGGTCGTAGGTGTTCATTTCCACCTGAACCTTGTCGCCTGCCAGAACACGGATGCGGTTCTTACGCATCTTGCCTGCCATATGCGCGATGATCTCATGGCCGTTTTCCAGCTCGACCCGAAACGTCGCGTTAGGCAGGAGTTCCTTCACGACACCGGGAAATTCGAGCATTTCTTCCTTGGCCATGGTCACTCCGTAAATGGTTTCCCGCGCAATTCGCGGGCGAGCGTTTAAATGCGCCCGTAAGCCGCGAAATTCAAGTGGAATGTCAAGGCTGGGCGGGGTTTTCCGAGGCGATCCGGATTATTTGGGCCGCTTCGGACTGCTCGGACCAATGTTTGTAGGGCAAAACAGTTCCTGCGGTGCGGCTTTGCGCGACGCGATCCAAGTCCACCGTCGCGAAGGTCCAGCCGGGTGAGTCGGGCGCCCCTTCGGCCACGGTCCCGCTTTCCGGCCAGAGCCCGTCTGGTGGCGCGAAAATCGCAGCCGTGCCGCGGTTCTCGTCTACAGCCGGACACCAGAGCGCGTCGCCAACGGTCGGCGCCTGCACGGTCACGCATTGGTTTTCGAGCGCGCGTGCCATCGCGCCGATCCGCACCCGGTTATAACCCGCGAGCGTGTCGGTGCAGGACGGCACTAGGATAATCTCTGCTCCCGCCTCGGCCAGCGCGCGCGCCAGCAGGGGGAATTCGCTGTCGTAGCAGATCGTGACCCCGATCTTGCCGAGCGCCGTGTCGAAGAGCACCAGCCCTTCGCCCGCATCGACATGCCAGATCTCGCGCTCGAACCGCGTCATGATTGCCTTGTCCTGATGCCCGATCAGCCCGCCGGGACCGAACAGGCTCGCCCGGTTCACGCGTTTGGTGCCGTCGATGACGGGTCCGGAGGGGGCGAGAATATGCACGTCATGCTCCGCCGCGAGACCTGCGAACAGCCGCTCCATATCCGCCCGCAAGCCCGCTACATGGATCAGCGCGGCTTCCAGATCGCCCGCGACCTCTGCGCCGCCGAGGCTCGCCAGTTCCATCGCCCCGTATTCAGGAAAGACCAGAAGCTGCGCACCCTGCCCTGCGGCCTCAGCCACCCAAGCGGATACCTTCGCCGCGTAGCCCGCCCAGTCCTCGAACCAGTCGAGCGGATAGGCGGCTGCCGCGATTACGACCTCGCGGCTCACAGCTTGCGCCCCCAGAATTGCAGCGCCTTCTCGGTCTGCTCATCCTCACCCAGATCGGTCCATTTGAACCGCGCGATTACGCCCTCCATCGGGGCATAGCCCCGTTTGCGCCAGAACCCGTCGAGCGGGCGATACTCGGCAGGCTTGAGCGGATGATCGTCGGGACGGATCACCGAGCAGAAGACCGAATGGCTGCACCCCAGCTCGCGCGCATGAGCCTCGCGGTGGTCGAAGAAGGCGTGACCCAGCCCCTGCCCGCGAAAGTCGGGCAGCAGCACCGACTCGGCGCAGTAGAACACGTCCTGAAGCTTCAGCTCGGTGCCTGCGAAGGGCGCCGCGAAATCATCGGCGTGATCTTCCAGCGGCGTGCCAGTCGCAGCGCCCACCAGTCGCGCTCCGTCGAACGCGCCGACGACCACCGCAGCATCGCTTTCCCGATAGCTCTGGATGTAGCGCCGCTCATACTCCAGCGAGCCGTCATAGATGTAGGGCCAGTCCCGAAACACCGCGATCCGCAGCCGCGCCACATCGTCGAGCGCTGCATCCAGCGCCTCACCGGTCAGCCGCCGCACCTCCATTACGAAACCTGCGCGATCCAGTCGGCGAGGTTGTAATAGGTGACGACGCGCGTGATCTTGCCCTCGTCGAGCGTGAAGAACGCCCCCGCCGGCAGGACATAGCTTTGCCCATGCGCCTCGGGCAGCCCGTCATCGGTCTCCAGATAGACGCCATTGACGATGAACTCCGCCGCCGCCCGCGTGCCTGAGTCATTGGCCATGATGACCATGTCGGTCAACTGCTCGCGATAGCAGCGGCTCATATGTTTGTTGAATTCGCGGAACGCCTCGATCCCGTGGCGGATCTTCCCTTCGTTCACGTGATGCGCGAAGGGCTCGCCCAGCTGGGCCTCCATCCCTGCCGTATCGCCCGCGTTGAAGGCATCGTAGTAACGCGAGATCGTGTCGAGGGTGCGGGCGCGCGGCATGGCCATTCTCCGTAAAGCTGTCTGGCCTTGAGTGCCACGCGACACACGCCGCGTCAAACGCGGTCATAGGCGCCGTCGCAGGTCACCCCAATGCGGCGCGCACGATCTCGGCCAGCGGCGTGGTCGGGCGACCGATCAGCCGCGACAGGTCGTGGCTGTCATCGAACAGCGCGCCATTGGCGGCCTGCGCATCCGAATCCGCGATGATCGCGGCGAAGGGGCCGGGCAGACCCATCGTCTCGAGCAAAGCGCGATACTCGGCCTCGGCAAGGTGCGAGACCTCGACCGCGCGACCGGCCTGTGCAGCGATCTCGGCGGCCAGCTCGTCGAGGGTGAAACCCGCATCGCCCGCCAGCTCATAGGTTTTGCCCTGCAAGCCGGAATCGAGCGCTACGGCGGCGAGCGCCTCGGCGTAATCCGCGCGCGACGCTGCCGCGATCCGGCCTGCGCCCGACGCCCCGGCGATCGTGCCCGATTGCGCAGCATAGCCGATCGCGCTGTCGTAATTCTCGCCATACCAGCCATTGCGCAGCAGCGTATGGCTCAGCCCCGATGCGGCCAGCGCCGCCTCGGTCGCCACGTGCTCTTCGGCCAGTTGCATCTTCGAACGGTCGGCATGCAGCAGAGACGTATAAAGGATATGGCCGACCCCATGCGCCTTGGCGACCTCGATCACGTTGCGATGCTGCGGCGCGCGCTGGCCGACCTCGCTCGACGAAATCAGGATCAGCGTGTCGACACCTGCCAGCGCGTCGAAACTGCCCGGGTCGGAATAGTCGAAACGCCGCGCGGCGCCCGTCAGCTTCTCAGGGCTGCGTGCCAGCCCGATCACGTCGGTCGCGCCGCGCGCGGCCAGTGCGGCAAGGGTGAGTTGGCCAAGATGGCCGGTGGCTCCGGTAACGGCGATGGTCATGGCGACCTCCTTTTGTCTTTCGCTGACGGGAAGCTGCGCCCTTTACTGCGCAAAAGGAAGTACCTACATTTTGGTAAGTGTTCAGCAGCCCCGCACAGGAGCCTCCGCATTATGCAACAGACCGACCCCGCGCTGCCCGTCGCCGATGTGTTCAATGCCGATTGTCCCTCGCGCATGATCCTGTCGCATGTCAGTTCGCGCTGGGGCGGGCTGGTTCTGGTTGCGCTGCGCGACGGGCGGCTGCGCTTTTCCGAGTTGCGTCGCAGAATTGGCGGTATTTCCGAGCGGATGCTGGCCCAGACCTTGCAGGTGCTCGAAGCGGATGGGCTGATCTCGCGGCGCGATCATGGCGAGGTGCCGCCGCGCGTGGATTATTGCCTGACCGAGGCAGGCGAGGCGATCGCGATCCGCTATTTCGAGCTCGCGCAGTGGATCGAGGCGAACCTGGGCCGACTTGGAACGCAGCCCGCACAGTCTGGCGGCTGATCAGGCGGTTGGTTCTCCGAAACGGTCGATGAGATGGCGGCGGATCTGGTCGCGAGTGTCGCGATAGGCGGCGAGCTTGGCCTCGCGCGTCTCGCCGATGCCGGTCGGGTCGAGGATCGGCCAATATTCTACGTCGAGATGAAAGAACCGCGTCAGTTCCAGCGCCTGACGCTGCGAGGCAGGCGACAGCGCGATCACCAGATCGAAGGCCGACAGATCGTCGCCCCATTCCTGCAACTCGGTGAAAGACCGCGCACGGTGACGTTCCAGATTGACGCCGATCTCGGCCATCACCGCGATGGTGAAGCCGTCGATCTCCAGATCGGCCTTCACGCCCACCGACTGCACGTAGCATTCGGTGCCGTAGAATTTCTTCATCATCCCCTCGGCCATCGGGGAGCGCGTGGAATTATGATCGCACGCAAAGAGAACGGAGTTGGGGATCTCGCCCATCCGTTTACCTCGGGGCGAGAACGGCAACGAGGGTGAAGAGGCGCCGCGCCGTGTCGATGTCGATCTCGGCCTTGCCTTCAAGGCGTTCCTGCAAGATGCGCGCGCCTTCGTTATGGATACCGCGCCGGGCCATGTCGATCGCCTCGATCTGGCTGGGCGGCAGTTTCTTGACCGCCTCGAAATAGCTCTCGCAGATCTGGAAATAATCCTTCACCGCCTGCCGGAACGGGCCGAAGGACAGATGGAACTCCGCCACTTTCGAACCGCTCTCGGTCTCGGTGTCGAAGACGAGCCGCCGGTCGCGCACCGCCAGCGTCAGCGCGAACGGCCCTTCTGGTGCAGGTTGCCCGTCGCGGCCCGGGATATTGAAGCTGTTATCCTCGAGCAGATCGTAGATCGCGACCTTGCGCTCCTGCTCAATCTCCGGCGAGGGCGCGGGCAGCCCGCCCGTGTCCAGCTGGATATGCGAAATCCGGGCCATCACCCCTCCCCTTCGTCATTGAGCGCATCGAGCCGCGCACGCACCGACAGCCCATGCGCCTCGAGGCTTTCCGATTTCGCCAGCACCTCTGCCGAAGGGCCGATCGCCTTCAGCGCGCCGGGCGTCATCTTCGCCAGCGTGGTGCGCTTGATGAAGTCCATCACCGAGAGGCCCGAGGAGAAGCGTGCCGAGCGCGCCGTCGGCAGAACGTGGTTCGGCCCGCCGATATAATCGCCGATCGCTTCGGGCGTGTAGGCGCCAAGGAAGATCGCGCCCGCATGGGTGATCGCCTCCGCCAACCAGTCGGGATCGGCGACGCAAAGCTCCAGATGCTCTGGCGCAACCCGGTTCGACAGCTCGGCCGCCTCCATCAGATCGCGCGCCACGATCACCGCCCCGAAGTCGCGCCAGCTCGCGCCTGCAATCGCACGGCGCTCCAGCGTCTCGAGCCGTTTCTCGACTGCCGCAACGACCGCCTTGCCGAAAGCCTCGTCGGTGGTGATCAGGATCGCCTGTGCGCTCTCGTCATGCTCGGCCTGGCTCATCAGGTCGAGCGCGATCCAATCCGGATCGCCCGTGCCATCCGCGATCACGAGGATTTCCGACGGGCCCGCAATCATGTCGATGCCGACGCGCCCGAAGACCCGCCGCTTGGCCGCCGCCACGAAAGCGTTGCCCGGCCCGGTGATCTTGTCGACCGCCGTGATCGTCTCGGTCCCGTAGGCCATCGCGGCAATCGCCTGCGCGCCCCCCATCCGGTAGACCGTATCGACGCCCGCCAATTGCGCGGCCAGCAGCACCAGCGGGTTCACCGCCCCGCCCGGCGTCGGGCACGCCACGACCAACCGCTCCACACCCGCGACCTTCGCCGGGATCGCGTTCATCAGCACCGAAGAGGGATAGCTCGCCAGCCCGCCCGGAACATAGAGCCCTGCGGCTGAAACCGGCCCCCAGCGCCAGCCTAGCTCCGCCCCGCTCGCGTCGATCCAACGCGCGTCATGCGGCATCTGGCGCTCGTGATAGGCGCGGATACGTTCGGCCGCCAGTTCCAGCGCCGCGCGCTCCTCGGCAGGCACTTTTGCGACTTCGGCCTCGATTTCCTCGGGCGAGAAGGCCAGCGTCTCCGGCGTCAGCTCCAGACGGTCGAATTTCACTGTCAGCTCGATCAGCGCCGCATCGCCCCGCTTGCGGATATCCGCGATGATCCCGGCCACGACAGCATCCACATCGGGGCTGTCCTCGCGCTTCATCCCCAGAAGTTCGACAAACCGGGCCTCAAAGCCCTCTTCGCGCGTGTCCAGAAAGTGCGGCATCGACAGTCTCCTATTCCGTTCTTCGGATTAGAGACTCCCGCCCTGCCCCGCAAGCACGACACTGCCCCCAAGGGCAATTCCACTTCGACTTGGCGTAAATATCCCCGCCGGAGGCATCCCCGGCGGCAAAACGCGGCTCACTCGGGATGATGCGGCACCTTGCCGGAAGGCGCACGATAGGGGCGCTCGACATCGCGCAGATCTACATCGAGACATTCGACATCCGCCGCCAGCGCGCCATCGCCCGCCAGCGTCAGGGTAACGCGACCCGCGCCGTCTTCGGTCTCTTCAAAAGTGATATCGAGGATCGAGAGCACTACGTCGCGATCCGAACGATCGATCCCCATGCTCGAAACATGGGTGACATCCGAGATCACCAGCAAGGACCGCACCCGCTCATAGGGGCGTTTCTCGGCCTCGGCCTGCGCCTTGTCTTCCCAGCGGAAGCGGTTGATCAGCAGCGCGAGACGCCGGGATTTCGCCTCCCAGGCAATCTCGGTGATCGGCAGCACGGCGTCCTGCACCAGCGCCGCGATAACGGGGAGGTCGTCTTTGGTCTCGGCGCGCAGCGCAATCGCGCCTTCGCCACCCTCTTCGAATTTCGCATCACGGGTCATTGGGGCACCTCTGCATTCGATATGGGGAAGACGGCGGGAATTGCCAGCCGATCAACTCGCTTTCACGCGCTCGATATGCGCGCCGACCCCCGCCAGCTTCTCCTCGACACGCTCATAGCCGCGATCGAGGTGATAGACACGGCTGACGACGGTTTCGCCTTCCGCAGCCAGCCCCGCAAGGATCAGCGACACGGAGGCCCGCAGGTCGGTCGCCATCACCGGCGCCCCTTTGAGCTTCTCGACGCCGTGGACCGTCGCATGACCGCCATGGACGTCTATATTCGCCCCCATCCGCACCAGCTCGGGCGCGTGCATGAAGCGATTCTCGAAAATCTTCTCTTCCAGAACGCTGGTGCCCTCGGCGGTGCAAAGAAGCGCCATCATCTGCGCCTGCAGGTCGGTCGGGAAGCCGGGGAACGGCTCGGTCGTGACGTCGACCGCGCGGATGCGGCCATTCTTGCGCGCCACCTTGAGGCCGGTATGGGTCTGCTCGACCGAGATGCCCGCCGCATCGAGCTTCTCACAGAAGCTCTCCAGCAGATCGATTCGACCGCCCAGGCACTCCACCTCGCCCCCGCAGATCGCGGGCGCGAGCATGTAGGTGCCGAGCTCGATCCGGTCGGCGACCACCGGGTGAGTCGCGCCGTGCAGGCGGTCCTTGCCCTCGATCACGATTTCGGAGGTGCCGTCGCCCTCGATCTGCGCGCCCATCGCGCGCAGGCATTTCGCCAGATCGACGATTTCCGGCTCGCGGGCTGCATTCTTCAGCACCGAGGTGCCTTTTGCGAGCGAGGCGGCCATCAGGAAGTTCTCGGTCGCGCCAACGGAAGCGAAGCGCATCTCGTGGGTGGCGCCTTTCAGCCCGCCCTTCGCTTCGGCATGCAGATAGCCGTCCTTCAGTTCGATCTCCGCCCCGAGCGCGGCAAGCGCGTCGACATGGATATCCATCGGGCGCGCGCCGATCGCACAGCCGCCCGGCAGCGACACGACGGCATGGCCCAGACGTGCCAGCAGCGGCCCCAGAACCAGATTCGAGGCGCGCATCTTGCGCACGATTTCATAATCCGCGACCGGGTTGATCTCGCCGTGACACGAGGTCGCCAGAACCTTGCCTTCCTGCAGCGCGGTCACTTCCGCGCCGAGGCTCGCCAGCAATTCGGTCATCGTGCGGATGTCCGACAGGCGCGGCGCGTTGGTCAGGGTCAGCGGCTCATCGCTCAGAAGTGTGGCCGGCATCAGCGCGAGACAGGCGTTTTTCGCCCCCGCGATCGGGATTTGGCCGGAAAGTGGCCCGTTGCCGCGTACGACGATGCTGTCCATGTCAACTGCCCTCGGATTCGTTGTTATTCAGCGGCTTGGATTCGGATTTGCGGGCGCGCGCCTGCGCCTTGCGCCGCTGCAGATTCGCGCGCAGCGCCTGCGCCCGACGCTCTTCGCGGCTCAATTCCGCATCGCGGGACGTGCCCGATCCATCTTTCTTTCCGCCTGTCATGGCGCCTCGTTTAACCCGCCTGTGAAATCCTGTCGAGAGAGAGCAAGATTTACCCTTGCACCCCTTCGCGATTGCGTCTAAATCCCCGCCACGGTCGAAGCGACGGACCGAAACCGGCGCTGCTGTAGCTCAGCGGTAGAGCACTCCCTTGGTAAGGGAGAGGTCGAGAGTTCAAGTCTCTCCAGCAGCACCACTTCCCCTTTTCAACCTCGATAGTCTGGCGTCGACCACGGGTCGCCGACGAATGTGTTGGCCCACCTTCCGTCGATTAATCAGAGGGACTGTTCCAGAGTCTCTTTCGGTGGGTGACCGTAAAGCCACAGACCCTCGATCGTTCACAAACACCTCTCGAGAGCGCGAGCGCTATTTTCCCAAGCAACCTTGGCAGCAACACAGTCAATCTAAGGTTTACCATAGGTTGTAGGAAATTCCTCAATTTCGCCACTTACCGACTGCGCGCCAACTTCGGCTCGCATGGGAAATTAGGGAAAATTAATGTCTTATAAACTTTCGATTACCGCGACCGCCGTGTGTTTTGCACTTGCAGGCTGCATGGGCAGCGGGGACGGCAGCAATTCCTACAGCGCAGCTGAGGTGTCGCAGAACCAAGCCACCTACGACAGCCTTGCAACCCGCGTCACCGACGGCGACCTTTTGGTCGCTCAAGATCCGACCGGTACCGCGAGCCTTACAGGGCAGCTTAAACTTGACCCGGCCAGTGCATCTGACAACCCGGTCGCGGGCCGCTTGGCGATGGACGTTGACTTCGACAATAGCAAAGTCACTGGCACCGTGAGCCAATTCGCTGCCTACACGCCGGACTTGAGCGAAAAAATGATGGACCTGAAAGGCTCGCTTTCCGTTAACGGGACGATTGATAGCAAGAGCGCAATCGTGGCGAATGCCAACGGGACCGTGAGCGACGATGAAGGCAGCATAACTGCCGATCTTCAGCTGGCCGGCTCTGTCTATGACGATAACGGAAAATATGTCGCGCTGGGCGATGTAACCGGCACCGGCGTCAGCCCCGATGGCTCCGAACAACTTACCGGCACATTCTACGCGCAGCAGCAGTAAACTTCGGACATAGGCGCTGGGGGCCCAATGGCCTCCAGCGTTTCGATTTTCCAACGATGAGTTTTTCATGAGCTTTTCTAAAAAGCTGCTGACCGCGACGGTGGCTTTTCTTGCGTGTGCCACCCCTCTCTCCGCCGCACCCCAAGAGCACAGCCTCGCGGATTGGACGCAGATCGGCACGCGCCTCAGCGCCGAGGGCGACACGCTCACCGCGATCACCATTCTCGGGACGATCGCAGCGAAGGCGCCCAACTACTCGCCGGCGCAAATCGCGCTCGAGCAAAGCCTCGACCAGATTGGCTCCGCGAAACGCGCGGATCGGGTGCTGCGCTATGTGTCGGATCGTGCGCCGGACCGCGAGCTGGCTTTCAACGCGGCTTTGCGGCGGCTCGACCAGTCGCATCCCTGGCGGATCTCGGGGCAGGTCTCGCTTCTGCCGACGAGCAATCTCGGCCACGTCTCCTCGCAGACGGTTTTCGTGACCAAGGCGGGGCGCTTCCAGATCACGGATGGAGGTCGGGAGAGTTCGGGGCTGGGGCTCGGCGCCAGCGCGAGTGTCGACTATTACATCCACCCCGCGCTCGATTGGCGGCTTCGCCTGCGCGGCGCGGTATCGGGAAACTGGTATTCGCCGAAGGAGCTGCGCTTCGTGAAGCCGAGCCTTTCGGTGCGCTACGACCGTCTCATCGCAGGGGCGCCCTGGGGCGCGACCATCGAGGTCGGGCGCAGCTTCTATGCCGCGGCACCCGGGCAAACGCGATCTGATGCGACCGATACGAGCCTCAGTCTCGACCGCCACTGGCGGCTCGCACATGACGCCAACCTCACGGTCATCGGCTCCGTCACGCAAAGCCGTTTCGAAGAAAAGCGCTACCTTAACGGGCCGCGCTACGCGCTCAATCTGGGCTACGACCGGGCCATCTGGCGAAGGTCGCGCATCGACCTCGGGTTGCGGCTCGAGCGCGCGGATGTGCGCAGCGACTATCAAAGCTACACGCGCGCGGCTCTGACCGTCGGAGCCAGCCGGCGCCTCACGAAAACGCTCAGCGTGAAGCTCTCCGCAACCGTGGGCGTGCGCGATTTCGATGGCGACTTTCCGTTGTTCGGGAAGCCGCGCATGGATCGCGATATCTCCCTCACCGCCTCGGTCGGCCTGGACCGCTTCAAGGTGATGGGCACGACGCCACAACTAAGCTGCACCGCGCGCCGCAACCGGTCGAACGTCTCGCTTTACAGCTATCGCTCGCTCGATTGCGGCGTGCATTTCATAAGCCGGTTCTGAGAGGGGCTTCTTCGCAGAGACCCAACTCCACGACCCGTGCGACGACGGCATTGGTCGTGCGAAGGCCGAACTTCTCGCGCAGGTTCCGCAGATGCATATCCACCGTCGAGACCGAAAGACCCAATGCGAAGGCGACTTGTTCCCGGCGCTCGCCACGCACGGCGCGGGCGAGAATCTGGCGTTCGCGGCATGTGATGTGTGGCGTATCTTCTTCCCAAACGGTCTCTGGCGCGTTCAAAAACAAGATACAGCGCGCGCGTCCGGGAGCCAGCGGCAGCAGATTGATCTGTCGCAGGCTCGGCAGGCGCTTGAGTCGAGGCCGCAGCACGGCGGCTTGCGCCTCCCAACGCGCGGTCGCCGACAGGACCGGCGCCCTAAGAAGGCGTCCGCCCGGCACCATTGACAGGCTGAGCGGCTCGCGCGCGGTGATCCCGAGGTCTCGTTTTATGAAGCGCTGCATCGGGATATTGGGGCCGGCGACTACCCCGGATGAAAAAATATCGCAGGCGGCCTCCAGCGCAGCGCACTGGCTAACCCCTGCGCCGTTTTGAAACGGATAGGTCATGAAATCTCTGAATGAATACAAGTATCTATATATGATTCATTCGTAGCCGATTTCTGACTCCGATCACAATCGAATTCACTAATACTCACAAAAAAATATCGATGTGAGGGAAGAAAAACTCAATCTAAATCTAATCGCCCTTCGCCCCGTCGCAGGGTGCGATGTGGATCGGGGCTTCGCGGTCGGCGCCGATGGTTTCGCAGCCTTTCGAACACAGCGTCCAGCCCGAGATCGTGGCGCCGGAAGCCGCGAGGTTCAGCGCGGGGACGTCCGGCCCGTCGGTCGTCCAGACCCACCAGCCATCCTCGAAATGACCGCCCGGCCCGGGCTCCATGCCTGCGCCGGAGCCTTTGACCGCCGCGCCGACGAGGCGCAGCGTGTCATGGTCGGTCACCTGCCAATGTTCGCGCCAGCCCTCGTGCTCGACCGAATGCATCCATTGCAGCGAGAACTGACCGTTACTCGCAAGCGCGACCATCGCGGCGCCGACCATCAGACACGACGCGCTCATGCCGCGGCCTGCCCGCGCCGCAGCCAGAGCGTCGCCGCGAAGACCGCGACAAGGGCGAAGCCGATTTCATCTGTCAGCGGCAATGCCGCGACCAGGGTGAAGCCCGCGACCATGGCGAGCGCCCGCTCCCAAAGCGCCAGCGGACGGCCCAGCCAACCGATCACCGCGACACCCCAGAGCGACAGCGCCAGCAGCGCCTTGATCACGATATAGGCCACGGCTGGCCAGTAGCCGATCGCGGCCGCCAGCGGCCCGCCATCCTGCAACATCAGCGCGGGCGTGTAGACCGCCATGAAGGGCACGACGAAACCCGCGGCGGCGACCTTGATCGCCTCGAAACTGATCTTCAGCCCGCTTTCCTTCGCGATGGGCGCGGCAGCGAAACAGGCCAGCGCCACAGGCGGCGTCAGATCCGCAAGGATTCCGAAATAGAAGACGAACATGTGGCTGACGATCAGCGGCACGCCGAGGTCCAGAAGCGCCGGGCCCGCAATCGAAGAGGTGATGATGTAGTTCGGGATCGTCGGAATCCCCATGCCCAGCACGATGCAGGTAATCATGGTCAGGATCAGCGACAGGAACAGGCTCGACTTGCCGACACCCACGATGAACTGGCCGAAGGTGGTCGCGGCCCCGGTCAGGGTCATCACCCCAATGATCACGCCGACCAGCGCGCAGGCGATCCCCACGGGAAGCGCGGTGCGTGCGCCATCAGCGAGGCTGTCGCGACAGAGCGCCAAGGTCTCGCGCCCGCCCTTCGAGAAGACGTTGATCGCGATCAGCACGGCGATGGCAAGCAGCACGGCCCAGATGCCGAACTCGAAAAACGCGCCCGCGACCAGCGCCAGCACGACCCAGAAGATCACGCGCAGCACCTGATTGGGCAGCCCCAGCGCGACCGAGCCGCCAAGGATCAACAGCCCCGTCAGCGACAGGCCCACGGTGCCAGCGAACAGGGGCGTGTAGCCTGTGAACAGCAGGTAGACGAGCACGGCGAGCGGAAGCAGCAGATACCAGCCCTCTTTCAGCGCCTTGCGTGGGGAGGGCAGCTCGGATTTCGCGAGGCCGCGCAGGTCGCGCTTGCCGGCCTCCAGATGGACCATCCAGAAGGCGCCCGCGAAATAGAGGATCGCCGGGATCAACGCCGCCTTCACCACCTCGACGTAATCGACGCCCAGCGTCTCGGCCATGATGAAGGCCACGGCCCCCATGACCGGCGGCATGATCTGCCCGCCCATCGAAGACGTCGCCTCGACGCCGCCCGCAAAGGCGGAACGATAGCCGAAGCTCTTCATCAGGGGGATCGTGAATTGCCCGGTGGTTACGACATTGGCCACACCCGAGCCGGAGATCGTGCCCATCAACCCCGAGGACAGAACCGAGACCTTCGCAGCCCCGCCCATCTTGTGCCCGACCATCCCGAGCGAGACATCCGTGAACAGTTTGATCATCCCGGCTTTCTCGAGAAACGCGCCGAAGAGGATGAACAGGAAGATATAGGTCGCCGACACATAGGTCGGGATCCCGTAGATGCCTTCGGTGCCGAAACTCATCTGTTCGATCACCTGCTCGAAGGCGTAGCCGCGGTGGTTCAGCGGTGAGGGCAGATGCTCACCGAACATGGCATAAAGGAAGAACGTGCCCGCGATGATCGGCAGCGCCGGGCCCATCAGCATCCAGGCGGCGGTGAAGACCGTGACCAGCAGCACCACGCCGACCACCAGATCGAGCGTGTTCGGATCGCCCGCGCGCAGCAGAAGCGGCGTGTATTCGATCCACTGATAGGCGGCGACAGCGACCCCGGCTGCGGCCAGCAGATAGGCGAGCGCGCGCCCGAGCGGGCCAAAACCCTTGGCGATGGCAAGCAGCGGAAAGCCGAGCGCGAGCAGGAAGCCCACATGGACCGCCCGCGCAATCTGGCTCGAGGGGTTGATGACATGGGCGGCGAAAGCGATTTGCCAGACCGAGAAAGCGACCGCGAGCCAGAACAATGCGCGCCCTTCGCGCGACTTCGGGAAGCCCCCCGCCAGCGGATCGTGCACTGCCGCGTCGACCGCAGCTTCTTCCTTGGTGTCCATGCCTGTCTCCTCCCCCCGGTATGGGCGCGTTGGCCCGATTGATCAGGGGCGACCCGAATTGCGCGCCGCCCCTGACCTGAACTCTAGCGGCTTATTTCAGCACGCCCTGTTCCTTGTAGTATTTCTCCGCACCCGGATGCAGCGGGATCGGCAGACCCTGCACCGCCGCCTCGAGCGAAATACCATTCGCAGCCGAATGCGCGGCCTTGAGCGTATCGAGATGCTCGAAGAGCTGCTTGGTCATCTGGTAGGCTTCCTCATCCGAGACGCCTTCACGGGTAACGAGGATGTTCGTGATCGCGACCGTCGGCACATCCGCGTCCTGACCCGGATAGGTGCCCGCCGGGATCACACCCGCCTTGTAGGGCGCGCCAAGCTTTTCGGCGATGTCGGCAGGGATCTCGACGAAAGTCACGTCCTGCGTGGTCGAGAGATCCTTCAGTGCCGCGTTCCCCAGCCCCGAGGACTGGAAGGTCGCGTCGAGCTGACGGTTCTTCATCAGTTCGACCGATTCCGAGAAGGGCAAATACTCGACCTTGCCGAGATCATCATAGCTCATGCCCGCCGCGTCGAAGATCTTGCGCGCGTTCAGCTCGGTCCCCGACTTGGCCGCGCCGACCGACAGGCTCTTGCCTTTCAGATCGGTGATCGTGGTCGCGCCTGCATCCTTGAGCGCGGCGAGCTGGATGTAGTTCGGGTAGATCGCGGCGATCGCGCGCAGCTTGCCGAGCTTGGCCTTGAAGCCCGCATCCGCATTGCCTTCCCACGCATCCTTCACCGAGTCGCCCAGTGCGAAGGCCAGCTCCCCCCGGCCTTGCTGCAGCAGGTTCAGGTTCTCGACCGACGCCTTCGTCGACTGAACCTGAACGCGCACGTCCTTCATGTTCTCGCCATAGACTTCGGACAGCGCAACGCCGAGCGGATAATACACGCCCGAGGTGCCCCCGGTCAGAATGTTGATGAAGGTTTCGGCCTTGGCGACGGGTGCGCTCAATGCAATCGCCCCGGCGACGAGCGCGCCGAGCTTGATGTGTTGGAACATCGTAATCCTCCCATATGTCATTGCCCGCAAAGAGATGCGGGACCGCCTCCAACGTGACGCGTTTTTCGCGGGGATCAATTCAATTCACGTCGATGAAACCAGAAAGCGGAGAATTCTCCGCTTGACGTGAAGGCGGGCGCTCCCGCCCGAAATTTGCTTTACTGAGCGGAAGTTGCGGATTTCGCTATGCGCTTGACGTAACGAGCCCTATCTGCTCGGAAACACCTGATTTCCGTCTTCAAAGCCCCCATGCGCTCTTTGCCTCCCTTCCGATACGCCCCCGACCGCTGGCCCCCTGCATTGCGCTGGGCCGTCCTCCTCGCAGGCTCAGCGCTTCTGGCCTTCGCTCTGAGCCTCGCGCATCTCTCGGCGGCGCTTCTGTTGGGGCCGATGGCCGTCGCGATCACCCTCGCCGCAAGCGGCGGGGCGGTGCGGCTGCCCCCTCTGGGCTTCATCGCGGCGCAGGGTGTCGTGGGGGTGATGATCGCCTCGAAGCTTCCCGCCTCGATCTTGCCCGAGATCGCCCGCGACTGGCCGATCTTCCTTGCCGGGACGCTCTCCACCGTGCTCGGCGCGAGCGCGCTCGGCTGGGTGATGGCGCGGGCGGGCGGCTTGCCCGGCACGACGGCGATCTGGGGCTCCTCCCCCGGGGCGGCGACCGCGATGACGCTGATGTCGGACGATTACGGCGCCGACATGCGGCTTGTCGCCGTGATGCAATATACCCGCGTCGCCTGTTGTGCGATCGCCGCAACTGCCGTCGTACAAATCTTCGGCGTGGCGCAGGCTAGGGACGTCGGCGCGGCCCTCGCCGAGCAAGGCCCGATAGACATCGTCGCCGCGGTCGAGACGCTCGCGCTCGGGATCGGGGCTGCCTTTCTGGGCGTGCGGCTGCGCATTCCGGGTGGCGGTCTGCTGCTGCCAATGGCCTTCGGGTTGATCGCGAGCGCCTCCGGCTTGCTGACGATCACCCTGCCCCAGACCGTGCTCGCGATCAGCTATGCGGTGGTCGGCTGGGGGATCGGGATGCGCTTCACCCGCGCCGTGTTGCGCCATGCCGCAAGGCTGCTGCCGCGCATCCTCGGCTCGATCATCGCCTTGATCGCACTCTGCGCGGCCTTCGCGATGGGATTGGTCTATTTCGCCGGGATCGAGCCTGTGACCGCCTATCTCGCGACCAGCCCCGGCGGTGCGGATTCGGTGGCGATCATCGCGGCGGGCACGCAGGTCGATGTGCCCTTCGTCATGGCGATGCAGATCGCCCGCTTCCTGCTGGTGCTGGTCGCGGGCCCCGCACTCGCCCGCGCATTGTCACGCAGGCGAGGCGATGTCTGAAGGCCCGTTCACTCTCTGAACTGGGTGTCCCCGTGATTATAGGGCTGCTGCTGGATCATCAGCACGCCGGAATTGTCGTCGGGATCGTTGTCGTAGTGATCCTTTTCCGTCACGCCCGGCAACTGCCCGAACGCCTTCGACAATTTCAGCGGCGAGAAGGTGAAGGGCACCTTGTCGTGCAGCCACGGCATGTCACGCAGCGCGCTCGACACCGAATCCGCGCACATCATCTTGTTGACCGAGCCGTTGCGCTCCACGCGGGCCATCAACTGATCGGCCTGCGCCATCGTGATCGGAAGCTTCTGGGCGCGGACATACCAGCTCTCGCGGGCATGGTAGTCGATGTAGAATTTCCGCATCTTCTCGGTAATGCCGAAATGCACATCGTGGCGCTCGGGCGCCCAGGGATGGTTCCAGGTGCCTGCCGGATCGAAGATGATCCGCTCACGCCCGTTGATCAGCAACGACGAGTGACCGCCCGACCCGGTATTGGTCGAGATCACGGTATAGAGCGTAACCGAGGGCGGCTCGTCGGAAACATAGCGATATTTGGCGACCTCGGCATCCGAGGCATAAATGTTATCCGCCCCGCAGCCAGCCAGCAAAAGCGGCAGCATCAGGCAGACAAGAAGCACGCGCATCATCTGCCCGATCTCCCGTTCCCAAGCGTGTCTCTTTCAGCTGCCGCCGGTCGCGTCAGCCGCCTACAAGGGCGAGAAACACCAGAAAGCAGATGATCACAATCACCGAAACCGTAACGAAGCGAACAAATCCGTTGAATGTTCTCTCCTGGTCACGAATGTCCATGTTGCCCGGTTTATACTCGGCCATTGCGCGTTCTCCCTTTTGCGCTGTCTCCCAGAGGGGAAACTAGCCGAGCCGCGACAAGCTGTCACGCCTCGTCTTGAGGCTTCGCGCCTTCAGACGCATTTTCTTCCTCCAGCGCGCGGGCGAGCCGGAAGCCGATCCGGCGCGGCGCTTCGTCCGCGACCGGTTTCGGCTGCGCGATCAGCATCACGTTGAGCTGGTTCACATGCTGGATAAGCTGCGTGCGCGCGCCGTATTCGTCGGTGCCGTAGAAGGTGAGGATGTCGGGGTCGAAAAAGCCGATCCCCTCGATCTGCAGCACGCCCGCCTCGCCGCCGGTGAGGCCAAGCACGACTTCCTCGTCTTCCTGCAGCTGCTCTTCGAAGTTCTGGATATAGAGCAAAACCCGCTCATAGGCCCATTGCGCCGGGCTCTTATCCTCGGGCCGTCCGCGCGCCAGCTCGGGCGGAAGCGGTTTGACCTCGGCGGTCTTGGGCGCGTTCTCCGAGGTATGCACCACCTTCGCATTCGGAAGGGCGGCTTCCTCATGGGCTTCGGCGGTGGTGCGTATCTCGGTCATTTCAGGCTCCAGAGCCAGGCGCCGTCCTCTCGCAAGGTGCGGCTCACCTCCCCTTTGTGCCAAAGATGGTTGAGATGCGCCATCGCTTCGACCATCGCGAGCCCGTGGGTGCTCTCGTCGATCTGGCGTTTGAACAGCGGCGGGAAGCACTCGCAGGCGGTGCGCGGGGTGTCGAGGTGCTTGCGCAGACGTTTCAGCGCGCCCTCGTGGTTCTCGATCATCTGGCGCAGCCGCAGCGGCAGCCCGGTGAACGGCAGCTTGTGGCCGGGCAGCACGAGGTGGCGATCCTCCGCGATCTCGGCAAACCGCGCGCAGGAGGCCAGCCAATCGGCCAGCGGATCGGCCTCGGGTTCGGTCGCATAGACGCCGAGATTGGCCGAGATCGAAGGCAGCAACTGATCGCCGCCCAGCACCAGATCGTCTTCCAAGCTCCACAGCGTCGCATGTTCGGGCGCGTGCCCGTCGCCCATCTTCACCGCCCAGCGCCGCCCGCCGAGGGTGATCTCGTCGCCCTCCACGATCCGGGTGAAGCCAAGCGGCAGCGCATGCACGCAATCGGCGAAGTTGAAGGGCCGTTCGTTGGCGCGCTTGTCCAGAAGCGCCGGGTCCATCCCGGCGCGCCGGTAATAGGTCAGCGTCTCGGCCACGGGCCGATCCTGCGGGTCGAGTTGCAACATCCGCGCGAACAGCCACGAGGTCCGGGTCGTTATCAGCTCCGCGCCCTGCTCCTGCAGCCAGCCCGCCAGCCCGATGTGATCCGGGTGGTAATGCGTCACCAGAACCTTGGTGACCGGCTTGCCACCCAGCGGACCATCAATAGCCGCCTGCAGCGCGGCGCGACATTTGCGCGTGTCGATGCCGGGATCGACCAGCGCCCAGCCATCGCCCTCATCGAGCGCGAAGCAATTGACGTGATCGAGCGCCATCGGCAGCGGCAGACGGATCCACATCACCCCGGGCGCAACCTCGATTGCCCCGCCCGGCTCGGGCGGTTCCGCCCAAGGATAGCGGATGCCATTCATCGACACGCGGGCGTCCTCGCCCCTCATGCCTCGAGGTCTTCGACGCTCAGCGCGTAAAGCCCTTCCGCCCCTTCCTTCGCCTCGGCCAGCGAGGCCGCATAGGCAGGCATCAGACGGCGGATATAGACGGCAGCCAAGTGACCCCGCGCGGAATCGCGGCCCTCGGCCATCGCGGCGCGCAGGTGGTAATAGCCACCCAGCACCCGCGCGAAGGCGTCGAGATAGGGCACAGCCCCCGCGAAGCGGTCCTGCGTGCCTTGGCTGACCATCCATTCGGTGTGCTCGCGCAGCTCCTCGGCCGCCTGCCAGACGTCTTCGGCCAGCACCGGGAAATCGCCCCGCGCCCCCTGCGCCTCGTCCTCGATCTCCTGCAGCAGACGGAAGGCGGCCTTGCCCTCGTCCATCATCTTGCGGCCGACAAGGTCCATCGCCTGAATGCCGTTGGTGCCCTCATAGATCGTGGTGATCCGCACATCGCGCAGATATTGCGCGGCACCGGTTTCCTCGATGAAGCCCATGCCGCCATGCACCTGCACGCCGGTCGACGCCACGCGGATGCCCATATCGGTGCCGTAAGCCTTCGCGATCGGCGTCAGCAGCGCCGCGCGGGCCTGCCAATTCGCATCACCCGTCGCACGCCCCATGTCGATCGCGACGCCACAGGCCAGCGCGATCGAACGTGCCGCGAAAATCTCGGCCTTCATGCCCGCCAGCATCCGGCGCACATCGGCATGCTCCACGATCGGCGCAAACTGCACCCGGTCCTTCGCATAGGCCAGCGCCTGCTGATAGGCGGCCTCGGCCACGCCGATGCCCTGCGCACCCACGTTCAGACGCGCGTTGTTCATCATCGTGAACATCGCGGCCATGCCCTTGTTCTCCTCGCCGACGAGCCAGCCGGTCGCACCCTCATAGCTCATCACACAGGTGGGCGAGCCGTGGATGCCCAGCTTGTGCTCCAGCGAGACCACTTTGAGCGAGTTGGCGACGCCCGGTTTACCGTCGGCATCCGGGATCAGCTTCGGCACCATGAAGAGGCTGATGCCCTTCGTGCCGGGGGCCGCATCGGGAAGACGCGCCAGCACGAGATGGCAGGTATTCTCGACGCAATCATTATCGCCCCAAGTGATGAAAATCTTCTGCCCCGAAATCGCATAGGTGCCATCATCGTTCGGCACCGCCTTCGTCTTCAGCGCGCCCACATCCGAGCCCGCCCCCGGCTCAGTCAGGTTCATCGTGCCAGACCATTCGCCGGAGATCAGCTTGGGCAGATACAGCGCCTTGATCTCGTCGGAGGCGTGGTGCTCCAGCGCCTCGATCTGGCCCTGCGTCAGCAGCGGGTTGAGCTGCAGCGAAAGGTTCGCGCCCGAGAGCATATCGTTGAAACCGACATTGAGCGCCTGCGGCAGCCCCATCCCGCCATGCTCCGGGTCCGCCGCGATGCCGATCCAGCCGCCCTCGGCCAGCGCCGCGAAGGCCTCCTTGAAACCGGCGGGCGAGCGCACAACGCCGTTCTCCAGTTTCGCGGGCGTCAGATCGCCGTCGCGATTGGTCGGCGCGATCACCTCGTCGCAGAGCTTGCCGCCTTCGGTGAGGATCGCTTCGACCATATCAGGGGTCGCCTCAGCAAACATCTCGGTGGCCGCGACCGGTGCGAGCGGCACGACATGGTCGAGAATGAAGCGAATATCGGTGACGGGGGAACGGTAAGTCATGGGTCTCCTCCGGGCAGCTTGGCAATTGCCGCGCGCGCGTCTATGTCCTGTCGGGTTGCCGATACCCTACCGCAAGGGCAGCCCCCTTCAACTCCAACGCTGCGTCACGACTGCATGAGCCAAGACACGAAACTCCTTTCCGCCGATGCCGAGGGCTATGCGCAGGCAGCCGCCCTGCTGCGCGCGGGCGAACTGGTCGCAATGCCGACCGAGACGGTCTACGGGCTTGCAGGTGATGCGCGCAACGACCGCGCGGTGGCGGCGATCTTCGCGGCGAAGGGGCGTCCGAAGTTCAATCCGCTGATCGTGCATCTGCCGTCGATCGAGGCCGCGGAAGAGATCGCCGTGGTCTCCGACGATGCACGCCAGATCGCCGCGCGCTACTGGCCGGGACCGCTGACGCTGGTGCTGCCGCTGCGCCCCGAGGCCGGGCTCTCCGATCTGGTGACGGCCGGGCATGACACGGTCGCGATCCGCCTGCCCGCGCATCCGGTCGCCCGCGCGCTGCTGACCGAATTCGGCGGCCCGCTCGCCGCGCCCTCGGCCAACCCCTCGGGAAAGATCAGCCCGACCACGGCGCAGCATGTGATGGACGGGCTCGGCGGCAAGATCGCGGCGGTGATCGATGGCGGCCCCTGCGAGGTCGGGGTGGAATCCACCATCCTCGCACTCGATCCGCCCGCGCTGCTGCGCCCCGGCGGGGTCGCCGCCGAAGAGATCGAGGCGCTGATCGGCCAGCCCCTGCCCACCGGCGGCGACGCGGCCAAGCCCAACGCGCCGGGGCAACTCAAATCGCATTACGCGCCGGGCGCCGCCGTGCTGCTGGATGTGACCGCCCCGCGCCCGGATGCGGTCTGGATCGGCTTTGGTGGCGATTGCCCAACCGCCGATCTGAACCTCTCGCCCGCAGGCGATCTGACCGAGGCGGCGGCGAACCTCTTCGCGATGCTGCGCAAGGGCGATGCGCTCGCCCAGACGCGCGGCCTCGCCACGCTCGCCTTCGCCCCGATCCCGGAGACCGGCCTCGGGCGTGCGATCAACGACCGCCTGCGCCGCGCGGCTGCCCCGCGCGACTGATCGCCTCTTCGTGTTGGCTTAAATATCCCGGGGGTGAGGCGCGGACGCGCCGAGGGGGCAGAGCTCCCTACCCAATCACCCCTTACGCGTGCCCCGCCGCAGCCGAAAGCGTCCGGGGGTCGATCCCCATGCCTTCGAGCGCGCGCACCCATTTGGTCTCATGCTCGGCATCGAGCGCGAGATCGGCGTCGCTGTCGGCGGTGAGCCAGCCATTGTCGAGGATTTCCTCCTCCAGCTGCCCCGGTCCCCAGCCCGCATAGCCAAGCGCCATCAGCGCCTGGTTCGGGCCACGCCCCATCGCGATATCTTCGAGAATGTCGCGCGTACCGGTCATCCGCAGCCTATCGGTGACTTCCATCTGGCCGTCGCCGGTCGTCCAGTCGGGCGAATGCAGCACGAAGCCGCGCCCGGTTTCGACCGGACCGCCAAAAAGGATCGGCTGATCGAAGCGAATATCCTCACCGGGCCGTTCGATATCGAGGCTTTCGAGAAGGTCCGAGAAGGCAGGCGTCGGCAAGGGTTTGTTGATGATCAGCCCCATCGCGCCCTCATCGGAATGGGCGCAGACGGCGATCACCGAATGCTCGAATCGCGGATCGCCCATACCGGGCATCGCGATCAGAAACTTGCCTGTCAGGTCCATCTCGCTCCCCTTCGCAGTTGCATCCCATCTCTTTTCAAGGTGGCGCGAGCGGCGCGTCTATTCAAGCCAGACGCAGGAATTGTTTCGCATTGCCGCGCGCCGGGACAAAATGTTGCACGCTTCTGTCGCGTTTGTGACTTCTGAACGTGCAGCGAAGCGACTAGGTAAAACATATGACACGTTTGTTACCAGTCATGGGGATCCTGCTCGGCTGCTGCCCGCTCGGCGTGGCGGCCCAGGAAGCTGTTGCGCAGATCGCCGCGCAAGAGCAGGTCGCGCCGCAAGACGCGTCGATGCCCGCACTGCCGACGCCTCCGGGGCTGGAGCAGGCGCAGCTGCGCGCAGGCGGAAAAGGCGCCAACGGCACCCGCATGGCGGCGCTGGAGATTGCGCTCGCGCCCGGCTGGAAAACC
This sequence comes from Thioclava sp. F36-6, assembly GCF_002020305.1. NCBI lineage: Bacteria > Pseudomonadati > Pseudomonadota > Alphaproteobacteria > Rhodobacterales > Paracoccaceae > Thioclava > Thioclava sp. F36-6. The sequence goes on along the minus strand of NZ_MPZX01000001.1, from coordinate 272,652 downwards.
TATTGGCGCTCGCCGGGCGATGCGGGCATCCCGCCGCAAATCCAGTTCACCGGGTCGAGCAATCTCGCCTCGGCCGTGGTCCACTGGCCCGCGCCGGAAGTCTTCCTGTCCTCCGGTATGCGCACCGTCGGCTATCACGACGGCGTCGTGCTGCCGATTTCGGTGACGCCGAAAGATCCGGGCAAGCCAGTGCAGTTGAAAGCCGATGTGATGATCGGGATCTGCGACAATATCTGCGTGCCGGTCAGCCTGCATCTGCAGACCGAGGTCACCGGAGACGGCACGCCCGATCCGAAAATTCAGGCGGCGCTCGCCCGCGAGCCGCGCAAGATCGACCCGCAGACGCGCTGCGAGACGGAGCCGATGAAGGATGGAGTCCGACTGACGGCGCGGGTCGATTTGCCGCCCGCGATCGGCACGGAAAACGCGCTTCTGGAACTCGCCTCGCGCCCGGTCTGGGTCTCCGAGGCCGACAGCCACCGCGAGGGCGACACCCTCGTGACGAGCGCCGACTTCGTGCCGCCGGACGCGAAGCCCTTCGACCTCGACCCCAGCGATCTGCGCATCACCGTGCTCTCGGATCGCGGCGCGGTCGAGATCATGGGCTGTACCGAGTAATCAGTTCTCTCAGAGATCAGGCGTGTCAGGCTTCCGGCGGCGGCCTGTGGCGGATATGGCCGCGCAGCAGCCGCGGCGCGATCAGCCCCGCCCCCATCGCCACCATCCCCGCGATCAGCGCAAAGCCTCCGAAGGCGGGCATCAGGGCCTGACCCTCCCACATCGCACGGCCCAGCGTGAGCGCGAAGCCCACGGCCATCAGCGCCGCGACCCCGGCCAGCACGGCGCGCAGCCGCACGACCCGCACTCCGTGACGCACCGCCTGCACCTGTCGCCCGAAATCGAGCTGCACCGCGAGCACCGCGGGCACGACCAGCAGCACGATGATCATCCCGAAGCCCAGACCGTAGACCAGCGTGATGACGGTGGATTTCAGGAACAGAGCCGAACTGGATTGCTCGTAGAGAAGCGGCGCGAGGCCCAGAACCGTCGTCAGCGTCGTCAGCAGCACCGGGCGCAGACGATCCGAGACTGCATCGACGATGGCGGGCACGATCCCGCGCTTCTCGGCATATTCGTCGACCGTGGAGATCAGCACGATCGCGTCGTTGATGATGATCCCGATCATCCCGATCCCGCCGACCACGGCGAACATCGACATCGGCAGGTTCCAGACATAGTGCCCCCAGATCGCGCCGACCGCGCCGAAGGGGATCACCGACATCACCACGATCGGCCGCGTCCAGCTCGCGAAGATCCAGGCCAGCACGATGTAGATGCCGATCAGGCACATGATCAGCCCGATCATCGCGTCGTTCATAAAGTCGCGCTCCTGCTCGGCCTGCCCGGTGAGCGTATAGGCCACGCCGCGTTCTTCGGAGATGCGGGGCAGGATCTCGTCGGAGATACGCGCCAGAATTTCGTTGGCCCGCGCGGGATCGTCTTCGGAAACATCGCCCGTGACCGAGACCTGCCGCACGCCATCCTCGCGCCGGATCGTCGAAAAGCCCGTCTGGCTGCGCACCGAGACGATATCGGCCAGCGGCACCCACTCGCCGCCGGGCGCGCGCAGCTGCATCCGGTCGATGAAATCGGCGGCCAGCTCTTCCTCGGGCAGTTCCACACGGATCGTGGCCGAGCGCACCCCGTCGGGGAAGCTCGCAGCCTCGGTGCCGTTCAGACGTGCGCGTAATTCGCGGCCCAGCGTCGCGATGTCGAAGCCCAGCGCTTCGCCCTGCGGGGTGAGATCGAGGATCAGCTCCTGCTTGTCATAGGCGAGGTTGTCCTCCACCGCCGAGACTTCCGGGAATTGCGCAAGCTGCGTCTTCAGGTCTTCGGCGGCGTCTTTCAGGATGCGCGTCTCGTTGCCCGAGAACTGCACCGCGATCCCGTCCCCGGCGCCGCCGGAGCGGAAGCGGCGGAAGCTGATCTCTTCGACCAGCGGCAGGCGCGGGGTTTCGGCCTGCAGCCGCGAGACGAAATCGAAGCTGGAATAAGGCCGGTAATCGGGATCGATCACCTCGATCGAAAGCGAGCCGAGAAGATCGGCATCCTTGGTATCGGCAGAGGCCAGCCCCCGGCCCGATGCGCCGCCAATCTGCCCGATCGCGTATTCGACGGGGTTCACGCCGTATTCGTCCTCGAATTCCTTGGCGACCATGGTCACGGTCGCCTGCATCGTGCGCATCATCTCTTCGGTATCGGCCCGGGTCGCGCCCTCGACCATAGAGAAGGCGCCGTTCACCGTCGATTGCTCGGGCGGGTTAAAGAAGCGCCACTGCACCTTGCCCGACATCACGAAGCTGACCTGCCATAGCAAAAGCGCGATCGCCGCCGCGATCACCGGGTAGCGCCCGATGACGATCAGCCGGGTGAGCGGCTTCATCACCACGCGGCGGAACCAGTCGAGCCCGCGGTTCACCTGCCGCGAGGGCCAATCGTACCACTTGCCTTCGGAGGTGTGGCGCAGCGCGTGACTCATGTGGTTCGGCAGGATCACGAAACACTCGATCAGCGAGGCGGCGAGCACCGCGATCACCGTATAGGGAATATCGACGATCATATTGCCCATGCGCCCGCCGATCACGGTCAGCCCTGCGAAGGCGATCACGGTCGTCAGGGTCGAGGCGAAGACCGGGGCGGCCATGCGCCGCGCGCCGTTCTCGGCGGCGAGCGTGGGATGCTCGCCCAGATGGCGCGCGCGGAAATCGGCATGCTCCCCCACCACGATGGCATCGTCGACCACGATCCCCAGCGTCAGGATGAGCGCGAAGATCGAGATCATGTTCAGCGTCATGCCGGTGAAATACATCACCGCCAGCGCCGCAGCCATCGAGGTCGGGATCCCCATCGCCACCCAGAAGGCCGTGCGCGCATTGAGGAACAAAAACAGCAGCACCAGCACGAGGCTCAGCCCCAGCACCCCGTTGCCCACCAGCAGGTCGAGGCGCTGTGTGATTGCGTCGGACCGCGTGCGCACCAGATCCATCGTGGTGCCCGCAGGCAGGGTCGGCTGCATCTGGTCGATCACGCCTTCGACCTTGTGCTGGATCGCAATCGCATCGCCCGCCGCCGAGCGCGCGACATTGATCACCACCGCTGCGTTGTCACCGACGAAATAGGCCCGGTTCCGGTCGCCGCCTTCGACGCGGATATTGGCGACATCGCCCACGGTAAGCTGCGAGCCGTCCGGTTCGGTGCGGATCACGAGGTTCTCGATCTCGGGAGCGGAGCGGCGTTCTTCGCCCGTGCGCACGCGCGTGGCGCCGCCCGCCACCTCGCCCGCCGGATCGGTATTCGCCTCGGCCGAGATCACGTCGATGATCTGGGTCAGCGTCACGTCATGCGCCATCATCGAGACGGTCGGCACTTCGACGACCGTCTCTGGTGCCGCGATCCCGGCAAGCGAGGTGCGCGTGACGCCCTGCTGATAGAGCCGCACCACCGCCTCGTCGCCCAAGCGGCCCAACTGCTCCGGCGAAAGCGGCCCGGTGATTACCAGATCGGTCACCGTGTCGCGCCAGACGCCGCGCGCCACTTCGGGCTCCTCCGCGCCCTCGGGCAGATCGCCCGCCGAGGCCAGCGCGTTCTCGACATCATTGACCGCGCGGGACATGTCCCAGTCGGGTTCGAAATCGAGGCTGATCCGCGCCGAGCCTTCCGAGGCGCGGCTGTCCGAGGCCTCAACCCCTTCGACCGAGATCAGCGAGGGCTCGAGCACCTGAACGATCGCGCGGTCGACCTCCTCCGCGCCTGCGCCGTCCCATTGCACCGAGACGGTGATCGATTCCTCGACCGAGTCCGGGAAGAACTGCGCGCGCATCCGCGGTAGGGCGACGAGCCCGGCGCAGATCATCACGACCAGCACGATGTTCGCCAGCGTCGCGTGGCGGGTGAAGAGGCCGATCAGCCCGCGGCCGGGCGGCAGCTCTCTGGGATCGAGGCCAGACGCCATCTCAGCCTCCGATCCGGGATTCGAGCTTCTCGACGGTGGCGACGGGCACCTCCTCCTGCTTCAGCTCGGCAAGGAAGCGTTTCTTGGCGTTGTCGGGCATCGCGGTATTCGTCTCGACGAAACTGACCAGCTTGGCGCGGCGCTCGGGCTCGAGCTTGATCGTCTCGGGCTCGGTGGCCGCCTGCGGCTGACCGGGGCGCATCGGGCGCAGCTTGATCCCGCGGCCCAGAAGCGGTGTGCGCTCGGCCACGATCTCGGTGCCGGGCGCGAATTTGGCGCGGATGATGACCGCATCGCCCTGACGGCGCAGCACGGTGACATCGGCGCTTTCCAGACGATCCTCCGGGCCGAGCACCAGAACCGTGCTATCCGCATCGACCGCTGCCGCAGGGATTTCCGCGACATTCTCGAGCGCGGGCTCTTTCAGGCGGACGGTCACGAAATCGCCCGGACGCAAATTGCCCAAGCCGTCGGTGACGCGCGCAAACAGCAGGCGCCCCGTCACCCCGTCATCGACCGCCGCCGAGACGCGCGACAGCTCGGCCTTGGCGGTCAGCGTCTCCTCGCCTGCGACCAGTTCCACCCCTACGGGCAGATCGCGCAGCGCGCCTCGATCGTCGATCAGGCGCGCGAATTGCGCGGTCGAGACGCGGAAGGCGATTTCCAGCGCGTTGGGATCGATCAGCTTGCCCAGCATCTCGTTATTCGACACCAGCCCGCCCGCGACCGCGTTCACCTCGGCCAGACGTCCCGGGAATTCGGCACGAATTTCAGTATCGGCCAGTTTGCGATCGGCTTCGGTGAGGCTGATCTTGGCGCGGGTCAGCGAGGTGCGCGCGGTATCGAGCTGTGCCTGCGCGGTCGACAATGCCGAGCGGCGGTTCAGCACCGCCTGATCGGCCGCCGAGGCCGCCAGTTCCGAGGTCTCCAGATTGGCCGCCGAGCCGACGCCCCGCTCCGAGAGCGAGCGCTGCCGGTCGAGCGCCTTGAGCCGCAGGTCCGCCTGCCGCTGCGCCGCTGTCACATCGTCCTTCGATATGGCCAAAGCGCGTTCCGCCTGCGCAAGCGCGGCCTCTGCCTCGGCCACGGTCGCCGCGGCGCTGTCGCGCGCCGCCTGCGCCTCCGCCGGGTCCAACTTGACCAGCAACTCGCCCTTCTCGACCTCCGCGCCATCCTCGAAATCGGGGGCAAGCTCGACAATCGTGCCCGCCGCCGAGGCGCGCAGCTCCAACTCGCGGGTTGAGCGCACCTCGCCATAGGCGGTCAGCACGGGCGACATCGTCTTGAAGGTGACCGGGATCACATTGGCCGCGAAAACCCGTTCGCGCGCGGTGGGCGCACGCCCGTTCTCGGCATTGCGGGCCTGCATCGCCTGAAAGATCGAGAAGCCGCCCATCGCCAGCAGGCCGACGGTCAGCGCCAGAAGAAACAGCCCCATCAGGGAGCGGGTGAGAAAGCGCATGGCGTCTCCGATCTGTCGTCAGTGCTGCGGGCGCTCGCAATTGCCCACGGTCGCGCGATTTCCATGTTACCTTGCCGAAATAGGTGCAGGGAATGGTTATCTCTACGCGTCACGGCGCCACGTCCGTCACTTTTTCACGAAAGCGCGACCGTTTGGCGCGGTTTACGCCTGATCGAGACGTGCGCGAATTTGCAGAAGATCGGCCCAGGCTTCGCGCTTGGCGGCCGGATTGCGCAGCAGATAGGCCGGGTGCGTCATCGGCAGCGTGGGCCGCCCGAAGGCCTCGGCCCAGGTCCCGCGCAAGCGCAGGATGCCCCGCTTGCCCAGCGCCGCCGCACAGGCGGCATTGCCCATCAGAACGATCAGGTCGGGATCGGCCAGATCGACATGGCGGGCGAGGAAGGGCAGCATCTGCGCGATCTCGGCAGGCGAGGGATCGCGATTGCCCGGCGGACGCCAAGGCAGGACATTGGTGATATAGAGTGCCGCCTCGGCATCGGGCGATTGCCGCGAGAGACCGATCGCGCCGAACATCTTGTCGAGAAGCTGACCGGCGCGGCCCACGAATGGCAGGCCTTTCTGGTCCTCCTCGCGCCCCGGCGCCTCGCCGATGATCATTACCCGCGCGGCGGGCTTGCCATCGGCAAAGACCGTGTTGCGCGCCCCGAGCTTCAGATCGCACATATCGTAGGAGTCGATGGCGGCGCGCAGTGCTTCGAGCGTTTCGGCCTTGCCCGCGGCATCGCGTGCGACGACGACCGGATCGGGACCCTCGATCTTCGCCATCTGCGCGACCGGCGGCAACTCCCGGTCCGGCGCGGGCGCGGCCTCGGGGGCCTTCGCCTTGGCTTGCGCGGATTTATCGGGCAGCTCGTAGCAATCGACAGGCGTATCGCCGATGACCGTATCGACGCCCATTTCCAGCTGCCATTCGAGGGCGGCCAGAGCGGCGTGATAGTCGAGTTCCGGGGTCGGCTGAGTCTCCATTGCGCGACCCTACCTCATGGGCGCTGCGACGGTAAAGCGGCTGGACGCCCGCCCCCCCGTTTGCCATAAGCATCGAAGTCTAACCGGAGCATCGCGCAATGGCTTTTCGCCCAAGGCACCTGCTGGGGATCGAACATCTGAGCCCCGAGGATATCCTCACCGTTCTCGACCTCGCCGAAAAATATGTGGATCTGAACCGTCGCACGGTGAAAAAGACCGACGCGTTGGCCGGGATGACCGCGATCAACATGTTCTTCGAGAATTCGACGCGGACCCAATCCAGTTTCGAGCTTGCAGGCAAGCGGCTCGGGGCGGACGTGATGAATATGTCGATGCAGACCTCGTCGGTGAAGAAGGGCGAGACCCTGATCGACACCGCACTGACTCTGAACGCGATGCATCCCGATCTGCTGGTGGTGCGGCACGGTTCGTCCGGCGCGGTCGATCTTCTCGCGCAGAAGGTCGAATGCGCGGTGATCAATGCAGGCGACGGCAAGCATGAACATCCCACGCAGGCGCTTCTGGATGCGCTGACGATCCGGCGCGAAAAAGGCCGGATCAAGCGCCTCACCGTCGCGATCTGCGGCGATGTCGCCCATAGCCGCGTCGCACGCTCCAACCTGATCCTGCTGGGCAAGATGGAAAACCGCGTGCGCCTGATCGCGCCGCCGACCCTCATGCCCTCGGGCGTGTCCGAATTCGGCTGCGAGGTCTATCACGACATGCGCGAGGGGCTGCGCGACGCCGATGTGGTGATGATGCTGCGGCTTCAGAAAGAGCGCATGGATGGCGGCTTCATCCCCTCCGAGCGCGAATATTTCCACCGTTACGGGCTGGATGCCGAGAAGCTCGCCTTCGCCAAGGAAGATGCGATCGTCATGCATCCCGGCCCGATGAACCGCGGCGTCGAGATCGACGGCACGATCGCCGACGACATCAACCGCTCGGTCATTCAGGAACAGGTCGAGATGGGCGTGGCGGTGCGCATGGCGGTGATGGACCTCTTGGCGCGCAACTTGCGGGCCGAGCGCGGGCGCGCGCTCACGGAGGGCACCTATGTCTAAGATCGAGCGCGACGAAGTTCTCAACTACCGCCCCGGCCCCGAAAGCGAATTGCCGCTGGACGAGGGCGAGAAGGTTTTGGCCGTCTTCACGGCGGACAAGAAACGCTACTGGACCGATCACGCGGTGCTGGCGGTGATCGGCGCGGTGCTGATCTCGACGGTGCTGTTCTGGCTCGGCAAGCCCGATCAGGTGGTGATCGCGAGCTTCGCCGTCGTGGTCGGTATGGCGGCGCGCGGGCTCTATTTCCGCTCGGAGGCCTTTGCACGGCGCTGGCAGCTGACGGACAAGCGGCTGATCGGACCGCAGGGCAAGCAGGTGATGCTTCTGCAAATCTCCGGCGTGCGCTCGCTGATGGGCGATGTGCAGGTCGTTACGACGGCGGGCGACAAGCATCTGATCCGCCACCTCGCCGATGCGGGGCCCGTGGTGCGCGAGATCGAGAGCGCGCAGGCCGCGCGCAAACTGGTGGCGAAGTGAGGCACGACGCATGACCCTATTCCTCGAAAATGCCAAACTGATCGACCCCGAAGCGCTGACCGAAACCACCGGAAACGTGGTGATCGACGGAGGCCTGATCGCGGCGATCGGCGATATGTCCGCCCCCGCCGATGCCGAGGTGATCGATTGCGGCGGCAAATACCTCGCGCCCGGGATCGTCGATCTGGGCGTGAAGATCGGTGAGCCGGGCGAGCGCCACATGGAAAGCTTCCGCACGGCGGCGCTGGCCGCCGCAGCCGGGGGCGTGACAACCATCATCGCCCGTCCCGACACGCAGCCCGCCATCGACAATCCCGAGACGCTGGAATTCGTCACCCGTCGCGCGGCGGATGCGCCGGTGCGTATCCTGCATATGGCGGCGCTGACCAAGGGCCGCGACGGGCAGGAGATGACCGAGATCGGCTTTCTGAAAGATGCGGGCGCGGTGGCCTTCACCGATGTCACCCGCGTCTCGGATCAGACCAAGGTGCTGCAACGCGCCTTCACCTATGCGGCCCATCTGGGCGCACTGGTGATCGGCCATCCGCAAGAGCCGGTCCTGTCGAAAGGCACCGCGGTGACTTCGGGCAAATTCGCCTCGCTGCGGGGTTTGCCGGGCGTATCCCCGATGGCCGAGCGGATGGGGCTCGACCGCGATCTGGCGCTGGTGGAGATGACGGGCCTCGCCTATCACGCCGACCAGATCACCACCGCGAAGGCCCTGCCCGCGCTGAGCCGCGCGAAAGAAGCCGGGCTCGATGTGACCGCCGGGGTCTCGATCCACCACCTGACGCTCAACGCGCTCGACGTGGGCGATTACCGGACCTTCTTCAAGCTGACGCCGCCGCTGCGCGACGAGGAAGACCGGCTCGCGGTGATCGAGGCGGTGGCTGACGGCACGATCGACGTGATCTGCTCGCTGCATACGCCCGCTGATGAGGAATCCAAGCGCCTGCCCTTCGAGGAAGCGGCCTCCGGCGCGGTCGGGCTCGAGACGATCCTGCCCGCCGCGATGCGCCTTTACCATGCTGGTCAGCTGACCCTGCCGCAGCTGTTCCGGGCGATGTCTCTGAACCCGGCGAAGCGTCTGGGACTGCCGCAGGGGCGGCTTTGCGAGGGGGCTCCGGCCGATCTCGTTCTCTTCGATCCAGATGCGCCTTTCGTGCTCGACAGGTTTAAATTGCGCTCAAAATCAAAGAATACCCCCTTCGATACTGCTCGAATGGAAGGCAAAACGCTTGCCACATTCGTCGCAGGGGTGCAGGTTTATAACAACAATAACGACTCATAAATGAGGCGAGGGCAGGCTTATGCCGGGAATTGAGAACGGGTCAGCATGGCTCGGGCTGGTGGCTGCACTGGGCTACCTGCTCGGATCTGTGCCGTTTGGGCTCGTTATCACCAAGCTTTTCAAACTGGGCGACCTGCGCAAGATCGGCTCCGGCAACATCGGCGCGACGAATGTCTTGCGCACCGGCAGCAAGAGCGCGGCCCTTGCGACCCTGCTCCTCGATAGCGGCAAAGGCGCGATTGCGGTTCTCATCGCACGCTACACGCTGGGCGAAACCGCCGCACAAGTGGCAGGCGCGGCGGCCTTCATCGGCCATATCTATCCGGTCTGGCTGCGCTTTCAGGGCGGCAAAGGGGTTGCGACCTTCCTCGGCACGATGATCGCGCTGGCTTGGCCCGTCGGCCTTGCGACCTGCGCCGTGTGGCTGGTCACGGCGCTGCTGACGCGGATTTCCTCGCTCGCGGCGCTGGTCTCGGCGGCGGCGACGGTGCCGCTGGCCTATTTCCTCGGCTATCGCGAATTGATGATGCTGGCGGCGGGCCTGTCGGTGCTGATCTTCTGGCGGCACCGCACCAATATCGCGCGCCTCGCGATGGGCACGGAGCCGAAGATCGGCAAGAAGACCTGATCCGTCCCGGACGCGGCCTCAGACGTGCTGGCCCGCGTTCACCTCGATTTCGGTGCCGGTGACGTAGCTCGACGCATCCGAGCACAGGAACCAGATCACATCCGCCACTTCCGACGGCTGACCGAGCCTGCGCAGCGGCAGCTTCTCGACGATCTTCTCGGTGCCCGGGCTGAGGATCGAGGTTTCGATTTCGCCCGGCGCGATCGCGTTCACGCGCACGCCCAATGGCCCGAAATCATGCGCCATTTCGCGCGTCAGCGCCTTCAGCGCAGCTTTCGATGTTGAATAGGCGGCCCCCGCGAAAGGATGCACCCGCAGCCCTGCGATGGAGGTCACGTTGACCACGGCGCCCTGCGCCGCCGACAGTTCCTCGACCAGCCCGCGCGCAAGCACGATGGAGGCGAAGAAATTGACGTGGAAGACCTGCCCCCAGGTGCGCAGATCGGTGTCGAGCGTATTGAGCCGCTCGCCCTCGGGCCCTTTCGGCGAAATCCCTGCATTGTTCACCAGCGCATGCAGCTGCCCGTCGATCCGGCTGCGAATATCGGCGATCGCGTCGATCACCTCGTCGGGCTTGGCGAGATCGACCTGGATGTGATCCTCGCGCCCGCCGCCCCACGGGCATTGCTCGGGGAAAGGCTGGCGCGAACAGGTGATGACGCGCCACCCTTCGGCTGCGAAGCGTTTCACCGTGGCGTGGCCGATGCCCCGGCTCGCCCCCGTCAGCAGCATTACTTTGCGATCATCCATTACTCGAACTCCCCGTCAGCGCGCTCCCGACCCTAGTCGGTTTTGTTCCGAGCGCAACGGCCCCGATTGCGCCCTTCCAAACCCGGCGCGAACGGTCTAGCAAGATGGGACCACCCTGCCCGAGGACCAGCCAGATGAGAAAGCAGACCATGGATCGTGACTGGATCGCCACCGCCCGCACCCTCTCGGAAGCCTTGCCCTACCTGCAACGCTATTCCGGCGCGGTGGTCGTGGTGAAATTCGGCGGCAACGCGATGGGCGACGAAGAGGCGATGGCCGATTTCGCCCGCGATATCGTGCTGATGCGTCAGGTCGGCATCTTCCCGGTCGTAGTGCATGGCGGCGGGCCGATGATCAACGAGATGCTGGGCAAGCTCGGCATCGAGAGCCAGTGGGTGCGCGGCAAGCGCGTGACCGACAAGGCCACCGTCGAGGTGGTCGAGATGATCCTCTCGGGCCTCGTCAACAAGCGCATCGTGCAGGCGATCAACGATCAGGGTGGCCGCGCGGTCGGTATCTCCGGCAAGGATGACGACCTGATGGTCTGCGAGGCGGACGATCCCGAACTGGGCTTCGTCGGGCGCCCGGTCGAGATGAACGTGCAGGTGATCCGCGACCTCTATAACGCGGGCATGATCCCGGTGATCGCCCCGGTCGCGACCGGCATGGCCGATAACGAGACCTTCAACGTCAACGGCGACACCGCAGCTGGCGCCATCGCGGGCGCATTGCGCGCCGATCGCCTGCTGCTGCTGACCGATGTGGCGGGCGTGAAGAACAAGGCGGGCGAGGTGATGACCCAGCTCACCCCCGAGGACGTGACCGCCCTGATCGAAGACGGCACCATCGCGGGCGGCATGATCCCGAAGGTCGAGACCGCGCTGAAAGCGGTCGAAGAGGGCGTGCGCGCGGTGGTCATCGTCGACGGGCGCGTCGCCAATGCCTGCCTGCTGGAGCTGTTCACCGAACATGGGGCGGGCTCGATGATCCGCTCGACCGAGCCGCGCGTGAAACCGCGCAGTGAGTGAGACGCCGCCGGTAATCGCGGCCCTCGCCGCGGCGCTGGCCCCGCACCGGCTCTTCGTGTCGGGGCTGTTGCATGAGGATGCTGAGACGATCGCGCTGATCTCGCCCGACGAGCCGGGTTTCTGGGATCACGTCACCGCTCAGCCGGAATTCGCCGAGGACGCGCCCGATCCGCTCGACCGCTGGTCTGCGCGGGTCATCGGCACCCTCGCACGGCAATTTGAAGCCCGCGCGCTTTTCCCCTTCACCGGCCCGCCCTGGCAGCCTTTCGTGAGCTGGGCCGTGAAAAGCGGACAAAGCTTCGCCTCGCCGGTCCACCTGATGTGCCATGCGCATATGGGCCTCTGGGCTTCGGTGCGGGGCGCGCTGGCCCTGCCTGGCTTGCTTCCCCTGCCCGCGCCCGCCGCCAATCCCTGCGTCGGATGCCCCGCGCCCTGCGCCACCGCCTGCCCGGTCGATGCGCTCAAACCCGACGGTTACGACACGGAAAGCTGTCATGCGCATCTCGACCGCCCCGAAGGCGCGGCCTGTCGCGATCACGGCTGTCTTGCAAGACGCGCTTGCCCGGCAGGTGAAAGCTATGGCAGGCTGCCTCAGCAATCCGCATGGCATATGAGGCAGTTCCACCCATGACACCGCTCGGCTATCGCCGCCTGATCCTGACCCGCCATGCCAAATCCAGCTGGGACGACCCGGCGATGGAAGATCGTGATCGCCCGCTCAATGCGCGCGGACGCGCGGCTGCGCTCGAATTGGGCGATTTCCTCGCCTCGCGCGGGCTGGAGCCGGAAGAGGTGCTCTGCTCCTCGGCGACGCGCACCCGCGAGACATGGGACCGCGTGGAGCGCGCGGTGATCGAGACGCGGCCGGAGGTGAGCTATGTCGAGGATCTCTACCACGCAGCCCCCGAGATGATGCTGCAGGTCCTGCGGACCGCTACGGCGCCGACCGTGATGATGCTGGGCCACAACCCGGGCATCGCGGAATTCGCCCATCGCCTGCCTGCACGCGCCTTGCACGACCCCGATTTCCGCCGCTTCCCGACCTGCGCCACGCTGATCGTCGATTTCCAGATCGACAGCTGGGACGAAGTGCAGCCGGGTCAGGGATCGGTGCTCGATTTCTTCACGCCGACCCGGCGGGGCTGAACACGGCTTTTCCCTCCCGTGATCGTGACGTTAGGGCACGGTTTTCTATGGCCAGCCGCGCGCCTGTGCCCTATCTCTCTGGCGTAATCATCACAGGAGGGTTTCCATGTCCGCTCAAACGCCGAAACGCATCGCCGTCACCGGGGCTGCCGGTCAGATCTGCTACGCGCTGCTGTTCCGCATCGCCAAGGGGGATGTCTACGGTCCCGATCAGCCGGTGATCTTGCAGCTTCTGGACCTGCCGCAGGCGCTCGACGCGGTGCGTGGCGTGGTGATGGAGCTGGAAGACTGCGCCTTCCCGCTGCTCGCCGGCACCGTTGTGACCGATGATCCGGTGACCGCCTTCACCGATATCGATGCCGCGTTCTTCGTGGGCTCGCGCCCGCGCACCAAAGGCATGGAGCGCCGCGACCTGCTGTCGGCCAATGCCGAGATCTTCCGCGTGCAGGGTGAAGCGCTCGACAAGGCCGCCAAGCGCGACGCGAAATGCGTGGTCGTCGGCAACCCGGCCAACACCAACGCGATGATCCTCGCAGCCAACGCGCCGAACTTCCCGACCGAGAACATCACCGCGATGATCCGGCTCGACCATAACCGCGCGCTGACGCAGTTCGCCTCGAAGGCTGATCTGCATGTCGACGACATCGAGCGCTTCGTGGTCTGGGGCAACCACTCGCCCACCATGTTCGCCGACTGGACCGAAGCCGAAGCGAAGGGTCGCAAGCTCTCCGAGATCATCGGCGACGAGACCTGGTATCGCGAGACGCTGATCCCGCAGGTGGCCACCCGTGGCGCGGCGATCATCGAAGCGCGTGGCGCGTCCTCGGCTGCCTCCGCCGCCAATGCCGCGATCGATCACATGTATGACTGGATCCACGGGACCGACGGCAAATGGGTGTCGATGGCCGTGCCGTCGACCGGCCTCTACGACATCCCCGAAGGGCTGATGGTGGGCCTGCCGGTGATCTGCAAGGACGGTCATTACGAGCGCGTCGAAGGTCTGGAATTCAACGATTTCCAGAAAGAGATGATGGCGCGCACCGTCGGCGAACTGGAAGAAGAGCGCGAAGCGGTTTCCGACCTGCTTTAAATCGGACTTGAATATAGAAAAGGGGCGGCACGAGTATTCGCGCCGCCCCTTTTTTAATTCTTCGCCTTGGCGGAAATATCCCACGGGGGTCTGGGGGTGTGAAACCCCCAGCCTTTGCCCCCGGCCCTGCCTCAGTGTCCGAGGATCTGGCTCAGGAACTGCTGGGTCCGCTCGGATTTCGGGTTGTTGAAGAAGTCGTGCGGGTTGTTCTGCTCGACGATCTGACCGTCGGCCATGAAGATCACCCGGTTCGCCACCGCCTGCGCGAAGCCCATCTCGTGGGTCACGCAGAGCATGGTCATCCCCTCTTCGGCCAGCTCGATCATCGTGTCGAGCACTTCCTTGATCATCTCCGGATCGAGCGCCGAGGTCGGTTCGTCGAACAGCATGATCCGCGGCTTCATGCACAGCGAGCGCGCGATCGCCACACGCTGCTGCTGACCGCCCGAAAGCTGGCCGGGATACTTGTCGGCCTGCTCGGGGATTTTCACCTTCTCGAGGTAATGCATCGCCGTCGCTTCGGCTTCCTTCTTGGGCGTCTTGCGCACCCAGATCGGGGCCAGCGTAAGGTTCTCGAGAATGGTCAGATGCGGGAACAGGTTGAAGTGCTGGAACACCATGCCGACTTCGCGGCGGACCTTGTCGATGTTCTTCAGGTCGTTCGTCAGCTCGATCCCGTCGACGACGATCTTGCCCGCCTGGTGTTCCTCCAGACGGTTGATGCAGCGGATCAGCGTCGATTTCCCCGAGCCCGAGGGCCCGGCGATGACGATACGCTCGCCACGTTGCACGGTCAGATCGATGTCGCGCAGAACGTGGAACTGGCCATACCACTTGTTCATGTTCTCGATCTGGATCGCGACCTCGTCGGAGACCTGCATATGGCTGCGGTCGACCTGACGTTCGAATTGCGGTTCGGTCATTGTGTCTAGTCCCCGATTAATGGTTATCACGCTGCAGTCGACGCTCGAGAGACATCGAGTAGCGCGACATGGCGAAGTTCAGGATAAAGAAGATGGCGCCGACGAAGATGAAGGGCTCCCAGTAGATGCCTTTCCAGTTGAAGTCGGCGCGGATGAAGTCCGGGATGCCCTTGAGCGGGTCGAAGAGACCCACGAACACGACCAGCGTCGTATCCTTGAACATGCCGATGAAGGTGGAAACGATGCCCGGGATCGAAATCTTCAGCGCCTGCGGCAGGATGATCAGCCGCTGCGCCTTCCAGTAATCGAGCCCCAGCGCATCCGCCGCCTCGTATTGGCCACGCGGGAGTGCCGCGAGACCGCCGCGGATCACCTCGGCGATATAGGCCGCAGCGAAGAAGGTCACGAGGATCATCACTCGCAGGATGATGTCGAAATTCGTGCCCGGCGGCAGGAAGTAGTTCAGCAGCAGCGAGGCCACGAACAGCAGCGTGATCAGAGGGACGCCGCGGATGAACTCGATGAAGACCACAGAGAAGCCTTTGACCAGCGGCATGTCCGATTGCCGCCCGAGCGCGAGCACGATCCCCAGCGGCAGCGACATCATGATGCCGCCCACGCCCAGCGTGATCGCCAGCAGGAAGCCCCCGAACTTGGCGGAGTCCACCGATTCCAGCCCCCAGGGCAGGATCGCCTGCAACCCGTCGATGAGCGGGCCCACCACGAAAAGGAAGTAGAGGATCGCGACCAAAGCGCCGATCGAGAACGCCATGATCGAGCCTAGCCGCGGTGACAGCAGCAACAGAATCGCCGCGCCCAGCACGAAGCCTGCGAAGATCATGATCGGCGTCCAGCCGGAGCCGCCCCAGAGCAGCCACACGGCGAGGAACGGGTAGACCGGCGTGAACCAGGCCAGCGCGCGCGGGACCCAGGTGAAGAGAAGCGGACCAACCGCCACGAAGAGCAGCAGGAAGGTCAGGATCGGACGCCAGTACAGTTCCGGCGGGTAGAAGCCGAAGATGAACTGGTGCCAACGCTCGCGGATCACCGCCCAGCAGGCGCCGGTCGCGCCTTCGCCGTAACGGTCGGTGATGATCGTGCGGCATTCCTTGATCGAGTTGGCGTCCCAGACGCCATGCAGGAACCAGGGAAGGAAATGCATGACCAGCGTGTAGATTACCGCCACGCCCAGAAGGGTCAGCAATGTGTTCAGCCAGCCCGAGAACAGGTTCTCGCGCAGCCATTGAACCGCACCGGACTGCCCTGCGGGGGCAGGCTGCTGCGGCAGCATCGTGTCGCGGACATAGGCGACGGAATGGGCTTGTGTATCGCTCATCTCACCGCTCCTTCAGCTTCACGCGATTGTTGTAGACGTTCATCACGCCCGAGATCGACAGCGAGATCGCGAGGTAGATCAGCATCATCAGCGTGATCGCCTCAAGCTCGCGCCCGGTCTGGTTCAGGGTGATACCGCCCAACGTGCCGCGCAGTTCCAGATAGCCCACGGCGATCGCGAGCGAGGAGTTCTTCGTCAGGTTCAGATATTGCGAGATCAGCGGCGGGATGATGACCCGCAGCGCCTGCGGCAGGATCACGAGGCTCATCGTGCGATTGGCTCGCAGACCCAGCGCGAAGGCGGCCTCGGTTTGGCCTTTCGAGATGGCGAGGATACCGGCGCGGACGATCTCGGCGATGAAGGCCGCCGTATAGAGCGACAGGCCGAGCCAGAGCGCCACGAAGGAGTTCGACACGTTCGTGCCGCCTACGAAGTTGAAGCCCTTGATCTGCGGCTCCTCGGGATTAATCCCGAGCGCAATGGCGAGGATGACGACTGGCGCGATCAGCACGAGCGCGCTCTTCCACCACATTGTAGGTCGGACCCCGGTCGACTCCTGCACTTTAGCGGCGTGGGTCAGCATCCGCTTGTTCACCCAGATCGAACCGATCAGCACGATCACCAGCGCAAGGAAGTTGAGCGAGATCGGTGCAAGCGCGGTGTCGAGCGAGCCGAGCGAGCGATCAAAATGCACCGAGGGGATCGCGGTGTAGCGATTGGTGAAAGCGACCGAGTCGAGCAGCATCGAGGCCTGTGCCTCGCCCGTCTGCTGATTCACCTTATAGGCGTTGGGCGACGGGGCCACATCGGTCAGCAGCGCGATCGCCACCAGGATCCACAGCAGCACCGGAATGTTGCGGAAGACCTCGACATAGACAGTCATCAGCCGCGCCACGAGCCAGTTCTTCGACAGGCGCAGCACGCCCACGAAGATCCCGATGATCGTCGCGGCGACGCAGCCCAGGAAGGACACCCAGAGCGTGTTGATCAGACCGACCAGCAGCGCGCGGCCGTGGCTCATGTCGTTGTTATACGGAATAGTCGCGTTGCCGATATCGTAACCGGCCCTCTGCCCGAGGAAGGAGAAATTGAAATCCTTCCCGAGGTCGTTGAGGTTCTGGATCACATTGTCCACCAGCCATGCCGCGCCGCCCATCACGAGGATGAAGACGACCACCTGAATGGTCAGGGAGCGATAACGCGTGTCATAGATAAGCTGGCTGAGCCGGAAGCCCTGCTCCGGCGCGTCGGGCGCGCTTGTCATTCTTATTTCCCCTGTTGCCGCGTCGTTATTTTTGTCAGGCCATTCTTACGGGCCATTGCGGGGATGTCTCCCCTACGCACGGTCTCTTGAAAACGGAACAGGGGCGCGGATTGAACCGCGCCCCTGCCGGGCCCTTCTTAGCGGAAGGGAGGAGCGTACATCAGACCGCCTTGGGTCCACTGAGCGTTCAGGCCACGGGCCAGACCGATCGGGGTCTGTTCGCCGATGGTCGCGGCGAAGATTTCACCGTAGTTGCCGTTGGCCTTGATGGCGTTGACGGCCCAGTCCTTGTCGAGGCCGATCATCGCGCCGAGGTCACCCTCGGTGCCGAGCAGGCGATTGACTTCCGGGTTGTCGGTGCCTTTGGCCAGCTCGTCGATATTGGCCGAGGTCACGCCGTATTCTTCAGCACCGATCAGCGCGAAGACGGTCCAGCGGACGATGTCGGTCCACTGATCGTCGCCCTGACGGACGGCCGGAGCCAGCGGCTCTTTCGAGATGATTTCCGGCAGGATCACGTAGTCGGAAGGGTTCGCGAAAGCGGCGCGGGTGGCTGCGAGGCCCGACGCGTCGGTCGTGTAGGCGTCACAAGCGCCGGCGAGGAACTGCTGTTCGCCTTCGGCGTTCGAATCAACCGTGATCGGCTGATAGGACATGTTGTTGGCCTTGAAGTAGTCGGCGAGGTTCAGCTCGGTCGTGGTGCCGGTCTGGATACAGATCGACGCACCGTCGAGTTCCTTGGCCGAGGTCACGCCCGAATCCTTGCGGACCATGAAGCCCTGACCGTCGTAGTAGTTGGTCGCGGTGAACTGGAGCTTCAGGTCGGTGTCGCGCGAGAAGGTCCAGGTGGTGTTGCGTGCCAGCAGGTCCACTTCGCCCGAACCGAGCGCGGTGAAGCGCGTCTGGCCCGAGGTGGGGACGTATTTAACCTTCGAGGGGTCGCCCAGCACAGCGGCGGCGACGGCCTGGCAGACCGCGACGTCGAAGCCGGACCAGTTACCGTTGGCATCCGGCGCGGCGAAGCCGACGAGACCGGTATTCACGCCGCAGATCAGCTCTCCGCGCGATTTCACGTCATCGAGCGTGGCCGCGCCAGCCAGACCGGCAGTCAGCGTCGCAGCCGTCAGCGCGCCGAAAAAGACGGATTTCTTCATTTTTACCTCTTCCTGTTATCGCCGCTCTGACAGAGCGGTTCTTGGTCCCTCACAGACCTGGTCGATCGTGTCTCCATGACACGGAGTAACGAAAGTTTGGTCCATCCGATCAAAGAAGGTCAAGGCTAGTTTCCGGAATTCGTGAGGGCCCCTGCGTAAATCATCAGCAAGTGATGATGCTTTTGGCAGGTCAATAAGCGGCGAGAGAATCCGCAACGGTCATCTTTCGGTGAGCGCCCAGATTCGAGCCGCGTCACACAGCGCCTCGCGCTTGTGTGCAGCGATCTCCGCCGCCTCTTCGTCATCGCCCCATTGAGCGATTTGCCAGTCCTCGTCGAGCCGCGAAATTTCCCATGCTTCCTCGGCCGAGAGCCTGCCGCGTGTTACCGCCAGCCCGAGGACGAGAGAGCCCGTGATGCCCACGAGATCATGTAGAGCCGCCAGCGCGAAGGGGTCGAGGTTTGCCACCTCCGCCTCCAGTCGCGCTAGATGGTCCGCAGGTTGGTCCACCGGCAGAATTCCCGTCGTGACCTTCAGCTCCGCGCCATAGGTTTGCGCCGCCCATTCCAGCAGCGGATCCCATTTCGCGCTCTGAAGCTCGACCAGTTCCGTCGGAGCCTCGGCGCGGTAGCACAGAAGATCGGTGCCGCCGAATTCGCAGACATGGGTGACGACCTCGGGATGCTGATGCGCCACCTTGTCGATCGCCGCATTGGCAGAGCGGGTGACGGGCATCGTATGGGGTTTGATCGCGCCGTCCTGCGCGTCCCATTCCGCCGCGATAGCCTCGGCATAGGCACGGGTCGGCACGGTCAGCGCGGCTTTCGCCGGCGTCTTCACCGCACGTCCGTCCAGCGCCACGCCGAACCCCTCGGGGTGCTCGGTGACGGTGGTTTCCGTCCAGAACCGCTTGGCCGCCCATTCGCTCATGCGCTCATCTCCCACAGATCCAGAAGTGTCGTTTCCAGCCCGTCGAAATCGTCGACCATCTGATGCGCGCCCGCCGCTTCGAGCAGGTGCGGCGCGTGGTAGCCCCAGCGCACGCCGATCGTCGCGACGCCCGCGCTGCGGCCCATCTCGATATCGAAACTGGTATCGCCGATCATTACCGCGTCGTTTGCATCCACGCCCGCCTCGCTCAACGCCGCGCCGATCATCGACGGGTGCGGCTTCGAGGGGTGATCGTCGGCGGTCTGCTGGCTGACGAAGAGCCCGTCCAGACCGTGATGCTCGATCAGCGCGCGAAGGCCGCGGCGAGATTTACCGGTGGCGACCGCCAGCAGCATGTCGTCGCGCGCGGCGAGCTTGCGCAGCAGCGCCTCGGCCCCGGGATAGAGCGGCGCGGGCGAAGCCGCGCGCGCAGTCTTGTAGCTTTGCTTGTAGCCCTCGACGATACGCGCCTGCGTCTCGGCATCGTGCTCCGGCGCAAGCCGCGCCACCGCGAGCGGCAGCGACAGACCGACGATCTGCAACACGGCGGAGGCCGACGGGGCCGGCAGACCCGCCGCCTCGAACCCAATCGTCATCGCGTGGGTGATGTGGTTCTGGCTATCCGAGATCGTGCCATCGACGTCGAAGATCGCGAGCTTCATGCGAGGTCCTCGAACGGGTCGGCAGGCACATCTTTCTCGTGCCAATCCAGCAGATCCCAGGTCCGCTTCATGTGCTCGGGCAGTGGCGCGGTCAGCGTGATACGCTTGCCGCTGACCGGATGGTCGAAGCTGATCTGGCGGGCGTGCAGGTGCAACTTGCGGGAAATCTCGCCACCCAGTTGCGCGCCCCAGCCGTCGCCCATGTTCTCCTGGCTCGAGCCACCGTATTTGCCGTCGCCGATGATCGGGCTGCCGATCTCGGCCATATGCGCGCGCAGCTGGTGGGTGCGCCCGGTGATCGGCACCAGCGCGACCCAGCTGACCCGCTGGCCGAGGATGTGGAGCGTGAAGTAATCGGTGGTCGCGCGCTTGGCGCCTTCGGTCTTGTCGACCTTGGCGGGATGGATGCAGATCATCTTCTCGCCCTCGCCACCACGCCCGTGACCCGGCGCTTTCACCAGACCGAAGCGGATCGTGCCGGTCTTCGGTTCGGGCGCGCCCGCGACGGCCGCCCAATAAATCTTGCGCGTGGTCTTGCCGCGGAACGCCTCGGACAGGCGGCGCGCGACGCGGTCGGTGCGCGCGAGCAGCAGAACGCCGGAGGTGTCCTTGTCCAGGCGATGCACCAGCTTCGGCTTGTCCTTGTAGCCGAATTTCAGCGCCTCGCTCAGCCCGTCGACATGGCGATTGCCCTGCCCCGAGCCGCCCTGAGAGGGCAGCCCCGGCGGTTTGTTGAGCGCGATGATATGCTCGTCCTTCCAGAGCACGCAGCTCTGGATGAATTTCGCATCCTCCTCCGAAATGCCCTCGGTCCTCGGCGCGGGCGCGGAATCGGGGATCGGCGGCACGCGGATTTTCTGCCCTGGCGCGACGCGCGAATTGGCCTTCACCCGACCCTTGTCCACGCGCAGATCGCCTTTGCGGCAGAACTTTTCGATCATGCCCTGAGACAGATGCGGGAAACGCTTTTTCAGGAACCGGTCGAGGCGCTGTTCGCCCTCGTCTTCGGTGACGGTGATATGCTGGACGCCGCTCATAGCATGGCCCTCATCAATAGAATGCCAGCGACAAGGCCCAGAAGCCCCGCGCCGACCGACAGTCCGATATAGCTGACTGCCAATGTGACATCACCTTTCTCGATCAAGCGATAGGCTTCGAGCGAGAAAGAGGAGAAAGTGGTGAAGCCCCCGAGAAAGCCGGTCGCGAGGAAGGCGTTCCAATGGGTCAGCTGCTTGTCACCGAGGAACACCACGAGCGCGCCCATCAGGAACGAGCCGAGGATGTTCACCGTAATGACGCCCAGCGGGAAAGGCTGCGCGCCGAAGCTGCGCATCATTCCGACGCCGACGAGGTAGCGCCCCGATGCACCCATCGCGCCGCCTAGCGCGACCTGCAAAATCGTAGAAAGCATCGCTGTCTCCTTTGGCGCCCTAAGAGCGTTCACAGGCCTGAATGTCAAGATTTGCGCTGTTCACGCAGCTTGGCAAACCAGTCGACCCGCTTTTTCAACTCGCGCTCGAAGCCACGCTCGACCGGCTGGTAGAGGACCGGGCGCTTCATCGTGTCGGGGAAGTAGTTCTGCCCCGAGAAGCCGTCCTCGGCGTCGTGGTCATAGGCATAGCCCGCGCCATAGCCCTGTTCGGACATCAGCTTGGTCGGGGCGTTGAGGATATGTTTGGGCGGCGGCTCCGATCCGGTCTTCTGCGCCTGCGCCCGCGCACCTTTATAGGCAACGTAGCCCGCGTTGGATTTCGGGGCGAGCGCGAGGTAGATCACCGTCTGCGCCAAAGCCAGTTCCCCCTCGGGCGAGCCGATCCGCTCGTATATTTCCCACGCATGGAGCGCATGGGTCTGGGCCTGCGGGTCGGCCAGCCCGATATCCTCGACCGCCATGCGGACGAAGCGCCGCGCGAGATAGCGCGGGTCCTCGCCGCCCTCCAGCATCCGCGCGAACCAATAGAGCGCCGCATCCGGATCCGAACCCCGCACGGATTTATGGAGCGCCGAGATCAGGTTGTAATGCTCATCGCCGGATTTGTCGTATTTCGCCGCGCGGCGCATCAGTCGGGTCGATAGGGCGTCGGTGTCGAGCGTACCGGTGACTTTCCACGCCGCCACCTGCTCTATCAGGTTGAGAAGCGCGCGGCCGTCGCCGTCGGCCATTTCCAGCAGCGCCTCGCGCGCCTTGCCACTGAGCGGCAGTGGACGACCGAGCGCCTTCTCGGCGCGCTGTGCGAGGCGTTCGAGATCGGCGAGGTCGAGGCGCTCCAGCACCATGACCTGCGCCCGGCTGAGCACAGCGGCGTTCAGCTCGAAGCTCGGGTTCTCGGTGGTGGCGCCCACCAGCATGATCGTGCCGTCTTCCATATGCGGCAGGAAGCTGTCCTGCTGCGCCTTGTTGAAGCGGTGGATCTCGTCGACGAAGAGGAGCGTTCCCCTGCCCTGCCCGCGCCGCAGCTTGGCGGCCTCAAAGACTTTGCGCAGTTCCGGCACGCCGGTGAAGATCGCGGAAATCTGGACGAAGGCGCGGTCGGAGGCATCGGCCAGCAGTCGCGCGATGGTAGTCTTGCCGACACCCGGCGGCCCCCAGAGGATCAGCGATCCGAGCGAGCCTGCAGCCAGCATCGCCCCCAGAGGCCCGTCGGGGCCGAGCACTTGTTCCTGACCGATCACCTCACCCAGAGTTTTCGGGCGGATGCGATCAGCGAGCGGGCGCGGCGCTTCGGGCGCAGGCGCATTGGGGTCGGGGGGCGTGTCGAATAGGTCGGCCATGATGGCGTGAACCTAGTGTCTCGGTCCGCCAACGAAAAGCCCCCGCGCGTGTGGGGCGCACGGGGGCTCTAATCGTTCCCATCCCTTTAATGAAGGTTTTGGGAAAAGTTCATCGATACGACCTGGTTCTTGATCCCGTCGATCTCCAGCACCGGTCCCATCGCAGTCATGTCCACGCCAACCCGACCCGCCCAACGCGGCCAATTCGCGTTCAGAAGGGTAAGGGCGGAACTTGCGCCGAGTTCACGCGCCGAATTGCCGATTTCCTGCACGAGACGCGCATGAACTTTGCGGCGCATCGCCATCGGAACGTCATGGGACACGAACAGACGCGAGCTTTCCCAGACGGTCTCGCTGACCGGAGCTTCGTCATAGAGAAGATTGGACGGGATCGTCGCGAGCAGCCCCCGCTGCGCATCGCGGATCATGTAGCTATAGATCCCGCAGGTCGTCGTCGTGGGCGTCAGACGGTTGCCTGCCAGCACCTTGCCCAACTCGTCATGGACGACCACCCAGCGGCTCGCCGGGGTGTCATACTGGTCATATTCCATGCCCATCGCTTCTGGGAGATCCCATTTATTCTGGACAATGAAGAGCTCGCGCCTGGCGCGCAGCATGTTTGCGAAAAGCTCACCGTGATTATGAAAATTGGTGAACGAAAGCGTAGTGGTCTGCATGTCTTCCTCCTGCAGGTTAGTCACAGTACAGCCGTGCGGAGGGTCAACAACACTATAACAGGCGGAAATCCTTTGCGCGCTGAATAGCTTCGGCGGTCGTCCGAGCCATCAGTCTTGCGCGCGCAGAATTCAGCCGCGCCTTGAGCGCGCTTTCCGAAATTCCAAGTTTCGCGGCCGCCGCCGCGTGTCGGTCACCCCCAGCAACACAGCGCAGGGCTTCGATCTGAGCTCTCGTGAGTTCCTCAGGCGGTTGAGTCATGTCGTGCAATTCGCGCACGATAAGCTCAAAGGTCTCGATCTCGGGTAGGTCGAATTCCCGATCATCGCGCGCCATGCTTGCGATAGTACGGGACCGGATCGGGCCGCATGAGACTGTCGCCCCGTAGATCAGACCATAGTGTTTGGCCTCATCGAAGAGACGGAAAGGATCGGGTAACCGCGGGTCGCTCCACCGGATTGAGCCGGTCTCGCTAAACCCCCAAGCAGTCATAGGGTCACGGAGCACATAGCCGTTTGCGGTATAATGATCGAGCCAGGCTTTGTCGTAAGTCTGGAACGTCATCAAAGGCGCCGTAAAACGAATATGCAGCCCAACAAAATAACCGCTTGGAGCTAAACGATCCAAGTCACGAAGTTTCAAATCGATTCTGCTCTGTATCGACATATCTTTTTAGACAGTTTGGAATTAACCCGGTCAACTTAAAAGTGTTCGCGCCGTGCGGAGTTCGCTCCGACAGTGACATTACGTCCCTACCCGCCCACGCGCTTACACTCGCGAATGCGCATCATCTGCGCAATAACCTTTTGCGTGAGAAATGCGGGAAAATGCAGGCGGAAATAAGAAAATCCCGCCTAATAGGCGGGATTTCGCAATTCTCATTGATTTCGCAGGGAAATCGGTCGCGAGGATCAATCCTCGGCAGCCTCTTCGGCTTCGACGCGTGCCTTATCTGCCGCACCTTTTGCGTCCAGATCGCGCTCGACGAATTCGATGATCGCCATCGGAGCCATGTCGCCGTAACGGAAACCGGCTTTCATAATGCGAACGTAGCCGCCCTGACGGTCCTTGTAGCGCGGGCCGAGGATGTCGAAGAGTTTCGCGACATACTGGTCCTGCTTGAGCTGCGAGGCCGCCTGACGGCGTGCGTGCAGATCGCCGCGCTTGGCGAGCGTGATCAGCTTCTCGATAACCGGGCGCAGTTCTTTCGCCTTCGGCAGGGTCGTCTTGATCTGCTCGTGCTCGATCAGCGAGCCAGCCATGTTGGCGAAGAGCGCCTTGCGGTGCTCATGGGTACGGTTGAGGCGGCGGTAGCCACGTGCGTGACGCATTGTCATTCTCCAATCTTGCGTTTTGCTTTGTCAGGCCAGCGATGCGTGTCACCGGCTCACCTTGGGGTCTTGTGACCCAGATCGTCCCCGGCAGTCCGGGCATTGGAGGGGCGTTTAGCCAACGCCCCTCAATTCGTCAATCAGAACTGGTCTTCGAAACGCTTGGCCAGATCTTCGATGTTCTCCGGCGGCCAATCTTCGACTTCCATCCCGAGATGCAGGCCCATGCCCGAGAGCACTTCCTTGATCTCGTTCAGCGACTTGCGGCCGAAGTTCGGGGTGCGGAGCATCTCGGCTTCGGTCTTCTGGATCAGGTCGCCGATGTAGACGATGTTGTCGTTCTTCAGGCAGTTCGCCGAACGCACGGACAGTTCCAGTTCGTCCACTTTCTTCAGCAGAAGCGGGTTGAACTCGAGACCGTCGTCCTGGTCCTGCTTGCCAGCCGATTCCGGCTCTTCGAAGTTCACGAAGATCGACAGCTGGTCCTGCAGGATGCGAGCAGCGAAAGCCACCGCGTCCTCGGCCGAGAGCGACCCGTCGGTCTCGACCTTCATGGTCAGCTTGTCATAGTCCAGAACCTGACCTTCACGGGTCGGCTGCACTTCGTAGGCGACTTTCTTGACCGGCGAGTAGATCGCGTCGACCGGGATCAGGCCAATCGGCGCATCCTCGGGACGGTTCTTGTCGGCGGCGACGTAGCCCTTGCCGGTGTTCACGGTCAATTCCATGAATAGGTCGGCGCCATCGTCGAGGTGGCAGATCACGTGATCCTTGTTGAGGACCTCGATGCCCGCGGTCTCGGTGATGTCGCCAGCGGTCACGACGCCCGGGCCCTTGGCCGAGATCGAGAGGCGCTTCGGACCTTCAACGTCCATACGCAGAGCCACGCCCTTGAGGTTCAGGACGATGTCGGTGACGTCTTCACGAACGCCTGCGACCGAGGAGAACTCGTGCAGCACGTTGTCGATCTGTACGCTGGTGATCGCGGCGCCCTGAAGCGACGAGAGCAGCACGCGGCGCAGTGCGTTGCCGAGCGTCAGGCCAAAGCCACGCTCGAGCGGTTCAGCGACGATCGTCGCCTGACGCAGCGGGTCGTTGCCGGGCTTGATTTCAAGCTGCGTCGGCTTGATGAGTTCAGCCCAATTCTTGTGGATCATGCGTTTGCCTCCATACCTGTCCCAGACCCATGCCCAAAGTCGGGGACGCCCGAGGATAAAACCGAAAAATGCGGGCGGGCCGCACGGGAAATCCGCACGGCCCGACCGTCGTAATCTTGATTAGACGCGGCGACGCTTCGGCGGGCGGCAGCCGTTATGGGCGATCGGGGTCACGTCACGGATCGAGGTGACGGTCAGACCGACCGCAGCCAGCGCGCGCAGCGCCGATTCACGACCCGAACCGGGGCCTTGAACTTCGACGTCCACGGTGCGCAGACCGTGATCCTGAGCTTTCTTGGCCGCATCTTCTGCAGCCATCTGAGCGGCGTAGGGGGTCGACTTACGCGAGCCCTTGAAGCCCATCGTGCCAGCCGACGACCACGAGATCGCGTTGCCCTGCACGTCAGAGATCAGGATTTTGGTGTTGTTGAACGAGGAGTTCACATGAACGACGCCAGCGGCGATGTTCTTGCGTTCCTTGCGCTTAGCGCGAACCTTATCACGAGCCATTTGTCCTGCCTCCCCTTACTTCTTCTTGCCAGCGATGGGTTTCGCCGGACCTTTGCGCGTACGCGCATTCGTATGGGTGCGCTGACCGCGCACGGGCAGGTTGCGACGGTGACGCAGGCCACGGTAGCAGCCGAGATCCATCAGGCGCTTGACGTTCATCTGAACTTCACGGCGCAGGTCGCCCTCGACGGTGTAATTGGCGTCGATATGTTCGCGGATGGCGAGCACTTCGGAATCCGAAAGCTCGTTGACGCGACGGGTCACGTCGACACCGGTAGCTTCGCAGATCTGCTTAGCCGAGTGAGGACCGATCCCGGTGATGTAGGTAAGTGCGATCGGGACGCGTTTCCCGGTCGGAATGTTGACGCCAGCAATACGTGCCAAAGCGTGTATCCTTTCGTTGCGAGCCCGTAACCCCAGGCCCTTTTTTCACAACACGAGGCCCGAAACTGGCGCTTCGGACCCCACGATTAACTCCCTCGAGAATCTTCCCTTCTCGGAAACGATTCCCGTCGGAGACGCCGTGACCTAGAGGTAAACGCCCTCCGGGTCAAGGCTTCATTTACGATTACTCTTGCTGATCGAGAATTCGTGCGATCGACGTCGCCACGGTCTCGATTTCGGCCAGCCCGTCGATCGTGAACAGATCGCCCGCGTGGTAGTAGTAACCGATCAGCGGAGAGGTCTTCTTGTAATACTCCATCAACCGGGTGCGCAGGCTGTCTTCGTTGTCGTCAGCGCGGCGCTTCACGTCGGTGCTGCCGCACTTTTCACATTTGCCGTCTGCGGGCCAAGGCTTGGTCTGGTCGTGATAGACCTCGCCGCAGCCGCCGCAGGTCGAGCGACCGGTGATGCGGGCGACGAGCGCCTCGTCATCCACCTGCATCTCGATCACCGCGTCGAGCTTGGTGCCCATCTTGGCAAGCAGCTTGCCCAGAGCGTCGGCCTGCCCCAGCGTGCGCGGGAAGCCGTCGAAGATGAAGCCCTCGCCACCGGCGGCGAGCTTTTCCTCGATCAGACCGATGACGATCTCGTCGGTCACGAGCTGGCCCTTGGCCATGACATCGGCGACGAGATTGCCCATCTCTGTGCCCGAGTCCTTCGCTTCACGCAGCATGTCGCCGGTGGAGAGTTGGACCATACCGCGCTCTTCGACGAGACGGCGGGCCTGGGTGCCCTTGCCCGCGCCGGGCGGGCCGAGAAGAATGATATTTGCCATGTCGGCTCCCCCTGAAAACGCTTGGCGGATTTAGCGGCGCGCGGGCGGCTTGCGCGGCCCCTTCTTCTTCTTGCCCGAACGGCCGCGAAGTTGCGAGCGCTCGATCAGACCCTCGTATTGGTGGGCCAGAAGATGCGACTGAATTTGGTTGATGGTGTCCATCGACACGGTGACCACGATCAGAACCGAGGTGCCGCCGAAGTAGAACGGGATGGACAGCTGCGAACGCAGGATCTCGGGCAGAAGGCAGACCGCGGCGAGATAGGCAGAACCGATCACGAGAATGCGGCTGACGACGTAGTCGAGATATTCCTCGGTCTTCTTGCCGGGACGGATGCCGGGCACGAAGCCGCCTTGGCTCTTCAGGTTGTCCGCGACCTCGTCCGATTTGAACGACACGTTCGCGGTGTAGAAGTAGGCGAAGAACACGATCATCGCGACGTAGAACAGCAGATATAGCGGCTGACCCGGCCCGAAATAGGCGAGGATCGTCGACATCACCGGACCGGTGTTCTGGCCCGAGAAGGTCGCGATGGTGGTCGGTAACAGCAGCAGCGACGAGGCGAAGATCGCCGGGATGACGCCCGCCGGGTTCACCTTGATCGGCAGGTGGCTGGAGCCGCCGTCGTAGACCTTCATCCCCACCTGACGGCGCGGATACTGGATGTGGATCTTGCGCAGCGCGCGTTCCATGAAGACGACGAAGGTGATCACGATCGCGATCATCAGGATCACCCCGAGGATCACCGGAGTGGAGATCGCACCGGCGCGGCCCTGCTCGAGGAAGCGGGCCAGAGCCGCCGGGATTTCCGCGACGATACCGACGAAGATGATCAGCGAGATGCCGTTGCCGATGCCGCGTGCGGTGATCTGCTCACCCAGCCACATCAAGAACATGGTGCCGCCGACGAGCGTGATGACCACGGCAGCGACGAAGAACAGGCCCGGATCATGCGCCAGATCGCCCTTTTCGAGCGACACGGCCAGACCCCATGCCTGGAAGGTCGCCAGAGCCACGGTCGCATAGCGCGTGATCTGGTTGATCTTCTTGCGGCCCTGCTCGCCTTCCTTCTTCATCTGCTCGAGTGCGGGTACCAGAGCGGTCAGAAGCTGGATGATGATCGAGGCCGAGATGTAGGGCATGATGCCGAGCGCGAAGACGCCCATCCGGCCGAGCGCACCGCCCGTGAACATCGACAACACGCCGCCGAGGCCAGAGCCCGCGCTTTGCATGAATTCGCGCAGTGCCTGCGCGTCGATGCCCGGAACCGGAATATAGGTCCCGAGGCGGTAGATGATCAGCAAACCAATGGTGAAGAAGATGCGCTGGCGCAGCTCGGTGGCTTTGCCCAGGGCGTCCCAGCTGAGGTTCGCCGCCATTTGCTCTGCAGCAGATGCCATATGCTCGTCTCTTTCATGTAAAGCGCCGCCCAACCGGTTCCCGGTCGGCGGCGCCTAGAAAACCTTCGCCTATGTAATCGGGCCGGAGCCCGCTCACAACAGCTTATTCAGCGGCCTGCGCCACCGTGACCGAGCCGCCAGCCTTCTCGACAGCCTCAACGGCCGATTTCGAAGCGCCGGTGACCTTCAGAGCCACTTTCGACTTGATGTCGCCCTTGGCGAGGACACGCACGCCATCGAGCTTGCGGCGCACGACACCGGCCGCGACCAGCGCGTCTTCGGTGATGTCCGACTTCGCGTCGAGCTTGCCGGCTTCGATGAATTTCTCGATCTGGCCGAGGTTCACGACGTTGAACTTCTTCGCGTTCGGCTTGGTGAAGCCACGCTTCGGCAGACGACGATAGAGCGGCATCTGGCCGCCTTCGTAACCGTTCAGGGCCACACCCGAACGCGACTTCTGACCTTTGATACCACGGCCAGCCATCTTGCCTTTGCCCGAGCCGGGACCGCGGGCGACGCGTTTTTTCTTCTGGGCCGCGCCTTCGTTGTCGCGCAGTTCATTGAGTTTCATATCGCTTCTCCTTGCCGGAACACCTTCCCGAAGCGAGTGCGGAAGGGACACGGCTTTTCGTGTTGATTCTGATGCGGCCGTCGGGCCACCGGGGGCGTATAGTGCGTTTGCCCCGCGCACGCAACTCCCGCGTTTTCGCGCAATCGGGGCGGTGTCGCGGCCAGCGCGCGCCCTGCCCCACCGGGCTGGTCGCCCGAAGGTCACGCACCTCGGGCGTGGTATGGCGCCTCCGATCTCTCGCCGCCCCATCACTATGCCGCGATGAGCCAGCCGGTGGTCTATGTAGACGCCAACGCGCCGGTCGGCGAGCCCGAGCAGGCGAAGCTGTCCGCACGGCCGGGGCCTTCGCTTATCCCGCGCGGCGCTTGACCTTCCCGCCCCCCGCTCGCTACTGCACAGACAGCATTGGCGAGGGACATTCATGACGCGCATCCTGATCACCGGCACCGCAGGTTTCATCGGCTACCATCTGGCGAAGCTGTTGCTCGACGAGGGCTACCGGGTGCACGGCTATGACGGGATGACCGACTACTATGATGTCGCCCTGAAACAGCGCCGCCATGCGATGCTGCTGCAGAACCCGAATTTCTCAGCGACCGAGGGGATGCTCGAAGATCTCGAGACGTTCGACGCGATGGCGGATGAGTTCGAACCCGAGATCATCGTCCATCTCGCAGCGCAAGCGGGCGTGCGCTACAGCCTCGAGCAGCCCCGCGCTTATATCGACGCCAATATCGTCGGCACCTTCAACGTGATGGAGGCCGCGCGCCGCCACGAGGTACAGCACCTTCTGATGGCGTCGACCTCGTCGGTCTACGGGGCGAACGAGGACATGCCCTATGCCGAGACCGACAAGGCCGACACGCAGCTGACGATCTATGCGGCGACGAAGAAGGCGACCGAGTCGATGGGGCATTCCTATGCTCATCTGTGGAACCTGCCGACGACGATGTTCCGCTTCTTCACGGTCTACGGGCCGTGGGGCCGTCCCGATATGGCGCTGTTCAAGTTCACCGACGCGATCCTCAACGACCGTCCGATCGACATCTACAATCACGGCGAGATGTATCGCGACTTCACCTATGTCGAAGACCTCGTGCGCGGCATCCGCCTGCTGATCGACGCAGCCCCCGAGCGCCCCGCCTCGCGTGACGAGATCGCCGAGGGCGACAGCCTCTCGCCCGTGGCCCCCTATCGGATCGTCAATATCGGCAATTCCGACAAGGTGAAGCTTCTGGACTTCGTCGATGCGCTGGAGGCCGAGCTGGGCCGCCCCGCGCAGCGCAATTACATGGAGATGCAGAAAGGCGACGTGCCCGCGACCTGGGCAGATGCCTCGCTTCTGCAATCCCTCACCGGATACCGTCCGCAGACCGATGTGCGCGAGGGGATCGCGAAATTCGTGGCATGGTTCCGCGACTATTACGGGAAATAACCCCTCCGCCCCTTGCCGCAGCGCAGCAATCGCCTAAGTCACGGGGCTGATACCCGGCGCTACACCTATTTTCGGAGACTACCCATGACGCTCGAACCCCGCCACGCGCGGGCCGTGATCCTGTCGCTGGCCCTTGGCACTTTCGGTATCGGCGTGATCGAATTCGCGTCCATGGGGCTGCTGCCCTATTACGCGGCCGATTTCGGGATCACCGAGGCGCGGGCAGGTCATGCGATCTCGGCCTATGCGCTTGGCGTCGTGATCGGCGCGCCGCTTCTGGCGGTGATCGGCGCGAAAATCCCGCGCAAGCAATTCCTGATCGGGTTGATGGGGTTCTATGCGGTGGCGAACCTGCTGGCCGGGTTCGCGCCTAACATGGATAGCTTCATGGCGGCGCGTTTCGCCTCCGGCCTGCCGCATGGCGCCTATTTCGGGATGGCGATGCTGTTCGCCGCCGATCTGATGCCCGTGGGCAAACGCGCGCAGGGCATTGCGATGGTCATCACCGGGCTGACGATCGCGAATATCGTGGGCGTGCCGCTGGCGGGTGCGATCGGGCAGAATTTCGGCTGGCGCTGGGGCTTTGCCATCGTCGCGGTGATCTGCGCGGCCTCCGCATTGATGATCGCGCGCGTCGCCCCCGCGACTCCGCGCGACCCGAATGCCAGCCCGATGCGCGAGCTGGGCGCACTGGCCAATCGCTCGGTCTGGCTGACGCTGCTGGTGGGCTCGATCGGCTTCGGCGGCATCTTCGCGGTCTATTCCTATCTGTCGGCGGCGATGATCGACACGCAGGCGGGCCCCGCTTGGACGATCCCCGTGGCGCTTTCCGCCTTTGGCGTGGGCGGCACGCTGGGCAACTGGATCTCGGGCAAGCTGTCTGACTGGTCGCGCTTCGGCGCAGGCGTGATCCTGCTTTGCGGGATGATCGTGATGTCGATCCTCTACACCTTCACGATCGGCAACTGGGTCGCGATGTCGGTGGCGATGATCGCGCTGGGGTCGACCGCCGGGATGGTGATCCCGATGCAGATGCGGCTGATGGAGGTTGCGGGCGAGGCGCAGACGCTGGCCGCCGCCCTCAACCACGCAGCCTTCAACCTCGCCAACGCCATCGGGCCGTTCCTTGCGGGCATCGCGCTGGCGGAAGGCTATGGCTGGACCGCCACCGGCTATGTCGGCGCGGGGCTGGCGGCGGCGGGGCTCGTGTTCCTTGCCATCGCGTGGCTCGATAGCCGCCGCCCCGCCGCCGTTCCCGCTTAGGCCTTCTCGATGCGGACGGGGACGCCCTTCGAGCCGGGCGTCTTCGACAGCTCGTCATTGAGCCCCACCGGCACCAGCACGTTGCATTCGGGGTAATAGCCCCCGACCGTGCCGCGCGGCAGCTCGAAGGTGATGACGCTCAGCCCGGTCTTGCGGCGCGCGATCCCGTCATCCATGTCGCCATGGACCACGACCGGATCGCCGTGTTCGAGCCCAAGATCGGCCATGTCGATCTTGTTCATGAACAGCACGTCGCGCGTCCCTTCGATGCCGCGGAACCGGTCCGAATAGCCGTAGATCGTGGTGTTGAACTGGTCGTTCGAGCGCATGGTGATCATCCGGAAACGGCCCGGCTTGTCCTCGAAGCCAAGCGCGTTCAGCTTGGACGGCGTGGTGAATTCCAGCTTGCCGCTTTCCGTCTTCCAGATGCGATCATGCGCCGGGTTGCCGCGCCAGAAGCCGCCCGGTTCGTTCATCCGCTCGTTGAAGCCGCGGAAGTCGTCCGGGTAGGTCGCCTCGATCAGATCGCGGACGACGGAATAATCCTTCACCCATTCGTCCCATTGCAGTTTCGGGTTCGGATCGCAGGCGGCTTTCGCAATGCCGCAAGTGATCGCCAGTTCGGATTCCAGCTTGTCCGAGGCGGGCGCGCTTTTGCCGAGCGAGCCGTGAATTTTCGAGAAGCTGTCCTCGACCGAGACATATTGATTGCCGCTCTCCTGCTCGTCCTTCTCGGACCGGCTGAGACACGGCAGAATATAGGCCACCTCGCCCGGATAGAGATGCGAGCGGTTGAGCTTGGTCGAGATCATCACCGTCAGCTTCTGTTTCGGCCAAGCCTCTTCGATCCGCTCGCTATCGGGCAGCGCGCGCACGAGGTTACCGCCAAGCGAGAACATGGCCGAAACCTTGCCCTCCATCATCGCCTGCGCCGCATCGACGATGTGATAGCCGTCTTCCTGCGGCGGCTCGAAGCCGTAAAGCTCGCGGAGCTTGTCCATCGGGATCAGCTTGGCCTTCTCGGCAATGCCGACGGTCCGCTGGCCCTGCACGTTGGAGTGTCCGCGCACCGGGCAACAGCCCGCGCCCTTGCGACCGATATTGCCGCGCAGCGCGAGGAAATTCACCAGCATCCCGATATTGGTCGCACCATGAGCGTGTTGCGTCAGCCCCATGCCGTAGACGCCGATGACTTTCTCGGCGTGGATATAGACGTCGGCCGCCTGCCGTAGCTCGGCCTCGGACAGCCCGCATTCCTCGGTGATCTTTTCCCAAGCCGTGGTGCGGCAGAAGGTCAGGAACCCGTCATAATTGACCGCGTGTTCCTTCAGGAAGTCCCAGTCGATGATCGCCGAGCGGCCCTGTGCCTGCGCTTTTTCGTCCTCTTCTATGACCGCCTTGCACAGGCCGGTCAGCGCTGCGATATCCGAGCCCGCTTTGAGCTGGTGATATTGATCGGAGATGATCGTCTCACGCCCCGTCGCCATGTCACGGATGTTCTGCGGATCGACGAAGCTGACGAGCCCCTGCTCTTTCACCGGGTTGAAGGTGACGATCTTCGCACCGCGATCCTTCGCCGCCTTCAGCGGATGCAGGAAGCGCGGCGAGTTGGTGCCGGGGTTCTGTCCGAAGAAGAAGTAGCAATCGGTCTCCTCCAGGTCTTCCCAAAGCACCGTGCCCACCGACGACCCGATCACCTTCTTCAGGCCGACCGAGGTCGTCTCGTGACACATGTTCGAGCTTTGCGGCAGGTTGTTGTTGCCATAGGCGCGCGCCATCAGCGCCCAGAGATAGCTGGCCTCCAACCCGGCATGGCCCGAGGAGTAGAAGACCACCTCCTGCTTCGGCAGACCTTTCAGGATCGACCCGATCTCGGAAAAGGCCTCGTCCCAGCTCACCTCGACATAGCGATCGGTGGCGCGGTCGTAGCGCATCGGCGCGGTCAGACGGCCGGTCTTCTCCAGCTCGTGGTCGGACCAGTCCATCAGGTCCGAGACCGTGTGATCGTCCCAGAACTCGGGCGTGTGGCGCGACTTGGTCATCTCCCACAGCGTCGCCTTCGCCCCGTTCTCGCAGAATTCGAACGGATGGTAATTGGCGGGTTTCGGGAAAGCACAGGACGAGCACATGAGACCGCCCGGTTTGTTCTGACGCTCCAGCTCGCGCAGCACATCCGGCGAGGGCCAGGAGTCGCCAAAGACCCGGGCGATGCCCCGCATCGAGCCCCAACCACCGGAGGGGCCGCTTTCTTCGGGTAGTTTATCAAGCTTGTCAGACATGGCGCGTAGCTCCTCCGGGGTCGATCCGCGCACATGAAATTGCGCGCGCCCCGAGGGGCGCGCGCAGGCCAGCCGACCGGCTGAGGACCGCAGAGGGAAAGGCTCTGCATATGATGCGCGGGATGTGGGTCACATCGTTCCAACCCTGCCTGCGCCCGGTCGGTTCCGGCCGTCCCGTAGCCTCACTCAGTAGTGATGCTCATGCTCCGATGTCTTGCCGCGGAACACCCAATAGGCATAGGCCGTATAAGCGAGAATGATCGGCAGGAAGATCGCCGCGCCGACCAGAATGAAGCCCTGCGACATCGCCGTGGTCGACGCCTCGCGGATCGTGATCGAGGCGGGCACGATATAGGGGAAGATCGACAGACCGAGCCCCATGAAGCACAGGATGAAGATCGCAATCC
The DNA here is from genome assembly GCF_002020305.1 of Thioclava sp. F36-6. Lineage (NCBI taxonomy): Bacteria > Pseudomonadati > Pseudomonadota > Alphaproteobacteria > Rhodobacterales > Paracoccaceae > Thioclava > Thioclava sp. F36-6. Next base: position 237,427 of record NZ_MPZX01000001.1, on the reverse strand, counting down.
CCGAAAGATAGGCGACCACGCCGCGATCCGATCGAATGGCAGTCCAGTAGCCGAAGCCCGCCACCATCAGCAAAAGCGGCACCACGGCGCTCCAGATGACGCCCGGCCACTGGAACCAGCGGTGATAATATTCGGGATGCAGGAACGGCGTCGCGAGCGAGGCGAGAGCGATAAACCCGAGTGTCACGATCAGGGAAACCTGCCCGACGCGCCGCGCGAGATCATAGAGCCCGTGCGAGGTCTTGATGACGAGCCAGGCCGAGCCCAGCATCACATAGCCCGCGACCAGCGCCAGCGCCGTGCCGAGCGAGAACCAGCTGACCCAGTCGAACGGGCCGCCGGTGAAGGTACGGTCGGTCACTTCGGGGCCGCGCAGCAGCCCGCCGAGGATCGCGCCCTGCGCCAGCGTCGCGATCAGCGAGCCGCCGAAGAACGCCTTGTCCCAGAGCTTCTGCCAGCGCCGGGTCTTGCCGCGAAACTCGAAGGCCACGCCACGAAAGGCGAGCGAGAGCAGCATGATGATGATCGGAACGTAAAGCGCGTTCAGGATGATCCCGTAAGCCAGCGGGAAGACGGCGAGCAGACCGCCGCCCCCCATCACCAACCATGTCTCGTTACCGTCCCAGACCGGCGCGACCGAATTCATCGCGCGGGTGCGGTTCTCCTCAGAGCCGAGGAAGGGAAAGAGGATGCCGATGCCGAGGTCGAACCCGTCGAGCACCACATAGGTCAGGATCGCGAAGGCGATGATCGCGGCCCAGATGTCGGGCAGATAATGGGCGAAGCCGCTCATACGTGGGCCTCCTCTTTCTCGGTCGTCACATCATTGGCGAGCATCGCGCCCGCCACGCCGCCGGCGCGCTGCGGCGTGTTCTCCACCGGCTCCGCCGACTCCGGCCCGCGCCGCATCAGTCGCAGCAGGTAGAAGGTGCCCGAGCCGAACAGGAAGGCATAAACGACCACGAAGCCGATCAGCGCCGCCCAGGCTGCGCCATGGCTGAGGTTAGACACCGACTCCGCCGTCGTGAAATGGCCATAGACCGTATAGGGCTGGCGGCCGAATTCGGTGGTGAACCAGCCCATGATGATCGCGAGGAACCCTCCCGGCGCGAAGACCAGCGCCACTTTGTGGAACAGCCCCGGCTCGTGCAGGCGCTTGCGCCACATCAGCCAGCCGCCCCAAAGCCCGATCGCGGCGAAGGCAAAGCCGAGCCCCACCATGATCCGGAAGGTGAAGAAGACGATCGTCATCGGCGGGCGTTCATCGGCCGGGAAGTCCCCGAGGCCGGGCACTTCGCCGTCGAGCGAGTGCGTCAGGATCAGCGACGAGGCATAGGGCACCTCGATCTTGTAATCGGTGCGCTCCTGGCTCGGGTTCGGGATGCCGAACAGGATCAGGCCTGCGCCCTTGCTGGTCTCCCAATGCCCTTCCATCGCCGCGATCTTGGCGGGCTGGTGTTCGAGCGTGTTGAGCCCGTGCTGGTCGCCTGCAAGGATCTGGATCGGCGCGGTCACGAGGATCATCGCCACCGCCATGCGGAACATCGTGCGCACCGCGTCATCCGCCGTGCCCTTGATGTGGTGCCAAGCCCCGACCCCGGCCACGACGAGCGCCGTGGTCAGGTAGGCCGCCAGTACCATGTGCACAAAGCGATAGGGCAGCGAGGGATTGAAGATCACCTCCCACCAGTCCTTCGGGATGAACTGGCCGACATCGTTCATCGCAAAGCCCGCGGGCGTCTGCATCCAGCTATTCACGGAGAGGATCCAGAAGGCCGAGAGCAACGTTCCGAAGGCCACCATCGTCACCGCGAACATGTAAATCCACTTGTTCACGCGGTTGCGCCCGAAGAGCATGATCCCGAGGAAACCGGCCTCGAGGAAGAAGGCGGTCATCACCTCGTAGCCCATCAGCGGCCCGATCACCGGTCCCGCCTTGTCGGAGAAATGCGCGAAGTTCAGGCCGAACTCGTAGGACATCACGACCCCAGAGACGACGCCCATCCCGAAGACCACCGCGAAGATGTGTTTCCAGAACTCGAAGATCCTCAGGAAGACCTCCTTGCCCGTAATCATCCGCAGGGCTTCCAGCACCATCAGGTAACTTGCCGTCCCGATGGAGAAGGCTGGAAAGACGATATGCGCCGAGACGACGAAGGCGAATTGTGCCCGCGCCAGATCGAGTGTCGGTATGTCGAAAATGCTCATGGCCGTCCGCGTTTCTGCACGTTGCGTGATAAGAACTAGACTTGCCCGAGGATACGGCAACCGCCGGAACGTGGTTCAAAGCCCAACTGGGACGGGTTGTCGCAGCCAAAGAAAAAAGCCCGCACGGAGATCCGCACGGGCTTCATCAGTTCAATGTCGCTTATTTCAGGCGACTTGTTTGAGGGCGCTTTCTTCCGGGATGAACTCCTCATGGAGCGCCTTGATAACGGGTTTCAGATCACCGCGTTCGAGCACGAACTGCACATCGACATTGCGCGGACCTTGGGTCGCGCCGAGGCTTTCCATGCCGTCCTTGGCGATCGCCTGCAGACCCCGGGTCAGAACCGAGAGGCCCTTCAGGTCACGCCCGATGACCGAAGCCATCGAGAGCATCCGCGCCGAGATTTCCGCCGACGGGTAGATATCGCAGAGGTCTTTCTCGACCTTCTGGAGCACTTCGATCGGCGCGTCGACATAGTGCGTGATCGTGTTGGCGTTCGACGCTTTCGACACGATGCGCACGCCATGACGCGTCAGCACTTCGAGGATCTTGGCGTCGTATCCCTTCACGCCGACCATGTCCTGTTCGAACACTTCCAGCGCGATGATATCGAGCCCGGTCACCATCTCGACCGCCGCTTCCTTGGCGGGCTTGTCGTCGATCAGCGTGCCCGGATCGCCCGGATCGAACGCGTTGGTGACGCGCAGCGGAACGTCCGCCTGGCGCAGGGTCTTGGCGGCTTTCGGGTGGATCGCCTCCATGCCCATGTTCGACATCTGGTCCGCCACGTCATAGTTCGTGTGACCCAGCTTGCGCACCTTGCCTTCGCCCACCAGCTTCGGGTCGGCGGAGGACAGGTGGAATTCCTTGTGAATGATCGCCTCGCGCGCGCCGGTGAGGGCTGCGAGTTTCGAGAAGGTCACCTCGGAATAGCCACGGTCGAATTCCCGCATCAGGCCTTCGGCGCATTGCGCATAGCCCGTCACGATCGGCATTTCGGACGCCGGGTCGACATCCTTCATCGCCCCCATGATACGGCCTTCGAGGTCGTGATCGGTTTCATCGCGCCAACCGGAGAGGTCAACGAGACGTGCGTTCACGCCGTTGCGCTGCAGCAGAAGCGTAGTGACGAAAGCGGAATGCGCCTCGCCCAGACCCGACAGCAGCTCGCGGATCTGCAGCATGTGCTGCGAGAGGCGGAAGTGCCCGTAAGAGCACAGGCGCTGCAGGTCGATCAGGCAGTTGCGCGCGCCTTCGATACGCTCGCGCACGAATTCGGTGGCCTGCGAGATGTCGCCCGGGTGCTCGAGCACGCTCTCATGCGCTTCGACCATCGCAGACGAGACGCGGCTCAGCGCCTCGTGCCAGCCATGTTCGCTATCGGCCTTCGCGAATTGCGCATAGACGCCCGCCTCGCCCGACTTCTTATGTTCGAGCAGCAGATTGGTGATGCCACCAAACGCCGAGACGACGAAAATGCGGTTGTAAAGATCGGCGCCCTTGCGGTCTCCGATGAACAGCGTGTCGAGCAACTCGTCCACGCGGCTCATCGACGTGCCGCCAATCTTTTCGACTGTGTGATTCTGGTGGGTCAATTTGGCCCCCTTACGAATTTTCCAGTTCTTCGGCCGGCGCATACGAGCCGTCCTCACGGTGAACTTCGTTGCCGGTCACCGGCGGGTTGAAGCAGCAGGCCATGACGAGGTCTTCGTCACCCGCGACGAGGCGGTGATGGTCATGCAGGTTCAGCGCATACATGACACCCGGCTTGATTTCGTGGCGCGTGCCGTTGTCGAGCTCGGTGATGTGGCCGTTGCCCGAGATGCAGTACACGCTCTCGAAATGGTGCTTGTAGTGGAACGTGTGGTCCGAACCGGCCTTCAGCGTGGTGATGTGGAAGCTGAAGCCCATCTTGTCGTCAGCGAGCAGCATGCGCACGCTGCTCCAATCGGCGTCGGACACGTCGCGGTCGGTGTTTTTAAGCTTGTTGAAATCACGAACGATCATGTGATGTGTCTCCGTATCTGAATTTCTTGGTCGCTGGGGGAGGCAGCGGCGGATTATTCCGCCGCGATGTCCGTGCGCTCGCCCGTCACCTCGGTGGCGGCTTCGCGCAGGATTTCCAGACCCTTGCGGAATTGTTCCATCGGCGTGGTCAGCGGTGCGAGGACCTTCACGACCTGGTCGTCATTGCCCGAAGTCTCGATCACGAGACCTTTTTCGAAGCAGCGACCGCAGATCGCCGAAGCCAGTTCACCGGTGCCGACATCGACACCCTGCATCAGGCCACGGCCCTTGAGGAAGGCACCCGGCACGAGATCGGCCACGGCGGCCAGACCTTCACGCAGCACGTCCGATTTCACGGCCAGTTCCTTCTGGAACTTGTCGTCGGCCCAGAACTTCTCGATCGCCACGGTGGCGGTCACGAAGGCATGGGTGTTGCCGCGGAAGGTACCGTTATGCTCGGCCGGGCCAAACACGTCGTAGTCGGGACGCACCAGAACCAGCGCCATGGGCATGCCGAAGCCCGAGATCGACTTCGCCTGGGTCACGACGTCCGGCATCACGTCCATCTCCTCGAAGGAGAAGAAGGTGCCGGTGCGGCCGCAGCCTGCCTGAATGTCGTCGATGATGAACAGCGCACCGTGCTTGCGGGCGACTTGCTCGACACCTTTAACGAATTCCGGGCTGGCAGCGTTGAGGCCGCCCTCGCCCTGAACCGTCTCCAACATGATCGCCGCCGGAGCGTCGATACCGCCCGAGGCGTCCGAGAGCATCTGGTCGAGCAGCGCGACCGAATCGACACCATCGGCATAGGCGTCGTACGGCATGCGAGTCACGCCATGCGTGTCCATGCCAGCGCCACCGCGGTGGTAGCCGTTACCGGTCGCCGCCAGCGCACCCATGGTCACGCCATGGAAGCCGTTGGTGAAGGCGATGATGTTGGTGCGGCCGGTCGCCTTGCGCGCGATTTTCATCGCGGCTTCGACGGCATTCGCACCGGTCGGGCCGATGAACATCAGCTTGTGGTCCATGCCGCGCGGCGCGAGGATGTGCTCCTCGAACGCGCTCAGGAACTTGGCCTTGCTGTCGGTGTGCAGGTCGAGCGCGTGGCCCATCTTGTTTTCGGTCAGGTGCTCGATCAACGCCTGCTTCATGTCCGGGTCGTTATGCCCGTAGTTCAGCGACGAGCAACCGGCGAGGAAGTCGATATAGGTGTTGCCCTCGGCGTCGGTCAGTTCCGAGCCTTGCGCGCTGGTGAAAACGGTATCGAAGCCACGGCAGTAGGAGCGGGCCTCAGATTCGCGTTGGGTAAAGATCGTTTTATCCGTCGAATGAACGGTCATGGGGGACTCCATAGAATTGGGGGAATGAGGAGGGTGCGCGGCCTGAGATCAGGCGGCGGCACGCGCCTCCTCGGGGAAGGTGATGGTGACCATATGCTCGGTCGAGGCATGGCCGTCGAAATGGTCTTCTTCGTGGAAGTGCGCCTCATCGGTCAGCTCGCCGCCCATCGAACGTGCGAAGGAGCGGAAGAGCGCCCAGCTCGCTTCGTTGCTTTCGGTGATGGTCGTCTTCAACTTGGTGCAGTCTTCGGCGACGTCGCGCTGGATGAGGTGGCGCAGCATGCGCTTACCAAGGCCAAGACCGCGTGCGTCGGGGGAAACAGCCACCTGCCACACGAAGAACGTGTCCGGCTCGGACGGGGCGATGTAGCCCGAAATCCAGCCGACGACTTCGCCTTCGCGCTCCACGAGGACACAGGTGTCCCCGAAGTGATCGCACTGCAGAAGGTTGCAATACATCGAATTTTCATCAAGCGGCTTGCAGCGGCGGATCAGCTTCCAGATTTCGCTGCCGTCTTCGGACTCCGGCTTACGGAAGACCAGTTTAGAACCCTTCTTGATCGACTCGACTTGCGGCACGGCTCTTTCCTCTCGTTTGCTTCGGTAGCCTAAGTAGTTCATGTGGTCGAAAATTTCAACCACCTAACTAATGGAACCAGGAAAAGTTCCGATTATAGCCTTATATTCTTGCTTATAAGCCCTAAATACCATTAGCATGACAAAGCAAATGAGTAAAAACGAACACGATAAGCTTAGTAAAGCCAAGCAATTGCAGAGCACGGAACTCTCTGCGATACTGGGTCGTCTTGATAAAAAAGGGGCCCGCCGCCTGATGGAGCGTGTCGATACGAGCCTGATCGCTTTGCGTAGAATCCTGCGCGCGACCGAAATGTTCGGCCGCGACCTGGCCAAAGCTGCCGGGCTGACGCCTGCGCAGTTCCGGGTCCTTCAGGTGATTTCCGAAAAAGGCTGGTCCACACCGAAGGCGATCGCGCAGCGCATGGGCGTGAGTCAGGCAACGATGACGGCGCTGATCGACAAGCTCGAGCGCAAGGGCATGGTGACCCGTCAGCGCTCCGAGCGCGACCGCCGTCAGACCGATATCGTGATTACCGAACTTGGCGCGAGCGCGATCGACGAGGCCCCCGACGCGCTGCAACAGATCTTCGTGCGCCGCTTCGAGGCGCTGGAGGACTGGGAGCAGGCGCAGATCATCGCCTCGCTCGAGCGCGTGGCCTCGATGCTCGACGCGCACGATATCGACGCGGCGCCGGTTCTGGACTGGGGCGATATCTCGGGCAAGCCGAACTGATCAGCCTTTGACCCAAGCCCCATCGGGGCCCCGCGTGAATTCGTCGGCCCCGATTGGCTCGAAGCTCATGTCGCGCGCGCCGTACAGCGTGATCGACAGAGCGTCGCGCCCCCCTTCAATCAAATTGAACGTATTGGGCTCGCCGCGCAGACGCGAGGACAGGCCCGTCCCCGCCTGCACGAACAGGATGCCCGGCACCGCCGAAAAAGGCGCCACCGATCCGCTGTGCAGATGCCCCGAGAGCACGAGATCCGCGCCGCAGTCCGACATCCCCTCCAGCGCATCCCCGGCCCCGTCCATGAGCGCCTTGTCGACCTCGGGCCCATGTTCGAGCGGATGGTGCATCACCGCGATTCGCAGCCTCTCGCCCGCCTCGCCGAACTCCCGACACAGCCGGGAGATCGTCCGCTCGGGCACCTTGCCGCGCTGCCAGGCGAAACGATTCACGGTGTTCACGCCGACCGCCTTGAGGTGATCGGTCTCGAAAACCGGCTCCAGATTATGATTGATCGCGGATTTGTAGCGCCCGAAGGGCTTGAGCATCCGCAGGAAGAGATTGTCGAGCGGTGTGTCATGGTTCCCGGGCACCGAAAGGGTCTCGCTTTCGATCTGCTCCACGAACAGCCGCGCCTGCGCGAACTGACCGCGCCGGGCGCGCTGCGTGAAGTCTCCGGAGATCACCGTCAGGTCCGGCGCGAGGCGGTTCACCGCTGTCAGCAGTGGCGCCTCGAGCTCGGGCAAACTGCGCCCGAAATGCAGATCGGAAAGGTGAACGATACGGGTCATGCGTTAGCGTCTTGGGTCTCGGCGTCCGTGTCCTTGGCTGGCAGTACGATCCAGAGCGGCTCGTCGGACATCTTGAAGCGGAACGGGCTTTGTTCGCGGCATTTCTCGCCGTCATATGCCAACAGGCCGCGCCCGCGTGCGGTTTCGATCTCGAAGGATTTCGCGCGGATCAATTCGTAATCCTCGCCCTGTTTGGTTTTACGCCGCACCAGCCGCGACGACAGGCGGAAGAGGTCGCGGCGGCTCTGCGCCTTCGCGACCAGCACGGCGAAAGCGTCGTCGCTGATGACCGTCGCCCCGTCGAGTCCGAAGAAATCGAGCTGATAGGCCGAGCGCGCGATGAAGACGAGCGCGGTGCGACGGTTCCTGGTCTCCCCGTCCGCCGTAATTTTCAGCCGCATCGGGCGCTGGAAGCGCAGGAAGGTCTTGACGACCGACCAATGCGCAACGATCCGGCGACGGCCCCAGCGGGCGTAAATATCTTCGCGCGCCTTGAGGATCGACGGGTAGATCCCAAGCGACGCGTTGTTCAGGAACACCTGCCCGTTCACCTCGCCGACCCGGATCGGATGTGCATTGCCTTCGCGGATCGCGCGCGCCGCCTCCTCCGGATCCTCGGAGAGGCGCAGGCCGCGCGCGAAGAAGTTGAACGTGCCGAGCGGCAGCACCGCCATCGGCACCTCCTGCCCCACCAGCGCGCCCGCGACGGCCATCGCAGTGCCGTCGCCGCCGGCTGCGACGATCATCTCCGCACCGTCGTCGAGCGCCTTGCGAACAGTCGCCACGATATCGCTTTCCGGGGACCAGCGGTAAAGGGACGCACCGTCACCAAGCGCATCCATCGCGCGGCGGATCGCCTCTTCATCTTTTGCGTTGCCGCCCGAAGAGGGGTTCGCAATCAACGCGACCGCTTGTCGGCGCAATGCGACGCTCGGCTCCGGCGGGGTGCTGGAGCTCGATTTTCCCACGCTATGATCGCCCTGTGAATATGATCGCGGCGCGGTGCCCGCACCCGAGCCTCCGGAGGCCTCGGTCCCTGTGTCAGTCCCCGACGTAACGGAAGCCTTTTGCTCGGTCGTCATGCGTTCACCTCTTCGTCGCGGCTTTAACGCTGCACAGCGGCGGAAAGGTCCCTGAAAAGGTTGCGCCACCCGACTTGGTTATTTACGACATAGAAGTGTCGGAATTTGGCAAGTCTGCCTGCGGATCTCCCGCGAGCGTGACAATGTGACGATTCCAACCCGGGAAAAACCGGGACTTAACGCGACCGATATCACGGCGGCAGCCCGCGCGGATCGCTTCAATCAAAGCTGCCACAACAGGAGAACTGTATGAACAAGAAAGCGCTTGCTGCGTTACTGACGGCACTGCCGCTGGCGACCTTCTCGGCGCCCGCCTTCGCCGCCGATGGCGAATGTGGCTCCGTTACCGAGGCCGAAATGAACTGGGCTTCGGCCGGGGTCGCTGCTTGGGTCGACAAGATCATTCTCGAAAACGGCTACGGCTGTGACGTGACGCTGGTGACCGGCGACACGATGCCCACCTTCACCTCGATGAACGAAAAGGGCGAGCCCGACATCGCACCCGAGCTTTGGGTGAACGCGGTGAAGGTCGCGCTCGACAAGGCCGTCAGCGAAGATCGCCTCGTGATCGCTGCAGAAATCCTCAAGGATGGCGGCGAAGAAGGCTGGTGGATCCCGAAATACGTCGCTGACGAGCACCCCGACATCAAGACGGTCGACGATGCTCTCAAGCACCCCGATCTGTTCCCCGATCCGGAAGAACCCTCGATCGGTGGCGTCTACAACTGCCCGTCGGGATGGAACTGCCAGATCTCGACCGCGAACCGCTTCAAGGCCCACAAGGCCGAGGAGAAGGGCTTCAAGCTGGTCGACACCGGGTCGGCTGCGGGTCTCGACGGCTCGATCGCCAATGCCTACGAGTCCAAGAAGGGCTGGCTGGGTTACTACTGGGCCCCGACCGCGATCCTCGGCAAATACCCGATGGTCAAGCTCGACGCGGGCGTCGAGGGCGACAAGGAAGCCTGGGACAAGTGCAACTCGCAGGCCGATTGCGTCGATCCCAAGCCCAACGCCTACCCGACCTCGGACGTGTACACGGTCGTGACCAAGGAATTCGCCGAGAACAACGCGGTGGCGATGGACTACCTTGGCAAGCGTGAATGGTCGAACAAGACCGTGGGCGAATTCCTCGCATGGCAGGCCGACAACCAAGGCACCAACGAGGACACCGCTTACTACTTCCTCGAGAACTATCCGGACGTCTGGAAAGCATGGCTTTCCGACGACGTGATCAAGAAGGTCGAGGACGCGCTCTGAGCGGGCGATCCGAGATTTTGGCGCGCGTGAGGGGAGCCTCGCGCGCGTTTTCTTTTAACCGGCGCAAATAATCGACCGGAGGACATAACAAGATGGCATCTTCATGCTGGGGCTTGCCGGAACTGATGTGTGAGTTCCCTTCCCTTCCCAACTCCACCCTGCGTCATATGCGCATGGGCATCGACGACGGGTTTCGCGGCATCGTCCGCGCCTATTCCGATCAAATCGACGCGGCCACCCGGCCGCTTCAATGGTTTCTCAACACTCTCGAACACGCCTTCGTGGACACGCCGTGGTTCATCATCTTCGCGCTGATCCTCGTCGTGGTGTGGTTCGCCTCGCGCAATCCGAAGATCGTGCTCGGCTCGTCCCTGGGGCTTGCTTTCATCGGCATCTTCGGACTGTGGGAAGACACGATGACCACCCTCGCGATGGTCACCGTGGCGACGCTGATCGCGATCATCCTCGGCCTGCCGATCGGCATCCTGATGGCGCGCTCGGACCGGATGCAGAAAATCCTGACGCCGGTGCTCGATGTCATGCAGACCATGCCATCCTTCGTCTACCTGATCCCGGTCGTCGTGATCTTCGGTATCGGTAAGGTGCCCGGCGTGATCGCCGTGGTGATCTACGCGATCCCGCCGATGATCCGCCTGACCAATCTGGGCATCCGCCTCGTGGACAAGGAAGTCATCGAAGCCGCGGACGCCTTCGGCGCCAATCCCCGTCAGAAGCTTTGGGGCGTGCAGCTTCCGCTGTCGCTGCCGACGATCATGGCGGGCGTCAACCAGACCATCATGATGGCGCTGGCGATGGTCGTCGTGGCCTCGATGGTCGGCGTTGGTGGCCTCGGTAAAAACGTGCTGCAGGCGATTAACAACCAGTTCTTCACCATCGGCTTCCTGAACGGCTTCGCACTCGTTGCGATCGCGATCATCTTCGACCGCGCAAGCCAGGCGTTCGGCAAGCGGCTGCAGAAACATTCGGAGGCTGGCCATGACTGATGCCACGACCAACACCGATACCGGCAACCGCTCGGGCATCGAGATCCGCAATCTCTACAAGATCTTCGGGGCACGCCCCAAGGATTACGTGGAGAAGGTGCAGGCCGGGATGGGCAAGGAAGAGCTCAACGACAAGCACAAGCACGTTCTGGGCCTGCAAGACATCAACCTTACCCTGCCGCCGGGCAAGATCTCGGTGATCATGGGTCTGTCGGGCTCGGGCAAATCGACGCTCATCCGCCACATCAACGGGCTGATCATGCCCACGGCCGGGGAGATCCTCTATAACGGCCGCGACGTGGTGAAGATGAACGAAGAGGAGCTGCGGGAATTCCGTCGCCATGAGACGGCGATGGTGTTCCAGAAGTTCGCGCTTCTGCCGCACCGGACCGTGCTGGAAAACACCTGCTACGGGCTGGATATCCAAGGCATCGACCGCAAGGAATCCGAGCCGATCGCGAAGAAATGGATCGCGCGAGTCGGTCTCGCGGGCTACGAGGATAACTATCCGAACCAGCTCTCGGGCGGGATGCAGCAGCGGGTGGGCCTCGCTCGCGCGCTGGCCAACGACGCGGACATCCTGTTGATGGACGAAGCGTTCTCGGCACTCGATCCGCTGATCCGGATGGATATGCAGAAGGTGCTTCTGGACCTGCAGGCCGAGCTGAAGAAGACCATCGTCTTCATCACCCACGACCTCGACGAGGCGCTGCGCCTTGGCGACAAGATCGCGATCCTGCGTGACGGGGCGCTCAATCAGGTCGGCACGGGGCAGGAAATCGTGCTGCGCCCGGCGAATGAATACATCGCCGAGTTCGTGCGCGAGGTGAACCGTGGCCGGGTCATCCGCGCCGAAACCATCGCCTTGCCGCTGCCCGAGGGCGAGTTGCCGAAGATGAAGGTGAAAGCCAGCTCGGTGCTCGAAAAGATCGCGCGCCGGATGGCCGATGCCGAGGTGCGCATGGCGACGGTTGTCGACGCGGCCAACAAGCCGATCGGCATGGTCGACATGACGACGATCCTGACCGCCATGGTGACGCCCGCGAGCGTCGAAGAAGGCGATGACGAGGTCGAGGAAGACAGCGCCGCCTGAAGACTACGGGGTCGCCGCGTCAGCGTGGCGGCCCTGCCCGGCTCGTGCCGTCAGAGCCAGCTGGGTCCACGACGCGACAATCGCGTCATATTGGCGCTGGTGTGATTTCCGATCTGCGTGATCGACGCCGAAATCGCGCGATCTGCCGTCTGCCCCCGTAGAAGCGCGAATGCGGCAGCCTCCGCCGCAGCTACGACCGCCACGGGCTTTTCCTGCACCATCTGGAGCGATTCGAGCGGGGAGACATCCCAGAGCCCCATCATTCCCGCGACGCGCATCGAAATCACCGCTTGGGCCTCAAAGCCGATCCGCGCGGCCTCGAAGCCGATGCGCATAAAAGACAGGGGATCCATATAAACTCCTAAAACCAGACATCGCTGCAAAGCGACGTCAGGTCGTCAGGATCGCAGGTACAGGTTGAGATAATGCACTCTTCTTCACCGTCGAGCACAGAAAAATCAGATTTTCGCGAGGTGAGCATTCGTGAAGCCCTGTAATTGCTCTGACGCACAGACTTTCCGCCTTGCCTTCACGGCACTGTGACCCATCCTTTTAACGTCACTCGCGTATTGACATGACAAGGACGTGAACCAAATGGTTCAGAAATCGCGCGCAGCTCGGCCGGCGGGGTCGTATTTGCGTGCAAACAGGGATTTTGACGGGACAGCCAAATGATCAAACGCCTCCTCATCGCCCTCGTCGCGCTCATCCTCGTGGTGGGTGGCGTCGTCGGCTACAATCTTTTCCGCTCGAAGATGATCGCGCAGTTCTTCGCAAACATGACACAGCCCCCCGTGGCGGTTTCGGTCAGCGAAGTGAAGCCGATCACCTGGCAGCCGGGCCTCGAGGCGATCGGCACCGCCGCCGCCGTGCGCGGCACCGAACTGGCCGTCGAAATGGGCGGCACGGTGCAGGAGATCCATTTCAAGGCGAATGACAAGGTCGAGAAGGGCCAGGTCCTCATGCAGATCGACGACAGCTCCGAGCGCGCCGATCTGGCCTCGGCCAAGGCCGCGCAGGATCTGGCGGAGACCAATCTCAAGCGCGCGCGCCAGCTTGCCGACCGGGGCGTGTCCGCCACGTCCAATCTCGATCAGGCTGAAGCCAGCGCGCAGGAAGCGCGCGCAAGCGTCGCGAAGCTGCAGGCCGTGCTCGAGAAGAAGCGCCTGACCGCGCCCTTCGCGGGCATCATCGGTATTCCGCAGGTGGAGGTCGGCCAGTATGTCGGCACCGGCACCACCTATGCGACGCTGCAGGATCGCGACCACATGCGCGTCGATTTCACCCTGTCCGAACAGCAGGCGCGGCACGCCGAAGCGGGTCAGACCGTCAAGGTGAAGACCGAGGACGGCTCGGTCGATCTGGAAGGCAAGATCACCGGCATCGAGCCCAAGATCGACCCGAATTCGCGGCTCGTGACCCTGCGCGCCGAGGTGCCCAATGGCGAAGGAAAGCTGACGCCCGGCCAGTTCGTCCATGTCACGGTCGTGCTGCCCTCCGAGGACAACGTGATCGCGCTGCCGCAAACGGTGGTGAGCTCCAACCTCTACGGCGACTCGGTCTTCGTGGTGCGCAAGCAAACGCCCGAAGGCGCGGACCAGCCGCAACTGGTGGCCAAGCAGGTCTTCATCACGCTCGGACGCCGCTCGGGCACGCTCGTCGAAGTGACGAAGGGGCTGAAGGCGGGCGACATGGTCGTCAACGCGGGCCAGAACAAGCTGAACTCCGGCGCGACGGTGAGCATCGACAACGCGATTTCGCCCGATCCCGACGCGCCTTCCACCGAAGAGGTGATGAAAGCCTTCGGCATGGAGGGCAACGCGCAGGCAAGCTCCGACGCGACGTCGGGCGCTTCCGCGGATAGCGCTTCGGACGCCGCCTCTGACGAGGCATCGGACACGACGTCGGACACGACATCAGACGGCGCGAAGGCGCAGTAAGGCCAAGCCCATGAACATCTCCGAGATCTTCATCCGCCGCCCCGTCCTGTCGATGGTGCTGGGCGCGTTCATGCTCCTGCTGGGCGCACAGGCGTATTTCAACCTGCCCGTCCGCCAATATCCGGAAGTCGAGGAAACGGTGGTCACGATCACCACCGCCTATCCCGGCGCCTCGCCCGAACTGATTCAGGGCTTCATCACCTCGCCGCTGGCCGCCGCCGTGGCGACTACTGAGAACGTCGATTACGTCACCACCCAGTCGCGGCCCTCGGCCTCGGTCATTTCGGTCCACATGAAGCTCGGGTCGAACTCCGACGCGGCGATGACCGAGGTGCTCTCGAAGGTGCAGCAGGTCAAAGGCCAGCTGCCCTCGGCGGCGAAGGATCCGGTGATCCAGAAGGGCACCGGCCAGACCTTCGCGCTGATGTATCTCGCGGCGCTCAACCCCAACATGACACCCGAGCAGCTGACCGAATATCTGCGCCGGGTGATCCGTCCGCGCATGTCCACGATTCCGGGCGTGGCCCAGACCCAGATCATCGGCGCTTCCGATTACGCGATGCGGGTCTGGATCGATCCGGACAAGCTCGCCGCGCGCGGCGTCACGGCATCGGAAGTCGTGGGTGCGATTCAGGCGTCGAACTTCCTCTCGGCCCCGGGCAAGACGAAGAACGAGTACGTCGCCCAGTCGATCACGCTGCAATCCACGCTGCAAACGCCCGAAGCCTTCGGCAAGCTGCCGATCTCGGGCAAGGGCGATGACGTGGTGCGGCTGCGCGATGTCGCGAAGATCGAACTCGCCAAGGCCTCCGAGAACGAGATCGTCACTTTCGAGGGCAAGGAGGGCACGTTCCTCGGCGTCTACCCGACGCCCGCCGCCAACCCGCTCGATACGGCGGCGGCAGTGCGCAAGGCGCTGCCCGACATCAACGCCTCGCTCCCCGAAGGGATGAAAATCCAGCTGGTCTACGACTCGACCGAGACGATCTCGGCTTCGATCCACGAGGTGTTCAAGACCATCGGCGAAGCGGTCGCAATCGTGACCGTGGTGATCCTGCTGTTCCTCGGGTCGCTGCGCTCCGTCGCGATGCCCATCGTGACCATTCCGCTCTCGCTGATCGGGGTGCTCGCGGTGCTCTTGGCGCTGGGATACTCGATCAACCTTCTTACGCTGCTGGCAATGGTGCTGGCGATCGGCCTCGTGGTCGATGACGCGATCGTGGTGGTGGAGAATATCCACCGACATATCGAAGAGGGAATGAAACCGATCCCCGCCGCCGTGCAGGGCATGAAGGAGATCACCGGGCCGGTCATCGCGATGACGATCACGCTGGCCGCGGTGCTCGCGCCTCTGGGCTTCACCGGCGGGCTGACGGGGCAGTTGTTCCGGGAATTCGCCTTCGCGCTGGCGGGATCGGTGATCCTGTCGGGGGTGATCGCATTGACGATCACGCCGATGATGTCGGGCCGCCTGCTGAGACATGGCGAGTCGAAGGGCTTCCAGGCCTTCGTCGACCGCAATTTCGACCGGCTCTCGGGCTGGTACGGGCGGCGCGTCGATGGCTCGCTCGATCTGCGGGGGATCACCCTGCTGATTGTCGCCTCGCTCGTGGGCGTGACCGGGTTCATGCTGATGAACACCAATTCCGAGCTTGCCCCGGATGAGGATAACGGTGCGCTCTTCGCGATCCTGAACGGGCCGCGCTACGCGACCAGCGAGTACACCCAGAAATATATCGACCAGGTCGGGCGCGACACGGCCGATATTCCCGAAGTGCGCACCGATTTCTCGATCGCAGGCTTCGGCGGGGACAGCTCTCAGGGCATCTATATCTGGGCACTGAAAGACTGGGCGGACCGCAACCGTAGCCAGAAGGAAATCCAGCAGGAAATTCAGGGCGATCTCGGCAAATCGACCGGGTTGAAAGGCTTTGCCTTCGCCCCGCCGTCGCTGCCGGGCACCGGGGGCGGCCTGCCGATCTCGGTGGTGATCCAGTCGATCCACTCCGCGAAACGCGTCGCCGAGGTGGCCGAGGAGATCAAGAACAAGGCGCAGGCCTCGGGCAAGTTTATCGTCGTACAGAACTCGCTCAACTTCGACAGCCCGCAGGTCAATGTCACGATCGACCGCGACCGGGCGGCGGCGTTGAACGTGCCGGTCTCGGATATCGGCTCGACCTTGGGCTTGCTGGTGGGCGAGGCGTCGGTGGCGCAGTTCGACCGCGACTCCAACAGCTACGACATCATCCCGCAGGTGCCGCAGGAGTTCCGCGCGAATCCCGAAGAGCTGGGCCGTTACTTCGTGCGCTCGTCCTCGGGGGCGATGATCCCGCTGTCGTCGCTCGTGAAGATCGACACCGGAGTGAACGCGTCTTCGATCGAACAGTTCGACCAGCTGAACGCGGCCACGATCACGGCACTGCCGCTGCCCGGTGGGTCCACCGGCGAGGGCGTGCAGACCATCGTCGACATCGCCAAGCAGGTGATGCCCGAAGGTTTCTATGTGAACTATTCGGGCCAGTCGCGGATCGAGACGCAGCAGGGCAACACCATCCTGATCGCCTTCGCGGCGGCCGTGCTGGTGATCTACCTCGTGCTCGCCGCCCAGTTCGAGAGCTTCCGCGACCCCTTCATCATCATGATGACGGTGCCGCTGACGATCTTCGGGGCCGTGCTGCCGCTGAACCTCGGGTTGGGCACGCTCAACATCTATTCCGAGGTGGGGCTGATCACGCTGGTCGGCCTGATCACGAAACACGGGATTCTGATGGTCGAATTCGCCAATCAGCAGCGCGAGCAGTCGGGCCTCACCCGCCGGCAGGCGATCGTAAAGGCCGCGCAGACCCGTCTGCGTCCGATCCTGATGACCACCGCCGCAATGGCGCTGGCCGTGGTGCCGCTGATCCTCGCGCAAGGCGCGGGCGCAGAGGCGCGCAAGGCGATGGGCCTCGTGATCTTCTCGGGGATCCTGATCGGGACGATGTTCACGCTGTTCGTGGTGCCGATGTTCTACACCTTCATCGCGCCCTCGGATAAATCCTTCAAGGAAGCGGAAGCGAAGCGTCTGGCCGCAGGCTGACGCATGAAAACAAGGCTGGGGGCTTCGCGCCCCCAGACCCCCGCGGGATATTTGGGCCAAGGCGAAGTGTCAGAGCTTCGCCTTGGCCCAAAATCATTCCGGGGGTGAGATTTCGTGGATAGGAGCGGCAGCCCCTGCCCCGCTCAGAGATGGGCGAGGTAACTCGTCACGGCAGGGCGCACGCTGGATTGGCCGGCATTGCGCGCCTGCTGGATCACCTGCCGCAGCTCGCCCAGATCGGCGCGGCGGATCAGGTGTTTGACCGGGCCGATCGAGGCGGGCCGCATCGAGAGCGTACGGATGCCGAGCGCCGCGAAGGTCAGCGACTCGATCGGGCGGCCCGCATCCTCGCCGCAGAAGCTGAGTTGGGTGTCCGAGACCGCACAGCGCGCGATGATCCGTTCTAGGAAGTTCAGGAACGACCCGTCGAGGGTATCGTAGCGGCGGCGCACGCGTTCGTTCTCGCGGTCGGCGGCGAAGAAGAACTGCTTCAGGTCGTTGCCGCCGATGGAGATGAAATCGCAATCGCGGTAGAAGCTGTCGGGCGCGAAGCCGAGGCTCGGGGTTTCCAGCATCGCGCCGATGCGCAGCTCTTCGGGCACGGGGCGGCCCATCTGCGCCTCGCGGTCGCGGACCCGCAGCAGCGTGTCGCGCGCGGCGTAGAATTCCTCAGGCAGCGCGATGAAGGGGAACATGATCGAAGTCGGGCGGCCGTCGGCGGCGCGCAGCAGCGCCTGCAGCTGCATCCGCAGAATCCCCGGCTTGTCGAGCCCCACCCGCAGCGCGCGCCAGCCCATCGCGGGGTTCGGCTCGTCTTGCGGCTTCATGTAGGGCACGACCTTGTCGGAGCCGATATCGAGCGTGCGGAAATTCACCCGCTTGCCGTCGGCGGCATCCATCACCCGCTTGTAGAGCTGCACGAGTTCATTGCGGCGCGGGACCTTGGTGCGGGTCAGGAATTGCAGCTCGGTGCGGAACAGGCCCACCCCATCAGCGCCGGAGCCCTTCAGCGAGGGCAAATCCGCCATCAGCCCCGCATTCATCATCAGCGAGACGGTCTGGCCCGATTTGTCCATCGCGGGCTGGTCGCGCAGCGAGGCATAGCGTTTCTGCGCCTCCGCCTGCATCGCGATCTTGTCGCGGAAGGCATGGGCCACGCTTTCCTCGGGCCGCAGATGCACCACGCCCTGATCGCCGTCGACGAGGATCGGGTCGCCGTTCAGCGCCTCGGCGGTAATCCGGCCCGCGTGGATCACCAGTGGGATCGAGAGCGCGCGGGTGACAATCGCGGCATGCGAGCCGACCGAGCCCTCCTCCAGCACCACGCCCTTGAGCTTGCGGTCATAATCGAGCAGTTCCGCAGGGCCGATATTGCGCGCCACCAGCACCGGGTTCTCCGGCATCTCGGCCCCGGTATCGCTGCCCTGCCCCGTCAGTTGCCGCAGCAGTCGGTTCGACAGGTCGTCGAGATCGTTGAGCCGCTCGCGCAGGTAAGGATCGGGCGCCTTGCGCATCCGGTCGCGCGCGGCGTTCTGTTCCTTCTCCACCGCGGCTTCGGCAGAGAGACCCGCGGTGATGTCTTCCAGCATCCGCCGCTTCCAGCCCTTCGAAGCCGCGAGCATCTTGAAGGTTTCCAGCACCTGCCGCTGATCCTTGTCGATCAGGGTCGGGCTGGCGAGCATCTCGTCGATCTTGCCGCGCAGTTCGGTGATCGCCTCTTCGAGCCGCGCGGCCTCGGCCTCCGGGTCTTCAGCCACCGGGTTGGTCACGACGACGCGCGGCTCGTGCAGCCAGACGCGGCCTTCGGCGGCGCCTTCCTGCCCCGTCGCGCCGCGGAACATGACCGGGAAGCGATGCGTCGCGCCGATCTCGGAATTCTCGCCGCCGGTGAAAGCGCCGAGTTCGGTCATTTCGGCCAGCACCATCGCGACGACCTCGAGCCCGTAAAGTTCATCATCCGAGAAGCTGCGCTCGTCCTTCGACTGCACGACCAGAACGCCGAGCTTCTCGCCCACACGCTGGATCGGCACGCCGACGAAGCTGGAATAGATCTCTTCGCCCGTCTCCGGCATGTAGCGGAAGCCCGGCTCGGAAGGCGCATCGGCGGAGTTGATCGGCCGGCCCGACCGCGCCACGCGGCCCACGAGCCCCTCGCCCAGCCGCATCCGCGTGTGGTGGACAGCCTCTGCCTTCAGGCCTTCGGTTGCGCAAAGCTCGAGCGTTTCGGGATCGCGGAACAGGTAGATCGAGCACACTTCGGTACCCATCGAATCCGCAATGATCTGCGTGATGTGATTGAGCCGGTCCTGCCCGTCGCCCTCCGTGGCCAGCGTATCGCGCAGGCGTCGCAACAGCGTGCGACTATCACTTTCGCTCAGTTCCACCATCCGCGCAGGTCGTCCCTGTTTCTGCGGCCCTTCGGGTTACTCAGGCCTTGTCGAGTTCGAAGGCATCATGCAGGGCCTGAACCGCCAGTTCCAGATATTTGCGGTCGACCAGCACCGAAATCTTGATTTCCGACGTAGCGATAACCTTGATGTTGACGTTTTCAGCGGCCAGCGCCTTGAACATCTTCGCCGCGACCCCCGCGTGGGAGCGCATACCGATGCCCACGACGGAAATCTTTGCCACGTCTTCATCGGCGACCAGCTCGTCGAATTTGATCAGCCCTGCGTCGCGGGCGTCTTCCATCGCCTTGCGGGCGCGGGCGACCTGATTGACCGGGCAGGAGAAGGTCATGTCGGTGACCTTGACCTCATGCTCGGCCTGACGCTCGGAGATGTTCTGGACGATCATGTCGACATTCACCCCCGCATCCGCGAGCGGCCCGAAGATCGCGCTGGCGATACCGGGGCGGTCTTCGACCGTCACGAGGGTCATTTTCGCTTCGTCGCGGGAAAAGGCGACGCCGGAGACAACTTTCGATTCCATGATTTTATCCTCGTCGCAGACCAGAGTGCCCGAATTCTCCGTGGTTTCCTCGAAGGAGCTTAGCACGCGCAGCGGCACCTTGTAGCGCATCGCGAGCTCGACCGAGCGGGTTTGCAGAACCTTCGCCCCGAGGCTCGCGAGTTCCAGCATCTCCTCGAAAGCGATGCGGTCGAGCTTGCGCGCCTTGGAGGAGACGCGCGGGTCGGTGGTATAGATGCCGTCGACATCGGTGTAGATGTCGCAACGCTCCGCGCCGAACGCGGCGGCGAAGGCCACGGCGGTCGTGTCGGAGCCGCCCCGGCCGAGCGTGGTGATCCGGTTCTCCGGCGAAAGCCCCTGGAAGCCTGCGATCACCGCGACCTTGAAGCCCTCGGAGAATTTCTGGTCGAGATTTTCGCGCGGGATCGACACGAAGCGCGCCGCGCCATGCGCCGAGGTCGTGTTGATTGGCACCTGCCAGCCCTGCCAGCTGCGCGCGGAGACACCCATCTCCTGCAGGCGCAGCGACATCAGACCGGCTGTGATATTCTCGCCCGAGGCGACCACGGCGTCATATTCGCGCGCGTCATAGAGCGGCGAGGTCGTCTCGACCCAGTTGACGAGTTCATTGGTCTTGCCCGACATCGCCGAGACAATCACGATGACATCGTAACCGCGTTCGACTTCGCGCTTCACCTTTTCGGCGGCGTTGGCGATCCGGTCGAGATCGGCGACGGAAGTGCCGCCGAATTTCATCACCAGAATGGGCATGGAAATCCCCCTTGGGCAGAGTCGGGCCTCTGCTAGCTCAAGCCGTTGGGCCGCGCAAGAGATTTGGCGTTTCGAGGGTCTCAGATCGGCGCTGGGGCGCTGCCCCTCTTCGCTCGCGCGAATTCACCCCGGGATATTTGGAAAGAGCGAAAAGGGTCAGTTCGTCTTGCGAGTCGACAGGAAGGGCAGCGGCAGAACCGGCAGCCCGTCCTCCAGCATCTTGCGCGCCTCTTCGGGTTTCGCCTCGCCGTGGATCGCGCGTTTCTTGGCGGTGCCTTCGTGCATGGCGCGCGCTTCGGTGGCGAAGTTCATGCCGACGTAATCGGAATTCTTCTCGATCTCGCGACGCATCGCGGCGAGGGCCTGTTCGGCCTCGGATTGCGGCTGCGAAAGGGGGCGTTCGGCGGCGGGCTCGCCCGTCTTGCGCGTCTGTGCGACAGGCGGCGCCATCAGCGATTTCTCGACCTTTTTCGAACCGCAGATCGCACATTCCAACTGGCCTGCGGATTTGAGCGCCTCGAACCCGGAGGCCGAGGGGAACCAACTGTCGAAGCGGTGCTCATTCTCGCATTGCAGCGTATAACGGATCATGTCTGCATCTCCCGGATGCATATGGAAGTAAGCGTTTTAGGCCGCAATGCAAGCGCGTCGCCGTCGCTCAGAGCCGAGCGAGGAGCGCCTTTGCAAGGCTTTCGACATCGGCAGGCGGGCCGAGAGCCCCCCGTGCGGCGCGCGCCATTTCAGCCTGCGCATCGGCGTCGAGCGCGGTGAAGGCGGCCGCAATATCGGCTTCGGTTTCGCAAAGCCGCGCCCCGCCTGCCGCGTCGAGTGCCGCAAAGGCCTCAGCGAAATTCGCGA
The DNA here is from genome assembly GCF_002020305.1 of Thioclava sp. F36-6. NCBI lineage: Bacteria > Pseudomonadati > Pseudomonadota > Alphaproteobacteria > Rhodobacterales > Paracoccaceae > Thioclava > Thioclava sp. F36-6. The sequence continues at coordinate 215,779 of NZ_MPZX01000001.1, read as the reverse complement.
CATCGGGGCCATGTAGCAAAGCGCAGCCGAAGCCCGCGGGCTCATAGGGGGTATGGCCGCCCTTTTCGACGAGCGAGCCGCCTACGAAACACAGGCCTGCGCTCGCATACCAGCGGCCCATCTCGCCCAGCGTATCGGCCAGATAGACCTCCGCCGTCGGAGGCTCGTCCTTCGAGCGAGTGGTATGGCGCAGCCCGGCCTTGGCGATCAGCGCCGCGATCTCGGGCGCGCGGCGCGGATGGCGCGGGGCGAGGATCAGGCGCAGGTCAGGGCGGCGCGCGCGCGCCTTCGCGAAGGCGGCAAGGATCGGCGCGTCTTCGCCCTCATGGGTCGACGCGGCAAGCACCGTATCGCTGCGCTGCCAGTCGAGCGGCACACCGGGTGCGACGGTGATCGCCGTCTTGAGATTGGCGGGCGGCAAAAGTCGATCACGCGGCAGGCCAAGGTCGAGGAACCGCGCCTCGGACCCCGCATCCTGAGCCGAGAGTGCGGTGATCTGGGCGATCATCGGCTGCGCCATCCCGATCTTCGCCCAGCGCGCCGCAGAGCGGGCCGACATCCTTGCACCGATCACGAAGATCGGCCGCTTCGCATCGGCCATCAGAGCCATGCGGTTCGGCCAAAGCTCATTCTCGATCACGACCAGCGCGCGGGGCCGGTGGCGCGACAGAAACCGCCGCAGCACGGCGCGATGATCGAGCGGGGCCATGCGGATCGCGATGCGCGGATCGGCCCAGCCCTGCCCCAGCTCGCGCGCCGTCACCGTGTTCACCGTCACCAACACGTGCACCGCGGGTTCTGCGGCCAGCAGCGCATCGATCAAAGGCTTGGCGGAGGTCAGCTCTCCATTCGAAGCCGCGTGCAACCACAGACGGTGCGGCGCGGCCTCCCCGCCGCCCAACCGCTCCGCCAGAGCGGTCCGGCTTTCCCGCCCGCGCAAAACGCGCCAGAGCAGCGCCGCCAGAACAGGCAGGCTCGCGATACTGACGAGAAGGCGGTAAAGGACCATGAAAGGCTCCGGCGAGATTTGCGCCATAGAACGGATCCCCCCCCTCACAGGCAAGCCCCTCCTTGCGTTTTCGCAAAGCGACTTTGCGCGAATGAACGGGTCATGGCCTTGTTTCCCGGACGGCAGCTTGCGAAAGTCTTGCCCGGAGGCGCAGTTCGGGAGGGGCTTATGGAGCAATACGATTATATCGTGGTCGGCGGTGGCAGCGCAGGCTGCGTTCTGGCGAACCGTCTGTCGGAAGATCCGAAAAACAAGGTGCTGCTGCTGGAAGCGGGCGGGCGAGACAATTACCACTGGGTGCATATCCCGGTGGGCTACCTGTACTGCATCGGCAATCCGCGCACCGATTGGGGCTACAAGTCGAAAGCCGATGCCGGGCTGAACGGGCGCGAGCTGCTCTATCCGCGCGGGCGTATCCTTGGCGGCTGCTCCTCGATCAACGGCATGATCTACATGCGCGGTCAGGCGCGCGATTACGATATGTGGGCGCAGTCAGGCAATCCCGGCTGGAGCTGGGACGACGTGCTGCCGCTGTTCAAGAAGCAGGAAGATTTCTATCGCGGCGAGAGCGACCTGCACGGCGCGGGCGGCGAATTGCGGGTGGAAGAAGCCCGCGTGCGCTGGGAGATGCTCGACACCTTCCTCGAGGCTGCCGAAGAGGCAGGCTTCCCGCGCACCGACGATTTCAACACCGGCACCAACGAGGGCGGCGGCTATTTCCACGTCACGCAGAAAGCCGGCTGGCGCTGGAGCGCGGTGAAAGCCTTCCTGAGACCCGCGATGAAACGCCCCAACCTGCGGATCGAGACCAATGCGCAGGTCGAGAAGCTCCTGATCGAGGAGGGCCGCGTCGTCGGCATCCGCTACAATCAGAATGGCCAGAGCCATGACGTGAAGGCGGGCGAAACCGTCCTCTCCGCCGGTTCGGTCGGCTCGGTGCAGATCCTCGAGCTGTCAGGGATCGGGCGCGGTGACGTGCTGTCCGAGCATGGCATCACTCCGGTGGCCGAGGTCGATGGCGTGGGCGAGAACCTGCAGGACCACCTGCAACTGCGCCTCATCTACAAGGTCTCGGGCGTCAAAAGCCTCAACACCATGTCCTCAACCCTCTGGGGCAAGGCGAAGATCGGCATGGAATATGCGCTGTTCCGCTCGGGACCGATGTCGATGTCGCCCTCGCAGGTGGGCATCTTCACGCGCAGCTTCCCCGAGAAGGAGACGCCCGATCTAGAATATCACGTCCAGCCGGTCAGCCTCGACAAGTTCGGCGATGCGGTCCACCCCTTCCCCGGCATGACGGCGAGTGTGTGCAACCTGCGCCCCGAAAGCCGCGGCCATGTGCATATCACCTCGCCCGATTTCCGCGCCCATCCCGAGATCGCGCCGAATTACCTCTCGACCGAGGGCGATCGCCGCGTCGCCGCCGAAGCGATCCGGCAGGTCCGCCGCGTCGCCTCGCAACCCGCTTTCGCGAAATACAAACCCGAGGAATACAAGCCCGGCCCGGACTATCAGACCGAGGCGGACCTCGTGAAAGCGGCGGGCGATATCGGCACCACGATCTTCCACCCCGTCGGCACCTGCCGGATGGGCTCGGATGACGGCGCGGTTGTAGACTCGCGGCTGCGACTGAAAGCGCTGAAAGGGCTGCGCATCGCGGATGCCTCGGTGATGCCGACGATCACCTCGGGCAACACCAACGCGCCGACGATGATGATCGCCGAGAAGGCCGCGCAGATGATCCTCGAGGACGCGAAGGGCTGAGGGTTCGGAGGGGGCGCTGCCCCCGCTCCTTCGGAGCCCCCCGGGATATTTTCGCCAAGAGGAAGAGAGACTTCCTTCCTCTTGGTCTAAATATCCCCGCCGGAGGCATCCGACCTTGGCCAGAGGCGCGAAGCTTCGATCACTTGGCGATGCGGGCGACAAGCTCCTCGCGCAGCACGCCCTCATCGGTGCCGGTGTCGCGGGCAAGGCGCTTGAGGCCGAAATGGACGCGAGCGATTTCCTGATAATAGCTGGTGAAGGCGTAGTTGACGGCCGCACCTGCGACCGCGCCAAGAACCGGGGCCGCCTGAGCCGCAAGCTTCTGACCCAGCACGATCGACAGGCGTGGCGCGACCTTGGCGATCAGCGATTTCAGGCTCGGCCCGGTGATCGTAGCCCGCGCGGCGAGGAAGCTCAGATCCATCCCGTCATCATCCTCGAGCGGCCCGGCAGAGGCGAAGACCCGCAGGCATTCGAGCCGCACCTCTTCCGAGGCCGGATCGAAGCCATGTTCGGCGGCGATGCCCTGAATGGCGCGCAACAACATAGTGACCGTGAAAGGCAATTCCGCGAGCGAACTGCCCAGGCCCCCGACGCCGCCCGCAGCCCCCATCGCGGTGGTCAGCGTGCGGTTCATCCAGTCGGGCCGGTCCGATACGATCCCGCGCGAGCGTTCGGCAGCGGTCATCGCACCTGATAGCGCGCGTTCCGTCGCCCCATCCAGCCCGTTGCGGACCGGGGTGGGCAATTTGCCCAACAGCCCCTCGGCAGAGCCTCCGATATAGCCGATCACCTGCATCACCACGCCGCCCGCCGCGCGGTGGCGTTTCGCGAGCGAGTCGAGCTGACCCAGAATCGCCGGGTCGCTCACGGGGGGAAGAATATCTGCCATCATCGCCTCCTTGCCTTTCCCTGATATGGGGCGGCGGAGGCGCTTCGGCAATCAGTCGTCTTTCTCGACTTGGCCTTTGACGCCGTCCCAGGCGCCGGGCACCAGTTCGAGGCCCAGAACGCGGTCGGGGTTGGTGGGCGGCGGCATCTCGACATCGTCGAGCTTCTCGAAGCCGAAGCGTTGGTAATAGGGCGCGTCGCCCACCAGCAGCACCCGCTCCCAGCCGAGATCGGCAGCGCGGGAAAGACTTTCATGCATCAGGATACCGCCCAGCCCTTCGCCCTGCCGCGTCGGGTGGACCGCGATCGGCCCCAGCAGCAGCACGCGCTTGCCGCCCACCCTGACCGGCCAGAAGCGGATCACCGCGGCGAGGATGCCGTCCTGGCGCAGCGTGAGGCAAAGCGGGCGCACCGGATCGACCCCGTCGCGCAGCCGGTAGGAGGACAGCGCCGTGCGACCCGGCGCGAAGCAGAGGTCATAGAGCGCCTCGACTTCCCACCAGTCTTCCGCCGTCTCTTGTTCGAGCTGATACATACGCCCGCCGCCCCTTTCAGGCTGCCCCTTTCCTGCGCGGTAGCATGCGCTAAGTTCGGGATCAAACAGGAGAAAGCATGTTCTATCGCACTTCAGATGGCCACCCTCTCGCCCATAACCCGTTCAATTCCATCGTCGCCCCGCGTCCGATCGGCTGGATTTCGACACGTAGCGAGATGGGCGACAACCTTGCGCCCTACTCCTTCTTCAACGCGGTCGCCTATACGCCGCCGCAGGTGATCTTCTCCTCGACCGGGGTGAAGCCCGACCGCGACGGCACGAAGGACAGCGTCTCGCAGCTGCGCGAAGCGGGCGTGTTCTGCGCCAATCTCGTGACCTATGCGCTGAAGGATCAGATGAACGCCTCCTGCGCGAATTATCCTGCAGGCACCGATGAGTTCGCCGAATGCGGGATCGAGAAGGCGGAATGCGAGACGATCGACTGCCCGCGCGTGGCGGCAGCGCCCGCCTCGCTCGAATGTCGAGTCGTTCAGGTGATCAAGCTTCTGGGCGAGGGGAATTACCTCGTGCATGGCGAGGTGACGGGCATCCATATCGCGGACGATTGCCTGAAGGACGGGCTCTATGCGCCGCCCGACCGTCTCGTGCGGCTTGGCAATCGCGGCGATTACGCGGCCGTGTCGGAAACCTTCGAGATGCTGCGGCCTAAGCTCTGATCCGTGCGCGCGCCCGGCTGCGGCGGCCTTCAATCAGCGTGTAGAGGCCGCTCGCCACGATTAGTGCCGCACCCACGATCATCGCCGCATCGGGCCGCTCGCCGAACACCACCGCGCCGAGGATCAGCGCGAAGATCAGGCGGGTGTAGCGGAAGGGCGTGATGACCGAGACCTCGCCCATCCGCATCGCCTTGGTCAGCGACCAATAGGCGAGGCTGCCGAAGGCCACCGCACCGGCCACGTCACGCAGCGCAAAGAGATCAGGCGTCGTCACACCGCCGAAGATCAGCAGGATCAGCACGCCGGTCGGGATCAGCATCATGAAGCCGTAGAAGCTGAGCTGGAAATTCGACAGGACCGGCGAGCAGGCGCGCGTCGCCAGATCGCGGCCCGCGAACCCCAGCATCCCCAGCACGGTCCAAAGGGCAGCCGGGACGAAGCCGTCGAGGCCGGGGCGCAGCACGATCAGCACGCCGATGAACCCGATCCCCACCGCGACCCAGCGGCGGATGCCGACGCGTTCGGAAAACACCACCGCCGCGCCTGCGACGACGACCAGCGGCGTTGCCTGCAGGATCGCGGAGGCGTTCGAGAGCGGCGTCAGCGCGATCCCCAGCGTGTAGCCAAGACGCCCAACCACTTCGAGCGCGAGCTTGATCAGGAGCGGTTTCGAAGCGAGCGCCGGATGTAGCAGCCGCTGGCCCCGCGCGGTGATGAGCACACCGAAGACCACCATCCCGCCGAGGCCGAATAGCATCAGCACCACGCCCACCGCGAGATGGGTCGAGGCGGATTTGACGAACATGTCTTCCATCGCGAAGGCCGCCATCGCGACGACCATCAGCACCGAGCCGCGGATATTTTCCATAGATCCTCCCGTGGGGACTCCCATACCCCCCTGCGCCGATAGACCGCGCGGCAAGTGGCTGCAATCCCTCTTTCCTCCCGGGGCCGTGGCGCTTAGGCTCGCTGCGACGCGGAAAAGACAGGCGAAGGATGCGCAGAATGGACAGAATGATCGGGGTGATCGGCGGCTCGGGCGTCTATCAGATCAACGGGCTCGAAGGGGCCGAATGGATCACCGTCGAGACGCCGTTCGGTGCGCCCTCCGATCAGGTACTGACCGGCACGCTGGACGGTGTGAAGATGGCCTTCCTGCCCCGCCACGGGCGCGGCCATGTCGAGACGCCGACCACCGTTCCCTACCGCGCCAATATCGCCGCGATGAAGCAGCTGGGTGTGACCGATCTGATCGCCGTCTCGGCCGTGGGCTCGCTGAAAGAGGCCTATGCGCCGGGCGATTTCCTGATCGTGGACCAGTATATCGACCGCACCTTCGCCCGCGAGAAGACCTTCTTCGGTCCCGGCATGGTAGGCCACGTCTCGGGCGCGCATCCTGTTTGCTCCGACCTCTCGGCAGCCTGCGCCGAGGCCGCGCGCAAGACCGGCGTGAGCGTCCATGAGGGCGGCACCTATGTCGCGATGGAGGGTCCGCAATTCTCGACCAAGGCCGAGAGCGAGCTTTACCGCCAATGGGGCGCCGACGTGATCGGCATGACCGGCATGCCCGAGGCCAAGCTCGCCCGCGAGGCGGAGCTGCATTACGCCTGCGTCGCGATGATCACCGATTACGACTGCTGGCACCCCGATCATGATGCCGTGGATGTGGCGCAGGTCGTTGCCGTCGCAATGAAGAACGCCGATAAGGCGCGCGATCTGGTCGCGGCTCTGCCCGGTCTGCTGAAGGGCGCTGCGGGCGATTGCGCCACCGGCTGCACCCACGCCCTCGACAGCGCGATCATGACCGCCCCCGACAAGCGCGACCCCGAGATGGCGCGCAAACTGAAGACCATCGCGGGCCGCGTGCTCGACCTCTGAGGATCCCATGACCAACGTCAAAGACTATATCCGCACCATCGCCGATTTCCCCCATGAGGGGATCATGTTCCGCGATGTGACGACCCTCTTCGCCGATCCGCGCGGCTTCCGCATGGCGATCGACCAGTTGCTGCACCCTTGGGCGGGCCAGCAGATCGACAAGGTGGTGGGTCTCGAGGCGCGCGGCTTCATCATCGGCGGTGCGATCGCGCATCAGCTGTCGAAAGGCTTCGTGCCGATCCGCAAGAAGGGCAAGCTGCCCGGCCAGACGATTTCGCAGGCCTACCAGCTGGAATATGGCGAGGCGGTGATGGAGATGCACGAGGATGCGATCAAGCCCGGCGAGAAGGTTCTGGTCGTCGACGATCTTCTGGCCACCGGCGGCACCGCGCAGGCGGGCATCCAGCTGATCGAGCGCGTCGGCGGCGAGATCGTGGGCCTCTCCTTCATCGTCGATCTACCGGAACTGGGCGGGCGCAAGCTGCTCGAAGATCGCGGCATGAATGTCAGCGTTCTGTGCGAATTCGAGGGGGCGTGAGCCCCCGCCCGACACCCGCCATTCTTGCCGTCGTGATCCGCGACGGACAGGCGCTGTTGGTGCAGCGGGCGAACCCGCCCGATGCCGGGCTCTGGGGCTTTCCCGGCGGCAAGGTCGAGTTCGGCGAGACGCTTCTTGCGGCGGCAGAACGCGAGTTGCTGGAGGAAACCGGCGTGCAGGCGCGGGCCACCCATGCCTTCAACGCGCTCGACGTCCTCGCGGAGGATGGAAAGGGCACGCTGGAGCATCACTTCGTGCTGGTCGCGGTCGAATGCCAGTGGCAGGCCGGAGAGCCGGTCGCGGACGACGACGCGCTGGATGCACGCTGGGTCGCTATCGACCGGATGGAGGAGGATTTCCCCCTCAGCCGTGACGTGGCACGGATTGCCCGGCAGGCCGCCGCGCTGGGACCGCGTTAACGTCTTTCTTACGCGAATCGACTTACCCTGAGCCGGCCTGATGGTTCGGCTGCTTGCAATGACACGTGAACCAGAACGCCGCGCTCCGCCTGCTCTCCTGGCGGGGCGCGTTTCTCTTGGCCCTCAGCGCTCCGCCAGCACCGCGCCGGGGTTCAGGATGCCTTTCGGGTCGAGCGCCGCCTTGATCGCGCGCATCGCAGCGAGCTTGCCCGGATCGCCGTAACGCTCCAGATCGCCCACCTTGAGCCGCCCGATCCCATGCTCGGCCGAGATCGAGCCGCCAAAGCGGTCCACCAGATCGTAGACCGTTTCGGGGATCGCACGACGCAGGTTCTCGTATTCCTTGCGGTCGCGCCCCTCGGCGGGGAAGGCGTTGAAATGCAGATTGCCGTCCCCGACATGGCCGAAGCAGTTGATCCGGATATTGCCGAGGTCGAGAAGCGCATCACGCGCCTCTTCGATGAAAGCGGCCAGTTTCGGCAGCGGCAACGAGATGTCATGGCTCGAGATCGATCCGATCCGCTTGTTCGCCTCCGGCAGGCTCTCGCGCAGGGACCACATCTCGGCGCGCTGGCTCTCGGAGCTTGCGATCACCCCATCGCTGACCAGCCCCTCGGCCGCCTCAAACAGCTCTCCCAGCGCCTCCTCCGGCGCCAGCCCCTCGGGCAGACCGATCTCGATAAGCACCGACCAGTCGGGGCGCGCCTCGAAAGGTTGATGCACCTCCGGCCCGACCTCGTCGAGAAAGCGCAGCCCCTGCCCCGAGATCATCTCGAAGGCCGACACGCAGCCCGGCATCCGGGCCTCGGCCAGTTCCAGCAGTTCCAGCGCGGCGGCGGGGCTTTCGACCACCATCATCGCCGTGCCGACCGCCGCCGGGCGCGGGAACAGCCGCAGGGTCGCCGCCGTGATGATCCCGAGCGTGCCCTCGGACCCGATCAGCAGGTCCTTCAGATCGTAGCCGGTATTGTCCTTGCGCAGATGCTTGAGGCCGGAGATCACCGTGCCATCGGCCAGCACCGCCTCGACGCCCAGACACAGCTCGCGCGCGTTGCCATAGCGCAGTACGTTCACCCCGCCCGCATTGGTCGCCAGCACACCGCCGATCCGGGCAGAGCCCTGGCTTGCGATCGTCAGCGGGAACAGCCGCTCCGCGCCTTCCGCCGCCTGCTGGGCCTCGAGCAGCGTCGCGCCCGCCTCGATCTCCAGCACATGGCCGGTGACCGCGCGCACGGCATTCATTTTCTCGAGGCTCAGGATGACCGGCGCGAGACCGTCTTCGGTAATCTGGCCGCCGACCAGACCGGTGCCCCCGCCATAGGGCAGCACCGCGACGCCCGCCGCGTGGCAGTGCTTCAGCACCGCGGCGACCTCTGCGGTCGACGTCGGCTTGACCAGAACTCCGCCAAGGCCGTGATACCGCCCGCGCGGCTCTTCCAGATAGGACGCGCCCGGCGCCCCGAGGCTCAGGCGCGGCACCGCGTCCCGCAGCGTCTCGACGAAACTTTCATCAGCGGCGGTACGCATCTCTGCCTCCTTCGGCTTGGCTGAAATATCCCGGGGAGCTGGCTGCGCCAGCGGGGGCGGAGCCCCCTCGACCGTTCGCCCCGCACCATGTCGCGTGGGCGTAAGTGTCCCTATCGGACATCCGTCCGTCCCCGGCGATCCGAGCGCAGGTTGGAATAGAGGACATGATTGCGCCAGCGCCCGTTGATCTGCAGGTAGCTCTGCGCGACGCCCTCGTATTTGAAGCCGGATTTCTCCAGCACCCCGCGCGAGGCCGCGTTCTCGGGCAGACAAGCTGCCTCGATGCGGCTCAGGTCGAGCTTCGTGAAAGCGTAATGAACCACGGCCTCGATCGCCTCGCGCATATAGCCATGACGCGCGTGGCGTTGGCCGATCCAATAGCCCAGCGTGCCCGCCTGCGCCGGTCCGCGCCGGATATTGTCGAGCGTGATCGCCCCCAGAAAAATGTCATCGCGGCGCGAGAACAGAAATACGGGAACGGCGGTGCCGTTCGCGATCGCGCGCGCCGCCCAATAGACCCGGTTCGAGAACGCCTTGCGGCTGAGGTGATCGGAGGACCAACTCGGCTCCCAGGGCGTCAGGAAGTCACGGCTATCCTCGCGCAGGCTGGCCCACGGACGATAATCCCCATGCTGCGGCGGACGCAGGATCATTCGATCCGTATCGATCCGCAGCTGACGACGACGCGCGAACATCAGGCGGCGAGCCTTTCGCGCAGCTCCCCAAGCTCGGGCGCATCCTTGACCGGGCCGTAAAGCGCCATGGCCGTGCGCCCGCCAGTGGCGAGCCGTTCCCCGAAGTCGCGCACCGCATCGCGGGTGACGCTGTCGATCCGCGCCGAGGCCTCGTCGATCCCGGGCACCCTGCCCCAGATATAGAGGCTGCGCGCCATGCGTTCGGCACGCGCCGAGGCGCTTTCCAGCCCCATCAGAAGCCCCGCCTTGATCTGAGCGCGGGCGCGGGCGATCTCGACCTCGGTCATGTCTTCGGCGGCACGTTTCAACTCGTCGATGGTCAGTTCGGCCAGACCGCGGACCTCGTCGCCGGAGGTGCCCGCATAGACGGTGAACATACCGGTATCCTCGTAGGCGCCTGCCTGCGAGAAGATCGTGTAGCACAACCCGCGTTCTTCGCGGATCTTCTGGAACAAGCGCGAGGACATACCCCCGCCCATCGCCACCGAATAGACCTGCGCGGTGTAGAGGTCGGCATCGCGATAGCTGGGCGACTCGATGCCAAGCGCGAAATGCGCCTGTTCGAGCTGTTTGATCTCGCGCCGCTCGTTGCCGATCCATTTCGCCGGATAGGGCGCGGGGTTCAGCGCGGGGCGCAGGTCGCCGAAGATATCTTCGGCGCGTTTCACGATCTCCGCGTGATCGACCGCACCCGCCGCCGAGAGGATCATCTGATCGGGGCCGTAATGTTCGGTCACGAAAGCCGAGAGATCGTCACGCGCGAAGCTGCGGACCTTCTCCGCCGGGCCGAGGATCGTGCGGCCCATCGGCTGATCGGGATACGCGGCCTCTTGCAGCCAGTCGAAGATCACATCGTCGGGCGTGTCGAGCGATTGGCCGATCTCTTGCAAGATCACGCCGCGCTCCACCTCGATCTCGCGCTGATCGAAGACCGGGTTCAGCAGAATGTCCGAAATCACGTCGAGCGCGAGCGGCACGTCTTCGGCAAGCACGCGGGCATAATAGGCGGTCATCTCGCGCGAGGTATAGGCGTTGATATAGCCGCCCACGTCCTCGATCGCTTCCGCGATCTGCAGCGCGGAGCGGGTCTTGGTGCCCTTGAACGCCATATGTTCGAGGAAATGCGCGATGCCGTTCTGCTCGGGGCGCTCGTGGCGGCCACCGGCCGTGATCCAGACGCCGATCGCGGCAGAGGCGAGGCCCGGCATCGACTCGGTAATGATGCGCAGACCGTTCTTGAGTGTGGTCATTTCGATCATGTGCGGCGGCGCTCCCGGATCAGGGCTTCAAGGTCTGCAAGGTCATTCGGCACGCGGGTCACGCGCTCCTCGCGGGTGAACAGATCCGCCATGCGCGGCGGCAGGTCGGGGCGGATGCCCGTCGCCTCTTCCACCGCATCGGGGAATTTCGCGGGATGCGCGGTGGCGAGTGTGATCATCGGCGTGGCCGGGTCACGCGCGACCGCCGTTTTGCCCACGTTCACGCCGACTGCGGAATGCGGACAGAGCAGCTCGCCGGTTTCCTTGAGCGTATCGCCGATCTCTTCCATCGTGCGCGCCTCGCCGACCGAGCCGCTGTCGTAGATATCGCGCAGCGCACCGATGGCGTTTTCGGAGACGGTGAAGGAACCTTCGGTTTTCAGCTCGTCCATCAACTTCTCGATCGCGGCCCCGTCCTTGCCATAGGCCCAGAAAAGCGCGCGCTCGAAGTTCGAACTCACTTCGATATCCATCGACGGCGAGATCGAGGGCGTGACGCCCTGCTTGGTGTAATCGCCCTTCTCGAGGCAGCGGTGCAGGATGTCGTTCTGGTTCGTCGCGATCACCAGACGCTCAACCGGCAGACCCATTTCCTTCGCAAGGAAGCCCGCGAAGATATCGCCGAAATTGCCGGTGGGCACGGTGAAGGACACTTTGCGATGCGGCGCACCGAGCGCCACGGCGGAGGAGAAGAAATACACGATCTGCGCCAGCACACGGGCGAAGTTGATCGAGTTCACGCCCGCCAGACCGACCTCGTCGCGGAAGGTGAAGTCGTTGAACATGTCCTTCAGCTTGCCCTGGCAATCGTCGAAATCGCCGTCGAGCGCGAGCGCGTGAACATTGCCCTCGATCGGCGTCGTCATCTGGCGGCGCTGCACTTCGGACACCCGGCCATGCGGGAAGAGGATGAACACGTCGACATTGTCGAGCCCGCGGAAGGCCTCGATCGCCGCCGAGCCTGTATCGCCCGAGGTGGCGCCGACGATGGTGATCTTCTTGTTCCGCTTCTGCAGTTCGATCTGGAACAGCTGCCCGATCACCTGCATCGCGAAATCCTTGAACGCGAGCGTGGGGCCGTGGAACAGCTCCAGCAGGAAATGGTTCGGCGCCAGCTGCACCATCGGCGCGCGGGCGACATGGCCAAAGCCGGAATAGGCGCGCGTGATGGCGCCGCGCAGTTCCTCGTCCGAGAAAGTCTCGGAGACAAACGGCTTCATCACGCGGAACGCGACTTCCTCGTAGGGCTGCCCCGCGAGCGCGGCGATCTCGTCGGCGGAGAACTGCGGCACGGTCTCGGGCACGTAAAGCCCGCCGTCACGGGCAAGCCCCGTCAGCATCGCATCGCCGAAATTCAGAACCGGGGCTTTGCCCCGAGTGGAAACATAACGCATCGTCAATCCTCAGGCCTGTTGCCGCCTGATACGCCAGAGAAGAAAGATTGTCATCCCAGCCCAGACGATTGCGAGCAAAAACCAGGTGATCGCGTAGCCGAGGTGGTCATTCGGGATGCCGGTGATTGTGACGGGGACCGGCGTTATGCCCTGCGCGGCGCCTTGAACGGTGCGAGCGACGATCAGGATCGGCTCGGTCCCGAGCTTGCCGGCCATCGCGGGCACGTCGCGGGCAAACCAGATGCCGGTCTTGGCATCGGGCTCGGGCGTATAGCTGTCGGTCTCTTCGGGCCAATGGAGGTTGCCGGTGACGCTGAGCGCCGTGGCGGGGCGGTCGGTGCCCTTTTCGCCCTCGGGGATGAAGCCACGATCGAGCAGGATCTTGCGGCCCTGATCGGTCTCGAACGCGTCGATGACCCGGTAGCCCGCGCCGACGCCCTTCTGGCCCGAAAGCACGAGGATCTCCTGCCCCGTCGTGCGCCCGCTTACCGTGACGGGTTCGTATTTCAGCGGCTTGGTGTCGGTGCTCTTGGTCGGCAGCGCCTGCGGCTGGCCTTCGATCTTGGCGGAAATCTCGGCCAGCATCGCCTCTTTCCAGCCCAGCCGCTGCACCTGCCAGATACCGAGCGAGATCAGGATCGCGCAGCCGACGATGCCCAGCAGTAGCGGAAAGATGTAGCGTTTCATCAAGCCTCCAACAAAGCGGCGCGAGGGTCACCCCCCGCGCCGATCTGCGCAGTTGTGTGTAGTGGCCGGGGGCGCTTACGCGCTGCCCCAGATATAGATCGACGCGAACAGGAAGAGCCAGACCACATCGACGAAGTGCCAGTACCAAGCGGCGGCCTCGAAGCCGACATGCTCGTTCTGGGTCATCTGGCCTTTGACGATCCGGATCAGGCAGACCAGCAGGAAGATCGTCCCGATGATCACGTGCGCCCCGTGAAAGCCCGTCGCCATGAAGAAGTTCGCGCCGTAGATATTGCCCGCCAGACCGAAGGCCGCGTGGCTGTATTCATAGGCCTGCAGCACCGTGAAACAGGCGCCGAGGACAACCGTCAGGATCAGGCCCTGCTTGACCTGGCTGCGGTCGTTTTCATGCACCAGCGCGTGGTGAGCCCAGGTGAGCGTCACGCCCGACAGGAGCAGGATCACGGTGTTGATCAGCGGCAGGTGCCACGGATCGAAGGTCACGATGCCTTCGGGCGGCCAGACGCCATCCTGAATGGGGCTCATCGGGCCCATCGGATACATGGCGTGCTTGAAGAAGCTCCAGAACCACGCCGCGAAGAACATCACTTCGGACATGATGAACAGGATGAAGCCATAGCGCAGGCCGATCCGCACCACCGGGGTGTGATCGCCCACTTCGCCCTCGTGGACTACGTCCGACCACCAGCCATACATGGTGTAGAGCACCACGAGCAGGCCGCCGAAGAAGACGTAATGGGTAATGCTCTGCATCCAGAGCACCGCCCCGAAGAGCATGATGAAGCCGCCCACGGCGCCGAGGAAGGGCCAGATCGAGGGTGGTAGGATGTGGTAGTCGTGGTTCTTTGCGTGGGCCATGCGTCTCCCTCCGATGGCTAGTTGACCGTCTCCGTCTCCCTTTGACGGACCGAGGCAGTTTCCTCCGGCTCGGGAAGGTCGGTTTCATAGAAAGTATAGCTCAACGTGATCGCGTGAATCCGCTTCGCATCGGCATCCTCGACGATGTCGGGATCGACGAAGAAGCTCACCGGCATCTGCACCCTCTCCCCGGGTTGCAGCACCTGTTCGGTGAAGCAGAAACACTGGATCTTGTCGAAATAGTAGCCAGCCACGTCGGGCGAGACATTGTAGCTCGCCGTGCCCGCGATCGGATGATCGGTCGGGTTGTAGGCCTCGTAGAAGGCGAGCCCGTTCTGCCCGATCTTCAGTTTCATCTCGGTCTGGACCGGCTTGAACTCCCACGGCATGCCGCGCGCGACATTGGCGTCGAAACGCACGAGGATCTCGCGGTCGAGCACTTTGTCGGGCAGCACCTCGGCGGTGTTGGTCGTACCGCCATAGCCGGTCGTCTTGCAGAACCAGTTGTAGAACGGCACCGCAGCCCAGGCCCCTGCCCCCATCACGACGATCACCGCGAGCAGCGAGAGCAGCACGCGCGTGTTCGACCGATCTGCGGGGCGTTGGGTCATTTCGCGGCCCCTTCTTCCGGCAGCACGGAGGCGCGCGGCTGGTGGTCGTAGGCTTCCATTTTCGAGCCGTTCTCGACCTTGACCACGGTCAGGCCGAAGACGATTGCGACGAACCCGAGAAGAACCGCGCCCAGCCCCGCATTGCGCGAGAACCGACGGATATGAAGGTCACTGTCCCGGGTGATTGCCATCGCTTACCAGACTCCCAAACCGATATAGCTCAGCCCCGCTTCGGCCAGCAAAGCCGCGAAATGCGCGAAGAGGTAGATGAGCGAGAAATAGAAGAAGCGCTTCTCGACCGCGTATTTGTCGGCCTCCGCCTGCGCTTCGGTGCGGGCGTGGATGTCGATCGCGCCCTTGATGAACAGCGCATTCATGATCAGCGCCGTCGCGAAATAGACCGGACCGCCGATCGAGGTGAAGCCGGTGCCGACCGCGATGGGGGCGAGAATGAAGGCGTAGAACAGGATGTTCTTGCGCGTGACCAGACGACCATGGGTCGAGGTCAGCATCGGCACTTTCGCCTCGTCGTAATCCGCCTTCATGAACAGCGCGAGCGACCAGAAATGCGGCGGCGTCCAGAGGAAGACCAGCAGGAACATCGCTACGGATTCGATCGAGATGCCGCCCGTCGACACGGCCCAGCCGATCATCGGAGGGAACGCGCCCGCCGCGCCGCCGATCACGATGTTCTGCGGCGTCGCGCGCTTCAGCCACATCGTGTAGACGACGACGTAGAAGAAGATGGTGAAGGCGAGGAACAGGCCCGAGAAGATATTCGTGGCCAGAGCCAGCATCACGCAGGAGATGCCCGACAGCGCGAGGCCGAAGCCCAGCGCCTCGCGCTCCGAAATGCGGCCCGCCGGGATCGGACGGTTCCGGGTGCGGCGCATGATGCGGTCGATATCCGCGTCATACCACATGTTCAGCGCGCCCGAAGCACCGCCGCCCAGCGCGATGAATAGGATCGCGACGAAGCCCACGAAGGGATGCACCGGATTCGGCGCAACCACGAGACCGACGAAGGCGGTGAAGACCACCAGCGACATCACGCGCGGCTTCAGAAGCGCGATGTAGTCGCCGAACCGCGCCTCGTTGTCCTGTTGGCGGATATAGCTGATGTCACTCATGAAAGCGTCCCTCGGGTGTTATCGCACAATGAATTCAGTTCTGTGCGACCCGAACCGCGCCATCCGTCTCGACCGAGGCGAAGTCATTCTTCGCACGCTCAAGCCAGTTAGCGTAAACTTCCGGTGAGACAACTTTGACCACGATGGGCATGTAAGCGTGATTGGTGCCGCAAAGCTCCGAACACTGGCCGAAATACACACCTTCTTGATCGGCCTTAAACCACAATTGCGCGATCCGGCCCGGCACGGCGTCCTGCTTCACGGCGAAGGCGGGCACGGTCCAGCTGTGAATCACGTCCGCGCCAGTGACTTGCACGACGATCGTCTTGCCCGCGGGCACCACCATCGCGTTGTCAGCTGCCAGCAGATATTCGTCGGGCGCATAGCCATGATCTGCGAGTTCGTCTTTCGCGAGCATCAGCGAATCGAACGCCACGCCCTCATCGGGGTATTCATAGCCCCAGTACCACTGGTAGCCGGTCACCTTCACGGTGATGTCGCCTTCCGGGATTTCCTGCTGATTCCACAGCGCGGGCAGCGAAAACGCCCCGATCGCCACGAGAATCACGATCGGCACGAAGGTCCAGGTGATCTCGAGCGGCGTGTTATGCGTGAAGCTGCGCGGCGTCGGATTGGCGCGGCTGTTGAAGCGCAGGATCGCGTAGATGATCAGTGCGAACACGAAAACGCAGATCGCGGCGATGATCACCAGCAGCATATGGTCGAGCCATTGCTGATCTTCCGCGAGGTTCGAGGACGCGGGCTGGAACCCCGTGCCGCCCAGATGCGGCTTACCGATCACCGGCAACCCCTTGATCATGTCCTGAGCCGAGGCCTGCCCGGCGACGAGCGTCAACATAACAGCCGACGTGACAGCGGCCGCGATGCCGCGGCCCTTGCTTGCAAAGCGCATAAGTCCCATGTCTCCCTTTTGGCGGCGTTTCTCCCTGCCGCCCGACGGCGTTCGGATCTCCCAAACCGTTCACCGTTGCGTGTTCTCACTTTAAAATCATATTGGGAGGGTGGCGCAAGCAAAAGCTGCGACATTTTGTCAAAATTGATCGCCTTAGCAGGAGTCCAGATGACCAAGCCCGACCGTTTCGCCCCTTTCGAGGACAAGCTCGACCAGGATCGCGCGCTGCATCTGCTGCGTGAAGCGACCGCAGGGGCTGAGGATGGCGAGCTGTTTCTCGAACAGCGCCGGTCCGAGGCGCTGGTCTTCGATGACGGGCGCGTCAAGACCGCCTCTTACGATGCCTCCGAAGGATTCGGCCTGCGCGCAGTGAAGGGCGATGTGGCGGGCTATGCTCATTCGACCGAGATTTCCGAAGCCGCGCTGAAGCGGGCGACAGAGACGGCGCGACTGGCCGTGGGCGATGGCGGCGGCACAATGGCGCCCCCGCCCAAGGGCACGAACCTGCATCTTTATAGTGATACCGATCCCGTCTCGGACACGCCCTTCGCCGCGAAGATCGACATCCTGCGCGAGATCGACGCGTTCGCCCGCGACCTCGACCCGCGCGTCGTGCAGGTCTCGGCCTCGATGGCGGCGAGCCTGCAGGAGGTGTTCATCCTGCGCCCCGAGGGCGGGCTGGTTTCGGATATCCGCCCGATGGCGCGGATCAACATCTCGGTCATCGTGGAAGAGAACGGACGCCGCGAATCCGGCGGCCATGGCGGCGGCGGGCGGTTCGGCCTGTCGGGCCTGATTGAGCCCGCGCATTGGCAGCCGGTCGCGCGCGAGGCGCTGCGCATCGCGCTGGTGAACCTGCGCGCCGAACCCGCGCCTGCCGGCGTGATGGATGTGGTGCTTGGGCCGGGCTGGCCGGGCGTGCTACTGCACGAAGCGGTCGGCCACGGCCTCGAAGGCGACTTCAACCGCAAGAAATCTTCGGCCTTCGCTGGGCTGATGGGTCAGCAGGTGGCGGCGAAAGGCGTCACTGTGCTCGATGACGGCACGATCCCCGACCGGCGCGGTTCGATCACGATCGACGACGAGGGCACGCCCTCGGGCAAGAACGTGCTGATCGAGGATGGCGTGCTGGTGGGCTACATGCAGGACCGCCAGAACGCGCGCCTGATGGGCGTGGAGGCCACCGGCAACGGACGGCGCGAGAGCTTTGCCCATGCCCCGATGCCGCGGATGACCAACACCTACATGCTGGGCGGCGATGCCGATCCGGGCGAGATTCTCGCCGATTTGAAGGACGGCATCTATGCAGTCGGCTTCGGCGGCGGTCAGGTCGACATCACCAACGGCAAGTTCGTCTTCAACTGCACCGAAGCTTACCGCGTGAAGAACGGTGTCGTCGGCGCGCCGGTGCGGGGTGCGACCCTGATCGGCGACGGGCCGACCGCGATGCAGCATATCCGCGCCATCGGCAACGACCTCGCGCTGGATCCCGGCATCGGCAATTGCGGCAAGGCGGGCCAATGGGTGCCGGTGGGCGTCGGCCAGCCGACCCTGATGATCGGCGGCCTGACCGTGGGCGGCTCTGCTGCATAAGCCGCATAAAGGGAATCGTAGCAGGCGCAGGGCAGACGGGCCGGGAAGACCGACCCGGCTTCCCAATGCTGCAAATCGGTAGCGTCGAAAATCTGCAACCAAAACGTGAAAAATTTATCCCAAACGCGTTACGACACGGGTTTTGGTAACGAGTTATTAAGACTAACGCGGCAGAAAGGGTGGGCGATTGAGGCGGAGGGCCGGATGGAAACAGATTTGTTTTCTTACCCCACCCCCTTCACCCCACCCACCACGGAAGAAGATGAACTGCCGGTTCTTCGCCTCATTCGTTCCCGACGTGTCGGGCCTACAACCTTCCACAGATTGATCGGCGAACATGGTTCTGCTGCGGCAGCGCTCGCGGCTCTGCCCGAAGTGGCCCGCGCGGCGGGCGTCGCCGATTACACCCCCTGCCCCGAGAAACAGGCCCGCGCCGAGATCAAGGCGGGCAAGGCGGCGGGCGCGCAACTGCTGATCCATGGCGGGCCGGGATATCCCGCAGCGCTCGCCGAGATCGACGACGCGCCCCCCGTGCTCTGGGCGCTTGGCCAGCAGGAGTTGCTCACCCGCCCGATGATCGCACTGGTCGGCGCGCGCAATGCCTCTTCGCTGGGGCTGCGCATGGCGAAGCGGTTGAGCGAAGGTCTCGGAGAGGCGGGCATCTGCGTGGTCTCCGGACTGGCGCGCGGGATCGACGCCGCCGCCCATGAGGCCGCCCTGCCCACGGGGACAATCGCGGTGCAGGCGGGCGGCATCGATGTGATCTATCCGCAGGAGAATACGGCGCTTGCCCGGCAAATGGCCGAGACCGGGCTGCGGCTGACCGAAGCTCCGCCCGGCACCCAGCCGCAGGCGCGCCACTTCCCTGCGCGCAACCGGACCATCTCGGGGCTCAGCGCAGGCGTCGTCGTGGTCGAGGCGGCGCTGAAATCGGGCAGCCTGATCACAGCGAGCGACGCGCTCGATCAGGGGCGGGAGGTCATGGCCGTGCCGGGCCATCCGATGGACGGGCGCGCAGGCGGTTGCAATGCGCTGATCCGCGACGGAGCGACACTGGTGCGCGGGTCCGAGGATGTGCTGGCGGCGCTGAACGCCCGCGCGGCGCCACCCGAACCGCGCCCTGCGCCGCCCCCTCCGCCAACGCGCCGCGCCGTGAAAAGCGGGGATCTCGGCGCGAAGATCCTCGAACGGCTCGGCCCCTCCCCCACCGCCGAGGATCAGGTGATCCGCGATCTCGACGTGGCTGCGGCGGCCTTCTCGCAAGCCCTCACTGCGCTCGAAATCGAAGGCCGGATAGAGCGGCATCGGGGCGGCCTAATCAGTCGTCCGCTCTAAGGGGGAAGGGATTACCTCAGGGTCAGGACGCATTGACAATTCGCCCCAAACGCCCACATGTTCCGCGCCCAGACCCTTTTTGCACTGAATAGTGAGGACCTTATGGCTGTTGTTGTCGTCGAATCCCCTGCCAAGGCCAAGACGATCAACAAGTATCTAGGGTCGGACTACACCGTTCTCGCCTCTTTCGGTCACGTCCGCGATCTGCCTCCGAAAGACGGCTCGGTCGATCCCGAGCACGATTTCGAGATGAAATGGGAAGTCGCGAGCGACTCGAAAAAGCACATCAAGGCGATCACCGATGCGCTGAAAGACGACGACACGCTGATCCTCGCAACTGACCCCGATCGCGAAGGCGAAGCGATCTCGTGGCACCTGCAGGAAGCGCTGGAGAAGAAGCTCAAAGGCAAGAACGTCTCCCGCGTCACCTTCAACGCGATCACCAAAACCGCGATCCTCGAGGCGATGAAGCATCCGCGTGATGTCGATGCCCCGCTGGTCGAGGCCTATCTGGCCCGCCGCGCGCTCGACTACCTCGTGGGTTTCAACCTCTCGCCGGTCCTGTGGCGCAAGCTGCCCGGTGCGAAATCGGCGGGCCGCGTGCAATCGGTCTGCCTGCGTCTCATCGTCGAGCGCGAGATGGAAATCGAAGCCTTCAAGCCGCGCGAATACTGGACGGTGAAGGTGGTCCTGACGACGCCGCGCGGTCAGGAATACGAGGCGCGCCTGTCGGTTCTGGGCGGCAAGAAGCTCGAGAAATACGACCTCGAGAACGAGACCGCGGCCGAGATGGCAGTGCAGGCGATCACGTCGCGCGATCTCAGCGTGACCTCGGTCGAGGCGAAACCCGCCAACCGCAACCCCTACCCGCCCTTCATGACCTCGACGCTCCAGCAGGAAGCCAGCCGCAAGTTCGGCTTCGGCGCGCGGGCGACGATGTCGGCGGCGCAGCGTCTCTATGAAGCGGGTCACATCACCTATATGCGGACCGACGGCATCGACATGGCCCCCGAGGCCGTGATGCAGGCCCGCGATGCGATCAAGGACAAGTTCGGCGACAGCTACGTCCCGAAATCTCCGCGCATGTACAAGAACAAGGCGAAGAACGCGCAGGAAGCGCACGAATGTATCCGCCCGACGGATATGTCGAAATCGCCCGACAAGCTGAAGCTCTCCGACGATCAGTGGAAGCTGTATGACCTGATCTGGAAGCGCACGATCGCGTCGCAGATGGAAGCGGCCCGGTTCGAGCGCACGACCGTTCTCGTCGGCTCCGGCGACGAACAGGTCGAGCTGCGCGCGACCGGCTCCGTCGTCGTGTTCGACGGCTTCCTGAAAGTCTACGATCAGGGCCGCGACGATGACGAGGGCGAGGACAGCAACCGCCTGCCGCAGATCCATGAGGGCGAAGAGGCCAAGAAGGGCGACATCACGCCCGAGCAGCACTTCACCCAACCGCCGCCGCGCTACACCGAGGCGACGCTGGTCAAGCGGATGGAAGAACTCGGCATCGGGCGCCCGTCCACCTATGCCTCGATCGTCACGACGATTCAGGATCGCGGCTATGTGCGCAAGGACAAGAACCGCCTTCTGCCCGAGGATACCGGGCGGCTCGTGACGGCCTTCCTGTCGAATTACTTCAAGCGCTACGTCGAATACGATTTCACCGCCGATCTGGAAGACCAGCTCGACGATATCTCGGCGGGCGATCGCGACTATAAGGAAGTGCTCAAGCGCTTCTGGCGCGATTTCTCGGCGGCTCTGGAAGAGACGTCGGAGCTGCGCATCTCGGAAGTGCTCGACAAGATCGACGAGGTTCTCAGCCCTCATCTCTATCCGCCGCGGCCCGACGGGTCCGACCCGCGCATCTGCCCGCTTTGCGGCAGTGGCAAGCTGCACCTGAAAACCGCGCGCTCCGGCGGGGCCTTCATCGGCTGCGGCAACTATCCGGAATGCCGCTTTACCCGGCCTCTGTCGGCGCCCGATGGCGATGACGAAGTGCAGGCGCTCGACGGCAAGGTGCTCGGCTACGACGAGGATCAGGCGATCACGCTGCGCGTCGGTCGTTTCGGGCCCTATGTCCAGAAGGGCGAGCCGACCGAGGATGTGCCCAAACCGCCGCGTGCTTCGCTGCCCAAGGGCTGGAAGCCCGAAGAGATCGACCTCGAGAAAGCGCTGCTGCTCTTGAGCCTGCCGCGCGAGATCGGCCCGCACCCGGAAGATGGCGAGCTGGTCGAAGCCGGGATCGGGCGCTACGGGCCCTACGTCAAGAAGGGCCGAATCTACGCGAACCTGCCCGAGGTCGACGAGGTCTTCACCATCGGCATGAACCGCGCCGTGGAAGTGATCGCCCAGAAGGCTGCCAAAGGCGGGCGCGGCGCTGCCGCGAAGCCGCTCAAGGAGCTGGGCGAACACCCCGAGGGCGGCCCGATCGCGGTCATGCCGGGGCGCTACGGGCCTTACGTCAAATGGGGCAAGATCAACGCGACCCTGCCGAAAGAGCTGGAGCCGGAATCCGTCACGCTCGAAGACGCGCTTCCGCTGATCGAGGCGAAAGCGGCGAAGAAGGGCGGCACGAAGAAGAAAGCCGCGCCGAAGAAGACGGCCGCGAAAAAGCCCGCTGCAAAGAAACCGGCCGCCAAGAAGACCGCCACGAAGAAACCCGCGGCGAAAAGGACGGCTGCCAAGAAGACCGACGAGGAGTGAGGCGCCCGCGTCCCGCTTCCTCTTGGTAAAAATATCCCGGGGGAGCTCGCATCGCGAGCGGGGGCGGAGCCCCCTCTCTCTTAAGTCTTGTCGCCCTACGCCGACGGGGGCAGAGCCCCCTCCCCCGGTCTATTTACGCGTGAAGTTGATCCTAACACCCGCCTTCGCCGCATCGCAGCAATTGACTCCCCCCCGCCCCGGCGTCATCTTCACGCGCACATGAGCGGAGGATATCCATGAACAAGATTTACGGTTCCGCGGAAGAGGCCCTAGACGGGCTTCTTTTCGACGGAATGCTGATCGCGGCCGGGGGCTTCGGGCTTTGCGGCATCCCCGAAATGCTGATCGACGCGCTGGTCGAGAGCAAGGTCAAGGACATCACGGTCGCGTCGAACAACTGCGGCGTGGACGGGTTCGGCCTCGGCAAGCTGCTCGACACCAAGCAGATCAAGAAGATGATGTCGTCCTACGTGGGCGAGAATGCCGAATTCATGCGCCAGTATCTGAGCGGCGAGCTCGAGCTGGAATTCAACCCGCAGGGCACGCTGGCAGAGCGCATGCGCGCCGCCGGTCACGGCATCCCCGGCTTCTACACCAAGACCGGCTACGGCACGCAGATCGCCGAGGGTAAAGAGGTCAAGGTGTTCAACGGCGAGCACTACATCCTCGAAGAGGGCATCTTCGCCGACGTCTCCATCGTGAAGGCGTGGAAAGCCGACGAGACCGGCAATGCGATCTTCCGCAAGACCGCGCGCAACTTCAATCCGCCGGCGGCGATGTGTGGCAAGGTCTGCGTGATGGAAGTCGAAGAGATCGTGCCCGTGGGCTCGCTCGACCCCGACTGCATCCACCTGCCCGGCATCTACGTGCACCGCCTGATCCAGGGCGAGCACGAAAAGCGCATCGAAAAAGTCACCACCCGCGAAAAGAAGGAGGCCTGACCCATGGCATGGGATAGAAATCAGATGGCCGCCCGCGCGGCGCAGGAGCTTGAAGACGGCACCTATGTGAACCTCGGCATCGGCATCCCGACGCTGGTCCCGAACTTCATTCCCGAGGGCGTGCACGTCACGCTGCAATCGGAGAACGGCATGCTGGGCATGGGCCCCTTCCCCTATGAGGGCGAAGAGGATCCCGACCTGATCAACGCCGGCAAGCAGACCATCACCGAACTGCCCAACACGGTCTATTTCGACAGCTCGATGAGCTTCGGCATGATCCGCGGCGGCAAGATCGCGATGGCGATCCTCGGCGCGATGGAAGTGGCCGAGAATGGCGATCTGGCGAACTGGATGATCCCGGGCAAGCTGGTGAAGGGCATGGGCGGCGCGATGGACCTCGTGGCGGGCGTGAAGCGCGTCATCGTCGTGATGGACCACACCAACAAGCATGGCGACAGCAAGCTTCTGAAGGAATGCACCCTGCCGCTGACCGGCACCGGCGTCGTCAACCGCATCATCACCAATCTCGGTGTGCTCGATGTGGTCGAGGGCGGGCTGAAGATCGTCGAGTGCGCCGAGGGCGTCACCGAAGACGAGATCCGCGAAGCGACCGAGGCGACGATCGTCAACTGATAGGCTAGAGACGAAGAGAGCGGCCCTCAGGGGCCGCTCTTTGCCATTTGGGTGACCTGGAAGACGCAGCCGTCGCTCACCAGCTGCGGGCGCGTCGCACAGAGCCCCCGCGCCACGTTCCACGCCGCCAACACCTTCGGCACGTAGTCACGCGTCTCCGCATAGGGCGGCACACCGTCATTCTTCTTCACCGCGTTC
Source organism: Thioclava sp. F36-6 (assembly GCF_002020305.1). Classification (NCBI taxonomy): domain Bacteria; kingdom Pseudomonadati; phylum Pseudomonadota; class Alphaproteobacteria; order Rhodobacterales; family Paracoccaceae; genus Thioclava; species Thioclava sp. F36-6. The sequence goes on along the minus strand of NZ_MPZX01000001.1, from coordinate 191,567 downwards.
TCGCCCGCGTTATAGGCGGCGATGACCATCAGCGGATCGCGGTCGAATTCCTTCATCAGCCAGTCGAGATAGCTCACCCCGCCTGCGATGTTCTGCGCGGGGTTCTTGCTGTCTGCGACGTCGAACCGCTCGGCCGTGGCCGGTATCAGCTGCATCAGTCCCACGGCCCCCGCATGGCTTTGCGCGTCGAAGCGCCCGCCGGATTCCACCGAGATCATCGCCAGCACCAGCGCGGGCGAAACTTCGGTTCCGATGGTGGAGCGCAGGATATCGGTGCCATGGGCGCGCGCGATCTTCGCCAGATCATTGAGCCGCGGCTCGCGCACACGTGTGCCCTTCGGCCCTTGCGACAGCGCTGAGATCGCCTGATCGAACCGCCCCGCCCGCTCTCCAAGGCGCGGCGAGACCTTGTTCCAATACCACGCGTAATGCGCAGGCGCGCGCGGCGTGGGCGTAGCGGCCGGTGCATCGCCCGTCGCGCCGTCCTCTTTGGCAGGGGCTGTTTCCGGCTCCCAAGGCTGCTTGGCCATCGCGGCAAGCTGGCGCTTCTGCTCCTCGGGATCGATCTGGATCGTGATGAAGCGCTTGGTGCCCGGCGCAGGCGGCTTGACGGTCTTGGGCTTCACGCTCTTGAAGACGGGGGCTGCAGGCTCGGCCCCCACGGGCGCGACCACGGCCACCATCGCACTGCAGAGAATCCCTGCGAAAACCTTGCGCATCTGCGCCACCTGCTCACTGCCTCACGCGGCTCTCGAGGGCCGCTTTCGCCCGACTATCCCTGAAAACCCGGAAAAATTCCAGAAAATCCGCCGTTTTCGGGCCGACGAATCGTGGTTTGGCGGCCGAAACTCGGACGCAAAATGCAAATCTCACAAAAAGTCAGATTTTTGTTTCTTTAATTAACAATGACTTAGCGACTTCGTCAGGCAGGATTTTCATTTTCGCGAAATCGCCTGCGATGCGCCCAAATCGCGCCACGTTCCGGGGGCCATATGTCCCCATACCGCGAGACGGAAACCGGCACGGACGCCAACCGAGACCGCGGGGCAGAGACAAACCTTAGGAGAGACACCATGATGAAGTTTTTCAAAATCAAGAAGTTCCACGACGAAGAAGACGGCGCTGTGACCGTTGACTGGGTTGTGCTGACCGCTGCTGTCGTCGGCCTCGGCGCTGCTGCACTGGCCCTGGTCCGCACCCAGACCGCTGGTCTGTCGGGCAAGATTGCTGAGTACCTCGACGGCGCGGAAGTCACCCAGTCGTTCGACGGTAGCGAAGTGTCCAGCGGCATGGCGGATGGCTTCCTGCCGACCACCACCACGACCGACTCGACCGGCGGCTAATCGCCAGACTTGAGATTGACGTTACGGGCCGCCTTCGAGCGGCCCGTTGCATTTCGAAAGAGCCCAATGCTTCGGGGGCGCGCGGGTGCGTTGCTGACGCGTTCGTGAAAAATCCCTCCGGCCGCCGCAATTCGGACATGACGTTTGGGTACCCATTTGAACGCAACGCTCTTAGCACGCAGAGAGGGGATTACATGAGCAACCGGTTTTGGAAATTAAAGCCCATGCTGCGCGACGAAGACGGCGCGGTCACGATCGACTGGGTCGTGCTGACATCGTCTCTCGTTGCCCTGGGCTTCATGGCGACTGCATTGATTTGGCAGGAGACCGCCGGCGCATCCGGCAAAATCTCGAAATTCATCGACGAGCAAGAGGTCGTCCCGGCCTTCGCGGTTGAAGAACTCAGCGACGGCTAGACCGGCTAATTCCACGCCGAGACCGTTCATACGACAACGTTTCGCCATTTTTCTCTGCAATTAAACGACTCTCGTCGCGGTATTGTCGCCGTTCAGAAAACAGAAGGATGAACCAATGCGACTGATCTTTGTTCTCTTCCTTGTCGCAGGCGTCGGCCTCGCGGGAGTGGCAGTCATGATGGCGCGGGGGCAAATTGCACAGTTTCAAGCCGAACGCGATCAGCTGGCCGCGCTTCAAAAAGACGCGCCGAAACTTGCCGATGTAGTCGTGGTCCGCAAGCCGCTGAGATACGGCGAGCAATTCGGACCGAAGGATCTGGCCGTGATCAAGATGCAGGCCAATGCGGTCCCGCAAAATGCCTTCACCGTCATCGCGGCAAAGGAAGGCACGCCGGAAGCAGCACGTGCCGCGTTCTTCGAAGGTGACACCCGCGAACGGGCTTCGATGCGCGCACTGACACCCGGCGAAGTGCTCCTGGCCTCGCGCGTGACGCAACCCGGTCAGAATGCCGGTATCATGGCGAGCCTTCCTGACGGACGCCGCGCCTTTACGATCCAGGTGTCCTCGACCTCGGCTGTCTCGGGCTTTCTGCGCCCGGGCGATCTGGTCGATGTCTATTGGTCCGGTCAGATCGGCAATGAACCGGTGACCAAGCTGATCGACCGCAACCTTAAACTGATCGCGATCGATCAGAGCACCGATCCTGACCGCACGAAAGCCACCCAAATCGCCCGCTCGGTCACCGCCGAAGTCAGCCCCGAGCAGGTCGCGGCCCTGACACTCGCTCAGAACACCGGGCGCCTGACCCTCTCGCTCGTCGGCCTCGACAACAGCGCACAGCTTGGCCAGATCGAAATCAACCGTGACGAGCTGCTTGGTATCCAGAAGCAAGAGGCCAAGAAGGTAGAAAAAGCGCAGGTCTGCACGATCAAGACCCGCAAGGGCACGGAAGTCATCGAGACGCCGATCCCCTGCACCAACTAAATAAATGACAAATATCAGTCATTTGTGCGGGGTCCTACGGGGCCCCGCTTTCACATGTGACCGTTTATCCACATCAAGAACGGCGCTCAATCCATTGATTCTTGCAAAAAAACGGGTCTTGGCGCATTCTCCTTTGCAATAACGGACCAAAACAGTCCCTAAGCAGACAAAAGATTTGCGAGTGGCGTGATCGGAGAGGCAGGGTCACAGATGAAATTGAAAACCTTAATGCAGGCCTGCCTATGCGGCATGGCGCTGAGCGTCGCGGTAATGAGCCCGGCGCAAGCAGACACGTTGCGGATTCTGTCCGGGGCAACTCAGGCTCCGCTGACGGTTCCGTTGAACCGCGCGGTGGTCGTGGAAAGCGACACGCCGTTTTCGGAGCTCTCGATCGCCAATCCCGGCATCGCGGACATCCAGACCCTTTCGGATCGCTCGATCTACGTGTTGGGCAAGGTGCCGGGCCGGACGACGCTGACGATCCTTGGTGCCGACGGCAAGCTGGTGTCGAATGTCGACGTTCAGGTGACCCCGGACCTCGCGGAGTTCAAGGAACGCCTCAAACAGATCCTGCCCGGCGAGAACATCCAGGTGCGCACTGCGAATGACGGGATCGTCCTTTCGGGCACGGTCTCCTCGGCGCAGAAACTCAGCCGCGCGCTGGAACTGGCCAATCGCTACGCGCCGGACCGGGTGTCGAACCTGATGATGGTTGGCGGCACGCAGCAGGTGATGCTGAAAGTGCGCTTCGCAGAGATGCAGCGCTCGGTCGCCAAAAGCCTCAGCTCCTCAATCAATGCAAGCGTTGGGCCGAACGGAACCTTGGGCGCGGGTGCGGGCTTCGGAGGCACGAGGACCACCACCGCAACCGCACCCGCGCAGACCTACGACAACGGGATCGGCATTGGCATCGGCCGCGGCACGTTCCAGTTGGGTGTTCTCATCCAAGCGCTGGAAAACAAAGGCGTGGTGCGCACCCTCGCGGAACCGAACCTGACGGCGCTTTCCGGCCAGTCCGCAGACTTCCTCGCCGGTGGCGAATATCCGATCCCGGTGCTCAACAATGGCGATGTCTCGATCCAGTACAAACCCTTCGGCGTCGAGATGTCCTTTACGCCGCGCGTGGTGGACGGTGACGTGATCAACCTCGAAATCGCCGCCTCGGTCTCCTCGATCGACACGGCGAACGGCTATACGAGCGGTACGTTCAACGTCAGCGCCTTCAAGAAACGCTCGACCTCGACCACGGTCGAGATGCGCGACGGCGAAAGCTTCGCGATCGCGGGCCTCCTTCAGGACGACTTCAACGATTCCGTGGGCCAGATCCCGTGGCTCGGCGATGTTCCGGTGCTCGGCGCGCTGTTCCGCTCGACCGAATTCGAACGCAAGCAATCCGAACTGGTGATCATCGTGACGCCGCATCTTGTCTCGCCCGTCAAGGGTGACACGCTGGCGCTGCCGACGGATCGCCTGAAGCCGCCAACCGAGTCCGAGCTGTTCCTCAACGGCAGAACCTCGGGCGGCAAAGCGCCGCAAAAAGGCCCTGCCGCGGAAGTCGCCAAGCAGGACTTCTCCGGCTCCTATGGCTATGTGATGGAGTGAGCGAGATGGCTGGAAACATGAAACTACGCACTCTCGCGATCACCGTCGGCACCATGGCTGTGCTGGCTGGCTGTTCGGAAGGCACCAAGACCTTCAACTCGGAGGTCGGCTCGACCACGGAAGGGTCGCTGGGCTTCGGCTCCGCCATCGCGCAGAATCAGGCGATGATGAGCGGCAGCCAAAGCTACGTCATCAACATGACGCGCAAATTCGCCGCTGACGTGCCCAACACGGTGCATTTCGCCTTTAACTCTTCGGTGCTCGATGCGCAGGCGCGCAATGCGCTGCTGATGCAGGCAAACTGGATCCGGCAGAACCCGGAAGTGCGCTTCCGCGTCTACGGACACACCGACCTCGTCGGCTCCAACGCTTACAACAAGGCTCTGGGGCTGCGGCGCGCGCGGGCCGTGGTGAATTTCCTCGTCGCGCAGGGCATCTCCCGCTCGCGGCTCGAGGCGCTCGTGTCCTACGGCGAAACGCATCCGCTGGTCTACACGCAGGCTCCGAACGAACAGAATCGCCGCACCGTCACCGAGGTCTCGGGTTTCGTGACCAAGGGCAAACCGATGCTGCTCGACGGCAAGTACGCGGCGGTGATCTATCGCGACTACATCGCCTCGGCGAGCGCCGGGGGCGAAGGCAACTAAGGCTCTGGATTCACCTATTTGTCTCGCTGCGGCGAGACGACACAGTACCGAACGGCGGGCGCTTTCAACAAAGCCCGCCGTTTTTCTTTATCGTCTCTCTTTATCCCACAATTGAAACAGTCTGGCCCCAATGTCGCCCAGATTGGAAACGAGATTGATCCTCGACGGAATAGGCGCGTCCAGCGAGTCGCGTCCGGTCTGCGGCGTAGCAACAGAGTTAACCGAACCCCGCCGCGGGTCACGAAAAAGAGGACAGAGGCAATGACTGCAGCAGCTATCATGACTTCGGAGCCGGCCCCGATTCAGGCGTGCACCGTGTCACGCGATGTGTCGAATTTCGACCTGTTGATCGAGGATATGGAGACCGAGCTTGGTGAAAGCTGGGGCGACCTTACCTTTGACGAAGCGGCAATCTTCCTGAGCCAACCCGATGCGGAACAGCTCGAGTTCATCGCGATTGCCGTGGATGGCGAAGACGAGGATGAGCTGACCAAGATCTCCGGCATCATCACCGAGGCGAAGGACCGTAATATTCGCGTCATCCTGATCGCCGACGAGGTCAGCCCGATCGCGCTGCATCAGCTGCTGCGCCTCGGGGCCGATGATTTCGTCCCCTACCCGCTTCCCGAAGGCGCGCTCCATGACGCGATCGAGCGTCTGGGCCAAGCCGCGCCTCCACCCGAGATGTCGACCCCCATGCACGCCCCGACCTTCGCGGCGACCGGCAACCATGATGGTGTCGTTCTTCCGGTCCACGGCCTGTCCGGCGGTGTCGGCGCGAGCACCTTCGCGATGAACCTCGCCTGGGAAATGGCGACGATCCACGACGGCAAAAAGAAGAAGAAAGCGCCGTCGACCTCGCCGAAGGTCTGCCTGCTCGATCTCGACCTGCAATTCGGCGCTGCGGCGACCTATCTCGACCTGCCGCGTCGCGAGGTGATCTACGAGATGCTCGCCGATACCGAGCATATGGATAAGGAAACCTTCCGGCAGGCGATGCTCAGCTTCAACGACAAGCTCGATGTGCTGACCGCGCCGACCGACATGCTGCCGCTCGATCTGCTGAGCGGCGAGGATCTGGAGCGCCTGATCGACATGGCGCGCGCGCATTACGATTTCGTCGTGATCGACATGCCCTCGACCGTGGTCAGCTGGACCGAGACAGTGCTGAACAAGGCGCATCTCTACTTCGCGCTGATCGAGCTGGACATGCGCTCGGCCCAGAACGTGCTGCGGATGCAGCGTGCTCTGAAATCCGAAGGGCTGCCGACCGAGAAGCTGCGCTACGTGCTCAACCGCGCACCGAAATTCACCGATCTCAACGGCAAGGCGCGCGTGAAGCGACTGGCTGAGAGCCTCGATATCTCGCTCGAACTGCTGATGAGCGATGGCGGCAAGCAGATCACGCAGGCCAACGACCACGGGCTTCCGCTGGCGCTCTCTGCGCCGAAAGTGCCGCTGCGCAAGGAATTCCAGAAGCTTGCCGGCTCGCTGGTGGAGCTGAACGAAGCCGTCGAAGCGGCCGCCTGACCCGAAAGGACACGTCCAGATGTTTTCGCGCTACAAGAAAGACGGGGCAAAGCCCACCAACGGCAAGGCCGCCCCCCCGCCGCCCGCGCCCGGTGCCGCCAAGCCGCCGCCGATCGACGCTGCGCCGAAGACGCAGGTGCATCGCAAGATGGCGCCTCAGAAGGTCGCCGCCGACCCGGTGGCCGTCGACAAGGAAAAGAAGCGCAAGCAGCGCCTTCAGGAACTCAAGGTGGAGCTGCACAAGCGGCTACTGGAGAACCTGAACCTCGCCGCGCTCGAGCACGCCTCGGAACGCGAGCTGCGCGCGGAGATCGCCGACATCACCGCCGAGGCGATGACCGAGCTTTCGGTCGCGCTGAACGCGCAGGACCGCCAGGCGCTGCAGCAGGAGCTTTACGACGAGGTCATGGGCCTCGGCCCGCTCGAGCCACTGCTCAAGGACGAGACCGTCAACGATATTCTGGTCAACGGCCCGCAGCAGATCTTCATCGAACGCGACGGCAAACTCGAACTGAGCGACATCACCTTCAAGGATGAACGCCACCTGCTGCGCATCATCGACAAGATCGTGTCGGCCGTGGGTCGTCGTGTCGATGAATCCAACCCTTACGTGGACGCCCGTCTTGCCGATGGCTCGCGTTTCAACGCGATGGTACCGCCGATCGCGGTGGACGGCTCGCTCGTCTCCATTCGTAAATTCAAGAAGGACAAGCTCGGGATCGACGATCTCGTCAATTACGGTGCCTTCACCGAGGAAATGGCGGCCTATCTGCAAGCCGCGGTCGCGACGCGTCTCAACGTGATCGTCTCAGGCGGGACGGGTTCGGGTAAGACGACGACGCTCAACGCGCTGTCGTCCTTCATCGACAACGCCGAGCGCATTCTGACGATCGAGGACACGGCCGAACTCCAGCTGCAACAGACTCATGTGGGCCGAATGGAAAGCCGTCCGCCGAACGTCGAAGGCAAGGGCGCGGTCACTCAGCGCGACTGTCTCAGGAACGCGCTGCGCATGCGTCCCGACCGTATCATCGTCGGCGAAACGCGCGGCGAGGAAGTCATCGACATGTTGCAGGCCATGAACACCGGTCACGACGGGTCGATGACCACGATCCACGCGAACTCCGCCCGTGACGGCGTGGCGCGTCTGGAGAACATGATCTCGATGTCGGGCATCGAGATGCCGATGAAAGCGATGCGCAGTCAGATCGCGTCGGCTGTGAACCTGATTGTGCAGGCCTCGCGTCTGCAGGATGGCTCGCGCCGCATGGTCTCGGTGACGGAAGTCACCGGCATGGAAGGCGACGTGATCTCGATGCAGGAAGTCTTCCGCTACGAGCGTCTCGGCCTCGCCCCCGACGGCAAGATCATCGGGCGCTTCACCGCGACCGGCGTGCGCTCGCATTATTCCGATCGGTTCCGGCAATGGGGCTACGACCTGCCGGCTTCGATCTACGAACCCGTGCAGGACTAAGGACACCCCGCCATGGCGACCCCCATTATCTACCTGCTGATCTTCGTCGCAGTGCTGCTGCTCGTCGAAGGCGTCTATCTGCTGTTCTTCGGCAAGTCGATCTCGCTCAACAAGCGGGTCAATCGCCGCCTCGAGATGCTCAACAAGGGCGAGCGGCGCGAAGAGGTGCTGGAACGTCTGCGCAAGGAAGCGACGCAGCATAACGACGCGCGCTCGATCCCGCTTTATTCGCTGCTGGCCGACAAGGCGCAGAAAGGCAATATCGCTTTCTCGCCGATGGCCCTGATCGGCATCATGGCCTTCGCCTGCTTCGCCGCCTTCATCGCGCTCACAGTGGCCTCACAGGCGGGGCTCTTCATCCGTATTTTCCTCGCGCTCTTCATGGGCGTGGGCGGCGTGTTCTTCTGGGTCAGCTCGAAGGCCAAGAAACGCATGGCGCTGATGGAGGAGCAACTTCCCGATGCGGTGGAACTGATGGTGCGCAGCTTGCGCGTCGGTCACCCCCTGGCCTCCGCGATCCAGGCGGTCGCGCGCGAGATCCCCGATCCGATGGGCACCGAGTTCGGCATCATCGCCGACGAGGCCGCCTATGGGCGCAACGTGGCCGAGGCAATCTCGGAAATGGCCGAACGTCTGGATATGCAGGATCTGCGCTTCCTCGCGGTCGCCGTGTCGATCCAGCAGACCTCGGGCGGCAACCTCGCCGAAGTTCTCGAAGGCCTGTCGAAAGTCATCCGCTCGCGCTTCCGGCTGTTCCGCCGCGTGAAGGCGATCACTGCAGAGCCGCGCTGGTCGGGCATCTTCCTGTCGGCCTTCCCCGTCGTGGTGATGGTGATCATTCAGGTCGTTTCGCCCGATTATTACGACGAGGTCAAAACGACCGCCGCCTTCATCCCGGCCGCCATCGTGGTGTTCCTGCTGCTCGGCGCCAACGTGATTTTCATGAAGGTCATGACAACCATCAAGGTCTGAGGAGAGCCCAATGGATTTCGCTGCCATCAACCAGATGCTGACCGATGCGCTCGGGCCGATGGGTCCGATGATCGCACTGGCGGCGCTCGGCGGGCTTCTTGTGCTCGCCGCGATCCCTGCGCTCCTGAAGAAGCGCGAGGATCCGTTCGACAAGATCCGCGGGAAAGCCCCGCGCCAGCCGCGCCAGAATACCGGCGGCAACGCGGACAAAACGAACCCGAAGCTGCGCGATACCCAGAGCGACAAGCTGCAGAAATACTCGGCCTTCCTCGAGCCACAAAACGCCGAGGAACTGTCGGAGTCGCGCAAATGGCTGCAATCGGCCGGCTATCGCGGCCCGAATGCCGTGCGCACCTTCCACGCGGTCCAGTTCGCGGCGGGTATCGGCCTGCTCGCGCTCGGCTCGCTCTATGTCGTGCTCTACAACTCCAGCGCGCCCGAGGGGCAAAGCATGGGGATGCTGGGCACGGTGCTTTGGGTGCTCGGCCCCGGGGGCGTCGGCTATTACGGCCCGAAATATTGGGTGAACAAGCGCGTGAAGGCGCGCACCGACGAGATGCAAAACGGTTTCCCGGACTCGCTCGACATGCTGCTCGTCTGCGTCGAGGCGGGCCAGTCGCTCGATCAGGGGATCATCCGCGTCTCGAAAGAGCTGAACAAATCCTACCCTGCCCTGTCGGAGGAATTCGCGATGGTCGCCCACGAGATCAAGGCCGGTCTCGACAAGTCGACCGTGCTGCGCAATTTCGGCGAACGCTCGGGCGTGCCGGATATCGCGAGCTTCGTGACCGTGATGATCCAGTCGCAGCAATTCGGCACCTCGATCGCCGAGGCTCTGCGCCTCTATGCCGCCGACATGCGCGACAAGCGGATCATGCGCGCCGAGGAAGCCGCCAACAAGATCCCCACCAAGATGACGCTGGGCACGATGATGTTCACCGTGCCGCCGCTTCTGATCATTCTTGTTGGCCCGTCGATCCATGATATGCTTGAGAACTTCAAGAATATGGGCATTTGACGGCATGATCCCAAAGCGCCGCGGCCTGATACTGGCCGCGCTGACAGTAACAACACTGGCCGCCTGCAACCCGGGCGGCCTTTCGGCTGAGAAACGGGGCGCTTTCGCCCCTGGCACCAAACCCGGTGCGGAGGCGGTCGACGGGCTTCTCGTCGGTCATCGGCTGATGGACGCGGGCGAATACGAGCTTGCGCTCAAGGCCTATTACCGCGCGGCGGGCCAGCATGGCGCGACGGCGGAAATCCTCTCGGGCATCGGTTCTGCCGACCTGAAACTGGGACGCTTGAACCAAGCCGAACAGATGCTGCGCCGTGCGACCGAGGCCGATCAGACCTTCGTGCCGGCATGGAACAACCTTGGCGTCGTTCTGATGGAGCGCGGCAAATACGCCGAAGCCGCGCGCGTCTTCAAACTCGCCTTCGCGCTGGACAGTGGCCAATCGGACGCGATCAAGCAAAACCTCAAGCGGGCGCTCGCAAAAATAGAAGAGCCGGGTTACGCTGCGCCACAGGACAAGCAGTTCACGCTCGTCAGGAAAGGGGTCGGTGACTACCTGCTGCTGACGAAGCACTGAGGCTCGAGCAAAAAGGACGCAGGTAACATGCGCCACCCGATCTTTCTGGCAGCCTTGGCTGGCTGCGCGATGACTCTCTCCGGCTGTATGGGCAATAACAGCGACGCCGAAGTCGCCCGCGCGATGAAAAGCGTGAATGCCGTTGATGAGACCAACCTTACGGACATCATGCTGACGGTCGCCGATCCGAACGAGGCCGTGACCTATTTCACCCGGCTGTCCAACGACCATCCCGATCGGATCGACGCCAAGCGTGGGCTCGCGAAATCCCTGGTGCGCGCGCAAAAGCCCGTGCAGGCCGTGAAGGTCTGGCAAGAGGTTCTCACGATGCCGGGCGCGACCAATGACGACCGCGTGTCGCTGGCCGAGGCGCAGATCCGTTCGAATGACTGGGCCGGGGCGAAGGCCACGCTGAACACCGTGCCGCCGACGCATGAGACCTATGACCGCTACCGCCTCGAAGCAATGGTGGCCGATAGCGATAAACAGTGGAAAAAGGCCGACAGCTTCTACGAGACCGCGGCGGGCCTGACCACGAAGCCCGCGGGCATCTACAACAACTGGGGCTTCTCCAAGCTCAGCCGCGGCGATGCCGCAGGCGCCGAGAAGCTGTTCAAGGAAGCGCTCACCTACGATCCGACCCGCTTCACCACGAAGAACAACCTCGTGCTTGCCCGCGCAAGCCAGGGCAAATACGACCTGCCCGTGATCGACATGACCCAGACGGAGCGCGCGCAGCTTCTGTATACGGCGGGTCTAGCCGCGGTGAAGCGCGGCGACGTCAATATCGGCAAGACGCTGTTGCAAGACGCGATCGACACCAATCCGCAGTATTTCGCGGAGGCCGACCGGGCGCTTAAGGCGCTCGATCAGGGATCGTCGAGCGCGCTGAAAGGCTAAGAGGATGCTCGGTCTCGCCCCGCCGCTTTCGGCGCTGATCTTTCTGGTACTGATCACCCCGGTATGCGCCTGGGTGGTCTTCACCGATCTCAAATACATGAAAATCCGCAACAAGGCGGTGCTGGCGCTTCTGGTGATCTTCGCTTTCGCGGGGCCGTTCCTTCTGCCGATCGACGTCTATGCCTGGCGGTGGAGCCATGCGCTGGTCGTCTTCGTGATCGGTTACATCCTGAACCAGATCGCGCATTTCGGTGCGGGCGACGCGAAATTCGCAGCCGCCGCCGCGCCGTTTTTCTCGCATGAGCTGTTCGACGTGCAGCTGACGATGTTCCTGCTCTGCGCCTTCCTGCTCGCGGCCTTCGCCGCGCACCGGATCTTTCGCGCAATCCCGGCCGTGGTGAACGCCACGCCCGACTGGGTGAGCTGGAAGCGCAAAGACTTCCCGATGGGGCTGGCGCTGGTCGGCACGCTCTGGGCGTATCTGCTGCTCGTGGCCCTCGGCTGATTGTTCAGCCACGCGATCGGGTATCGCGGCGATTACCCGGTTTTTCCAACATTTGGCCACAATCACCGGCAAGATTGGCCCGGACCGATCTTAGCCCCTGCGCAGGACCAAAGCGGGGTGCACAGCCGAGAGGACGCGCCAGATGAACATGATGACCTCGAATGTCATCGCCCCGGCCCCGCCGCGCGCGCTGGAGGAAACCGGGCTGAACGTCGTGATGATGCGGGACATCCTGCTCAAGACGATGTTCCGCACCAATACGGACACGGCCTCTGCGCTGTCCAAGCTGGTCTGCCTGCCGATGACGATGGTGCAGGACCTGATCGACATGTGCCGCAGGCAGGGCCTGTTGGAGGCGATGGGCACGCTGCACGCCAATTCCGGCGGCGAGATGGGCTTCCAACTGTCGGACACCGGCAAGGCGCGCGCGCTCGATGCGCTGGCGCAGTCTGAGTATTACGGCGCAATGCCGGTGCCGCTGACCGTCTATCGTGAACAGGTGAAGCGCCAGTCGATCCGCAACATCCAGCTGACCCGCCAGCAGCTTCTGGGCGCGATGGGCCACCTGATCCTGCCGCCCGACCTGATCGGTCAGCTTGGCCCGGCGGTCTCCTCGGGGCGCTCGATCCTGATGTACGGCCCGCCCGGCAACGGGAAATCCTCGATCTCGAACGGCATCCGCGACGCGATCGGCGACAATATCTTCATCCCGCGCGCCATCGAATATGCGGGCCAGATCATCACCGTCTACGACCCGATCGTACACACCCCCGTTCCGGTCGAGGAAGACGACCCGACCTCGCTGCGCAAGCGCGGGATGCAGTTCGATCAGCGCTACGTCTATTGCGAGCGACCGACCGTGATCACCGGCGGTGAACTTTCGCTCGACATGCTCGACCTGAAATACAATGCGACCGCGCGCACCTATACCGCGCCGCTACAGTTCAAATCGGCGGGAGGCGTCTTCATCGTGGACGACCTTGGCCGTCAGGCCGAACCGCCGCAGAAGCTGGTGAACCGCTGGATCGTGCCGCTGGAAGAGAACCGCGACATCCTCTCGCTGCAATCGGGCGAGAAATTCGAGGTGCCCTTCGACACGCTCGTGATCTTCTCGACCAACTTCCACCCGAACGAGATCTTCGATAAGGCGGCGCTGCGTCGTATCTTCTTCAAGATCAAGATCGACGGGCCGAACCAGTCCGACTATCTCAAGATTTTCCAGATGATGGCGAAGAAGCGCAACATGCCGCTCGACGAAAAGGCGCTGCTGCATCTGCTGAAGGTGAAGTACCCCACCATCGACAATATCTACGCGAATTATCAGCCGGTCTTCCTGATCGACCAGATGATTTCGATCTGCGAATTCGAGGGCATCCCCTATCAGATGACGCCGGAATTGGTGGATCGCGCCTGGGACAACATGTTCGTCAGAGACGAGGTGATAGTCCACTAAGGGTATTACTGCGCGGCCATCCCATCGGTATCGGGCGCGCGGAACCGTGCAGACTCGACCTGCGGCTGATAGGTGCGCGAGACAGGCACCTCTTCCCCGTCGGCCATCTGAAGGAAGACGCGCCCCTTTTCCTTGCGCATGCCGCGCACCGCATCGCGCGCCACCCAATGCGAGCGATGGACCTGCAGGCCCGACGTGCCCTCGGTCTCGGCGATCGCATCGGCAAGCCGGATCAACAGGCTCGTCTCCCCCGCCTCGGTCACCACGTCGACATAGTGGTCATTCACCGCAAGGCGGATCAGCGGTGCGCGCAGGTCAGGCTCGAGCCGATACAGCAAACGCGGCGTGGGCGACGACAGAGCCCCCTTACCCGCTGCCTTCACGTCCCGGCGGGCCTGTTTCGGCGCGGCGGTCACCGGGGCCTCCTGCCCCCGCCTTGGACGCCCCTGCTGAGGCGCCATCCAGTGCCGCAGGGTCGAGCCTGCCATCGAGAGGCCGAGGATATAGCCCGCCATGTGGAAGATCTCGAACCCCCGGAAGTTGGGCTTCGCCGCGAGTAGCAGGACGAGCAGGTAAAGCGGCACAGTCAGTACCAAAGCGGAAAGACCGGCAAGCGTGGGCGCCTCGTAGCGGAACCGGCGCAAACCCAGCTTCCGCCGCACAAAAATGCGAATCGCCGCGCCAATCAGGATGCCTGCCGCGACACTGAGCGGCCAGAAAATTACGCGCGCACCGAGCGACATGGATTCGAGAGTGTTGAACGGTCCGGCCACGATGCCGAATAGCGATGCGACGACCCAGATCACCGGCAGAGCCGGGATCTTCAATGCCCGCCAATATATTTTCCAGAAACCTGCCATTGCCGTCACGCCCCAATGACGCTTGGGTAACGCAAGCGTTACGGTTCCGACAACGGCAAAGGCCGCTTACCCCACCCAACCTGTGGAAATCCTTACCTACCTTTGTCAGGCAGTCAAACCCTCAGGTTCGGGCAGATTGTTCGCGCGGCAGCAGGCAGTGACCGTGTTGGCCAGAAGGCAGGCGATGGTCATCGGGCCGACGCCGCCCGGCACCGGGGTGATCGCGCCCGCGACCTCCTTGGCGCTGTCGAAATCGACATCGCCCACCAGCCGGGTCTTGCCCTCGCCCTTCTCGGGCGCGTCGATCCGGTTGATACCGACATCGATCACGGTCGCGCCGGGCTTCACCCAGTCGCCCGGGATCATGCGCGGGCGACCCACGGCGGCCACGAGGATATCGGCGCCCCGGCAGACATCAGCGAGATCCTTGGTGCGGCTATGAGCGATCGTGACGGTGCAGCTGTCGCGCAGCAGCAGCTGCGCCATCGGCTTGCCGACGATGTTCGAGCGGCCCACCACGACGGCATTCAGCCCCGAGAGGCTGCCCAGTTGGTCGCGCAGCATCATCAGGCAGCCCAACGGCGTGCAGGGCACCATCGACTTCTGCCCGGTGCCCAGAAGGCCCACATTGAGGATATGGAAGCCATCGACATCCTTCGCGGGGGTGATCGAGTTGATCACCTTCTCCTCGTCGATGTGATCGGGCAACGGCAGCTGCACGAGGATGCCATGCACCGCCGGATCGGCGTTGAGCTTCTCGACCAGCGCCAGCAGATCGGCCTCGGAAGTCTCCACGGGCAGCTTGTGCTCGTAGGAGTTCATCCCGGCTTCGAGCGTCTGCTTGCCCTTGTTGCGCACATAGACCTGGCTGGCCGGGTCTTCGCCCACCAGAACCACCGCGAGGCCCGGCGTGATGCCGTGCTCCTCTTGCAGCCGGGTGACATGCTCGGCCACTTTCTCGCGCACGCTCGCTGCGAAGGCCTTCCCGTCGATGATCGTCGCCGTCATTTCATTCCTCCGTCACTCCGCCGCCGCGAAGGTCGTGCGGTAATGGTCCATCTGCATGCGGGTCGCGCGGACCGCGTTGTTCATCAGCGTCGAGACCGTGACCGGCCCCACCCCGCCCGGGACGGGCGTGATCCAGCCCGCCACTTCGGCGCAGCTGTCGAAATCTGCGTCGCCCACGGTGCGCCCCTCGACCCGGTTGATGCCGATATCGATCAGCGCCGCGCCGGGTTTGAGCATCTCGCCATGGACCAGCCCCGGCTTGCCCACCGCGACGAACACGGCATCGGCGGCACGCGAATGCACCGAGACCTGCCGCGTCATGTGGTGGCACACGGTGACGGTGGCCCCGAGCCCCATCATCAGGAAGGCGATCGGTTTGCCCACGATCTCCGAGTGGCCGATCACGCAGACATTGAGCCCTTCGGTCTGGAGCGGAAGGGATTTCAGGATCTCCACGGCCGCAACGGCGGTGCAGGGGCCCAGTTCCAGCTCGTTATAGACGATGTTGCCGATCGAAGCGGGGTGCATCCCCTCCACGTCCTTGAGCGGATGCACCGCCTTCTGCAGCACCTTGACCGGGATATGCGCGGGCAGCGGGCGCTGGATGATGATGCCGTTGACGCGCGGATCGGCGTTCAGACCGGCCAGCACGCCCTGAAGCTGTTCGAGGCTGATCGTCTCGGGGTAGTTGCGCACCTCGAAGGCCACGCCGGCTTTCTCGGCGTATTTCTTCTGGTTGCGCACATAGAGTTCGGCCGCTGCGACATCGCCGACCGAGATCGAGACGAGGCGCGGCGCCCAGCCTGCCTCCGAAAGCCTCTGTGCCTCGGCATAGGTCTCGTCCAGCTTGACCTGCGCAAGCGCCTTTCCGTCAATGATCGTGGCGCTCATCGGGGTCTCCCTTGCCCAGAACCTGTTCTTCCTGCGCGATGAAATGCTCGATCATCTCGCGCCACAGACGGTCGGCGAGATCGGGATCGAGCCCGGCAGGACCGGCGGCGGCGCGGACCTTTGCCACCACATCCTCGACCCGGTCGGGGATGCGTGCGGGCCAGCCATTTCCCTGTTTGAGTTCCGCCGCACGGGCGATCAGCCGGGTGCGCGCACCGAGCATCTCGACCAGCTCCCGGTCAAGCGCATCGATGGCGACGCGCAGCTCTTCCATCGTGTGCAGGTCTGACGGAGATTTCATCGACAAGGCTCCCGGAACACTCGCGCCCCCTATCGCAGCTTGGCCCAACAAGCTCAAGACCGCGCCCCTAGAACAAACCCGTGATGCGGCCTTCGGCATCGAGGCCGATCGTCTCCGCAGCCGGGTGCCGGGGAAGGCCCGGCATGGTCATGATTTCACCGCAGATCACCACGACGAACCCCGCCCCCGCCGAGAGCCGCACTTCGCGGATCGGCAGCGTATGGCCCGAGGGCGCCCCGCGCAGCGTCGGGTCCGCGCTGAAGGAATACTGCGTCTTGGCCACGCAGATCGGCAGGTTGCCATAGCCCGCGGCCTCCCAGTCGCGAAGCTGGTTGAGGATCTTCTGATCGGCATAGACATCGCTCGCGTGGTAGATGCGCGTGGCGATGGTTTCGATTTTCTCAAACAGCGGCATGTCATCGGGATAGAGCGGCGCGAATTGCGACGGGCTCTCGGTCAGCGCGACGATCTTCTCCGCCAGCGCCTCGGTCCCCGCGCCGCCTTCGGCCCAATGGGTGCACAGAACCGCCTCCACGCCCTGCGCTTCGGCGGCGGCGCGCACTGCTGCGATCTCGTCTTCGGTATCGGCGGTGAAGCGGTTGATCGCGACCACGACCGGCACACCGAATTTCTTCATATTCGCGATGTGACGCGCGAGGTTGGCGCAGCCCGCCTCGACGGCGGCCACGTTCTCTGCGCCGAGATCTGCTTTCGCGACGCCGCCATTCATCTTCAGCGCCCGCACCGTCGCCACGACCACCGCAGCATTCGGGCTCAGCCCGGCCTTGCGGCATTTGATGTCGAAGAATTTCTCCGCCCCCAGATCGGCCCCGAAGCCCGCTTCGGTCACGACGTAATCGGCCAGCTTCAGCGCGCTTTGCGTCGCGATCACCGAGTTGCAGCCATGCGCGATATTGGCGAAGGGCCCGCCATGCACGAAGGCGGGCGTGCCCTCCAGCGTCTGCACGAGATTGGGCTGCAGCGCGTCTTTCAGCAGCACCACCATCGCACCATCCGCGCCGATCTCGGCGCAGGTCACGGGCGAGCGGTCGCGCCGATAGCCTACGACGATCCGACCCAGCCGCTCCTGCAAATCCGTCAGATCGCGGCTGAGGCAGAGGCATGCCATGACCTCCGAGGCCACGGTAATGTCGAAACCGGTCTGGCGCGGGAAGCCGTTCGAAACACCGCCAAGGCTGACGACGATGTCGCGCAGCGCCCGGTCGTTCATGTCGAGCACACGCCGCCATGTGATCCGGCGCGCGTCGATCTCGAGCGCGTTGCCCCAGTGGATGTGGTTGTCGATCATCGCCGAGAGCAGGTTATGCGCCGCCCCGACCGCGTGGAAATCGCCGGTGAAATGGAGGTTCATCGACTCCATCGGCACGACCTGCGCGTAGCCGCCGCCCGCGGCCCCGCCTTTCATCCCGAAATTCGGACCGAGCGAGGCTTCGCGCAGGCAGATCGCGGCGCGCTTGCCGATCCGGGAGAGCCCGTCGCCGAGGCCAACTGTCGTGGTGGTCTTGCCCTCGCCCGCAGGGGTCGGCGAGATCGCGGTGACGAGGATCAGCTTGCCGGTCTCGCGCCCGTCCAGCCCCGCGATGAACTCCGCCTCCAGCTTCGCCTTGTCGCGGCCATAGGGGATCAGCGCCTCTTCGGGAATATCCAGCTTCGCCGCGATTTCCGGCATCGGGCGCAGCGTCGCGGCACGGGCAATCTCTAAGTCACTCGTCATCGGGTCCTCCTGCTGAGGGAGGGTAGCCATTTGACGGCGCAGCGAAAGGGAAAGAAGCGACCGTTGCGGGACTAAATCGCCTCAGCGGACCTCGTCCATCAGCTCCCAGGCGCGCTGATCGGGAATATGCAGCCGCAGGGTTTCGCCCACGACCAGACGGCCGGGACGCTCCACCCAAGCGGTGACGCCGCGCCGACCTTGGGCTGCGGGTTTGTAGCGCTTGCCCTTCTCGGGATGGTGCTCTTCGATCACCCGGCCCGGCAGGACACAGGGGCGGTTCTCCATATCCACCACGAAGGTCAGCCCGGTCTCGTTCTGCAGCCGCGCCGAGGGCGGGATATGAGTCAGATCCGGCAGACCGCGCAGCACGATCGTCGCGCCGACCCAGGAAGGGTCGATTTCCGGAACGCCCATCGCGAAGGCGGTCTCAGCCAGTTCCTCCGCCGAGAGGATCGTCAGCTGGCGAACATTGGCGATCTCGGTGCCCTTGGGATGCTGATCGGTCACGCGCGAGCAGGAAGGGCGCGTGCGCCCGCCATGCAGTTCTCCCACGGGACCGTCGAAGGTAAAGTCGATCTCTTCGACCGGGGTCGAGGTCAGTTGTCCCTCGGTGGTCACCAGGCCGAGCCAGACGACCTCCCCTTGATACTGCGTGGGTTTCAGCGCGGCCATCAGCCCCTCTTTGACAAGACGACAAACAGACGACGGAACGGGAAAAAGACGCTGCCGTCGTCCCGCAAAGGATAAACCGTCTCGAGCGCGGTTTCATAGCGTTCGATGAGAACCTGCGCTTCAGTGTCGCCTAGGAGTCGCAGGAAAGGACGCATCGCCGTGCTTTCCGTGAAGCGGCGCACCGGATGCGCCCCCGGCGTGGGCTGCAACTCCTGCAGATATTCGGTGTGCCAGATATCGACCTCGCCCAGAGGGCTAAGCATTTTTGCGTAATCCACCGCCGGGGCCACGGGCGGCACCCAGCCCGCGAAGTTGAACCGGTCGGGGAACATCTCCTGCGACAGCTCGCGCAGGATGCGATGCGACGGCGCACCATGCTGGGCGGGCATCTGCACGGCCAGAACGCCGCCCTCGCGCAGCTCTCCGGCCAGACGCGGAAACAGCGCGGCGTGATCGGGGAGCCAATGCAGCGCCGCGTTGGAGAAGATCATCGCCGGCGGCTTGTTGGGCGTCCATTCGGAAATGTCGACCAGATCGCAATGGTGATAGGCGCCGATCGCCGCGGCGCGCTTCAGCATCGCCTCGGAATTGTCGACGCCCACGATCTTGCGCTTGGGGTAGTGGTGGTTCAGCGCCTCGGCCACCGCGCCGTTGCCGCAGCCCAGATCGATGATCTTGCCGCGCTCGGGCAGTTGCGGCACCCGGGCCAGAAGGTCGAGTGCCGGGCGCAGCCTCAGATTGCGGAACCGCGCATAAGCGTCTGGGTCCCAATCGGCTGCGCCCGGCACTGAAGCGTCACGCGTTACCATTCTCGCGAACCTTCGCGGTCAGGCCGAAGGCTCGGGGGTGGTTTCCGCCCCGCCGTCGCCCTGATCCTTTTTCTTGGACGTTTTGGGCAGCGCGGTCACCGACGGCAGACTCCCCGAGGAGCTGTCGTCGTCGTCGCCGCCCAGCGGCTCTCCGGAGAGGACCTTCTTGATCTCGTCGCCGGTGAGGGTTTCGTATTCCAGAAGGCCTTGCGCCAGACGTTCCCAATCTTCGATCCGCTCGGTCAGGATGCGGCGCGCCTCTTGGTAGCCGTCTTCGATCAGGCCGCGCACCTCTTCCTCGATCAGCTCTTTCGTCTTGGTCGAGACCGAGAAGCCGGCGGTGTTGCCCTGATAGCCCTCATGCGCCTCGGCATAGTCGATATTGCCGACCTTCTCGGACATGCCCCAGCGCATCACCATGGCGCGGGCAATCGCCGACGCCTGCTGAATGTCGCCTGCCGGACCGTTCGAGACATGCTCTTCGCCCCATTTCAGAATCTCGGCTGCCTTGCCCGCCATGGTCATGGTGATCTTCTGCTTGGCCTCGTCCTTGTGGTAGTTGAGTTTGTCCATCTCGGGCAGCGAGACGACCATACCCAAGGCCTGACCGCGCGGAATGATCGTGGCCTTGTAGACCGGATCGCATTTCGGCAGCGACAGCCCGACGATGGCGTGACCGGCCTCGTGATAGGCGGTCATTTCCTTCTGCTCGGGGGTGAGCACCATCGAGCGGCGCTCGACACCCAGCATCACCTTGTCCTTGGCGTTCTCGAAATCTTCCATCGAGACGAAACGACGCCCGACGCGGGCCGCCATCAGCGCGGCCTCATTGACGAGGTTCATCAGGTCGGCGCCCGAAAAGCCCGGGGTGCCGCGCGCGATGGTACGCAGATCGACATCCGGCCCCACCGGCACTTTGCGCGAGTGGACCGTCAGGATCTTCTCGCGGCCCTTGATGTCGGGGTTCGGGACGTGGATCTGACGGTCGAAGCGGCCCGGACGCAGCAGCGCGGGGTCGAGCACGTCTTTACGGTTCGTCGCCGCGATGATGATGATGCCTTCATTGGCCTCGAAGCCGTCCATCTCGACTAGAAGCTGGTTGAGGGTCTGTTCGCGCTCGTCATTGCCGCCGCCGATGCCGACACCGCGGGCACGACCCACCGCGTCGATCTCGTCGATGAAGACGATGCAGGGCGCGTTCTTCTTGGCCTGCTCGAACATGTCGCGGACACGGGATGCACCCACACCCACGAACATCTCGACGAAGTCGGAGCCCGAAATGGTGAAGAAGGGCACGCCCGCCTCGCCCGCAATGGCGCGGGCCAGAAGCGTCTTACCGGTACCCGGAGGGCCCACCAGCAGCGCGCCTTTCGGGATTTTGCCGCCGAGGCGCGAGAATTTCTGCGGGTTGCGCAGGAATTCCACGATCTCTTCGAGTTCTTCCTTGGCTTCGTCGATGCCCGCCACGTCGTCAAACGTCACGCGGCCATGTTTCTCGGTCAGGAGCTTCGCCTTGGACTTGCCGAAGCCCATCGCGCCGCCTTTGCCACCGCCCTGCATCCGGTTCATGAAGAAGATCCAGATGCCGATCAGCACGAGGAAGGGAAGCCAGACGCCCAGTAGCGACATGAAGCCCGACTGCTGTTGTTTGACGACGCTCACCGCGATGCCCTTGTCGATCAGCTTCTCTGCGATCTGATCTTCCATCGGCTTGATGGTGGTGAAGCTTGTGCCATCGGCGAGCTGGTAGCGCACCTCTTCGCCATCGAGGCGAACGTTCTTCACCTCGCCTTTATCGACGGCGTCCATGAACTCCGAGTAGGTCGCTTGGGACGAGTTCATCGAAGATTGCCCATCACCGAAAAGGTTGAACAGGGCTAAAATCAGCAGGAACAGCACCGCCCAAAAGGCCAGATTGCGCGCATTACCCAAGGAATATCCTCCAATCGTATCGGGCGGCTGACCTGCGGTCGCCGCCTCTTCCTCAGTGAAAATAGGCATTACGCGCCGGGGTTCAACGTCGAATTAGCCAAGTGGCGAATGCGTCGCGGGAAATCCGCGCCTGCCAGCCTGCGCCAAAGCCCGCGATCGGGGCCGCGACAAGCGTCTCGCCGCGCCAAATGGCGGGACTTGCGGCAAGCGAGGCACGCGGAAGGCCCGTGTCGCGCCAGTCGGGGCATTGGCGCAATCCCGCCTCCTCCAGCGCTGCGACTTCCGCGACGTCGGTTGCGGGTCCGGTGACCTCCCAGCGGTCCCAAAGCGCGGCGCCAGCTTCGACAGCCACGCGCAGGTCGGCCACGGCCTGCGCCTCGCGGGTAATGCGGATCGCGTCTTTGCCGGAGGTGATGCGGCAGCCATGCAGGGTGCGGTCGCCGGGCTGTGCGATCTCCGACAGCAAGCCCTGCACTTTCACGGCGCGCGGCGCATACTCCGCCCCGGAGACCCAGCGCAGCGCAGCCACCATCAGGCGACGTTGCAATTCCGGGTCCATCGCGGCGAAGCCCCCCGCATCGATCAGCAGATCGCCCGACGCCTCGGAGACGTGACGTGCGACCTCCGCCATCAGCAACCGATGCAGCGCCGCATTCGCAGCCGAGAGGTTCGCCGTGACCCCGGAAATCGTCTGCGCATCGACGCCCAAAGGCGCAAGCGCCCCGAGCGCCTGACGCGCCTTGACCCGGTCGAAGCGGTCATTCGCGTTGGAGGGATCGTCGATCCACGTGATGCCTTCCGCGCGCAGATGGTCGCGCAACGACTCGCGTGTCTGGCCAAGAAACGGGCGATGCCATGTCACGCCCTCGGCCTCGAACCGCGGGCGCATGCCCGACAGCCCCTCCAGCCCTGCCTCGCGGGCGAGCCGCATCAGGAAGGTCTCGGCCTGATCGTTGGCAGTATGCCCGAGCGCGACATGGGCAATCCCGTTTTCGCGCGCCCAAGCGCCGATCAGCCGCAACCGCGCCCGGCGCGCGGCATCCATCAGGTTGCCTTCGGCGCTGGCGCCATCCCAGCGCAGGACGGAATGCGCAATGTCGCGATCCGCGCAGAACCGACCGACAAAGGCAGCTTCCTCGGCGGCCTCGGGGCGCAGACCGTGATCCACCGTCACCGCGGCGACGTCGAAATGCTCAGCCAGCAGCACCAGCACCGCCATCGAATCCGAGCCCCCGGAAACGGCAACCCCGACGCGCCGGGGCGCATCGGGGTCAAAACCGTGTCTTGTGATGTCGTCCAGCGTCACCGGAGAGCGCTCACTGGCATCCCAGCGATTGCTGCGCGCTCTGCGCCTCGCCCGCCGCCGACGAACCCGGGAAGCGTGCGCTCACCTGACCCAGCGTGGTGCAGGCCTCGCTCTGCTGACCGAGCTGCCCCAGCGCCTTGCCGAGCGACAGGAGGTTGTCCGCCGCCCGCGACCCTTTCGGATCGGCGGAGAACCCGTCGAGCCACGCGCGTGCAGCGCCCGCCTCGTCGCCCTGCTTTTGCAGCGCCATGCCGCGATAATACATCGCGTCGCTGGTCAACGGGGAGCCGGGATAGGTCTGCCGGAAGGTCGTGAGAAGATCGGCTGCGGAGGCATAATCGCCATCCTCATAGGCTTTCTTGCCCGCCTCGAAATCCGATTTCTCGTTAATCGCAAGATCGGGACCGGGCGTCGAATCCGGCGCGGGGCCAGTGACCGAAGGCGC
Source organism: Thioclava sp. F36-6 (assembly GCF_002020305.1). Lineage (NCBI taxonomy): Bacteria > Pseudomonadati > Pseudomonadota > Alphaproteobacteria > Rhodobacterales > Paracoccaceae > Thioclava > Thioclava sp. F36-6. The sequence goes on along the minus strand of NZ_MPZX01000001.1, from coordinate 168,189 downwards.
GTTGGTCGGCGCGTCGCCTCCCAGCGGCTTGGCCTTGCCCAGCTGCGAGATGTCGCAGTTCTCTTCCATCTCGCAGACCCGGAAGTTCAGATCGCCGATCCGCTTCGTGCCATCGGCGACGACGCGGTTGATCTTGTTTTCCAGCTCTTCGACACGGTCGGTCATATGCGACAGCGACAGCTCCATCGAATCCATCCGCTGCAGAGCGGAATCGCCACCCGCTTTCTGCAGACCCGCCTGGCCAGAGGATTTCAGCTCCTGGCGCAGGCTGTCGATCTCGGTCTGAAGCTGTCCCAGTTCGGTCTTGATATCCGCCAGCGTCTGGGCGCGGTTCGCGTCCTGAGCCAGCGCGGGCGCGGCTGCGAGAACAGCCGCACCGAGAAGCAAAGCTCTCAGCATCGCGATCAGCTCCCGACCGCCGATTGCGAGATCACCGTCACGGCGCGACGGTTCTTCTGGTAGCACTCCTCAGTGGAGCAGATCGCCAGCGGGCGTTCCTTACCGTAGGAGACCGTGCGCAGACGGTTGCCGGCCACGCCCTGGCTGATCAGGTATTCCTGCACGGCCGAGGCACGGCGTGCGCCGAGCGCGAGGTTGTATTCGCGGGTGCCCTGCTCGTCGGCGTGGCCTTCGATGATCGCAGTGTAGCTCGGGTGGCTCACCAGCCAGCTTGCCTGCTGGGTCAGGATTCCGCGTGCGGTGTCGGTCAGCGTCGACTGGTCAACCATGAAGTGCACCATGTCGCCGATGGTCTGGCTGAAATAGGCCGGCGAGTTGGGATCGTTGATCCCGCCTTGGCTGACGCCGTCCATGCCAGCGCCGCCCGGGCCGAGCGCGCCGCCGGGACCGGTCGCGCCGGAGCCGTATTGATCGGGGTTCGAACAGGCCGCGAGGCCCAGCATCGAGATGGCCAACACGGCCTTCACTGCAAAATTCATTGGTTCCGCCTTTGTTGATCTGCCCATTGCGGGCGAGCCTACCAGTTTCTCTAACGCTTGTTAATCCGCCCTCAGGGCAGAAGCGGCGACCAGGCCGGGTCCGATGCGGCGCCCGGCGTGGAGACTTTCTTCAGGTTGCGCCCGGAGATGTCGACCGAATAGAGCGAGGCCGAACCTTCGGCGCCGGGGCTCTCCCGGGTGAACATGATCACGCGGCCATTGGGCGACCAGGTCGGGCCCTCGTCGAGGAAGGACGAGGTCAGCAGACGCTCTTCCGAGCCGTCGGTACGCATCACGCCGATATGGAAACGGCCCTGATTTTGCTTGGTGAAGGCGATCATGTCGCCGCGCGGCGACCACACGGGGGTCGAGTAGCGCCCGTCGCCGAAGCTGATCCGCGTCGCGTCACCGCCGCCCGCGGGCATGATGTAGAGCTGCTGCGTACCCGAGCGGTCGGATTCGAACACGATCCGCGAGCCGTCGGGCGAGAAGCTGGGCGAGGTTTCGATCGCAGGCGAGGTCGTCAGGCGCTGGGTCTGTCCCGAGCTGATATTCATCATCCACAGGTCGGTATTGCCGTTCTGCTCCATCGAATAGACGATCTTCGTGCCATCGGGCGAGAAGCGCGGCGCGAAGGTCATCGTGCCGGGCACTTCCGGCAGAAGCCGCGCTGAGGCGGTGGCCACGTCGAGCATCTTGATGCGCGGGAAGCCGGTCTCGAAGGTGGTGAACAGCACCTTGGTGCCGTCACGCGAGAAGCGCGGCGCGAGCACGATGGTCGAGGCATCGGTGAGATAGGTCACGTTCGCGCCGTCGTAATCCATCACGGCGAGCCGCTTCTGACGGTTGTCCTTCGGCCCGCTTTCCGAGACGAAGACCACGCGGCTGTCGAAATAAGGACCCTCGCCCGTGATGCGCGAATAGATCACGTCCGAGACCTTGTGCGCCAGACGCCGCCAGCTTGCCGGCGAGGCCGCAAGCTGCTGCCCGTCGCCCATCTGCTGACCCGAGAACACGTCGAAGAGGCGGAACTTCACGACCACCTTGCCGCCCTGCATCCCGACCGAACCCACGACCAGCGCCTGCGCGTTGATCGCCTGCCAGTCGGAATATTTCACCGGCGTATCGAAGCTCGACACGTTCTGGATATAGGCGGATTTCGGGATTTCGCGGAACAGGCCCGTTCCCGTCAGGTCGCTCGAGATCACCTGCGTGATCTGGCTCGCCATCTGGCCCGCATCTTGAGTTTCGGGGATGAACCCCGCGATCGCGAACGGCATCGGCTCGATCACGCCGTCGGTGATCTCGATATGCAGCGGTTCGGAATCCTGCGCGGTTGCGGCGATGGGTGCCAGCATCACAGCCGCCAGCAAACTGAGAACGAAACGCATCATGTCACACACTCCCTTTCCGGGTCTTGCCCGGTTTGTAACGCGCTGCGGCACGATCGTGCATCACAACCCCATGACACCGCGCGGAAATTCGCCGATCCATCGTCATTTCATCCTCATTTTTTCGGGATTGAAGTCGATGGTGATCGTTTTCCAGCGGTCGTATTTCTCCGGCGGCAGCGGGAACCCGTCCGAGCCGCACAGAACGATAGCGCGACGCCCGGCCTCGAAGGCCTGATCGACCGCGTTGCCGCTGCCGCCCGTCGCCCCGACCAGCTTGATCGAGGAGATGATCGGGTGGCCGTCGGGCTGCATGTCGACCGAGAGCGTCACCGTGGTGCGCAGCGCATCCGAGCTGAGCGCGCCAGTGTTCCAGCATTGCTTGATGTCGACGATCAGCGCGTCTTTCTCGCCCGCGGTGATCGGCGGACCGGTCGGCGCGGAGCCGGTGCCGCCCGTGCCTTCGCCGCCCAAAGCTGCCGCCAGTGCGTCGTTGACCGAGGCGCTGTCGACCTTCTTCGGCTCGCTCGGCGCGGGCTTGGTCTCTGCCGGTTTCGGCTCGGCGGGCTTTTTCTCCGCGGGCTTCTTCTCGGCAGGCGCGGCAGCCGTCTGAGTCTCCTTCGGCGCAGGCGGTTTGGGCTTGGCGCTCGGACGCGGCGAGGCCAGCGGCGCAGAGCTTTCCGGCTTGTCCTCGGTCTTGTTCGCCTCGGTCACGATCTCCGTCGAGGCTTCCGGCGGCGCAGTCGCCTCCTTCGGCTTCTCGACCGGCTGATCGGGCGTATCGGCGGGTTTGGGCGCCTCTTGCGGCTGTGCCTGCGGATCGACCTTCGCTTCGGGCGGCGGCTCTGGCGCAGGGGTCGGCGCCACGCGCGGCGCCTGTTTCGGCTTCGGCGCGGGAGAGATATCGGGCGTGACCGTCGGCGAGGGCTCCTCGACCGGCGGGACGATTTCGGGCGGCGTGTCGCTCACCTCGGCGGGCGGTGTCGGCTCTTGCAGGGCCGAGACGTCGGGCTGCGCATCAGGGGCCGGATCGGGCTGCTGCATCGCCTGCGGCTCGGGTTCCGGCTTGGCCTGCGGCTCGGGCGCGGGCGTCTCGGGCGGCGGTGTCGTCTCGGAGGGCGTATCGGGCGCCGTGGGCGCGACCGGGTCCGGCGTCGGCTGCGGCGCGTCCTTCGGGGCCGAGGCCATCATCGTGTTGAAGTCCTGCTCGGACATCACCGCGACCTGGCTGATCACCACCGGCTCGTTCGGCTTCGGGAAGAACCACTGCCCCCCGGCAATGACCCAGAAGAGCACGCCCACATGCAGCGCGCCCGACAGGCCGTAACCGATCTTGTCCGCACGGTTCATGCGATGCTGCCCCCTGGGCTCAGTTCCCCGCAGGCGCCGTCAATTGCGGCCCTCCGGTATCGGTGACGAGCGTGATGTTCGAGAACCCCGCGCCGTTGAGCGCGCCCATCACCTGCACCACCTGAGAATAGGAAATTTTGCCATCCGCGCGCAGGAACACCTTGTTGCTGTTACGCTCGGCCGAGATCGCCTTGAGACGATCGATCAGCTGGTCCTGCGGCACTTCCGAGTTCATCAACGAGATTTTCCCGTCCGCCTGAAGCGAGATCGTCAGCGGCGTTTCCTGCTCGGTCGGCACGGCCTTGGCTGCGGTCTTCGGCAGCTCCAGCGGCACGCCCACGGTCATCATCGGCGCGGCGACCATGAAGATCACCAAGAGCACCAGCATCACGTCGACCATCGGCGTGACGTTGATCTCGCTCATCGCGGCGTGACGCCCGCGCCCGCTCCTGCGGCGCCGCGATCCGCCCGATCCGCGTTTTGCAACACCAGCACCCATGATCAGCTATCCAACTGGCGCGACAGGATGGTCGAGAACTCGTCCGCGAAGGCCTCGTAGTTGCCCGCGATGCGATCGGCATCGGACGACAGCTTGTTGTAGAAGATCACCGCCGGGATTGCCGCAAGCAGGCCCAGCGCGGTCGCGACGAGCGCTTCCGAGATGCCGGGCGCCACGACGGCGAGCGAGGTGTTCTGCGAGATCGCGATCTCCTCGAAGGCGACCTTGATCCCCCAGACCGTGCCGAACAGGCCCACGAAGGGCGAGATCGAGCCCACGGTCGCAAGGAAATTCAGCCCGTAATTGAGGTTCTCGGTGGCTTTCTGGATCGCGACATCCATCGAGCGTTCGATCCGCGCCTGCGCGCCGGTGATCAGCGCGCCGTCCTGACGGTGCGACCGACGCCATTCCAGCATGCCGGCGGCGAAGATCTTCTGGCTCGCGCCCTCGGGCGCAGGGCCGATCTGGTCGAACAGCTCATCGAGCGGCTCCCCCGACCAGAAGGCCCGGTCGAAGGCTTCCGCCTCGGAGCGCGCCGCGCGATAGGCGATGAATTTGCGGATGATGATCGCCCAGGACCAGAAGCTGGCCACCACGAGAATGATCATCACGAGTTTGACGGTCAGCGATGCGCGCAGAAAGAGCGCAAGCAGGGAGAAGTCGATCTCCTGCGCCATCGCAAGCGAAGATTGGTCCATAGGTACTGCTCGCCGGTTGGGGCCACGTTATCGGGCCTCTGATTACCAGCGATTCTATATCAGCAGTAAGGGGAACGCCATAACAACAATGTAACCGGCGAAACCCCGCCGCTTTTCAATGCAGTTTCGGGGCCAGTTTCCGGCGAATATCGGCGGGAAGCCGCTGAGCCGCGCCCGTCTCATTGAGACAGACGATGGTGACCTGCGCGGTGAACAGCACCTCGCCGTCGCGCTGCACGGTCTGCTCCATCACGAAACGCGCGCCCGTTTCGGCCACCAGATCGGTCGTGACCACCAGCTCGTCGTCGAATTTCGCGGGACGCAGGTAATCGGCCTCGACCCGTCGCACCGCGAAGACCACGCCGTGATCGGCCTTCAGCGCGACCTGATCCACGCCCAGCGCGCGGACGAATTCGGACCGCCCGCGCTCGATGAACTTCAGGTAATTGGCGTAATAGACGATCCCCGCGAGATCGGTGTCCTCGTAATAGACACGGATCGGAAACTCATGCGCCATTCTCGTTCTCCTGATCGTCCGGCTCCGCCTCGCCCACTTCGCGCGACAATTCCCGCACCGCCTCTGCGGCCTCGCCCTGACGCAGACCTGCGCGGGCGGCAAGGCGCAGCGCGTGGCTCGGATCTTTCGCAACGGCCGGCATCGTCGGGTCGTAGCCCGCCGCAATAATCGCGGCGATCTCGGGACGCAGCACGGTCACCCCGCGCGCCACCGCCAGCGGCGAGCGTTTCACGAAAGCCTTGTCGGACCAGAGCAGGATCATCTGCACCGCCTGGCTCAGCGCGATCACCTCGGCGGGCACTTCGTCGAGCCCCGCATCCATCCGCACGAAGGCGAAACAGGCCCGGATCGCGCCGTCCTTGTCGAAGCGGAAGACGCGATACTGGTTCGCGCCTTGATCGTCGAGCCGGATCACCAGATCCTGCAGCCCGTCGATCAGATGATCGAGATTGGGCACCTCGAGCAATTCCTGCCAGTCACGGAAGAAGAAGATCATCAGGTTCGCGCCAAGCTCAGGATCGGTCTCGGCCATCTTGTGCCCGGCCAGCGCGACCACCGCCTCGACCGCGCCTTTCACGGTCGCCAGCGTCGCAGCCTCGACCCCGAAGACCACCGGAACGACGGGACGCCCCCAGCGCGCGAACAGATACTCGTCGGAAGAGCGCCGGAAGAGCTGCTCCACCATTTCGCCCGTGATCTCTGCCTGTTCCGACATGCCGCCTCCCTCGCTTCGCCCTGACCCTAAGAGATCGCGACGGAGGGGGAAAGGGGCCAACCCCTCTGCTGCGCATCCCCGGCTCTTGCCTCCAGCCTTATTTCGGCTTGGCACAAATATCCCGGGGGAGCGCCCGACAGGGCGTGGGGGCAGCGCCCCCTCTTCTTCGGCATCTGCGCCCCCACAGTGACGGGCGGCAGCGCTCCCTGATCTGCGCTTGCCGCCCTGCGGTCGCACGCCTATAAGGGCGGCATGTTCTTGCTGGCTGCATATCCGCGAATTACCTGCCCGGCGCTCTGACGCGTCAGGGTAGCCGGGATATTGCGCCAAGCCCCGAGGCGTGCGCGCGCACGCCCTTCCCTTTCCCAAGGACGACAATTCCATGAGTTCCGACCAGACCACCGAGACGACCGCCCCCGATTATCGTGGCACCGTCTTCCTGCCGAAAACCGATTTCCCGATGCGCGCGGGCCTGCCAATGCGCGAGCCCGACTGGCTGGCACGTTGGGAGAAGATCGGCGTCTACGACCGCCTGCGCGAGAAGGCCGCGAAGGACAACCGCCCGAGCTTCGTGCTCCATGACGGCCCTCCCTATGCGAACGGCCATCTCCATATCGGTCACGCGCTCAACAAGATCCTGAAGGACTTCATCACCCGCTCGCAGCAGATGATGGGCCGCGATGCGCGCTACGTTCCGGGCTGGGACTGTCACGGCCTGCCGATCGAGTGGAAGATCGAAGAGCAGTATCGTGCCAAGGGTCTCGACAAGGACGCGGTCGACGTCGTGGATTTCCGCCGCGAATGCCGCGCCTTTGCCGAGAACTGGGTCGACATCCAGCGCGAGGAATTCAAGCGTCTGGGCGTCTATGGCAACTGGGCCGATCCTTACCTCACGATGAACTACCATGCCGAGGCGGTGATCGCCGAGGAGTTCATGAAGTTCCTGATGAACGGCACGCTCTATCAGGGCTCCAAGCCCGTGATGTGGTCGCCGGTCGAGAAGACCGCGCTGGCCGAGGCCGAGGTCGAGTATCACGACCACACCAGCCACACGATCTGGGTGCGCTTCAAGGTCCGCCGGGGCGGCAACGCGGCGATGCCGACCGAGGATGCGGTCGAGTATGACGCGGCCGATCAGGCGCTGCTGGCCGATCAGCTGCACGAGGCGAGCGTCGTGATCTGGACCACGACGCCGTGGACGATCCCGCAAAACCGCGCCGTCTCCTTCCATCCGACGATCGGCTACGGCCTCTACCGGGTCGATACGCTGGGCGAGAAATCGACCGCCGAGGAAGGCGAATTGCTGCTGATGGCCGATGCGCTGGCGCAATCGGTGATGGATCAGGCGAAGGTCGAGAGCTTCACCCGCGTGCGCGACGTGTCGGCAGCGGAGCTGGAAGGGCTGACCCTGTCGCACCCCTATGCCGGCGTCGACGGCGCGAATGGCGAATGGGATTTCGACGTGCCGGTCCTGCCGGGCGATCACGTGACCGACGACGCCGGGACCGGCTTCGTGCACACCGCGCCGTCGCATGGTGACGACGACTATCAGATGGGCCTTAAGTTCGGCCTGCCGATGACCTACAATGTCGAACCCGACGGCACCTACCGCAAGGATCTGCCGCTGTTCGGCGGCGAGGCGATCGTCGCGGCGGACGGCAAGGACGGCCCCGCGAACGTGTCGAACATCAAGCAGCTCGCTTGGGCCGGTGCGCTTCTCGCCAAGGGCAAGATCAAGCACTCCTACCCGCATAGCTGGCGCTCGAAAGCACCGCTGATCTATCGCAACACGCCGCAATGGTTCGCAGCGATCGACCACACGCTCGACGATGGCATGGGCACCTATGGCGACACGATCCGCAAGCGCGCGCTGACCTCGATCGAGGAGCTGGTGACCTTCACGCCCGAGAAGGGCAAGAACCGCCTGCATTCGATGATCGAGAACCGTCCCGACTGGGTGCTGAGCCGTCAGCGCGCCTGGGGCGTGCCGCTGACCTGCTTCGTCAAGAAGGGCGCCAAGCCCACCGACGAGGACTTCCTGCTGCGCAATGCCGAAGCCAACGCCCGCGTCATCGCCGCCTTCGAGACCGAGGGCGCGGATGCGTGGTATGAGGACGGCTTCAAAGCGAAGGTTCTCGAAGGTCTGGTGAACCCCGACGATTACGAGCAGGTCTTCGACGTGCTCGACGTGTGGTTCGACAGCGGGTCCACCCATGCTTTCGTGCTGCGCGACCGCGCAGACGGCACCGAGGATGGCATCGCCGATGTCTATCTCGAAGGCACCGATCAGCACCGCGGCTGGTTCCACTCCTCGCTGCTTCAGGCCTGCGCCACGAAAGGCCGCGCGCCCTATCGCAACGTGGTGACGCACGGGTTCACGCTCGACGAGAAGGGCATGAAGATGTCCAAATCGCTGGGCAACACGATCGTGCCCGAGGAAGTCATCAAGCAATACGGCGCGGATATCCTGCGCCTCTGGGTCGCGCAGACCGACTTCACCGAGGATCAGCGCATCGGCCCGGAGATCCTGAAAGGCGTCGCCGACAGCTATCGCCGTCTGCGCAACACGCTGCGCTTCATGCTGGGCAACCTCGACGGGTTCTCCGACGCCGAGCGCGTCGATCCGGCGGAGATGCCGGAGCTGGAGCGCTGGGTGCTGCACCGTCTGGCGCAGCTCGATGTGGAGGTCCGCAAGGGCTATGACGCGTTCGACTTCCAGGGCGTGTTCCAGCAGCTGTTCAACTTCTGCACGGTGGATCTGTCGGCCTTCTATTTCGACATCCGCAAGGACGCGCTCTATTGCGACCCGGAAGACGGCCTGCGTCGCCGTTCGGCGCGCACGGTGCTCGATCTGCTGTTCCACCGCCTGACGACCTGGCTCGCGCCGATCCTCGTCTTCACGATGGAAGACGTGTGGCTGTCGCGCTTCCCGGGCGATGACGACTCGGTCCACCTGCAGGACATCCCCGAGACGCCCGAAGCCTGGGCCGACGCGAGCCTTGCCGCGAAATGGGACGGCATCCGCCGCGCCCGTCGCGTGGTGACGGCGGCGCTGGAAGTGCAGCGCTCGGCCAAGGTGATCGGGGCCTCGCTCGAGGCGGCACCTGTCGTGCATGTCGAGGATGCGGACGTTCTTGCGGCGCTGAAATCTGTGCCCTTCGAGGATCTCTGCATCACCTCGGATATCGCGCTGACCGCCGATCCGGCCCCACAGGAAGCGTACCGCCTGCCCGAAGTCTCGGGCATCTCGGTGGTCTTCGAGAAGGCGGATGGCGAGAAATGCGAACGCTGCTGGAAGATCCTGCCCGATGTCGGCACGCATAAGCATCCCGGCACCTGCAAACGGTGCGATGCGGCGCTGGACTGAGCAGCTCGCTTCCAAAGACAGAATGAAGGGCACCCCGCGCGGGTGCCCTTTTTCATGTCAGCTCAGGACGGCATCTGATGCGGCGGCAGAGCCGGAGGACCGAACCGGTTGCCGCCCGTGGAGCCGCGCTGAACGGTGAAGAAGAGCAGAACCAGCGTCCCGATCACCGGGATCAGCGCGATCAGAGCCCACCAGCCGGTCCGGTCGATATCGTGCAGCCGCCGCACCAGCACCGCGAGCGCTGGCAGGAAAACGACGAGAGAGAAGATCCCGCCGAGCAGCGATGCGTCGTGCCGCATCATCATCGGACCGAAAAGGATACGGTCCAAGATGCCGAAGACGATGTTGCCGAGAAAGATGAACAGAACGAACCACCAGAATTCGGGCCGCGCCGCGCGGCCAGTGAAGGTCACGTAGTTCGAGAAACATTTGCGGATTGCATCGCTGAACTCCATCGGAGCGTCTCCCTCTGTTTATGTGCCGTAGGGAAAGCTTAGCCGCAGGGTCGCTCTCGACGCCAGCCTCAATGCAGGTTCAGACGGCATCCCTGTCGCGCAGCCAGCGCTGCAGCGTGCGCTCCTCGGCCTGAGCCTGCTCGCGCTTTGCCAGCTCCGCTGCCCGTTCGGCGCGGGCACGGTCGAGAAGCGTGTCGTAGGTCTTCGCCTCTCGAAACAGCTCTCGCATCCGGTCTTCGAGCGGCACGCGGCGCTCGTTCAGCGCGCCGATTTCCTGATCGAGCCAGGAGACCGTCTCGCGCACCGCCTCGCGAAACCCGGCCGCATAGGGCGCGGTCTCGGGCGAGGTGACGTGAAGCTCGGCGCGGGCGCGCTCTGTCAGCGTATCGCGTTCGCCTTCCAGCCGCGCCACCTGCGCATTCAGTTTCGACAGCTCGCCAGCCTGCTCTTCGAGCTCGCGCCGCCGCAGCCGCCCGATCACCTCCAGAGCCGCGATCCGGTTGTGCGCCATCGCCTGTTTACGCCGCCTGTGGCAGTTCTTTCTGCGCCTGTTCGACGGCGTAGAAATCGGGCTGATAGACGGTGGGGATGCTGCCGCGACCGATCTCGATGCAGATATTCGGCGGGTGGTCGCTCACCAGCGCCACGAAGATATCGCGGATCACGGCATAGAACGCGGAATCCTCTTCCTCGATCTGGCGCAGACGCCCGGACATCGGCTGCACGAAGCAATAGGCAAGGAACACGCCAAGGAAGGTACCGACGAGCGCGCCGCCGATCATGCCGCCCAGAATTTCCGGCGGCTGGTCGATCGCCCCCATTGTTTTAATCACGCCCAGAACGGCCGCGATGATGCCGATGGCAGGAAGCGCGTCAGAGACGGTCTGCAGCGCGGAAGCGGGCGCCATGACCTCGCGGTGATGCTTCTTAAGCTTGCGGTTGATGACGTCCTCGGTCTGGTATTTGTCATCGAAGTTCATCGCCAGCATCCGGAAGCTGTCGGTAATCAGCTGGATCGCGAAATGGTCCTTCAGGATGCGCGGGTAGCGGCCGAAGATCTCGCTCTCTTCCGGGGATTCGATATGCGAGTCGAGCGCGATGATCCCCTTGTTGCGATAAAGCCGCGACAGTTCGAACAGCAGATTGAGCAGATCGGTGTAATCCGCCGTCTTCCACTGGCTGCCCTTCATCACTTTCACAAGCCCGCGCCCCGAGCGGCGGATCATGCTGAACGAGTTCGCGATCAGGAAAGAGCCCAAGGCCGCGCCGCCGATCATCATCCCCTCGAAGGGCAGAGCGTGGATGAGAACGTCCATGCTACCGCCGGAGAGAAGGAAGCCGCCGAACACGAGGCCCACGACGGCCAACAGGCCAAGGATGATCGTCATTATACGTTGTCCGTGTGTTGCGCGCCCTGCGGTCTTTCACCGACAGCCGCCGTTTCCTGAAATTCTTGCTAAATCTCCGGTGACGCTCCCGTTAAGTCAAGTATAAATGCCGGAATCGCGAGCAAGATTAAGCACAAATCTAAGATTTCGGAGACTTAACAAGGAAACTTGACCGATTATTCATGAATGGATAGGTTCAATCCAACACGGATCTTGCATTCAGGGCATTTCATGAGCGCCAGCGCGGAAGCCATAGCCTTTCTGCTCGAAGAGCAGGACCTGCGCCATCTGTTCCAGCAATGGCCGCAGCAGATGTGTCTGGCCGTCGGCCTCGACCCGGAAGGCGGCTGCGCGATGCTGGTCTTTCACGCAAGCGAGGCCGAGCGCGTCCTGCCCCGGCTTGCGCGCTCGATGAACTGGCGGGCGGATGAGTACGCCGTCATCCCGAAGGTCGAGGGCTACCGGACCCGGCGGATGCTGTTTTCCGACGAGCAGAAGATCCTGTCCCTCGTGCATGAGACCGACGATCTTCCCGAGATCGCGCGCGATTACGCGATCAACTTCGCCTATGCCGCCGATGAGGGGCTCGACCCGGAAGCGCTGACCGATGCGAAATCGGCCTCTGTCTCGCCCGCGATGCGAGAGGTGGAGCGGCTTCTGTCGGAGCTGAACCCGGAGCAATCCGCGACCACGCCGCCCGCGAGCAAGATCGCCGCGTCCCCGCCACGTGCCGCCGCGGAAGCCGCGCGCCCCATCGGCGAGGATGGCGGCCCGCCCGGCTTCCGGCGGTTGAGCGACACGCACCGGGCCGAGGCGCTGATGGCGACTTGCGAAATTAGCCTGAGCGCCGACACCGTGCGCATTTCCATCGAAGACGCCGGTGCCGATGCGCAAAGTTTCGGGGTGCGGGACGTCTATTTCCGTGACGATCTGCACAGCTTCGCCATTCCGGTCGCCGAACTGGCACGTCAGGGCGCGACCGCCATGCCCGGTCAGATCCACGCCCCCGCAGACCATTTCCCCGCCTCGCTTCTTGCGACGCTGCGGCGGACCCCGCTCTCGGCGAGGCTGACGGCACTCGACCATTTCATCTTCATCGCTCCCGAAGCCGCGAAGCAACCGGCCGCCCCCCTCGCCGCACCGCTGCGCGAAGAGACAGGCAAGCTCCCGGCGAAGCGCGCGGGCGCGAAGCCGCAGATGCGCACGATGCTGGGCGGTGCGGCGCTGATCTTCTTCTCCGCGCTGGCGCTGCAACTTGGCCTGACGCCCGCGCTCAGCCACGGCGAGGCGCGGAAGGTCTCGCTCGATACGATCCGCGAATCCGTCTTCCAGTCGCTTGCGGACGCCCCAACAGGCGAGGAGCGCTGAGCCATGGATTGCGCCATCATCACCCCCATCGGCCCCGGCCACCGCGCGCTGTTCGAAGAGAGCTGTGCGCCTTCCGTCGAGACCGCGATCGGCTTTTCCAAGGGCCCGTTCGATCAGATCCATCACTACGCCATGGACGACACGCAAGGGCTTCACGGCCGGTCTGCGCGCCGCAACGCCGCGATCCGGCAGGCACAGGAGGCAGGCATCGAGTGGATTTTCTTCCTCGATGCGGACGACGTGCTGACCCCGAATGCCTTCGAGGCCTTCGGCGCGCGCCTTACAGCGGAGGCTGATCTCGACGCGCTTTGGGGTCTGATCTGCGAATTCGACGCGGCGGGCGAGCCGCAACTGCGCGACGGTCAACCGGCCGAGATTTCGACCTATGCGGAGTTTCTCGCCACGCCGCCCTTCTTCGCGGTTCAGATCGGCGCCTTCATCCGCACCGAACTGGTCGCGCGCTTCGGCTTCGATGAAGCGATGGATACGGGCGAGGATTACAAGCTCTACCTGCAGCTCTGGCAGACCGGGAATTGCGCGAAACGCCCCGAGATCTTCTTCGTCAATCGCCGCGATCAACACTCCACCGGTCCGCGCTCTGCGACGGGGGCCGATTGGGCCCGACAAGTCGAACGGATGTGGGCCGACGCGGTCGAACGCGATCCGGTTTGGGCGCAGCTCGAACATCGGGGCGTGGCTGCGAAGATGCAGATCACCAACCCGCTCGACATCATCCAGAACACTCATCTTCAGGGGCGGTTCTTCGAGGATAGCTCGCTCGAGAAGCTGCGCGATCTGATCGGCGTGGCGCACCCGCATATCGTCGAGGTCGGCGCGAATATCGGCAACCACGTCGTCTGGTATGCGCAGCATCTGAGCCCGGCGCGGATCTATCCGGTGGAGCCGAACCCGGCCGCATTGACGCTTCTGGACGGCAATATCGCCGCGAACGGGATCGAAGACCTGATCGACCGGCGCGGAATGGGCTTCGGCGTGGGCCGCGCCGAGGGTAGTTTCCGCGCCGAGACGACGGAGGAAAACAACCTCGGGGCTACGACACTGGTCGCCGATGAGGCGGGCGAGTTGAAGGTCGTGACGCTGGATGCGCTGATGATCGATGCCCGCGCCGATTTCCTCAAGATCGACGCCGAGGGGATGGAGCTGGACGTGCTCGCCGGGGCCGAGGCGCTGATCGCGCGCGACCGCCCGCTGATCTGGGTTGAGACCCGCCGCGACAATCTCCTTGCCTTCGCGCAGGAGTGGTGCCGCGCGCATGACTACGTGCTGATCGACAGCGTGTTCTACGTCCACTCGATCGACTACTTCGCCATTCCGAGGGAACGCGCATGACCCAGACAACCCTCTCGCGCGGAGACCGACGCGCCCGGGCCGCCAAGGCGTCGAAATACTACGGCATCGCTGACGGTGCCGCAGCGCTGACGATGCACGAAGCCTATGAGGCGCTCGCTGCGGCCGACGGCCCGAAAGCCGCGCGACTGGCGCATGAGGTCAGCCAGACGCATCCGGCCAACCGCCATCCGTGGCTCGTATTGGGCACTGTGGCGCTGGATCGCCGCGAGACCGAGGCGGCGGCGCAGTTCTTCGACCGCGCGCTGCTGATTGCGCCCACCGATGCGATGGCGTTAGCGGGGCTGGCCAAAGCGCGGGTCCTGAAGGCCGACATCTTCGCGGCCATCGATCTGTTCGCGCAGGCGATCGAGCGTGGCAGCGAAGACGTCCCGATGGCCCGCCTTTATGCCGATCTGATGGGGCGGCTCGACCGGTCGACCACGGCCGGACAAAATCTGCGCAAGATGGCTCAGCGCATGAAAACGGCCGAGATCTGGCTCATCACCGCCGACGCCTTTGCCTCCGGCGAAAGTAACGCGGAGGCCGCACCCGCTTACGAGGAAGCCGCGCGTCTTGCCCCTCAGCCCCTTTCCCACCGGATCGGGTTGCTAAAGGCGAAACTTTTCCGGCAGGACTATCAGGGCCTCATCGTCGGAGCTGACGCCCTGCTGTCCGAACTTCAGGAAACGAACGCGCTTCGAGACGACGTCGTGACTCTGCGCATGGCCGCGCTGCGAGCGCATGGCGATATCCCGCGCGCGCTCGAGACCCTCTCGCATCGCTTCCAGGATCCGGCCCAGTTTCAGCGTGCCCTCGGGTTCTCCGCCAATTGCCACCTCGACCGCGAGGCGTTCCACGAGGCCCATATTGCCTTCCGGGAGGCACTGCATCTTGTTGATGGCGGCGGGCTCTGGGTGAAGCGCGCCTATGGCACTTTCCTGATGGGACAGGGCGATTTCGCTGGCGGCGCGCCTTACTACGCGGGACGCCAACCCGAGGCGAACCGCCGCCGTATTCCCTACGAGAACTCCGAACCCGATCGCCTCACCGCGCGCGAGCGTCTCTTTCTGGTCGACGAGCAGGGGATCGGCGATCAGCTTGCGCTGCTGCCGATCATCGACCGAGCCCCCCTCCCCCCTGGGGCGAAGGTGACTTTCGTGGGCGAGGCAAGGATGAAGCCGCTGATCGAGCGCTGCGGCCTTAGCGTCGATTTCGCGGAGACCACCGAGGTCGACAAGATGAACGTCGCGCCGGAAGAGATGATCTTCGTGGGCGATCTGGTGCGCTATCTCAGCGTCGAGGCGCTCGCGGAACAGTCGCTGGGCGGCTATCTGCGTGCGGATGCCGAGCGGGTCGAGGCGATCCGCGCCCGCTACCGCGAGATGGCGCAAGGCGGCCCGGTCGTGGGCATCGCCTGGCACAGCAACGACCCGATCACCGGCGCGCATCGCTCCCTCGCGCTCGACACCCTGCTGACGGCGCTGCCCGAGGGTGCGCTGGTGGTGAACCTGCAATATGGCGACCGGGAAGCAGAGCTTGCACAGGCCGCCCGCACGCGCCCCGATCTGACACTTTTCGGCGATCCAGAGATCGACCAGCTCGCCGATCTCGACGGGTTCGCCGCGCAGATCATGGCGCTCGACCGGGTGGTGAGCATCGACAACACCACCGCCCATGTCTGCGGCGCGTTGGGGCATCCCGACAGCCATGTGCTGATCCCGAAAGGGGCGGCGTGCATGTGGTATTGGGGCCGCCACGGAAGCCCGGATCGCTGGTACGGCAATCTGCAGCTTCATCGTCAGACGCAACTTGGCGACTGGAGCGGTCCGCTCTCCGAGATCGCCGCGCTTTAAGGGCCGCTCGGGATTGGGGGCTTACGCGCCCTCGCCATCCACCTCTTCGGGAAGCGGCACGTCGAACCCCGCTTCCAGTAGCAGCCTGTAGGTTTCCGCGAAGGCCCGCATCGATCCAAGCTGCTCCGATTTCCGCTGCGAGAAGAACACCGTCGCGCTTTGGTGGAACCGGATCGCGGCATCGGTGTCGGGATCCGCGCCGGGGCGATAGGCGCCCACCCGGATCAGATCCTCCATATCCGCGTATTTTCCGAGCGCGCGCCGGGCTGCCTGCATGATGCGATACTCTGCATCCGTGTGGCAGTCAGGCAGCATCCGCGAGATGCTTTTCTGCACGTTCACCGCCGGGTAGCGGTCCTGCTCAGCGATGTGACGATCCAGCACGATATGGCCGTCCACGATCCCGCGCACGGTGTCGGCGATGGGCTCGTTCATGTCGTCGCCATCCACCAGAACCGTGTAGAGCCCGGTGATATCGCCCGTCCCTTCGACGCCGGGGCCGGCCCGTTCCAGCAGATGCGGCAGCTCGGCAAAGACGGTCGGCGGGTAGCCACGGGTGGTCGGCGGCTCGCCCCCGGAGAGACCAATCTCGCGCTGCGCCATCGCGAAGCGGGTAACGGAATCGATCAGCAGCAGCACCTGCTTGCCCTGATCGCGGAAATGCTCGGCCACGGCGGTGGCGGTCCAGGCTGCCTGACGGCGCAGCAAAGGCGGCTCGTCGCCCGTGGCCACCACGACGACCGCGCGCGCCATCCCCTCGGGGCCGAGATCGTTCTGGATGAAGTCCTGCACTTCGCGACCCCGCTCGCCCACGAGGCCGATCACGATCACATCCGTATCGGTGTTGCGCGCGAGCATCGCCATCAGGGTCGATTTCCCAACGCCCGATCCCGCGAAGACGCCCATGCGCTGGCCCCGGCAGATCGGGGTGAAAATGTCGAAAACCTTGATCTGCGTCTCCAGCTTCGCGCCGACCCGCTTGCGGTCGAAGGCCCGCGGCGGGGCAGCCTTGAGGTCGCGCGCCGTCTCGCCCGGGGTCCAACCCGTGCCGCTGCGCACGGGGCGGCCCAGCGCATCCACGACCTGACCGATCCAGCTTTCATCGGGATGGATCAGATCGCCGTGCTGATCGAGTTCGACCCGATCCCCCACCGAGACGCCATCCCAGCTGCCGAACGGCAGAACGCGGGTTCCGGCCTCGTTCAACCCGACCGCCTCGGCCAGCACTGGGCCGCGCCGACCGTGCACGATGCACCGCTGACCGATTCCCATCGCGCGTTCGAGTCCGACGACAGTCAGCGACAGGCCCGTGACCGAATGGACATGACCGACAATTCTTGCCTCATCGGTCTCATCAACCGCATAATTCAAGGAAGAAAAAATCGTATTCACAAGGATAAACCCTACCAATCCATTCTCATACCGATATACTATCCATGAAAACGGAGCGATCCAACGTGAAACTTGATACGATATCCTTTTTTAACCTCGCATCGGATCGGATGCAGTGGCTTGCGGCCCGCCAGAAGGTGCTGGCCGAAAACATCGCCAACGCCGACACGCCGAATTATCGCGCGCGGGATGTGACCGACTTCCAGAGCTTCCTCGAGAAGAGCGACGCGAACCGCTCGGCGGGCGGCCCGCCGCACGAAACCACGGTCGAAACCGTGGGCGGCAGCGGCGCGTGGGACAGCAGCCTCGACGGCAACGACGTGGCGCTGGAACAGCAATCCGTGATGGCGAGCGAGAATGCCGATCAATACCGGCTGGCGGCGAACCTTTATCGCAAGGCCTATCAACTTCTCAACGCCGCCAGCGGCAAGGAATAACGCGAGGAGACAACCATGAGCATGGACCCTCTGAAATCAATCGGTGCGATTGCAGCAAGCGGGCTGCGGGCGCAAGGGGAGCGGTTGAAGGTCGTCTCCGAAAACGTGGCCAACGCGGATTCGACGGGCTCGACGCCGGGCGCGGATCCGTATCGCCGCAAGACCATCTCCTTCGGCGAGCTGGTCGATGACGCCTCGGGCGCCTCGATGGTCGATGTGACCGATGTCGGCCGCGACACGTCTGATTTCGTGCTGAAATACGACCCCGCCCATCCGGCTGCGAATGCCGAGGGTTTCGTGAAACTGCCGAACGTCAATCCGATCATCGAGATGAGCAACATGCGCGAAGCCGCGCGCAGCTACGAAGCCAACCTGAACATGCTCGAGACCGGCCGCCAGATGCGCCGCGAGATGATCGACCTCCTGAAATAGGTGAAGCATGAGCGATCCAGTCCTCTCCAATGCAGCGATCCGGGGCGCCTATGGCGCCTCGCGCAGCCTGAGCGGCGGCCCGGCCTCCGCACATGAAGCAAAATCTGCCGGACAGAGCTTCGGCGACATGCTCAAAAGCGCCGCCGAAGAGGCGGTGCAGACCATGCGCACGGCCGATACGACCGCGCAGGCAGGTCTGACCGGGCAGGCCAGCACGCAGCAGGTCGTCGAGGCGACCATGGCGATGGAATCCACCGTCAAGGTCACGGTGGCGATGCGCGACAAGCTGGTCGAGGCCTATCAGGAAATCATGCGGATGCCGATCTGAGGCAGGCGGGGGCGACATGGAAGAGGCCGATGTCTATGCGATCATGTCGGACACGATCTGGACGATCCTTATGGGGGCCGGCCCTATTCTTGCGCTCGCGCTGATCGTCGGCCTCGGCATCGCGATCTTTCAGGCGCTGACCCAGGTTCAGGAGATGACGCTGACCTTCGTGCCGAAGATCGTCGCGATCTTCGTCGGTCTCGTGCTTGCCCTGCCCTTCATCTACGCAACGCTGTCGCATCTGTCGGACACCGTCTTCGATCTCATCATGAACGGGCCCGCGTGATGGCGCGGGCGGGGTGGTTTCAATCCCTGGCGGCGCTTGCGATTGCGAGCCTCGCCGCGACAGGCCCCGCACGGGCCGAAGGCTGGGCGGGATTCTACACCTCGAGCCGCCCGAGCGTGCCCGAGGCAACGACGCCCCTCCCCTCTACCTTCGGCAATGACCAGCAATGCCTGCGCCAGATTTTCGCGGCGCAGGACCGCTACGGCATCCCCGACAACCTGCTGCTCGCGATCGGCCTGCAGGAGGCAGGGTATCGCAACGAGGGCCGTCTGACCGTCTGGCCGTGGAGCGTGAATGCCGCGGGCGAAGGGCGCGTGTTCGACAGCCGCGAGGCGGCGATGGCGTGGGTTCACCAGAAGCAGGCCGCGGGGGTCACCTCGATCGACACGGGCTGCATGCAGGTGAACCGCAAGTGGCACCCCGACGCGTTCGACTCGCTGGCCCAGTCCTTCGATCCGGCGGCGAATGTGGATTATGCCGCGCGGTTTCTGGTCGATCTGCACCGGCGCACCGGGGATTGGTGGATTGCCGCGGGCTCGTATCATTCTTTCACGCCAGAGGCGCGCCAGACCTACCTGACCGCGCTCAAGCGCAATCTCGCGGTAGCGCAGAAACGTGGCGATTATTTCGTCCAGCTCGCAGGCGCCGCCCCCGTTGATGCGCCCGCGCCGAGCCCCTCGCCGCGCCCTGCGCGCCGGAAACTGCCCGTCTTCTGGTCGGCTGACCTGACGGCGGATCAGGACATGCGGCTGTCGATCTATTCGACCAATGACCTGCAACCCGTGCTTCCCAATTTCACGCGAACGAATTGAGCGACGGATGAGCCAAAATCAGACCAGTTTCGGCAAGAACCTCGTAGGGCTTGGCATCAAGAACCGCGATATCGGCTTCGCGATTGGCGTGACGCTGATCCTCGGGATGCTGTTCGTCCCGCTGCCACCGATCATCCTCGATTTCGGCCTCGCGATTTCGCTGTCACTGTCGGTGCTGATCCTGATGGTGGCGCTGTGGATCCCGAAGCCGCTGGAGTTCAACTCTTTCCCGACGCTGCTGCTGGTCGTCACGATGCTGCGGCTGTCGCTCAACATCTCCTCGACGCGGCTCATTCTCAGCCAGGGCCATACCGGCCCCGGCGCGGCGGGCGGCGTCATCGAAGGGTTCTCGCGCTTTATCGTCGGCGGGGATTTCGTGATCGGGATCGTGATCTTCGCGATCCTCGTGGTGATCAACTTCGTCGTCATCACCAAGGGTTCGACCCGGATCGCCGAGGTCTCCGCGCGGTTCTCGCTCGATGCGATGCCGGGCAAGCAGATGGCAATCGACGCCGATCTCGGTGCCGGGCTGATCGACGAGGTTGAAGCCAAGCGCCGCCGCAAGGAGCTGGAGGACGAGAGCGGCTTCTTCGGCGCGATGGACGGTGCGTCGAAATTCGTGCGCGGCGATGCGGTAGCGGGGATCATCATCACGCTGATCAATGTCGTGGGCGGGATTCTGATTGGGGTCGTCCAGCACGGGCTGAGCGTCTCTCAGGCGGCGGGCAACTACACGGTCCTGACGATCGGCGACGGGCTGGTGACGCAGATCCCGGCGCTGGTGGTCTCGCTGGCGGCGGGCCTGATCGTCACGAAAGGCGGCACGGAAGGCGCGGCGAACGAGGCGGTGCTGGGGCAGCTGTCGAACTTCCCCAAGGCGCTCTACATGGCGGCGGTGCTGCTATTCGGGATCGGCCTGCTGCCCGGCTTCCCGATCGTGGTGTTTTTCGCGCTGGCCGGGCTGCTCGCCGGGCTGGGCTATGTGATGCAGGAACAGGCCGCCCTGCGCGCCAGCGACGAGGCGGCGGCGGAAGCCCGCGCGGCCCAGATGGAAGAGACCTCGGCAGAGACGACGCAGCAGCAACTCAAGCTCGACGAGCTGCGCCTGAGCCTCGGCGCAGGACTGGTGCCGCTCATCTCGAGCATGGATGCCGCCCTGCCCGGCAAGGTCAAAAGCCTGCGCAATCTCTTCATGAAGGATTACGGCTTCGTCTTGCCCTCGGTGCGCATCAAGGACGACCCGATGCTGCCGACGAACAGCTATTCGATCCTCGTGCAGGGAGTCGAAGCGGCGAAAGGCGAGCTGCGCCCCAATCTGGTGATGGTGATCGACCCGTCCGGCGATCAGGTGAAGCTGCCCGGCGAACGGATCAAGGAGCCCACCTTCGGGCTGAGTGCGGTTTGGATCGACCCAGCCCGCGCCTCCGAGGCCGAACAGCAGGGCCATACGGTCGTCGACCCCGAGAGCGTGATCACCACCCACCTCACCGAGATCATCAAGGAGCATATGTCCGAACTGCTCACCTATGGCGCGGTGAAGAAGCTTCTGGCCGAGCTGGACCGCGACTACCAGAAACTCGCGAGCGACATCTCCAACTCCGCGCCGGAAATCCTGCTGCAACAGGTGCTGCAATCGCTGCTGGCCGAGCGGATCTCGATCCGCAACCTGCCGCTGATCATCGAGGCCGTGGCCGAGGCCGCGCCGTCGAGCACCAACCCCGCCGTGATCACCGAGCGGGTCCGCGCTCGCCTTGCGAACCAGATCTGCCGCGCGCTGGCGGATGGTTCCGGCTTCGTGCCGGTGCTGACCATGTCGGGCGCGTGGGAGCATGAATTCGGCGAGGCGGTGAAGATCAACGGCAAGGACCGGACCTTCCTGATGTCGCCGCAGCGGGTGCAGGAATTCGTGCTGGAAGCGCGGCAGGAAATCCAGCGCCACGCGGCGCGCGACGAATGGCCCGCGCTGATGGTCGCACCGGAAGTGCGCGGCTATGTCCGCTCGATGCTCGAACGCGTGAGCCCGATGACGCAGGTAATCTCGCACAACGAGGTGCACCGGAAGGCCGCGATGAAGACGGTCGGGACGATCGGGGCCTGAGCGATGGGCGGGCTGAGCGCATTTCTCGACGGGCAGCTCTTCGGCTACTTCATCGTGTTTGCCCGGCTGGGCAGCGCGCTGATGTTCATGCCGGGCTTCGGCGAGATGCAGGTGCCGACCCGCAGCCGTCTGGCGATGGCGGTGGTGTTCAGCCTCGCGCTTTATCCCGCCACGCCGGTGATGCCGATGCAGCCCGACAATCTCGTGACATTCGCGGTCTACCTTGGCCTCGAGGTCACGACGGGCCTCTGGATCGGGCTGACCGCGCGGGTGCTGTTCAGCGCGCTGCAATTCGCGGGCCATCAGGCTGGTCAGGTCTCGGGCCTCGCCAATGCTTTCGCGCCCAGCCTCGGATCGTTCGAGGGCTCCACCATGATCGCGAGCTTCCTGCTGATCTCCGGCGTTGCGCTGATCTTCGTCACGAATACGCATCACGTCATCATCCGTGCGCTGCTCTATTCCTACGACGTCTTCCCGCCGGGCACGCTTCTGCTGGGCGACATGGCGAAGCAGATCGTCAAAGCCGCGTCGGCGAGCCTCTATATCGGGGCGGCGATCGCAGCCCCGTTCTTCGTCATGGGGCTGATCTTCAATCTCGGGATGGGGCTTGCGAACCGGATGATGCCCGCGCTGCCGGTCTTCTTCGTCGCAGCGCCCGCGCTGATCGCGTCGGGCCTGCTGATCCTCGCGGCGGCCTCGCCCAGCATGCTGCATGTCTTCCTCGGCCAGTTCACCGACTGGCTCGGCACTTTCGTCATACCCTAAGGAGCGCGCTGTGGCCGAAGGCGAAGAACAGGACAAATCCTCCAAGACCGAAGAGCCGACAGACAAGCGGCTGAAATCGGCGCGCGAGAAAGGCGACGTGCCCTCCTCGCGCGAGACCGGCAACATGATGTCGGTCTTCTCCTTGCTAATGATCGTGGTGTTCGTCCTCCCGGTCGTCGCGGGCCGGGCGATGACGTCGCTCGGTCAGGTCTTCGCCGGGGCAGGCCAGGTGACGATCGGCCAGGGGTCGGCAGGCGCGCGCGATATCGGCGACATCCTCAGCCTGCTTTTCGGCGAGATCGCCGGTTGGGCCGCCCCGATCTTCGGCGTGATGCTTCTGGCCGCGCTGTTCGGCGTGTTGATCCAGGGCGAGACCGTGGTCTCGTCGGAACGCATGAAGCCGAAACTGTCGAAGCTCTCGCCGCTCGCAGGGCTCAAGAAGATGTTCTCGCCCGGCGCGCTGGTCGAGTTCGCGAAGAGCATCACCAAGGTTCTCGTCATCGGTGCGCTCGCGCTCTGGGTCGCCAAACGCGCGGTCACCGGAATCTGGCAGGGCGAGAATTTCCTGCCCGAGCATATCCCCAGCTACGCGGCCCATTGGGCGAGCTGGCTACTGAGCGCGGCGATGGTGTTTCTCGTGCCGATCACCATCGGCGATATCATCTGGAAGCGGTTCGAGTGGCGGCGCAAGCTGCGCATGTCGCTCAAGGAAATCCGTGACGAGATGAAGGATTCCGAGGGCGATCCGCAGATCAAGGGCCGCCGCGCCGAGATCGCGCGCCAGCGGGCCCGTCAACGCATGGCGCAGGCGGTGCCGACCGCGAGCGTGATCGTGACGAACCCGACGCATTACGCCGTGGCACTGAAATACGAGCAGGGCAGCGACGCCGCGCCGGTCTGCGTCGCGAAAGGGGCCGATGCCGTGGCCGCCCGCATCCGCCAGATCGCGCGCGAGAACGAGGTGCCGATCGTCGAGAACAAGCCCCTCGCCCGCACGCTTCACGCCACGATCGAAGTGGATGACACGGTACCGGTCGAGCATTGGCAGGCGGTCGCGGAGATCATCGGCTACGTCATGGACCTGCGCCGCAACATCCGGCGCGCGCCGCCGAAAGGCTCGGTGTTGCGGGTCGACGAAGACTAAAAAAGGGGGCTGCGCGCCCCCTTTCCCCAATCAGCAACAACTGCGCCGCGATGCACGGAGCATGACGCCCGCGCGGTTCAGTTTAGCTTGACGTTCACCAGCTTCTGATCGCCCGGCAGCTTCGAGCGTTCGAGAATGATCTTGGAGACGGCCCGCGCGCGCACCGGGTTCATCTCGGCCATGATCGGGGCGACCTCGCGCTCCTTCATCGTGGCCAGCACCATGACCGTCACCTCGATATCGAGGTCGTTCATGATCGAGGCCGCCGCCGCGGGCTTCATGTTCTTGTAGATCGACACGAGGCGATCGACGTCTGCGGTATGCGATTTGCCGACTTGGTCGAGCAGCTTGGTCACCTTGTCCTTCAACTCGGTCAGATGCTGCGACTGGGTGTCGAGACCCTGCTTGGCAAGCTCGATCTCGGCGCTGCGGGCGTCGAGTTTCTTCTTCTGCTCGGCGAGGAGGTCGCGCTCCTGACGCACGGACATCAACAGCTCTTCCGGCGTCGGGCCGCAGCCACCGGTCGCATCGGCAGAGGTATCGCTCGCCGGCGTCGCAGCGGCGTCCTTCTCCGCTCCGCTGGCAAGCGCGGCCTGCAACAGCGAATCCGGGAACGGGATCATGTCGGAGGGAAGGCTGGTCGCGAGTTTCGCACCGCCAGAGAGCAGCAATACGCCCACGAGAACCTGAAGCGGACGGCCCTTCACCATTGGCCCTGCGCCTCCCGGCGCACGCGGGTCTGCTCGAAGAAGCTTTTGACCAGTTCGGCCTTGCCGGTCACGCGGGTCAGACCCATCGGCGCTTTCGGCGCGGCGCGGCGCGAGTTGAAGGTCAGGGCGGGCGCGGCCTCTTGCGAGGGTGCCGGTTCGGGCGCGGGCGCTTTCTGCGCCTCGGCGACCGCGTCCTTCATCTCTTCGACGGAGAGTTGCGACTTGTCCACGGCTGCGGAGAAAGCCACGACCAGCGGCTCCATCTCTTCGAGCACGAGCATGAGCTTTTTCACCCGCCGCGTGATGACCACGCCATAGGCCATCAGCCCGGCAAGAGACACGAGAATAATCGCGTTAATCAGCATCGACATCATTGCTCCACTCGTCCTTTCCCATGAGGTTCGCGGTCACCTTCAGTGCCATCGACCCGTTTTGCTTCTTGCCCATTTCGCCTTCGAGAACCGGGCTCCCGGCACAGAGCAACAGGACCGGATGGCTGTCGTCGATCCCGAGATCGAGCGTGTCGCCCACTTTCCAGTCCAGGATTTCGCGCATCGGCACCACCAGCTCGCGCAGCTGCGCGGTAAGCGCCACCGAAGACCCTTCGATCTTCTGTTTCAGCTGCGTGCGCCACGAGCTGTCCGCGCCGAGCCGATCCCCGAAGAAGATCTTCGTGAGCAACGGGCGCACCGGCTCGAGTGTGGCATAGGGGAGGATCAGGTGGACCTCGCCATCATAGCCCTCGAGACTGACCTTGAGCGGCACGCGGACCGTGGGGCTGTTGGGCTGGGCGATATTGGCGAATTGCGGATTGCTCTCCATCCGGTCGACCTGGAAGGAAACCTCGCAAATCTGCCGGAAACCCACCGCCATATCGGCAAGGATACGTTCGGCGACCTGCTCGCCCATCCGGCGCTCGATCGTGGTGAAACCATGCTTGGCATCCTTCGCCCGGCCCGACGGCTGTCCGCCCAGCATCAGTTCGAGCGCGGAGAACAGGAAGACCGGATCCTGCGAAAGGATAAACTGGTCATCCCAAGGGTCGGCCTGCGCAACCGCGATCAAACCATGCTTGGGCAGGCTTTTCATCGCGTCGGCAAAGGGCAGGTATTCGACCTCGCCCAGCGTCACGTCCAGCACCGAGCCGGTCAGAGATTTGAGCGAGCTGGAGAAGGACAGAACGAAGCGCTCGAAGATCACGTCCAACATCGGCAGACGCTCGTAATTGAGCATCGACATGCGGATGATCTCGTCTTCGACCTCTGCCGTCGTCGTGGCCGCCATCGCCATGTCCGCCTGTTCCGCCATCGTCACTGCACCACGAGATCGCTGATGAGAATTTCGCTCGGCGTGTCATTGCCCACGACCGCGCGGGCGCGCTTGAGCAGTTCCGCCTTGAGCTTGATGAGGCCGATGCTGCCGCGCAGATCCTCGACCGTCATCTGACGCAGGAACCCGGTAAAAGTGTCGCGGATGAAGGGCTTCTTCTCGGCCATCTTGGCCTCGGCATCCGGCGAATCGGGATAGACTAGCGCGAGGTGAATCTTGAGGTAGCGCGCAGCGGGTGTGCCGTCTGCGGTCGTCTCGGTGATGTTCACCACGATGTCGTCGAAATCCAGCAGCGCATCCGCGCCAACCGCGCTTGAAGCGCCATGCCCGGCCGGCTCTGCAGCGGTGCCCCCGGTGAGCGCCGAGACGCCGCCGAAGGCCACGAAGCCACCGCAGAACATGGCCACGACCGCGAGCGCACCCGCCGCCATGATGAGACGTTTATGGTCGCGCAACGTCCGCCAGCGCGTTTCGGGCGCCTCGGCAACCTCTTCTTCATCAATGGCCGCATCAATCATCGGCTATCGCGCCTCTCTTCGTCGAATTTAAAGATAAAATTCGATCTCAACTGGATATCATGAAGTATATACATCCGCACTTTACTTGCAATACAAAGATAGAATAGCTTCTACAGGATCGATTAAGAATAACTGGTGTTCGCCGTGCAGCAATTCTTGCAGAACCTTCAATCCTTGGGACGACGCAAGCTCCTGATGCTTGGGGCTGTCGGTGTCGTCAGCGTTCTCGCGCTGGTCTTCGGCCTCTCCGTCGTGACGGCCCCGAGCTACAAGCTGCTCTACAGCCAGCTTTCACCCTCCAGCGCCGCCGGAATCGTCGACACGCTCGAACAGGCAGGGTTCAAGACGCAGCTTTCCGCAGACGGTAGCGCGGTGTCGGTGCCCGAAGGGGATATTGCCCGCGCCCGCATGGCATTGGCCGAGAAGAACCTGCCCGTGGATGGCGAACCCGGCTGGGAGCTGTTCGACAATGCGAGCGGCTTCGGCATGAACACTTTCATGCAGCATGTGAACCGGCTGCGCGCGATGGAGGGCGAGTTGGCGCGCTCGATCCAGACCATCGACGGGGTGCGCAGCGCGCGCGTCCATCTGGTTCTGCCCGAACGCGAAGCCTTCTCGCGCACCAGCCCCGATCCGAGCGCGAGCGTCATCGTGCGCGCCGCCTCTTCTCGCGGGATCAGCCGCAAGGAAGCACTGGCGATTCGCAACCTGATCGCGGCTGCGGTGCCCAATCTCGACGGCAACCGGGTGACGGTGCTCTCGGCCAGCGGCGAGACGATCCTCGCGGAGAATTCCGACGCCGCCGGGCAAGCGACGCTGCAGTCGAACAAGGCCGCGACCGAGGACCGGATGGCGCGCTCAATCGAGCAGATCCTGACGGCGCGCGTCGGTGCGGGCAACGCCCGCGTGCAGGTCAATGTCGACCTGTCCAACCAGCGCGAAGTCGTGGTTCAGCAAAGCTTCGATCCCGATCAGCAGGTCGTGCGCTCCACCCAGAACAATGCCGAGCAGCAGAAGGGCGTGCAGAACGGCGATTCCGGCGTGAACACCGGCAACAACATCCCTGGCGCGCTTGGCGGTCCGGGTGCGAGCAGCACGACCGACAGCCGCAGCAAGAACGGCGAGTCGGTGCAATACGAGATCGGCAACACCCGGCGCGAGACCACGACCGAAGCCGGTGCGGTGCAACGCGTCTCGGTCGCCGTGCTGGTGAACGGCATCTACAACGTGCAGGACGACGGGTCGCTGAAATACGAACAACGCTCGCCGGAAGAAATCGCACGCCTTACTGCGCTGGTGAAATCGGCGATCGGCTATGACCAGAACCGTGGCGATACCGTCTCTGTCGATAGCCTGCGCTTCATCGATTACTCGATGGAGGTCGGCGGCCCCGTTGGCCCGACGCTGATGCAGCGGCTTTCGAACAATATCGTCTCGATCCTGCGCTGGGTCTTCGCTCTGCTGATCGTGGTCGCCGTGCTTGTATTCGGCCTGCGCCCGCTGCTGAACCGGGCCGACCGCGAGCGCGCGCGGCTGAGCGAGGCGCCCGGCGCAGGGGCGCTCGCAGCCCCCGAGGGCGAGGCGGAAGCAGCGGCGCCGGCGAGTAACAACCTGCCCGCAACGCCCGCCAACGCCGTCGCGCCCCGCACGCAGGAGGCCGCCGAGCCCGCAGCGCCCGTTCAACGTGCGGAGCGCTACGACCCCGCCGGGGATGATGAACTGATCACCAATTTCGCGATCAGCGGTGCGATCCTGAAGCGCAAGGTCTCCGCGATCCAGAAGATCGCCGAAGACGAGCCGCAAGAGGCCCTCAAGGTCCTGCGCGGCTGGCTGTTGAACGAGGCGTGAGATGACGGTTTTCCAGCGCGATTTCGATGAAGAGATGCAGGCGGAAGATGCCCGCCGCGCCGCCGAACGGCTGAAAGTGTTTACCCAGGCCGATCTCGATGCGGCAGCGGCGGCTGCGCGCGCCGAGGGGTTCGAGGCGGGCCGTGCGCAGGGCCGCAACGAGGCCAGCGCCGAAATCACGACGTCGCTCGAGGCGCGCCAGACAGAGGCACTGGAAAAACTCGCCCCCGAGATCGCGACGCTTCTGGGCAATCAGCTGGCCCATCAGGCCGCGCTGGAGCGGCACCTTTGCGGCTTCGCCCTGCGCGTTTGCGAGAAGGTCTTCCCCGAATTCATCGCGAGCTGCTCGACCGCGCGGGTCGAGACGCAGATCCGGCGGGCGATGGAAATCGCGCTGCGCAAACCGAGTCTCACGATCCGCCTCTCCCCCGCCAATGTCGCGGGGCTGGCACCGGTGATCGAGGCCAGCGCCGGGCCGAACAGCCCCGCCCTGAACATCGTCGCGGATCCGGCGCTTGCCGATGGCGACATCCATGCCGACTGGGATGACGGCGTGATGGATTACAGCTTCGAGACGGTCTGCCGCAGCATCCTCATCGCTCTGCGCCAGACCGTCTCGCCCCAAGCCACACCAATCAGGAAAGCCGTGTAAATGTCCGACAACGATACGCCCGAATCCACGCAACCGCCTGAGACGCCGGAAACCGAAGCGCAGCCGACGCAGGACGAAGCCCGCGCGGCTGCGGCGGAGAGCTTGCTGCACAGCCTCGCCAGCAAGCAGGCCGCGAACGACGGTGACGGGCAGAACGTCAACGCGATGCTCAATGTCGGGCTCTCGGTTCAGATCGTGCTGGGCCAGAGCCGTATCCCGATCTCGCAGCTGCTCAACCTCAGCCGCGGTTCAGTCATCGAGCTGGAGAAAAAGATCGGCGAGCCGGTGGACGTGGTGATCAATGACCGGCTCGTCGCGCGCGGCGATCTGGTGAAAGTGGGCGAGAACCGCCTCGGCGTCACCCTGACCGAGATCGTCAAAGACTACGTCCCGACACGATGACCACCCTCGCGAAGCGTTCTTTGACAGTGAAGGCTGGCCTGCCGCTCTTCGTCCTGACCCTCGCCGCGTCGCTCGCGTTCAGCGGCGGCGCCGAGGCGCAGGAGGCGGGCGGCTTGCTTGGCGATCTGGCGCAGGGGCTCAACAACGCCGCCCCGGGCAGCGACGCCGCCGCCAGCCTGAGCGGGCGGATCATCCAGCTGATCGCGCTGATGACCGTGCTCAGCATTGCGCCGGGCGTCCTTGTCGTCATGACCAGCTTCACCCGCTTCGTGATCGTCTTCTCGATGCTGCGCTCCGCTCTGGGGCTGAACCAGACGCCGCCGAACATGGTGCTGAGCGCGATGGCGCTGTTCATGACCTTCTTCGTGATGCAGCCGGTCTTCGACGATGCCTGGACCGGCGGGCTGCGGCCGCTTCTGAACAACACGGTGACCGAGGAACAGGCGCTCGTCGGGATCGGCGCGCCGTTCAAGGCCTTCATGTTCGCCAATACGCGCCCGAAGGATCTGAAGCTCTTCGCCGATCTCGTCCGCGACAACGAGGCGGGGCAAAACGCCGAACCCGCGCCCGAGACACCCGCGCCTGCCACGGCGGAAGAGGCGAGCTGGCGCACCCTCGTCCCCGCCTTCATGATCTCCGAGCTGCGGCGCGCCTTCACGATCGGCTTCCTGATCTACCTGCCCTTCATCGCGATCGACCTCATCGTCGCCTCGGTGCTGATGAGTGCGGGCATGATGATGTTGCCGCCGGTGATGATTTCTCTGCCCTTCAAGGTGATCTTCTTCGTACTGATCGACGGCTGGTACATGCTCGCAGGCAGCATGATGCAATCCTATGTTGCCTATGGCGGGGGCGGCTAAGCCTCGGCGCCGTCCCTATCCTTAGAAAATGCTTCACGCCAAAGAATAGCGCGCGATCCTGATTGAGAATACAAGGATAGACTGCTATTCTTGCCGAGACCTCAGAACAGATCGAGCGCCGACGATGAAAACCTCCCGGGATTACAAGAAACTCCGCGGCCCCGAGAAGGCGGCAATCCTTTTCCTCTGCCTTGGGGAGAAGCATGGCGCCGGGCTGATGCAGAGGCTCGACGATTACGACATCCACTCGATCACCCACGCGATCTCGTCTTTGGGCACGATTCCCGCCGATGTCGTGGAAGAGGTGATGAGCGAGTTCATGGAAACCGCAGGCGATGGCGGCGGTATCGTCGGGTCGATGGAAATGGCGCAAAGCATGCTCAAAGGCTTCCTGCCCGAGGATCGGGTGAGCGACATCATGCAGGAGATCCAGGGCCCGCTGGTGGGGCGCAATATCTGGGAGAACTTCTCCGCGCTTAACGAGCAGGTCATCGCCAATTACCTGAAGGAAGAGCACGATCAGACGGTCGCGGCGATTCTGAGCAAGGTGAAGCCCGAGGTGGCCTCGAAAGTGCTGCCGCTTCTGGGCGAGGAGCGCATGATGGAGGTGCTGGAGCGGATGATCGGCATCGACACCGTGCCGCGCTATGTCTTCCAGAATATCGAGGAGACGCTGCAGAAAGAGTTCATGAGCTCGGCGACTCGCAACACCGGGCCGGACCCGCAGCAGCGCATGGCCGATCTTTTCAACAAGCTCGACAGCAAGCTGTTCGACGACATCACCCAGCGTCTGGAGAAGCGCATCCCGGATGCCTTCGGCGCGATCAAGGCGAAGATGTTCACCTTCGACGATCTGTGCAAGCTCGACCAGCAGAGCCTCGTCAAAGTCATGCGCGGGGTCGAAGGGCAAACGCTTCCGCTCGCCTTGCGCGGGGCCAAGAAGGAGGTGCGCGATTACTTCCTGAGCGCCCTGCCCGCCCGCTCACGCGACATGCTGAACGAGGAAATGACCGCGATGGGCCCGGTGCGCGGGCGCGAAGTGCAAGAGGCGCAATCCGCGCTGGTGGACTATGCGCTGGAGCTGTCGCGCGACGACGAGATCCGGATCCCGCTCGACGATGACGACGTGATTATCGACTGAGGTCAGCCGCGATCTAAGGCAGGCTTACCGGTAGCGCGAGGCCGAGAAGGTCGCGATCGCGGTCAGATCGAAGGTCGCGGGCACGAACTGGCCCGAGCCGCCCTGAACCGCGCCTTGCATCAGCGTCACCGCAGCACTCCCCGCGCCGTTCGTCGCGAAACTCTGCGCATCGGATACGGCGACGAAATGAGAGATCAGATTGTCGACCTCCTTCGGGTCCTTGAGCTTCGTGATGTCGAACTTGTCCTCGAAGATCTGTTTCTGCCGCTCGACATCGAGCTTCACCACGTCATTCGGAATCCCCAATGCCGTGCGCATGAACTGCGCGGTATCCTTGTCTTTCAGGACCGAATACCACGTTTTGACGCCATCGAGCTTCTGGCGGAATTCGAGCACGGACCCGACAGTCGCGTTCTGCTCGCTCTCGCCATTGATGAACTGCTGGCTGACATACTGATCGACGATCTTGTCCTGCCACGCGGACGAGGAGGTATTCGTATTCGCCGTCCCGCCGTTAGTGAATCCGAGCGCATCGTAGAGCTTGCGGAAGCGCGGATCGGTGAGCTTGTTCACAAGCGAGGTCTTGTCGGCGGAATCGCTCGACAGGATTTCGCGCATCATCGCCTTGCCGAACATCTGGTCTTCCAGATCGAAGGCCTTCATCACGAAGCTATAGGCGTCGTAATTGTCCACCAGATCGGCTGCAGTGTGGATATTGGCGATATTCTCGCGGAAACGGCTGATCGCGCGGGCATGTTGCGGCTCTTTCGCCAGCTGATCGAGCTGCTTGGCTTGCGTCCGGTCGATCAGGTTCAGCGCGAGGCGGCTGCTCATTCCCGAAATCGTCAGCATTCTTCCCCCTCCAGCGCCACCGCCGGGCTCGCATCTCCGGACAGACGCGCGAACAGCTCCTCTTCGCGTCGCATGACCGGGCGCAGCGCGCTCAACGCCTTGTAGTAATCGCCCTGGGAAACCCAGTTCGCGGCCTCGAAGACGCCGCCGACCACGGGGGCACTGAAAATCGTGGCAAGATCGGCAAGCTTTTCCTGAATGACCGGCACCAGCGTGTCGCGCGTATCGGCGCGGATCAGCGCCGTCTGAATCAGGAAGTAGGCCTGCTTCACCGGGGTCGGCTCGCAGTTTTCATCCAGCAAATCTTCGGCCCGGATCACGTCGGCGGTGTTCTCGATCTGAAGCGTCTGGCGACGGTTGGCATTTCGGATCACGCATCCATTGACCACGATCCGCTCGTTCGGTTTCA
This sequence comes from Thioclava sp. F36-6, assembly GCF_002020305.1. Taxonomy (NCBI): domain Bacteria; kingdom Pseudomonadati; phylum Pseudomonadota; class Alphaproteobacteria; order Rhodobacterales; family Paracoccaceae; genus Thioclava; species Thioclava sp. F36-6. Next base: position 135,885 of record NZ_MPZX01000001.1, on the reverse strand, counting down.
ACGTCAGTCGTAGTGCCATGACCCGCGCCCCTTTATTCCGCAGCCACCGGCTCGCCAGCGTCGCCGCTGAGCCCGCGGATGATGTTGCGATTCACCTCGACGAGGGGCGAGACCGTGCCACCGCCGCCCATTACGACCTGCGTCTCCCGTTCGACCCAGAGCGCGAGAGAAATCAGCGCCGCTTTCAGCTCGGCGGGAAACTGGTTCGCCGGCTCCGCGAGGTCATCACGCAGCGCGGTCCAGATGCGCTCATTCTCCCAGAGCGCGGTGCGCAGACCCTGCGCGAGGATTGCCCCCCGCCCGGCCTTCGGCGCGCCGTCATAGTCGGCCAGATAGGCCTCCAGCTCTCCGGTGACGCGGGACAGAATACGACGCTCGATCTGCCGCGGAGACTCGGTTTCGGAAATGGTTCGCTTATACGCGGCGACGCTCATGCAAGCTCTCCTCTCGATATTCTTTTCTTCTCTTTCGCCGAACTTAGCACGGCGCGGTTAAAGGCGTTTTTAAACTTTGCCGGAAAAGACAACTCAAGAGCGGCAAAAGAAAAGGCCCCGCAACATACGGGGCCTTTCCATTCAGTTCATCACCACGACTTAGCGGAACAGGCTCAGAAGGTTCTGAGGGCCCTGGTTCGCGATCGAGAGCGACTGCGTCGCGAGCTGCTGCTGGACCTGGTAGGACTGAAGGCGAGCCGCCTCCTTCTCCATGTCCGCATCGACCATGTTGCCGACACCGGTGTCGAGCTTGTCGGTCAGCTTGCCGAGGAAGTCCTGCTGGGATTCCAGCGACTTCTCCGCAACACCGAGCGAGGTCGCGTTGTCGATCGCCGTCGAGAGAGCGCTTTGGGCGCTCGTCAGCGCGCTGGTCAGAACCGCCGCCGAACCACCAGAGATATCGATCCCGCTCAGCGTCGCCTGAAGCGAAGAGAGATCGACCGCCTGGAAGGTCATCGACGTGGTCGCGAAGGAACCGCTTGCGCGGCTGATCCCAGTGACGACCGTCACGTTGGCCGAACCGTCGACGAGGCTGTCGCCGTTGAAGGTCGCCTGGCTGATCGTGGTGCCGATCTGATCGACGATGCTGCGGAGTTCCTTCTGGACCGCAGCATGATCCACCGCGTCGCCTTGGGCGAACGAAACACGCTCGACGAACTGCTGGGCGAGATCCTTCACCGACTCTGCGCCAAGACGCGCGGTCGAAACCGAGTTCTTGGTCAGGGTCAGACCTTCGTTGATCGACTTGTACATGCCGCTGTCGCTGTTCATCGATTCCGAGATCGAGAAATAGGCGGCATTGTCTTTCGCCGAATTGATCTTCTTGCCGGTCGAGATGCGGTTCTGCGTGTCTTCGAGACCCTTGTTGACCCCACGGAGGGTCGCAAGAGCATTCATCGCGGAGGTATTGGTAAGAATGGACGACATTTCTAGTCACTCCTCATTCTGAAAGATATTTGTTTTCGTCTTCTGACAGAAAAACGGCGCGAGCCGTGGAGAGGAATTTTGGGCCGAAGATTAAGCGCAGGTTAACGAATGCGGGAAACCTAGAATTCCCTATCGATATGCATCTGCGGACCGTCCTGTCCTGTGACCGGTTTGCCACTCTTTCCATAGAGACCATCGAGACTGTGCCGGTTCCGGATCTTCTCGATCTCGCGCACGATCTCGCGGGTCGCCTCGGACATCCGCGACAGTAGAACGCTATTGTCCTGCACGGCGGTCTTCAGTTGGCGGAGCTTTTCGCGAAGCGCGGGCGCAGCATCCTCAGACGCTTCGAGGAATGGCTCGACCACGGGGATCTTTAACTCGATCCGCTTCAGCAGGTCCGCCTTGCGATCATAAAGCTCGGTGACGCGATCAAGATGCCCCGCCTCGACCGCCGCGATTTCGTCACGCAACAGATCGAGCGTCGCATCGATATTCGCCTCAAAGGCGGCGAGGTTGGCATCATCCTCGTCGGTCAGAACGGGGCCTTCGGCGGCGATATCGCGCCGGGCCTGCATCCGCTTGCGAAAACGCGACGGGGTCTCGTCAGCCATGGTCATCTCCGTTCGAGTTATAGGCGCCGATCATCCGCTCGACGCTCTGCGCGATCCCGGTCCGACCGGAGGCGGCGATCTCGTCGGCGATGCCGCGTGCGAGGAAGGACTTCCACATCTCCTCGGCGTGGCCACCATCGAGACCGCCCATCTTCACGGTCTTCATCATCTCGCCCACGGCCTGCTGCAGGAAGGTCGCCTCGAAATTCTTGGCGATCTCCTTCGCGTCCTGCGACTTCGCACCGGATGCAGCAGGCGCCTTGAGCGACGCAGCCGAGAGCGACGGTTTCGACGGATCGAGCGGATTCATCAGATGATCTCCAGATCGGCATGAAGCGCGCCCGCGGCCTTGATCGCCTGCAGGATCGAGATCGTCTGCCGGGCGCCCACGCCAATCGCATTGAGGCCGTCCACGAGGTCCTGAAGGCTGACATCGCCCCCTTGGAGCACGCTGAACTGGGTGTTTCTCTCTTCGACCTGCACATCCGTTTCGGGCACTACGACAGTCTCCCCGATAGAGATCGGCTTCGGCTGGCTGACCGCGTAGCTTTCCTTGACCTTCACGGTCAGACCGCCCTGACTGATCGCGACCTGATCGATCCGAACATTCGAGCCGATCACGATGGTCCCGGATTTCTCGTCGACCACCACCTTGGCAACGGAGTCGGGCGTGACAGGCAGGTTTTCGATCATCGCCAGCAGCTCCGGGACGCCGTATTTTCCCTTCGCCTGCACCTCGATGGTGGAGGGGTCGAGCATCTGCGCAGTATTGTGGCCGAGCTTGTCGTTGATCACCCCGGCGACGCGCGACGCGGTCGTGAAATCGGGCTCGCGGAGGGACAGGCGCACGGAATTCATCGAGTTCAATTCGAATGCGATTTCCTTCTCGACGATGGCGCCGTTCTCCATCCGCGCGACGGTCGGCACTCCATCCACGATGCTCGCCGCGTTGCCCTTAGCGCTATAGCCCGCGACCGAGATCGGCCCCTGCCCCACGGCATAGATCTCGCCATCCGCCCCGACGAGCGGCGTCACGATCAGCGTGCCGCCGCGCAGACTGTCCGCATTGCCGAGCGAGGAGATCGTCACGTCGATCGTCGAACCGCGGCGGGCGAAGGGCGGCAGTTTTGCCGTCACCATCACCGCGGCTGTGTTCTTCGTCTTGATCGCGTCGCCGGAGAGATTGCCGACCCCGAGCCGTTCGAGCATCCCCTCAATCGACTTCTTGGTGAAGGGGCTGCCGTTGAGGGTGTCGCCGGTCCCGTTCAGACCGACCACGAGACCGTAGCCCACGAGCTGGTTCTCACGCACGCCCTCGAAACTGGCGATATCCTTGATGCGAACCTGCGCGGCGGCCGGGAGCGCGCAGAGCGTCCCTGCAATGACGGAGAGCGCGACGAGCGCCCCACGAACCCCGGCGCGAGAAAACGACGCCCGATTACCTTTTCGGCGCAAAGAAGCAAGCATAGTTTCCTCACATCACCAGCACATTCCGCCAAATTAAAGCAAAACATAAATAGTGTCCAATATAAATCAGTACTATTCTTGACTAATCCTTTGTGGCAACTTAGCGTGATCTTGCCGCTTGTGCGAGAAACTTGCCCGGGATGGAGGCCTGCATGAATATTTACGTCTTTGAGCCTCGCGATGGCCGCGTTCGCGGCCTGCTCAGCGAGCTGGAGAGCGTTGGGCTGCAACCCGTCCTCGTCCCCGCATCCTTCTTCGCGTCCGATCTCAGCACGCTGAACCAGAAGGGCGTCGATACGCGGGCGATCCTGATCGGCGACTGCCCGGAAGTGACCGACTATATCCGGGCCATCCGGAGCTGCGGCTGCCGCAATCCGGTTCTGGTGATGCGCGATTTCAAGAACTCACGCGATGCCTCGGAAGCGCTCGACGCCGGGGCCGACGACGTCATGGTCAGCCCGATCAAGGGGATCGAAGCGCTGTCGCGGATCAACTCGATCATCCGCCGCTCCTATGGCCACGCCGCCGAGAGCATCAGTGTCGGCGAGATCACCGCCTTCTTCGACGGGCGCGATCCGCTGGTCTCCGGCGCGCGGCTGAAGCTGTCGAACCGTGAGCACGCGATCTTCCAGCACCTGGCGCTTAACGCGAACAAGGTGATTGCGAAAGGCGCGATCTATGACGCGGTCTACGGGATGAGCGACGACCAGCCCTTCGACAAGGTCATCGACGTCTATATCTGCAAGCTGCGCAAGAAGATCGCCGATGCGGCCGATAGCGGCCACCAATATATCGAGACGGTCTACGGTCGTGGCTACAAGTTCAGCGAGCTGGAAAGCACGAGAGACGTGAAGCTCGCAGCCTATGAGCAAACCGACGCGCGGGGCACGGTAGCCGCGCGATAAACGCGCGGCTCAGAGATAATTCAGGATCGACAGTTTCGACATCTGCGCGGCTACGCTGTAGCTCGCGCTGAGTTGCGTCTGGAGCGCGGTCATCCGGGTCGCGGCCTCATAGGGATCGACCGAGACGTAATCCGACAGGCGGCTATTCAGCACCGAATCCATCGATTGCTGCTGCGTGAGTTTGATGTCGAGCCGCTTCTGCTTCGCACCCAGCGCAGTCTCGGAATTGCGCAGCCCTTCGACGCCATCGCTCAGCGCTTTGACGCCGGCTGCCACCCAGCTTTTATAGGCATCCTGATCAGTGATCTTCGACACGTCGGTCGAAGCGAACAACGCAAGCCCCTTGATCAGGTTGCGGAACTCGGGATCGTCCGCCTGCATCCCGTAATCGAGCGTCTCGCCATCCCCGATCAGCGCCGTTTTGCGCGGCGTCCCGGCTGTCGCATCGCCCTGGAAGAAGGTCGAGCTGTAGCGTTTGGCCGGATCGGCATTGGTGTCGTCGAATACGCTGTCGATCTGCGACAGCATCGCCGTCGCCTGAGTGGCATCTGCGGGACCGCTGCCCACGATCCCCGACAGAACATCTCCCGCCGAAAGGCCCGTCGCACCGTTCGTCACGTCATAGCCCCGCAGCGCGGCCTTGTCCGAAGCCACCCCGGAGAACAGATGCTCCCCGTCGAGCGAGACATTCAGGCTCGTCATGATGGTGTCGAGGGCGGCGCGCGCGCTTTGCTGCAGGGTCGCCGCCGAGGCGCCGGGGCGCTCGAGGTTCCCGACGGCGAGCCCGAGCACATCCTGCGCGGCCCCGCGCGCCGTCGACGCGCTGGATGCGATCATATCCAGCTTGCTCCCGAGGAGTTTGTTCGAGGTAATGAAATGCGAATTGGTCGTCGCGCGATCTTCCAGCGCGAGCACGAAGGCCGATTTCGCCCCCATATCCGCATAGACATCGGATTTGCGCCCGGTCGCGACCTCGTCACTCGTCCGCTGCAACTCGGCCGTGGTGCGATCGACCGACCGCCGCGAGATCACGCTCATCTGCAGGGTCGACAGCGAATTCCGGATTAGGGGGATCATCGTTCAGTCTCCTCAGACGGCTTCGAGCAGCGTGTCCATCATCTTCATGACGGCAGTCATCATCTTCGAATTCGCGGCATAGCTCTGCTGAATCGTTATCAGCTTCTGCATCTCATCGTCGATGTTCACGCCCTGAATGCCCTGGCGCGTGCCGTTCACCGTCTCGGCGGCGGTGCGCGCGGCGGCGAACCGTTCCTGCGCGCGGGTACCCTCGAACTCCTGCGCCGAGATCATGTTGCTTCCATAGTCGCGCAGCGACAGCGATGGCTCCAGCCCAGTGCCCGGGGCCGCCGAAAGCGGATCGTCGAACATCGACACGAAGGCTTCGATCTGGGTCGAGTCGCCTGCGGCACCCGGCGCGGTGGCGCCGATCCCGTCGCGCAGGCGCGAGAGCTGCCCACCCTGCGCGGGGTCCACCGCCGCATTGACCGAAATCCGGCCCGCCAACCCTTCGAGATTTGCGGGATCGTAGGCTGCGCCTGCATCGGTGAAGAGCCCCGCCTGCCCCGGCGCGAGCGAGGCGTCCGCACTCTCGAAGCCCTGCACGAGCCCCCGAGCCATCTCGTCGAGCTGAAGCTGGAAGCGCGGCAGAACGTCCTTCTTCACCGCGAACAGCCCGGCGAGGCTGCCATTCTGGAAGCCGCGTGCGTCGGCGGAGTCCGGGGTGATCTCCGTCTTGCCTGCGAACAGCTTTCCAGCCACCTGATCATAGGTGATGTAGCTCGCCTGATTCCCATCGACGAGCGGCGTGCCCCCAGCCGTGTAGAGCGTCGCGCGCCCGTCGGTGGAACGACGCACCTGCATGTCGATCAGCTTCGACGCCTTTTCCACCAGCACATCCATCTGGTCTCCCAGATCGGCTGCGCCGAGCGAGCCGGGCGGCGCGTCCGAGATCTGCTTGTTGAGCGAGGTGATCTTGTGCAGCGTCTCGTTGAAATCCGAGACGTCGTATTTGATCTCCATATCGACCTCGCCGCCGACCCGCGCGAGCATGTCGCTGCTTTGGTTCAGCGAGGTCACCATCTCCTGCGCGGAGGCCGCCACGCCATTTTGCGCCGCGTTACTGCCGGGATTGTTCACCAGCGCGATCATCGAGCTGCGCAGATCGGTCAGGCGATCCGCGGGCGACAGACCGTCGCCCGGCTGGCCGAGGGTCGCCGTATATTCGCCCACCGCCTCGTAGATCGCCTGCTCGCGCGCCATGGCCGAGGAATGCTGCCGATACATGCGGTTGAGCGAGGCGTCGACTTCGCGCCGCGCCTCGCCGGTTTGCACGAGGCCGCCCACGGTCGTGACCTGCGGCAATTCCTTGCGCACATAGCCTTCGGTGCTCGCATTCGCGATGTTGCGCGAGGTCGCTTCCGATTGCATCTGCGCCGTGCGCAGACCGCTCGTGCTCGCCTGGAGGGCGCCCGTCAGGCTCATCGGCTTACTCCGTTCTCAGCGTGACGATCAGCGTTTGAGACGCGTGGTCTCGTCGAGCATCTCATCCATCGTGGTGACGATCTTCGCGTTGGTGGAATAGGCCCGCTGGGTGCGGATCAGATCGCTCAATTCCTGCGCGATATCGACATTCGACCCTTCAAGCGTCCCCGAGGAAATCGCGCCCACCGGGCCCTCGTTCGCCTTGTGGATCGTGAAGTCGCCGCTGTTGCGGGTCAGCCGATAGGCGTCGCCATCGACCTCCTGCATCCCGTTCGGGTTCGCCACATGGGCGAGCGGGATCTTGTAGAGCGCCTGCCGCTGGCCGTTGTCGAAGATCCCGTACATCGTGCCGGTATCATCGACCTCCATCCGGGTCAGCGCGCCGGCGGACGAGCCGTCGGTGTCGAATTTCTGCGGGGTGAAATCGCCGGCGAACTGAGTCATCCCGTCGAAGCTGTTCAGCGCACCGAGCCCGACGTCGATCGGCTGGGTCGTGCCACCGTCATTCATCGTCAGGCTCATGACGCCCGTGGTCGTGTCCATCGAGAAGGCACCGGGGGCTGTCGCGAGATTGGTCACGCCGGAATAGCTGACCGGGGCACCCGCATTGGGCCCGTTGGCGGCGAAATCGACCGTGACCTGACCGTAGGGAACGCCGTCGCCATCGGACACGGTCACGTCCCACTGGTTCTGGGTCGCGGTCGGCTGCCAAGAATATTCGAGCCGCTTCGCCGCACCGAGCGGCGTAAAATATTGCGAGGACGAGGTGAAGGGGGCGCCCGGCGTCGCGTTTCCGGTTTCCTGCGAGGGCAGATTGCCTTGCACGCTGACCGTGGTCGTCGCCTTCGCGCTCAGCGTCGCATCGGTCACGTTCACCGTCTTCAGCCCATTGAAGCTGTTGCCGTCGATCGAGCCGAGCGTGCCGTCGGTATAGGGGTAGCCCGAAAGGAAATAGCCTGCCGAATTGACAAGGTCGCCATTCTCGTCGGGCTTGAACGACCCGGCGCGCGTCAGGACGTAATCGGACTCGACGCTCGTATTGGCTCTGCCGGATACGACGAAGAACCCGTTCCCGTTCACCGCGAAATCGGTTGCGGAACTGGTGGGGATCACCGCGCCCCCGTTCGTCACGTCGGAGGAGACGACAGCATTGACACCGGACGGCGCATTGAGCCCGCCAGTCGGCGTCATGGTCACCATCTGGGCGAAGCTGCGCTTGTAGCCGGTGGTATTCGCATTCGCGATATTCTCGGAAATTTCGCCAACGGCGACGGAGTTTGCGTTCAGCCCGCTCACGCCGGTCTGCATCGCGCTCGAAATACTCATGATTTTATCCTCTCATGTCCGAAGAGAAGGGGGTCCTATCTAGGAGATAGGCGACCGATGTTTAACTGGAGTTAAAAATATCTGCGTTTTGTCTTTGACGATGTTGGTGAGGGGCAATGCATAGCAAAGATATCTACCCGCCAGCCTGCTTCGCCTCCGACCCAACCATCTCGAGCGCGTCATCCGCCTTGCGCAGCCGGTCCCGCGCAGCCGCGTCCATCAGCGGGCTGAGCTTGGCGGGCTCCGCCAGAAGGCTTGCGACGAGCTTGTTCAGATCCTCACGCCCCGCCAGACGCGGGAAGACCTCGGCGACGCTGCGGGCGGTGGTCAGGTCGCCGGAGCGGTAGGCGGCCAGCAGCAATTCGACCGCGTCGGTCTCGGAGAAATCGTCCGGGGCCTTCTGCCACAACTCGCGATAGGACTGGGTCGCCGCCTTCCAATCGCCCTTCTTCCAGTGGAGCCGTGCCTGAAGCCGCAGATGATCGACCGAGTGCGAGGTGACCTTGGCCTGCAAGGCCGCGTCGGTCTTCCCGGCCTCGGCCAGAACGCGGGCCTGCAGCGCGTTGAACTGGTTCAGCTCCTGCGCATCGGCGGGACGCTCGGAAGCCTCCAACACCTTGGCGGCGCGGGCGAATTGCCCCCCGCGCGCAAGCGCCTCCGCCTCGCGCAGCGCCAGATAGGCCATGCGATCTTGCGACACCGCCTCGGGGGTATCCTTGCGCTGTGCGCTCAGAGCTTCCCGGATCTTGCGATATTCCGTGGCGGCCTGAGTCGTCGCGCCCAGCTCCAAAAGGCGATCCGCGAATTGCTCGGCATAGGTCTGAAAATCGGGGCGGACTTCGTAATAGGCCTCCAACCGCTGATGCCCCTCAGCAAAATCCGTGAGCGAAATCTTCCCCGCGGCGCCCTTCGCATAAAACTCCTTGAGCAGATTGTCGGCGACCTGCGCCGCCGCGCGCGCTTGCGGACGCTCGGGGAACCGGGTGAGGATCTCACCATAGGCAATCAGCGCATCCACATCGTGGCCGGACGTCTCGCCCAAATGCGCACGCTGTTCGAGCGCCTGCAGGTCGAACCTGTCGCCGCGCCACGCAAGGTTAGCCTCGGCGAGCATCGACAAACCTTGGTCGGGCGTCAGCGCTCCATGCTCGAGCCCCAAACTGACCAATGCGAGCCGCGCCCGCTGCGCGTAACGATCCTGCCCCTTCGCCGCTTCGCGATACGCGGCATAGGCCTTGTCGGGATGATGCGATTGCTCCGCCACTCGCCCAATAAGGAAGCTATAGACAGGCTGCGATTTAAGCTCGGGGTAGTTATCGAAATCCCGGCTCAGCCGCTGGGCCAGCGGCCATTTCCTGACCGCGATCGCGCCTTCCAGAAGCGCGGGCAGACAGGCCTCGACGAAAACGGGTGGATAGGCCGGAAGTCGCTCAGCCGCGCCCGCGAGATTGCCGTCAAGCTCCACCGCGTCGCCCTGCGTGATCGCGTTCAGCGCCGCCCAGAGGTGATAGTCCTGCCAGTTCGCCCAGTCGGCATTCGGCAGGAGCGTGCCAGTCGGAACGCCCTCCCCCTCCATGATGCTGAACCCTGCCGCAATCGCGCGCCAGCGCGCCTGCTCTGCCGGGATCAAACCGTCGGGCATTTCGTCGCCCAGCACCGAGCGCCCCTCGGGAAGCATGACATGGGCGAGATAGAATTCCGCAAGATCGAGCCGCGCAATGGCGCGCGAGGGTCCCGGCTCGGCTGTGGCGACGCCAGCGGCCAGCGCATCGCGATCCGCGAGGAACCCTGCCTGCGTGTATTGCGCGAAATCGAAAGGAGGGGGCGCGGGCAGCGTCTCCGCCGCGGCGCCGCCGCACAGAAGACAGAGCGCCAAAACGCCGCCCATGAAAGGGAAACCGCCTCGCAATTCCATCACCTCTTGCCCAAACGCACCAGAATTCCTTCGTGCCTTAAAGAATAGTATTGATTATTCCAAGATTAGCAAACATTATTGAATAGAAATTGGCAGCGATCCAAGCACAAAGCCACAAGATCCATTCTCGCGGACGGAAATTCATGGATAGCTCAAATTACGTCTCTCTATCCCTCGCCTCGACGCTGTGGCGCAGTCTCGACATTTCGGCCAACAACATGGCCAACGCCAACACGGCTGGCTTCAAGGCGGAGCGCTCGCTGACCGAGAGCTTTGAGTCGAAGGGCAATGCCGGGGCCGAGGACGATGTGAGCTACGTGCTCGACAAGGGTTCCTATCTCGACGACCGTCAGGGATCGCTAACCAAGACGTCCAATCCGCTCGATGTGGCGCTGAATGGCGATGGATGGTTCGCCTACCAGACGCCCGCGGGCCAGACAGCGTTTGGCCGCGACGGGCGGCTGGCCGTCGACCCGCAGGGCAATCTCGTGACGCTGACGGGCAACAAGGTTCTCGACCGGGGCGGCGCGCCGATCGCGATCCCGCCGGGCGAGGAGATCACCATTTCCCGCGACGGCACGATCTCGGGGCCCAATAGCGGCACCATCGGCACGCTGGGCATGTTCACCGTGCCCGACATCCAGAGCTTCAACCGTCTGGGCGGCGGCCTCTTTGCCGCGCCCGGAGGTACCGCCCCCGCCTTCACCCCGTCTGACACGACGCAGGTCGCGCAGGGCTTCGTCGAAGAGAGCAATGTTCAGCCGGTGGTCGAGATGACCCGGATGATGGACATCCAGCGCTCCTACGAGCGGGCGGTGAAGTTGATGGATGAACAGAACACCCTTCGTCAGGAAACACTGCGCAGGCTTGGCAAAGTCTGACCGGCGCGAAAAGGAGCTGAACCATGAGAGCACTTGGAATTGCCGCGACGGGGATGCTGGCCCAGCAGACCAATGTGGACGTGATCTCGAACAACATCGCGAACGCCAACACCACCGGCTACAAGAGCAGCCGCGCCGCGTTTCAGGATCTGGTCTACCAGTCGCTGCAACGCGAAGGCTCGCTGACCTCGGCCGACGGGACCGCGCGCCCTGTAGGCGTCGATATCGGCCTCGGCGTGCAAAGCGCGGGCGTGGTGCGGCTCAACACGCAAGGCGGTCTGGTGCAGACCGAAAATCAGCTCGATCTCGCGATCGACGGCGGCGGGTACTTCACCCTCAACATGCCCGATGGCAGTCAGGCCTACACCCGGGCCGGTACCTTCCAGCTGAGCCCGGAGGGCCAGATCGTGTCGATGGACGGCTACGAGGTCGCACCCGGGATCAACGTCCCGGCCAACACCACCAATGTCGAGATCAACCAGCAGGGCCTCGTGATGGCCTATGTCGGCAAAGACCCGACCCCGGTGCAGATCGGCCAGATTACGATGTCGACCTTCGTTAACGAAGCGGGGATGAAACCGCTGGGCAACAACCTTCTGCAGGCGACGACCGCCTCGGGCGAGCCGACCGAGGCGCTGCCGGGCGATCCGGGCGTCGGCATCCTGCGTCAGGGCTATCTCGAAAGCTCAAACGTCAACATCATCCAGCAGATCACCGACCTGATCTCGGCGCAGCGCGCATATGAGATGAACTCCAAGGCGATCGAGACGGCCGACCAGATGATGTCCACCTCGAACCAGATCAAGTGATGCCATGATCCCGAAATTCGCCTCTGCGACTGCCGTTCTCGCCACGCTCGTCACCGCGCTTCTCGCCGGTCCCGCGAGCGCGGAATCCGTGCGGGTACTCATCGCCGAGAAGGCGGAGCAGTCCTGGGGCCTCGAGATGCCGCCGAGCGGCCATTTCGAGATCACGCTGCAAGACAGCGATCCGGGCGACGCGGAGATGATCAGCGATTTCTGGATGGATCGCTCCACGGGGCAGTTTCTCGCGAATGCGGTCGAGGCGTCGGGCGACGTGCGGCGCCTCGCGGGGCTCGCGCTGCTGAACGTGCCCGTCCCGGTGCCGACGCAGCAGATCCTCCCCGGCGCCATCCTGTCGGGCGATGATTTCCAGATGGTCGACCTGCCCTATGGCCAAGTCGGCGCCTATGCCGTGACGCAGCTCGACCATCTGGCAGGGATGCAGGTGCGCCGGGTCCTGGCGCGCGGGCGTCCGGTGATGAGCCAGTCGATCACCGAGCCGGTCATCATCTCGCGCGGCGACCCGGTCTCGATCGAATATTCGAAAGGCCCGATGTCGCTGACCGCGCCCGGCAAGGCGATCTCCGACGCCCATGCGGATCAGTCGGTGCGCGTGGTCAATCTCGTGAGCAACAAGATTGTCGAAGGCATCGCCAAGCCCGACGGCAAAGTGGAGATTCAGAAGTGAGACATCCGTTCTACATCCTGCCGATGCTCGCGCTGGCCGCCTGCGGTCCCGGCACGGCCTTCGAGCGCGACCCGAAAGTGAGCGACATGGTCGTCGATGGAGACACGATCCCCGAGGTGAACCGGGTCAGTGTGCCGATGCCGCCGCTGGAGCCTACGCGCATTCCGCAACGGGCCGAGGCCGCGTCGCTCTGGCAGACAGGCTCCACCGGTTTCTTCGGCGATCAGCGCGCCGACAAGGTAGGCGATCTGCTGACGGTCGATATCGACATCAACGACGAGGCGCAGCTTCAGAACGCCTCCCAGCGCAGCCGCGACGGCAGCCAGAGCGTCGGCTTCCCGACCTTCCTCGGCTATGGCGGCAAGATCGCGAAGATCCTGCCCGGCGTCAGCGAGAAAGACCTGCCCACGGGCAGCAATATCGTCGATCTCAGCTCGCAATCGAGCGCCAGCGGCACCGGCTCGATCAAACGCAACGAGACGATCAGCCTCAAGGTCGCGGCCCTCGTGATCCGGAAACTACAAAACGGGAACTTCGTGATCGCCGGACGCCAGGAGGTGAAGGTCAATCACGAGCTGCGCGAGTTGCGCGTGGCCGGGATCATCCGTCCCGAGGACATCCGGATGGACAACACCATCCCCTACGAGAAGATCGCCGAGGCGCGCATCTCCTATGGCGGGCGCGGCCAGATCAGCAAGGTTCAACAGCCCCGCTACGGGGAAGACGCGCTCGACGTCGTCCTGCCCTACTGAGCGCGACCGATGCCGCGCTGGAGAACACTCGTGCTGCTCATCGTGGTGGTGCCGATCGTCGCGGCGGGCCTCGGCTATCTTGGCGGCAGCCAGATCGCACCGGGGCCCAAAGCGCCCGAAGCCCCGCCCGAGCCTGCCCGGCGCGACATCGCGCTGGGGGCGATCACGGTCCCGATCTTCCGGGCGCGCGCGGTCAGCTATCTGACGGTCGATGTGACGCTGGTTCTGAAGGGTAAAGAGCTTCCCGATGGTCCGGCACTGGTGCCGAAACTGCGCGACGAGACGCTCGATCTGCTGACCAAACTCGCGGATAATCGGATCTTAGACCCCGATACGGTCACGCCTGACGAGCTCGTCCCGCTGCTCGAGCGTGGCCTCAAGGACCGTGTGCCCGGTCTACAGGCGGCGAAGGTGAACAGCGCGGCGCCATTCAAGCAAGGATAGGAAAGCCCCCGCCGCGCACCGCGCCGGGGGATACTCGCGTCAGCCCGACACCGCAACGATGAGCGAGCTGGGCACTTCCTCGCCATTGCGCAGAACCAGCGACTGCCCCTGCGACGAGAACCGCACCTGCTCGACCTGCGTGCTGGGATAGGTGTCGTAGGAAACCGCATTGCCATCGACATCCTGCGCGTCGATCTCGACCCGGAACGTGTCATCGGGCACCGGCAGTCCCGCGGAATCGCGCCCGTCCCAGTTCAGCGCGATCTTCTCGCCCGAACGCCCGGGCAGGCCTGTGATCCGGCGCAGTTCGGTCCCGTCCTCCGTCTTGATGATCGCGGTCACCTTGTCGGCGGGTGCGGCAAGCTCGTAGCTGGTGCTGGCCTGACCGTCGCGCAGTTCGATCCGGTCGGAGGCGAGCGACACCGTCTTGCCCATCAGGGCCACATCCGCCATCCCGCCCATCGCGCTCAGCTTCGCGTCGATGGTCTTGAGGTTGGTATTGGTCTGCACCGATTGCTCGACCTGACTGAGCTGCGCCAGCTGCGAGACGAATTGCGTCGAGTCCATCGGCTTCAGCGGGTCCTGATTTTTGATCTGCGCCGTCAGAAGCTGCAGGAAGCTGTTGTAATCCGCCGAGAGCTTCGACTGCGCGGTGTTCGTCGCGGCATCGGTCGTGGCCGCGGTCGGCGTGGTGCTTGTCGGGGAGATGCTCATCTGTGGCTCCTCAGGTCCTGATATCCAGTTGTCCGTCGTCGATGGTGGGCTGCCAATCGGCGCCCAGCACGGGGACGTCTTCGTCAATGCTCGCGCTCTGGCCGGAGGGGCGTTCTTCTCCACCCTCGTCATGACCGCCGAACTGTTCGAAATCGAGCGCGCCGCTATCCATCTGCAGGCCCTGCCCCGCCAGGATCGCTGCGAGCGTCTCGCGATCCCCGCGTAAGGCGCTCAGCACCGCCGGGCTTTCGGCGCGAACGACCACGTTGACCTGACCGCGCTTATCGCGCTCCACGTCGATCTCGATATCGCCCAGCCCGCGCGGGGTCAGGGCCACGCGGGTGCGTCCCTCCTGCAGATCGGCGCGGCGGAGCTGCGTCGCGACAAAGGCCGCAAAGCGCGGCGAGGGCTGGGCCGTCTGCCCCGGTTGCGCCGCAGCCTCACTGCGGGCCGCGTGACTTGCGTCATGCTGCGTGAGCCTTGCCACGGCCGCATCGGGCAGCGCGCCAGCGCGGGCGGCCTCGGCGAATGGCTGCGCCGGTTTGGGATCGCCTTTGCTCGGCCCGGCGGGCAACAGTGCTGCCTGCGCCTCGGCCTTGCCGGTCTTCCCCGCGCCTTTCGCGGCCGCTTCCAGAACGGCGCGCACGCGCGGGTCCATGTCGTTCTGCGGGACCTCCGGCGCAAGTGGCGCGGGCACCGCCCCGGCCAGCCCCTGCGGAACGGATGTGATGATCTGCGACTGCGTCTGCGGTGCGTCAGGCTTCGGCTGCGCCGCCGGAGAGGAAAGGTCGCCCGCAGAGGGCGCGGGCATGAGCCCCGCTACCGATGGGGTCTGCGTGCCGCTCTTTTGCGGCAATGCAGCCGCAGGTGGCTTCGCTTGCAGACCGAGCGAGACCAGAAGGCTCGCAAAGACCTCGTCGATCGTGTCGCTTTGGTCGTGCGCATGATCCGAAGCGGGCTTTGCCTCCGTGCCGCCCGCTTGTAGATCCATAGCTTCGAGCGCTTGGGCGAGAGCTTCCTGCAATTTCGTGCCATGCGCGGCGTCGAACTCGGCAAGCACCGTCGCGAGAGACGTGCCCAGCTCTTTCAGCACCGCGCCGATCGGCTTTCCCTGCGCCAGTTCCGCCAGCGCACCATCCCGAACCTTCTGCAGCTTCCCAGCCAGTTCGGCCTGAAGCGCGGGATTCCCCGCAAGGACCGCCGCTGTCGCCCCCTTGGGCGAAGCGGCCGCCGCCGACGCCCTCGCCTTCGCGGCACTACCCGCATCCGGTTGCACGCCCTGCAAAAGCGATCCAAAGCCGGTCGCCTCCGATGACGGCTTCCGCCCGGCCTCTGCGCCAGAGGCCGTCGCCTTCAGCAATGTCGCAGCTATCGCATCCATCTCATCGTCCTCTTCACACCAAGCCCAAGCGCTTGCTCCGGCGCCCCGACGCCGCCTGCCACTCCATGAAGGGCGCGAACCAGTCGCGGTTCTTTTCGTAGCCAAGCTGCTCGAGCAGATCGAACAGCACCGGGAAGCGCGAGAATTGATCGCAGATGCGCGCCCGATGTTCTTCGTCGCGCCACTTCGCGCGGGCCTTCTCGACCGGGCGGATGCCGTTTAGCGGCCCTTTCAAATCCTCCGGGATCTCGGCCGCACCGAAATCGGAAAAACGCCCCTCGAATTGCAGATCGAGCGCATCGCGCAACTTCTCCTGAATCCTGTCGGGATCATCGGCAAGGTCTTCGTATTTCAGAAGGAAGACGCCTTGCGTGAAAATGCCGGATTTCAGCACGATCGCGATCGCCTCGTGGATCTGCAGCAGCCCCGGCATGACCGGCGCGGGCGCATCCGCGCCGCCGATGAAATACATCGCATCTGCCGAGATGAAGTAATCGTCCGGCACCGCCGAATGACGGCTCACGAGGATGTCGCGCGGATCGCGCAGAGGCACGATCAGATCGATCCGCTTGTTGCGGACATTGGCCCGCGCGATATTCGCGATCTGGAAGATATCCAGCGGCCGCTTGCTGACCCAGTCGCCCGGTTGCCCGATCGTGGACAGTGCGCTGGTCTCGCGCGGCGGGATCTCGAACCCTTTGAGGGTCTCACGCAGCATATTGTAGAACAGTGTCGTGCCCGCGCGCCCATGCCCTGCGATCATCAGATGACGTGCCATCCCAGCCCTCTCAGTTCAGCATCGCGGGGCTGAACCCGCGCTTTTCAAGGCATCGCTTCAACCGGATGAGCGCGCGCTTTTCGACCTGCCGGGCGCGCTCGCGGCTCATCCCGAGATCGCGGGCCAGATCGTCGAGCGATTCCGGCGGCGTCTGCAGCTTGCGCCGCAGCACCATCTCGCGATCCGGCGCATCCAGATCGTCCAACGCATCTTGCAGAACCTCATGCGCCGCGCGTGCGGCGGACGCGGCCAGAGTCTGTTCCTCGGGTGTGAGGTCCGGGCTGCGCATCATTTCCATCATCTCGGCATCGCTGTCGTCGAACGACTTGGCATCCAGCGCCACCAGTCCGGTCAGAAGCTGGCTCGCCTCGGGATTGTCGAGCCGCCCCATCCGCGCATCGAGATAGACCCGCGCCGGCACATCGATCACCGTCTTGATCCGCGCGAGCGCATTGAGGACGCAGGTCATCACCCACCAGTGCGAATAGGTGGAGAACCGCACATCCTGCGTCAGATCGAACCGTTCGGCGGCGCGCATCAAACCGATGATCCCTTCCGCCACGAGGTCTTCGAGCTCGACCGGATTGGTCGCCCAGCGACGCGCCTGCGCATAGGCCTGACGGACATGCGAGCGCAGGAGAATTTCGAGCGAGTCCCGATCTCCGTATTCCTGCCAGCGCGAGATGGCCTGCCGTTCTTCTTCAACATTCAGAAATGGCGCATCAAGTGCAGCACGGAAGCTCAATGCAAACATTACTCCGCCTCTATCCGCTCTATCTTTGAAGAACAGAAGACCACGGGGGCATGCTTGGAGAAAGCTTTACTTGATTAAAGGCAAGTTAATCGGAGGCCTTTCTGGTTAACCTCGGATTAATGCTGCGGGAGGCCGCGCCGCCTCTCGAGACGGCGCGGCATTCTCATGACTTTGTCAGACTGGCCCGGTCCGCCAACCGAGCGCAGAACGCATAGCGGCCGTTTTCCCCGGCCTTCGCGCTCACAGGTGACTGCCCGTCGCGGTCGCGCTGCGATCCCGTGCATCTTCGTGCAGCGAAAAGCCACCGCGTGCGGGCGACGCCATCGCCGGCAGCCGGAGGTCGATCGCACGGCCCCCAAAACCATGCTTCACCCCTGCGACTTGCGTCGGCTCGATCACCACGAGGCTTCCATAAGGCACCTCGATTCCAAGCTCTTCCGCAAGAATATCACCAAGCGAGATTCCCGGCAGAAGCTCTTCGGCTTCGGGCAGCACGAGCAAGCTTGCATCCTTGCGAGTCGAGCGCAGCAAAACACTGTGCGCAGGCAGAAGCGCAGCCGCCACCAAACTTCCCTGAGACCCTGCGCCCGATGACGTTTGCGTCACCGAACCTTCCCAAATCTGCGCTAACAAATCGTTATTTTTCATGGACATCCCTAATCCCCGAGTCCCCAAATTCCAGTAACGGCAGATTACCAGCGATTCACGATCCGGTAAGGTTAAGGATTGTTAAACCGTAAGGCGAGTAAGGATAAATTCTACGTGAAGGCGGCGAGCCCGTGACCGCCAAGTTATCCCCAGACCGACAACGGGCGAAGTGTTGGAAAGCCTATTTTTCTTAGGTTCAAACACTATCGGTTGTGGGCACCCCCTCAATCATCCACAGCTTGTCGATGGTGCGACCACAGATTGTGTGCTCACGATCAGTCGCCGAGATGTTAACAATTAATAGCTTGACAGCGACTACCGCTAAAACAGTCTCAGAGACTCAACAACTCAACCTGAAGTTGCAAGGCTGCGCGACTTCCCGACGGGAATCTCGTAGAACGAGTAACCAGCCGAACGCACTGTTTCCACGACATATCTCTCGCCGAACGCGTCACGCAGCTTCTTGCGAATCTTGGTGATGTGAACGTCGAATTTGCGATCACCATAGACCCACATGCAGTTGTCGATTCGTCGCGACAGCGCGTCCCGCGTGACGATTCGTCCGCCGCTCCGGATCAGCTCGATCATGATCTCCCCCTCCGTGGGGGTAAGCTGCACCGCCTCGACGGCATCAGGGCCGGTCAGGCGGTTTTCCTCGTCGATCTTGAGGCGAGCGACCCGCTTTTCTTCGCTCGGGAAGCTGATGGGCAGGCTGTTGCCCGCCCGAAGCCAGAGACGCGCGACCAATTCCCTCTGAGAATAAGGCTCTCGGATCACATCATCGGCGCCGGCCAGAATCATCTCGGCAGCAAGCTCTCCGTCCGGAGTGGAGTCGACGAAGAAGATCAGGCTCTCCTTCGTACTGACGCGCGCAGTTCGGATAAGATCCGCGGCACCCTCTGCGTCGGCAAGGCTGATCAGCAAGATACATGGGGTTCCATGCAGCAGAATATATTGCTCGGCCTCAATCGCAGTTGCGAAAGGCAAAGGCTCCCAGCCGCAGCATGCGCGAAAGAAGTCGGCCAACTGTCCTTGCTTAGCGCCTTCTTCCGCTACGATGATGACGTTCTGTCTCCGCATGGCGTCCGAGCCAAACAAAAGGCAACTCCCCGTATCCCTCAGCGCTTTCGGGGCGAAACTCAGGCCTCACGCCCATCCCCGTTGCACCGTCACTTCCGAATAACACCGAGCGTCAGATTGGATGGCAGAGCAAAAATCCGCCGAGCCTGACATCTTTGCATTTTCGAATTATTATCCCTGCGATATGCGATAATTCACGTGTTTTTGCCAGACAAGTCCAGCCTGTGCCTTGAAATAGGACGCATCGACGGACGTTCAGCGGAAAAATTGGATTTCTTTGACCTAACTTTAAGAATTTCTTCAATCTTTCCCCTAAGAACAAAACCATGTGAGAGTAGACATGACGCAACAATCCCCGGCTTGCGCCGGCGCGCCCGCGACTTCCCGCCCCCCAGCGGTGCCGATTTCGGAGAGTGTCTTTCCTGATCGGCTGATCTGCCTGGAGACCGGCCGCCCGATCAAGATGTTGAAGCGTCATCTTAAAAACCTGCTCGGAATGACCTTCGAGGAATATCGCGCCAAATGGGGCCTGCCGCCGGACTATCCCACGAGCGCCCCGGACTATCAGCTCGCCAAGCAGCGCTGGCGCACGTGCGACAAACTGCATTGATCACCGCCAGGACAGTCGAAGCACTCAACAGAACAATCCTGCGCAGAAAATATGTATTTGCAGGAAACCCAAGCACAGACACTCGCGTTTATTGACAGAAACGCATGTTGCACGTAACTTTCTCTACTAATCCGGGGATAGTGCAAAATTTAAGCATTGGAGAGACCACATGTCGAAGGATCGGCCCACGGATGCAGCTAACATTATCGCGACAGTGGCTGCCGCCTATGCCGCCCGCGCGGATGTAACGGCGGATCAAGTGGTCGACCTCGTGGCGAAGCTCTCCGCGCAGTTTGGCGAGGAGCTGGGCGAGGCAAGCGCCTCTCATGCAGCGGACACAGCCACGGCGAACGCCAGCCATGCACGGCCGCAACCCGCACTTCCTATTGAAGACGCGGTGACCGAGGATAAGGTCTTCTGCCTGTGCTGCGGGCGCGGCTTCAAGATGCTCAAGCGCCATCTCGGCTCGGAACATGGGCTGAGCGAAGACGAGTATCGCACTCTGTTTAATCTGCCCGCGGATATGCCGCTGGTCGCGCCCAGCTATTCGGCGCGCAAAGCGGCCTATGCCAAGAAAGTCGGCCTAGGCAAGCACAGCCGCGACGACCTCGAAGCTTCGCTTCACGACGCCTGAGCGCGAGCTGGCTAACACAACGCCCGTCGCTCGAAAACGGTTCCAGAGCCACCGTTGCGCGGCTTTGTTTCCAGATCATGAACGATTATCGCCCTCTTTTGGCCCATTTTTAATCCGACAACCCACACTCAGGGGCTGCACAAGACGTATGCCCTGAGAATACAGCTGGCTCCGGTCGGCGAGGTGGGAAAGGGCAATCCATGGCACGGTCGAACCAAGCGCCGATCATTGTGAAGCGGAGCGATGACGATCACGAATCCGAGCATCATGGCGGTGCGTGGAAAGTCGCCTACGCGGACTTCATGACCGCGATGATGGCCTTCTTCCTGCTGATGTGGATCCTGTCGGTGTCGGACGAGAACCAACTGACCGGGATCGCCGATTACTTCGCGCCGGCGAAAATCTCGATGCAGGCGCCCGGTGGCACCGGTCCGCTCGCTGGCGAGACGATCGGGCCGAAAGGCGTCTTGAACGCGTCGCGTGCCAATGATGCCATCCCCGCCAATCCCGGCGTCGGACAAGCGACCGATCCTTCGACCGAGATGGCCAACGCCTCCGGCAAATCCAAAGACACCACGCCCGACGCGACGACAGACAAGCTCGCAGCCGCGGCAATGGCAACGACTGAGGCCGGAGATGCGACCGACGCCAAGACCGCTGCGGTCACGCCGCATGCCGTCGATGACGCCCGCTTCGAGACGCTTCAGACCCGGATCACGCAAGCGATCCAACACGTCCCGGACCTCCGCCCGCTGCAGCAGAACGTGCTGTTCCGCCGCACGCCGGACGGGCTGAATATCGAGGTCGTGGATCAGGCTGGCAAAGCCATGTTCGCCTCGGGCAGCGCGAAGATCGACGGGCCGACGTCGAAGCTGATGGATCAGCTCGGGCGCGCCCTTTCCGATCTGCCCAATGACGTGCTGATCGCGGGCCACACCGACTCGGTCCCCTATCAGAAAGCGGGCGGCACCTATGGGAACTGGGAACTGTCCTCGGACCGCGCCAATGCGACGCGCCGGGCGCTCGTGACCGCCGGGGTCGCTCCGGAGCGTATCACCCGGGTCTCTGGCCTGTCGGACACCGATCCGCTGAAACCGGCAGAGCCCCGCGATCCCTCCAACCGCCGGATCACCGTGACCCTCGCCTATCTTCATCCGAAAACCGATGCGTCCGCGCCGACCGATACGGCGACGCCGCGGCTCGAGGCGAATGCGGAGCCCGCGGCCCCGCAACCGGCCCCGGCAGTCGAACACGCGGCCCCCGAAGCTGCAGCGCCCGCCGCGCCGAGCACGTCGGAACAGCCGCAGAAATACAGCTCCGTCGCGCTCGACGATCTGCGCAGCGCCCTGCAATAACCCCCATCATCAAAGAAAAACGCCGGCGCGAACTTAATCGCGCCGGCGTTTTTCTTTGTTCGCTTAGGTCGGACCCTCAGATCAAACCCGCATGGGCCATCGCGGCGTCGATCGCGGCCTTCGTCTCGGGCAGAAGCTCGGTCAGCGGCAGACGCACTTCGGCCGAGCACATGCCCAGCTTCGACATCGCGTATTTCGCGCCCGCGACGCCCGGCTCGAGGAAGATCGCCATATGCAGCGGCATCAGCTTGTCCTGATAGCTCAGCGCCTTGGCGTAATCGCCCGCAAGCGTCGCCTCCTGGAACTCGGCGCAAAGCTTCGGCGCGACGTTTGCAGTCACCGAGATGCAGCCCACGCCGCCATGCGCGTTGAAGCCGAGCGCGGTCGCATCCTCGCCCGACAACTGGATGAAATCGGGCCCGCAGGTCGCGCGCTGCATCGACACACGCTCCAGCTTTCCGGTCGCGTCCTTCACACCGACGATGCGCGGCAGCTTGGCCAGCTCGCCCATGGTCTCGGGGATCATGTCGATCACCGAGCGGCCGGGGATGTTGTAGATCACGATCGGCAGTTCGCAGGCATCGTGCAGCGCGCGGTAATGCTCGATCATGCCGCGCTGCGTCGGCTTGTTGTAATAGGGTGTCACGACGAGCGCCGCATCGGCCCCGGTTTCGGCCGCGTGCTGGATCAGACGGACGCCTTCGGCGGTCGAGTTCGAGCCCGCGCCCGCGATGATCGGGATACGGCCCTTCGCGGCTTTCACGACCTCGGTGATGACGGTCATATGCTCGGCATGGCTCACCGTCGGGCTTTCACCTGTGGTGCCGACCGGCACGAGGCCGTGGCTGCCCTGGTCGATATGCCACTCGACGAGTTTCTTGAGCGTGTCCAGATCCAGTTCGCCGTCCTTGAACGGCGTGACCAGTGCGGGAAGAGACCCTTTGAACATGACACGCTCCTTTTTTGGTTGGGCCGGGGGGTGAGTCGTCCCGGCGGAAATCGGCCGGGTTATAGGCGGTTGCGCGACGGTTGCCAACTTGTGATTCATCCCCATCTGTGAGAGGCCCGTATCAAAGGGACAAACCCGCGACCACGAGCAGCCATGATGATCCGACGCCAGTTCCTCGCCGCACTTGCGGCTTCGAGTTTCGCGCTCTCGCCGGCCGCGCTTCGCGCCGCGAGTTCCGCGCTGTCCGATGCTTTCGCCGCGGCCAATTCCGGCAACTGGGACGAGGCTGAAAATCTCGCGCGTCGCGTCGGCCCCCTGGGCTTCGATGTCATCGAGTGGAAACGGCTGCGCGACGGCGAAGGCGATTTCGCCGACTATCTCGATTTCGCCACCCGCCGCGCCGATTGGCCCGGCATGCCGTGGCTGCGCGAGAAGGGCGAGGCCAAGCTCGATGGCATACCGCCGCGCGAGGTGATCGCCTATTTCAAACTTGGCCCGCCGCAGACCGGCACCGGCGCGCTGGCGTTGATAGGCGCGCATCTTGCCCTGGGACAGAAGGCGCTGGCGGCCGAGGTCGCCAAGACCGCGTGGCGCCAACTGCCAATGGACGAAGACGAGCAGGCGAAGTTCTTGGCCGACTACCCTTCGCTTATCTCTGCCGATCATGGCGGGCGGATGCAGAACATGCTCGATCGCGGACATCTGTCGGATGCGCGCCGGATGATCGGTTTGGTCACGCCGGGCACCAAGGCCGTCGCCGAGGCGCGGATCGCCCTGCAGGCGCGCGAGAATGGCGTGGACGATCTCGTCGCCGCCGTGCCCGGCTATATGGTCGAACGCTCCGCAGGGCTTGCTCGCGACCGCGCGATGTGGCGCTGGCGCGCGGGGCTGGAAGACGGGGCGGCAGAGCTGATCCTCGAGCGGTCGAAATCCGCGACCGATCTGGAAGATCCCGACCTTTGGGCGACACTCCGCGGCTATCAGTCGCGCTGGGACCTGCGCGCGGGCAACACGCAACGCGCCTATAATCTGGCCGCCTCGCACCATCTGGAACCGGGCGGTGCCGATTACGCCGATCTCGAATGGGTGGCGGGCTATGCCGCCCTGAAACTGGGCCGCGCCGATACGGCCTACAGCCATTTCCACAACCTCGAAAAGGCGGTGGACGGGCCGATCTCGTCGTCGCGGGCATGGTATTGGCAAGGCCGCGCGCTGGAGGTTCTGGGCCGCAGCGACGAAGCCAAGGCCGCATGGCGCAAAGGCGCGGAAAATCAGGACGCCTATTACGGGCTCCTGTCGGCGGAGCGGCTGAACCTGTCCTTGCCCGCGAATTTCGCCAAGGGCCCCGACCTGCCCGACTGGCGGCGCTATAAGCTGCGTCATTCTTCCGTCTTCAAGGCCGCGCAGCTGCTTTACGAGGCCGGCGAAAACGAGCTGGGCGCGCGCTTCGTGCTACATCTCGAGGAAAGCCTCGGGCCGGGAAATTTCGGCGCGCTCACGAAGTACGCGCTTGAGGAGGACGACACCTATCTCGCGCTGATCATCGGCAAACGCGCCGCGCTGAAGGGCGAGATCATCGCGCAGGCGCTCTGGCCGATCCCGGGGCTGACGAGCCATGATCTGGGCGTGCCGGAAGAAGTCGTCCTCGCGGTCGCACGGCGCGAAAGCCAGTTCGCGATCGGCGTGGGATCTCCGGTCGGCGCGCAGGGCCTGATGCAGCTTATGCCCGGCACCGCGAAGATGATGGCGGATAAAACCGGCCTGCCCTACGAGAAGGCGCGGCTGACGACGGATGCGACCTATAACCTCAAACTGGGCGGCGCCTATCTGGCCGAGCTGCGTGACGAATTCGGACCGTCTTCGGTGCTGGTCGCCTCGGGCTACAACGCAGGGCCCGGACGTCCGCGCAACTGGATGGAAGATCGCGGCGACCCGCGGATCGGCACGGTCGACGTGATCGACTGGGTCGAGATGATCCCCTTCACCGAGACCCGCAACTACGTCATGCGCGTTTCCGAGGCGATCCCGCCCTACCGCGCGCGGCTGGGCAAGGGCGAGGTGAAATTCACCGACATCCTGCGCGGTGACGTGACCGATTGAGGGGCGCTGCCCCTCGGCCTGACGGCCTCACCCCGGGATATTTGAACCAAGCCGAAAGAGGCGGTCACGCCTCTTGGGCCACCCGTGCGCGCCACAGGGTAAAGAGCCCCGCGCTGACCACGACCCCCGCGCCGATCACCACGTTCCACTCCAGTGTCTCGCCGAAAACGACGACGCCCAGCGTCGAGGCGAAGACCAGCTGCAGATAGGCGAAGGGCTGGATCGCAGAGGCCTCGGCCACCTCATAGGCCTTGATAAGCAGGAAATGCCCGGTCGCGGCGGTGAAGCACAGCACGACCATCCACGCCCAGTCCGACGCGATCATGTTCTCCCAGTGCCAGATGCCAACTGCCGTGATCACCAGTGCCCCGATCACGCCAGTGTAGAAGAAGGACACCGAGGTCGGATCGACGCGGCCCACATAGCGCGTCATCAGCGAGTAGAGCGCGAACAGCGTCGCCGCCGCCAGCGGGATCAGCGCATAGGGAGAGAACACACCGAAGCCGGGCTTGAGGATGATGAGCACCCCGATGAAGCCCACACCGATCGCCGCCACGCGCCGCCAGCCGACCTTCTCGCCCAGCACCGGCCCGGAGAGCGCCGCGACCAGCAGCGGGTAGCAGGCGAAGACCGCATGGGAATGGACGAGCCCGAGATAGACGAAGGCCTGCACCATCACGACCACCTCGGTGATCAAGATGAGCGAGCGGATCACCTGCGCCCAAGGCAGGCCCGAGCGCGTCGCCCGCTTGATCCCACCGGGGCTGCGCGCTGCGATTACCAGCACGAAGGCCGCGAAGAACCAGAAGCGCACCATAAGCGCCATGTAGACGTTATAGGTCTCGGCCAGATGGCGCGAGATGCCATCCTGAAGCGCGAAGATGAAGGTCACGGCGACCATCAGCGCGATGCCGCGGCGGGTCGATTGTTCAACCATGTTTCACCCCGCGCGACATGTGGCGTTTGCGCCCGAAACCCGGGCTGCGGCTGACCTCGAAGCCCGCGGCCTCGAGGGCGCGGCGCACGAAGCCAGCCGCCGTATAGGTCGCGAAGGAGCCGCCCGGCACCGTATGGGCGCCGACCTCGGCCATCAGATCGTCGCCCCAAAGCTCGGGGTTTTTCGCGGGCGAAAACCCGTCAAGGAACCACGCATCGGCCACGCTGTCCCAAGCGGGAAGCGCCGTGCGCGCGTCACCTTCGATGATCTCCACCGCGATCGGACCGAGTTGAAACTGGCGCTGCCCTGCAGCCCAGGCTTCCAGATAAGGACCGGCCACGGGCGCGACCTCCGGAAATGCGTCCAGCGCCCGCGCGATCTCGTCGGCCTCCATCGGGTAGGCCTCGAAGGAGGTGAAGCGGATCGGGCAATCCTCTGGACAGCTCAGCCGCAGCGCCAGCAGGTTCAACCCCGTGCCGTAGCCCAGCTCGGCTACGTGAAAGCCGGGACGCAGCCGCGCGGGCAGCTCATTGCCCGCCAAGAACACGTGTCGCGTCTCGTCCAGACCGCCCGCAAGGCTGAAATAGGGATCGTCGAACCGCCGCGAGACCGGCACAAGGTCATCGCGCCAATCGAGATCGGCTTTGCTCTGGTCAGGGGCGTTCATCGGGGATAGTCCACAGTCTCCGGCCCAGCCTTGAAGCAGGAGGCGCGAAATGACAAGCGGCAGACACGACATAACCGTGCGCGGCGGCGGCATCTTCGGCCTCGCGATCGCATATCAGGCAGCAAGGCGCGGCGCGAAGGTCCGGCTCATCGAACGCAGCCGCATCGGCGCGGGCAGCTCGGGCGGCCATGTCGGCGCGCTCGCCCCGCATGTGCCGGAGAACTGGAACCCCAAGAAACAATTCCAGTTCGAGAGCCTGCGCATGGCGGAAGCCTTCTGGGCGGACGTGCAGCGCATCGGTGGCGGCGATCCGGGCTATGCGCGTCTCGGGCGGCTGCAGCCGTTGGCGGATGAGGCGCAGATCGCGCGCGCCAAGGACCGAGCGGCTGGGGCGGCCGAGCTGTGGCAGGGCTTCGCCACATGGCGCGTGGCCGAGGCTGCGGAATTCGGCGCCTTCGCGCGCCCCTCGCCCACCGGGCTCGTGATCCACGACACGCTCACGGCGCGCGCCAATCCGCGCGCCGCCGGGGCTGCGCTGGTCGCAGCGCTCGAAGCGATGGGCGCGGAGATCGTGTTCGGCGAGGCCGACGAGGTTGGTCCGGTCATCCACGCGACCGGCGCCGAAGGTCTGGCCGCGCTGAACGCGGTGGTCGGCAAGACCATCGGCACCGGGGTGAAGGGCCAATCGGCACTCTTCCGATATGCGGCCGGCGACGTGCCGCAGCTTTTCGCGGAGAGCCTCCACATCATTCCCCATTCCGATGGCACGGTCGCGATCGGGTCGACCTCCGAGCGCGAATTCGACGCCCCAGACACGACCGATGCACAGCTCGACGCGCTGATCGAGAAGGCGCGCAAACTGTGCCCGCCCCTCGCCGAGGCTCCGGTGATCGACCGCTGGGCCGGGGTGCGCCCACGCGCCAAATCGCGCGCGCCGATGCTGGGTGACTGGCCCGACCGTCCGGGGCATTTCATCGCCAATGGCGGGTTCAAGATCGGCTTCGGCATGGCGCCGAAAGTGGCCGAGGTGATGGTCGATCTGGTGCTGGAGGGGCGCGACACGATCCCCGAAGGCTTCCGCGTGACCGATAACCTCTAAGGGGCTCCGCCCCCGACCTGCGGCCTCCCCCGGGATATTTGTCCCAAGAGGAAGAAAAACGCCCGGCTCGAACCCGGCTGCGGGCGGCAGGCCGGGCGCTTCCCCTTGGGCGGTCATCGGCGTCCCCGCCTGTTCCGC
Organism: Thioclava sp. F36-6; assembly: GCF_002020305.1. Classification (NCBI taxonomy): domain Bacteria; kingdom Pseudomonadati; phylum Pseudomonadota; class Alphaproteobacteria; order Rhodobacterales; family Paracoccaceae; genus Thioclava; species Thioclava sp. F36-6. The sequence continues at coordinate 108,323 of NZ_MPZX01000001.1, read as the reverse complement.
GAGATCAGGGTCAGGCGATTCTGGTTATGGAAGGTTTAACTTCCTCTTGGCGGAAATATCCCGGGGGGCGTGCGTCAGCGCGCGGGGGCAGCGCCCCCTCCGACATGACCCGCCCGCGAGACCTCTGCCTCGGTGATCCCGAAGCGAGGCGCGAATTTCTTCCGTGCCGCGATAAGGCGCGGATCGTCGGGGCGCAGGCCGAGGGTCCGGATGAACTCGACGCGGCTTTGGGTCTTGAGTTGATCGCGCGAAATCGCGGTGCCCATCAGCCGGTCGATCACCTCGCCCCCTGCTGTGACATGAAACCATTTCGAGAAGTCGCGGAAATGGTGCTGGTTGTGCAGCGTCGAGACATGGCGCTCGATTGCGGTCTTCTTCACGGTGACATGGGCGGTCGTGTGGAACCATTCATAGGCGAGGAAGGTCGCAGCGCCCCCAAGCGGCACGACGGCCACGGCGATATCGAACGCATAAGGCACGCCGATCAGCGACAGCACCGCCCAAAGGAGCGCGGTATTGCCCACGAGCACCGGCACGATCACCGAGAGCGGCGCAAACAGAAGCGGCCAGCAGGTGGGGAATTCGTGGTGGCCGTAATGCACCCGGTAGAGCCAGTTGAAGGCCCATTGCCGCTTCGGCGGCGCCATGTGGAAGATGTAGCGGTGGAGCCCGTATTCGTTGAGCATCTGCGCCGGGATCCCCAACAGCGCGACCGCCCAGAGCCACCAAGGCCCCTGCGCGATCCAATAGGCCGCCGCGGCGACGACTGCGATCATCACCCAGATCGACAGATGGGACAGCATCAGCCGCATCCGCATCGCGAAAGTCTCCCGAAATCTCCTCCGGGGATCAGCCTGCCACGGGTTACGCGCGCGTCAAAGCGTTTCGCAACGTCAGGGCCAGTCCGTCGCTCTCGTCGTCAGTCGTTCTCGTGCGGGATGTTCTTTTCCCGCTCGACCGCCAGTTCGCCCTTCGAGGTATCGGCATCGGCGGTGTGCACCGCCCAGTCGCCCTCGCCTGCGGGCTTCGGCAGCTTCTCGGCTGGCCAGTCGCGGAAGATATTGGCCTTCGAGATGAAATGCGCGGTGATCGGGGCCGTCAGGAAGATGAAGATGGTGACCATCAGCTCGTGCAGGGTCAGGTGGCCCTGCTTCACCGCAAACCAGACCATCGAGGCGATCAGGATCGCGCCCACGCCCAGCGTCGCGGCCTTGGTCGGCGCGTGCAGGCGCGTCATCGGGTCGGGCAGCTTGACCAGCCCGAAGCTGCCGACGAGGCCGAAGATGCCGCCGATCACGAGCAGCGCGGAAATCAGGATATCCCAGAACAGTTCCATCACGCCCTCACTCGATAATGTCGCCGCGCAGGATGAATTTGGCGAAGGAGACCGTCGCCACGAAGCCCGTCATTGCGTAAAGGATCGACGCCTCGAAGAAGAGCGCCGTGCCCTCCCAGATGCCGAACAGCACGATCATCGCGATCGCGTTGATCGCCATCGTGTCGAGCGCGAGGACCCGGTCGGTCACGCCCGGCGCCTTGACGACCCGGTAGAGGTTGAACAGCAGCGCCAGCGAATAGCAGGCGATGGCGAAGATCAGGGCATAGGTGATCATTCGAAAATCTCCTTCAGGCGGGCCTCGTAGCGGGACTTGATCTCGTCGCGCACCTCATCGGCATCGGGCGCATGCAGCGCGTGGACCAGCAGCGAGTGCCCGTCGGCGGCCAGCTCCGCCGTCAGCGTTCCGGGCGTCATCGTGATCGTGCCCGCCAGCACCGTCACCGCCTCGGGCGTGACGATATCGAGCGGCACCGTGACCCAGGCGGGGTGCAGCTTGGAATTGGGCATGAAGAGCACGATCTTCGCCACGGTGATATTCGCGACGATGATATCCCAGATCACGATGAAGATGTACTCGATGATCTTCAGCGGCTTCGCGAAACGCGGGCGCGCGGGCCAGTAGGGCGCGGTGATCCACGGGATCACGAGACCCACGAGGATCGCGAAGACCAGCGAATTGAGCGTGTAGCTATTGGCTAGCATCAGCCAGACCATCACCAGCGTGACGGTCAGGTAGGGGTGGGGAAGGATCTTGCGGATCATCTCTTTGCTCCCCTCAATGCGCCGCGGCGGGGGCGTCCTGCCCCGTCTCGGTTCCGGTGTGGGTGTCGGCCTGATCGGCGGGCTGAGTGTCGGCATGCGGGTCGGCGGCATTGGCCTCGCCGCCATGCGCGTCCTCGGCCTGCATTTCCTCGCTCACTTCCATATGGCCATGCTCATGGGCGCCGATGCGTGCCGCCTCCTGTGCGCGCTCTTCCGCGCCGGCGAGAACCGCGTCGATATATTGCGACGGCGTGAACAGCTGCGCGGAGGTGCCCTGCAGCCAGGTGCTCGCAGGTCCGGCCAGCGCGGTCAGCGCCACCGACCCGGCCAGCAGGATACCGGTCGCGGTAAAGGCGAGGCCCGGAGAACTCGCATCCTTCGGCGCGGGCGGCAGATCGTCCTCCTCGGCCTCGACCGCGTAGGAGCGCCAGAACACCTGACTACCTGCGCGGGCATAGCCCACGATGGCGATCAGCGAGGTCACGAGAACCGTCGCCCAAAGCGCCCATTGGCCGCGCGTCGCATCCAGGATCATCAGCTTGCCGAGGAAGCCCGAGAGCGGCGGCATCCCGGCCATCGCGATTGCGCCCATGAAGAACATGCCCGCCATCAGCCCGTGGTTCTTCATCAGTGGCGCATCGGTAAAGCCGAGCCCCCAGCGCCCGCGCCGCTCGCGCACGAGATCGGCGATCAGGAACATCGCGCCGGCGGTCAGCGTCGAGTGGATCATGTAGTAAAGGCCCGCCGAAGTGGCGCCTTGGGTGAATTGCGCAAATGCCAGCATCATCGTCCCGACCGAGCCGATCACCGCATAGGCCACCGTGCGGCCCATGTCGCGAGCGCCGAGAATACCGATCATCCCGATCGCCAGCGTCAGGAAGGCGGAGGGCAGAAGGACGTCATGGGCAAGCGTGCCGATCGTACCAGTGATCGGGAAGATCAGGGTATAGACGCGGACGATCGCATAGGTCCCGACCTTGGTCATGATCGCAAACAGCGCCGCTACCGGGCCGGGCGCATTCGTGTAGGTCGCGGGCAGCCAGAATTGCAGCGGCACCAGCGCGGCCTTGACCGCGAAAACCAACATCAGAAGCGCCGCGCCGACCTTGATCAGCGCCGTCTGCTCGGTCGGCATCTCGGCCACCTTCACCGCGAGATCCGCCATGTTGAGCGTGCCGGCCGTCGCGTAGATCGTCCCCAGCGCGAAGAGGAACAGCGTCGAGCCCGCGAGGTTGTAGACCACGTATTGTACGCCCGATTTCAGCCGCGCGCGCCCGCCGCCATGGATCATCAGACCGTAGGAGGCGATCAGCAGAACCTCGAAGAAGACGAACAGGTTGAACGCGTCGCCCGTCAGGAAGGCGCCGTTGATCCCCATCATCTGGAACTGCATCAGCGAGTGGAAATGCCAGCCGCGCTTGTCCCAGCCAGAGCCGATCGCATAGAGCACGATCACGAGGCCGAGGATCGAGGTCAGCAGCAGCATCAGCGCCGACAGCCGGTCGAGGACCAGCACGATGCCATAGGGCGGCTCCCAGTTGCCGAGGCGATAGACCTCGGGCGGGCCCATCGAGGCCGACACTATCAGCACGATGGCCAGCACCAGCAGCGCCGACATGCCGAGGATCGAGGCCACGCGCTGCGTGACCAGATCGTAGCGCATCCACAGCACGATCAGCGGCGCGAGCATCGCCGGGATCAGGACGGGCGCGATGATCCAATGCTCCATCATTGGCCGTCCTCCTCTTCCTCGAGGTCGATGCGGTCATTGCCCGCCTCGATGAAGGCGCCAAGCGCGAGCATCACGACCACGGCGGTCATCCCGAAGGAGATCACGATCGCGGTCAGGACCAGCGCCTGCGGGATCGGGTCGGTATAGGAGGTGACGCCGTCGCGCAGGATCGGCGGCTGGTTGATCACCAGACGACCGGTGGCGAACAGGAACACGTTCACCGCGTAGGACAGCAGCGACATGCCCACCACCACGGGGAAGGTGCGCAGACGCAGGATCATGTAGATGCCGGCGGCGGTCAGCACGCCGATGGCCGATGCAACGAGCACTTCCATCAGTGATCGCCCCCGTTGGTCTTCTTGTTCTCGTGCACGGTGTCACGCTCGTTCTGGGTGGCTTCGCGCGCGGCGCGGGCGGTCTTCCACCAGCGGCGCGGCACTTTGGCTTCGGGCGGATAGGGCCCGGCCGAGAGCGGCGCGAGCACGCGGGCCTCCGGCTTCTCGGCCGCGATATGCGCGCCCTCCTCGCCGCCTTCCTCGCCCATCGCGGCACGGCGCGCGAGGCGGCTCAGCCCGCCAAGCGCCAGCATCACCGAGCCCACGACGCCGAGGAACACGCCGAGGTCGAAGCCCGCAGCGGTCGCCAGCTCGAACTTGTCGAGACCGGGCAGTTTCACATAGCCGAAATCGGAGGTCAGGAAGGGCATGTCGTTGAAGAAGGCCCCGGCCCCGGTGATCCCTGCGACCAGCACGCCCGACGCGATCAGCACGTGGTAATAGACCTTCTGGCGCGCCTGCGTCCACGCAAAGCCCGAGGCCATGTATTGCGTCACCAGCGCGATCGCGACCACGAGACCGGCGATGAAGCCGCCGCCGGGCGCATTGTGGCCGCGCAAGAAGATATAGAGCCCCACGACCAGCGCGATCGGCATCATCACCCGCGTCACGATCAGCAGCATCAGCGGGTGCTTGTCGCCGCCACGCGGCACGTCGGGGCGCCACGCGATCAGCTTGCGCGAGGACGCGCCCTGCAGCAGCGCCTCGGTCAGCGCGAAGATCACCAGCGCGGCGATGCCCAGCACCGTGATCTCGCCGAACGTATCGTAGCCACGGAAGTCCACGAGGATCACGTTCACCACGTTGTCCCCGCCCGCAAGGTTGTAGCTGTTGTCGAGCATGTAGCCGGACATCGTCGGGAAGGCGAAATCGCGGGTCAGCAGCGCGTAGATCAGCCCCGAGACCGCGACGCCCGCCGCGACCGAAAGCCCGACGTCAAAGCCGATCTTCATCCGGCTGGATTCGATCGAGGTGATCTTGGGCAGGAAGTTCAACGCCAGGAGCATCAGCACCGTCGTCACGATCTCGACCGAGATCTGCGTCAGCGCGAGGTCGGGCGCCGAGAGGAAGATAAAGGAGATCGAGACGGTCAGGCCGACGATCCCGATCAACACCAGCGCGAGGATGCGGTTGTGATGGAAGGCGACGATACACATCGTGGCCGTCAGCAGCAGCAGCCACGAGGTCGCCGCCGCGCCGTTCACCGGCGTCAGCGCACGGGTCTGCGGCCCCAGCGTGCCGCTCATGAAGGCATAGAGCCCCACGCCGACCGCAGTTATCGTGAACAACATCAGGTAACGCGCCATCGCGCCGGTATGCAGCCCCTGCGTGATCCAGGCCGCAAGGCTCTGCACCTTCGCGACCACCCAGTCGAACATCACCTTGGCCTCGGGGCGCGGAGTGGCGTCCCAGAGGCGCTGGAACGGGCGATGCGCCGCGAGCAGAGCGATACCGCCAGTGACGGCAATGGCCGACATGATCAGCGCCGGCGTGACGCCGTGCCAGATCTTCAGCTCGTGCATGTGATAGCCGCCACCGACGACCGCATTGGTCGCCATCTGGACATAGCCGCCCGCCACCGCCATCGGGAACAGACCGATCGCGATCACGAGGAAGGCGAGGAAGGCCGGGCTGATCCACATGCCGAAGGGCGGATCATGCGGGGTCTTCGGCAGATTCTCCGGCGGCGGGCCGAAGAAGCCGTGACTGATGAAGCGGAAGGCATAGGTGGCCGAGAACAGCGCCGCGATCGTGGCAAGCACCGGGATCAGCCAGCTATTGTCGAGCCATTTCGTATGGGCCGCGGCTTCCAGCATCATCTCTTTCGAGAGGAACCCGTTGAAGAAGGGAATGCCCGCCATCGACAACGCCGCGATGGTCGCGATCACGAAGGTGATCGGCATCAGCTTGCGCAGCCCCGAGACGCGGGTCAGATCGCGCGTGCCCGCCTCGTGATCGACGATGCCCGCCGACATGAAGAGCGCCGCTTTGAAGGTCGCGTGGTTGATGATGTGGAACACGGCGGCCAGCGCCCCGGCTTCGGTCCCTAGTCCCAGCATGAAGGTTATGAGCCCCAGATGCGAGACCGTCGAGAAGGCCAGAAGAGCCTTCATGTCGTGTTTGAAGATCGCGATCTTCGCGGCGATCAGCATTGTGATCAAACCAACGCTCGCCACGATATAGAACCATTCCGGCGTGCCCGAGAGCACCGGCCACATCCGCGCCATCAGGAACAGCCCCGCCTTCACCATCGTGGCGGAGTGCAGATAGGCCGAGACGGGCGTCGGCGCCGCCATCGCGTGCGGCAGCCAGAAATGGAACGGGAACTGGGCGGATTTGGTGAACGCGCCGCCGAGGATCAGCAGCAGCGCCGGGATGTAATAGGGGCTCGCCTGAATGGCGTCCTTGTGCTGCAGGATTTCCGAGATGTCGTAGCTGCCCGCGATATTGCCGAGGATCAGCATCCCCGCGATCATCGACAGGCCGCCCAGACCGGTCACGGTCAGCGCCATGCGCGCGCCCTGACGCCCTGCCGGCAGGTGTTTCCAATAGCCGATGAGCAGGAAGGAGCTAAGCGAGGTCAGCTCCCAGAAGATCAGCAATAGCAGGATGTTGTCGGACAGCACGATGCCCACCATCGCGCCTTGGAACAGCAGCAAGTAGGTGTAGAACTGACCGACCGGGTCCTTGTTCGACAGGTAAAACCGCGCATAGAGGATGATCAGCAACCCGATCCCGAGGATCAGCGTCGCGAACAGCATCCCCAGACCGTCGATCCAGAAATTCACGTTCAGGCCCAGCCAGGGCAGCCAGTCGATCTTGGTCTCGACGACACCACCCGCCATCACGGTCGGCAGGTTCAGCAACAACCCAAGCAGCGCCAGCCCCGTGAACAGGGCCGAAACCGCGGCGGCATTGTTGCGTCCGGTGCGGATAAGGATCGACGGCATGGCTGCGCCCAAGAAGGGCAAAGCGGCGATCAAGGCAGGCGACATCTTCTCTCCGGTCCGTTCTTTGGCGGGCCTTGGGGCGATGGATGCGACCGCACTCTCCCCCCGCGCAAGCATTACTTTACCTGCGCACAGGGGGCATGTCTGTCAAGCTTCGCGACGGCGTTTCCTGAGTAGAATCGCAAGGCATTGTGCGGAGGCCGCCTCAAAGCGACAGCGATCGGCCCCTCTCCCGCCATTTTGCACATGCGGCATTCTGCGGCACAAATGTCGCTGAATCGGCGGGAAATCGCGCTTTTCGATGCATGGATGGGCGATGTTATGCGAGAATCGCATGGCTCGACCCTGTCCGTCCGATGGGCCTCGCATACCCTCTTGCAGTTTTTCTGGGCATGTGGCTATGCAAAATGCAGCACGGTGGTTTTTCTCCGTGCGAAGCGACTGTAATCGCAGGGAAACAGATGCCTAATCCCCGCACTGTGCAAGTGCCCCAATTCTCCCGCCGACAGCTCCTCGCCGCCGGTTCCGCTTTTGGCGCGTTCGCCGCCGCGGGAGGCTGGCCCGGTCATGCGCTCGCGCAAGACAGCGCCGCCCCGGCCGAACCCGCTACCGCTCCCACCCCGCCCCCCGCCGCACCGCAGCAATCGCCGTTTTCTTTCGACGATCTCGCGGCACGGATGCAGAAGGCCGCGAAGGGAGACGCCGTCCCGCCCGAGACCAGCTCGGCCGATTTCCTGAGCAAGCTGGATTACGACAGCTACCGGATGATCCGCTTCGACCCGGACAAGTCGCGCTTCGAGAATATCGAAGACACGCGCTTCGAGTTGCAGGCCTTCCATCTGGGCTGGCTTTTCAAAGAGCCGGTGCATCTCTCAAGCGTCGAAAACGGGCAAGCGAGCCCGATGAACTTCTCGACCGACGATTTCATCTACCAGAGCAAAGCCCGCAAGATCGTCCCCGAACATGCCGATCTTCCGGGCATCGCGGGCTTCCGGCTGAACACGCCGCTCAACCGCCCCGATGTCATGGACGAGCTGATCGCGTTCCAGGGCGCGTCCTACTTCCGCGCGCTCGGCCGGGGTTCGGCCTATGGCCTGTCGGCCCGCGGGCTTGCCGTGAACACCGGCGTCTCAGTCGCCGAAGAATTTCCGCGTTTCACCCAGTTCTGGGTCGAGACGCCGACCTCGGGCGCGACCTCGATCACCGTCTTCGCCGAGATGCACTCCGCCTCGCTGACGGGGGCCTACAAATTCGTCATCACCCCGGGCGAGGCGACCTCGGTCGACGTGACCGCGCGGCTCTTCATCCGCGAGGATATCCAGCAGCTCGGCGTCGCGCCGCTGACCTCAATGTTCCTCTACGGACCGCGCAACCGGCATAATTTCGACGACTACCGCCCGCGCGTGCATGACAGCGACGGGCTGGCGATCGAGCAGGCCGATGGCGACAAGTTGTGGCGCCCGCTGCAGAACCCCAACAAGCTCGCCTCCTCCTATTTCGCCGAGAGCGCGCCGCAGAGCTTCGGCCTCTATCAGCGCGAGCGCGAATTCGATCACTATCAGGACGCCTCGGCCCGCTACGAGCGCCGCCCCTCGGTCCGCGTGACACCGCAGGGCGACTGGGGCAAGGGCATGGTTCGGCTGGTCGAGATCCCCTCGAAACTCGAGGTGAACGACAATATCGTCGCCTTCTGGGTGCCCGAAGCTCCGGCAAAAGCAGGCGATGCGCTGGAATTCGCCTATCGGCTGGAATGGGGCGATCTGCCCCCCGATCCGAGCGATCAGCGCGCCTATGTGGACCAGACATGGGCCGGGACCGGCGGTGTCTCGGGCGTCGAGAACACCAAGGGCACCCGGAAATTCGTCATTGATTTCAAGGGCGGAGAGATTTCGCGCCTGCCGGCCTCCGCCGTCGATGAAATCAAACCCGTCACTCACGCGAACAAGGGCAAGATCGAAACGCAGACCCTTTCGAAGGTCGAACAGGACAATGTCTGGCGTCTCGTGCTGGATATTTCCGCCGATGACGACGCGCCCGTGGAACTCTCTGCCACTCTTGCCGGTTTTGGACGGAACCTCTCCGAGACCTGGCTTTACCAGTGGACCAAATCATGAATTCTATTTTGACGCTGCCGGCAGTGCCGGCGCTGACCGACCAGCCGCGCGCCCAGCGCCGGCTATCGCCCGAAGACCTCGTTGCCGGGCCCGCCGCGCTGCCGGTGGCCCCGATGGCCATGCCTGCCCAACAGATCGAACCCGATCTTCGGCTGAGCACCCGGCTCGCCCGGATGCTGACCCGCCGCCCGGTCGGGGAAGGCACCTGACATGTCCGCGCTCGCGCGTCCTCGCGGCGCATTGCTGATCGGCCTGCGCGCTCTGGCGCTCGGGCTCGCCGCGCTTGCGGGTATCGGCGCCTTCGTTCTGTTCATTCAGTTCGGCCAGGCCGACGGCTTGCAGACGCTCGACGTGGTGCGCGCGCTCCTGATCCTGATCTCGACGCTCTGGCTCGCCTGGGGCGCGGTGCAGGCGCTGATCGGGCTGACCTCGCGCGCCGAGCCGCCGCCGCGCGTGGACCCGCACGCGCGCATCCAGGGCCGCACCGTCGTGCTGGTGCCGGTCTATAACGAAGACCCGGTCTCCACCTTCTCGCGCGTGGCCGCGATGGATGCCTCGCTCGCCGCGACCGGCGACGATGCGGAGGTGCATTTCGCGATCCTCTCGGACACCCGCAAGGACGACATCGCCCAGCGCGAGGTGCAGGTCTTCGCCCATCTCGTGGAAGAGCGTGACGCGCTTGGCCGGTTCTTTTATCGCCGCCGCACCAACAACGTGGGCAAGAAGGCCGGCAATATCGAGGATTTCATCACCCGCTCCGGCGCGGCCTATGATTACGCGCTGATCCTCGATGCCGACAGCCTGATGGAAGGCGAGACGATCCTGCAGATGATCCGCCGGATCGAGGCCGAGCCGCGTCTCGGCCTGTTGCAGACCCTGCCGAAAGTGGTGCGGGGAAGCTCGCGCTTCGCCCGTGCGATGCAATTCTCGGCCAGCTTCTTCTCGCCCGTCTTCGCGCGCGGCCTTGCGATGCTGCAGGGCAGGACCGGCCCGTTCTGGGGCCACAACGCCATCGTGCGCACGCGCGCCTTTGCCGAAAGCTGCGGCCTGCCCGCGTTGACGGGCCAACCGCCCTTCGGCGGGCATGTGATGAGCCATGACTATGTCGAGGCAGCACTTCTGGCGCGCAACGGCTGGCTGGTGCGGCTCGACGACGATCTGGAAGGCTCCTTCGAGGAAGGCCCCGAGAATATCGTCGATCATGCCAAGCGCGACCGACGCTGGTGTCAGGGCAACCTGCAACATGCGCGCATCATCGGCGCACCGGGGCTGCGCGGCTGGTCGCGGTTCGTCTTTGCGCAGGGCATCATGGCCTATATCGCGCCCCTGTTCTGGCTGGGCTTTCTCGTCGCCTCGGTTGCGGCGCCCCTGTTCGTGCCGCCGCCGGATTACTTCCCCGAGCCTTACTGGCCCTTCCCCTATTTCCCGCCGTCGGAAGCCTCGAAAGCGATCGGCCTCGCCATCGGCATCTTCGGGCTTCTGCTGGTGCCGAAACTGCTGATCGCGGCGCGTGCGGCGATGAACGGTACAGCGCGCGGCTTCGGCGGCGGCAATCTCGCCTTCGCCTCGACGCTGGGCGAATTGCTGTTCTCCTCGCTCACCGCCCCGGTGCTGCTGGCCTTCGCGACGCGCTCGGTCTTTCAGGTGCTGTTCGGCGCGGATGGCGGCTGGCCCACCAATAACCGCGGCGACGGACGGCTGAGCGTGGCCGACGGGTTCACCGCGGCGTGGTGGATCGTGGCGATCGGCGCGACAGGCCTTGCCGTCACATGGTGGCTCGCGCCGGGTCTGCTGTTCTGGCTGCTGCCGGTGGGCCTGCCGATGGTCGCCGCGCCGTGGCTGATCTCGTGGTCGTCGCAGCCGTCGCGCTCGCAGCTGATGCTGGTGCCGAGCGAAATCGACACGCCCCGCATCCTGCGTCTGCACGATGCGATCTTCACCCGCTGGGAAAACGCTTTCCCGACCCCCGAGGGCGACCGCGCCGGCTTCGCGGACGCCCCTCACCGGAGCCCCGCACATGCGTAATATCGCGCTGATGAAACCCGGGCGCGACCTGCGGATCGATCTGTTCCGCGGCCTCGCGCTGGTGATGATCTATATCGATCACATCCCGGGCAATCTCTACGAGAACTTCACCTCCCGCAATCTGGGCTTCTCGGATGCGGCGGAGGGCTTCGTCTTCATGTCCGGCCTCGCCGCCGCGCTGGCCTACGGTCCGGCGCTGGCGAAGGGGCTGAGCTGGGAAGGCACCTCGCGGCTCTGGGGCCGGGCGTGGCTTCTCTATCTCGTGCATATCCTGACCGCCGTCTGGGCGATCGCGATCGTCTCCGCCGCCGTGCAGTTCTGGGGCAACGAGGCGATGCTGTCCAAGAACGCGATGAAGATCTATGGCACCGATCCCTTCGGCTTCCTGATCGGGATCGCGACGCTGGGTCACCAGCTGGGCTATGTGAACATCCTGCCGATGTATATGGCACTCTTGTTGATGGCGCCCGCGCTGATCCGGATCGGACAGCGCAGCAAATTGGCGCTGCTAGCGACCTCGGTCGGGCTTTGGGTGGCGACGGGGCTGTTCCGGCTGAACCTGCCGAACTACCCGATGGAGGGCGGCTGGTTCTTCAACCCGCTGGCGTGGCAACTGGTGTTCAGCCTCGGCATCCTGACCGGGCTGTCGCTGCGCCAGGGCAAGCGGCTGGTGCCGGTGAAAGGCTGGATCATCGCGCTCGCAGCGGGCTGGCTGGCGCTGACCTTTGTCTGGATCCACAACGGCTGGATGCTGAAGAATTTCGGCCACGCGGTCTGGCAGTTGCGCCAATGGAACGTGCCCTTCTTCATCGCGGGCTTCGACAAGACCTTCGTGTCGCTGCCGCGCCTGTCGCACCTGCTGGCGCTCGCCTACATCCTGTCGCTGCCGGGGATCATCCCGCGCATCGCCGAGGCGCGCGTGCTGGAGCCGATCCGAATGCTGGGACGTCACTCGCTGCCGATCTTCGCGCTCGGCACGGTGCTGGCGATCGCGGGCCAGACGGTGAAGCAGGTACATCCGGGCGGGTTCTGGCAGGATACGCTGCTGATCTTCGGCGGGCTCGCGCTGCAATTCGCCTTCGCCTACGGGCGCGACAATTTCGGCGCGAAGGCCGTGGCGCGACGTCGGAAGGCGCGCGAAGAGACGGAGCCCGCACCGGCCCCCGTGCGGCTGCACGCAGCCGAATAGCTCAGCTCAGGATCAGGCCGTCCGAACGGGCCGCTTGTTCCTTGATCGCTTTCACGGCGGCCTGAACCTTCGGCGTCCGGTGCAGATCGACATGGGTCACCAGCCACAGGTTGGTGTCCCAGGTATCGTAAGGCTTCACCACCTCTTCGAGCGTCGGATCGGCACGGCCCATCGGCACGGTCAGGAAGCCCAAGCCCAGACCCGCCTTGATCGCATCGACTTGGCTTTCATGCTCGTTCGCGCGGAACACGACCTGCTCATCGGGCACATTGTCGCGCAGCCAGCGATAGAACGGCGCGCGGCTGTCGCGGTTGTCGTTCGAGACGAAGCGATGCTTGGCGAGCTCTTCCTTCGAGCGCGGGATCCCGAAGCGCTCGACATAGGCGTGGCTCGCATAGAGCGCGTTTTGCATCCGGCCCAGCGACTGCACGACGTTATCGGGCTCGGTCGGGCGGTTGCCGGCGCGGATCGCGACATGCGCCTCGCCATATTCCAGCCGGAACACGCGCTGATCGGTCAGGTAACGCAGACGCAGCCCGGGATATTCGCCCAGCAGCTTTTCCATCGCGGGCAGCACCAGCACCGAAACCGCGGTCAGCGACGTCACGATCAGCTCGCCCGTCACTTCGTCCCCTGCCCCCGCGATCCGGGCGGCGAGCTGGCTGAACTGGTCCTCGGTCGCCTGCCCCACGGAGAGCAATTGCTGCCCTGCTTCGGTCGGCGTGTAGCCACGCGGATGGCGCTGGAACAGCTTGGTGCCCAGCTTGTCTTCCAGAGCGTCGACATGGCGGATCACCGTTGCGTGGTGAACGCCCAAAACCTCTGCCGCCCCAGAGACGGTGCCGATGCGCGCCACGTGGAAAGCGGTGCGGATTTCATCCCAACTGTCAAAGCTCATGCTGTGCATCCGTGAACATAATCTGCTCGATCATGCCCGTTGCGTTCTGGATTGCAAGAGACAAGTAAGGCGCAGACCGAAATTCACGACCCCACATCGAACACGTTTTACGGAGTCCTCCCCATGACCAAGACCCTGCGTATCGACAGCTCCATCAAGGGCGACGCGTCGATCTCCAAACGCCTCACCGACAAGATCGTCGAGCGGATCGGCGGCGACGTCACCGCCCGCGACGCGACCGCCATTCCTTCCATCGACGGCGCATGGATCGGCGCGGCCTATACCCCTGCCGACCAGCGCAGCGATGAGCAGAAAGAGCTGCTCGCCCTGTCCGACGAGCTGATCGCCGAACTCAAGGCCGCCGACACGCTCGTCATCGGTTGCGGCGTCTACAACTTCGGCGTCACCGGCCCCCTCAAGCACTGGATCGACATGGTCTGCCGCGTCGGCGAGACCTTCCGCTACACCGAAGCTGGCCCCGAAGGCCTCGCTGGTCCGAAGCGCGTTGTCATCGCCTACTCCTCGGGCGGCGTGCCGCAGGGCTCCGCCTTCGATTTCGCGACGCCCTACATCAAGCAGGTTCTGGGCTTCATCGGCATCACTGACGTGACCGTGGTCGCAGCCGAGGGCGTGAACCTCGATGAAGATGCGGCGATCGCCAAGGCCGAGACCCAGATCATCGAACTCGCAGCCTGATCCCCCAGTCTGCAAAGACGTTCCCTACCTCCCCAGACTGGCCCCGTGGTTGACTCCGCGGGGCCTTTGTCATAGTTCACGCGAGATTTCCCCGGAGGACGAATCCCTCCGGTCCCGGCATGAGGTCGGGATCGCCACCAGTCAGCGCGTTGCGCCCACTGGTGCGCTTGTCGTTTGTCCCGGCCCCAATCACAGGAGGGTGGCCCATGTTCGAAAGTCTATCAGAGCGCCTAGGTGGCGTCTTCGACCGGCTGACCAAACAAGGTGCGCTTTCCGCCGATGACGTGAAAACGGCCATGCGCGAAGTGCGCGTCGCGCTTCTCGAAGCCGACGTTTCGCTGCCGGTCGCCCGCCAGTTCATCAAATCGGTCGAGGGCAAGGCCACCGGCGCGGCCGTCACCAAATCGGTCACACCGGGCCAGCAGGTCGTCAAGATCGTCCATGACGAGCTGATCAAGATGCTCGCGGGCGAAGAGGCCGCCGATGCGCTGAAGATCGACAACCCGCCCGCGCCGATCCTGATGGTCGGCCTGCAGGGCTCGGGTAAGACCACCACCACCGCCAAGCTCGCCAAGCGTCTCAAGGACCGCGAAGGCAAGCGCGTGCTGATGGCCTCGCTCGACACCAACCGCCCCGCCGCAATGGAGCAGCTGCAGATCCTCGGCACGCAGATCGGCGTCGACACGCTGCCGATCGTGAAGGGCGAAAGCGCCGTGCAGATCGCCAAGCGCGCGAAGCAGCAGGCGACACTCGGCGGCTATGACGTCTACATGCTCGACACCGCGGGCCGTCTGCATATCGACGAAGTGCTGATGGACGAGGTTCAGGCGGTGCGCGATGTCGCGAACCCGCGTGAGACCCTCCTCGTTGTCGATGGCCTGACCGGTCAGGACGCGGTGAACGTCGCGACCGAGTTCGACGAGAAGGTCGGCGTCTCGGGCGTCGTTCTGACCCGGATGGACGGCGACGGTCGCGGCGGTGCGGCGCTCTCGATGCGCGCGGTCACCGGCAAGCCGATCCGCTTCGTGGGCCTGGGCGAGAAGATGGACGCGCTCGAGACCTTCGAGGCCGAGCGCATCGCGGGCCGCATCCTCGGCATGGGCGATATCGTCGCCCTCGTGGAGCGCGCGCAGGAAACGCTGGAACAGGAACAGGCGGAGCGCATGGCCAAGCGCTTCCAGAAGGGCCTGTTCAACATGAACGACATGAAGAACCAGCTTGAGCAGATGATCAAGATGGGCGGGATGCAGGGCGTCATGGGGATGATGCCGGGCATGTCGAAATACGCCAAGCAGGCCGAAGATGCGGGCCTGAACGACAAGACGATCACCCACCAGATCGCGCTCATCAACTCGATGACCAAGAAAGAGCGCGCCAACCCGCAGATCCTTCAGGCGAGCCGCAAGAAGCGCATCGCGGCGGGCGCAGGCCTAGAGGTGTCCGACCTCAACAAGCTGCTGAAGATGCACCGCCAGATGTCCGACTCGATGAAGAAGCTCTCGAAGATGGGCAAGGGCGGCATGATGAAACAGGCGATGAAGATGATGGGCGGCAAGGGCGGCGGTGCGCCGGATCTGGCCAACATGGATCCCGCCGAGGTCGAAGCCGCGGCGAAGGCGATGGGCGGCAAGATGCCCAAGGGCGGCATGCCCGGTCTGGGCGGCGCGCTGCCGCCGGGCCTGTCGGGTTTCGGCAAGAAGAAGTGATCCGATGACCGTCGCGCTCTCCCCCACCCCTGTTCTCGAGACCGAGCGTCTCGTGCTCCGCGCCCCGAAGGCTGCGGACTGGGAAGCATGGCGCGATTTCTACATGTCCGAGCGCAGCCACTGGTTCCGCCCGGTGAAGGAGCCGACTCCGGAAGCCGCATGGCGCAGTTTTGCTGCGATCACCGGCCATTGGGTTCTGCGCGGCTGGGGCATGTTCGTGATGACCGAGCGCGGCTCGGATCAGGGTTTCGGGGCGCTTGGCCCCTGGATGCCCGAGAGCTGGCCCGAGGCCGAGATCGCCTGGTCGGTCTGGTCGCAGGACGCCGAAGGCAAGGGCTACGTGGCCGAGGCCGCGCGCGCGGTGATCGCGCATGCGTTTGGCGCCCTGAACTGGTCGACCGCGGTCAGCTATATCGATCCGAACAACACCCGTTCGACCGCGTTGGCCGAGCGTCTGGGCGCGCGCCCCGACCCGCAGGCCGCCTATCCCGGGGAGCCGCCGATCGTCGTCTGGCGTCACCCCGCACCGAAGGAGGCCGCCGCATGAGCGATTCAACCACCCGTGCCGCTGAGTTGCTGAAAGAGCATCGCGACAGCATCGACCGGCTCGATGCGGTGATGATCTACACGCTGGCCGAACGCTTTGCCCAGACGCAGGCCGTCGGCAAGCTGAAGGCAGAGCACGACCTTCCGCCCTCCGATCCCGATCGGGAGGCCAAGCAGATCGCCCGGCTCGAAAAGCTGGCGAGCGATTCCGGGCTCGATCCGGAATTCGCGAAGAAGTTCCTCAATTTCGTGATTTCGGAAGTGATCCGGCATCACGAGAAATTCCAGAAATGACGGGCCATCCGGCCCATCACCAGCCATCCAAAGGAGACAACTGACATGGCTATGAAAATCCGCCTCGCTCGTGGGGGTTCCAAGAAGCGTCCGTTCTATTCGATCGTCGCTACCGACTCGCGCATGCCGCGTGACGGCCGCTTCCTCGAGAAGCTGGGCACCTACAACCCGCTGCTCCCGAAAGACAGCGAAGACCGCGTGAAAATGAACATCGAGCGCGTGAAGTACTGGCTCGACCAGGGCGCGCAGCCGACCGACCGCATCGCGCGCTTCCTCGAAGCCGCCGGCGAGCGCAGCAAGCCGACCCGCGCCAACATGAAGAAAGCCGTTCCGGGCAAGAAAGCCCAGGAGCGCGCCGAGCAGCGTGCCGCCAAGGCCGCTGAGGCGAACGCTGAAGAAGCACCCGCCGAAGAATAATCGGCAGCTATGGATGGCTGGTGGGCCGGGCGCGATAGGTGCCCGGCCCCTGCCCCATCCGATCTAGCACAGAGGACCGCATCATGACCCAACCCGAACGCGTCTGCGTGGGTGCCATTGCCGGAGCTTTCGGCGTGCAGGGCGAAGTGCGCCTCAAGAGTTTCTGCGCCGAACCCGAGGATATCGTGGGCTACGCCCCGCTTTATACCGAAGACGGCGCGCGCCAGTTCGACGTGACACTGACACGGGGCCTGAAGAACGGGCTTGGCGTGAGGCTGTCGGGCGTGGCCACGAAGGAAGAGGCCGATGCGCTGCGTGGCGTGACCCTCTGGGCCGACCGCGACAAGCTGCCCTCGCTTCCTGACGACGAATTCTATCATGCCGACCTGATCGGGCTGACGGTGGTCGATACCGGCGGCACCAAGATCGGCACCGTGCGCGCGGTCCACAATCACGGCGCGGGCGACATCCTCGAAATCTTCGCGCCCGGGCGCAAACAGGCTCTGCTACTGCCCTTCACCAAAGCCATCGTGCCGACCGTGGACCTCGCCGCGCAGCGTATCGTCGCCGACCCGCCCGAGGATCTGTGATCGGATGCGCGTGATCGTCCATCCGGGCTTTCACAAGACCGGCACCTCCACGATCCAGACCGGGCTGCGCGAAGTCAGCGCCCATTTGCCCGACTGGGCGATTGCGCTCCGCGAAGATATTCCCGACGCAGCCGCCGCAGCCCGCGCCTTTTCACTGACCCGCGACCCGTTCGAGCTGGGGCTCTATCAAGCCGCGCTGGCCAGTTGGGCCGATGCCCTTCCCGAAGACACCACGCAAGCCGTGATCTCGATCGAAGGGCTCGCAGGACATATGCCGGGCCGCGATGGCGTGCTGGACTATTCCGCGACGCCCGCCCTGATGGGCGCGCTGGCCGAGGTATTCCGCGCGAAATACGAAGACGCGCTCGAGTTGCAGCTCTTCCTGACCACGCGCGAAAAGACCGCGTGGATCGAGAGCCTGCATTGGCAGCATGTGCGCAGCGGCATGTTGACGGACTCGCTCGACACCTTCCGCACCCGGCTGTCGGGCTTCGACCTCGCCCCCGTTCTGCGCGAGATCGTGAGCACTGTGGACCCCGCCCCGGTGACATGGGTGATGCTCGACGAAGCCCGTGCCAATCCCCACGGCCCGCTTACGCCGCTCCTCGATCTGATGGATGTCCCCCTCGAGGTGCGCGCGTCGCTGGGCCTCGGGATTACGGCCAATGCACGCCCGCAGAGGGTGGACCGGGCGGCGCTGGCCGACCAACTTGCCGCAATCAACGCGGAAGGGTTGCCGCGCGAGGCCACAAAAGAGAAAAAGCGCGCCATATTGCGAGCCGCATGGCGCGAAGAGGCAGAGGCGAAATCCGATGAGTGACGACAAACCCAAGCTCGCGACCAAGTCGCATGGCCGCTTGACGATCTCGCCGACGCGCAAGCCCAGTTCGCTTATGGACGAGCCGCCGCGGCTCAAAGGCGCGTGGACCGCGAAGATCGTCACGCTCTTCCCCGAAGCCTTCCCCGGCACGCTGGGCCTGAGCCTTCTGGGTCGCGCCCGCGATTTGGGCCTCTGGGCGCTGGAGACGATCGACCTGCGCCCCTTCGGCATCGGCAAGCACCGCAATGTCGACGACACGCCCGCCGGCGGCGGCGCGGGCATGGTGCTGCGCGCCGATGTGGTGGGTGAGGCGCTCAAGCAGGCCGCCCACGGCACGCCGGATGACCGTGCGCGTTGGCCGGTCGTTTATCTCTCGCCGCGCGGCAAGCCGCTGACGCAGGAGATGGCGCGCCGCTTTGCCGAGGCTGACGGCATGACGCTTCTCTGCGGGCGGTTCGAGGGCGTGGACGAGCGCGTGCTGGAACATTTCGGCGTCGAGGAAGTCTCGATCGGCGATTTCGTCCTGACGGGTGGCGAGGTGGCCGCCCAAGTGCTGATTGACGCCACCGTGCGGCTGCTGCCGGGCGTTCTGGGTAATGCCGAGAGCGCGGTCGAGGAAAGCCACTCCAGCGGGCTGCTGGAGCACCCCCAATACACCCGCCCCGCCGAATGGGAAGGCCGCTCGATCCCCGAAGTGCTGACCTCGGGCAACCACAAGAAGATCGAAGAGTGGCGCCGCGAAATGAGCGAAAAGCTCACGCAGGAACGGCGACCGGATTTGTGGGAGAAGCGTGGGGAGTGAGGGGGGCTAGATACCTTTTGCCGATGGCAAGAAAGACATCCCGCCAATGTATAGGGCACACCCGGCGACTGCCGACTCTTCGCTACAAACCCAAGACGTAAATCTCTTTATTGAAGACCTACCTTCAACCGATCCAGTCTCCACCAGCCTCAGTTTTCGATGGTGAAGTAGTCTTCTAAGTTCGCAGCTTGCTGGATCGAAAGGCGCGTAGTGCATTCAGCCGTTATCGCCCCCCAGCCCGAGCCCCCAGCGTGCCAGCCAACGATATTCTCTCCGGAGCACATTGCATTCGCGAACTGAAGCCAAAGCCTCTGAGCGGCGCGCAGATTAGCGACCGCTTCTTTGTCATGAGGGCGCTCCGGGCCTTGCTTCAGTATGCGTTGATACACAACATTCAAGTGCTCGTCCGCGCGGTCCAAGCCGATGTAGTTGCAATACTCGTGAGGAGATACCGCAGCTCCTCCGGGAATGGGGAGACCTTTGGTTTCGAGCACTCCCTCCAAATCTCGTACACACTTGTGAATGCCTGCAACGACACAAGCTTCTCGATCGATCGGCTCGCGTGCGAAACAATCTTCAACTTGCAGATATGACTTATTGTACTCAGCTGCGGCTGCATCCCAGTCATTTGCTTGCGCATCGCTTCCGGCAATCGCTAGACCCAAAAAAATCGCCCCCTGTCTCAGCATTGGTATTTCCTTAAAATAACTTGATTGAAATTGAATGTGACTCGGCATGCACAAATTGGCCTTCTGCCTATAGGCAATTTGCCGGACGAGGCGGAGAGGTCAAGCGTTTGATTTGTTGAACGCTGTCATGGGGATGCCGATGGCGCAAAATATGGTTTAAAACATGCTAGCCAACACATCGCCGCCACGCCCCCCACTTCCCCCTTGCCACATTGGTCATTTCCCCGTAATACGCGCGGGTCCGGACCGGAATCGGCCCTCGGACCCTTTTGCTGTAGCCAAGCGGAGCCTTCTTCGGTCCGCGTCACGGCACCGGCGAAGGGCGCAAAAAGCGAAAGACGACCTGAAATCTCCCGCGGGCGCGACCCTGAAAAGGCGACCGGACCCGATGAAGACGCGGAGCTCTGAGGCGGCGAAACCTTCACGGGACAAACCGTGAGCATGTGAAAGGACGTTGCGATGAACCTGATCGCACAGCTCGAGGCGGAACAAATCGCCGAGCTCAACAAGACCATCCCGGATTTCAAAGCCGGTGACACCATTCGCGTCGGCTACAAAGTGACCGAAGGCACCCGTTCGCGCGTGCAGGCCTATGAAGGCGTCTGCATCTCGCGCAAGGGCGGCGACACGCTGGCGGCTTCGTTCACCGTGCGCAAGATCTCCTTCGGCGAAGGCGTGGAGCGTGTGTTCCCGCTGTATTCGACCAACATCGACTCGATCGAAGTGGTCCGCCGTGGCCGCGTGCGTCGCGCCAAGCTGTACTACCTGCGCGCACGTCGCGGTAAGTCGGCTCGTATCGCCGAAGACACCCACTACAAGCCCAAAGCTGCGAAATAAGGAGCGGGACGATGAAAGCCGAAACCCATCCCGACTACCACACGATCACCGTCAAGATGACCGACGGGACCGAGTATCAGACCCGCTCGACCTGGGGCTCCGAGGGCGACACCCTCACCCTCGACATCGACCCGACCTCGCACCCGGCGTGGAACGGTGGTTCGTCGCGCCTCATGGACACCGGTGGTCGCGTGTCGAAGTTCAAGAACAAATATGCCGGCCTCGGCTTCTGAGCCTGAGCTGCATGACTGTTACGGAAAAGGGCGCCTCACGGGCGCCCTTTTCATGCGCGTCCCTGCGCTCATAGCGGTAAGGTTCACCGCCCCCCGCGATAGACCTTGCGCAGTTCCGGCACGGCGATGACGATCAGCAGCGCCGCCGCCAGCGCGAAGACCATCGGGCCGATGCGCTCATATCCCAGCACGCCTGCGATGCCGCCCGCGAAGAACGAACACAGCGTCGCGACATGCAGCAGGAGCCGCGATCGCAGTACCTGTCTGGTCTCCGCATCGCGCGCGCCCGGCAAAAGCGCCGCAAGCTCCAGCCCAAGATCGGTCGCGATGCCGGACACATGGCTCGTGCGCACCCGCCCGTCCGAGATTTTCGTGCTCGCCGCGTTCTGCAGCCCCATCAGGAAGCTGAGGCCGATCATCATCAGATGCTCGCTCATCGCCGCGGCCCAGACCATATCGAGGATCGTCAGCACGATCAGCAGCGCGGCTTCCAGCAGGATCGACAGCGCGAATATCCCGTGCAGCCGCCGGCGCTGCCCCACGTCAATCAGCACCCCGGAGGCGAAGGCCCCGAAGACGAAGGCCAGCAACAGAAGCAGGAACCAGATCGCCGTGCCGAACCGCCCTAGCGCGAGCAGATCGGTCGCGGTCGAGACATTCCCGGTCATGTTGGCCGAGAAATACCCGAGCGCCCGGAACCCGGCCGCATTCACCGCGCCCGCGACCAGCGCCAGCCAGATCGCCAGCGCGAGGTCGATCGAAACGCTCCGATCGTCTCCGGCATGTATCAGCACCGCTTGCCCCCTACACTCGCTCCGTCTCGCCCCGACTATCGACGCCACCTGCGCAAAAGCAAGTCTTGGAGGCACAGCCCACATTTTCCCTCGCCTTTTGTCAGCGCGCCGGCGTCGAGACATGGCGCAACACCGAGGACGCAATCGGCAAGATCCACCCGCTCGACTGGACCCGAAGCCGCACGAAACGCGTCTCGGCGCTCCCCCCTAGCCCTTCCCATGATTCCCTAGTAAACCCGCGCTCAAACGCTCCACAGCAAGAGGGTCCTACATGGCGCGCCATCTCATTACCTCGGCCATTCCCTATATCAACGGCATCAAGCACCTCGGCAATCTCGTGGGCTCGCAGCTGCCGGCTGATCTCTTCGCCCGCTACCAGCGCGCGCGGGGCAACGAGGTGATGTTCATCTGCGCCACCGACGAGCACGGCACCCCCGCCGAACTCGCCGCTGCGAAAGCGGGCAAGCCGGTCGCCGAGTACTGCGCGGAGATGCACGAGGTGCAGGCCAAGATCGCGGAAGGCTTCCGGCTCAGCTTCGATCACTTCGGGCGCTCGTCCAGCCCGCAGAACCATCGCCTGACGCAGCATTTCGCGGTGAAGTTGGCCGAGGCCGGGCTGATCCGCGAAGTCTCGGAAACCCAGATGTATTCCAAGGCCGACGGGCGCTTCCTGCCCGACCGCTATATCGAGGGCACCTGCCCCAATTGCGGCTTCGAGAGCGCGCGCGGCGATCAATGCGACAACTGCACCAAGCAGCTCGACCCGGTCGACCTGATCAACCCGCATTCGACGATCTCGGGTTCGACCGATCTGGAGATGCGCGAGACCAAGCACCTGTTCCTGCGCCAGTCGGCGATGAAGGATCGGCTGGATGCGTGGATCGACAGCAAGTCCGACTGGCCGGTGCTGACCACCTCGATCGCGAAGAAATGGCTCCATGACGGCGACGGGCTGCAGGACCGCGGCATCACCCGCGACCTCAGCTGGGGCGTGCCCGCGCAATTCGAAGGTGCGCCGTGGTCGGGCATGGAAGGCAAGGTCTTCTACGTCTGGTTCGACGCGCCGATCGAATATATCGCCGCGACCGAGGAATGGACCGAGAAGACGGGCGGCGACTGGAAGCGCTGGTGGCGCACCGACAAGGGCGCCGACGACGTCACCTACACCCAGTTCATGGGCAAGGATAACGTCCCCTTCCACACGCTCTCGTTCCCTGCGACGATCCTCGGCTCGGGCGAGCCGTGGAAGCTCGTGGATTACATCAAGTCGTTCAACTACCTGAACTACGATGGCGGCCAGTTCTCGACCTCGCGCGGCCGCGGCGTCTTCATGGATCAGGCGCTGGAGCTTCTGCCCGCCGATTACTGGCGCTGGTGGCTTCTGTCCCACGCTCCGGAAAGCGCGGATGCCGAATTCACCTGGGAGAATTTCCAGGTCTCGGCGAACAAGGACCTCGCCGATGTGCTGGGCAACTTCGTCAGCCGGATCACCAAGTTCACCCGCTCGAAATTCGGCGAGGCGATCCCGGAAGGCGGAAGCTGGGGCGAGCAGGAAGCGGCCCTGATCGAGGATCTGACCACCCGCATCCGCGCCTACGAGACGCATATGGAAGAGAAGGATATCCGCAAGGCGGCGATGGAGCTGCGCGGAATCTGGGTCGCGGGCAACGAATACCTGCAGGCGTCGGCGCCTTGGTCGGTGTTCAAGACCGACTCTGATCAGGCGGCGGCCATCGCGCGGCTCGCGCTGAACCTGATCCCGATCTACGCGGTGCTCTCGGCGCCCTTCATTCCCGATGCGGCGAAGATCATGCTCGAGGCGATGGGCGACGAGGATCGCGGCTGGCCGGGCGATGTGAAAACGGCGCTCGAGGCGCTGCCCGCGGGCCATGCCTTTACCACCCCCGAGGTGCTCTTCCGCAAGATTACGGATGACGAGCGCGAGGAATGGCAGGAGCGGTTCGCAGGCACCCGCGACTGAGACGCATCAGGGGCTCTGCCCCTCTTCGCTTCCGCGAATTCACCCCGGGATACTTCCGGCAATTGGAATCAAAGACCTGCCCTCTTCCAACTGCCTCAAATATCCCGGGGGAGCTCCCGCAGGGAGCGGGGGCAGCGCCCCCTACCCGGCCGGTTTCTCGCCCGCCCGCCAGGCCGAGAGCGCGGCGTTTTCCTCTGACGAAGTGGGGGCGAGCGCTGCGGGAGGCACCCCCGGCACCTTCTTCATCCGGAAGTAATACGCCTCGCGCGCGCCGAAATAGAAGCTGACCACCGCACCCAGAAGCCACCAGAGCGGCTCGGGCACGTAGCCCAGGCCCACCATCCGTTGCGCGAAGCCGACCGGGTCGAGCATCGCATAGACAAAAAGCCCCACGATCCCGAAGGCGAGCACCGGGCGCGGCAGGCGATTGAGGCCGTTCACGATCCGATCGAAGCGACCGGGTCGGATATATTCGAACTCGGCCCCGTGCTCCTGAAGGGCCGCAATATAGGCGGACTGCGCGGCCTCGAGCTTCTTCGTGGCATTGGGCACGAAAACCTCCGCCACCGAGCTGGCCGCCTCGCCCGCCGCCTTCACCGTGCCCGCACCGCCGAGCAGTTTCTCGATCATGCCCATTTCACCACCCGCTTGCGATGCTCGCCCTCGGTGAGGTAAAAGCGCGGCGAGATGAACTCCTCGGCGCGGCGGATCCAGCCGCCCTTCCCGCCCGCCCGCGTCGTCGCGTATTTGCGGCTTGCGGGCCGCGCATCGGCGATCCGGTAGTAATAGTTGCGCCGCGCGATCCCGTAGGCATCGGCGAAATATCCGGGCGCGGCCGCATCGGCGAGTTCTGCGGCGGCGATGGTCTGCGGGCCGATGATCCCGTCCACGACGACGCGCTGGCCCATGTCGCCCAGCAGGCGCTGCAGGATGACGACCGCATTGCCGCCCGCATTCACATACATGTCGAAGACCGAGGCCTGCACCGAGGGCGGCAACCGGTCGATGCGCGGGCTCTTATAGTAATGCTCGATGAAAATCTCGGCGGCTTGGCCCGGGTCGAGCGCGCGGATATCCATCTCGTCCACCCGGCCATCTCCTGTCAGATCGCGCCCCAACCGGCGCAGGGTTCCGAGCGTGACGCCGTGCTTGGTCGCACCGCCCGGATCGTCCGGATCATCGACATAACCGCCTTCGCGCGCGACGATCTCCGCCGCGATCTGGGTGACCGATTTCATGGCCTGCCTCCGTTGATGACAACGTCAGGCAGGCTCGGGCCGTGCGATTAAGAGGGCTAAAAGAGAGCGTTCGCCGGGGTCGCGATTACGACGACGGGCCCTCGTAGACGCCCTGTTCCTTCAGCGCGTCGACGACTTCCTTGGGCATATAATTCTCGTCGTGCTTGGCGAGAATCTCGGAGGCCACGAAAGTATCGCCTTCCATCTTGCCCGTGCCGATCATGCCCTGACCCTCTTTGAAGAGGTCCGGCAGGACGCCCGCGAATTTCACCGGGACGGTCGCGCCGCCATCGGTGACATTGAATTCGATGACCTCGCCCTGACCGCGCTTGAGAGAGCCTTTCTCGACCAGCCCGCCGAGGCGGAACACCTCGCCGGGCTGCGGCGGTTCGGTGGCAAGCTGCGAAGGCGCACGGAAGAAGTTGATGCCGCCGCGCATCGAATAGCCGATCGTGACGGTCGCGATCACCAAGGCCAGCGCCGCAACGCTCAGCACCTGGATACGACGTTTCTTCTTCAGACTCTTCATCTCTTCGCCTCCTCAGATGCCGCTTCGTCTACCTTACCGCGCCGGCAGTGCCATTGACGCGGATCAAGGGAAGACGGGGGCGAGCATCAGCCCTTCGCTTTCCTCCAGCCCGAGCATGAGGTTCGCGTTCTGGATCGCTTGTCCCGACGACCCCTTGCAGAGGTTGTCGATAGCCACGACCACGAGCGCGCGCCCGGGGATCCTGTCTCCTGATACACCAATATGGGCATAATTGGAGCCAGTTACAGACCTGGTGGACGGAACTGCGCCGAAAGGTAGCATCTCCATGAAGATTTCGTCCGCGTAGCGGTCTGCCAGCGCTTTGTAGACGGCCTCGGGATCGCCCTTCACGTAGGCCGAGGCGAGGATGCCCCGGTTGAAGGGCGCCAGATGCGGGGTGAACTGCACCATCACGGGGCGGCCCGCCAACGCACTGAATTCCTGATCGAATTCGCCGAGGTGACGATGCTTTCCACCTTGCGAATAGGGCGCCACACCGCCCGACAGCTCCGCATGGAGCAGGTTTTCCTTCAGCGAGCGGCCCGCGCCCGACACCCCGTTCTTCAGGTCGAGGATGATATCGTCGAGGTCGATCACCCCGGCTTCGATCAGCGGGCGGATCGCGAATTGGCCCGCGGCGGCGTTACAGCCCGTGCCCGCGACCAGCCGCGCTTCGCGAATCGCGTCGCGGTAGAACTCGGTTAGGCCGTAGACCGCCTCTTTCTGCAGCTCGACCGCGGCATGGGGCTTGCCATACCACTTCTCGTATTCGGCCGGATCGCGCAGCCGGAAATCGGCCGAGAGGTCCACGATCTTCAGATCGCGCGGCAGTTCCTTGATCACCGCCTGCGAGGTCGCATGCGGCAGCGCGCAGAAGGCCAGATCGACATTCGAGAAGTCGATCTCTTCGATTTTCACCAGATCGGGCAGGCCCAGATGGCGCAAATGCGGGAACACCTCGCCCATCGCCATACCGGCCTTTCGCTCGCCCGAGAGGGCCACGATGTCCATATTCGGATGGGTGGCGATCAGCCGGACGAGTTCGGCGCCGGTGTAGCCCGATGCGCCCAGAATCGCGATTTTCTTCGTCATATCAACCTCCGCGCTTGTCGCTCGGCTCTCCCTTACCCTAAGCTCACACTCAAATAAACTCCGTGTGAACCGGAGTGACGACCGACAGTGAACGAGGCAGGCCGTGGCAGAGCAGTGGTATTACGCCGATGGGAAAGATCCCGTCGGTCCGTTCCCCGCAGAACATATGACGGATATGGTGCGGGCAGGTCGTATCAAGCCCGAAACGATGGTTTGGCAAGACGGAATGGAAGGATGGGAGCCTGCGGGCGATCACTTCTTCCGGCGAGCCCCGGACACTGCGGCCACGGGCGCCGACCCGCATAGCGGCGCGACGAATTACGCGGCCCGCATTGCACAGCGCCATCAGCAGGAGGGCAAGCTCTCCTCCGCCGATCCCCGCGCCTATGCCGATGCCTCGATCGAACGCGAGCGCGCGAAGCGCGGGATTGGCTCGGACGGGATGTATGCCGGGGCGCCTTCGCGCGGCTTCTTCGAGGCGATCAAGGTCTGCTTCCGGAAATACGTGACCTTCAAAGGCCGGGCGAGCCGGTCGGAATATTGGTGGTTCGTGCTGTTCGTCACGCTGGCGGGGTTCGCGGGCGGCTTTGCGGAGGCCTCGATGGGTCAGGACGGGGCCGCAATCAGTGCGGTGATCTCCATCGCGACCTTCCTGCCCTCGGTCTCGGTAACGGTGCGCCGGCTACATGACACGAACCGCTCTGGCTGGTGGTTCGGGCTTTACATCCTGATGAGCTTCTTGGGCGGCTTCGTGATCGCCTTCCTCGCCATCTCCTCGGGCATCCGAGACCCGGACGCCATTCTCGCGTCGATGGGAATGCTGACGATGCTTTGGGCCATTTTGATGCTGGTTTGGGGCATCATGCTCTTCGTCTTCATGCTGCTCAGGGGCACATACGGCGAAAACCGTTTCGGCTGACCCCTGAGGCGCGGCGGCTCAGGCCGCCTCGAACCGGATCGCGTAGCGCAGGAATTGCGTCGCGTGGCTCGAGACCGAGGCCGGATCGCCGGTGGTCAGGAACTTCGATTCCGTGCCCGCGCCTCTGAATTCGGGGCGACGCTCGAGGTAATCCGCGAGGCTTTCGGCCACCAGATTGGCTTGGCTGTAGACGTCCACGCTCGGGCCCAGCGCTTCCTGGAAGGTCTTCTGCATCAGCGGGTAATGGGTGCAGCCAAGGATCGCGGCCTCGGGCTTCGGCATCCGCCGCTTGAGCGCCTCGACATGGGATTTCACCAGCGCTTCGGCGAGGATCTCGTCGCCGGTCTCGATCGCATCGACCACGCCGCCGCAGGGCTGCGCCTCGACATCGACGCCAATCGCGCGGAAGGCCAGTTCGCGCTGGAACGCGCGGCTCGCCACCGTCGCGGGCGTCGCAAACAGCGCCACATGCTTCACCGCCACTTCGCGCGGCGGGGAGTTGTCGCCCCATTTGCGCTCGGTCAGCGCCTCGATCATCGGCACGAAGACGCCCAGCACGCGTTTGCCCTCGGGGATCCAGGTCTCCTGCATCCGCTTGAGCGCGGCGGCAGAGGCCGTGTTACAGGCGAGGATCACCAGATCACAGCCTTCCTCCCAGAGCCGTTCGACGCCCGCGCAGGTCAGGTTGAAGATGTCATCGGCATCGCGCACCCCGTAAGGCGCATGGGCGTTATCGCCATAATAACAAAAGGCCATGTCCGGCAGCCGCTTGGCGCAGGCATCATAGACTGTCAGCCCGCCCAGACCTGAATCGAAAACGCCTACTGCCATGCTCGCGCCCCTCGCCCGTCCGGGCCGCAACAGGCGCCGGTCAGTTTCTATATTTCGCCTCGAACTCGAAGCCATAGCCGTAAGACTTCAAGGGAGTCGGCGACAAGTCATACGTCGCACGGCGCAGGAAATCCATCATCTGTTTCGGGCTCTGACGCAGCGGTGCGAGATCGGCCTGCGGGATCGGCTCACCGACGCAGAGCCGCACCGGGCGATTGGCGTGGCGTTTGAACTCGCGGATCATCAGCCCCATGCGCAGGCTGTAATGCAGATGGCTCGCCAGCTGGAACAGGCGGCTGTTATGGCCCTCGAAGAAGACCGGCACCACGGTCGCCTCGGATTTCGCGATCATCTTGGCCGTGAAATTGCGCCAGCCCGGATCCATCGGCGCACCGAAGGGCTTGGCCGCGGTCGAGACCGTGCCGCCCGGAAACACCCCGATCGCACCGCCGTCGCCGAGGTAGCGCAGGGCCTCGGCGCGGGTGCGAAGGTTCGCTTTCATGGCGTCTTTGGTTTCGGAGAAATCCACCGGCAGGATGATCCGGTCGATCTCTTCGGCGCGCTTGAAGACGTTATGCGCGAGGATGCGAAAGTCGCCGCGGATGCGCGACAGCAGCAGGCCCATGATCAGCCCGTCGAGGATGCCGTAAGGGTGGTTGGCGATCAGCACCAGCGGCCCGGTCTGCGGGATATTGGCCAGCGCCCCGCGGGTCACGTCGATCTGCAGCCCGTAGCGCTCGGCCATCACCTGCCAGAAATCCGCGCCTTGCGCGATGTCGTGCTCGTAGCCTCTGGCACGTTTGATCAGACCGATCCGCCCGGTCGCGTTCTCCATCGCGCGGATCAGAACCCGCGCGCCTTTCGAGCGCGCGGACCAAGCATATGAGATTTCTTGTGTGGCATGGCGCGGGGCCATCGGGGTGGCGGTCATCTCGAACCTCCGCAACATGGGCTGGCTTCACTCTGCCAGCGCCATGTCACGAAGGTACGACACTCAGATGACAGCCCTCACTCGGCGGCCATTTTCTGCGGCGTGCCGCCTGCGCGGAAAGCGGCGAGAAGCTCCTCGCGCCGCTTCGCCGCCATTTGCTCGGCCTGCGCCTTGACCGGGCCGAAGCCCCGGATGGTCAGCGGCAGTTCGGCCAGTTCGCGCGCGATCTCCATCGTTTCCGGCGTGACCTTGGGCAGCACTTCGGCCATGTCGGCCTCGTATTGCTTGATCAGCGCCCGCTCCATCTTGCGCTCGGCGGCATAACCGAAGGGATCGAACGGCGTGCCGCGCAGCCCCTTGAGCTTCGCCAGAAGACGGAAGTTGCGCTCCATGCCGGGGCCGAATTCACGCTTCTTCGGGCGACCGTCCGAGCCTTCCTTGGACAGGATCGGCGGGGCGAGATGGAAGTGCATCTCGAAATCGCCCTCGAACTCGGCCCGCGCCTTCTCTGCCGTGGACAGATGCAGCCGCGCGACCTCGTATTCGTCCTTATAGGCCAGGAGCTTGTGATAGCCCTTCGCGACCGCTTCACGCAGCTCCGACGGCGCCTCGTCCACGAGCTTGCGGAAACGCTTCGCGAGACGCGCATTCTGGTAATCGACGAGGTGCGAAGCCCGGAACTCGACCGGATCGACCGGGACCTTCATCACTTCAGCAGCCATCGCTTTCGCAGCCTCGGCCGGGAACGCCATCGCCCAGCGCCCCAGATCGAAGGCGCGCTTGTTCTCGGCGGGCTTGGCACCGTTCAGGTCGATCGCTTCGAAGATCGCCTCGAGGGTCAGCGGCACGTAGCCTTGCTGCCACGCAGCCCCCAGCACGACCATGTTCGAATAGATCGAGTCGCCCAGCATCTGCCGCGCCAGTTCCGAGGTATCGGCAAAGGCCACGCGATCCTTCAGCCGCGCCTCGAGGCTCAGCCGAAGCTGTTCGCCCGGCAGGCGGAAGTCGCGGTTGCGGGTGAACTCGCCGGTGACGATCTCGTGGCTGTTGATGACCGCACCGGTGCGGCCCGTGGTCATCAACCCCAGCGTCTTGGCGCCTGCGGAGACCACCAGATCGCCGCCGATCACGCAATCGGCCTCGCCCACGGCGACGCGGATCGCCGAGATATCCTCGGGCTTGTTCGCGATGCGCAGGTGGATATGCACCGCCCCGCCCTTCTGGGCGAGACCGGCCATCTCCATCATGCCCGCGCCCTTACCGTCGATATGCGCGGCCATGGCGAGCACCGCGCCGATGGTCACGACACCTGTGCCGCCGACGCCGGTGATCACCACGTTATGGGTGCCGTCGATCGCGGGCAGCGTGGGCTGCGGCAGCTCCGGCAGGTCGAGCGCCTGCGCCTCGGCCTTCTTCACCTTCGCCCCGTGCAGCGTCACAAAGCTCGGGCAGAACCCGTCGAGGCAACGGAAGTCCTTGTTGCACGACGACTGGTCGATCGCGCGCTTGGTGCCCAGCTCGGTCTCTTCCGGCACGATGGAGACGCAGTTCGACTGCACTCCGCAATCGCCGCAGCCTTCGCAGACATCCGTGTTGATGAAGACGCGCTTGTCCGGATCGGGGAACTTGCCGCGCTTGCGGCGGCGGCGCTTCTCGGCGGCGCAGGTCTGGACATAGATCAGCGCCGAGACGCCTTTCGTCTTCGCCAGACGTTTCTGCACGGCCATCAGCTCGGCCCGTTCGACCTTCTCGACGCCGGCGGGGAAGGTGGACAGGTCCAGCTCTTCCTTCTCGTCATAGACCACCACGACCGGCTTCACGCCCATCGCCACGATCTCGGAGGCGATCTGCTGCGAGGTTAGCCCGCCCTCGTTCTCCTGCCCACCGGTCATCGCGACCGCATCGTTGAACAGAATCTTGTAGGTGATGTTGGTGCCGGCCGCCAAAGCCGCCCGGATCGCCTGTGCGCCGGAGTGGTTGTAGGTGCCGTCGCCAAGGTTCTGGAACATATGCTCGCGCGTGGAGAACGGGGCCTCGCCGACCCAGTTCACACCCTCGCCGCCCATATGGGTGAAGCCTTCGGTGTTCCGGCCCATCCACTGCACCATGTAGTGACAGCCGATCCCGGCATAGGCGCGCTCGCCCTCGGGGACCTTGGTCGAGCTGTTATGCGGACAGCCCGAGCAATACCATGGCGTGCGCGTCGCGATCTCCGGCGCGTTGTCGGCGCGTTGGGCGGCTTCGATCTTCTCGATACCCGCCTTGATCGCATCCGTGCCGCGGCCCTCTTCGATGAAGATGTCGCCGAGCTTGCGCGCGATCATCACCGGGTCGAGCGCGTAGCGCGTCGGGAACAGCTCCACCTGACGGCCATTCTCCCAGGTGTCGCCCTTGTGCCAGCCATAGACGCGACGGCCACGACGGTCGTCGAAGATCGCCTCCTTGACCTGCACCTCGATCAGCTTGCGCTTTTCCTCGACGACGATGATCAGCTCCAGCCCCTCAGCCCATTCATGGAACGAGGTCATGTCGAGCGGGAAGGTCTGGCCGATCTTGTAGGTCGTGATGCCGAGCCGTTCGGCCTCGGCCTCGTCGATGCCCAGAAGCGAGAGCGCATGTGTCAGGTCGAGCCAGTTCTTGCCCGCAGCGACCAGACCGATCTTCGCCCCGGGCTTGCCCCAGACGCGATTGTCGATGCGGTTCGCACGGGCGAATGCCTCGGCTGCGTAGCGTTTGAAGTCGATCATCCGCGCTTCTTGAGCCACCGGCGTATCGCCGAGACGGATGTTCAGCCCGCCTTCGGGTATCTTGAAGTCAGGGATCACGAATTGTTGACGGAAGGGGTCGCCGTCGACGACTGCCGTCGCTTCGACCGTATCCTTCATCGTTTTCAGGCCGACCCAGACACCGGCGAAGCGGCTTAAAGCATAGCCGTAAAGCCCGAAATCAAGGATTTCCTGAACGCCTGCGGGCGACAGAACCGGCATGTAGGCATCGACCATCGCCCAGTCGGACTGGTGCAGCACGGTCGAGGATTCGCCGGTGTGGTCGTCGCCCATCGCCATCAGGACGCCGCCATGTTTCGACGTGCCCGCCATATTGGCGTGGCGCATCACATCGCCAGAGCGATCGACGCCCGGGCCTTTGCCGTACCAGAGGCCGAAAACGCCGTCATACTTGCCTTCGCCGCGCAATTCCGCCTGCTGCGAACCCCACAGCGCGGTGGCCGCGAGGTCTTCGTTCAGGCCCGGCTCGAAGCGAACATCGCTCTCTTCCAGCACGGTCTTGGCGCGCGCCATCTGCAAATCGACAGCGCCGAGCGGCGAACCGCGATAGCCTGTCACATAGCCGGCCGTATGCAGTCCCGCCGCCTTGTCGCGCGCGGCCTGAGCCAGAACGAGACGCACCAGAGCCTGCGTCCCGTTCAGCAAAACCGGAGATTTCGTAAGGTCGAACCGATCCGCTAGGGATATTTCTTGCCTTCCCATTAAGCACCTCCCCTTGCTAACTGGGCATGGAGACATGGTAGGTCATAATATCTGACCTAGAAAGCGGAAAATTGTTACTTAGCGGTTTCGTAAATCCTCGAGATTAATGTAAAGAAACTTGCGCGGAACAGCAGATGATAAAGCGAAAGTGACCTTGATGGATTGGGACAAGCTCAGAATCTTCCACGCAGTGGCCGATGCAGGGTCTTTGACTCATGCCGGCGACGCACTGCACCTGTCTCAATCTGCCGTGAGCAGACAGATCCGGGCGCTCGAAGAGGCCCTCGGAACGACTCTTTTCCACCGTCACGCCCGCGGACTGATTCTCACCGAGCAGGGCGAATTGCTGTTCGAAGCCACCTCGTCGATGGCGAAAAAGCTCGACAGCGCCTCCGCACGTATTCGTGACAGCGAAGAAGAAGTGTTCGGCGAGCTGCGCGTGACCACCACGACCGGCTTCGGCACTCTGTGGCTCGCGCCGCGCCTGACGAAGCTCTACGAGAAGTATCCCGATCTGAAGATCGACCTCATGCTGGAGGAGCGGGTTCTCGACCTGCCGATGCGCGAGGCCGACGTCGCCGTGCGCATGAAAGAGCCCGCGCAGGCCGACCTGATCCGCAAGCGCCTGCTGAACATTCGGATGCGGCTTTACGCGACCTCCGAGTATCTCGCGAAATGGGGCTCGCCCGAAAAGATCGAGGATCTGCGCAAGCATCGCCTGATCTGCCAGACCCCGCGCACCCCGCAGGTGCAGGCGGGCGCGCAGCTCGCGCGGCAGGTTCTGGCCTTCGACCAAAGCTCGACGCTGACGGTGAACAACTACTTCGGCGTGCTGCAGGCGGTGCTGAACCATATCGGCATCGGCATCCTGCCTGACTACCTGACTGCAGACTTCAACGACCTGCAACGGGTGCTTCCCGATCTGGAATCGGTCGAGATCCCGATCTTCCTCGCCTACCCCGAAGAGCTGCGCTCTTCGCGCCGTGTGACCGCTTTCCGCGACTTCATTCAGGAAGAAATCACCAACTATCGGCGCTTCCAGGCGGGCGATTCAACCTAGGGTTGCACCGCGACTTTACCGCAACGCATACCGGCCATGATGCGCCCGCAGCATGTTTTCCCTTGATGCGTTAACAAACTGCCCATAAATGAGGCTCAGAAGGGTTGGCCGTGCCGAAAGGCGCAGCACCTTCTACCTCCCTGTTGGACTTTGGCCGAGCTTTGCTCGGCCTTTTTTTTGCCCAACGCCCAGATGCCGCTTT
Organism: Thioclava sp. F36-6; assembly: GCF_002020305.1. NCBI lineage: Bacteria > Pseudomonadati > Pseudomonadota > Alphaproteobacteria > Rhodobacterales > Paracoccaceae > Thioclava > Thioclava sp. F36-6. The sequence continues at coordinate 74,283 of NZ_MPZX01000001.1, read as the reverse complement.
CACGCAGGGCGCGAGAGCCACTCCCAACAGCCCCGACCTCACGAGATTTCACGCACTCGCGACCGCGCAAACCCCGCTTTACGCGCAACTATCCCCTTAGGTTCATTTAAAATTCTACGATCTCGTTCACAAAAATTTCAGTGAACTTTCGGCAGCTCAGCCCGTTCCTTTCCCGACGCCAGCAACGGCGCAGCACTTGAGTAACCAGTTGAAAGGATACTGTTATGACTACCGCGAAAAACATCTTTGCCGCTTCGACCGCTCTTCTTGGCGCGATGACCATCGCAGGTTCGGCTTCGGCCCTTGACCTGTCGAAAGTGCCCTCCACGAACAATGGTGACGGCCAGTATTACGGCATCGCCGACTATCGTGTTGGCGCGGTGCCGGGTCAGGAAACCTCGACGGGTACCCCGCCCGCGGTGACCTCGTCGAACACCTTCGAGTCGACCGACCAGTACGGCATCACCGACGTGAAGACCGGCACCGCGATGTTCGACAGCACCTCGATGGGCGAGGAAATGATCCCCGCGCAGCGCCAGCTGACCGACGAAGCCGGCATCACGGGCATGAAGACCGCCGCCAATGCCGAAGACAAGGCTATGAGCGTCGATGGCAACATCATCGGCATGATCGAGAAGGTCGAGGCGAATGACGGCTACGACACCGTCTATATCCGCACCTCGCCGAAGCTCGACACCACCGTGTCGCTGTTCAAGGTCAACGTGCCGAAAGGCGCAGCCGCCAATGGTCAGGTCAAGCTTGGCTGGACCGTGTCGGAACTGCTGACCAATCTCGAGACGCAGGTGGACATGCGCTCGTAATCCGGGCGTCACCTGATACACGCTTTTACGACGCGGGGCCTTCGGGCCTCGCGTTTTTTCTTTCCGCAACGTCCGGCCTCTCTTTTCCCCCTGCACATATTCGCCTAATAGGGGCGGCAAAGCCGATGCCGGAGGATCCTCATGAACGAGCCGCAGATCACGCCTGATCTCATCGCAGCCCATGGCCTGAAACCCGACGAGTACGACCGGATCCTCGAGATCATCGGACGCGAGCCGACTTTCACCGAGCTCGGGATCTTCTCGGCGATGTGGAACGAGCACTGCTCTTACAAGTCGTCGAAGAAATGGCTGCGCACGCTGCACACCGAGGGCGATCAGGTCATCTGCGGTCCGGGCGAGAATGCGGGCGTTGTCGATATCGGCGACGGGCAGGCCGTGGTCTTCAAGATGGAGAGCCACAACCACCCCTCCTATATCGAACCGCACCAAGGCGCCGCGACCGGCGTGGGCGGCATCCTGCGCGACGTGTTCACCATGGGCGCACGCCCGGTGGCCGCGATGGACAGCCTGAGCTTCGGTATGCCCGACCACCCGAAAACCTCCCATGTCGTCAAAGGCGTGGTCGAGGGCGTGGGCAGCTACGGCAACTGCTTCGGCGTGCCGAACGTGGGCGGCGAAGTGCGCTTCCACCCCTCCTATAACGGCAACTGCCTCGTGAACGCCTTCGCGGCGGGCCTCGCGGATGCCGACAAGATTTTCTACTCCGCCGCGTCCGGCATCGGCATGCCGGTCGTCTATCTCGGTGCCAAGACGGGCCGCGACGGCGTCGGCGGCGCGACCATGGCCTCGGCCGAGTTCGACGACACGATCGAAGAGAAGCGCCCCACCGTTCAGGTCGGCGACCCCTTCACCGAGAAATGCCTGATGGAAGCCTGCCTCGAACTGATGCAGACCGGCGCGGTGATCTCGATTCAGGACATGGGGGCCGCGGGCCTCACCTGTTCGGCGGTCGAGATGGGCGACAAGGGCGGGCTGGGCGTGAAGCTCAACCTCAATGCGGTGCCGCAGCGCGAAGCCGCGATGACCGCCTATGAGATGATGCTGTCGGAGAGCCAGGAGCGGATGCTCATGGTCCTCAACCCCGAGAAGGAAGACATCGCGCGCGAGATCTTCGTGAAATGGGATCTCGACTTCGCCATCGTCGGCGAGACTATCGCGGAAGACCGCTTCCTGATCATGCATGGCAACGAGGTGAAAGCCGACGTTCCGCTGTCGAAACTGTCCTCGGAAGCCCCCGAATACGATCGTCCGTGGGTGGAAACGCCCATCGCGACCGCTGGCGAGGCACTGCCCGAGATCGGTGCGATCGATGCGCTCAAGGCGCTGATCGGCTCGCCGAACTACGCGCATAAGTCCTGGGTCTACGAGCAATACGACACGCAGGTGATGGGCGACACGGTGCGCCGTCCGGGTCTCGGCGCGGGCGTCGTGCGCGTGCACGGCACCGACAAGGCGCTGGCCTTCACCGCCGATGTGACCCCGCGCTACGTCAAGGCGAACCCGTTCGAGGGCGGCAAGCAGGCGGTGGCCGAGGCCTATCGCAACCTGAGTGCCGTGGGCGCCAAGCCGCTGGCCTCCACCGACAACCTGAACTTCGGCAACCCCGAAAAGCCCGAGATCATGGGCCAGTTCGTGGGCGCCATCAAAGGCATCGATGCCGCCGTGCGCGCGCTCGACATGCCGATCGTGTCGGGCAACGTCTCGCTTTACAACGAGACCGACGGCACCGGCATCCTGCCCACGCCGACCATCGGCGCGGTCGGCCTGCTGAGCTCGCTCGACGAGCTGATCGCGGGCCTGCCGACGGCGGGCGACGTGGCGATGGTGATCGGCGAGACCAAGGGTCACCTCGATCAATCCGCGCTGGCGTTTGAAGCCTTCGGGCTCGAGTCGGGCGACGCGCCCGAGGTCGATCTCGACGTCGAGAAACGCAATGGCGAGTTCCTGCGCGAGAACCGCGCGCTGGTCAAAGGCGCGAGCGATCTGTCGGATGGGGGCCTCGCGCTCGCAGCTTTCGAGATGGCGGAAGAGGCCGGTCTGGGCGTTACGCTCGAGGCTAACGACATCGCGACGCTCTTCGGCGAGGACCAGGGCCGCTACCTCGTGGCCTGCTCCTTCGACCAGGCGGAGGCGCTGATGGTCGCCGCCCGCAAGGCCGAGGTGCCGCTTTACACCGTGGGTCGCTTCGGCGGCGACACGGTCGGCTTCGGTTCGGACAGCGCCCCGCTGGAGGAGCTGTCGAACCTCTATCGCACGGCCTTCAAAGCGGCGATCGACGCCTGAGTTCTGTGACCTGACGCAGGGCGGACATGCGCGCCGGGCGGTTCCTGACCGCCCGCGCACAAGCTAATGTCTCGGCGATCCACCGATTTCAGGCTCCCGCTTTGACCAGTTCCACCCTCGCCTATGCCGCCCGGCTGTTTCTCGCCGCGACGCTTGCCCTGACTGCCGCCCGGTTACTGGGCCTGACCAATATCTATTGGGCGGCCATGCCCGTCTGGGTCGTGATCCAACCCCATCGCGAAGACATGGCCCTGCGCGCAGTGCTGCGGGTCGCAGGCACCTTGGTCGGCGCCGGTATCGGGATCGCCGCGCTTCGCTGGCTGCCGGTGCCGGGAATCGCACTGACCGTGGCGCTGACCGCAGCCATCGGCGTCGGTATCGCCTATCGGATCGGGACGCATTGGGCCTATGGCTTCACGTTGATGACGATCACGATCGGCGTGGTGGTGATGCCCGCGCTAGGGATGGGGGCGGATGCGATCCCGCTCGCGCTCGACCGGGTCGCCTGCACCCTTCTGGGCGTCATCTCGGTGACGGCAGTGAACTGGCTCTTCACGCCGGCCCGTCGCGCGCCGATGCCGCCGCGCCCGAACCCGCATTTCGTCCAGCAGCTTTGGCTGCGCATGGCGGCGGTGGCGGTGCTCACTGGCGGGGCCACGCTGGTCGACGCCCATTTCACCCATCCCGCCGCAACAGCCGCCGCGCTTTCGGTGATCGTCTTCTCCTCGGTTCTGGGCTCCATGCCGAATCCGCGCCCTGCCGTGCGCTTCCTAGTGCCCGGTGTCGCGCTTGGGGTGCTCGCCGCGGTCGCCTATCGCGGGCTCACGCATCTGTCAGGCGGCGATCAGACCGAGCTTCTGATCCTCGCCTTCGCCTTCATCGCGGGCGGTGCGCTGCTGCGCGCCCATCCTCGCACCACGCTGATGGGGATCGACATCAACATGTGCTTCCTGCTCGCCGGAGAAGTTGGCGCGCCGGGCCATTCCCTGCCCGTAACGACCGCAGGCGCCGCCGCGATGTTCATCGGCAGCGTGGCCATCGCGACGCTCATGTTTTTCCTGTCGCGATTGCACCCGCCAGCGGCCACCGCATAGGCCCGCGCCCCCGCGCATCCCCTTGCAGCCAGCCGCCGCGCCACTTAAGTTTGCGGCAAAGGACGAGGAGCCCTATTTATGGCAATGGAAGCCCATGACATCGAAGCCCTGATCCGGGCCGAATTCCCCGATGCCAAGATCACGATCACCGATCTCGCCGGGGACGGGAATCATTGGGCGGCGGAGGTCATCGACGAGAGCTTCCGTGGCAAGAACCGCGTCCAGCAACAGCGCGCGGTCTATGCCGCGCTCAAAGGGGCGATGGACGGGCCGAACGGAGTGCTGCACGCGCTCGCTTTGACCACCAAAGCGCCCGAATGATTTCACACACGTCTCCAAGCGGGACGGAGAAAGGATTTAGCGATGAACGCGCAAGACCAAATCGCCCAGCAAATCTCTGAGAATGACGTCGTTCTCTTCATGAAGGGCACCAAGGACATGCCGCAATGCGGGTTTTCGAGCCGCGTCGCGGGCGTGCTCAACTTCATGGGCGTGACCTACAAGGACGTCAACGTGCTCGCGGATCAGGACATCCGCCAAGGCATAAAAGACTATTCGGACTGGCCGACCATCCCGCAGCTCTACGTCAAAGGCGAATTCGTCGGCGGCTGCGACATCATTACCGAGATGACCCTCTCGGGCGAGCTGGATCAGCTGTTCGAGACCAAGGGCGTGAGCTTCAACAAGGACGCCGCCGAGCAGATCCGCGCCGCCAACGCGTAAGCGCAGATCCCGACTTAATCGAAAGCCCCGCCCTCCAGTGGCGGGGCTTTTGCGTTTCAGCGTCGGTCTGAGTTGGGCGCGGCCCGGCGGTCCGGCCCCCTCGTCTCACTTGCGCCCGATGAAGCGGTCGAACCAGCCTTTCGCGCCCTCTTCAGCATCGTCCCAGGCCTCGCTCGCATCCTCGAAAAGCGGATCGATCGAGCGTTGGCGGAACTGTCGCCACATCGCACGGATCGTCAGCAAGACGATCACCAGAAGCGTCAGGATGATGATGCTGCCCCAGGGAATGATCCGCGTATCCGGCCCCGGCACGACCTTCAGACCGACCGCATTGGGGTAGATCGTCAGCCAGCGCGAGCGCCAGCCATAGCGCGTGACCGATACCCAGATCGGATCGGCCGAGGTCGAGATCAGCGACTCCGCCTGCGCCTGCAGGTCCGAACTGTCGAGCTTGAAGTAAGGCGGCCAGCCCCAGCCGGTATCCTCGTTGCGGAAGACCAGCGTCTTGCCGTTGGGACGCACCGTGTTGATGAAGCGCACGTCGCGGCTGGTCGCACTCGCGGTGCCGACGTCGGGCGCGGCCCAGAATATCGAGTTCTCGCCGAAATCGACGCGGCGCACCTCGGTGCCGACGATCCGCACGATGTCATGACGCGGCAGGTTGTAATGCAGGAACACCGCAACGAAGCCGATAACGACCAGCCAGAAGCCCCATTTCACGTAACGCATCGGATTCTCACCTGTAATTCATCAGATAGATAATGAGCCCCACCACGACGATCGGCAGGACATAGACCAGCCAGATCAGCTTGCGCAGCAGGCTTTTCTCATAGTCCCGCATCCCGGCCTCGACGAAGGTATCGCGCGTGGTCTCGGCCCGGCCCTCGGCGGCGGCCTCGTTCCAATCCTCTTCCAGCGCCTCGCGCCGGACCGACCGGGCATAGAGACGCACCAGCCAGAACAGGATCGTCAGCACGATCAGCCCGAAGATCGCCAGTCGAATGAAGGCCAGCATCGCGCGCCCTCCTTGCCCCTCGCTGTCGCAAGCCTAGGCCGCGGCGGCGCGGTTGACCAGATCAGCCCTTCCGGCGCGCCATGCCGATCCGGATCAGCTTGATCACGATGGCCGAAGCCGCGACCGGGATCAGCGCGAGCACATAGGTCGCGGCGAACATCTGGCGCGGCACATAGCCGTTCGAGCAGCTCGCCGTGTCGGAGAAGAAATGCAGCACGAAGCCCGCACCGCAGGCGGTGCCGGTCATATAGAAAGCGGGCACGATCATCGCGACGGGCACCAGCGCCAAAAGCTTCGCCCAGTCGTATTTCGACAACCACCCTCCGACTGCAATGCAAAGCACGAGCGCGAAGGCCAAGAACAGGTTCATCCGGTCTCTCCGTAGGAATTTGCACCGCAATAGCGCGCGGGGGCGCCAAAAGCCATGTGTTTTCAATCCTTGCGTTTTCGCTTGGCGCGCGGCGGCGCCCGGCGCTAGCCTTGGGTATGGACCTCGCCACCCGCCTGAAATCCGCCATCGACGCGCGCCGCGACGAACTGATCGCGCTGACCCAGGCACTGATCCGCATCCCGACGCTGAACCCGCCGGGGCGAAACTACCGCGAAATCTGCGATTTTCTCGCGGCCTACCTCTCCGAACGCGGCTTCACGACCGAATTGATCCGCGCCCATGGCGCGCCCGGCGACAGCGAGACCTATCCGCGCTGGAACCTCGTCGCCCGCATCGAGGGCACGCGCCCCGGCGACTGCGTGCATTTCAACTCGCATCACGACGTGGTCGAGATCGGCCATGGCTGGACCCGCGACCCGTTCGGCGCCGAGATCGACGGAGACCGCATTTACGGGCGAGGAGCCTGCGATATGAAAGGCGGGCTCGCGGCCTCTGTCATCGCGGCGGAGGCCTTCCTCGACGCCTGTCCCGATTTCGCGGGCAGCATCGAGATTTCCGCCACTGCCGACGAGGAATCGGGCGGCTATGGCGGCGTGGCCTATCTGGCCGAGCAGGGCCGCTTCGATCCCGCCCGCATGCAGCATGTCATCATCCCCGAGCCGCTGCACAAGGACCAGATCTGCCTCGGTCATCGCGGAGTCTGGTGGGCCGAGGTTGAGACCCATGGCCGCATCGCGCATGGCTCGATGCCGTTTCTCGGCGACAGCGCGATCCGCCATATGAGTGCCGTTCTGAGCGAGATGGAGGACACGCTCTATCCCCTCCTTCTGGGCAAGCAGACCGAGATGCCCGTGATCCCCGAAGGCGCGCGGGCCTCGACGCTGAACGTCAACTCGATCCATGGCGGCGCGCCGGAAGAAGGGGCCGATTACACCGGCCTGCCCACGCCCTGCGTCGCCGATCGCTGCCGCATCGTGATCGACCGGCGTTTTCTGATCGAGGAAGACCTCACGGAGGTGAAGGCCGAAATCACCGACCTGATGGAGCGCGTGAAAGCCCAGCGTCCGAGCTTCCGCTATGAAATCCGCGACCTGTTCGAGGTGCAGCCCACGATGACCGACAAGGGCGCGCAGATCGTGCGCTCCACCGCCGCCGCGATCGAGGCCGTGCTGGGCCGCGAGGCGGCTTACGTCGTCTCTCCCGGCACCTATGATCAGAAACATATCGACCGGATCGGGCGGCTGCAGAATTGCATCGCCTACGGGCCGGGGCTTCTGGAGCTCGCCCATCAGCCCGACGAATGGGTCGGCATCGAGGATATGACCGACAGCGCGAAGGTCATGGCACTGGTTCTGGCGGAACTGCTGGGGTCTTAGGGGCGCTGCCCCTCGGCGCGTGCCGCGCCTCACCCCGGGATATTTGGACCAAGGGGAAGGAGCATTCCCTCCTTCTTCGCTCTTGTCGAAATATCCCGGGGGCGGCGGAGCCGCGGGGGCAGCGCCCCCTCGAGAGATCAGACGGCGATATTGTCGATCAGGCGCACATCGCCCAGCCAGATCGCGGCCAGCATCCGCGCCGGTTGCGACAGATCCGTCGCGGGTTTCAGTCCGTCGACCGTGCGCAGTTCGAGATAATCGAGCGCCCCGAAGCCCGCGTCTTTCAGCTCGGTCTTCGCATCGTTGAGGGCGCCTTCGACCGGTACGCCGTCGCGGATCTTCGCGGCGGCTTGCTGCATCACCGTATGCAGGCGCGGCGCCAATTCGCGTTCCTCAGCCGTCAGCCGCACATTGCGCGAGGACATCGCCAGCCCGTCCTCTTCGCGGATGGTCGGGCAGCCGATGATGCGGATCGGCATGTTGAGATCGCGGGTGAGCTGCTGGACCACCTGCAATTGCTGCCAGTCCTTCTCGCCGAAGAACGCGCGCCCCGCCTGTGTCATGCCGAAGAGCTTCGAGCAGACCGTCGCCACGCCATCGAAATGGCCGGGCCGGAACGCGCCCTCGAGTGGTTCGGTGATGCCCGCGACGGACACGGTGGTGGCGAAGCCGTCGGGATAGACCTCGTCCACGCCCGGCGCAAAGAGCACATCGACCCCTTCCGCTTCCAGAAGCGCCAGATCCTGCGCCTCGTCGCGCGGGTATTTGTCGAGGTCCGAGGCGTTGTTGAACTGCATGGGATTCACGAAGACCGTCACGATCACGCGGTCCGATTGCTTGCGCGCGGCGCGGGCGAGGCTGAGGTGGCCGTCATGCAGCGCGCCCATCGTCGGCACCACGCCGACCAGCATCCCCGAGCGTTTCCACGCCGCCACCTTGTCGCGCAGTTCGGCGGCCTTGCGAATCACCTGCGTCATTTCTTCACCTCATCGGCGAAGCTGTGCTCGGCTGCCGGGAAGCTGCGGTCGCGCACCTCGGCTGCGTAATCGGCGACCGCGGCTTCGGCTTCCTGACCGAGCTGGCCGAAGCGCTTGACGAATTTCGGTTTGAAATCGGTGAAGAGGCCCAGCATGTCGTCGACCACCAGCACCTGCCCGTCGCAGCCCGCGCCCGCGCCGATGCCGACGGTGGGGATAGCGATCATCGCGGTGATCTCGTCGGCCAGCCCCTGCGGCACTTTCTCCAGCACCACCGAGAAGGCGCCCGCGTCGGCGACCGCTTTCGCATCCTTTACGAGACGCGCCCGGCTGTCGCCGCGGCCCTGCACCTTGTAGCCGCCCAACGTGTTCACCGATTGCGGGGTCAGCCCGATATGGGCCTGCACCGGGATACCGCGCGCGGTCAGAAAGGCGATGGTCTCGGCCATATGCGCGCCACCTTCGAGCTTCACCGCCCCCGCGCCGGTCTCGGCCATCAGCCGCGACGCGTTGCGGAACGCCTGCGCCGGGCTTTCCTCATACGACCCGAACGGCATGTCGATCACCATCAGCGCATTCGAGAGGCCGCGTGCGACCGCTTGGCCGTGGAGGATCATCATCTCCATCGTCACGCCCAGCGTCGAGGGCAGCCCGTGGAGCACCATGCCCACCGAGTCGCCGACCAGCACGAGATCGCAATGGCTGTCGACCAGTTTCGCAATCGGCGTGGTGTAGGCGGTCAGGCAAACGATCGGCGCGCCGCCCTTCATCGCGAGAATATCTGCGGGCATTTTCTGCCGCGTGGTTCCGGTGACGCTCATGGCATCCTCCTGATCTGCTTGCGCGCGAGTCCTAGCGTCACCCGGCCCGCAAGGAAAGACGTGAACGCGCAAACGCTGCGGCATCGGGGCGCGTATCGCGTCATTTGGCGCGGTTCTGGAGGCGTCGCGGCCCAAGAAAAACGGCGCGAGGTTGCCCCCCGCGCCGTGAATATTTTTCCGAAAAGATCGGCTCGATCAGTTAGTCGTATCGACGCAGGTGCCGGTGCCGGAATAGCCGCAATCGACGGTGGAGCTGGCAGTCTCGCCCGAGCCGCCGACCTCTTGGGCCATCGCGACCGACGCCTGATGCTGCTCTTCCTCGACCTTCTGCTGATCGGGGATCTGGCCCGCTTTCCACGCGGCCTCGTCCTCGTTGATCGCCACCTGATTATAGGCGGAGACCACATAGCCCGAATGCAGCTGCACGACCGGGCCTTCCATCTCGAGGCTCTCGGCGCGGCTGCGCACCTTCACCGGCGTGCCCTTCGGCACTTTCGAGAACAGGTCGATGATGTCCTGATTGAACAGACGGATACAGCCAGCCGAGGTCGCACGCCCGATCGAGGACGGATCCATCGTGCCGTGGATGCGGTAATAGGTATCCCGGTTACCCTGGTAGAGGTAGAGCGCACGCGCGCCCAGCGGGTTGTCCAGACCACCCGGCAGACCGTCTTTCAGCGGCCCGTAGAGGTCGGGATCTTCCTGGATCATGTTCTGCGTCGGCGTCCAGCTCGGATATTCCTGCTTGCGCTTGATCGTGGCATCCCCCGAGAAGGTCTTGCCATCGCGACCGACGGCGACGCCGTAGCGCTCTGCCTTGCCCGGCGCGGTGATGTAGTAGAGGAAGCGCGCATAGGGATCGACGACGATCGTCCCGACAGCCTCGGGCCCGTGATAGGGCACGACCTGGCGGCGGTTGCGCTCCACCAGATATTTCGGACTGATCGCCGGGATGGTTTTCCCGTCATCTTCGCGCGCCTGATATTCGGCGGGCACGGCCTTCGTCGACTGGGTCGGTTGCGCATAGCGCTGTTCCGGCGCACTCGCGCAGGCAGCCAAGATGCCAGCCAGCCCGAAGAGCATGGCCGGGCGGATTGCGCGTTTGAGCGTCGAATAACTCGCGGTCACTTGCAATTTTCCTGTCTCTTTTTCCGGTGGGCCTTCGGCCCGGTTCCGTCATTCAAGGGGCTAGATAGGGGAAAGTTCCCTCCACTCACACTCACATGAATGTGATCTGGTCGCGTCCGGCAGATTCCTGCCCTCTTGATTTTCCGCGCGCGCGCGCCGAGCGTGCTGCGAAATCGCGTGACAAGAGGAGGTGCCGCGCATGAGTTTGCCGCTTTGGTTCGATCCCGAGGAGATGTTGATCGGAGGCGTCTGGCGCAAGCCCGATGCGCGCCTTTCCGTGGAATGCCCCTCGGATGGGCGCGAGATGGCGCAGATCGCCCGGGGCGGCAAGCCGGAGATCGACGCAGCGGTCGAGGCCGCACAGGCGGCGCTTGCAGGCGACTGGGGACAGCTAAGTGCGGCAGAGCGCGGGCGGCTCCTGATGAAGATGTCCGGGCTCGTGCTGGCCCATGCCGAGGATCTAGCCGTGATCGAGGCGCTCGATGTCGGTAAACCGTTGACGCAGGCACGCGCCGATGTGGCGGCACTGGCGCGCTATCTCGAATTCTATGGCGGGGCCGCCGACAAGGTGATGGGCGAGACGATCCCCTATCTCAACGGCTACACCGCCTACACGCTGCGCGAGCCGCATGGCGTGACCGCGCATATCGTGCCGTGGAATTACCCGATGCAGATCATCGGGCGTTCGGTCGCAGCAGCGCTGGCGATGGGCAACGCGGCGGTCGTGAAACCTGCCGAAGAAGCCTCGCTCACCGCGCTGGCCTTCGGGCGGATCGCGCAAGAAGCGGGGATGCCAGCCGGGGCGCTCAATATCGTGCCGGGTCTGGGCGAAGAAGCCGGAGCCGCGCTCTCGGCCCATCCCGGCATCCAGCATATCTCCTTCACCGGATCGGTCGCGGTTGGCCAACGCATTCAGGCAGCCGCCGCAGCGAATGCCGTGCCCGTCACGCTGGAGCTTGGCGGCAAATCCCCGCAGCTCGTCTTCGACGATGCCGATCTCGACCGCGCGCTGCCCTTCCTCGTGAACGCAGGCATCCAGAACGCCGGGCAGACCTGCTCGGCCTCGTCGCGCATCCTCGTGCAGCGCTCGCGCTATGACGAGGTGCTGGAGAAGATGGCCGCGCGCTATCGCGACCTGACGGCGGGGCCCGCGCTTGGCGATCACGACCTCGGCCCGCTGATCTCGGGGCGGCAGAAAGGGATCGTCGAGGGCTATCTGGCGCTCGCCTCCGACCTCACTATCGCGGCCCAAGGTCGGATCGCCGAGGACGTCCCCGCAGGCGGCCATTACGTCGCGCCGACCCTGATCGGTGGCGGCCACGGTGCGCACCGACTCGCGCAGGAGGAAATCTTCGGCCCGGCGCAGATCGTTATCCCCTTCGAGGACGAAGAAGAGGCCGTCGCCATCGCGAACGGCACAGAATACGGGCTCGTCGCCTCGGTCTGGTCAGAAAATGGCGGGCGGACGATGCGGCTCGCCCGTCGCCTCCGCGCAGGACAGGTCTTCCTGAATAATTACGGCGCGGGCGGAGGCGTGGAGCTTCCCTTCGGCGGCATCGGTAAATCCGGGCATGGGCGCGAGAAAGGGTTCGAGGCGCTCTACGGCTTCTCCACCCTGAAAACCGTTGCCGCCTGGCATGGCTGAAGGTTTCGGCTTGGCGGAAATATCCCGGGGGTGAGGCGGGATCAGCGGCCTTCCAGTGGAAGGACGCCCCGACGAACGCCCGAAGCGCAAGCGAAGGGCCGGCAGACCGGGGGGCAGAGCCCCCTTGCACCCGATGTGTCCCGCGACAACAGTAGGCCCCGAGGAGGAGAGCCGATGAGACTGGAAGGCAAAAGCGCGATCGTCACCGGCGCGGGCTCGGGCTTCGGGGCGGGGATCGCGCGCCGCTTCGCCGCCGAAGGTGCGCGGGTTCTGGTCGCGGATCTCAACGCCGAGGCCGCGCAGGCCATCGCCGACGAGATCGGCGGCGTGGCCTGCACCGTGGATGTCAGCCGCGATGCGGATGTCGCCGCACTGGCGCAGGCGGCGCGGGAGGCGTTCGGGCAGATCGACATTCTGGTGAACAATGCCGGGACCACCCATCTGCCGAAGCCGATGGAGGAGGTGACCGAGGAGGAGTTCGACCGCGTCCTCACCGTCAACGCGAAATCGGTCTACCTGACTGCACGCCACATCGTGCCGGGGATGAAGGCCCGCGGCGGGGGCGCGATCCTGAACGTGGCCTCCACCGCCGGCGTCAGCCCGCGGCCGAACCTGAGCTGGTACAATGCCTCGAAGGGCTGGATGATCACCGCAACCCGCGCGATGGCGGTGGAGCTTGCGCCCTCCGGGGTCCGCGTCAACGCGATCAACCCGGTCGCCGGGGAGACCCCGCTTCTGAAAAGCTTCATGGGCGAGGACACGCCGGAAATCCGCGCGAAGTTTCTCTCGACCATCCCGCTGGGGCGGTTCTCGACGCCCGAGGACATGGCGAATGCGGCGCTGTTCCTGTGCTCGGACGAGGCGAGCATGATCACCGGCGTCGCGATGGAGGTCGATGGCGGGCGCTGTATCTGAGCGTAGAGCATTGAGTTGGGGGCGTTGCCCCCAAACCCCCAAGATATTTGGACCAAGAGGAAGATGAAGGCAGGGCCGAACAATCTGATCACCGATATCGCCGGGCTGCGCGTGGGCAATGCCGAGGATGCGGGGCTGCGCTCGGGTGTGAGCGTTCTGCTGGGCGAGCGCCCCTTCACGGCAGCGGTGCAGGTGATGGGCGGCGCGCCGGGAACGCGGGAGACCGATCTTCTGGCGCCGGACAAGCTAGTGCAGGATGTCGATGCGCTGGTGCTCTCGGGCGGCTCGGCCTTCGGGCTTGGCGCCTGCGACGGGGTGATGGCGGGGCTGCGCGCCCAAGGGCGCGGTTTCGCGGTGGGCGATCAACGCGTGCCAATCGTGCCCGGCGCGATCCTGTTCGATCTGCTCAATGGTGGCGACAAGAGTTGGACCGAGACGCCCTACCCCGGGCTTGGGCGCGCGGCGCTCGAGGCGGCCACGGAGCGGTTCGAGATCGGCAGCGCCGGGGCGGGCTTCGGGGCGATGACCGGGACTTTCAAAGGCGGGCTCGGGTCGGCTTCGGCGGTGTTAGAGAGCGGCTTCACAGTCGGCGCGCTGGTGGCGGTGAATGCGCTCGGTTCGGTAACCGTCGGCGACGGGCCGCATTTCTGGGCCGCACCTTGGGAGATCGACGGCGAGTTCGGCGGGCTGGGTGCCGCGCTAAACCATGATCCCAGCGCCGAGCCCGAACCGATGAAACGCCAGGGCGAGGCCACGACCATCGCCATCGTCGCGACCGATGCCGCGCTCACCCAAGCGCAGGCGCAGCGCATGGCCACGGCCGCCCATGACGGCATGGCGCGGGCCATCGTGCCCTCCCATACACCGATGGACGGCGATCTGATCTTCGCTACCGCGACCGGCGATAAGCCTTTGGCCGACCCGGTCCGCGATCCGTTCCAGCTTGGCCATGCGGCGTCTTGCGTGCTTGCCCGCGCCATCGCCCGCGCCATCTATGAAGCCAAAGAACACCCCGGCGATCTGCAGCCCTGCTGGCGCAGCCGTTACGGAACATCGAAAAGCCCGGCGCATTGACCGGACGACCCATCCAGCCCTTCGGAGGACATCATGCTCGACGACAAGACCGACCTCAAATCCATCCTCAAGGATCCCTCGCTTCTGGTGACCAAGGCCCTCGTCGCGGGCGAATGGGTCGATGCCGATGACGGCACCACCTTCGACGTGACCAACCCCGCGCGGGGCGACGTGATCTGCACCGTGCCCGATCTGGGCCGTGCCGAGACCGCCCGCGCCATCGCCGCCGCCGAGGAGGCGATGAAGGACTGGGCCGCGCGCACCGGCAAGGAACGCGCGCAGATCATGCGCAAATGGTACGACCTGATGATGGAGAACCAGGACGATCTCGGCGCGATCCTGACCGCCGAGATGGGCAAGCCGCTCGCCGAGGCGAAGGGCGAGATCGCCTATGGCGCAGGCTTCATCGAGTGGTTTGGCGAAGAGGCCAAGCGGGTCTATGGCGAGACCATCCCGGGCCATCAACGCGACAAGCGGATCACCGTGATCAAGCAGCCGATTGGGGTCGCGGCCTCGATCACGCCCTGGAACTTCCCCAACGCGATGATCGCGCGCAAGGCGGGCCCGGCGCTCGCTGTGGGCTGCGGTTTCGTCTGCCGCCCGGCCTCCGAGACGCCGCTCTCGGCGCTCGCGATGGCGGTGCTTGGCGAACGCGCGGGCCTGCCCAAGGGCATCCTCTCGGTCATCACCTCCGCGAAAGCCTCCGATATCGGCAAGGAGTTCTGCGAGAACCACAGCGTGCGCAAGCTGACCTTCACCGGCTCGACCGAGGTAGGCCGCATCCTGCTGCGTCAGGCGGCGGATCAGGTGATGAAATGCTCGATGGAACTGGGCGGCAACGCGCCCTTCATCGTGTTCGACGACGCCGATCTCGACGCGGCGGTCGAAGGCGCAATGGCGTCGAAATTCCGCAATAACGGTCAGACCTGCGTCTGCGCCAACCGCATCTATGTCCAGTCCGGGGTCTATGACGCCTTCGCCGAGAAGCTGGCCAAGGCCGTCAACGCCCTCAAGGTGGGCGACGGCCTCAAGGAAGGCGTCGAGGCCGGTCCGCTGATCAACGAGGACGCGGTCAAGAAGGTGCAGGAGCATATTCAGGACGTGCTCGATCATGGCGGCTCGATCGTCACCGGCGGCGAACGTCACGAAATGGGCGGCACCTTCTTTCAGCCGACCGTGCTGACCGGGGTCACGCAGGAGGCCAAGGTCTCGCATGAAGAAACCTTCGGTCCCGTAGCCCCGCTCTTCAAGTTCGAGACCGAGCAGGAGGCGATCGCCAAGGCCAATGACACGATTTTCGGCCTTGCGAGCTATTTCTACGCCCGCGACGTGGGGCGCATCACTCGCGTTCAGGAAGGTCTGGAATACGGGATCGTCGGCGTCAACACTGGCCTGATCTCGACCGAGCTCGCCCCGTTCGGCGGCGTGAAGCAGTCCGGCCTGGGCCGCGAGGGGTCGCATCACGGGATCGAGGATTATCTCGAGATGAAATATATCTGCCTGGCGGTCTGAGACCGATCCGAGGCGGAAGAACAATGCAGAGGGCGGGCCGCGTGTCCGCCCTCTCTTTCATTAACACTCTCCGCTGCTTATCTTGTCCGTGAACGAGAATGAGGGGCCGGGCTTTGGGCATTTCCGACATTGCGGACGGGATCACACGCGGGATCGAGGGCATGGGCCATTCGGTCTCGGAGGCGCTGTTCGAACCGGTGATCCGTCTCGGCGTGACGGGTCTGTCGCGCGCGGGCAAGACCGTGTTCATCACCTCGCTGGTCGCGAACCTGCTGGATCGCGGGCGGATGCCGGCGCTGGGATCGGCGTCGGATATCACCGCCGCCTATCTGCAGCCGCAGCCCGACGACACCGTGCCGCGTTTCGATTACGAGAGCCACCTTGCCGCGCTGACTGGCCCTTCGCCGCATTGGCCCGAGGGCACGCGCGCCGTCTCGGAGCTGCGGCTGTCCTTCCGCATCCAGCCGCGCGGGATGCTGGGCGCGGTGCGCGGGCCGCGCGTCGTGCATCTCGATATCGTGGATTACCCCGGCGAGTGGCTGCTCGACCTCGGGCTGATGGACAAAAGCTATGCCGAGTGGTCTGCGGAGGCGCTGGCACGTCTGCCGAGCCGTCCGCAAGGCGCAGAGTATCTGGCGCAGTCCGAGGCGACTGATGGCACGGCGGAGTTCACCGAACCGCAGGCCAAGGCGCTGGCGGCAGGCTTCACCCGATACCTCACCGAGGCGCGCGATGCGGGATTCTCCGATTGCACACCGGGGCGCTTCCTGCTGCCCGGAGAAATGGCCGGATCGCCCGCCCTGACCTTCGCGCCCTTGCCCGAGGGTGAGGCCCCGCGCGGCTCGCTGCGACGCGAGATGGAGCGCCGCTACGACGCCTATAAACGCGAGGTGGTGCGTCCCTTCTTCCGCGATCATTTCGCTAAGATCGACCGGCAGGTGGTGCTGGTCGACGTGCTGGGCGCGATCCATTCCGGGCCCGCCGCGCTCGACGATCTACGTCAGGCGATGGCGGATATTCTGGCCGCCTTCCGCCCGGGCCGCGCAAGCTGGCTGACCTCGCTGATCGGCGGCAAGCGGGTCGAGAAGATCCTCTTCGCCGCCACCAAAGCCGACCATCTGCACCACACCCAGCACGCCCGCCTGACCGCGATCACCGGCGCACTGCTGCGCGAGGCCAAGGACCGCGCCGATTTCGCAGGCGCGAAGACTCTCGCGCTGTCGATCGCGGCGCTGCGCAGCACCACGGAAGAAACCCTCTCGCATGACGGGGCGGAGTTGCAGGCGGTGCGCGGGCGTCTGGAGAGTGGCAAGTCGGTCGCGCTCTATCCCGGCGAATTGCCCGCCGACCCGGCGCAGCTTCTCTCGCCCGCGGCGCAAGGGGCCTCCGCATGGCTTGACGAGGATTATTCGATCATGAACTTCGCCCCGGCCCCGGTGATCTTGCGACCCGGCGAAGGCCCGCCGCATATCCGGCTCGACCGCGCGGCCGATTTCCTGATCGGGGACAAGCTATGAAAAAACCGGTGATGATCGAGATCGAGGACGCGCCCTCGCCCGCCGAGGCCGCGCCGATCGAGGATATGCCGCATGCGACCGAGGAGCGGCTGGAAGGCCGCGCCATGCAGATCGCGACACGGCTGGGGGCGCGGCGCACCTCGCCCATCGTGCGCTTCTTCTGGCGCGCGAGCGTGGCGCTGGTGGGCTTCCTGATCTCCGTCGCGCTCTGGCGTTTCATCGACGGGCTGTTCGCCACTCATCCCATCCTCGGCTGGATCGGCACCGCGCTGGTCGCGGCCTTCGCGCTTGGCGCGCTGCTGATCACCGGGCGCGAGATCGCCGCCTTCTCGAGGCTGGCGCGGCTCGACAAGGTCCATAAGGAAGTCTCGGAGGCGCTGAGCGAAGATGATCTGAGCCGCGCGCGCAAGGTCACGGCCCATGTCTCGGGCCTCTATGCCGCGCGGCCCGAGATGGACTGGGCGCGCAAGCGGCTGGCCGAGCAAACGGGCGAGGTGCTCGACACCGACACGCTGATGGGGCTGGCCGAAGCCGAGCTGATGGGCCCGCTCGACGCCGCCGCCCGGCTCGAGATCGAAGCGGCGTCGCGCACTGTGGCCACCGTCACCGCTATCGTGCCATTGGCGCTGGCCGACGTCTTCACCGCGCTCACCGCGAACCTGCGGATGATCCGGCGCATCGCGGAAATCTATGGCGGGCGCTCGGGCACGCTCGGTTCGATCCGGCTGGCGCGCACGGTGATGACCCATCTCGTCGCGACCGGTGCGGTGGCGGCGGGCGACGATCTGATCGAGACAGTCACCGGCGGCCATCTCGTGTCGAAACTCTCACGCCGCTTCGGCGAAGGCGTGATCAACGGCGCGCTGACCGCCCGTGTGGGCATCGCCGCGCTGGAGGTCTGCCGTCCGATGCCCTTCCGCAAGCTGCAAAAGCCCCGCGTGACCAATCTGATCGGGCGATCGCTTACCGGGGTCTTCGGGAAAAAAGAGGACTGATCCTCTTCCTCTTGGCATAGATATCCCGGGGGGTGAGGCGGGTCTAGCGGCCTTCCAGTGAAAGGACGCCCCGCCGAACGCCCGAAGCGCAAGCGAAGGGCCGTCATGGCGGGGGCAGAGCCCCCACCACCTCTAGTTGTGCGCGCCTACGCGCGCGGGTCATTTCAGCTTCGGAATACCGCCCGCAAAGGTCTCGCGTTCGACCACGCCTTGCCGCAGGCTCATCCCGATCCGATGTGCAAGCGCCGACCAGCCCGCCGCCTGTTCGGGCGAGAGCTCCGCGCTCAGCACCTTGTCGAACTCCGCAAGCCAGGTCGAAAACATCCCCGGGCGCACATTGCCCGCCGCGCGGTGGACCTGCATGGGCGAGCCGTCATAGCCCGGCTTGCGCAGGATCGCGTTTTTCCAGAAACGCGCGACCTTGTCTTCATGTGTGGGCCAGTCGGTGACATGCACCGCAAAGACCGGACCGAGCATCGCGTGACCGCGCACGCGCTCGTAGAAGCGCGCCACGACGCGGTCGATCTCCGCCTCGGTGATCTCGAAACGCGCCAAAGGGTCAGCCATCGCCAAAGAGGTCCGTCTGCGGGGTGGCGGGTTTCGGTGCCTCCAGCCCCAGATGCCGCCACGCCCGCGCGCCCAGCATCCGCCCGCGCGGAGTGCGGCTGATCAGGCCCTGTTGCAGCAGGTAGGGCTCGATGACTTCTTCGATCGCGTCGCGGCTCTCTGACAGCGCGGCCGAGAGCGTCTCCACGCCCACCGGGCCGCCGCCGTAATGATCCGCCATCAGCATCATGTAGCGCCGGTCCGCCCCGTCGAGCCCGAGATTATCGACACCGAGCCGCGTCAGCGCGCGGTCCGCGATCTCGCGCGTCAGCCGCCCGTCACCCTCGACCAGCGCGAAATCGACGACCCGGCGCAGCAGACGGCCTGCGATGCGCGGGGTGCCCCGGGCGCGCTTGGCGATCTCGCGGGTGCCCGCGGGGTCGGACGGGATACCCAAAAGCCGCGACCCGCGTGTCACGATCAGGTCCAGCTCGTCCTCGGTGTAGAATTGCAGCCGCGTCGGGATGCCGAAACGGTCGCGCAGCGGCGTCGTCAGCAGGCCGAGCCGCGTGGTCGCGCCGACCAGCGTGAAGGGCTGCAACTCGATCCGCACAGTGCGCGCGGCAGGCCCCTCGCCGATCACCAGATCGAGCTCGAAATCCTCCATCGCGGGGTAGAGCACTTCCTCCACCGCCGGGTTCATCCGGTGGATCTCGTCGATGAAGAGCACGTCGCGCGCTTCAAGATTGGTCAGGATCGCGGCGAGATCGCCCGCCTTGGCCAGAACCGGCCCCGAGGTCATCTTGAAATTCACGCCCAACTCGCGCGCCATGATCTGCGCGAGCGTCGTCTTGCCCAGACCGGGCGGGCCATGAAACAGCGTGTGATCCATCGCCTGGCTGCGCATCTTGGCGCTTTCGATGAAGACGCGCAGATTGGCGCGGGCTTCGGCCTGGCCCGTGAATTCCTCCAGCGCCTGTGGTCGCAGGGCGCGGTCGGCGTCTTCGGGCAGGCGGTCGGGCCGCAGAGTGGGATCAGGTTCGCTCATCGTCATTTACTGTCGCGCCTTTGGCGGAGGGGAGCAAGCGGGGCTCTGCCCCGCACCCCGGGATATTTATCCCAAGAGGAAGAGGTCAATCCTTTGGGGCCAGGAGCCTTAGCGCCGCGCGGATCAGCTTGGCCGTGTCGGTGACCTCCGGGTCGTCATTGGCCTGCGCGACGGCACCGGCCGCGTCGGACGGCGCATAACCGAGATTGGTGAGCGCGGAGATCGCCTCGGCGGTGAAGTTCACCTTCGGCGTCGCGGCCGGGGCCGCTTTCTTCGCGGGCTTCTTGGCGGGCGCGTCCTCGATCACCTCGGGCGTGGCATCGACGGTGAACTCCGCGCCCATCGCCATGACGGTCGGCGCTTTCTCCTTCAGCTCTAGCACTACGCGTTGGGCAAGTTTCGGGCCGACGCCGGGGGCGGATTTCACCGCCGACCAGTCGCCCAGCGCGATCGCGCGGCCCAGCCCCTCCGCGCCGAGCGTCCCGAGGATCGCGAGCGAGGCTTTCGCGCCGATCCCCTGCACCGAAGTCAGCAGCCGATGCCATTCCTTCTCCAACAGCGTCGGGAAGCCGAAAAGTTGCAGCAGGTCCTCGCGCACCAGCAGATCGGTATAGAGCGCGCAGGCCTCGCCCACGGGCGGTAGCGATTGCGCGGTGCGCTGGCTGACATGGACGACATAGCCCACGCCGCGCACGTCGATCATGACGTGGTCGAGCGCGCGGTGAATGATGACGCCTGCAATGCGACCGATCATGCGCGCCTCCGTTGGGTTGTGCCCAAGGCATCGCGGGAGAGTTGCGCCGCGTTCATCCGGGCCGCCGATTGCAGATGGAAAGCGTGGCAGATCGCAATGGCGAGCGCATCGGCGGCATCCGCACCTTCGAACTGCACGCCGGGCAGTTGATGACGCACCATGTGCTGCACCTGCGTCTTGTCGGCATGGCCGACGCCGACGACGGTTTTCTTGATCGCGTTGGGGGCGTATTCGCCGACCTCGAGCCCGGCCTGCGCCGGGGCCAAAAGCGCAATGCCGCGCGCCTGCCCAAGTTTCAGCGTCGCCACCGCGTCCTTGTTGACGAAGGTCTGCTCCACCGCGGCCGCTTCAGGCATGTGGGTCGCGATGACCGCGCTCAGCCCTTCGTGCAGCACCAGCAGGCGCTTTGCCAAATCCTTACCTTCGGAATGGAGAATCCCGTTCGCGACGTGCCTGAGTCGCGATCCGTCCATCTCGATCACGCCCCATCCGAGATTGCGTAACCCCGGATCGATCCCGATCACCCGCATTTGCCCTGCCTCGTTCTTGTGTTGTTTCGCAAGAACTAGCACGAAAAGGGAACATCGGCCAGAGGGGATGCAAAAACCGGCCTCATATCACATGCGATTCCTGCATGGCGGGGCTGCCAAAACTGAGATTGTTTTCGCACCCTGCCAGTCTTATCTGCGCTTCAGAAGATGTAATGCCCGAAACTTGAGCAGTTTGTGAACGAAGGATCCTCCCCATGGCTTCGATGGATATCAACACCCGCATGAGCCGCAGCGCCCGACCGAGCGTCTTTACCTCGCTGATCGCAGCCCTGCACGACTGGAACGACGCACGCGTCACCCGCAAAGCTCTGATGAAGCTCAGCGACCGCGCGCTGGACGATATCGGCCTGACCCGGCTCGACGTGGCGCGCCTGCGCTAACGCGACCGACAGGTCATGCGAAAAGGGCTGCCCCGGCAACGGCGCAGCCCTTTCTTTATGGCGTAATGGCTTCGGTGCTCAGCCGATATACGGCGCGAGCAGCCCGGCGATCTTGCGGGTGATCGGGTCGGCATGCATGATCCAGGCCCCCACCCGTTCGAATTGCGAGCCACCCGCGAGGCTTGCGACACGCGCCTCGTAGCTCTCCTGGCCCACCTGCGCGAGCATCGCGCCCTTCACCAGCAAAATACCGGCAAAGATCAGCGCCACACCGCGCAGCGGAATACTGCGGCGCGACTTCGGGCGCATGGAATCAAAATAGCTGCGCCCCAATGCACCGGACGCCTCGAATGCACCGCCTGCTTGATGGATCTGGTCGATCCGATGCAGGCGCTTTTCAAAAGACTCGATTTGCGGATCGCGCATGGCAAACCCCGTTAACTGCGATGCCCCCAAAGGCAATTTCTCAGGTCAGGGTAAAGCAATCCTTACGGCAATCGGAGCGGATTTGTGGCGGATTAGGCGCGCTGCATGGCCAATGTCGTCCATTCGCCGAATTCCTTACGCGAATGGGAAACAAAGCCCTGCGCCTGATAGGCGGCGACCACTTCATCGGCTTGTTCGTTGAGGATCCCGCTGAGGATCACGAAGCCCGATTCGGCGCAGTTGCGGCCCATTTCGGGGGCAAGCGCGACGAGCGGGCCTTTGAGGATATTGGCGAAAATCAGATCGAAGGGGGCGGCCTCTTTCAGGCGCGGATCGCCGAAGCCCGCGGCCTCGATGCAGATCACGCGGCCCTCAAGATCGTTCACCGCGACATTCGCCGCAGCCGTTTCCACCGCGACCGGGTCGATATCGGAGGCCAGAACCGGCTCGGGCCAGAGCTTCGCCGCCGCCATCGCCAGAACGGCGGTGCCGCAGCCGATATCGGCGACGTTGTGGAAGGTGTGACCCTCCTTCGCCAGCTCGTCGAGCGCGGTCAGGCAGCCGGAGGTGGTCCCGTGATGGCCCGTCCCGAAGGCCATCGCCGCATCGATCCGCAGCGCGATTGTATCCGCCGGAATCTTGTCCTCGTCATGGCTGCCATAGAGGAAGAAGCGGCCCGCGCGCACCGGGGCCAGCTCGCGCCGCACATGGGCGACCCAATCGGTTTCCGGGATTTCCGAGACAACGAAGGGCTGCGCCCCGTGCGAGATCGCCAGCAGGTCCAGCGCCACATCGTCGGGGGCCTCGAGGAAATAGCCCGAAACCTCGTAGCGGCCCGACCCGTCCTCGATCTCGAACACGCCGGTGCCATAGGGGCCGGGATCGAGCTCTTCGAGACGTTCGGACAGCGCCTCGGCGGCCTCGCGATCGGCCAGCGTGGTAAAGGCGGTGAAGGTGGTCATGGGCGCGCTCCTCGGGATGGTTGCGCCCGGGCTTAGGGCCGCGGGCGCGAGCCGTCAAGCGGCCCGCACACGCATCAGATCACGCGTTCAGCCCGATCGGGCAGGTCACACCGGTGCCGCCGATGCCGCAATAGCCGCCGGGGTTCTTCTCCAGATATTGCTGGTGATAATCCTCGGCATAGTAGAAGGGCGGCGCGCCGATGATCTCGGTGGTGATCGTGCCATAGCCCGCCGCCTGCAGGCGCTCGGCATAGGCGTCGCGCGAGGCTTCGGCGGCCTCTTTCTGCGCATCCGTGTAGGTGTAGATGCCCGAACGATACTGCGTGCCGCGGTCATTGCCCTGACGCATCCCTTGGGTCGGGTCGTGGCCCTCCCAGAAGACGCGCAGCAGGTCTTCGTAGCTGACCTTGGCGGGGTCGTAGATGACGCGGACGACCTCGTTATGGCCGGTCATGCCGGTGCAGACTTCGCGATAGGTCGGGTTGGGCGTGGGGCCGCCCGCATAGCCGACCATGGTCAGCCAGACGCCGTCGGTGTTCCAGAACATGCGCTCGACGCCCCAGAAGCAGCCCATGCCGAACATCGCCTCTTCCATGCCCTCGGGCACGGGCGAGCGCAGGTCACGGCCCCAGAGGAAATGCGGCTCTGCCAAAGGCATCGCTTCGTCACGCCCCGGCAGGGCGTCGGCTTTGGTGGGAATGGTGGCGGGTTTTCCGAACAGCATGGTAAATCTCCCTTTCGCGCCCCTCTCAGATAGGCGCGGAGCGGCGGAATTTCCAGTTCAAGCAGGCATCACGCCGGAACCGGACCGAGGCCTTGCAGCACCGTCTCGTAGCCTTTCGAAGGGTGACGCGGCACCAGCAGCGCGAGCCCCAGCGAGATCACCGCCATCGAGGCCGCCAGCCCGAAGACCGCGCCGGGCGAGACCATCCAGAGGTAGCCCAGCGTCACCGGCAGGAAGACAGCCGCGATATGGTTGATCGTGAAGGCGACGGCGGCGGTGGGCGCGATATCCTCGGGGTCGCAGATCTTCTGGAAATAGGTCTTCTGCGCGAAGGCCAGAGCGAACAGCAAGTGATCGACCACGTAAAGCGCGCAGGCCAGCCAAATACCCCAGTCGAACCAGTAGATGCCGCCATAGGCGAGGAACAGCAGCGTCAGCCCGACATATTCGAAGATCAGCGCCCGGCGTTCGCCGAAGCGATGCACAAAGCGGCCCATTGCAGGCGCAGCGGCCATGTTGACCGCGAAATTGATCAGGAAGAGCGCGGTGATCTCGTCCACGCGCAGCCCGAAGCGTTCGACCATCATGAAGGCGGCGAAGACCACGAAGATCTGCCGCCGCGCGCCCGCCATGAAGGTGATCGCGTAATAGAGCCAATAGCGGCGACGCAGCACGAACTTCTTCGATTGCGGCTCGCGGGTGTGGAACTGCGGATAGATCAGCGCGGCGGCCGCCATCATCACCATCGTCGCGATCCCGGCGGTGGCGTAGACGAATTCGTAGCTGAGGTTGAACGTCTTCCAGGTCAGCACGAGCACCGCATAGGCCGCGAGCGAGGCACCCGAGCCGATGGCCACGATCCGGCCCAGCGTCTGCGGCGCCTTGGCCTTGTCGATCCACTGCAATTGCAGCGACTGGTTCACCGTCTGGAAATAGTGAAACCCGATCGAGGACAGTAGCGTCACGATGATCAGCCCGGCAAAGCTCGGGAACAGCGCGGTCACCGCCGTCGCCCCACCGAGAAGAAGCAGCGACAGAATCGCCAGTGTCTGCTCGCGCATCACCCAAAGCACGACGATCACGCCGATCGCGAGGAAGCCCGGCACTTCGCGGAAGCTCTGCAGCCAGCCGATATCGACGCCGTCGAAATTCACCACGTCGATGACGAAGTTGTTCAGGAGCGCCGACCAGGTGGCGAAGGAGATCGGCATGGCGGTGGCCATGACGTAGAGCAGCGCCTCGGGTCTGCGCCAGCGCGGCAGCTCGTGGGCCTCGTCGAGAGGGACGGATCGGAACTTCATCATGCCTTCCTTAGACGCGACGGCAGCGCCTGCGGCAAGTCTGCAAAAGGTGCAACCTGACTCAGATCAATGTGCGTTTCTGCGGTTTCTGGCAGAACCCGTGCGCGAACGGGAGATCGTATCATGGACATCATCGCACTCATCGAGCGGATCGGCGAAGGCCCTACGGCGGCGCTTTTCGGGGTGATCACCGGGCTTATCTTCGGCGTCGCCGCGCAGAAATCCAACTTCTGCCTGCGGGCCGCCACGGTGGAATTCGCGCGCGGCAAGCTGGGCGGCAAGGTCGCGGTATGGTTCCTGACCTTCTCGACCGCGCTGGTCTGGGTGCAGGGCGCGCAGCTTCTGGACCTGTTCCGGCAGGCCGACAGCCGGATGATGTCGGTGCCGGGCTCGTGGTCGGGCGCGATCATCGGCGGGCTGATCTTCGGTGTCGGCATGGTGCTGTCGCGCGGCTGTTCGGGACGGCTTCTCGTGCTGGCAGCGACGGGCAACCTGCGCTCGGTCGTCTCGGGGCTGATCTTCGCGGTGACCGCCACGATGAGCCTCAAGGGCATCCTCGCGCCGCTGCGTGACCGGCTGGCGAGCCTCTGGATCACCGGCGCGCAGAACGTGAACATTCTCGACGCGCTGCACCTTCCCGACTGGACCGGGCTGGCTGTCGGCATCGTCTTCGCCATCGCGGGCATGTATCTGGCCAAGCGCAATGAGATCGGCGTGAAGACGTGGATCTTCGCCTCCGGTGTCGGCTTCGCCGTCGCGGTGGGCTGGGTGCTGACCTTCATGCTGAGCCAGGTCGCTTTCGATCCGGTGCCGGTGAACTCGGTTACCTTCTCGGGCCCCTCGGCCAATACGCTGATGTTCTTCCTCGACCGCAACTCGGTGCTGGAATTCGACGTGGGCCTGGTGCCCGGCGTGGTTCTGGGCGCTTTCCTGAGCTCGCTCTTCTCGCGCCAGTTCGCATGGCAGGGCTTCGACTCGATGCCGGTGATGCGGCGCTCGATGATCGGGGCGATCTTCATGGGCTTCGGTGCGATGCTCGCAGGCGGCTGCGCCATCGGCAACGGTGTGACGGGCACCTCCGTTCTGGCAGGCACCGCATGGCTGGCGCTGTTCTGCATGTGGATCGGCGCGATGGTGACCGACTTCCTGCTCGACCAGCGCACGATGACACCCGCCACCGCTTGCTAAGTACGCTCTCCGTCGCGTGCTTTCATATGGCGCGTCCCGGCAAGGTCAGGGCGCGCCTAGGCCAGTTCCTGCCGGTTCGCTGAAACCTGCGCGAATCCTTACCTAACGTCACCCATTAGAACGCGTTACGAATTCAGCATAAGACGCCTTCGGAATGCGGGTGATCGCGACCTCTTGGCTCTGCGATTCGTCGACACCGCAACCGCATCACGAAAAACGCTGAAGAAAATCGTGTTTGGCGGAAATCGTGATCGCAACCGTGTCATATGACACTGGGCGAAATGGGTTTCTTCGGGGCATAGGTGGAATTATGAGAGCCTGCGCATGAATACCTCTATGCCCCCTCCGCTGACCGGTGAAGAACGGTCCAGACTCGCCGATCCGGCGCGCCTTCGGGCGTTGCGCGAAACCGGTCTTTTGGAGAGTGCGCCTGCGGAAATCTTCGAGCGCGCGACACGGCTCGCCACGCGGGTGACCGGAGTGCCTGTCTCGTTGGTTTCCATGGTCGATGAGAACCGGCAGGTCTTCGTGGCGCAAACCGGGCTGGACGCCCCTGCCCCCTCGGAGACGCCGCTCAGCCATTCCTTCTGCCGCTATGTCGTGGAATCCGATGCGCCGCTGAACGTGCCCGATGCGCGCGAGGACACGGTGCTGCGCGACAATGGTGCGGTGCGCGATCTGGGTGTGACCGCCTATCTCGGGGTGCCGCTGCGCACGATCGACGGGCAGCCGCTGGGTGCGTTCTGCCTGATCGACCGGGAAGCGCGGCAGTGGACCGAGGAAGAATACGAGGCGCTGTCCGACATCGCCGCCGGGGTCGAGGCGGAAATCCGTCTTCGGCGCCAGATCAACGTCGCCCATCGTGAGGAAAACCGGTTCCGCGCCGTTCTCGATCAGATGCCGATCGGCGTCGGTGTGGCCGAGCTGGGCACCGGTCGGCTTATCGATCTGAATGCCACCGCGATCGAGATGTTCGGCGTGACGGACGGCGACGTGACCAAGCAGCTCGCCTTCGACGCTTACACACCAGAAGGGCGCAAGCTCAGCCTGAGCGAGTTTCCGATCGTGCGCGCGGCGCGCAACGAAGAGACGATCAGCCATATGGAATTGCGCTGCGTGCGCCATGACGGGCCGGAGCGCAATCTGCTGGTCTCGGCGCAGCGGGTCGAAAGCGAACCGCCAGTGGCCGTGGCCACCGCGCTCGACATTTCCGATCTGAACGCGGCGCGCGAACATGCGGCCGACGTCGACCGGCGGCTCGCGCATTTTCACGAAATCACCTTCGACGCGATTGTGGAACTCGATAGCGAAGACAAAATCCGGTTCGCCAATTCGGTCATGCGCGCCCGCATCCGCGATGCGGTCGGAGCCGAGGCGGAAGCACAGGCGGTCGGGCGGTCGCTTTGGGAGACCGCGCCCCATCTGATCGGAAGCAATTTCGAAAAAGCTCTGGAAGAGGCCCGCCGCACAGGTGTCCCGACGGTCACCGATCAGGACGGGCGAGACGGCCGCATTCTGGAGGCACGCCTTTACCCCGAGCACGGCGCGATCCTCGCCTATCTCCGCGACGTGACCGAGGAGCGGCAGATCGCGAAAGCGCGCGACACGCTGACGCGCGAGCTCAACCACCGGGTCAAGAACGCCTTCGCGATGATGTCGGGACTGGTCGGCATGACCGCGCGCCATGCGAAGACGCCGGACGAAATGGCGCGGGGTCTGCGCGAGCGGATCGGCGCGCTTGCCCGCGCCCATGAGCTGATCAATCCGACCGCCACGCCCGAGCGCGATTTCCGCGGCATGGTCGAACTGCGCGAATTGTTGCTTGGGGTGCTCTCGCCCTATACCGGCATCGACGATCCGCGCCTGATCCTCAGCGGTCCTCCTGTCGCACTGAACCACGCGGGGTCGACCAACCTCGCGCTGGTGATCCACGAATTGGCGACTAACGCCGTGAAATATGGGGCACTTTCGCATGATGCGGGGCTTCTGGAACTGACCTGGCGCGACACATCGGACCAGCTCGAACTCGACTGGCGAGAAAGCGGCCATCCCGAAGAACTGGTGCAGCCAAGCAACAGCGGCTTCGGATCCAAGCTCATCGACCTGACCATTCAGGGCCAATTGCGGGGAACCTATGGAACCGAATGGGTTCCCGACGGGTTCCAAGCTCGCATGACCGTGCCAATGGACCTGATAAAAGGGTAGTGTAGCCCATGTTACAGAGCAGTATTTCTTGTCTCGAGGGCAGCAATGTCCTCGTGGTCGAAGATGAATTATTCATCGCCTATGACATCGCCTTCTCGGTCGAGGAGGCGGGCGGTCAGGTTGCCGGGCCCTTCGCAACCTTGGCGCGCGCGCGTGCCGCGTTGTCCGACGGCTCGATGAATGTCGATGGCGCGATCCTCGACATGAACCTGCTCGACGGATCGGCGGAAGCCCTGATCGTTGAGCTGTGGAAACGCGAAGTGCCCTTGGTGGTGAACACGGCCGAGCCGCTGCCGCTCGCCCTGCAATCGATCATGCCGGAAATCCCCGTTTTCTCGAAGCCGACGAATCCCTGGGAACTGGCTGAGGCGCTGGGACGCCAGATGCGCAACTGAGCTTCGGCGCGGCGTATCTTCAGCCGCCCCCTGCCCGCTTTACAGCGGCATTCCATAGTCCTTGGCGATCGCCCAGATCTCGGCATTGATCGCCTGCATTTCGGCAAGCGCGGCTTCCAATTCGGCAAGCGTCGCGCTGTCCAGAACGCTTTCCTCTCCAATCCTCAGACTGGTCTTGCGATCCGCAATCCGCATCTGAATTGCGCGCACTGGCCCGCCGCCCTCGTCGAAGGCGTAGAGGCAGTGGTTGAAATGATTGCGCAGCCCCGAGACCTTCTTCATCCGCGCGGACACCGCCAGCACCCGTTCGCAGGCCTTCGGCGCACAGGGGCAGTCGTCACGCTTGGCCAACCGATCCACCAGATCGAGCCGCGCCCGCGTCGTGTTCAGCGTCAGATGGATGATCGTCGCGACGCCCTTGTCGGTCCCGGCGAGGCCCGCGATCAGATGAATCAGCAGGCTCTCGGTGTTGGTCCACGCGTAGTTGATGCGCCCGATCTGCATCAGGAACTGATCGAAATTCGGCGGGCGCATCTCCGTTGGCGTGGGCGGGTCCTTAGGCACTTCGATTTCGGTGATACCAGATCGCCGCCTCGGTGCGGTTGGTCACGCCGAGCTTGCCGATGATGCGGTGAATATGCAGCTTCACCGTATGTTCGGACAGGTTCAGCTGTCCCGCGATGATCTTGTTGGGCTGCCCCGAGGCGAGCATCTCGAGCACCTCGGCTTCGCGCGGCGTCAGACCCGACACGTCGATCGCCTGCGCAGCCCCCGCCTGAGCCACTCCGTTGAGCGCCGACGTCGGCGCCTCCGCCGGACGACAGCCCAGAAGCACGGGCGGAATGTAATGCCCCCCCGAGACGATCATCCGCAGGATCAGCAGCCACGTCGTCAGATTGACGTTCATCGGCAGCAAGCTGATGTGATGGGACAGGATCGCAGCGCTATGGCGCGTCATCAGATCTTGCGCATAAGCCTCGTCTTCAATCGCGACGATCAGCTTCACACGCGACAGAAGCGGCTCACGTCGTTCGGCCAGCGCGATAAGAGCATCGGCGTGATCCTCATCCACGATCAACGAACACAGAGCGCCGTGATCCTCGATCCAACCGTCAGACCGCAAAGCCTCGAGCAACGTTTCGAAATCATCCAGACGCAGACATGTCGCCGGTGCCACCTCGGCATCGACGGTTCTCAATACGGTATCGGAAAAAATCTGCGACGCGCCCAGAAAACAGATCGCAGCATCCTGTTTGCGGCAAGACGGCATTACACGTTTCCCCGCGGGTTCACTCTTATACAACGCATTCATGGCGGCCCCCTCCTCCTACCCTGAACTCAATATGCGGACGGTTAACCCCACGTCATACCGCCCGCATCAACCATATCACGGACCAGTGAGATCAGCGTTACCCGAAGTGTTTACCCGATGGTAAGGATTCTCTTACGTAACGTAATCTTACTCGAATCGGCGGGCGAGTGGTGGGATTTCTGCGCTGCGGCACTTACTGGCGCGCGCCAGTGGTAGCGCGCATTAGCTTCGCCACTAGACCTTGTCCCAATTTCTGCATTTGCAACGGCTTTGTGAAAATCACAGCAATCCTCCGGGATTCCGCAGCCCTCTGCGCGCGGAATTTTAGAAAATGGATGCGTTTCAGGCGGTTAATAAGATGCCCCGACCGGCTAGACCCATTTGCTAGCTAGGTCCTCAGGATCACGGGGCGCAGGATGTTGGTGTCGCAGCTGGGGGCTGTGACTCGTCTGTTTCCACACTCCGCCCGGAAAGGGTGACCCACCTGCGAATCGCTCGATTCGGGGATCGGGATCGGGGTGCCGAGCGGTTGGGGAAGCGGACATTCACCGGGGCGAAAGCCCTTAATCACGAAGGTCCGACCATATCCGTTTTAGACAGAGTGACGGATCCCGGACCGATCAACTGGGAGTAAGAAAATGGGAAGCTTTAAGAACAACTGGTTCGACCCGAGCATCCAGGTACAGGGTCAAAATCAGGGCCAGACCGAAGCTCAGGGCCAGGCGCAGGCCGAAATGCAGGGTCAGGGCCAGGGCCAGGGCCAGTACCAGCACTCGACCACCGAGAACAGCAGCGACTCCGGTTCGCTGGCGGGATCGGGCGCTGGCAGCCTTGCGGGTTCGGGCGCGATGTCGGGAGCAGGTGCCGGTGCGCATGCGGGCTCCGGCTCGAACAGCGATTCCGGCTCGCATAGCGGTTCGCATTCGGGGGCTGGCGCTCATAGCTCCAGCGACAACACGAACATGAACGGCAATGGCAACCTCAACGCCAATGCGAACCT
Organism: Thioclava sp. F36-6; assembly: GCF_002020305.1. Lineage (NCBI taxonomy): Bacteria > Pseudomonadati > Pseudomonadota > Alphaproteobacteria > Rhodobacterales > Paracoccaceae > Thioclava > Thioclava sp. F36-6. The sequence continues at coordinate 43,183 of NZ_MPZX01000001.1, read as the reverse complement.
CAACGCCAACCTGACTGCGGTCGATGTTCAGGTCGGTCTGAACCTCGACGGCTACGAGCCGTCCGATGACGACTTTGCCGATTTCGATCTGAGCGGCTCGTCGAGCATCGGCGATGTTCTGATGGCCGATGGCAACATGAACTACGCCTATGATCCCGGCGATGACATGAACTTTACTGACGTGCTCAACGGCGCGGGTAACGACAACATGCTCATCAACGCTCAGTCGAACAGCCTGAACGACAACGATACGCTGAGCAATCCGAGCGTTTCCAACCACTCGACTTTCCAGGTCGACGCTACGATCAAGGACAATTCGGCAGAGGCGGATGACGGGATCGATGCAGCCTCCGAAGGCGGCAACGGTGCCGAAGATGTCGGCTCGACCGGTGGCGCTGCACTTGCCGGTGGCGGTATCGCCCTGTCGGGCGGCGGCGTGTCGATCGCGGCCTCGGACACCGAGGGTGAAGGCGATGACGGCGGTGACGGCGGCGCAGGCTTCGGTCTCGGCGTCGGGCTGGGTGTGGGCGCCTCGGGTGCCGCAGCGCAAGACGGCGGCGCCGGTGCGATCGCTGGCGGCGGCGACACGGGTAGCCTGGACATCCTTCCGATCATTTCGCCGGAACTGGCGACGGGCGGCGATGCCGGTGCGATGGAGTTCGGCGGCGCGACCGCAGGCTCGATGGGCGTCGGCCATGGTATGGGCCTCGGCGCCGGTGAAGGCGGCAACGGCGGTGCTGGCGGCGACGGCTACGGCTGGTCCTCGACCGGTTCGCACGCCTCGGGCGGCGGTTCCTGGGCGACGGGCGGCTATGCTGGCGGCGGTAACGGCGGTGGCGACGTCACCGCAGGCGGCGGCGGCAATGGCGGCAGCCTCGGCAACTGGGGTTCGGGCAATGGCGATGATGGTATCGTCACCGGCCAGTCCTACGCCGATGCGAGCGGTGCAATCGACACCACCGCGTTCAACCAGTCGATCGTGATGGGTGCGAACATCCTCGGCAACGCCGTCGATACCACCGTGGTCGGTGGCTCGCTGTCCTCGACCTATATCGGCGACGACGACACCACGGCCTAATAGCTCAAGCGGCGCGCCTCTCCCGGAGGCGCGCCGCATCTCGTTCCCGGCGTTTCACATCGCATCACGCCCGGACCTGACCTCGGCGACATTCGCCCGCCCGATGCGATGAACCGACAGTCTGACGACCCGCATCCAAGCGCGGGTCTCCAGCGTCATGAAGGGGGGAAGTAAGATGCTTGACCGGCAGACCGAAATCATCGCCCATTTCATCGGTGCCTTCAATCAGACGACCGAGACCTATGTCGCCCGACAGGAATACGACGCCTTCCGCGCGCTGCAGGCCTCCACGCCTGCACCGGGGGTTCTGCTCTCCGTTACTGTCAACGTCGACTCGAATTACCTGCTCGGAGATTTCGATCCGGCGCTGCAGCTGAGACTGCCACTGGCGCCGCCGCCCGGCGCGCCCTGGCTGCCCTTCGTCGACGATTACCAGTTGCGCGACCTCGCACCGCCCGGGTTACCGCCCGGCCAGTTCGCGATCCCGCCCTATGATTTTCCGCCAGTTCCGGTGCCGTTTCAGGTGTTCCTCGGAATGGCCCCGCCCTCGTCGGTGCTCCACATCACCTCGCAGATCAACACGCTGAACGATCATGACGTGCTCTACGACAAGCCCTTCATGATGCCGGCGGAGCTGATGGACGAATACGGCCCTGAAGCCTCCGCGTCGAAGCTGATGGCGCTGGCCGATTATGCCGATGCGCTGACGGTGAGCACCGCGCCTGTGGGCACGACCATCGAAGCGCAGACAGAGACGCTGATGGCCCAGATCGACGCGCTCGATCCCGAGGCCGTGCCCGGCGGCGCAACGGCTGCGATGTTCCGCAGCGAGACGATCTTCGCCGCGCCCACCGACACCGATGTGGAAGACGAAGCAGGAGCGGGCGCTTCCGATCCTGAAACCATGACCGAGCTGGAAAACGAAAGCCTCGAGGGCGGTGAAGCGGAGGCCTCCTCCCCCCTTCCGCCCGCCTTCTCCGGCCAAGTGGTGTTCGACGGGCAGCTCATGGACGAGATGCCCGAGACGCTGACGCTGCGGCTGGAAGCGCGCGATCCGTCTGAGGACGAGGACGCACCGTTTGGCGAAGGTGTGGTCGAGGTCGAGATCGACGGGATCGGCGGCGAAGACGGTGCGGCCGGGCTGGTCCAAAGCCCCGACATGCCCGTTGATCCGGCTGGCTTGGCGCTGGAAATCGTGCAGAGCCTGAGCACCGGCAACAACCTTCTGCTGAACCAGTCGCAGGCGGTGCATGACTGGCTCGATGCGCCGGTCATCGCAGTGGGCGGCTCTATGACTTCGCTCTCGGTGATCTCGCAGGTCAACGTGCTGCGCGACGTGGATATGAAGCTCGGACTGGGCCATCACGGCACCGGAAACAGCGCTGGCGGCAACGGCCTCGGAAACGCGGGGGGCTATGACCCGCTCGCCTCGCAGGCTCACAACGTCGCAGTCTACACCCAAGAGGCCAATCCCGCGAACTTCCTCAATCTCGTCATACCGGCTGGCAGCAGCCTGATCGCAATGACGGCAATTCGCGGCGACCTGATCATCGATAACCATACGACGCAGGTGAACGCGGTCTCCGACGGGGATCTGGTGAGCTTCGAATTCGGCTCCTATTCCGCCGAGATCGTGATGGGCGACAACTCGACCGTCAATCTTCAGCTGCTGCTGGAAATCGGTTCGCAGTTCGATCTGATCATGATCGGCGGCAACATGTACGAGATCGCGCAGCTCGAGCAGATCAACGTGCTGCTCGACGACGATCTGGTGATGAGCGGATCAGGCGGCGTCGGGCATGGCGGCGCGGGCCATGTGTCGAGCGAGGATAACCTTCTGTGGAACGAGGCGCATCTGACCAAGGTGGGCATCGACCAGTACATGGAGATGGACGCGCAATATCAGAGCGTCCTCGACCAGCTTGCCAAGATTTACGGCGGCCTCGGTCCGAACGCGGGCGAAGACGGTTCGATGCCTCCGGGCGCGGCCTTCGACGCGGTCGAAGGGCTTCTGGGCGATGAGCTTCTCGGCGGCCAGATGGCGCTGCGGGTGCTCTATATCGAGGGCGACCTCGTCATCCGGGACAACTTCACCCAGATCAACATACTCGATGACGCCGACCTGATTTCGATCGACGGGCCGGGCGAGTTCGGCGTCGAGGCTGGCGGCAACACGCTTGGCAATGTCGCGTCGCTGACCGTCGCGGGTGTCGACAGCACGATCATGGCCGCCGATGGCGTCTATTCCGACGCGGTGATCTGGCAGGCGGGCATGATGGATGACGGCAGCGGTGATCCTCTGGGTCCGACGAGTTCCAGCGAAGGGGCGCTCGCCTCGGAGGCGGTCGCCTTCCTCGCGGACGGGATGATCGAGAACACGCCGAATTACGACGATGAGGAATTCCAGGTGCATCCGGGCTCCCACGGGGGAAGCGGGTCGCTAGATGCATTGCACACGGTTCTGGCCTGACGGGGGCGCGGAACTACACATACTAGGGGAACTTCGATGAAAGACAGGACTGACGACGCCGCCGGGGGGCAGGCGCACCGCCAAGATGGTCATGACGCGATGGCTCAGAACGAGGACCGGCCAGAGGTCGATCCGACAGACAAACGGCAGGCGGAAGCCACTGCGGGCGACAGTCCCGAAGCGGAGACGCAAGCCGAAGAGACCGGCGCGGAGGGGACTGTCGAAACAGTTGCCGCCCGGACGGAGGGTGGTGCTGACACCCAAAAGGAGGCGGGTCGTGTCCCCGCGCAAAATGCCTCCGGCTCCCCACCGGCGCCACCCTCCACTCCAACCTTTCACAAGCGCCTCGGTCCGGTGGATTTCACCCGCACGCTGCATGACATGAAGAAGCGCCTGCGCGCGAACATTGCCTTCGTTGCTCTGATGACCTGCGCCACGAATATTCTGATCCTCGCGGTGCCGATCTATCTGTTCCAGATTTCCGACCGGGTCTTCACCTCGCGCTCGACCGATACTCTCGTGATGCTGACCATCGTGATCGTCGGGGCGATCGTGGTTCAGACGCTGCTCGACGCGGTGCGCCGGCTGGTGCTGATGCGCTCGGCGGTGGACGTGGCTGCCCGTCTGGGCGCGCCGGTTCTGTCGGCAGCGGCGCAAGCCTCGCTGCATTCCAACGGGCGCGAATATCAGGTTCTGGGCGATCTCAACGCGCTGCGGAGCTTCCTCGTGTCCGGCACGCTTCTGTCCTTTCTGGACGTGCCCTTCACACCGATCTTCGTGCTCGCAGTCTTCCTGATCCACCCGCATCTCGGCACGATCGTGGTCATCACCGCGCTGATCCTGATGGTCTTCGCCTGGATCAACCAGAAGATCACCTCGGAGGGCTTCCGCCGCGCCAATATCGCGCAGACCAAGGCGAACCTTCACCTCGAGTCGATGTCGCGCAACAGCCAGATCATCAACGCGATGGCGATGATCCCCGAGGCCGTGTCGATCTGGGGCCGCGATACCGCCGCCTCGCTGCGCGCACAGACCGAGGCGCAGGACCGCAACGTCTTCACCGCCTCCGCCTCGCGGATGTTCCGCCTGTTCACCCAGATCGGGATGCTCGGCTGGGGCGCCTATCTCGCGCTCGACGGGCAGATCACCGGCGGCATGGTGATCGCCGCGTCTATCGTCGCGGGCCGTGCGCTCGCGCCGATCGAAGGGGCGATCGAGGGCTGGAACTCGTTCCTGCTGGCACGCGGCGCCTACGATCGGGTCGGCCAGCTTCTGGCCTCGGCCAAGACCCGCAACGACAAACTGCGCCTGCCCAAGGTCGAGGGGCGGCTCGATATCGAGCGTCTCCTTTATGTCCCGCAGGGCACCAAACATGTCGTGCTGAACGCGCTGACCTTCTCGCTCGCGCCGGGCGATCAACTGGCGATCATCGGCAATTCGGGCGCGGGCAAGACGACGCTCGGCAAGATGCTGGTGGGATCGGTTCTGCCGACCTCGGGGGCTGTGCGGCTGGATCTGATGGACATCCGCAACTGGGACCCGCGGCAATTCGGGGAATGCATCGGCTATCTGCCGCAGGACGTGCAGCTCTTCCCGGGCACGATCAAGCAGAACATCGCCCGGATGCGCGAGGATGCGAGCGACGCCGCGATCCACCGCGCCGCCGCGCTCGCCGATGTGCATGAGATGATCGCCTCGCTGCCGCAGGGCTATGAGACGGTCGTGGCCTCCGACGGCTCGCCGCTCTCGGGCGGGCAGAAACAGCGGATCGGTCTGGCCCGCGCCTTCTTCGGCGATCCGAAATTCGTGGTGCTGGACGAGCCGAATTCGAACCTCGACACCCAAGGCGATGCGGCCCTCGTGCGCGCGCTCGGCCATGCGAAGGCGAACGGGATCACGGTGGTCGTGGTCACGCAGAAACCCTCGCTGCTCAGCGCGGTCGACAAGATCATGCTGCTCAATGACGGCAATATAGCGATGTTCGGCTGGCGCGATCAGATGCTGGCGGAACTGGAGCGGCGCAAGCAGGCCAAGACTCAACAGGTCCAGCAACAGCGCGCAGCGGCCCAACCCGCCACCACCGCCGCCAACGCACCCATGCAAGGAGCGCCGGCATGACACTCCTTCTGACCAACCCGATCCAATCTGCCGAGACCCGCGACTGGTCGACCGAGGTTCCGCGCAACATAAAGGCGCTCGTCATCATCGGCCTGACGATCTTCGCGATGGCCTTCGGGGGCTTCGGCGTCTGGGCGTTCAGCGCACCGCTCGCCGCCGCCGTCATGGCGCCGGGCTCGTTCGTGGCCACGGGCCGCAACAAGATGATCCAGCACCTCGAAGGCGGGATCATCAAGGAGATCAACGTCTCCGAGGGCGATTTCGTCACCGCAGGACAACCGCTCCTGCGCCTCGACGAAACCTCGGCTCTGGCCAATGAACGCGCGCTGTTTCTGCGCCGCGCGCGACTGACCTCGATGGAGGCCCGGATTCAGGCCGAATATGACGGCTGGCGCGAATTGGTCTTCCCGGATTGGCTTCAGGAGGCCCGGCGCGATGCGGAGATCGCCGCGATGATGGACTCGCAGCGCCTCGCCTTCGAGGTGACACGGGCAAAAGTACAGAGCGAGCTGGACCTTCTGGCCCGCAACATCGCCGCCATGGAAAGCCGCGCCGAAGGCTATCGCGCGCAGTTGATCGCCACCGAGGCCCAGCGCGACCTGTTGGCGCAGGACCACGAGAGCAAGGCGAAACTCTACGAGAGTGGCCTGATCCGGCGGACCGAACTGAACGCCCTGCTGCGCGCTCTGGCCGATGCGGAGGGGCAGATCGGACGCCTCAAGGCGGAGATCGGCGAGAGCGAGGAGATGCGCGCGAAATATCAGGCGCAGACCACGCAGACGATCGAAACCCACAAGCAGGCCGCGCTCGACGAGTTGGAGACCGTGCAGGCGGAGCTGGATTCCGTGCGCGAACAAGAGCGCAAGGCCACCTCCATCCTGAAGCGCGTCGTGATCGACAGCCCCGTCTCGGGCACCGTGGTGCGGCTGAACTATTCCGGCGCGGGCGGCGTGATCGAGGCGGGCAAGGTGATCGCCGAGATTCTGCCCTCGGAAGCCCCGCTGATCATCGAGACGATGATCGCACGCACCGATATCGACGCGATCAAGGTCGGACAGGAGGCCTCGGTGCGGCTGTCGGCGCTCAACCAGCGTACGACGCCCATCCTGATCGGAGAGGTCTATTACATCTCCGCCGACGCGATCGTGGAACGCTCGGGCGAGCATCCGCGCGAGGTCTATATCGCCCGCATCCGCCTGCCCGCCTCGGAGTTGCGCCGCGTGCCGGGCTTCGCGCCGATGCCCGGGATGCCGGTCGAAGTGATGATCCAGACCGCGTCGCGAACCTTCGCCCAATACATCGCGAAACCGGTGGTGGATTCGATGAACCGCGCTTTCCGCGAGCATTGAGGGGTCGATCCGGCGGAAAACCGGCCTGAAGGCGTCGCTCCGGAGGGGGCGGCGCCTTTCTCATACGCCCCAACGATTCCAGATACTTACCGCACAATTTAGAGCGCTTCTAAATTCCTGACTAAAATAATCGATCACGAAGGCGGGAAAATACCAGACTTCATTTGTCAGAGATCAATTTCCAGACTATCTCCAATCTGTAGGAAGCGAAGACCAACTCGCGACCCATCACGGAGGTGCCCTCATGAAGGCCAGCCCTATCGAGAACGAAACCTGCAAATGCGCGCTGCCGCTTGGCCAGTGCCGTCGTGGGTTCCGGGGCACTCTGGTATCGGTCTGCCCGCTCGCCGGGAATGGCGGCTATGACGCGGACGAGTTGGAACTGCGCCTGCTGGAGCTTGGCTTCATCGAGGGCGCTTCGGTCCACATCCTTCACGAAGGTCCGTTCGGGCGCGATCCGATTGCGGTGCGCGTGAACGACACCACCGTCGCTCTGCGGCGTGCCGAGGCGATGGCCATCCTCGCGGAATGACGTCGGCACCTGCCATAAACCAGCCCAAAGCAGCCCAGACCGACCCCGACGCCCAGCCGATCGAGGCCGCGCTCGTCGGTGCGCCGAATTGCGGCAAGACGGCGCTGTTCAACGCTATGACCGGCGCGACCCAGAAGGTCGGCAATTATTCCGGCGTGACCGTGGAACGCAAAGTCGGCGTGGCCACCACGCCTGCGGGCCGCAAATTCGCACTGATCGACCTGCCGGGCACGCATTCCTTGCGCGCCCGCTCCCCCGATGAGGAAGTGACCCGCGACGTGCTGCTGGGCCAGCGCCCGGGCGAGCGTGTCCCCGATATGATCCTCGCGGTGGGCGATGCGACCAATCTGCGCGGCGCGCTGCGTCTGGTCTCGGAACTGAAGAAGATCGGCCTGCCGATCGTGATGATCCTCAACATGATCGATATCGCGCGCCATCGCGGCTTGCAGATCGACCATGTGGCGCTGAGCGAGGAGCTGGGCATCCCGGTGATCCCGGCCACCGCCGTGCGCCGTGGCGGACTGGACGAGCTGTGGTCCGCAGTGGACCCGATGCTGGAAGCCGGTCTCGACGCACCGCAACCGTCAAGCTGGGCCGTACCGAGCACCCATGACATGCGGGTGTCGATGCGCGAGGCGGAACGGCTGGTGAAGACCCATGTGATCCAGCCGCCAGAGCCGGACACGGTCTCCGCCAAGATCGACCGCGTCGTGCTGCACCCGATCGCCGGGCCGATCATCCTGCTCGCGATCCTATTCGTGATGTTTCAGGCAGTCTTCTCCTGGGCCGCGCCGTTCATGGATGCCATCGACTGGGCCTTCAGCTCGCTGGGGGCGCTCGTCGCACAGGTGATGCCCGAAGGTCTGGTGCAAAGCTTCATCTCGGACGGGCTGATCGCGGGCATCGGCTCGGTCATCATTTTCCTGCCGCAGATCCTGTTCACCTTCCTCTTCATCCTGCTGCTGGAAGATTTCGGCTTCATGGCGCGAGCGGCCTTCCTGATGGACCGGATCATGGGCCGCGCCGGGCTGAACGGGCGCGCCTTCATCCCGCTTCTATCGAGCTTCGCCTGCGCGATCCCCGGCATCATGGCGGCGCGGGTGATCGACAACAAACGCGACCGGCTGACGACGATCCTCGTGGCGCCCCTGATGACCTGCTCGGCGCGCATTCCCGTCTATACGCTGATCATCGCGGCCTTCATCCCAAACACGAAAGTCCTCGGCGGGCTGAGCCTGCAAGGACTGGTGATGTTCGGCCTTTATGCGGCGGGCGTCTTCTCGGTCCTCGCGGTGGCTTTCGTCGCGCGCTACCTTTTCGCACGCGAAGAGCGGTCGGCCCCGCTGATGCTCGACCTGCCCGACTACAAAACGCCGATCCTGCGCAATATCGCGCTAGGGCTTTACCAGCGTGCGCGGGTCTTCCTGCGCCGCGCGGGCACGGTGATCTTCTGGGCGATGGTCGTGATCTGGTTCCTGTCGACCTTCCCGATGGCCCCAGAAGGCGCGACGGAGCCCGCAATCAACTACTCCTTCGCCGCGATCATCGGCCATTTCGTCGCCCCGATCCTGCATCCGCTGGGCTTCGACTGGCATATCGCGGTGGCGCTGGTGCCGGGCATGGCCGCGCGCGAAGTCGCCGTAGCCGGGCTCGCGACGGTCTACGCGGTAGGCGGCGAGAACGGGCTGATCCACACGCTCTCCGATCAATGGAGCCTCGGCACCGCGCTGGCGCTGCTCGCATGGTATATCTTCGCGCCGCAATGCATCTCCACGCTGGCGGTGATCCGGCGCGAGGCTGGCTCGGCGAAATGGATGTGGGTCGCCGTGGTCTACATGTTCGCGCTGGCCTATCTCGCGGCCTTCGCGACCTATCAGATTTCCGCGCTGCTCGGCGCGGGCTGAGCGCGCGCGCCCGGCCCCTTCAATCGATGGTGAGACACGGTGAGCCATTTGCCGCCTTGAGTTTCGCGTCCCGATCCGGAAGATGCCGCCCAACAATCACGGGACAGAGAACCATCGCATGATCCATCGCCGCCTTGCCGCCCTCGCGGGCCTCGTCGCCCTGATGCTGCCGCAGGTGGCCGCCGCCCATATCACCGCGACCGGGTCGGGCGGGTTCACCGCGGGGTTCGAGCATCCGCTCTCGGGCTATGACCATTTCCTCGCGATGTTCGCCGTGGGCCTCTGGGGCGCGCAGATGGGCGGGCGGCAGGTCTGGCAATTGCCGGTGACCTTTCCGCTGATCATGGTCGTGGGCGGCGTGATCGGCATTCTCGGCCTGCCACTGCCCGGGATCGAGATCGGGATCGCGCTGTCGATCGTGGTGCTCGGCCTCGCCATCGCCGCCGGGTGGAAACCCTACGAATGGGTCGCGCTGGCGATCATCTCGGTCTTCGCGCTCTATCACGGCTATGCGCATGGGGCGGAACTGCCGCTGGCCGCCGACCCGGCCGATTTCGCGATCGGCTTCGTGCTGGCGACCGGGATGATCCACGTGATCGGCGTCGGCGTGGGCCTCATCCTCGAGCCGATCCGGGGCGGGCAACTCTCGCGCGGGCTGGGTGCGATCATCGCGGTGGTCGGGCTCGGCTTCCTTGCGCTGGCGCTGGGTTACCTGCAATCTCAGCTTGGGTTCCTGCAAGGTGGGCTAAGCCTCTTTGGCCATTGACGTATCGCATAACCGTTCCGGTCTCGGCTGGCTGCGTCACCTCTGGGTGCTGGCCGGGCTGACCGCCCTGATCGTGCTGGCGGTGATCCCGCCTGCGGACCGCGGCGAGACCGGCGCATGGCTGATACGCGACGCGGTCGCGATCGAGCGGCTGTTCCCTCTGTTTGGCTTCGGGATCGCGCTGGCCTTGGTCGGGCGGCGCGCGGCGCTGATTGCGGCGCTCCTTTGGGCCATCGGGATCGCGCTCGGCTTCACCTTCCGCATCGAGCTTATGGCCGCGTTGCAACAACTCCCCGGCGCGATCACGCATCACTTCCTGACCATGCCGATCTCGGCCATCGCCATTGGCGCGACGCTCGCGCTGGGGCGGTGGTCGCGGCCCGCGCTGATCGTGCCTGCGGGCTTTGTTCTGGGGGGGATGTATGCGCTCTCGGTGAAGCTGTCCGATCCGAGCTATGGCGGCAAACCGTGGGTCTTCCTGGCTGGGGTTGGGCTGGGCGTCTGGCTGATCGGTGCGGTCTATCTGGTACTGCGCAGCTGGCATGCGCGCTGGTTCGAGATCGCGGGCCGGATCGTCGGCAGCTGGCTGGTCGCAATCGGGCTACTCTATGGCGGGGTCGCGCTGATGGGCGGCAAGCTGAAGCCGAAGAATGCCGATCCCTCGACCGCGGCCTCCGAGAACGCGCCCGCCGCAGATGCCGCCGTGCCCGAGGCCGATGCTTTCCCCAGCTTCGGCGCGCCACCGCCCGCCGCCCCGCCCGGCAGCAAGAAACCGGATTTTCAGCCATGATCCGCCGCGCCGCACTCCGCCATGCCGCTTTCGCCCTCGCCGCCCTGATCGGGCTCGCGCCGGGATTGTCCGCAGCGCACCCGGAAGACGAAATCCTGATCCGCCTGCTCGTCGGCATGGAGAGCGGCAAGGTCACCCATATCGGCGAAAGCTGGACTTTCGATCCGACCGTTTCCGACTGGCTGATCCAGACCTTCGACAAGAATGGCGACGGGGCTTTCACCGGAGACGAGCTTGCGCCGCTGCAAGACGCGGCGAAGCAGAATTCGGAAGGCTCGTTCTTCTACACCCGCTTCTGGAAAGGGGCCGAGCAACTGCCCGACCCGCAAATCTACGGTTTTCAGGCGACGGTGAAGGATGGGGCCGTCACGATGGCCTTCGCGCTCGCCCTGCCCCAGGCCGAGAACCCGAACGATCTGCGCATCGAGATGTATGACCCCGAGAACCTGACCGGACTGGTGCCGGTGAAATCCAACCCGGTGGTAATCCGGGGCTTGGCCGACGGCGCGACCTGCGTGCCGAACGTGTCGGTCAATCAACCGGATGTGCATGGCGGACCGGACAATATCCCGATCGCGCTGACGCTAGCTTGTAACGGATGACGCCCGCACCCGCCGCGTGCAAAACGTAAGTCGGAAGGGGGCGCTGCCCCCGCGCTGACGCGCCCCCCGGGATATTTCCACCACGAGGAAGAGGCTAGTCAGCCTTTAGCTTCGGGGCAGGTTTCGGATCGGCAAGCGGCGTGTCCGAAAAGCGGATCGGCGTGCGGATACCTGGGATGCCCTCGGCTTCGACGCGCATGCCACGGGCCTCAACCTGAGGGTCGGCGAAGACCTGATCGACGGAGTTGATCGGCCCCGCGGGGACCGTCGCCTTTTCGAGCGCGGCGAGCAGCTCGGCACGCGGCCATTGCGCGAGCGTAGGCAGAAGCGTCTCACGCATTGCCGCGCGATTGGCCACGCGGGCCTCATTGGTGGCGAAGTCCGGGTTGGTCGCAAGATCGAGGCCCAGCACTTCGCAAAGCCGCTGGAACTGCCCGTCATTTCCGACCGCGAGGATCAGGTCGCCATCCTTGGCGCTGACGACCTCGTAGGGCGCGATGTTGGGATGCGCATTGCCCAGACGCTGCGGCGCATTGCCGGTCGCGAGGAAGTTCATCCCCTGATTGGCGAGCACGCCCACCGCGCAATCCAGAAGCGCCATATCGACCAGTTGCCCGCGCCCGGTGCGCGCTCGCGCGGCCAACGCCGCCTGAATGCCGATCACCGCGTAAAGCCCGGTGAAGATGTCGGCGAAGGCGACGCCCACCTTCTGCGGCTGGCCTTGCGGGTCGCCGGTCAGGTCCATCCAGCCCGCCATGCCCTGGATCAGGAAGTCATAACCCGCGCGGCTGGCATAGGGTCCGTCCTGCCCGAAGCCGGTGATCGAGCAATAGACGAGACGCGGGTTGATCGCCGAGAGGCTCTCGTAATCGAGCCCGTATTTCTTGAGCCCGCCGAGCTTGAAGTTCTCGATCACCACATCGGCGTCCTTGACCAGATCGCGCACGATCTTCTGGCCTTCCTCGGTGCGAAAATCGGCCACGACCGAAATCTTCCCGCGATTGGTGGCGTGGAAATAGGCCGCCGAGCGCCCCTCCGGCCCGTCGCCTTCGCGCGCGATGAAGGGCGGACCCCAGCGGCGGGTATCGTCGCCCTCGGGCGCCTCGACCTTGATGACCTCGGCGCCGAGGTCAGCGAGCACCTGACCGGCCCAGGGACCGGCCAGAATGCGCGCCAGCTCGACGACTTTCACACCTTCCAGCGGGGCCATCAGAAGAAAGCCTGCAGGCCCGTTTGCGCACGCCCCAGGATCAGCGCGTGGACGTCATGGGTGCCCTCGTAGGTGTTCACCGTCTCGAGGTTGACCATGTGGCGGATCACCTGAAACTCGCCCGAAATCCCGTTGCCGCCATGCATGTCGCGGGACATCCGCGCGATATCCAGCGCCTTGCCGCAATTGTTGCGCTTGATAAGCGAGATCATCTCGGGCGCGGCATCGGCTTCGTCCATCAGACGACCGACTTGCAGCGCCGCCTGCAGGCCCAGCGTGATCTCGGTCTGCATATCGGCGAGCTTCTTCTGGAACAGCTGCGTCTGCGCCAGCGGCTTTTTGAACTGCTTGCGGTCGAGCCCGTATTGGCGCGCGGCGTGCCAGCAGAACTCGGCCGAGCCCATCACGCCCCAGGCGATGCCGTAGCGCGCACGGTTGAGGCAGCCGAACGGGCCTTTCAGACCTTCGACATGCGGCAGCAGCGCATCTTCGCCGACCTCGACGCCGTCCATGACGATCTCGCCGGTGATCGAGGCGCGGAGCGACAGCTTCTGCCCGACCTTTGGCGCGCTCAGCCCCTTCATGCCCTTCTCCAGCACGAAGCCGCGAATCTTTCCGCCATGCGCCTCGGACTTCGCCCAGACGACGAAGACATCCGCGATCGGCGAATTGGTGATCCACATTTTCGCGCCGGTCAGGCGATAGCCGCCCTCGGTCTTCTCGGCGCGGGTCTTCATGCCCGCCGGGTCCGAGCCCGCATCGGGTTCGGTCAGGCCGAAACAGCCGATCCACTCGCCCGAGGCCAGTTTCGGCAGGTATTTCTGGCGCTGCTCCTCCGAGCCATAGGCGTAGATCGGATACATCACGAGGCTGGATTGCACCGACATCATCGAGCGGTAGCCGCTATCGACCCGCTCGATCTCGCGCGCGATCAGCCCGTAGGACACATAGCCCGCGCCGATCCCGCCATATTCCTCGGGGATCGTGGCGCCAAGCAGACCCATCTCGCCCATCTCGCGGAAGATCGAAGGGTCGGTGGTCTCACTCTCGAAGGCCTCGATCACGCGCGGCTGCAGCTTGTCCTGCGCATAGGCGCGGGCCGCATCGCGCAGCATCCGTTCGTCTTCGCTCAGCTGGGTTTCGAGACGCAGCGCGTCGTCCCAGGTGAACTTGCCCAGATCGGGGGCATCCTTGGCTTTGAGCGTGGGGCGGTCGGTCATGGCGGGTCCTCGGAGGCTGTCTTTCGTTGCGTCGGACTCTAGGGATCGGGGCGCGCGGCGCAAACGATTAAATTTGCGAAGATGATGAGTTTTTCGCATGATCCAGCGAACCACAGTGGAGCACCCTCGCGACCATGCGCAAGAGCTATACCCCGACGATCAACGAGCTGCAGGCCTTCGCCGCCTGCGCGCGCTTCGGCACAACGACACGGGCGGCGGCGGAGCTGAACCTGACGCAATCCGCGGTGTCGCGTTCGCTCGGGACGTTGGAAGAGCGGCTGGGCGTGGCGCTGTTCGACCGGGTGCGCAAGCGGCTGTCTCTGTCGCCGGCGGGTCAGGTTTTCTTGACGCAAGCCGAAGAAATTCTGGGCCAGATCGACCGCGCCGCGATGGGAGCGATGGCTTTCGGCGGCGCGCGGGCGGTGCTGCGCATGGCGGTGCTGCCGAGCTTTGCGCGCTCGTGGTTGATCCCACGGCTGGCGGGGTTCGAGGCTGCGCAGCCGGAGGTGAGCCTCGATCTGAGCGCGCGGCTCCTGCCTGTGGAGTTCGAGCATGAGCCCTTCGATCTGGCGATCATGCGCTCAAGGCATGAACCGGCAGGGGCGGAGGTCGAAAATCTGGTGGCGGAGGAGTTGATCGTCGTGGCCGCGCCGAACCTGATGGCGGGGCGTGCGGCGCTGGAAGATGACGCGCTACTGGCCTTGCCGTTGTTGCAGCAATCGACGCGCCCGACGCTCTGGCTCGACTGGTTTCGCGAGAGCGGGCGCGATGCGCGGCACATCCTGCGCGGCGCGCGGTTCGATCATTTCGACATGATCCTCGATGCGGCAAGCGCGGGGATGGGGCTGGGGCTGGTGCCCGCGATCATCGCCGAAGGGGCGCTGGCCTCGGGGCGGCTGGTGCAGGCGACGCCGCGCCGGTTTGCCACCGGCGAGAATTACGCGCTGATCCTGCCCGAGCGCGCGCGGGAGGCGCCGCATGTCAGCGCCTTCCGCGATTGGTTGCGGGCCGAGATCGGCGCTTAGTCGAAGACGATGACCTGCCGGATCGCCTCGCCCGCCGCGAGCCGCTCGAAACCTTCGTTGATGTCCTCGAGCTTGAGGCGATGGGTCATCAGATCGGGGATCGGCAGCTGCCCCTGCACCATCATCTGCGCGAAGCGCGGGATGTCGCGGACCGGCACGCAGGAGCCCATGTAAGAGCCCTTCAGCGCGTGCTCATTCGCGGTCAGCGACACGGCCGGAATCTTGAATTCCGCCTGCGGGTTCGGAAGGCCCGCCGTGACGGTGGTGCCGCCGCGCCGGGTGATGGAGTAGGCGAATTGCAGCGCCGGGGCCGCGCCTGCCAGCTCGACAGCCAGGTCGACGCCGCCGCCGGTGAGCTCGCGCAGCTTTTGCACCGCCCCTTCCTCGGTCGGGTCGATGGCATGGGTCGCACCCAGTTTCAGCGCGAGGTCGCGTTTATCCGCGGCGAGATCGACGGCGACGATTGTGCGCGCGCCCGCCGCAACCGCGCCCAGAAGCCCCGCGAGACCGACGCCGCCGAGCCCGATGATCGCGCAGCTTTGCCCGGTCTTCAGCCCGCCCGAGTTCAGCACCGCGCCGACGCCGGTCAGCACCGCGCAGCCCAGCAGCGCGGCTTGGTCGAGCGGGATCGACTTGTCGATCTTCACGCAGGACGCCTCGGAGACGACTGCGTAATCCGAGAAGGCCGAGACGCCGATATGGTGGTTCACATCCTCGCCCGCGACCGAGATGCGTTTCGATCCGGTGATCAGGCTGCCCTTGCCCGCCGCGACGGCAGCAGGCTCGCAAAGCGCAGGCCGCCCTTCGGCGCAGGGCACGCAATGGCCGCAGGACGGCGCGAAGACGAGAACGACGTGATCGCCCGGCGCGAAGCGGGTGACATACGGGCCGACCGCCTCGACCACGCCTGCCGCCTCGTGGCCCAGCGCCACGGGCATGTCGCGCGGACGGTCGCCGTTGATGACGGACAGGTCAGAGTGGCACAGGCCCGCAGCCGACATCTTGATGAGCAGCTCCCCCGGGCCGGGATCGTCCAACTCGGCCTCGACGATCTCCAGCGGCTTGCTGTCGGAATAAGGGCGCGCTTTGCCCATTTCGCGCAGAAGTGCGATCCGCGTTTTCATTCTTGCTCCTCCCCAAAACGATTTGGCGCAGCTTGGGAAAGTTCGGCGGAAGTGTCCATGCCCCCTTTGACGAAGGGTCAGGCGGTGACGGTGAAGGGGGTGTCCAGCGGATGCTCTTCGAGGTTCGCGCTCTCGCCGATGCGATCCACCACGGCAAAAAGACCGGGCGCTGCGAGCGGCGTCAGTACCCCGTGCCAGGTGCCGCGATGGAGATTGATCCCCTGCGCGCCATTGGTGAGGAACGCGCGCGGCGTGCCGGGTTTACCGTCCGCATCGGGGGCGACGATCACGAGAAACGGGTCCGCGCTCATCGGAATGAAGGCCTGCGAGCTTTCGGGGTGCCGCTCCAGCAGATCGCAGAGATAGGGCAGCGCGCGCGGCTCTGCCTTGAAGATCGAAATCCCCGCGCGGCCACCCGTCTCCGCCCCGAAATCGAGCTGCGCGCGGTCGTGATAGCGCCCGCAGAGCCCCGCATTGATGATCTTGTCGGGGTCGCCTGCGGCGTCGAGCACATCGCCGAACGGGGCAAAAGCCTCGGGTGTCAGCGGTTCGGCTTTGATCTGCATCGCGGGCCTCCGGGGGCTGGCGGAAGAGAGGGGGCGCTGCCCCCTCACCCCCGGGATATTTCAACCAAGCCGAAGGGGGATCAGCCCGAGATGGGCGAGCCGAGCTTCGGGTGGCGGTTCACGTCCTTGTAGAGCAGGTAGCGGAACGGGCGGCGGCCCGCGGCGTAGCAGGCTTGCGGGCAGAAGGCGCGCAGCCACATGAAATCGCCCTCTTCCACCTCGATCCAATCCTGATTGAGGAGGTAGACGCCCCGGCCCTGCAGTACGAAGATGCCGTGCTCCATCACGTGGGTTTCCGCGAAGGGGATGGTGCCGCCCGGCATGAAGGTCACGATATTGACGTGCATGTCGTGGCGCAGGTCGTTCGGATCGACGAAGCGCGAGGTCGACCAGTAGCCCGAGGTGTTGGGCATCTCGAGCGGCGGCTTGTCCTGATCGGCGGTGACGAAGCTTTCGGGCGCATCGATGCCGGGCACGCGCTCGTAGCGTTTGCGGACCCAGACGAAGGTGCCGGGCGTATCCTGATCATTGGCGACCGACCATTGCGCGCCCGGCGCGAGATAGGCGTAGCCGCCCGCGTCCAGCTCATGGCCGACGCCCTCGATCACGAGGCGGATGTGACCGGCGAGCACGAAGATCACGCTTTGGCCCTCGGGGTCGGGTTCGGGATTGTCAGAGCCGCCGCCCGGCGCGACTTCGACGACCAGCTCGGCGAAGGTCTCGGCAAAGCCGGAGAGCGGACGGGCGAGCACCCAGGCGCGGGTATTCTGCCAGCCGGGCAGCAGCGAGATGGTGATGTCGGACAGCACCCCGCGCGGGATCACCGCGTAGGAAGTGTTGAATTGCGCGCGCTCGCGGGCGCGCTGGTTCTGATCGGGCAAACCGCCCGTCGGGGCGTAATAGGTGTATTCCATCAAAGGTCCATGGCGTTCAGGCGATGCCACGCGATCCGCTCGACCTGCTTGCAGGCCTCACGGAATTCCGTCTCGCGGTCTTGGTCAAGCCGGCGGCGGAAGGCGTGGAGGATTGACGCCTTGGTATTGTCTTTTACCGCAATGATGAAGGGGAAACCGAATTTTTCGGTATAGGCGGTGTTGAGCCCTTCGAATGTGGCGCGTTCTTCATCGGTCAGCGCATCTAGCCCGGCGCTCGCCTGTTCGGAGGTGCTTTCCGCGGTGAGGCGCTTGGCCTGGGCGAGTTTGCCCGCGAGATCGGGGTGCGCGGTCAGCACGCCGAGGCGTTCGGCTTCCGACGCTGAGCGGAAGATGCGGGCCAGCGCCGAGGCCACGCCCTCGAGGCAATCATGCGCCGGACCGAGTTCCAGATCGAAGGCACGCTGCGCGATCCAGGGCGAATGTTCGTAGATGCCGCCGAAGGCTTCGACGAAACGCTCCCGGCTCATCTGGCTCGGGCGTTCACGGCGGGAGTGGGGATGGGTCGCAGCCCAATGCGCGGCGATCTCTCCCCGGGTCGCGAACAAGACGCCCTCATGCGAGAGCGCGTAATCGAGGAAACGCTTCAACCCCGCGACTTTGCCGGGCCGCCCGATCAGGCGGTTATGCAGGCCGACCGAGAACATCTTCGGCGCGCCGTCCAGCCCTTCGGCATAGAGCGTGTCGAAGCTGTCCTTGAGATACTGGAAAAACTGCTCGCCCTCGATATAGCCCGGCGCGGTGGCGAAGCGCATGTCATTGGCTTCCAACGTGTAGGGGATCACGAGCTGGTCGCGCGCGCCGACCTCGAGCCAATAGGGCAGATCGTCGTCATAGGTGTCGGAAATCCAGTCGAAACCGCCCTCTTCGGCCGTCAGCCGCACCGTGTTGGCCGAGCAGCGCCCGGTATACCAGCCGCGCGGACGCTCTCCGACGACCTCGGTGTGCAGGCGGATGGCTTCGGCGATCTGGCGGCGCTCTTCGTCTTCCGCCATATCCTTGTGCTCGACCCATTTGAGGCCGTGCGAGGCGATCTCCCAGCCGGCCTCCTTCATCGCGGCGACCTGCTCGGGGGCGCGGGCCAGCGCGGTTGCGACGCCGTAGATCGTCAGCGGCACGTTCAGCCCGGTGAACAGCCGGTGCAGCCGCCAGAAGCCTGCGCGCGCGCCATATTCGTAGATCGACTCCATGTTCCAATGCCGCTGGCCGGGCCATTGCGCGGCGCCTGCGATATCGGACAGGAACGCCTCGGAGGCCGCGTCACCATGCAGGACATTGTTCTCGCCGCCCTCTTCGAAATTGAGCACCATCGAGATCGCCACGCGCGCCTCGCCCGGCCAATGCGGATCGGGGGTCGTGCGGCCATAGCCGCGCAGGTCGCGGGGGTAGCGGGTCATTAGGTGGCTCCTGTCATCGGGGCGGATCGGGACAAGAAAGAGCAAAACGCGCGAAAGGGAAAGCCCTCTCTCGGTGTCGGAGAGGGCTTGGCAGGCGGGGCACAGAATCGTTGCGCGATTTGAGGGCCCTCGGCATGATTTCGGGCATCAAGACATTGCGTACCCTGCCCTTTCCGCTCTGCCCGGAGGCCCTCCCATGCGCCAATTACTTCGTCTTATCGCCATCATCCCCCTGCCGCTCATTGGATTGCCCGGCCTGTCAGCCGCACAGGACTGGACCCAGATTGCGGCCTACTCCGCCTACATCGGCCCACAGGATATGCGGAATTCGAAGGGCGTGGCCCTGAGATCTCTCGGTGCGGCCTTGCAGCAGGATCGGGCGAATTATCATCGCTTCGGGCTAAGGGATGCGCGCGACGAATCCGATCCTGTCTTCGCGGATCGCGCCACGCGGGCGCGTATTCCCGCGATGGTCGAGGCGGGCGGCGATACGCGGGGAAGTTTTACGCAAATGGTCCGCGCGGGGCAGCCCTTCGGCGTCTATGTCTTCGTCTGCGGCTACGGGCGCACCCCGTCTGTGATCTATATCGCCGGCTGGGGCGAAGATCACTCGGGCTGCTACTGAGTGATCGAGATCGCCGCAGCGACCGCTTTTTTCCACTCGGCGTAGCGGGCTTCGCGCTTGGCCTCGTCCATCTCGGGGGCGAAGTTGCGATCGAGCGCCCAGCCCTTTGCGAACTCCTCGGGCTCGGGATAAATCCCCGCCTTGTAGCCCGCGAGCCATGCCGCGCCGAGCGCCGTTGTTTCCAACACTTCGGGCCGGTCGACAGGCGCGCCGAGGATGTCCGACAGGAACTGCATCGCCCAGTCCGAGGCCGTCATGCCGCCATCGACGCGCAGGGTCGGGCGGGCGTCATCGGACCAATCCGCCTGCATCGCCTCCAAGAGGTCGCGGGTCTGGAAACCGACCGATTCCAGCGCCGCGCGGGCGAACTCGGCCGGGCCGGAGCTGCGGGTCAGGCCGAAGACCGCGCCGCGGCAATCGGGGTTCCAGTAAGGCGCGCCGAGGCCGGTGAAGGCGGGCACGATGATCACGTCCTGCTCGGGGTCGGACTGCTCGGCGAGCGCCTGCGTCTGATCGGCGGCTTCGATGATCTTCAGCCCGTCACGCAGCCATTGCACCACAGCCCCCGCGACGAAGATCGAGCCTTCGAGCGCGTAGGTGACCTTGCCGTCGAGCTGATAGGCGATGGTCGTCAGCAGGCGGTTCTCCGAGCGCACCATTTGATCGCCGGTATTGAGCAGCGCAAAGCAGCCGGTCCCGTAGGTCGATTTCAGCATACCGGGCTTGAAGCAGGCCTGCCCCACGGTCGCCGCCTGCTGGTCGCCCGCGACACCAAGGATCGGGATTTCCGCGCCGAAGAGATCGGGGTGCGTGACGCCGAACTCGGCGGCGCAATCCTTTACCTCGGGCAGCATCTCCATCGGCACGCCGAGCTTGGCGGCGATGGTCGTCGACCAGCGGCCCTTGGCGATATCGTAAAGCATCGTGCGCGCGGCATTGGTCGCATCGGTGACATGCGATTTGCCGCCCGTCAGTTTCCAGATCAGCCAGCTGTCGATCGTGCCGAAGGCGAGCTTGCCCGCCTCGGCGGCCTCGCGCGCGCCGTCGACATTCTCCAGAAGCCAACGCAGTTTCGTGGCCGAGAAATACGGGTCCACGATCAGCCCGGTGCGCGCGGTCACCGTGTCCTCGAACCCGTCCTCGCGCAGCTCGCGGCAAAATTCGGCGGTGCGGCGGTCCTGCCAGACGATGGCATTATGGATCGGCTTTCCGCTCTCGCGATCCCAGACCAGCGTCGTCTCGCGCTGGTTGGTGATGCCGATCCCGGAGATGTCGGAGGCCGCAATCCCGGCTTTCTCGATGGCCCCGCGCACGGTCGCCAGCACGCTATCCCAGATCTCCTCGGCATCATGCTCGACCCAGCCGGAATGCGGGAAGTGCTGCGTGAATTCCTGCTGCGCACTCGCCACGGGGCGCAGCGCATCGTCAAAGACGATCGCGCGCGAAGACGTGGTGCCTTGGTCGATTGCCAGAATATAGGTCATGAAGTCCTCCCGTTTCGCGCCTCAGGCTGCGTGCTCCTCCAGCCACGCGGCGACAGAGTTGACCTGATCGGCATCGAGCCGCAAGCCCAGCTTGGTGCGCCGCCAGATCACGTCCTCGACCTTGCGTGCCCACTCCTTCTCGACGAGCCAGCGCAGCTCGGCCTCGGTCAGCGTACCGCCGAAATCGCGCCCCAGATCGCCCAGCGCCTTGGCATCGCCGAAGATGTCCCAGGACTCGGTGCCGTAATGGCGGATCATCCGCTCGGCCCATTTGCGATCCACGAAGGGATAATCCTGCGAGAGCTTGGCAATCTTGGCGCCGACCTCTTCGGGGGCGAAATCGCCACCCGGCAGGCGCGCGCCTTTCGTCCACGACCCGCCCATGCCCGGGAGGTGCGGGCGCAGCTTGGCGAGCGCATCCTCGGCCAAACGGCGATAGGTGGTGATCTTTCCGCCAAAGACGTGCAGCGCCGCGGGTTGGCCCGCCGGCGCATCGAGCGAAAGAACATATTCGCGCGTCGCCGCCGTGGCCGAACTCGCGCCGTCTTCATAGAGCGGGCGCACCCCGGAATAGGTCCAGACGACGTCGTCGGGCGTGACCTCTTCCTTGAAATATTCGGACGCAAAATCGCACAGGTAATCGCGCTCAGCCTCGGTGCATTCGGCGGCGAGCGGCGAGTCCTCATGGGCGGCCTCGGTGGTGCCGATCAGGGTGAAGTCCTGCTCATAGGGGATCGCGAAGATGATCCGCCCGTCCGCACCCTGGAAGAAGTAGCATTTGTCGTGATTGTAGAGCTTGCGCGTCACGATATGGCTGCCGCGCACGAGGCGGATATGCTCGCGGCTGGCGCTGCCCATCGTGCCTTTCAGGATCTGCTCGACCCACGGGCCGCCAGCATTGACCACGGCGCGGGCCATATGCTCTTCGCGCCCGTTCGGGCCTTCGGTCACGATCACCCAGTGGCCGCCATCGCGATGCGCCTCGACCACCTTGGTCTGCACGCGAATGTCGGCGCCATGCGCCTCGGCGTCGCGAGCATTGAGCACGACGAGCCGGGCATCCTGCACCCAGCCATCGGAATATTCGAACGCATGGGTGAAGCTGTCCTTCAGCGGCGCGCCTTCCGGGGCGTTGCGCAGGTCGAGCCGCTTGGTGCCCGGCAGCAGCCCCTGCCCGCCCAGATGGTCATAGAGGAACAGCCCCGAGCGGATCATCCAGGACGGGCGCTTGCCCTTCATCCACGGCATGACGGTAGAGAGCATTTTCGAGACCGGTGTATCGCTCTCGAAACGCATATCGGCGCTATAGGGCAGCACGAAGCGCATCGGCCATGAGATATGCGGCATCGCGCGGATTAGCACCTCGCGCTCGGACAGCGCCTCGCGGACCAGTTTGATCTCGAGATATTCGAGGTAGCGCAGCCCGCCGTGGAACAGCTTGGTGGAGGCCGAAGAGGTCGCCTGCGCAAGATCGCCCATCTCGGCCAGACGCACCCGCAGGCCCCGTCCGGCCGCGTCGCGCGCGATCCCGCAGCCGTTCACCCCGCCGCCGATCACGAAGAGATCTACTGCTTGTGGCATTTTGCGTACTCCCGCTAGCGCCTGTCGCTTGTGCACCAAAAGGCGCGTTAACTTTCGTTATTGCCAGATATAATGAATTTTCGCGCAAAATCGAGCATGAATACCTCTGCACACAAGATTCCGCGTGCTCATCACGAAACTTTTAAGGAACAATTGCGTTGGGTATGATGTGGCTCGGGATGTGCGGCCCGCGCCCAAAGCGCTGAAAGTGGCGATGTAGCTAACTGGCCTCAGGTATTGATCGAGATTAAAGTCATAACGTGAAGAGAGGGTTACGCTAGGTTGGCCTCGTCGAGAAACGGACAGGACACAGCATGTTCGATCACGAATCAGAACTGGAGATCGGGCTTGCATCAGGGATGCTGGTGCGCATCGATCCAAAGGGCGCGCGACTGACAAGCGTTGTGCTGCCCAGCGACGACGGTCCGGTCGAGCTTCTCATCGGCCCCGACCCGAAACAGAAGACACGCGATTTCCACGGAGCGACGATCGGGCGCTATGCCAACCGCATCGCCGGAGCGCAATTCACGCTCGATGGCGAGCAGTTCCAGCTAGATGCGAATGAAGGCGGGAACTGCCTCCATGGCGGTGGCAAGGGGTTCGACCAATGCGACTGGACCGTTGTCGCGCATTGGATCAACGCGGCGACACTGCGGCTCGAAAGCCCGGATGGCGATCAAGGCTTCCCCGGAAATCTCGTCGCGGAGGTGAGCTTCGCGGTATCGGACCCAGAAACTTTGAGCATCACTTACCGCGCGTGCTGTGATCGCGCTTGCCCGGTGTCTCTGACCTCGCATGGGTATTTCAATCTCGCGGGCGGCGGCTCGATCGCCGATCACCGACTGAAGCTCAATGCCAAACAGGTTCTCGAGGTTGATGGCGAGAAACTCCCCGTAGGCGGGCCGCGCGACGTGGCTGGCACGCGCTTCGATTTCCGCGAACCGGCCCCGGCGCTGGGGCCCGATGGCGCGGGCTTCGACCACAATTTCTGCACCGGCTCCGGCGGGATGCGCGAGGTGGCGGTATTGAGCGATCCGGCCTCCGGACGCAGCATGACCATGCTGAGCAACCAGCCCGGATTGCAGGTCTACACCGCTCCGTCCGGCGACAGCTTCAACGCGATCTGCCTGGAACCGCAGGCCTGGCCCGATGCGCCCAATCGCCCCGAGTTCCCCTCGACGATCCTGCGACCGGGCGTGGAATATGTGAACCGGATCCGTCTGCAATTCTCGAGCTAATCTCCGCGACGCCGCGCCGATCGCCACCGCGCGGCCCGAGGTAGATCAGGTCAAACCCCGCAGCGCAGCGCCGGCCTGACGGTAGCGCTTGTACCCTTCGTCGAACGCCTCGCGCAACGCGGAGACCGGCTCGATCGTCGCGGCGATCTCGGGCGGGCTCGCGATATCCAGCCCGCCGCCGGTCGCGGCCATCATCCCAAGCCTCGCCGCCCCGAACGCGCCGCCATAATCGCCCGCCACCGGCAGGGCCACGGGCGTGTCGAGCGCGGTCGCGATCGCCTCGCACCAATAGCGCGAGCGCGTACCGCCGCCGACGCCGAGCAGCGTCTCGATCCGGGTGCCGGTGCCAGCCAGCGCATCGCGGCAATCGCGCAGCGCGAAGCTCACCCCTTCCAGCACGGCCCGCGTGGTCGCGGCGCGATCGGTTGCGTGCTCAAGCCCGATGAACGCGCCGCGGATCGCCGCATCGTTGAGCGGCGTACGCTCGCCGCCGAGATAGGGCAGGAACCGCGCCTTGCCCGGCGCCTGCAGCGGGCCGAGGCCTTCGGTCAATTCCTTGGCGTCGCTCTCCAGAAGCCGCGCGTACCAGTTCAGCGCGTCGGTCGCGGCCAGCACCACGCCCATCTGGTGCCATGTCTGCGGCAGGGCGTGACAGAAACTGTGCACCGCGCTCGCCGCATCGGGGCGATAGCCGTCATCGGCGGCGAACAGCACGCCGGAGGTGCCGAGCGAGACGAAGGCTTGCCCGGCTGCCACGACGCCGACGCCCACGCCCGAAGCCGCGTTGTCGCCCCCGCCGCCCGCAACGACGACGCCCTCCGGCAGACCGAAGCGCGCCGCGATCTGCGGGCGCAGCGTGCCCGACACGTCCGAGCCCTCGACGAGGCGCGGCATCTGTTCGCGCCGCATCCCGGTCGCCGACAGAAGCGCATCCGACCAGTCGCGCGCGCCGGTATCGAGCCAGCTCGTCCCGGCGGCGTCGGACATCTCCGAAGCATGCTCTCCAGTCAGCCAGAGCCGCAGGTAGTCCTTCGGCAACAGCACCTTCGCCACTTTCGCGAAACGCTCCGGCTCGTGCTTGGCGAGCCAGACCAGTTTCGGCGCAGTGAAGCCGGGGAAGACGATATTACCGCTGATCTCTCGGAATTGCGGATCCGCATCGAGCGTTGCAGCCTCGCGATGGGCGCGGGTGTCGTTCCACAGGATGCAGGGCCGCAGCACCGCGTCCTGCGCATCGAGCAGCGTCGCGCCATGCATATGCCCCGAAAGCCCGATCCCGCGCACCGCCGACAGATCGTGCTGCGCGAGCGAGCCGAGCACCGCCTCCATCGCCGCGATCCATTCGGCTGGATCCTGTTCCGACCAGCCCTCCTGCGGGCGCGACACGGTGAGCGGATGCGTCGCCTCGGCCACCACGCGCTGCGCCTCGTCGATCAAGAGCCCCTTCAGCCCCGATGTGCCCAGATCCAATCCGATAAACATGCTTGTCCTCCCGCGCGCTGATTGGCGCCGACACTAACGTCTCTGTCGGGCATGTCGACTCCCCCAGCCCTTTGCAGAGGCGCCCAGCCACCGCCCTCTTAACGGAACCGTGAGCGCGCTGCGCGGTTGCTTTTCGAACAATGTCCCCGGAGCCTTCATGATCGCCTCACTTTCGACCCCGCTTCTGCTCGGCGTCTTCACCCTCGCCGGGCTGATCGTCGTCATCTCCTCCATCAAGGCGACCGGACTGGCCGATGTGATCGCGGATCGCACGCGGATGGGCGAAGCGCTGGCGGGCGGGATCGTGCTGGGGGCCGCGACCTCGCTGTCGGGGATCGTCGTCTCGGTCTCGGTGGCCGCACAGGGCGATGCGAGTTTCGCCTTTTCCAATGCCGTGGGCGGGATCGCCGCGCAGACCTTCTTTCTGGCGCTCGCCGACATGCTGCACCGACGCGCCAATCTCGAACATTCCGCGGCAGAGCCCGCGAACCTTTTTCAGGCGGTGATGCTGATCGTGCTGCTGTCGATCCCGCTCGCCGCGACCGCCGCGCCCGACTTCGCGATCTGGGGGATCAGCCCGGCCTCGGTGGTGCTGTTCCTCGCCTATCTCGGCGGCACGAAACTCGCGACCCAGGTGTCGGAGACGCCGATGTGGAGACCGGTCGAGACTCGCGAGACGCGCCATGACGAACCCGAAGACGAGGAGGAAGCGAACCGCTCGCCGCGCGGGCCGATCATCGTCTTCATGGGCCTCGTCGTCATCATGGGCCTCAGCGGTTGGGTCATTTCGCAAGCCGGGCAGGAATTCGTCACCCGCTTCAGTCTCAGCTCCTCGCTGGTGGGCGCGCTGCTGACGGCGATCGTGACCTCGCTGCCCGAACTGGTGACGACGCTGACAGCTGTCCGTCGCGGCGCGCTGCAACTGGCCATCGGCGGGATCATCGGCGGCAACACTTTCGACACGCTGTTCCTCGTCTTCTCCGATGGGGCATATCGTGACGGCTCGCTGTATCACGCGGTCTCGATGTCGGACCTCTACTGGCTGGCGACGGGACTGATGATGACGGGCGTGCTGCTCGGCGGGCTCATCCTGCGGCAGAAGGACGGGCCGGCCCGGATCGGGATCGAGAGCCTGCTGCTGGTCGCGATCTACGCCTCGGCGGTGGTGCTGCAAGTCCTCGCCTGACCAAGAATTATTGCCCATAGAGAGCGGATTCCCCAAATAGGCAATATACATTTGCCGCAGGGACCGTTATGCAGGCGCCTTCCGCACGGGCTGCCAGAGCAGAGCGGCCCGTCCCTTACGTCATTGCTTGGACGACTTTCCGATGATCCCCTCCCTTTCCGCAGCGCTCGCCGAGCGCGGCTACGACACTCTCACTCCCGTGCAGGACGCGGTGACCGATCCCGCGCTGGAGGGCAAGGACCTGCTGGTCTCTGCCCAGACCGGCTCGGGTAAAACGGTCGGCTTCGGTCTCGCGATCGCCCCGACCCTGCTGGGCGAGGCCGAAAGCTTCGGCCCGGCTGGCACGCCGCTTGCACTCGTTGTGGCCCCCACGCGGGAACTCGCCTTTCAGGTCATGCAGGAATTGCGCTGGCTCTACGCCAAGACCGGCGCCATCGTCAGCTCCTGCGTCGGCGGCATGGACCCGCGTCAGGAACGCCGCGCCCTCGAACGCGGCACCCATATCGTGGTCGGCACGCCCGGTCGTCTGAGCGACCATATCCGCCGCGGCGCGCTCGATCTGAGCGACATCCGCGCGGTCGTGCTCGACGAGGCCGACGAGATGCTCGATCTGGGCTTCCGGGAAGACCTCGAATTCATCCTCGGCTCCGCCACGGAAGAGCGGCGCACGCTGCTGTTCTCCGCCACCGTCTCGCCGATGATCGCGAAGCTGGCCGAGCAGTTCCAGAACGACGCGCAGCGCATTTCGACGATCAACACCGCGCAGCAGCACTCCGACATCGCCTACAAGGCGCTGAAGGTTGCGGCCTCGGACAGCGATCATGCGATCTTCAACCTGCTGCGCTTCCACCATGACGAAAGCGCCATCGTTTTCGCCAACACCCGCGCGGCGGTGAACCATCTCAGCGCGCGTCTCGGCAATCGCGGCCTCTCGGTCGTGACGCTGTCGGGTGAACTGAGCCAAGCCGAACGCAGCCACGCGCTGCAGGCGATGCGCGACGGGCGCGCGCGCGTTTGCGTGGCGACCGATGTGGCCGCGCGCGGCATCGACCTGCCGAACCTGAGCCTCGTGATCCATGCCGATCTGCCGCAGAACACCGAGAGCCTGCTGCACCGTTCGGGCCGGACGGGTCGCGCCGGGCGCAAGGGCATGTCCGCGCTGATCGTGCCGCCGCGCATGGTCAAACGTGCCGAACGCCTGCTGAAATTCGCGAAGATCAACGCCGAATGGACTGTGCCGCCCTCGGCCGAGTCGATCATCGCGCGCGATGAAGAGCGCTTGCTGACCGATCCCGATTGGCGCGAGCCGGTCAGCGAGGATCAGGCGGCGTTTGCGCGCAAGCTGCTCGACCGGCACGGGGCCGAGGCTGTCGCCGCCGCCTTCCTGCGGCTGCAGCAATCGCGCAATGCCCCGCCCGAAGACCTTCTGCCGCCGGACACCAAGGGGCAATCGGAGCGTCAGGAATTCGGTCCGAGCCGCTGGTTCACGCTGTCGGTCGGTCGCAATGACCGGGCCGAGCCGCGCTGGCTGCTGCCCTTGCTGCGCCGCCATGCCGATCTCGACAAATCGTCGATCGGTGCGATCCGCGTGCGCGATGACGAGACCTTCGTCGAGATCGCCGAGAAGAGCGTCGCGAAATTCGCGGCCTCGCTTGGTCCCGATGGCGAGCTCTCCGATGAGATCAAGGCCCGCGCCCTGAACGGTGAACCTGATTTCGGACCGCCGCCGAAAAAGCGCCGCGCCGACAAGCCGCACGGCAAACCGGAACGCGGCGACCGTGGCGAGCGCCCAAACAAGGCGCCCCATCGCAAGGGCCCGCCCAAGGCTCCACGCGACGACACCCCGGAGGAGAGTGCGAAGACCAGCGGCTGGAGCCCCGACGACGAGGCCGTGTTCGCAGCCCTCGCGGACATCCCGCCGAAGAAGCGCAAGCCCAAGCCCGAAGGCGGTGCCGCCCCGAAGGCCAGGAAGCCCCGCGCGAAATATGCAGGCCCCGGCAAAGGGCCGCATCCGGGCAAAGGCGGGAAGCCCAAGCCCGGCGGCCCGAAGAAGCCGCGCAAGTGATGGTATGATTTTGCAAAAGGCCCGCAGCGATGCGGGCCTTTTTCATATGCTCTCAGAAGCGCCGGGGTCAGCGCCCCGTTACCGCGTCAGCCGGAGATAGAGCGACAAAAGCTTGTCCGGCAGCGTGCTCAGCTCGTCGATCTGGATGAACCCGTTGCGCCCGAAAATCGCGGCCTCTTGCTCCTTGTTTCGCGGCCCGAGCCCCACGCAGAAGACATCGATCCCCAGCGCGCTCAGGCTGCGAACGGCGCGCCGCGCGTCGCGGACAAGATAGTCCGGATCGGGCGAGTCGATATCCGAGGGCTCCCCGTCGGTGATCAAGAGCAGCAGGCGACGATGCCGCGGCACCTGCGCGAGGTCCTTCCCGGCATGGCGCAGGGCGGCCCCGAGCCGCGTCGAATAGCCCGGCTTCAGGCCCGACAGCGCCGAACCCGTCTCTTCATCCAACGCATCGGAGAACCGTTTCACCGCAACGACGCGCACGTCTTCGCGCCCGGCCGAGCAGAAGGCGTTGATCGCGAAAGGATCGCCGATTTCGTTCATCGCATGGGCGAGAACCGCCGTCGCATCGCGCTCCATGTCCAGAATGCGGTGCTGTGTTCCGGGGACGAGATCGGCCGTCGATTGCGAGATATCAAGGAGCAGGCTGACCGCGAGATCGCGCGTCGGCGGGGCCTGCCGCTCGTAGAGGCGATGATCGGGAAACTCGCCAGCACGCAGAGCCGTCGCCGCCTCGATACAGGCGTCGAGATCGAGAACTTCTCCCTCCGCCTGCCGCTTCTCCCGGCGCGCGCGCCCGATCTGCGCCGAGCGCACGAGGCCGGTGATGCGCGACAGAAGCGGCCCCTGCGCGTCCTGCAACTCCTGCCAGAAGCGGCGATTTCCCGGCGTCGCGGGGTATTCCTTGACCACCGTCCAGTTCGCGCGTTCCCGGCCGATCTCGTAGTCGTATTCGGGATAGGAGGCGACCGCCCGTCCCTCTTCGGCCGCCTCGGTGACGGGGGCGACTTTCTCGACCCTGTCGCTTTCGGTCTGCTCCTGCTGTTGCGATTGCTTGCCCGCGCCCGGGGTCGGCTCGGAGCGACGCAGTTGCACGGTGTCGACCTGAACCTCCAGGGTCTGCGCCTCTTCCGGGGGTGGTTCGTCGAGAGCCCAGAGCCCGAGATTGTCGTCGCGATAGGCGGGCTGAACCACGTAATCCTTCGCATTGAACTGCACGCGAAGCTGCCCGAGATCGTTGCCCAGCAGATTGCCGATCTCGCGGCTGATCGCCGGATCGGCCCAGCGCTCGCGCGCCTCCATGAACATCCGGCGGCCTTTTTGAACCCATCCGTCGGGGTCGTCGAACTCAGGATCGATCAGCGCCCGCGCCAGCCGCGCGAACAGGCTGGGAGCGGTCGGCAGCCCTCCGGGTTGGGCGACGTGAAACCCTTGCCAGAGTCTGCGCAGCCCGGGCATCTCCTGCGCCGCCAGTTCCTCCACCCGCGCATCCTCGATCAAGGACACGACCGCCATCTGCAGCGGTTTGAGCTGCCCGATATCAAAGCGGGTTTTGGTGAAGTTGATATGCGCCCCGATATGGGCGAGCGCGGCGCGAAACAGGGACTCCGTCTCGCCGCGATAGCCGGGCAAGCTGGGCGGCACGAGAATGACATTGCCCGCGAAGGACACCCGCCGCGCGGCTTTCTCTCCCATGCCCGTGGGCGCGACACGCAGCGGCGGGGTCGCGCCGGAAATCGCCGTGAGATAGGCCCGCAACCGGCGCTCGTGATCGTAGAAGCTCTGCTCGCCGCTTTCGTGTTCGAGCGCGCGCTGCGCCTCGGCGGTCTGCAAGGAGAAATAGGCGCTTCGCTTGTCGGCATCGCGCCCCGCCAGACGCAATCCGGTCGCGACCCAGTCCTCGAGCGCCTGTTCGGAGAGCCGCCCGACGAGCCGTTCCATATTATCGAGAAAGGGATACACGGACTCCGGCGCTTGCGTGGTAATCCGCGTCATCAGCGCGAGCCACGCGGTGAATTCCTGCGGCTCGTATCTCTGCGCGACCGTGTCCGCCGCAGTGCAGACGCGCTCCGCCGCGCGGGGCGAGACCCGGATCGCGACATGGGACACGAGTTTTGCCAAGGCGATCGTCGGCCCCGCCCCGAGTTTCGGCGCAAGAGCCAGCGAACTACGCTCATAGGCGCGGGGGACCGTCCGCCCGTATCCCGCGCCCCGCAGCCGTTCGCGCGCCCGCAGCCAGTCGGCTATCGCGGGCGCCGAGAAGGCGCTGCGGATCGCGCCCGGCAGGTCAGGGGTGGCTTCGACATTCATGCTGTCAGGCACAGGCATCGACGACCGCATCGAGCGCACCGCGCATATCCGGGTCATCCGTGATGGGAACGATGATCGCGTGCTTGCAGGCGTCGGTCAGCGTCATGCCCGTCTTTATGAGGCGACCGGCATGGATGAGCATCCGCGTGGACGCCCCTTCCTCGAGCCCCTGCCCGCGCAGATGCCGCGACTTCTCGGCGATCTTCACCAGCTTGTCGGCGATATCGGCGGCGATATCCGCCTCGGAGGCCACGATGGAAGCCTCGACCGAGGCCATCGGGTAGGTGAAATCGACCGCGCTGAAGCGTTGCTTCGTGGATTCCTTGAGGTCTTTGAGAACGCTCTGGTAGCCGGGGTTGTAAGAGATCACGAGCTGGAAATCGGGATGCGCATGGACCAGTTCGCCCTTCTTCTCGAGCGGCAATATCCGGCGATCATCGGTCAGCGAATGGATCACGACCGTCGTGTCCTGACGCGCCTCGACCACCTCGTCGAGATAGCAGATCGCGCCGTGACGCACCGCCATCGTGAGCGGCCCGTCCTGCCAATGCGTGCCCTCGGGGCCGAGCAGAAACCGCCCGACAAGATCCGAGGCGGTCATGTCCTCGTGGCAGGACACCGTGATGAGCGGCTTGCCCAGACGCCAGGCCATATGCTCGACGAAGCGGGTCTTGCCGCAGCCGGTCGGCCCCTTGAGCATCACCGGAAGCCGCGCCGCATAGGCGGATTCGTAGAAGGCCACCTCGTCGCCGCTCGGGTGGTAAGTCGGCTCTTCCTCGAGCCGGTACTGGTCGATCGTCATAGAAGATCCTCGCGTTTGATCGGCCGGCGGATGTCTCCGCCGGCACTGCTCGCCTGCCTCACCGGTGAGTGGGGTCGGACTTTTCGTTGGGAATACCGTCGATCGGGCATTCCTCGGTACCGACGGTCGAGCGGGTCATCGCCTCGACCATCTCGCGCGTGCCTTCCGGATCTTCCGCCCATTTGGTGTAGAAGTCGTAGGGGCACTCGGCGAGACCGTTGGTGTCGTCACCCGAGTTGATCATGCCGGTATAGCCACGGTGCACGAGCTTGAAGAGGTGGTTCTGGCTCTGCATGTTCTTGCGCGCATCGCGGATCGCCGAGACCGAGAGCTGGCCGTATTGGATGCCGTATTCCTCTTCGCCGCATTCGCCCAGCGTGCGGCCGTCGAAGCCGACGATGGCCGAGTGGCCGAAATAGGAATAGACGCCGTCGAAGCCTGCCGCATTGGCGACGGCGACATAGGAGTTGTTCGCCCAGGCCATCGCCTTGGCCATGATCACCTGCTGGTCCTTGGCCGGATACATGTAGCCCTGGCAGCGGATGATCAGTTCGGCACCCTTCATCGCGCAGTCGCGCCAGATCTCCGGGTAGTTGCCGTCATCACAGATGATGAGGCTCATTTTCATGCCCTTAGGGCCTTCCGAGACATAGGTGCAATTGCCCGGATACCAGCCCTCGATCGGAACCCAGGGCATGATCTTGCGGTATTTCTGGACGATCTCACCCTTGTTGTTCATCAGGATGAGCGTGTTGTAGGGCGCCTTCTTCGGGTGCTCTTCGTGGCGCTCGCCGGTCAGCGAGAACACGCCCCAGACATTGGCTTCACGGCAGGCGGCGGCGAAGATCTCGGTCTCTTCGCCCGGCACCAACGAGGCGGTCTCGTACATCTCGGTCTCGTCATACATGATGCCGTGGGTCGAGTATTCGGGGAAGATCACCAGGTCCATGCCCGGCAGGCCCTTCTTCATGCCTTTCACCATGTCGGCGATCTTGTGGCAGTTCTCGAGAACCTCGGCCTTGGTGTGAAGACGCGGCATCTTGTAGTTGACGACGGCGACGCCCACGGTATCGGCGCTGCTCGAAATATCTCCATGATACATGTTGTTACCTCTGCTGTTGGTGGAGTTGTCGAATGCCTTTCCGGTTGATCCGGGAAGGCGGGTTTATGGGGTCAGATCGCCATGTGTTTGGTGACCGTTTCCTCGGTGAGATCCGCGATCGCGCCATCGGCCACGACGCGACCGTTCTCGAGCATCGTGAAGTTCTGCGCGGCACGGCGCGCGAATTTCACGTTCTGCTCGACAAGGAGGATCGTCAGTCCGAGTTCGGCATTGAGGCGGATGATGATGTCCTCGATTTGCTCGACGATATTGGGCTGGATGCCCTCGGTCGGCTCGTCCATCAGGAGGACCTTGGGGCCGCTCGCCAGCGCGCGGGCGATGGCAAGCTGCTGTTGCTGACCGCCCGAGAGCACCCCCCCGGGCCGGTCGAGATTTTCCATCAGATAGGGGAAGATCTTCGGGACGATTTCGGGAATGGCGCGCGGGCCCTGCGCCGCGAAGCCGCCCATCAGGATGTTCTCGCGGATGGTGAAATCGGGGATGATCATCCGGCCCTGCGGCACATAGGCGATCCCCGCCCGCGCGCGCCGGTAGGTCGCATCAGAGGAGATGTTCTGCCCGTCGAGCACGACATCACCGCTCTGGCGATCAGTCAGCCCGAGGATGGAGCGCAGAAGCGTGGTCTTGCCCACGCCGTTGCGGCCCAGAACGGCGAGGATCGTGCCGCTCGGCGCGCTCATCGAGACGTCGTGCAACGCTTGGCTGCGGCCGTAGAAGCTGTCGAGGTTGCTCAGAGAAAGCATCAGTGAATCCCTCCCGAACCGAGATAGGCTTCGCGCACCTTTGGATCGGTCTCGATCTTTTCCATCGGGCCCTCCGCGAGCAGCTTGCCCATGTGCATGACCGTGATCCGCTCGGCGATCTTGCGCACGAAAGCCATGTCATGCTCAACCACGAGGATCGTGTGGCTGCCCTTCATTTCGTTGATGATTTCGGCGGTGCGGAAGGTCTCCGCATGGGTCATGCCCGCGGTGGGTTCATCGAGAAGGATGACCTTCGCCTGTTGCGTGATCAGCATCCCCAGTTCCAGCCATTGCATCTGGCCGTGGGACAACTCGCCCGCGACCGTATCGAGCACCGGCTCGAGCCGCGTCATCGCGATCACGTCCTCGACCCGCGCCCGGTCCTCCGCCACCATGTGCAGGCGAAGGTTGCGGAATACGCCGGGTTCTCCCGAGGCCGCGACTTCGAGGTTCTGCCGAACGGTCAGATCGCGGAAGACGCTCGGGATCTGGAATTTTCGCCCGATCCCGTGCCGCGCGATGATGTGCTCGGGGCGGTTGGTGATGTTCTCGCCAAAGAGATGGACGCTGCCTTGGGTGGAGGCGGTCTTGCCGCTGACGAGATCCATCAGCGTGGTCTTCCCGGCGCCGTTGGGGCCGAGGATGACCCGCAACTCGCCTTTCTGAACCACGGTGGTGAACCCGTCCACGGCTTTGAACCCGCCGAAATCCACCGTCAACCCGTCGATCGTGAGTGCTTCATTCATGTCCGTCCCTCCTATTCCGCGGCTTTCGGGGCCGTCTCTGCGGGCGTGCCCTTCCGGCGGCGTTCGAACCGCCCCAGAAGATCGCGCGCGATGCCTGCAAGCCCGTTCGGCAGGTAGAGAACGACGAGGACGAAGATCCCGCCGATGATCAGCTTCCACGCTTCCTTGAAGATTTCGGTCTCGCTGACCGTGGCCTCGACCGTGTTGATCAGGATCGCCCCGATACAGGCGCCGAGCAGCGAGTTGCGCCCGCCCACCGCGGCCCAGACGACCATCGAGATCGAGAAGCCGATATCCATGAAGCTCGGCGAGGCGAATTCGGCGGCGACCACATAGAGAAGCCCCGCGAAGCCCGCGATCCCGGCCGAGATCGTGAAGAAGAAGATCTGATAGGCCGCGACGTCGTAGCCGAGATAGCGCGCCCGGGTCGGATCATCGCGCGTCGACTGCAGGATCAGCCCGGCCCGTGTCGAGACAAGCCAGCGACCCAACAGCAAAACCACCGTGAGCGAGACGGCGACCACGTAATAGGTCTCGACCATATAGGGGTCGAATTCGAACCCGCCGATGGTCAGCCAGCCCAGATCGGTCAGCCCGTTGAACCCGTTGGTGATCGGCTGCGCGTCGATGAGCAGCAGCCGCACCAGAAGCACGAGCGCCAGCGTGATGATCGCGACATAGACGCCCGAGACGCGCAGCCGGAAGATCGACGAGGACAGCACGAAGGCGACGATCAGCGGGATCACGATCGACATCGCCATGCCGAACCATTGCGACTGGAACGGGATCCAGAGGAACGAGCCCTTGTTGATGCAGCACAGATCGGTGACGGCCCCGGGCTCTGCATTCCAGAGCATGAAGTCCGGCACCGGTTTGTCCGAGCCCTGCTGCAGGCTGGTGGCGCTCATTAGCTTGAGCGACATCGCCGTCATATAGGCGCCGAGGCCGAAGAAGAGCCCCTGCCCCAGATTGAGGATCCCGGCATAGCCCCAGGACAGCGCGATCGCGATGCCGAGCATGCCGAAGACGAGATATTTGGCGATGCGGTTGAGCCAGAACACATCGTCGATCACCAGGGGCGCGCCGAGAACCATCACGATGAAGACGGCGTAGACGGCCCAGTCGGCATGTCGCTGAAGACGGCTCGTGGAGCTGGGAAGTGTGGAGGACGTTTCGCTGGACATCGCTTACCTCGACTTGAAGGAGAACAGGCCGCGCGGGCGCCACAGGATCAGGGCGATGACCACCGCGAAGACGACGGCGCGGGCGATGATGTCGTTGGACGCCAAGGCGACGATGCCGTTGATCTGTCCGAGAATGCCCGCAGCGAGGATCGTTCCGAGAAGGCTGCCGACCCCTCCGACCACGACGACGAGGAAGCCATCGACCACGACGGACGCGCCCATCTCGGGCATGACCGTCTTAAAGCCTGCGAGCAGCACACCGGCGATCCCGGCAAGGCCCGAGCCATAGGCGAAGGTCAGCGCCGAGACGCGGCGCACGTCGATGCCGCAGGCGGCCGCGATCTGGGGATTGCGCATGATCGCGCGCACCTGCACGCCCATCGGGGTGCGATACATCAGCCACCAGGTCAGCCCCGCGAGCATCAGCGTCACGACGATGATAAATGTGCGATAGGGCTGGATCGTCATGCCCGCCACGTCGATCGGCTGGGTGAGGAAGGCCGGAACCGTCATGTTCTGCAACCCCGGTCCGAGACCGTCGATATGGATGCCGAAGAAGCTCAGGCCGAATTCG
The DNA here is from genome assembly GCF_002020305.1 of Thioclava sp. F36-6. Taxonomy (NCBI): domain Bacteria; kingdom Pseudomonadati; phylum Pseudomonadota; class Alphaproteobacteria; order Rhodobacterales; family Paracoccaceae; genus Thioclava; species Thioclava sp. F36-6. Next base: position 6,957 of record NZ_MPZX01000001.1, on the reverse strand, counting down.
AGGCGGATCAGCTGTTGCAGCAAGATCGCCACGCCCCAAGTCGCGAGCAGCGTGTCGATGATCCGTCCGTAGAGCCTTCGGATCACCAATCGCTCGATCACGAGCCCCACGAGCCCGGAGGTCACGAAGGCCAGAGGCAGCGCGAAGAACAGGTTGAGCCCGAGATGGAGCCCGGCGAGCACCGCCGTATAGGCCCCGATCATGACGAGCTCGCCATGCGCCATGTTGATGACGCCCATCGCGCCGTAGGTGATCGACAGGCCAAGCGCGATCAGCAGCAGGATCGAAGACAGGGACAGGCCGATGAAGATGATGTCAGACATAGGGAATTCCGCCTCGCTCGGATGGGCACCGGACATCAGCCCGGTGCCCGGTTTGCGTCACAGCTTGGTGGTGTCGAGACCGGCGCCGGTGCAGAACAGGTTCTCTGCCGTCTCGCCGTAAGCGACATAGGGAAGCGGCTTGGTCGGCGCGTCATATGCGTTGACGATCGTGCCCTGACCATCGGCGCCCCACTGCGCGATGCGCGGCGTGAGATAGGTGTGCAGGTTTTCCGGATCGACGGTGACGGTGCCGTTCGGGGCCTCGAAGACCTGACCCTTGATGCCTTCGCGCACCGCATCCGCCGAGATGTCACCAGCCTTCTCGACCGCCTGTTTCCACAGATAGACTTGGAAGTAGCTGCTCTCGAGCGCGTGGTGCGTCACTGCCTTGGGATCGTTGACATATTTACGGTAGCGCTCGATGAAGTCGCGGTTGCGATCGGTGTCGATGGCCTGGAAATACGGGAAGGAGGTGTAGCTGCCTTCGGCGAATTCCGGACCCATCGCGGCGATCTCGATTTCCGAGGTGACGGTCGCGCAGATCGGCAGTTTGTCGTGGGTCAGGCCCTGGTTCTTGAACTCGCGGTAGAAGGCCACGACCGAGTCGCCCACGACATTCGACAGAACCACGTCGCAGCCGCTTTCCTTGATCTTGGAGACCATCGCGCCCCATTCGGAATGGCCGAGCTCGAGATATTCGTCCGCGACCCACTCGCCGCCATTCTGCTCGATGAGGATCTTCGACACTTTCGCCATCTCGCGCGGGTAGATGTAGTTCGAGCCGACGATGAAGAACTTCTTCTTGCCGAGCGTGTTGGTGATCCACGGGATGAAGTTCGACAGCTGCTGGTTCGGCACCGCGCCCGTGTAGACCACGTTCTTCGAGCACTCGAAGCCTTCGTAATAGGTCGGGTAGAAGTAGAGGCTGTTGCGCTTTTCGAAGACCGGCAGAACGGCCTTGCGGCTCGCCGAGGTGTAAGAGCCGAACACGGTCTGCAGGCGATCGCGGATCACTAGCTTCGAGGCCTTCTCGTTATAGGTCTTCGGGTCGGATGCGCCGTCTTCGAGGATCGGCTTGATCATCATCCCGTTCACGCCGCCTGCGGCGTTGATCTCGTCGATCGCCATCATCGTGGCATCGGCGAGCGATTTCTCGATGATCGAAAGGCCGCCGGTCAGCGAGAACAGGACGCCCACTTCGATTTCACCCGAGGCGCGCGCGGGGCTCCCGATCATCGACGGGCCGAGGGCGGCTGCGGCGCCGAAAGCGGTCGTGTGTTTTAGGAAGTTTCTCCGGTTCGTTTTCATTTCTGTCTCCCGTGTTGAGGTTTTGTTTTGATTTTTCAGGCCGTAAATGCGCAGGGAGGACTCCCGTGCACGAGCGTTTGGTATGTGACCGATTGTGTGAGGTGCCGTGACCGGACCGCGGGGGTCCGGATCATTTTTGGCGAAGGGGGCTCCGGGTGTTCGGAGCGATTGGCATCGTTGCCATTCAGCGCCGCCACGAGGGCGGGGTTGCGTGCGCTCTGGTACGCCCCCAGCGATGGCGCGGCCTTTGCACCATCCTGAAAACCCAAAAAGCCCGCGAAGACACTACAGTGTCTTCAGCGGGCTTTCTGTGCCGAACCGATGGACATCATTGGCCATCGATCTGATTCGACTATACATCATCCGGTCTTGATGACAACAATTCGTTTGCGTTGATGATCGCGACCGCCATTTCCTCTACGGAAATCCGCTTACCCATCGCCTGCGCACGAATGGTGCCATAGGCTTCCCTCTCGGAAATCTTGTGCATTTCCATAAGGATAGACTTCGCCTTCGAGATCTTCTTCTGACCGGAAATCTTCTTTTCGAGCTTGCCGATCTTGTCGTGGAAATCCGCCGCCTGCATCCAATTGGAGCGTGCGACGACAAGATTTGTCAGCATACCGAAAGTCCGGACCGGCTTCGAAATCACCGCGAATGCGTTGATGTCGAGCACCAGTTCGATCATCGCCGGGTTCTCGTAATTCACGATGCCGATCACCGTCGGGCCGGGTTTCTCGGACTTCCGCAGCATGCTGCTCAGGGCACTCTGGCTCTCGAAGAAGACGCCTGCGAAGACGACATCCGTCCCGCTCGGCAGCGCCTTGGCGGGGGGCCACATCAGTTCCGCGCGGCAGCCGATGCGTTTGAGCTGATCCATGAGCGCCTTGCCATCTGCGTCCGGCGGGTGGACGACGATGACCGAGAGGTCGCGCAAATCCTTGAGACGCAGCCGGGGCATCAGCTTCCGCCCCCTCCGGCTCCGAATTGCGGAGACGTCATCTGCAAGTCTTCATCATATTCAACGAGATAAGGGTCGGGTCGCACCGGTGCCTGCGCTTCGCGCACGATCTCGAAAGCCCCGCTTTCGCCGACGACGGCAACCCGGGGCCAGAGGCTCGTGTGATGGGTGTCCCCTTCGACCTGCACGGGGCCCTGCGGCGCTTCGAAGCTGAAATTCGGCAAGGTGCGCAAGACGCTATCGCGATCGGTCGCCCCGGACCTGCGCACGGCTTCCGCGAAGAGATAGACTTGGAAATAGGCGGCTTCCGTCCCCGCCGAAATCGGCTGATCCGGTCCGAACCGGCGCGCATAGGCCGTGACAAAGCGTCGGTTCGCCTCGGTATCGAGCACGCTGAAATAGGGCGCGGCCGTCACGTTGCCGATCGAGGCATCCTTGCCGACCGCCAGCAGTTCGGGCTCGCCCGAGGTCAGGCTGGCGATGGGCTGTTTGCTGCGATCGAAGCCCGCGCGGTCGTAGGCCTGGTAGAAGCGGACCGATCCTTCACCCACCACCGTCGAGAACACGACCGCAGGCCCCGCGGCCTTGATGCGCGAGATCGCCCGCTCGATATATTCCTCGTTATGGCGCAGGGGGATGTAGATTTCGTCGACGACCTTCGCCCCGCGATGCATCAGCAGATCCCGCATGATCCGATTGGATTCATAGGGGAAAACGTAGTTCGACCCGACGAAGACAAACCGGTCGCCATAGGTCTGGGTGAGATAGTCCGCCAACCAGCGCGAGTTCTGGTTCGGGGCTGCGCCCGAATAGACGCAGCTGCTCGAGAACTCGAACCCTTCGTAAAGCGTGGGGTAGAACAGCAGCGCGCGGCGTTGCTCGACCACAGGCAAGACGGCCTTGCGTGCGGAGGACATGTAGCAGCCGAAGATGGTCTTTGCGCCGACATCGATGAGGCGCTCCGCCTCGCTCTTGAAGCGCAACGGATCGGAAGCCGGGTCGCTGTCTTCGATCAGAAGTTCACGACCATCGATACCGCCTGCATTGTTGATTTCTTCGATCGCCAGCAGTGCAGCCTGACGCTGCGTGCGCTCGATCACCGACGTTACACCGGTTTGGGAAAAAAGGAGGCCAACTGCGACCGGCTCGTTGTCAAAAGCCATTAATACGGTTCCATATCTTTCAACGAGAACTCCCGCGAATGCGGAGTCCGGGGGGAACGGTCACATAAGAATCGAATAGCAAATGACTGACGTCACGGCAAGTTCGACGCATTGCAAAACGCATCTGAAATCATGATTCATTCATTTTTCTGCATTATTTTCAGCGCCTTACATCGTTACATCAAAACATTTGCATATTGAAACGAATCACGCCATCGTGTTGACGTAGCGTTCAACGAAGAGCGCCGCATCTGGCAATGAAAGCCCCTTACGAACCATGTGAATGGATTCGTGAGGGGCTTTTGCGTTTTCGGCCCGGCGATTTGCCGCCCCAAATGGAGAGACCACAGAGCCCTAACCCGATCGGCGCACGCGCCCAATAACTCTGAGATCAGTATAACCGGTCACAAACGACGGCAGGATCAAGCTGCCGAACTGATCGACCCTTTATCCACTCCGCCCCGGCGAGACTTTCGTCAGCGTTTGCCCACGGCAAGCGTCCGGCCTTCGCATGCCTGCAAAAACAAGAACATCAGAAACAGTCCAACAACGAGGTACATCATGACCACGACGGAAAAGCATCTCGAGCCAGAGGCGCTCGAACATATCGAAGAAGAGATCGATCACGCGCTCGGCGATGAATACGAACATGAACCGGTCCCGGCAAAAGCCCGGCGGAGCATGTTCTCCGTCACGATGGTCTGGATGGGTTTCCCGATGATCATCACCGGCGCGATGACCGGCTCGATCCTCGTGCTCGGCATGGGGTTCAGCTCCGCGCTGACGGCGATGATCATCGGCAACCTGATCATGCTGGTCTATGTCGGTCTGCTCGGTCAGCTCGGCGCGACGAAAGGGATGAACTTCGCCCTGCTCGCCAGCATCGTCTTCGGTCGCAAGGGCTATGTCTTCGCCTCCGGCCTGCTCTCGACGCTTCTACTTGGTTGGTACGCGGTGCAAACCGGCATCACCGGCGCGCTCGTCAGCTCCACCTATGACCTGAACTACGTCGTCATGACGCTCATCGCCGGTGCGCTTTATATCGGCGTCACCTTCGTCGGCGTGAAAGGCCTGCACCTGATCGGCATGATCTCGGTGCCGCTTTTCGTCATTCTGGGCCTCTTCGTCGTCGGCGACGCGGCTTCGACGACCAGCTGGGACGCGATCATGTCCTACCCGGGCAATAATGGCGTCGCGACGATGTCGATGGGCGTCGGCCTGACCGTGGTCATCGCGCTCTTCATCGACGCCGGCACCGTGAGCGCCGACTTCAACCGCTGGGCCAAGGACACGAAAAGCTCCTGGGTCGCGACCTTCAGCGCCTTCCCCTTCGCCAACCTCGCCGCGATGCTGGTCGGCGGCATCATGACCGCAGCCCTGGCCGTTCCGGATGCCAACCCCTTCGGCACCGACAACATGTTCGGCTACATGAACAACATGCAGATGACTTGGCTGAGCGTCCTCGCCTTCCTGTTCCTCTACGTGAACCTCGGCTCGGTCTGTGCCCACTGCCTCTATAACGCAGCGACCGGCTGGTCGCGAATCCTGCGCAGCCACATGCGTCTTTTCGCGGTGATCCTCGGCGCCATCGGCATCGTCATCGCGGCCACCAATGTCTGGGCCTTCTTCATCCAGTGGCTGTCGCTGCTGGGCATCCTCGTGCCGCCGATCGGCGCGATCATCCTCGTGGATCAGTTCCTCGTGCGCAAGAACTCCGAGATCGACCGCGATTGGCGCGGCACGGCCTTCATCGCCTGGGCCTGTGGCTCCGCGGTGGCCTTCGTCGTCGAGTGGTATCTGCCCCATCTGTCGACCGCCATCTCGGCCGGACTTGTCGGCGGCGTCGCTTACTACCTGATCTCCACGCTGAGCGGGAAAACCGCGACTGCCTGATCCGTAACGATCTTCCGGAGCGTCGCCTGAGATAGGGCGTCGCTCCATTTTGACATGAGGAAAAACCATGACCCTTGATTATGAAATCTTCGAGCTTGGCACCTTCGAGTTCCAATGCGGCCTCGCCGTGCCCAACGCCCGTCTCGCCTACAAGACCTTCGGCAAGCTGAACGCGGCCAAAGACAACGTGATCGTCTACCCGACGTGGTATTCCGGGCAGCATTACGACAACGAATGGCTGATCGGGCCCGGTATGGCGCTCGACCCCGAGAAATACTTCATCATCATCCCGAACATGTTCGGCAACGGGCTCTCCACCTCGCCCTCGAACACGCCGGAGCCCTATAACGCGGACCGTTTCCCGAACGTGACCGCCTATGACAACGTCAAGGCGCAGCATCGTCTGGTGACCGAGAAGTTCGGCATCGAGAAGATCCGCATGGTGACCGGTTGGTCGATGGGCGCGCTGCAGACCTTCCACTGGGGGGCGATGTATCCCGAGATGATGGACCTGATCGCCCCGTTCTGCGGGTCGGCGAAGTGTTCGCGCCACAACTATGTCTTCCTCGAAGGGGTGAAGGCGGCGCTGCGGGCCGACGCCGCGTGGGAAAACGGGCGCTACACCTCTAAGCCCGAAAAAGGCCTCCGCGCAGTTGGCCGCGTCTACGCAGGCTGGGGCTTCTCACAGAGCTTCTACCGGGAAGAGCTGGATCTAAAGACTCTCGGCTACGCCTCGCTCGAGGATTTCCTGATCGGGTTCTGGGAAGGGTTCTTCCTGCCGAAAGACGCCAACAACCTGCTGACGATGGCCTGGACTTGGCAGAATGGCGATATCAGCGCGAACGAGCTGTATAACGGCGACTACAAAGCGGCACTCGGCGCGATCAAGGCGAAAGCCTATGTCATGCCCGGCCAGACCGACCTCTACTTCCCGCCGGAAGACAGCGAGATCGAAGTCGCCAACATGCCCAACGCCGAGTTCGTCCCGGTTCCGTCGATCTGGGGCCATTTCGCTGGCGGCCCCGGGACGAACCCCGACGACGTCAAGTTCATCGACGACAAGCTGAAAGAGCTTCTGGCCTCGTGAACCGAGCCGAAGCTTTGCGGATATAGGAAAGGGCGGCTCATGGCCGCCTTTTTCATTGGTGCGCTCTGTTGCTTCCACTGTGTTTATCGCAACGCAAGAAGCCTCGCGGGTAGCGAGGCTACGGGTTTGATATGATTTAGAAGATTTTGGTTGCGGGAGTAGGATTTGAACCTACGACCTTCAGGTTATGAGCCTGACGAGCTACCGGGCTGCTCCATCCCG